>NZ_JBDVNC010000021.1:0-8095 GCF_039969785.1 Shimia sp. | reverse complement strand
CTCGTCGTCGAAACGGAAGGTGTGAATTCTCGGCCCGGTTGTTGAACCAGCGCCCTGTTTCCTGGTGATCTGCGTTGCCTATGACCTTCATCGCGGCGCCGTAAGACCGCAGTAAGTCGGTCACGATGACATGTGGTGGACTAAAGCGCTTCATTGTTTTTCTGAGGAATTTCAATGCTGCTTTACGATCCCGACGCTTGGTGACATCGCTTTCAAGCACCTCCCCCTCGTGATCCACGGCCCTCCAGAGATAATGGGTTTCTCCGTTGATTTTTACGAACACTTCGTCCAGATGCCATTGCCAATTCGAATGAGCTCGAAGTTGCTGAACCCGTTTCCTGCGGATTTCAGCCGCAAACAATGGGCCGAACCGGCTCCACCAGAAACGGACCGTTTCGTGGCTGATCTCGATACCGCGTTCGTGCAGCAGGTCTTCCACATTGCGCAACGAAAGTGGATAACGCACATACATCATCACCGCCAGACGGATGATGTCGGGAGACGTCTTGAAGTACTTGAATGGGTCGCGATTTATCATCCGGCGACGCTATGCGCCCGCACCGCCCGTCTCAACCAGTTTTCTTCTGACAGTACCGTTCAAACGACTGAAAAGTCAAACATATCGTTAAATGCGTTGCGAAGGGCGCTTGACCAGGCGTCAGACAGAGCGAGGTAGTTTTGATCATGCTCTTCGATGCGACGTATCTGCGAAAATCGCATTTCATCGGCATGAACAACCGAAAAATCCAAAGGCATGCCAACCGAGAGATTGGAGCGGAGCGTTGAATCCATCGATAAAAGTGCGGCTGTCACACTGACATTGACGGGGGACTCAACATTGATCACGCGGTCCAAGATCGGTTTGCCGTATTTGTGTTCGCCGATCTGAAAATAGGGCGTGTCCTCACCGGCCTCGATGAAGTTTCCGGCCGAATAGACGTGGAACAGGCGCATGCCGCCGCCGGCGCGTTGGCCGCCCACAATAATCGAGGACATAGTGCTTTCGCCCATTTGGGCGATATTGGTGCCATAGCGCGTCTGGATGATGCGCATCGCGTCACCAACAATTTCGGCAACCCGAAACATCGACTCTGCGCTCAAAAGCGTATCAATGCCTTCTTGCGGCTTGTCGATGTTCTCTTGCAAGAGGCTGATCACTGCCTGAGTGATGGCCAGGTTGCCAGCTGTCATCATGGTGATGACACGCTCCCCGGGGACCTCCCAAGTGAACATTTTGCGATACTTCGAAATGTTGTCCACCCCCGCATTGGTGCGGGTGTCGGACAGGAACACCATTCCGGCATTGGTCTTGATAGCAACGCAATAAGTCATCGGGCCTCAGGCTTGTTGGCATGATCTAGAGTTGGGTCTAGAGCTGGATTCTCTCCCCATCGCCCGGCTTCTAACACCGTATCGGACCGGTGCCGAGGGGCTATTGCGTCAGACTGTCGGCAATATGTCCAGACGGAATTCCGATTTCGACGCCAAATCCGAAAGCTGATGTAGCGTTCTGTGCCATCACATTTGTATCCACGATGAATTTGGTCAGCCAGTCATGCAGCCCCAAATCGAAAATCTCGTTGTTGCTGGTTGCCCTAAGCCTTTCTTCGGCGGCGCGCGCCTGTTGTGCGACGTCCTGTTGCACAGGAAGGTCAGAGGCAAGTTTTTGAAGCAAAACGGTGATCTCTGATAGCGCCGACATAAGAGACCGTGGGCTTTTGTCATTCAAAACCAAAAGATCGACGACGCCACGCGGGTCAACAATGCGACTATAGAGATGGCGAAAGGCCACTGCCGAATTCGCGGCGCGCAGGATTTGCACCCATTGCAGATAGTCCAAACCACCGCCAACATCCGTGGCATGGGGTAGGAGCACATGGTATTTCACATCAAGCAAGCGCGCCGTGGCATCGGCCCGTTCAAACCATTTCCCCAACGCGATAAACTGCGAGCTGTCATCGCGCAGCATCGTGTTTTCTATTTTACCAAGTGCTAGGCCGCTCCGGGTTCGCACCCAATCGACAAAATCAGCAAGGTTTTCTCGATCACAATCTTTCTCAAGTCGATGGCGCAACCCGGATCGCGTGTCATTGACGGCCTCCCAAACGTCGGCCGTAATGGCGTTGCGGACGGCCTTGGCATTTACCCGCGCGGCCTCGATGCAAGAGGCAATCGAAGACGGGTTGGAGAGATCTCGGATCAGGTGGTCTGCTACAGTTTCCGCATCGGCCTCTTCGAGTGAATTTGGGAATGTGGTCGTCGCACCCGAGGCCACGATAACAGAGCTCCATTCGCTGTGCTGGTCGTCGGTCCTTGGCAGGCTGTCCAACCGGCGCCCTGCATCCAGCAAACGCGCGGCAGTATCCATTCGTTCGATATTTCGGCCCAACCAAAACAAGCCCTCTGCAGTTCGACTTAGCATCAGGATGTCTCCTCTGAACGTAACACCCAGGTATCTTTGACCCCGCCGCCCTGGCTCGAATTCACCACGAGCGAGCCTTCGGTCAAGGCGACGCGACTTAATCCGCTGGGCACCATACGCGAGGTTTTGCCCGAGACGACAAATGGGCGCAGATCAACGTGGCGCGGGGCAAGCCCGGCATCGGTCAAAATCGGTGCCGTTGAAAGCGATAGGGTCGGCTGGGCAATGTAATTGCTGGGCGTGGCCTTTAACTTGGTGGCGAATTCCGCAATCTCGGCCTTTGTCGATGTCGGCCCGATCAACATGCCGTATCCACCCGATCCTTGAACTTCTTTCACAACAAGGTCGGCAAGGTTGTCGAGAACATAGGCAAGATCATCGCTCTGATCGCAGCGGAAGGTTTGAACGTTGGGAATGATCGGCTCTTCGCCCAGATAGAAACGGATCATATCGGGGACATGAATATAGGTGGCTTTGTCATCCGCAATGCCGGTCGCCGGCATGTTGATCACGGTGACGTTACCGGCCATCATCGCATCCATCAGCCCGCGAACACCAATCATGCTGTCCTCGCGGAACATCGCCGGATCAAGGAAGGCATCGTCAATACGGCGATAAATCACATGAACTTGCTCGAACCCATGGGTCGTGCGCATGTATACCTTTTGGTCATCGACAATCAGGTCAAGGCCTTCGACCAGTTCAATCCCCATCATATCTGCAAGGAATGAGTGTTCAAAATAAGCTGAGTTGAACTGACCCGGAGTCAGGATGGCCATTGTCGGAGTGCCCGAACAATTGGGCGGCGCAACCGATTGCATCGCTTCGGCAAGAATGTCCGCATAGCCATCCACCGGGCGGATACGGCCATCGCGAAACAACTCGGGGAACATGCGCGACATGACCTCGCGGTTTTGCAGGACATAGGACACACCGGACGGGGTTCGACAATTGTCCTCAAGCACGAAAAACTCATCTGGTCCGGTGCGGACCAGATCGACACCAATAATATGGGCCCAAACATCATGGGGCGGCCGGTAGCCATTCATCTGCTCAAGATAGGCGAGGTTCTGGGTGACCATGTCTTCGGGTATGATCCCGGCCTTTACGATCTCGCGGGGGCCAAAAGAGTCCGCGATAAAGGCGTTCAAGGCGCGGGCGCGCTGGATCGAACCGCTTTCGATCATGTCCCATTCACGGGCGTTAAAAATGCGCGGCACCATATCAAACGGGATCAAACGATCAGGATCGCCCCCTTCGCCGTAAACCGCAAAAGTAATCCCAATCCGGCGAAAAATCGCCTCGGCCTCGGCTCGACGAGTCTGGATCGCCTCAACCCCATGTCGCTGCAGCCAGTCGACCACAAGGCGGTATTCTGGGCGGTCAATTGCCCCGTTTTTCATCTCATTATAAAATGTGTCCTGCATTGGTGTCCCTAAATTCACATTAAGGTTGACCGTATTCCCCCGTGCCCGCCAAACAAGAAGGAACCGTCAATTTGGTGGATTTGTAGCCGCAGTCTGCCACTTTTCTTAGACCCTGCAAAAAAAAGTAGCACTTGGAATGTCAATAAGCGTCGCACTGAGCCATCAAACAACTTACGAATATGATCGCCCCATCAATTTGGCGCCCCATGTGGTGCGGTTGCGACCTGCACCTCATAGCCGGACCCCAATCAAGAGCTACAGCCTCAAGATTGAGCCCGAAGACCACTTCTTGAATTGGCAGCAGGATGCTTTTGCCAACTGGAGCGCACGCATTGTATTTCTGAAGCCGACGGAAAAATTCTCGGTCACGGTTGATTTGGTGGCCGATATGGTCGCGATCAATCCGTTTGACTTTTTTCTGGAAGAGGACTGTCAGCAGGTCCCATTTGAATACACCAAGGATCAGCGCAAAGATCTGCGCCCCTATCTCAAAAAGGTGGGCCGAGGAGACGTGTTCCGCGAGTTCGCCGCACAGGCCCCCGAGCAGACCGGTACAACGAATGACTGGCTGGTGGCGATCAACACCTTTATTGCCAATCGTATCAATTACACCATCCGAATGGAGCCGGGCGTTCAAAGCCCCTCGGTTACCATCCGCAAGGCATTGGGGTCTTGTCGCGATAGTGCTTGGCTTATGGTCGCGACACTGCGCGAGTTGGGCTACGCCGCGCGCTTTGTTTCCGGCTATTTGATTCAGTTGACCTCTGACATCAAACCCATCGAAGGGCCCGCCGGTCCACAGGATGATTTCACCGACCTGCACGCGTGGTGCGAGGTATATCTACCGGGGGCGGGTTGGGTTGGCATGGACCCGACCTCGGGGCTTTTTGCCGGTGAAGGGCATATCCCCTTGGCCGCGACCCCAGAACCAAGTTCCGCCGCCGCCATTTCCGGAGCGCATGACTTCGCCGAGGTGACGTTTGGCTTTGATATGTCCGTCAAGCGCGTTGACGAACCTCCACGTGTGACCCGTCCGCTGTCTCCGGAACAATGGGCCGAGATCGACCGGGCGGGGCTCGCCATCGAAGACAAAATCCAAGCGCAGGATATGCGCCTGACGATGGGGGGCGAGCCGACATTTGTGTCCGCCATCGACCGCGACGGCGAGGAATGGACAACCGAAGCCGTTGGCCCCACCAAACGCACCTATGCCGACAATTTGGTGCGTCGTCTGCGCGACCGGTTTGCGCCGCACGGTGTCCTGCATCACGGTCAAGGCAAATGGTATCCCGGAGAACCGCTCCCCCGTTGGGCCTATTCCCTGATCTGGCGCGGCGACGGGTTGCCACTTTGGTCAGAGGCCGAGCTATTGGCCAAGGAAAACACCGGGCATGCGACCCATGAAACCGCCGAAGCGTTTTCTGAACGGCTGGTGGAAGCGCTTGACCTTGGCGAAGAGGCTGCTGCCCATCCGGTCTTTGAGGATCCGATGCATTTCGTTGGCAAAGAAGCCATGTTGCCCGACAATGTGACGGTTCAGGACAACAAGCTTGAAGACCCACAAGAGCGCGCCCGCCTGGTGCGCATGTTGAACAACGGGTTGTCCAACCCTGTCAGCTTTGTCATCCCGATCCAACTGGCTCAGGCCAAAGCCAGCGCGCGGCGGCGTTTTCGTTGGGCGTCGGACGTCTGGAGCACGCGGCGCGACAAACTGTTCCTCCTGCCCGGGGATAGCCCAGCAGGATACCGGTTACCGCTGAACTCGCTTGCTAGGTCCGAAGAGTTCAAGCAGATGTTCCGCGATACTTTGCTGCGCCGCAAACGCCGGCTCCCGCCCCGCCGTGTCGTGCGGCGTGGGGCCGAGCCTGACAGCGCCGCCGAGAACGAAGAGTACATGACAACGCCGTTTTTCGGCCCCGGATACGGGCCGAACGGACAAGTGGGCTTTGGTCAGCCGATTATGCCAATTCCAGCGAAGAAGGTACGCCAAAAACGCCGCTCCCCCGCTCCCGGACCTGCGCAGAACTATGGCGAAGATGTCTGGCTGCACGACGTCGCGGATTCCGATGATTGGCTTGCCGGTGAAGGCACCCATTGGGTCGAAGGCATGCCAATCCGAACCGCATTGGCGGTAGAACCGCGTGACGGTATTTTGCATGTTTTCATGCCGCCAACCGGATCATCGGACGAATATCTCGACCTTGTCGAAGCGGTTGAGGAAGCCGCGGCCGAGATGAAGCTGCCTGTGCGGATCGAAGGCTATGAACCGCCCAACGACGGCAATTTCAATGTGATCCGTGTGACGCCGGACCCCGGTGTGATCGAGGTCAACATTCATCCCGCCAAAAACTGGCAAGCGCTCAAGGAAATCAACGAAGTCCTGTACGAAGAGGCGCGGCAAAGCGGGTTGGACAGCTTTACGTTTATGGTTGATGGGCGTTTGACCGGCTCGGGCGGGGGCAACCACATCGTGGTGGGGGGCGAAACACCCGCCGACAGCCCATTTTTGCGGCGTCCCGATATGGTCGCGTCGATTGTTCGATACTGGCAACGCCATCCGTCGCTGTCTTACCTGTTCTCCGGCACCTTTATTGGCCCAACCAGTCAAGCCCCGCGTTTTGACGAGGGGCTCGCGGATAAGGTTTATGAGATGGAAATTGCCCTGATTGAGCTTGGTCGCATTCAGGAAACCGGGCATGCCATGCCGTGGTTGTCAGATCGCATTTTGCGTCATTTGCTCACAGACCTAACCGGCAACACCCATCGGGCCGAAATTTGCATCGACAAAATGTATTCGCCAGATGGCCCCACCGGGCGATTGGGATTGGTCGAATTTCGTGGGTTCGAAATGCCGCCACATTGGCAGATGAGTATGGCTCAATCATTGGTGATGCGCGCGTTGCTGGCGTGGTTCTGGGAAAAACCTTATACGGAGCCGCTGGTGCATTGGGGCAAGGAGTTGCACGACAAGTTTTTGCTGCCGCACTATTGTCGTGCCGATTTTGATGAGATTCTAGAGGATCTTAGCGCGGCCCATGGTCTGGCTTTCCGCCCAGATTGGTACAACGCCCAATATGAAATGCGATTTGGTGAGGTCGGCAATACCACGGTTGAGGGGCTCAAATTGACCCTGCGCAATGGCATCGAACCTTGGCTTGTTCTGGGCGAAGAGGCCACAGGCGGCGGGACCTCGCGCTATGTTGACAGTTCACTGGAACGTGTCGAGCTTAAGGTCGAGGGCGATCTGGGCAGCCGTTTCGTCATCACCTGTAATCAGGTCGAGGTGCCGTTGCAGAAAGTCGGGCCGAATACCCATGTTGCCGGCGTCCGTTTCCGAAGTTGGCAACCCTGGTCGTCGCTGCATCCCACCATCCCGGCCCATGCGCCGCTTGTCTTTGATGTCTATGATCGGGTCTCAGGCCGATCCGTTGGTGGCTTGAAATATCTGGTTGCCCACGAAGGGGGCCGCGCCCATGAAACCCGCCCCGTCAACGACTTAGAGGCCGAAGGCCGACGTCGCGTGCGGTTTCAAAAAGGTCAGCACACGCCCTTTAAGTTCGACCCGATCAAGCCAAGGAAAAACAACTGGAACGAAGCAACGCTTGACCTGCGCTTTGTCTGATTGGCGGAGCTTGCCGTAGGTCGGGGCTTGTTAAAGCAACAAGGAAACGGGCGAAATTGAGGGCCCAAGCAAGGTGCGACGCGGTTTGCTTGGGTGCGACCATGAGCCCGCAGCGCCTTTGCGTCTTGCGCCTGGGGCCAAGCGGATATTTCGACCCTCACCAAGTCGGTCCAGATGTTTCGCAGCACAAAAGTCCCGGAAAACCCCCGCGCATTTTCAACGTCCACAGTAAGTTAACAGACAGGACGGCCCATCTTTTTGTGACCACAATTAAGGCCCAACCCAGTTTGCGAGTTGGCTCAATGGTGGTGTCAGACAAATTCGAACCAGTCTGTGCTAGGCCAGTGAAGCTGTCCTTTATGCCACGCAAAGCCCGCGCCACTCAGCGAGAGCAGCGGTGCGGTTCAGCTTGAAATGGCATCTTTTCGAAAGGCTACGATCCTGATTGAAGTGGTTGAAAACGGATGCATGGATAGAAACAAATTTCTGCAAACTTCGCATTCGGCGAAAGCGGTGCATGGCGCGCTCTTTTCGTCGAAATGGTAGATGGGAATTCTCTGCGCGGTTGTTCTTCCAACGACCAGATTCCTGCCGGTCAGCATTTCCGATGACCTTCATCGCAGC
>NZ_JBDVNC010000020.1:0-72338 GCF_039969785.1 Shimia sp. | reverse complement strand
GCGATGGGTGTCAGAAACGTTCATGCCACCATATTTTGCTTTGAACTTATAGAACGACGCAGGGCTCAGGCCATGTCTACGACACACCTCCGACGTCGGCATCCCAGCTTCCTGTTCTTTGATCATCCCGATTATTTGGGCTTCGGTAAAACGGCTCTGTCGCATTTGTTGGCTCCTTCAAACGTTGAGCAAACTCTACATTAAACTGAGGGAAGTTTCGGGGGGCAGGTCACGGGTTATCAATTAATAGGTACGTGGGTGAACAGAACGGCGGACTGCCGAGTGATGAAAAAGGTTTTATTGAGTATTGGTCTGCATGTCGGTGACGTCATCGTCGATGAAGATGGCATTTTCGGTGATGGGGTCATTGCGCGCAGCGCGACTTAAGCGATTAGCTGAACCGGGAGGCGTTTTGATTTCTCAACTTGCCTACGGATACCTCAACGGTCCGATCACAAAACAGCTTGTTTCGATGGGAAGCATCGAGCTCAAATATGTGGGCCACCCCATAAATGTTTGGCAGCGGTTGTCGAAGACCCCGAAATTGCGCAGCCTCAGGAAACAGTTGCAAACGAAACGCAAGGCTCATCCCATCCATATGTGGCTGTTTTACGATTTGTGAATTTGTCCAGCAATCGAGAACAAGATTTTCTTTAAGAGAAATTTGCGATGATCTGCAGTCGGTTCTATCGAAATCCAAATTGTTCAGCGTTGTTGCGCGCAATTCTTCATTTTCGTTCGACCCAAATGTAGTCGACCCTCAACAAGTCGGTCGCGCGCTAAATGCCCGCGATATCATTCAAGGGAGTGTAGAACCGCCGGACCAAGAATTTGCGCCTGGTCGCGTGGCGTGGCCTTTGTGTGGCTCTAAGGGTAGCTCCACTGGCTTCGCAGAGACAAAATCGAATTCGTGCTGACAGAACCCGCCCTATGGTTGTGGACTTCAGACAATTGGAAACCCCAGAGCACTTTGACTGAAAAAACAGACCAGAAGTTACATCAGATCACTCTCTGAGAAGGGAAATCGGTGCCTAGTAGCGCAGGCTTGCGGGGTCTGCAGCGCGTCTTGCGCGCAATAGGCCAATTCAAATATCGCAGGGAGGACAACATGCGATTGAAGTACCTGACTACCATATCCGCAGCCGCGTTGATTTCAGCTGGCGTGGCACAGGGGGAGCCCCTGAAAGTTGGTTTCCTGGCAACTCTGGAAGGCACATACACCGTTTTGGGCGAAGATGGCTTGCGCGGCTTCAAAGTCGCAATGGAAGAGCTTGGAAGCATGACGGCGGGGCGCGAGATCGAAGTGATCATTGCCGCAACCGATGCCAGCCCGGATAGCGCAGTTCGTGCTGCGCGCAAAGTTGTGGAACAGGACAAGGTCGATATCCTGATCGGACCCCTTTCCGGCTCAGAGGGCATTGCGCTGCGTGATTATTCCAAGACGCAGCCACAGGTGACGTTCATAAACGGCATTTCGGGTGCTCAGGAGACCACTTGGGTTGATCCGTCGGAAAACTTCTTCCGGTTTAATATGGACGGCGCCCAATGGTCGGCGGGCCTTGGTTCGTATGTATTCAATGAAAAAGGATATGAAACCGTCGCGACAATCGGTGAAGACTATTCCTTCATCTATACGCAGGTCTTTGGCTTTGCGCTGGAATATTGCCAGGCGGGTGGCGAAATTACTGACCGTTTCTGGGTTCCACTCGGCACCAAGGATTTTGGGTCTATCATTGCGGCACTGCCCGATGATGTGGATGCGATCTACCTTGGCCTTGGCGGCGGCGACGCTGTCAACTTCCTGAACCAGTACCAGCAGGCCGGTGGTGACGCCAACCTGATTGGCGGTACAATTATGGTCGATGGTACGGTCCTGAACTCAAAAGGATCGGCGAAAGAGGCGCTTGTTGGTGTGCCGTCTTCCGGCCCTCAAGCCGACGACTGGGACAACGAAAACTGGAAGGGTTTCGTAAAGGCGTATCAAGATCAATTCGCGCCCGCCGACCGGTTCCCAAGCCCGTCCTTGATGGCAACTGGTTACTATAATGCGGCCATGGCAATGGCCAGTTGTATGGAAACCGTGGGCGGGGATTTGTCCGACGGTCAAACGGGTTTCCGGAGCTGCCTGTCCGGTCTTGTGTTGGAAAATGCACCAAACGGACCAATCAGTCTGGATGGCAACCGTCAAGCAATCGGCACCAACTTCCTGACCGAGGTTGTTGAAAATGCCGATGGTACGCTTTCCAACAAGCTCATCAAGGTTATCGAAAACGTGAACCAGACAATGGGCATCGACGAGGATGCGTTCCGCGCTATCGGATTGCCAAGCCGGGAAGTACCTGAGTGTAAGTCGTCTTACTAATCAGATGACTTTTGTGTCCCGGGTCAGTTTGGCCCGGGACGTTTTCGTCTATTTCATTTGATTTTTTGTTTCCCGGGACAGGGAGGGGACAGAGTGACTCTGATTGACTACCTGAACCGAGTGCATTTTGCCGACGGCATTTTGGAAGAGGCTCTCTGGGCTGAACTAGAGCAAATGAAAAATTCGAAATTCCTCGTTCTGGCCACGCGAGAAACATTTGCGGGAGATCTTGGTGAACGGATCAAAAACGGCCTGCCGAAGCAATTCCAATCTGTGACCTTTGAGGTCAGCGGGGGCGTGCCAAATGAAGCCGAAGCACAGTACGCGACCAAGCTATTTCGTGCGGAAGAGTGTGATGCAATTCTGGCCTTTGGCCGGGGATATGTCATCAATCAGGCAAAGGCTGTACGCTTGTTGGTGACATATGGCGGACCGCTCTTTCGGTTCTCAGAGGCAGAAGGCGGTGGCGTTCGCATATCCCGGAATATGCCGGAATTGATAGCCATTCCGTGTATGCAAGGGTTTGTGGCTGGTTTCAACGGGCTACTGTCTGTCGTTTTAGATGACGGCAGAATGATTGACATTGTCAGCCGGAACAATGTTCCGACCGTTACCATCGGCGACCCTACAATTGCTTTAAGTGAAGCCGCGGCCGTGCAGGCCAGCGCCGGGGTAGAAGCGATCAGCCTCTGCATAGAGGCGCTCCTATCGCCAAAGTATAATCCTCCTGCCAATGGCATTGCGATGGATGGCCTGATCAGAGGGCTTAGGGCTGTTACTTCGGTGTCCGAAAACGCGGACCTTGACCCAAGAAGAGAGCTAATGGCTGCGGCTATGAATTCGGCGTTGGTTCAGCAAAAGGGGCTGGGACTCGCGCATGCAATCACGAGCAGTCTTTGTTCTGTCGTTTTAGGTACTTTGGACAAAGGCGCAGTCAAACGACTGCTGTTGCCGAAAATCCTGAATTATTATGTGAGCAAAAACGTACTGGCAGGATCACCTTTGTTGGAGGCCCTGCGACTTTCCAACCCGAGGGATGCGGTCAAGACTGTGAGCAGAGTTTTGAGAGATCTTCCATTGCCTGCCTCGCTCTCGGAAATGGGGATCACCGAAGATCATTTGGCCCAATGCACTGAACGCGCCTCGATGCATCGGGCACTTTCCAACACGCCCCATCATCCTACCACCGGAGACATCCGGGAAATTCTGACTTCCATTCATTGAGGACCGATTTTCATGAAACCGCTCTTGATCAACGGTGAGCAAATCGCATCGACCGAAGCCGTGGAAAACATCAACCCTTCGGACACCAAAGATGTGATTGACCGTTATTCCATCGCTGGCGTGAGCGAAACTCAGATGGCGATCAGCGCGGCACAAGGTGCTTTCTTTGAATGGTCCCGGTCCGGGGTGCAGACGCGCCATCACATTCTGAAAACGGTATCGGACGAAATTTTGGCCCGGCGAAATGAATTGGGTGAACTTTTGGCACGAGAGGAAGGCAAAACGCTGCCCGAAGCCATCGGTGAAACCGTTCGTGCCGCGCAGATTTTTGACTTTTTCGCTGGCGAGGCGTTGCGACTGACAGGGGAAACTGTGCCTTCGGTACGTCCCGGCGTCGGCGTAGAAATAACCCGCGAACCCGTCGGGGCCGTCGGTATCATCGCGCCTTGGAATTTTCCGATTGCCATCCCCGCGTGGAAAATTGCGCCTGCATTGTGCTACGGAAATACAGTCGTGTTCAAACCCGCCGAACTGGTGCCCGGGTGTGCATGGGCGCTTGTCGACATCATTCATCGCGCGGGCGCACCTGCTGGAGTCATTAATCTAGTCACAGGACCGGGGTATATTGTCGGGCAAACCATGCTCGACAGCCCCGATATCGACGCGATCAGTTTCACGGGATCGGTAGCAACTGGAAAGGTCGTGGCAGGGGCCTGCACGACACACATGCGAAAATTCCAATTGGAAATGGGCGGAAAGAACCCGTTGGTTGTGCTGGACGACGCGGAATTGGACGTCGCGTTGGACTGCGCCATCAATGGCGCTTTCTTTTCGACGGGACAGCGTTGCACGGCGTCTTCACGTTTGATTGTGACCGAAGGTATTCACAACCGTTTTGTCGAAGAATTGGCCGAGCGTGTACGCGGATTAACTGTTGGGCACGCATTGCGTCAGGACACTCAGATCGGGCCAGTGGTCGACGAAATGCAGATGCAGCAAGATCTTGATTACATCGACATTGGTGTATCTCAAGGGGGCAATCTGCGCGCAGGCGGCGACCTGGTTACATGCGAAACAAAGGGCCATTTTCTGCAGCCAGCACTCATAACAGATACCACCAATGACATGCGGATCAACCGCGAAGAGGTTTTTGGGCCTGTTGCCTCAGTCATTCGGGTCAAGGACTACGATGAGGCGCTGCAAGTTGCCAATGACACCGAGTTCGGGCTGTCGTCGGGGATATGCACGACGTCCCTGAAACACGCGACCCACTTCAAACGAAATGCTCAGGCTGGGATGGTCATGGTGAACCTTCCCACTGCCGGCGTAGACTATCATGTGCCCTTTGGGGGCTCCAAAGGATCCAGCTATGGAGCGCGGGAGCAGGGCAAATATGCGGCCGAGTTTTTCACCACGGTGAAGACCGCATATACACTACCTTAGGGCATAGCAGGGCATGACCGGTAGACTGTGATCGTTACCTACAGTCTTTTTCTTGGTGCTCAAGTCTTGCTTTTTGACCGTAGTCTTGCCGATACTGGCCCCCTGCGCAAGCGTATGCCGGAAGAGCAACGCATCGCATCAAGGGAGGAACAACCATGAGTGAAGCCGTTGCGGTTCACCATGGTGCGTTTGGAAGGACGGCACTCTATGAGTTAGACCGTCCATTTGTGACACACGCGCACCGTGAGGGGCATCTAATTTTTTTCGTCAATGGCGGCCCAGCGGGCGTCAATGTTGGAGACGTGTCCGTACATCTGAAGGAAACGTGTGCAGCCGCGGTAAGCCCGTGGGAGCCGCACAATTTTGCTAAGCCTGAGAAATCCGGCGCCACTATGTGTCTTGTGATGTATATCAAGCCACTTTGGTTTCTGGAAAATTGCCAATCCGCAGAAGGTGTGCTGGATTTCGGGCGTCCAAAAATCCAGGTGAACGAAGAAATTCGCAGGTGGATTCTTCGTTTGACATCTCTTCTGTTAGAGCCGGAAGATAGTGAGGCCATGGATGGCTATATGTTTGAAATGACGCGAATATGTTACGATCAAACCTGGCAGCGGACGCAGCAAAAATCGCCTCTTGGGCGATTGAAATCTCGCTTCAGCGACTTTCGTGTACGTCGCAGTTTGCGTGTCATGCAGGAAAACTATTCTGAAGAAATGCAAATGGATGAACTGGCCCGCGAAGTCGGCCTGTCTCGCCCGCATTTTTTCAAACTGTTCAAAAAACAGATGGGTATTACACCCAACCTCTATTTGAACACGCTCCGGGCCGAGCACGCGATTACAGAACTCATGACTACCGAAAAATCAATAACTGACATCGGTCATGATCTGGGGTTTTCCTCGCAAGCGAGCTTTACGCGCTTCTTTGCGTCGAATGTTGGCATCCCGCCGAGCGAGTATCGCCGTGTCGCGCACGAGTGCTAAGAGCGTTTTGCCGATGCGGGGTGAAGCGATGAGACTGACGGGTATGCCGATTTCCAGCGACCTCTTCTAGCCTTTCTAAAAGACACAGCCGGACACTTAGTGTCCTGCGGTCTAGAGGGAGGACACACACATGACGGGAAGCCGTTTCAATAACAGAAACGCTTTGCCAATTGTGGTAGCCGCATGAGGCGCTTTGTCGACAAGCACCCGTTCTGGTCTGTCGTCCTGTTCATTCTCGTCGCAGTCTTGTTGTGGATGGTGTTCGCGATCTGGCCTGATTGGCTGAAAGATCTCATCGGTCGTAAGAAAGTTTTCCTGAACGCACTGTTCAATGGCATCACGTTGGGTGGCCTCTACTTCCTTGTCGCCAGTGGCTTTACGTTGATTTTTGGCCTCATGCGCAATGTGAATATGGCGCATGGATCGCTGTATCTGCTAGGCGGCTACGTTGGCTACTTTACGGCGGATGCAACGGGTTGGTGGTTACTGGCGTTCCCCGTTGCCTTTGTTGTTGTGGGTGCCTTTGGGGTGGTGTTGCAACTTGTCGTTTTCCGAAGAATGGAAGGGGAAGACCTGCGTCAAACCCTCGTAACGATCGGGATTTCCATCGTTATGGCCGATCTGATGCTTTGGGCCTGGGGTGGTGATTTCTATAATATATCGCCGCCAGAATGGTTAAGCGGACCGATGCAGACCTTTTTTGTGACGACAGTCAAACGCTCGGGCGATCTAGTATACCTTAAATATCCAATGGTGCGGGTCGTGATTTTTGCGGCTTCGATATTGGTCGGCGTCGGAATGTGGCTGCTTTTGAACCGGACGCGCATCGGAATGATGATCCGGGCAGGCGTTGACGATCAAGACATGCTGTCTGCCACAGGTGCCCGAATTCAGCTGGTTTTTGTGGCCGTTTTTGCCTTTGGCGCCGGGCTTGCTGGTGTGGCGGGTGTTGTCGGCGGTACGTTCCAATCCGTGGCCCCCGGTGAAGACGTACGTTTTCTTTTGGCCTCTCTGGTTGTTGTGATTGTTGGCGGCATGGGGTCGATACAAGGCGCTGCGCTTGGGGCGCTTTTGATCGGATTGGCCGAGCAGTTTGGGTCTGTCTATATCCCGACATATGCTGTCGTACTGACATTCCTGATCATGGTTGTCGTTCTTGCTTTCCGGCCTCAAGGCCTGATGGGGAGGGAATGATCCATGGCGCTTGTTGAGGGTAATGGTCCCGCCAATGGTATCGAAAGACGCAGCTGGATGGAGCGTATTCCGGCGGGATATTGGCTGGTCGGGTTTGTGTTGCTGGTCATGCCGACTTTTGCGTCCAACTTTGTTCTGTTCCAGATTTTTGGGTGGACTTTCATTCTGGGTATCATCGCGCTGAGCCTGATGTTTCTTGGCGGGTACGGGGGTATGGTCAGTCTTGCTCAGATGACTGTTGCAGGGTGCGCCGGTTACATGCTGGCAATCTTTGGTCCGAGCGCCATAACCGATATTTCCATGAATTGGCCTTGGTACATTTCAATACCAATCGCATTGGCACTTGCCACTTTGTTTGGAACGCTGACTGGCTGGCTTGCGGTGCGGACCGAAGGCATCTACACGATCATGATTACCCTCGCGATTGCCGCCGCGTTTTTCTACTTTACGCGCCAAAACTATGTGATTTTCAACGGGTTTTCAGGGTTTAACGGCGTCCTGCCTCCAAACCTGTTTGGCGTGGACTGGCGCGGGGCGACTGCGTTTTACTACCTCACGCTGTTCTGGGCAGCTGTAGCGTATTTTGCAGTTCTATACCTTTCGCGCTCCCCGTTTGGGCTGGCGCTGCAAGGCGTACGAGACAACCAAAGGCGTATGTCGGCGCTGGGCTATAACGCCAATGCCCACCGTGTCGCCGCCTATGCCTTCGCGGCTCTGCTGGCCGGGGTTGGTGGTATCCTCCTGACCTGGCAGTCGGCACAGATTTCTCCGGGTACAGCTGGGATTTCTCCTGCAATCGATATTCTGGTGATCACTGTGATCGGGGGCATGCGCCGTCCAATCGGGTCATTTATCGGGGCCTTTATCTACGTAATCCTCAAGACGTTTGCTTTGGATGCTCTAGTGGCTCTGGGGTTAAGCGGTGAGCGGTTTCAATTGTTGATCGGTCTTAGCTTTCTGATCATCGTGTTTTGGTCACCGGACGGAATTCTGGGCCTGTGGGACCGCTGGAAGGAAAACCGCAACAAAGATCCGCTACTAGACCGTGGAGGTGGCACGCCATGAACGCCCCGGCCAATGTCACAGAACGGTTGAATGCGACCGGAACCGCAAATGCGCTGGAATTGCGTAATGTTTCCAAGTATTTCGGCGCGCTCGCTGCGTTAGAAGACATCAACATCACGGTTCGTCCGGGCGAACGGCGTGCAGTTTTAGGGTCAAATGGCGCGGGCAAGACAACCTTGTTCAACTGCGTGTCCGGAGACTTTCTGGCGACCACAGGCAATGTTCGCTTTTTTGGTGAGGACATATCCGAATTCCCGCCCCATGAACGCATTCGGCGCGGCCTGCGTCGTACGTATCAAATCTCGCTCCTTTTCACGGGCCTAAGTGTTCGCGACAATATTTATCTTGCCTGCGTTGGAGTTTCGCGACGCCGGTTTTCATTCCTGCGCGCTCGTCGGGATGATGCGCTGATGGCGGCCGCTGATGATCTGGTCAATGTGGTTCACCTGACCGATGATCGCGATACGTTGGTTTCGAACCTCAGTTACGGCCAGCAACGTCAACTAGAGATCGCGATGGCGCTGGCCGGGGCTCCGCGTTTCATTCTGTTTGACGAACCCGCAGCAGGCCTTTCGCCGACTGAACGGCGTGAACTGGTGGAAATCCTGAACGGGCTACCGGGCCATATGGGTTACATCATCATCGAACATGACATGGACGTCGCGCTGCGTGTCGCGGAGAGCGTGACCATGATGCATAACGGTCGAATTTTCAAAGAAGGCAAACCAGCCGAAATTGAAGAAGACCCCGAGGTACAGGCTCTTTACCTTGGAGGTGGCGATGTCTGAACGCGGCTCGACACCAGCCCTCGAGGTTCGGGAACTGAACGTCTATTACGGACGCAGCCATGCATTGCAGGGCGTGGACTTGCGGCTAGATCACGGCGTGCTCTCGGTTGTAGGTCGAAATGGCATGGGCAAAACCACACTTTGCAAGGCAATCATGGGCCTTGTTCCGGTTGCGTCCGGTGACATTTCGTTCGGCGGCCAGTCTTTGGTGGGCAAAACACCTGCCGAAATTGCACGCCTCGGGATTGGCTATGTGCCTCAGGGGCGTCGTCTCTGGCCGTCGCTGACTGTAGATGAACATCTTGCGTTGGTGGCCAAAAAGGGCGGCGCGTGGTCAGTTGAGAGGATTTATTCAACTTTCCCACGGTTGGCAGAGCGGAAATCAAACGGCGGCGGGCAGCTTTCTGGCGGCGAGCAACAGATGCTGGCGATTGCACGCGCGTTGTTGCTGAACCCCAAACTGCTGGTGATGGATGAGCCGACCGAAGGTTTGGCACCAGTGATCGTGCAACAAGTTGAAGACATGTTAATCCGTCTGGGTCAGGAAGGCGAGATTGAGGTTCTGGTGATCGAACAGAACATCGGCGTCGCTTGCGAAGTGGCTGAAAATGTCGGGATCATGGTCAACGGTCAGATCAACCGGATCATGGAAAGCGGTGTTTTGTCCGCTGACCGCGATTTGCAGCAGGCGATGCTTGGGGTGGGGCGCCATGCGCATGACGAAACTCCTGACACGACCATAAATGACGAGCGCCCTCACGAAAGCCACCATAGCGAAGTCACCAGAGTTTATCTGTCCAATCCCACCACACCGACACGGTGGTCTCGGGCTGTTCCGGTACGTGTGATCGAAGGGTCCGCTCGGACAATCACCCAAGATCGTCGCGAGGCGACAACACCCTCGGCAATGCTTCAAAAGCCACGAGGCGGTGGCGCTGTTCTGGTGTGTGGCACTTTGGACACCAAGGGCGAAGAGCTGCGTTTCATCCGCGATATCCTGAAAGAACGAGGACAGGCGGTGAAACTGGTTGATCTGTCGACGTCCGGTAAACCATCCGGAGCCGAGGTGCCACCACACGCTGTCGCCGGTTTTCATCCACGCGGGTCCAGTGGTGTCTTTACGGGTGACCGCGGCACTGCTGTCGCGGGTATGACATTGGCCTTTGAGCGCTGGATGCAAACGCAGTCGGACGTTGCTGGGGTTATCGGAGCGGGCGGGTCCGGAGGGACAGCTCTGGTCGCACCCGGATTCCGCAGTTTGCCAGTTGGCGTACCGAAAATGCTGATTTCCACGGTCGCCAGCGGTCAGACCGAACAATATGTCGGGCCTTCGGACATCACCATGATGTATTCCGTCGCCGACGTGCAGGGCCTCAACTCGATCACTCGCAAGGTGTTGGCCAACGGAGCGCATGCGTTGGCGGGTATGGTGCAGGGACGCCGGGAGGCATTGCCGCAAGAAGGCGACAAACCTGCGGTTGGTCTTACAATGTTTGGCGTCACCACACCCTGTGTGCAAATGGTCACGAAAGAGCTCGAAGCAAATTTTGACTGTTTGGTCTTTCACGCCACGGGAACCGGTGGGCGGTCGATGGAAAAGCTGATGGATAGCGGCATGCTCTCAGCCATCGTTGACCTGACCACAACCGAAGTTTGTGACATGGTTGCGGGTGGTTTTTTTGCTGCTGATGACGACCGTTTTGGGGCTTCAATCCGTTCGGGTTTGCCCTTTATCGGGTCGTGTGGCGCGCTCGATATGGTGAATTTTCACGCGCCGGACACGGTGCCGGAAAAGTATCGCGGACGAAACCTTTACGAGCACAATCCGCAAATCACCCTGATGCGGACGTCCGTCGAAGAAAACATCCAGATGGGGCACTGGATCGGTGAGCGTCTAAACCAGATGACCGGGCCAGTGCGGTTTTTCCTACCGGAAGGCGGTGTTTCCTTGTTGGATGCGCCAGGACAACAGTTCTGGGACCCCGAAGCCGACGCGGCCCTGTTCAAAGCGCTGGAAGAAACGGTTCGTCAGAGTTCTGCGCGCCAGTTGGTCCGCGTGCCCCACAACATAAATGACCCCGAGTTTGCCGATCAGGTGGTGCAGACATTTCGTAGCTTCCATTCCGCCGCACGGCGCAAATCCGCAGGAGAGTAACCCTATGTTCGACCGTTCTGAACTGATGAAGAAATTTCGAGCCATGCGTGATGCCGGTGAGCCTATCATCGGTGGGGGCGCCGGAACCGGGTTGTCAGCCAAATGCGAAGAGGCCGGCGGCATCGACCTGATCGTGATCTATAATTCGGGACGCTACCGGATGGCAGGTCGCGGGTCGCTTGCAGGATTGATGCCTTATGGTGACGCCAATGGCGTGGTAATGGAAATGGCCGGAGAAGTGTTGCCAGTTGCAAGGAAAACACCAGTTCTGGCCGGGGTTTGCGCGACGGATCCGTTCCGTCTGATGGATAAGTTTCTGGACGACGTTAAGGCGGCTGGGTTTTCAGGTGTTCAAAACTTTCCAACCGTTGGGCTGATCGACGGCAACTTTCGTGTGAACCTTGAAGAAACCGGCATGGGCTATGATCACGAGATCGAAATGATCGCAATGGCGCATGAGCGAGACATGCTGACGACGCCTTATGTCTTTTCTGAAGAAAACGCGACTGCGATGGCCAAAGCCGGTGCCGACATTATCGTTGTGCATCTGGGCCTGACCACTGGCGGAAACATTGGCGCTGACACAGCGGTCACGCTGGAAGACGCTCCGGGCCTCACAGATGCCTGGGCGGCAGCCGCGTTGAAAGTGAACGCGGATGTCATTGTTCTGGTGCATGGCGGCCCTGTGGCTACGCCAGAAGACGCCGATTTCGTTCTGAAAAACACAAGCAATTGCCATGGCTTCTATGGCGCGTCGTCGATGGAACGGTTGCCGACCGAGGTCGCACTGACAGCCATGACTGCGGAATTCAAGAAGATCGGCCGTTAAGGACCGAGGGAGGAAAGAAAGATGACCGGGCAACTCATCGGACAACTGATCCTGTGGCTCATCACAGCCGTGATCGCCGTTTTCATTTTGTATTGGGTGATGCATTGGTTGTATCGCCGCTCGACTAAGGAAGTGGCTTTTGTGCGCACAGGTTTTCTGGGTGAGAAAGTTGTGATTGATGGCGGCGCTTTTGTATGGCCGATCATCCACGACATCACTCCCGTCAACATGAACTCCATGCAATTGGGGGTCACTCGCGAACGCGACGACGCCTTGATCACCAAGGACAGGATGCGAGTCGATATAGATGCCGAGTTTTATGTGCGTGTTGCCCAATCCAAAAATGCCGTCAGCCTTGCTGCCGCAACCTTGGGACGACGGGCCTTAGAACCAGAGCGTTTGCACGCGCTTCTGGAAGGTAAATTCGTATCCGCCATGCGCACTGTTGCCAGCGAAATGACGATGGAAGAACTGCACGAAAACCGGAACGCATATGTTGCCCGCGTTCTGGAAGCTGCACAGGAAGGGCTCGACAAAAACGGGCTGGAGCTGGAAAGCGTTGCCGTTACCGACATCGACCAGACCGACATAGAGTACTTTAACCCATCTAACACATTCGATGCGGTTGGTCTGACCAAGGTTATCGAGTCGATCGAAGAGCGTCGAAAATTGCGCAATGACATCGAACAGGACACGATGATT
This sequence comes from Shimia sp., assembly GCF_039969785.1. Lineage (GTDB taxonomy): Bacteria > Pseudomonadota > Alphaproteobacteria > Rhodobacterales > Rhodobacteraceae > Shimia. Next base: position 59,593 of record NZ_JBDVNC010000020.1, on the reverse strand, counting down.
CGTATCCGCGCCCGCAACCTCGAAGCGGAAAAGCAGGCTCTGAATATCGAGCGTGAAAGCGAAGAAGCTCGTCTGGAGCAGGAACGTGATGTCGAATTCCGGCGCGCACAACAGCGGGCAGAACTGGCCCGTGAACGTTCGGAGCGTGACAAGGAAGTCGAGCAGGCGACCTTGTCTTCCCGCGAGGCAATTGAAACCGCGCGGATTGCCAATGAGCACCAGATTGCTGAAGCCCGCATCGCGTCAGAACGCGATATCCGTCAGCAGGAAATCGAACGTCAGAAAGTTGTGGACCACGCTGAAATCTCAACCCGTGAAGCGATTGAGAAAGCCCGGATCAATCAGGAGAAAACTCTGACGTCCGAGCGGATCAAAACGCAGAAAGAAACCGATGCGGCCGAGATTGCTGCGAAAGAGGCCATCGAAAAGGCCCGATTGGCACAGGAAAGGTCGATCACCGAGGCCCGGATCGAGAAGGATCGGGAAACCCAATCTCAGGAAATCGAACGCCAGCGTGTGGTCGATGAGGCAGACATTTCAGCGCGTGAAGTGGTTGAACGTGCCCGGATCGCGCAAGAGAAGATTGTCACGGAAGAGCGCATTGCGCTGGAGCAATCCACTAAAGAGCGTGAAATCGCCCGCGGTCTGGCGGTGCAGGAAGCCGAAATCGCCAGCCGTGAAGCGTCAGAAAAGCTGCGCATTTCACAGGAAAAGACCGTGAACGCCGAGCGAATTGCCTCGGATCGCCACACGCGTACGTTGGAAATTGAACGCCAGCGTGTCCTCGAAGAGGCTGAAATCGCGTCGCAACAGTCTACTGAGGCGGCCAGAATTTCCCGAGAGCGCAGCCTGAGTGCTGATCGGATCGAAGCGGAACAGGATACCCGGTCACGCGAGATTGAGCGTCAGAAAGTTCTGGACGAAGCCCAGATCGCGGCGGCAGAGGACACGTCGAAATCGCGCATTGCGCAGGAAGAGCGTGTCCGTTCACTGGAAATCGCCCGAAATCAGGCGGTGGATGAAGTCGAGATCGCAAGCCGTGAAGCCGTTGAAAAGGCCCGGATCGCTCAGGATAAACAACTGACCTTTGAGCGCATTGGCGCGGCTGAGGAAACTGAAGAGCGTGAAGTCCTGAAAGTGGCTGCGCTGGAAGCGGCACAAATCGCAGCCAAAGAAGCCACGGAAGCCAAACGCATTGCTCAGGAGAAAGTGACCACGGCTGAGCGTATCGCTTACGAGAAAGAAACGCGCGAGCTTGAGATCGCGCGTAATCAAGCGGTGCAAGAGGCCGAAGTCGCGGCCGCGGAAGCTGTTGATGCCACGCGGATCGCCAAAGAGGCAAAACTGGCCGTCAAGCGGATCGAAAGCGATGAGAAAACCCGCGCTCGTGATGTTGCAAGGGCTCAAGCAGTTGAGGCAGCAGAGATCGCCAGAACCGAAGCGACCGAGGCTGCGCGCATCGCCAAAGAGAAAAACTTGACGGCGGATCGTATCGCGTATGAACAGGACATGCGGGAACGCGAAATCGCGCGCAATCGCATTGTCGATGCCGCTCAGCTTGCTGCGGATGAGTCCATCGAGGCCGCGCGGGTGGTCAAAGAAAAGACCGTGGATGCCGAAAGAATTTTGGCCGAGCAGGAGCTAGACGCCAAAAAACTGGAACGCAAAAAGGTATTGGAACAGCTGGAAATCGGTCGTGTGCAGGCATTGCGCGAGGCAGAGATTGCCAGTCAGGAAGAAGTGGAACGCGCACAGATCGCTTCGGAACGCGGTTTGGACGAAGCGCGCATCGGACACCAGACCGAACGACGCCAACGCGAGATTGCACGTGAGCAGACGGTGGAAGAAGCGGCAATGGAAAAAGCCATTTCGCTGTATCAGAAATCGCTTGAAGAAAGTGCTGCTGCGGCTGAGGCCGATATTGCCCGTGCCCGTGCGACAGAGGCTGCGGAAAAGGTCACCACCGCCAAAGAGACTGAAGAAGCAGCGCGCCGCAAATCGGTTGACGTTGTTTTGGCCGAGAAAGCTGCCGAAGAGAAACGTATCGCAGCAGAGGCCGAAAAAGTGCGCTCTGCTGTCGAGGCTGAGGCGCAGAAGCTCATCAATGAAGCCGAGAACGTTCTTTCTGACGCCGCGCGTCATTCGCTCTTTAAACGCAAGATGCTGGAACATGTCGAAGGCATCGTGGCGGCATCCGTCAAACCACTTGAGAAGATCGACGAGATCAAGATCATGCAGCTTGGAGGCAATGGCGCCGGTGGGCTTGGTATGGGCGGTGCCGGTGGCTCGGGCGGAGGCGGCGGCGGTGACGGCAGCAGCCCCACCGATGAGGTGATCAACTCGGCGCTACGCTATCGCGTGCAGGCACCGATGATCGACAGTTTGCTCAGCGACATCGGGGTTGATGGCTCAAACCTGGCAAAATCCAGCGTGCTGCGGGACGCAAGCGATTTGGGTCGCGCCGGCAATGAAGCCCAACGGTTGAAAGACAGCGGCGACAAACCAAAAGAAGGTGAGAAGTAATGGCGCGTGTCTACACATCAACCGTCATCGGGGCCAGCGCTGAGCGGGTTTGGGAGCGTGTGCGGGACTTTAACGCCTTGCCGCGATGGCATCCCCGTATCAGGGACAGTCGGATCGAGGACGCGCTGCCGTCGGATAAAGTTGGCTGTATCCGGAACTTTAACCTGCAAAATGGCGACAACATCCGTGAACAGCTTTTGGGTCTGAGCGACCATGACCTGTTTTGCACTTACGCCATTCTCGAAAGCCCAATGCCGCTGGCTGATTATGTCGCCACGTTGCGTCTTACTCCCATTACGGATGGCGAACGTTGCTTTGCCGAGTGGTCAGCCGAATTTTCATGTGACCCGGACGATGAAGAAGATTTGGTCGACGGTATTGGCAACAATGTTTTCCAAGGCGGCTTTGACGCGCTCAAAAGGCATTTTGGGGGCTGATATGGTCAAGGTAATCCGCAGTACGATCCTGAATGCGCCGATCGAAGATGTGTGGGAAGTCATCCGTGACTTTAATGGGCATGATCAATGGCACCCTGCGGTGGCGACAAGCCAGATCGAGCGGGGAAACCCGTCGGATATGATCGGTTGTGTGCGTCGATTCCGGCTCGAAGATGGCTCGGAACTGCGCGAGCAATTGTTGACCCTGTCAGACATCGAACAGAGCTTGAGCTATTGCCTGCTTGATACACCGATCCCGCTTTTCAACTACGTCGCCCATTGTCGCCTCTTTCCGGTGACAGATGGAGACGTGACTTTCTGGGAGTGGGAAAGCCGTTTCGACACCCCAAAAGGTCAACAAGATCAACTGGCCGAAATGGTCGGCACCGAAATCTACAGCGCGGGGTTCGACGCGGTCCGCGCGCATATGGGACTGGAGGCCGCATGACGATAACTATTGATACCTATCCCACCCTTGGCGAAGCCGCGTCCGCCATGCGCACCGGAAGCCAGTTCCTAGGGGGCGGCACTATGGTTGTGCGTGGGCTAAACTTTGCGTCGCCGGACTTTGACAAAGTCATTCGCAGCACTGATTCAGCGCTTTCAGAAATCCGACCCGAAGGAAATGGGATAAAACTTGGGGCGGGTGTGACCATGGCCCGTCTGATGCAAGCCAGCGGCGCAGAATTTCTGGAACCGGTCGCCCGCGCGGTCGGTGGACCTGCGGTGCGCAACATGGCTACCATCGGCGGTAATCTGTTTGTGTGTTCTCCCTTTGGGGATTTTGGCGTGGCGCTTTTGGCATTGGATGCTTTGGTGCAGATGTCGGATGGCCAGATGCTGCCAATCGAGGATTTTTACAGACAGCGGGAAAATTTGCGGGGCCTAGTTTCAGCGGTGATAATCCCGCGCTCGGCACATGGAGCCTTTCGATTTAGGAAGGTTGTACGCACCAAACCCAAAGGGGCTGCGGTGGTGACGATTGCGGCTCACCTTCCTGGTGGCAATCGGATCAGCGGGGCACGCATTGCTTTAGGGGCTATGGGATCCACGCCCTTGCGCGCCAAGGACGCTGAGCGCGCGCTGGAGGGGGGCAGTCTCGACGCTCATACCGTACAGCGGGTCTGTGAAATGTGTTGCAACGGGCTTAATCCCCAAGACGATTCCATAGCGTCGGCCTGGTACCGCCGCGAGGTCGCGCCCGTGCATTTGCGCCGCTTGTTGCTGGGTGAGGAGAGTTGAAATGACCAAAACCCCAATACAATTTTCCCTGAATGGTACTGAAACCGGCGTTTTTGCCGATACAGGGGCCAATCTGTTGGATGTCTTACGCCGCGGTGCAGGTGACCTGAGCGCGAAACAAGGCTGCGCCCAAGGTGGCTGCGGTGCTTGTTCGGTTCTAATTGACGGAGAGCTGCATCTGGCGTGCCTGACGTTAGCCGAAACCGTCGAAGGGAAACAGGTTCAAACCGCCGCAGATTTGGAGGACGGGCCTGATTTGCATCCCTTGCAAAAGGCATTTGTCGAAGGCTTTGCCGCTCAATGTGGGTTTTGCAGTCCTGGTATGCTGATGGCGGCTAAGGCGCTGCTGCGCTCCAACCCGAACCCGACCCGCGATCAGGTAGCTGATGCAATTTCCGGCAATATCTGTCGCTGTACGGGCTACGAGCCAATCATCAACGCGATTTTGACTGCAGCGGTCGAAATGCGGGGAAGAGGTGCCGCATGAGCAGTATCGAATTTCGCAAGGACCTATTCGCAGATGAGCGGGAAGATGACCTGAACGAGATCGGCAAACCGACCGTTCGTCAGGATATCGTTGGCCACGTGACGGGACGATCCAAGTTCTATGATGATCACCTTTTTGAAGGGCTGCTCCACATGCGTTGCGTGCGCTCTCCTCATCATCATGCGCGAATACGCTCGGTCGACGTTTCTGCGGCAGAACGTATGCCCGGCGTACGACGTGTGATCTGGCCAAAAGACGTGCCTTCAAACCTGAACACGCTGCTGTCACTTATTAATTTTGGGTTGGATGACGAACAGCTCCTGAGTGCAAACAAAGTCTCCTACATGGGAGAGCCGATCCTTGCCATTGTGGCCGATACTGAACGGCAAGCCAGAGACGCCGTGGCCGCCGTTCGGGTAGACTGGCAAGAGCTGCCACATGTTTTGGATGTCGAAGAGGCCCTGAAGCCCGGTGCGCCTGTGGTGAATGAGGTCTATCCCGGCAATACCTTTGACTATCACGATCTCTACGATCACCAAAAACTGCGCTTTGGTGATGTTGAGACGGCTTTGCCAGAGGCCGATCATGTCGTCGAAGGGGAATATCAAATGTCCCCGATCGAACAGGCGCCGGTGGAAACATGCGGCGCGATCGCCGCGCCCGAGGAAAATGGCCGCTTTGTTTGTCATACCTCAACCCAGGCTTTGTTCTTTTCACTAGGGACCACGGCCAAAATGCTGGATATGCCATCGTCGCGATTGCACTTTATCGGCGGCACTGTTGGCGGTGGATTTGGTGGCAAGGTCGACAGCCATCACGAACCCTTGGCGGTTCTGGGCGCGATGCTGACGGGACGGCCTGTCAAATACATGTGGGACCGGACTGAGGAAATGCGCGTCGGTGCACCGCGTGGTGCGGAACGCTGGCGTATTCGCGATGGGGTCATGAAGGATGGACGCATCATTGCGCGCGAGTTCACTGGCTTTTTCGATAGCGGTGCTTTCACGCGCCTCAGTTCCTATGCGATCATCAAAGGCACAGGTCATCTGCCCGGTCCCTATACGATCCCCAATGTGTCATCGAACGTCTATTGTGTTTACACCAACCGCACACCGGCGACGGCCATGCGTGGGTTTGGTATCACCGGCGTAGATTTCGCCATCGAATGCCATATGGACAAAGTGGCTGAAGCCGTGGGCATGCACCCGGTCGAGCTGCGTATTCTGAATGCTTACCGCGATGGGGACGTAAAAGCACATCGCCGTTTCGCCAAGAATTGCGCGTTGATCGAATGCTGTCAGGTTGCTTCGCAAAAGGCTGGTCTGAGTTTGTCTCCAGAGGCGAAAAATGCCTCGAGCACTGTTGGCGGTGGCATCGGTTGGCGCGCAGAAGTTCCCGAAACTCTGACCGACGACATGGGCAAGATTGGGGATCGCAAACGTCAAGAAATACCAACTCAACCGTTGGGAGGTGCAACAACCAAAGGCCGTGTTCCAGCCGGGACAATGGGTGAAAATGTCGTGGCATCAGAAGTTCAGGATACAGACATGCAAATCGACCCAACGCGTATTGGCCATTCTGTATCTCAAGCCATTGTTGCACAACCTGCGCCACGGCCCCGGCAACTGACTTTGCCCGCAGCAGCGCTACAGGCCCCGGCTCAATCCGAAGGTTCAGCTACGCAGCCCGCGCTTTCAACATTCGCAGAGCCCGCCGCGCCAACACATGGGCAGCCTGCGCCGTACAAGCCGGAAAAACCCTTTCAGCGCGGCGTGAAACGCCCGGGTGTATCGCGGTTTATTTCCGGGACAAGGAGGTAGCAAATGACCATTCACAAAGGCCGTGGATTTGCCTGCATTAACTATCCGATTGGTATGAACCTTGGCGGGGACCCAAGTCAGGCGTTGGTGCATTCTACGCCGGACGGAAAGTTTAAGGTGACTTTGTCAGCGATCGATCTGGGGCAGGGCATGAAGTCCGTCACCCGCCAGATAGCGGCCGAAGCGCTGGGTGTGCCGGTTGCTGATGTTTATGTCGACACAGCTGACAGCGATACCGGACCACATGACATGGGGTCATTTGCGTCTCGTGGGACACATCGGATGGGCAATGCCGTCATCCGTGCCGCGACCGAGGCGCGCAAGGCCTTGCTGGAAGCAGCGGCGGAAGAGATGGAAGTGAATGCAGGCGATCTGGAGACTGACGGTAAGGGCAACATCCAGATCAAGGGTGCCCCGGGGCGGTCCATAACAATTCAAGAGACGGCCGAAGCCGCACAGTTCAAACAAGGAAGAACCCTGTCGGGACGGGGCATTTTCCTTGTTCCACCATCGGATGCAGACCCGAATACCGGGGAAATGTCACCTGTCACCTGTTTCGCCCACGCGGCCTTGGTGGTGGATTTGGACGTGGATGATGAAACCGGAGAAGTCACCGTCAATGAAATTAACTCGGCCTATGAAGTGGGGCGTGCCCTGAACGAAAAACTGGTTGAACAGCAACTGGTTGGTGGTGCGTGGATGGGGGTGAGCCATGCTCTTTATGAAACAACTGAACCCTATTACCCGCGTCGTGAAAACGCGCCCGGCGATTTCGTAGAATATCTTCAACCGGGACCGGGCGACGTGGCGACCCACAATATCGCTGTGTTGGAACGCCCTGCCGAAGACGCGCCTTATGGTGGAAAGGGGCCCGGCGAAATGTGCGCCAACCCTGTCCTGCCTGCGGTGGCCAATGCGATTTACAATGCTGTTGGTGTGCGCTGTGACACCTTACCAATCACGCCCGAAAAGGTTTTGCGGGGGCTTCAGGCAAATGGCGGTGCACAGCCCAAAGGAGCGCTTTGATCCATGGCGGTGCAGGCGTCCATATCCGGTATTTCCGGGCCAGCTGACTTGCAGAATGCGCTGCAAGATGCGCAGTATCTCGCGGATGATGGCTTGGCAACGGCCGCCTATCTGGCGCTCGCCTTGGGCAAGCCTCTTTTGCTTGAAGGTGCGCCGGGTGTAGGCAAGACAGAAGCCGCCAAAGCGATTGGCGCGGTGTTTTCGCGTCAAGTCAGCCGGTTGCAATGCTTTGAGGGCATTGATGCGGCGGCGGCGATCTATGAATGGAATTACCCACGGCAGATGTTGGCCATCCGGCAGGCGGGCGAAGAATTTGTAAACATTTACGGCGACGAATTCCTTTTGGAGCGCCCATTGTTACGTGCTTTGCGTACTCCGTCCGATACGTTGCTGTTAATCGACGAGATCGACAGATCGGATCATGAATTCGAAGCGTTCCTGTTGGAATTTCTGTCAGATTTCACAATCTCTATTCCGGAAACCGGCACGGTTCGTGCCTCGCAACATCCGATTGTTGTATTGACATCAAACCGGACAAGAGATTTGCACGAGGCGTTGCGCCGCCGCTGCGTTTATCACTGGATTAATTACCCGGATCCTGCACTTGAGGCTCAGATCGTCATGGCTCGTGCCTCGACCGTGGCGCAAACCACCGCAGACGCCGTTGTGTCAGCCGTGAACCGTCTTCGGCAGGAGCCGCTGGCCAAGCCTCCGGGCGTTGCTGAAACCGTCGAATGGGCCGAAGCTGCGACATTGCTCAACACGCAGGGCAATCCCTGGCCCGACGCATTTTTGCGTTCGATTGGTGTGGCGCTTAAGGATCACGATGACCTGACTTATATGCAGCCGAATCTCGGCAGTGTCATTCCGGGGATGGCCGTATGACACTTCCGCGCGCTGCACATCCCTTTGTCGAGTTTCCTGCTATTTTGCGGAGTCATGGGTTTTCGGTCGCTCCGGATCAGACTATCGGATTCTTGCAAGCCGTCGGGCTATTGGGCCCGCAGAGTATTTTGGACGTGCATGCCGCCGGGTTGGCCATGTTGGCAATCCCACACGAGCGAAAACAAGAATATGACGCCCTGTTTCGTGGCTATTTTATGGGGCAGACAATTTCGGCCCCTGCGGCGGGCGAAGAGGATGACCAGGTTCAGGTGCACGAACCCAGCGGCGGCACCCGTGAAGTTGATGCAGAGGAAGAAGAAAGCGAAGTCGGCGCTGAGGCCGTGAGTGGCGAGCGTCTGTCGCACCGACAATTTCCCGAAGAAACCGAGGATGCCGTGCTGCGAGAATTCGCAAGGCAGGCCAAAGCGCGACTGCCGCGTCGCAAGTCTTATCGCCGAGCCCCTGCGCGGCATGGAGACAAGCTCAACATGCGTCAGACCTTGCGCGAGGCAGTGCGGCGGGATGGTGAAGTGTTCACACTGCCCAAAACCCGGCGCAAAACCCGGCAACGTCGGATTGTACTGCTGGTCGATGTCTCGGGATCAATGAAGGATCGGACGGAAACATCTTTACGCTTTGCCCATGCATTGGCGCAGTCCGCGGATCGGTTTGAAGTTTTTACTCTCGGAACACGCCTGACGCGTGTCACGTCCTCGCTGAAAGTCAGCGATGCGGTTGACGCCTTGGCACGCACTGGCTCGTTGGTCGCGGATTTTGACGGTGGCACGCGGATCGGCGACGCACTGGCCGCGTTTCTAAATGTACCGCGATTTGCGGGATTTGCACGCGGTGCAGCCGTGATCGTTTTGTCGGATGGGTTGGAGCGGGGTGACCCTGCGGTGATGATTTCGACGGTGCAACGGATGTCGCGCCTTGCGTGGCGGCTGGACTGGTTGACACCATTGGCCGGTGACGCGGCCTATGCACCGCGCACCGAGGCATTACAGGCGGTTTTGCCTTGGCTCGATTCTTTGTCAGATGGCAGCCGAACCAGCGCCATCGCCACCCATGTTTTGAATTTGGCGAGGGTGGCATGATCGATGCGCATCACCATATCTGGCGGCAACAGGATTTACCCTGGCTTTTAGGACCCGAGCAGCCGCGTATTTTTGGGCCTTATGCAGATATCAAACGCGACTACCTGATCGATGAATATCTCGAGGATATTCAAGGCACTGGCATCACCAAATCCGTATATGTTCAGGCCAATTGGGCCACGGACCGTTTTGTGGACGAAGTGGCGTGGGTGCAGGACGTGGCTGATCAGCATGGGTGGCCACATGGCATCGTCGGTTATGCGGATTTCACCGTTGAGGACGTACGTCCGCAACTGAACAAGCTAAAGGCGTATCCGCTGATGCGGGGTATTCGGCAACAATTCCATTGGCACGAAAACCCGCTGTATAAATTCGCGGCAAGCCCGAATTTGCCAGCAAATCCGACTGTTCAGCGCAATATCGCGATGCTGGGCGATTACGGTTGGAGTTTTGACTTACAAGTGTTTCCCGGGCAGATGGCCGTTGCGGCCAAACTGGCACGCGCGTGTCCAAACGTGACCTTCGTTTTGCAACATGCAGGCATGCTGGAAGACACGTCTGAGCAAGGTTGGCTCATTTGGCGCGACGGAATGCGGCGCTTAGCCGAATGTAACAACGTCGTTACGAAACTGTCAGCCTTTGGCACATTCACCCACCGCAATGACGTGACCTTTATCCGTGACATGATCGAGGAAACCGAAAAGATATTCGGCGCCAACCGCTGTCTGTTTGGCTCCAATTACCCAATCGAAAAGCTCTGGACCCGTTACAGCGATCTGTTTGACGCGTTTCGTCAGGGCGCTGCGCATCTTTCACAATCCGCACAAGAGGCGATTTTTCACGACACCGCAATGCGGGTCTACCGACTTTAACAAATGCTGGGCGACAGCCCCGTGACTACAGGGAGATAACACGATGGCATTGACGATTCATGTGCTCGACTACGGAGACATCGAGCTGGAGACATCCTTTTTGGTTCTGGGCCATGAATGCGGTCGGGTGCGCCGCGTTCCGGTCTACGGTTTCCTGATTTTGGGGGGTGCGTACCCGGTGTTGGTGGACACCGGTTATCGTGACAACGCGATCATGGAAACGCTTGGCATGCGCGGGCTACAATTCCACGACAACATGATCGAAAATCAATTGGCCAGGCACGGGCTGAAACTGGGTGATATCCGCTACATCCTGCACACCCATCTGCACATCGATCATGCGGGCAAAGATGATTTGTTCCCGATGAACACCACGGTTGTACTGAACCGCCGCGAAATGGAGTTCTCGGTCTCCGGCATCATGTATCCGCAATACCCAAAACCTGATATTAAGCATCTGGTTGACCGGATATACGAAGACGGAGCGATGCGTTTCCTTGATCTGGAAATCACGCAAGCCGAAGAAATTATTCCCGGCGTTTGGTGCGAAGCCGCCGGCGCGCACACAGAAGGTTCAATGAATGTGATCGTGGAAACCGCCGAAGGGCTGGCCTGTATTTGCGGCGATGTCATTTATGACTTCAACGATCAGATCGTAAACCACGTGCGCACAAATAACTTTATGGAACCACAGGTCACCGGCAATCATTCAGGCTCAAAGCGCGAGGAAAAAGCCGCGATTAAGAAGCTGTTGAACAACTACACGTTCCTTCTGCCGGTTCATGATCAACCCGCCAAAATCGAAAACCAGCAGGTTGTCGGGCGGTTGGGCATGTCTGTACCGGGGCCAATGACGGCCAGCTTGCCAGAGCGGCAATGGTTCCCGGTTTGACGCTTTAGTTTTGACACGGACGCCTATCTGAACACCAATCCGAGGACAAAAAGATGCCCCATAAAGCCATTGATGCCCGTTTCAATTCGCTGATCGACATTCATGCGCCGGTCAGGCAGCTTGGGGCCGGATATACCTTTACCGAAGGGCCGCTGTGGCATCCGGTTGAAAAGCATCTGTTGTTCTCGGATATGCCCGGAGATGTCCGGCGGCGCTGGACGCCCGATGGTCAGGTCACAGAGGTATTGCGCCCATCCAACAAGGGCAACGGTATGACCTACGATGCGGACCTGAACCTGCTGGTTTGCGAACACGCCACCAGTTCAGTTGCCCGGTTCCGCCCGGACGGAACCCGCGAAGTTCTTAGCAGTCACTTCGAAGGCAAAGAGCTGAATTCGCCGAATGACATTTGTGTGCGATCGGACGGTTCGATTTATTTCACCGACCCAACTTACGGTCGCAAACCGGGATTTGGGGTGGAACGCCCTCTCCAACAGGGCTTTCAAGGTGTCTATATGCTGCCACCCGATCACAAGCCGGGGGGCGAAGCGGTTCTGGTGAGTGACCGCTATATGTTTACCCAGCCAAACGGGCTGTGCTTTAGCCCGTGCGAACGCTGGATGTGGGTCAACGACACGGATCAGGCAAATATCCGGATGTTCGATGTCGCCCCAGATGGCAGTCTTTCAAACCCGCGCATTTTCGCGAGCGGGATCAAGGACGCGCTTCGTGCGGGCGTGCCGGATGGCATGAAAGCCGACAAGGATGGCAATGTCTATGTCACCGCCCCCGGCGGTGTGTGGGCCTATTCTTTCGAAGGGGCGAAGCTGGGTGAGATCGAAGTGCCGGAAATGGTGGCCAACCTTCATTGGGGCGGTGACAACTGGGATACTTTGTTCATGTGCGCTTGTGCCGGGCTATATTCTGTTCAAACCAAAACACGAGGTCGCGAAGAAGCTTTTATGCGGACGGAGGGCATCGGCGGCAGTGATGAGATCGGTGGCATGCGGATAAACCCACGTAAAACCGCTCTGATCATTCAGGACATGCAGAACGATGTTATGATCGACGGCGGGGCATTTGCAGATACCGGCTCGCCTGATCATGCCCGCGAACAAAACGTCGTTGAAAACTCAAGACGCTTGGCCGAGGCCTGCCGTAAAGCGGGCGTGAGCGTGTTGCATGTCTGGTTTGTGTGCGAGCCGGGGCATCCGGGAATGCCGACTAATTGCAATCTGTTTCGAGGATCGGTTGAAGCCAATGCGCTGGTACGTGGGACTTGGGGCGCGCAACCCGCTGCCGGGTTGGAACCCCAAAATGGCGACATGGTCGTAGAAAAAATGAGCATGTCGGCTTGGCCTTCGTCACGATTGGAGACTATTCTGGCAGCTAAGGGCATCGATACGATTATCAACACTGGAGCCTGGACGAACATGAGCGTTGAACACACAGCGCGAACGGCTGCGGACAAAGGGTTTCGTGTCATCCTGCCGGAAGACGCCTGTTCGACAATGAACGCCGACTGGCACTACGCGTCGATAAACTATGCGATGCAAAACGTGGCGGAAGTGACAGATGTCGATACAGTGATTGCCGCGCTGAGTTGATCGACGCCTATGCGCAGCTAGTAGGTGGCGCGCCCACCTGACAGATCAAATACCGCGCCGGTCGAAAAGGAATTCTCAGGCCCTGCCAGCCAGGATATCATGGCCGCGGCTTCTGCTACTTCAAGAAAACGTCCACGTGGAATTTTGGACAGCATATAGTCAATATGCTCTTTGCTCATTTGATCAAAAATCGGGGTTCGGGCAGCTGCGGGTGTTACACAATTTACAGAGATATCAAAATCCGCCAATTCTTTGCCCAGTGTTTTTGTAAAACCGATCACGCCTGCCTTGGACGCGGAATAGGCGCAGGCGTTCGGGTTGCCTTCTTTGCCGGCGATACTAGCAATGTTGACGATGCGCCCATAATCGCGCGCCTTCATGCCTGCAATCACGGCCTTGTTCACCAAATATGTACCGGTCAGGTTGATGTCGATTATGCTCTGCCATGTTGCGTTGTCATAGTCTTCGACTGTTGCGATCGCCCCGGCGACGCCCGCGCTGTTTACAAGACTGTCGATATGTCCGAATGCACCAACTGTTTGCCGCGCCGCGCCCTGCACTTGTTCCCAATCGGTGATGTCACACTGAATGGCTAATGCCCCTTTTCGGGACGGAACCGCGTCAATTGCTGCCTGCGCTTCTTGCGCGTTTGAATCCCAGATCGCGACCCTTGCGCCTTTTATCAAAAATGCATCGACCACTGCGAGGCCAATCCCCTGTGCTCCGCCTGTTACAACAGCGCTTGTTCCTGAATACGTCATATTGAACCTCAATTATTTGTCCTTAAGCCTAATTTGGCGGCTCTTCCTGTTTAGGCTAAAGGATTGAAAAGCTCGCGGCATAACCCAGGCTCTCATTTTTTGAATTCCCGAGCTTAAAAGTGAACTCCATCCGACCAATTCGGACTAGAGTTTCTGGAAAGCCAAATTGCAGGAGCAGGATCATGAGTGCATTTCTCACAACTCTGGAGGCCGAAGGTTTATTTGTCGGGCGCATTTGGGATCCCGAAGTTAGTGGACCTGCGGTGGTGACATTACGCCAAGGACAAGTTGTAGATATCACGTCGCGCGCGGCGCCGACCGTGCGGGACATTTGCGAGATGAATAATCCGGTATCCTATTTGAAGCAAGCTCCGGGTCGTAATCTGGGATCGCTGGATGAAATATCCGAGGCGTCGGTTGGAAATATGGAACGCCTGCATTTTCTGGCTCCTTGCGATTTACAGGCGGTCAAGGCCTGTGGCGTCACTTTTGCCCAATCGATGGTCGAGCGGGTGATCGAAGAGCGGGCCGCGGGCGATCCGGGTGCAGCAGAAACTATTCGCGAGCGTATTGGCCACCTGATTGGTGACAGCCTGCGCAATATTCAGGCTGGCTCGGACGAAGCGGCTAAGGTCAAGGAGGCTCTGATCGAAGAGGGTTTGTGGTCTCAATACCTAGAAGTAGGGATCGGGCCGGATGCCGAAGTATTTTCCAAAGCACAAACGCTGTCTTCGGTCGGCCCTAACGCCGAAGTCGGACTGCATCCTATCTCAAAGTGGAACAACCCAGAGCCTGAGATCGTACTCGCGGTGTCCTCTGCCGGGCGCATCATCGGCGCTACCTTGGGCAATGATGTCAATTTACGGGACGTAGAAGGGCGCTCGGCGCTGCTATTGTCCAAGGCCAAAGACAACAATGCCTCTTGTTCGATTGGGCCGATGATCCGTGTTTTTGACGGGCAATTTACGCTGGATGCCGTGCGCAACGCCGAACTGGATCTCGTGGTTCAAGGACCGGAAGGATACGTGTTGCACGGGCATTCCTCGATGAAAAAAATCAGCCGCGACCCCGAGGATTTGGTGCGCCAGACAATCGGGCGGCATCATCAATACCCAGACGGGTTCATGTTGTTCCTAGGAACGCTTTTTGCTCCGACCGAAGATCGCGATGTGCCCGGCGAAGGGTTTACTCATAAGCAGGGTGATGTGGTGACCATATCTTCCGAGGGGTTTGGGGCGCTGCGCAATACTGTGCGGTTGTCGACACAATGCACGCCGTGGACCTTTGGGGTCAGTCACCTGATGCGCAACCTCGCAAGCCGCAACCTGATCTGAAAGAAAGAAACTTTGGGGTATGTCGACGGCTTCTTTCGTTGGGGTAAAACGCTAAAATATAGGGTGAATGTCGAAACCAAATGAGGACAGTATGAGCGGAGAATTTGAAAAAACGGTGCATCATGGGATTGCCGCGACACGCTGGCTGCTCGCACCAATGTATCTTGGTTTGGCTCTGATGCTCATTGTTTTGTTGGTACAGTTTGTCCGCGATTTTTTCAACGGATTGCCAGAGCTATTCCAGATGAATGCAGTCGATACGCTCATCCCCATTCTGTCGTTAGGTCTGGTGTTGGTCGCGGCTCAGGCGGTTCTTTTATTGTTGCACACAGGATATCAAATATTCCTGCCTGGCCTTGCGCCTGACGCCGAACCCGAGGACGGACGCGGCCGCGTTGATTTTGTTGCCCTGCGCAATCGACTATTGGGGGTGTCGATGGTGTTCGCGCTCTTGCTGATCCTGCAGAAGTTGATCGCTCAGGTTAACCAGGGTGAGGCACCCAAATTACAGGCCCTTTGGCCAGTAGCATCGGTCTTGAGTATGTTGCTTTTTGCTGCTTTGGTTCTGGCCGTGGCGGACTGGTTTACGGCACTCGCCCACCGCAAGTCGCAGTAATAGCTCGCACACTGGTGATGTCAGGGGAAACTCGATTATGAAAGGAAGAGCGTGGTTGTAACGCCTGTCGATAACAAAGCGCACCTCTGTTTGCTACTTATAGATCAGTCCCGATATCAACTGCCCATCCGAGATGCGTTTGGATTGGTCTGCCACCACCTAATATCTACAAAAAAAACGACCCGCCAATGGATTGGCGGATCGCAATTTTTTCTGTTGTACTGACCGCTGGGGGCAGGCTCCTTGATACTTAGTTTTGCAAGATCGCGGGGTCTTTGTCTTCGATATCGACCCATTGTGCGTCTGCTTTGACAATAAAGCCCGGAATGTCAGTTTCCCAGCGTACCTGAACTTCGGGGGCGAGGTTCAGGAACAATTCGCCCTCTACGATTTTCCACACGGTTGGATCACCGTCAGCTTTGAATCCCATCGCGGTGGCAAAGGCACAGTAGCCACCGTATTGGGGTAGATAAGCGTCCGGGTCAGCGTCAAACGCGGCTTTGTTGGCTTTGTTGGCGAAGCGATAGGTCGCGTCGTCATGAGAGGACGTGATTTGCCAGTTACCTTTGGTCGGCGCGCTTTCAGTGAAGTACGCGACCGGGTCATACCCTTGCAGGGCAAGACCGGTTGGGGTGGCATTCACGTCCACGCCTGCGGCCAAAGCCGAGGTTGTCAGGGTGGCGGCCAGAGCTGCGCCGGTGATTAGTGATTTTACATAGTTCATGTGTTTGGTCCTTGATCTGGTGATGCGGCGAAAATTTCCGCAACGCTTGGGTTTATAAGATCAGCCGGGCGATATTGCGCTGGCCTGTTTCAGATGTGGAGGGGCCATTGTTCACATTCAAAACAACATGATGTGTTTGTGTTTGGACGCAGAGGTGTTGTGCAGATACGCGCAATCAGACGCTGTCAGTTGGCGCCGTCAGCAAGTGGCGCAAGCCGCGGTACAGAATGGCAAAAGCACCACCCCAGAACGGCGCTATATAGAAGCCAAACTGCCACAGCGGCGCAATTATGCTCCAGTCAAGCGGGTATCCAAGACTGAGCAGTAACAGCGCAAATGGTAGTGGGGAGGCGACGTTCAGAAACAGGGCGATCAGGGCAAAGGTAAACGGGTCCGGTTCGTAGCGAGTCAGGGCCAACGCAAAAAACGGCCCGGCAAGGCACAGGTAAGGTATGGCGCCGAACCAGATGGCAAACACAGGGATCAGCATCGCCCAGAACCCAAGTGCTGCAACCGCGAAAGGGGCCAGAAGAAGGGCCGCACTATAGGCGATGGGCAGGCCGACACGTACAGACACAGGCAAACCAAGACGCGCGCGCAGGCTGCGCCGTGCGGTGGAGTTATGCGGGCCTGTCGATGGGGGCGTTTGCATGCCGACCTACCTTGTTGGTCAGAGTGTAAAGCCGTTGTGCGAAATCACGAACCCTTTTTCTGCGGCGTCGCGCCAGGCGATTTTCATGACAGATAAAAGAGCTTCCCACGGGGCAGGCGTACCATGTCGATGCCGTCGGTCACGCCACAACATGAAATGCAAATAGGCATATTGCGGTTTTGCGCAACGTGGCTCGGTCAGGATGCCATTTTTCCAATGAAACTCAGTGGGGTTCGGACCGCCGTCCAGCCACACAGGGGCGCGGTCCGGCATTGA
This sequence comes from Shimia sp., assembly GCF_039969785.1. Lineage (GTDB taxonomy): Bacteria > Pseudomonadota > Alphaproteobacteria > Rhodobacterales > Rhodobacteraceae > Shimia. The sequence continues at coordinate 42,342 of NZ_JBDVNC010000020.1, read as the reverse complement.
GTGCATCTCGTGCCAGAGCACCTTGTAACGTCGCCAGGGAGGGTGCCATTTATACGGGTTGAGGTGGCGCCCAAACCGGCCTTCGTCAAAGGCAAAGTGGCTGGGCGGCAGGACTTTGGACTTCCACTTTGGTGTTCTGCGCCATGCACTGCGTATCCGGGATGTATTTTTAAGAACGCTCAGGTGGCCGGCCTGCATGTCACCATGGCCCGAGATGATGTCATATGTCTCCAGTCGGTTTTGAGACAGTTCACAATCGAGCTGGCCAAAGATCACATCATTGTCGGCATACCCGAAATGGGTGAAGTCAGTGATGTCATCGAAAAACATCTCGCCCAGCAAGGGGCGATAGTCGCACAGCTTGTAGGCGTTTTCCGGCGTCAGGTGATGTCCGGTGGTCTGTTCGGCGCGCGCGACAAACTGTGCCATCGTCATCGGCAAAAACCGAACATTTGGCGGCTGGTTTTTGGGTGGTTCCTGATCTGTCGGCACGAACCATGTCACTTTCGGATTCCTCCGGCAGCTTTCCAGATGCAGATTAATCCATTCGGGCCACCGTCCAAACCAAGGAGAAAACAAGGCAAGGCGGTGAGGGCTCATTTGCTATTTCTGTCCTATGGATGGCTCGGTACCGGCGCGCAACCGGCGAATATTTTCGCGATGGCGCCAGAAAACAATCAAGGTAAGCAACACCCCCAAAAGAAACCCGTAGGAATGGCCAAGCACAACCATCCAGAAGGTCGATGCGGCGGCGGCAACCAACGCCGAGAGGGAAGAGATACGAGACGTGAACGCCGTGGCGAGCCAAGTCAGGCAACAGGCAAGGCCAACCGGCCAGGCCAGCGCCAGCATGATACCAAGGAAAGTGGCCACGCCTTTGCCACCCTTGAAGCCCAGCCACACCGGATAACAATGGCCCAGAAAAGCCATAAGGCCAGCCAATTGCGCAGCCCCGTCACCGGCAACAGCACGCGCGAGCAGGACAGCCACCGCGCCTTTGCCGCCATCCAGAAGCAGGGTAGCAGCGGCAGCGCCTTTGGACCCGGTGCGCAGCACGTTGGTCGCGCCAATATTCCCGGACCCGATATTGCGCAGATTGCCCAGGCCCATGGCGCTGCTGATGATCATACCAAACGGGACGGATCCCAACAGATACCCAACCGCTCCCCAGAGCAGGAGCGTGAACAGGCTGTGATCGATCAGCGAGGGCATCAGTCTCTCCGGTATACAGGTTTGCCTCTAACATAGGTCGCCAGCACCTTACCTTGCATCCTTTGTCCGTCAAACGGGGTGTTTTTGGATTTGGACAGAAGCTTGAAACGGTCGAGCACAAATGGAGCATCAGGGTCAAACAGCACCAGATCCGCCGGTGCGCCATGAGCGATCCGCCCGGATGCAAGCCCAAGCCGGTTGGCGGGGTTCAGAGCCATCGCGCGCCACAGTTCAGGCAATGTCAGATAGCCACCGTGATAGAGCCGCATGGCGGCCGGTAGCAAGGTTTCCAGAGCCACAGCGCCCGAGGCGGCCTCTTCAAAGGGCAGGCGTTTGGATTCTTCGTCTTGCGGTGTGTGCATCGACGAAATGGTATCGATCAGACCGGTTTTGACCGCGTCGATCACAGCCAGCCGATCGTCTTCCGAGCGCAGAGGGGGCTTGATCTTGAAAAAGGTGCGATAATCGGCAACGTCCAGTTCATTCAGCGTGAGATGGTGGATCGATGTGCCTGCGGTAATGTCAAAACCATTTTTCTTGGCCCGCTCCAGGGCGGGCAGGGCGCGAGCGGTGGTGATCTGGTCGGCGTGGTATTTCACACCTGTCATTTCGACCAGCGCAATGTCGCGGTCCAGTCCCATGCGTTCCGCCATAGGGGACACGGCCGGAAGCCCGCGCAATCCGGCAAATTTGCCTGACGTTGCGGCGGTGCCCGCCGACAGAACAGGTTCCTGAGGATGCGCAATCACCAGCGCGCCAAGCGAGCGCGCATAGGTCATGGCACGGCTGAGCACTTTGGTGTTGGTGACAACATGGTCGCAATCGGTAAACGCAATTGCCCCGGCATCCATGAGAAAGCCAAATTCTGTCATTTCTTTGCCAGCGCGGGCTTTGGTCAGGGCAGCCATCGGCAATACGTTGACCGGAGCGGCCTGATTGGCGCGACGTTCTACAAACTCCAGCGCCTCGGGGGTGTCTGTTGCCGGAAGTGTATCGGGGCGGGTGACGATTGTGGTCACACCACCTGCCGCAGCGGCAAGACCAGCGGTCTTGTAGCTTTCCTTGTGGCGTTCTCCGGGTTCGCAAACCTTGACGCCAATGTCGACAATGCCGGGGGCGAGGCATTTGCCGTGGCAGTCGACCGTTTCAAATGCGTCGGGTGCGTCGCCTGAACCAGAGGCGGCAATCATGTCGTTTTCCACCAGCAACCAGCCGGGGGCATCGGTACCGGTTTCAGGGTCGATCAGGCGGGCATTGGTGAAAAGCGTGGTCATCAAGGCTCTCTCTTTACGTCGTGCTGCTTTTGCCGGGCTTTGTCCTGAATGTCACGCATCAAGCTGAGCACTTTGCGTCCTTCGGGAATGCGTTCAAAGCCGATTTTAACCGTATGGGTGCCTTTTTTCGTGCGCTTGGAGGTTTCGGCGAAGTGAATGGTGGCGAGGGGTTCATCGTAGAATGAAAAAACCGTTCCGGCTGTGATGGGATAGCTGTCAAGCCGTTTGTTTTTGAGAGGCAGGTCGCTGGCAATAAAGGCGCGCTTGTTTGTCAGGGTGTACCAGGTGTGACGTCGCTGCCAAGTTGGCCAGAAGACCGGGCCCAGTGCGATGCCGAGACCGACCAAAAAATGTAACAGGCCGAACATCCAGAACCCGCCGCTGCCCTGCGCAGCCATGATCATCCAGAACAGCGCGAACCCGGCAAAGAACAGGCCGAAGATAAACGGGATGCCGTGATCCCAGTTAAAAGTAAAGGCTCCGTCCGGGCGACCCTGCCACTGGATTTTTTCGTCCGGATCCAAGAGACCTTCCCAGCCGTCTTTCATGCTGCACCTGTGTCTTTGGCGCGGCGGATGAGGGAAACCGTGTCTTTGGGAGAGGCCTGATATTTGATCAGGTGTTTGTCGCCAGATTGTGTCACGATCTGAACAACCGAGCCCATTGTCTTAAGCGTCCTGATCTCGCCCAGACGAATGGCGCGCTGCATCGGGCCAAGTACCCGTTGGTTGGTTATATCCCAGCGGACCGAGAGCTCTTCGGACATCATGTAGAACGCACGCACGGTCACGGCAGCCAAACCGCCAATGGCGCCTGTCCAGACGTAAGGATTGTCCAGCATCCACAGGATGAGCATACCCGCCCCCATCGCAAATGCAGCCAGCCATGCGTTGGTTCGCACATATGTAGCACGATCAGCCCGCAGGCTGTGCAGCACTTCTTCACCTTCGGCCAGCGGCGTATCCGGGGTCATGGATTGGCTCATCAGACGGGTCCTTGTGGTTGCGGGCTGCTTTTCAGGTTGGCGAGCGCGTCTTTGATTGCGACTTTAACACCGGCGCGGTCCGGCAGAAACTGCATCATGATCTGGTCGCGCGGGATCAGACGCACGCGTACACCCCAGAACATCCAGACCTGTACTTTGAGGATGTGATCCAGCGGCATATCCGTCGGAAACTCCTGTTCGTATGGATTGAAGTACACAAGGCGCTGACTGGTCAGGACCCAGACATCGTCACGCCGGGCGGGCCATTCCTGAAAGTCATCAAAAATGAACGCATAAAACAGGGCAGAGACCACAAGAGAGGCCAGCCAGATCAACACCCCCGCCGTTTGAAAACTGAACTCTGCCCAGGACCCCAGACACAGCGCAGTCAGCCCGGACACAAACGCCGCTTTGTAGAGGAAGTAGCGCAACTGCGGTCGCCATGTTGCCAAAACGGATTCGTCAGGGCGCAGGTCGACAAAGGGCGGTTCTGCAGAGAATTCTGACTGGGCTACGGGCTTCATCGGATCACCATAAGGTAAATGGCACCTAAGATTATTGCGAGTAGTGGCAATACCAGAATGGCCATTAACAGGGTCAGATGAGGGTTGGGTTTGGTCGGGTCGGAACCAGGCGCGCCTGTTGCCACTCCAACTGAGGCGTCGCTGGTCAGCTTTTCAAAATGCACCGGGGGCGTGTCTTCGGCATAGGTGCCGATATGGGACAGGCATGGCGCAGGTTTGAGTGTACAGGCCTGACCGCTGAACGCCCTTGAATAAAGGATCAGGACCGGGCCCTGAACCGCATCAAGGCGGGTTTGGTCTTTTGTCAGGGCAGCCGCGGCAACGCCGCCGCCGTCGCGCAGATACCCAGACAGGCCCAGATCGCCCAGCACTTCCGGGTCAAAGATTTCAAAACCGCCGTCCTGTAACCAGTCGAGCCCGACCAGCATGGCCACGGTGGCCTGTGGGTTTGGATCGGTTTTGCCCGGATTGGTCAGTTTGCGCAGATCGCGTTCGGGCAAGTCCAGCGCGAAGACGCGGATCACCCCAATTTCGTTTTCGCCAACTGCAAGAGCTGTCATCCGCCAATCCAGATCATCAGCCCCACAAGCGCAAACATCACGATCAGGGCAACCATGGCGACCATGCCAGAGGCGCGTGGATCTTTGGGATCTTCCATCTTAAACCTCTATCGAATGGGCCGCGCGTGCGGATTTGAGGTTTCGCGCCAGCAGGTCCATGGCGGCCATGCGCACAGCGACGCCCATTTCAACCTGTTCCTGAATGACCGAGCGGTTGATGTCGTCGGCAATCTCGCCGTCGATCTCGACGCCACGGTTCATCGGGCCGGGATGCATCACGATGGCATCCGGCTTGGCCACTTTCAGCTTTGCAGCATCCAGCCCGTAGCGGTGATAATATTCGCGCTCAGAAGGAATAAAGCCGCCATCCATGCGTTCTTTCTGAAGGCGCAGCATCATCACCACATCCACATCCCGCAGACCTTCTTCCATATCTTCATAAATCTCAGCGCCGAATTCGGCAAAACTGGAAGGCACCAGCGTGGGCGGGCCAACCAGACGGATCCGGTTTTCCATTTTACCCAGCAGGATCAGGTTCGAGCGCGCCACACGCGAATGGGCGACATCGCCGCAAATCGCAATGTTCAGGCGGTGCAGGCGTCCTTTGGAACGGCGGATGGTCAGCGCGTCCAGCAATGCCTGAGTCGGGTGTTCGTGACGCCCGTCGCCCGCATTCAGAACGGCGCAATTCACCTTTTGCGACAACAAATCAACAGCGCCGGAATGCGGATGGCGCACGACCAGAAGGTCGGGGTGCATCGCGTTCAGAGTCATGGCGGTATCAATCAGGGTTTCGCCCTTTTTGATGGAACTGGCCTGCATCGCCATGTTCATCACATCCGCGCCCAGCCGTTTGCCTGCCAGCTCAAAGCTGGCCTGGGTGCGGGTCGAGTTTTCAAAGAACATGTTGATCTGAGTCAGTCCGGTCAGCGCGTCCGAATGTTTGACGTCGCGCCGGTTCAGATCGACATACTGGTCGGCGAGATCAAGCAGGGTTGTGATCTCGTCGGGGTGCAGATGCTCTATCCCGAGAAGGTGTTTTTGGCGGAAAGTCATGACCGGGCTCCCAGAGAGGCGACTGGTCTGCTTATAGAAAGCGGTCTGCCGAGGGGCAAGCCGCCCATCCGCGCATCTGGTCGTAAAATCCTGAAGTGTTTTAACCCGCCCTGGCGGAGGAGATGTCTTTTGTGGCAGTCGAAGTCGCCGGGTCTTCCATCGCTTCGCGCCAGTGGCGACGGCACAGCGACACATAGGATTCGTTGCCGCCAATCTGGACTTGAGCGCCTTCTTGCAGGGTATTTCCTGACGCGTCCTGTCGCACAACCATTGTGGCCTTTTTTCCGCAGTGGCAGATTGTGCGCACTTCGCGCATTTCATCTGAAAGTGCCAGCAAAGCGGCCGAGCCTGGGAACAGCTTGCCCAAAAAGTCCACGCGCAGCCCATAACACATGATCGGCACATCCAGATCATCCACCGCCCGCGCCAGTTGCCAGACCTGATCTTCGCTCAGGAATTGTGCCTCGTCGATAAAGACACACGCGACGGGATCTTGTGTAATGCGCGTTTGAATCTGAGCAAACAGGTCGGATTGTGCATCGAACGTATCGGCCTGACAGGAAATACCGATGCGGGACGCAATCTTACTATCCCCAGCGCGGTTATCGAATCGAGCGGTCAGCAGATAAGTCTGCATTCCCCTTTCGCGATAGTTGTGCGATGCCTGCAAAAGGACGGTCGATTTACCGGCATTCATGGTTGAATAGTGAAAGTACAGCTTGGCCATGTCTGGGTGATAATCCGGTGTGCGCTGGTGGTGCAAGGGGCGAATTGCGTTGACACACACGCGGCGGGGAGCGTCTTTTTCCGCTCCCCTTCCCTCAGCCAGTCCTGTGCGAAACCGGTTCAAAGAGGCAGTGACCTCATGGGGATGGGCAAAACCCGTCCGCAGTGACCGGCCTGGCATGCGCCTCCCCGACTTTTGGGGCTGAGGAGGCGCAACCGCGGCGCCCGGCATAACAGTGCCGGATACTGACAACGGTCCGTGACGTCACGAGACATTTGATAAATGACAAATCCAGTGTAAGTGATTAATGGGAAAAGACTTGTTACATTCCCCTGTCGGTTAGGGGCGTGGTCAGAACGGAGCATGAGTATGAGCGTTGTCGGGAGCTATCTGAAAAAGCATTCGGAGGCCTTGGTCAAGGATGTCGGAATTGAAGCGGCGTGTGAGTTGACGGGCAAATCCAAGGCGACGTTGGGTCGATACTATTCGGCGCATGATGAACACACTGACCGGTTTATGCCGATCGACGCAGTTGCCGCATTGGAAGAAGCATCGTCTTATCCGCATGTTACGTCGGCTCTGGCTGAGCTTAAAGGGATCACGCTGTCTTATGATGAACGGCGTCGAAACACCGATGACAAAGGCGGTGTGAACTCGGATGTGGTAGCGTTGAGTCAGCGGTTTGCCGTATTGATGGCTGAGTACGGCCAATCGATTGAAGATGGCATCATCACGGTGAACGAAGCCAAGCGTTTGTTGCGTGAAACAATGGCGTTGCAGCAGGTGCTGGTTGACATGAAGTTACACCTCGAAGAGGAAACGATCTAGCCGATGGTTAGGGAGGTTACACGCCGGCCGCTGATTGATGCGGAACGCCATGTACCTGAAATACTTCAGAATTTCTTGGTAGATTTGGAAGGGACGACGCATTCGTCGGACGTTTGGCGGTTGATTGTATCGCTGGGGCGCACGCTGAACCTGCCCTATATCGATTTCATTTCAGCCAGCAATTACGTCAACTGGAAAAAGACCCTTTTCATTCGAACGTCTTATGATTCAACTTGGTTGCATGCGGTAAATAAAAATCCCGATCTGGCAAAGTGGTCGTATTTTCGCACCCATGCCATGCACTGTCTGACGCCGATTGCCGTGGGGTTGGAATTTGTGGATGAATACCACCACATTCCCGAAGAACGTTACAAGGTTTTGCGCGAGGCCGCAGCGCGTGGCATAAGGTCGGGGTTCTCGATCCCATTGCGGGTACATGCGCCTCCGCAATCCGCGTTGCTTACGTTTGGCGGGGGACAATCAAAGCGCGAGATGAAACACATTATTCAGACCCAGGGCTGGGTGCTGAACACCGCTGCGGTTATGGGACATCATCGCTATATGATGCATTTTTCGTCTGAATTCACCGAGCGAAATGCAATTTCCGACAAGCAGCTGGAATTGCTGAAAATGATCGGTACCGGCATGCAGGACAAAAATATAGCTGAAGAACTGGGCGTAACGGTATCCGCTGTGCGTCAGCGCATGAAGCAGATTCTGAATAAGACGGGCCTGGGAAACCGGGCAGAGTTGGCCGCGCTTGCGATGAGTATGGGGCTTTTGCCCGATCCATTGAGCCATTTGTCAGATGACGAGGATTCCGTTCTTGTGGAAATGGGTATTTCCGAAGCTGGGAATGGTAAAGTCCGACACCGCTGATTTTTATTTGGGACCGTGACTGTCCCGGAAAAATATAGGGTGCCCCGGTAAACCGAGACACCCGATCATGCTAAAATGACCTAAAGGAAAACCGATGTGCACGGGTGTGCGCTTCGATCACCGCTCTGCACGGGACAGCACAGAGTGGAAGTCGGACTAGTCAAAGATGACACCATTTGCGAATTTTGCGATCACCTGGGGAAGTGACCATGTGCTCATTCGCGCCTTCCGAGATAAAGCTTACCCTAGGGCATCGATGGTGTCTGGTAGGGAAACCCAAACTATTGGGTGACTATAGACTGTCATTACTTACAGCTTTTGACGGTTTGACTGTCATTACTGACATGAGGCTGACGCGGTTTAGCGGTCTGCAGCCGAATCATTGGGATGATTGACGTCGAATCAATACAGAACCAACAGAGTATCCGGCGCCAAAGGAACAAATCATTCCGTGGTCGCCTGGCAAAAGGTCATCTGAGTATTTTGAGAAGGCAATAATGGAGCCCGCCGAGGATGTGTTCGCATAGTCCTGAAGGATATTGGGCTGTTCGCCCGGAGCGGGTGTGCGGCCCAACACCTTTTTGCCGATGAAATCGTTCATGGTCTTGTTGGCCTGATGCAACCAGAGGCGGCGCAACGCGTCACGATCCATACCTTCGTCATTAAGGTGAGCCAGCATGTGAGACGCGACCATCGGCAAAACTTCTTTAAACACTTTGCGGCCGTTTTGCATAAACTGCATATCTCGGCGGTCTTTGACACCATCTGGGCGAGAGCGGCGCAGGAAACCATTATTGTTGCGGATGTTATTTGAGAATGTCGTGGCGCATCGGGTTGAGAGGATCTCGAAATAGGGCCCTTGTGCGTCGTCACGGCGTTCCAGTATCGTAGCGGTGGCCACATCGCCAAAAATAAAGTGGCAGTCCCGGTCACGCCATTCCAGATGGGCCGAGCAGATTTCAGGGTTCACAACAATGGCGCGCCGGACAGAGCCTGACCGGATCATGTCTGCTGCCGTTTGAATGCCGAATGTGGCCGAAGAACACGCCACGTTCATGTCAAAAGCAAAGCCACCAGCGCCCAGCTCGTGTTGAATTTCAACGGCGATGGCCGGGTAAGCCCGCTCCATGTTCGATGCGGCGCAAATGACGAGGTCGATGTCCTGCGGTTCGATTTGTGCCTGTTTCAAAGCCTTGTGGCAGGCATCCAGTGCCATTTCGCACATCAGCGAAGGTTCGTCATCATGCCGCTGGCGCAGCAGTGGGTGCATAACCTCAGGGTCCAGCACTCCGGTTTTGTCGATCACGTGCCGTTGCTCGATGCCGGACGCCTTGAATATGAAGTCGCTGTTGGACGGCTCAATGGCAAGTGCATCCCCGGCGGCGATGGCATCGGCATTACGTGCATTGTGCAGTGTGGCATAGGCATTGAAGGCCTCGACCAGTTCATCATTGGTGATGACTTCGGAAGGAGTGAAAACGCCGGTGCCTGTGATCGCGGGCTGGAACATGTGTGGCCTCGTTGGGGTCGGATGGCTGGCAGCTAGCACCCGAATACGGGTGCGGGTCAAGGGTTTCCCCTGAGGCAATGCCGAGGTGCGGCCTTTGTTTACAGGGGCGCAGAGGGTGTTTGGGTAAACGGGTCTTGTGGATAGCCGACGCCAGCAAGATACAGTCCCTGGGGTGGGCAAACCGGGCCGCAGGCGGCGCGATTGCATGCCTCTAACGCGGCGGTGACATCATCTGGCGACCACGCGCCGGCCCCGACACGCTCCAGCGTACCAACAAAGCTGCGCACCTGATTGTGCAGAAAGGACCGGGCTCGCACGTGAAAATGGATTTCCGGACCCCACAATGTGTCGTGTCTGATGACGCGCAGTTCATCCAACGTTTTCAAGGGGCTGGCAGCCTGACAGATCGAGCTGCGGAAGGTTGTGAAATCGTGCCGCCCGATCAGACGGTCAGCCCCCGCCTGCATCGCGTCGACATCCAGGTCCTGTTTGACCTGCCACACCAGCCCGGCCTGATGCGCAGCCGGTGCGCGCCGGATCAGGACGCGGAACAAATACCGTCTTTCCACAGCGGAAAAGCGCGCGTGCCAGTCATCTGTGACCCTTTTGGCCGCCACAATGGCCACAGGGGCGGGCTTAAGATGGTGATTCAACGCTTCGGACAGTCGGAATGCGTCCCAGTCTTTGTCCAAATCGCAATGGGCAACTTGCGCCAAAGCATGCACACCGGAGTCCGTGCGCCCCGCAGCGGCAATCGTGTGCGGCCCCGGTTCAAGACAGGCCAGCGCCTGTTCAATGGCGCCTTGCACCGACGGTTGATCGGCCTGACGTTGCCATCCGGCAAACGGTTTTCCGTGGTATTCGATCTGAAGCGCATATCTGGGCATAATCCGAGCGATAGACCATTCAAGGGGGAAACTGAACCCGCCTTAACCCACTGGAAAACCGGCGCGACAGAGCTTAGGTTTCTGGCGAAACAGGCAAAAGGACCAACAGAGTGGTCATTTCCTCACTCGCTGACAGCGTCACGCGCGGCTTTGAAGCCGTGGGCGACACAGTTTCAGAGACTTTTTTCGAACCGGTGATCCGGTTGGGCGTGACTGGTTTGGCACGATCCGGCAAGACAGTATTCATCACGTCGCTGGTGGCCAATCTGATGGATCGCGGGCGCATGGGGCAGCTTGTGGCAGCGTCTGAGGGTCGCATTGAGGCCGCGTTTTTGCAACCTCAGCCCGACGATACGGTGCCCCGGTTTGACTATGAGCGACATCTGGAAGCCTTGACAGGACCCGAGCCGCATTGGCCCGACAGCACGCGCACGATCAGCGAATTGCGTCTGTCGTTCCGGGTGCGTCCGGCAGGGTTGCTGTCCGGCCTTCAGGGGCCGCGCACGGTGCATCTGGATATTGTAGACTATCCCGGTGAATGGCTGCTGGATCTGGCGTTGCTGGACAAAAGCTATGCCGAGTGGAGCCGGGACGTGTTGTCCCGGATTGAGGCACGATCAGAAGCAGCAGAATATCGTGGCATTGTAGCATCGGGAGACGCGGGACTGGATCTGGACGAGGTACAGGCAAAATTGCTTGCCGAGAGCTTTACCAGATATTTGCACGCGGCGCGGGCGTCGGGATATTATGATTGCACGCCGGGGCGGTTTTTATTGCCCGGAGACCTTGAGGGATCGCCTGTCCTGACATTTGCACCGCTGCCAGACCTGGCAAAGCCGTCGCGGAAATCGCTGTGGCGGGCGTTTGAACGGCGGTTTGAAGCCTATAAGGCGAGGGTCGTGAAGCCATTTTTTCGCGACCATTTTAGCCGGATCGATCGGCAGGTGGTGTTGGTGGATGCGCTGGGCGCGATCCACAACGGCCCGCGCGCGGTGGAAGATTTGCGTGCCGGGCTGGCAGAGACACTGGCCGCATTTCGACCCGGGCGAAATGCATTTCTGAGCCGCATGTTGCTGGGCAAACGGGTGGAAAAAATACTGTTTGCCGCGACCAAGGCGGATCATTTGCACCACAGCCAGCATCCGCAACTGACCGGCATTATGCAGGCGCTGACCCGAGACGCAGCTGACCGGGCGCAGTTTGCCGGGGCGGATACGTCGGCTGTGTCGCTGGCGTCGGTGCGGGCAACTGTGGAAGAAACTGTGCAACATGGCGGGCGCGATTTGGATTGCGTGCGCGGTCGGCTTTTGGATAACGGACGGCAGGCCGCGTTTTATCCGGGGGCTTTGCCAGACGATCCGGCGGCGTTGCTGGTGCCAGCGCGCCAGGGCGCGGAGGCGTGGCTGGATCAGGATTATGAAGTGATGAAATTCGCGCCCGCCCCGCTGAGCCTGCGCCCCGGAGAGGGGCCGCCACATATCCGGCTGGATCGGGCCGCGCAGTTCTTGATTGGAGATCGCTTGTGACCAACGGCCCCGTTTTGATCGATCTGGAGGATCAGCCAGAGCCTAAGGTGGAAGACGCCGCGCCGGTGCCCGACGTGATGCCAATTGTCCCGAAGGGACAGGCAATGCAGGTGGCCGCGCGGCTGGGTGCGCGTCGACCTTCGCGATTGGCGCGCTGGTTCTGGGGCTTGTTGGGGGCCTTTATCAGCGCGGTTGTGTCTGTTGCGGCCTGGGATTTCGTCACCGGGTTGGTGACACGCTCGCCAGTGTTGGGTTGGACCGTCACGGGAATTGGCGCGGCCTTACTGCTGGTGGCGATGGCGATGTTCGTGCGCGAGCTGGCTGGGTTTGCGCGTTTGCGGCGCGTCGATCAGCTGCGGGCGCGGGCGGATACCGCGCTGGCCAGTGGTAATCTGAGTGACGCGCGTGATGTGATTGACCGGCTTTTGGCGTTTTACAAAGGACGATCAGATACGGCCTGGGGACGTGATCGAATCGCCGAGCGACGCGGCGAGGTCATGGATAGTGACGCGCTGTTACACTTGGCGGAAACCGAAATGTTGTCGCCATTGGATCAGGCAGCACAACGCGAAGTCGAAGCGGCGGCGCGACAGGTGGCGGCCGTCACTGCGTTGGTGCCTTTGGCGCTGGCCGATGTGGTCGCGGCGTTGACGTCCAATATGCGCATGATCCGTCGCGTGGCCGAAATCTACGGAGGTCGCGCCGGAACGCTGGGAAGCTGGCGATTGTTTCGCGCCGTGATGACCCATCTGGTGGCCACCGGTGCAGTGGCGGCGGGCGACGATCTGATCGGGACAATGGCAGGGGGCGGCGCGCTGGCCAAGCTGAGCCGCCGGTTTGGTGAGGGGCTGGTGAACGGTGCGTTGACCGCGCGGGTCGGGGTTGCGGCCATGGAAGTGTGCCGACCTTTGCCATTTGGCGAGGGTCAAAAGCCGCGTGTTTCGGGGCTGGTTAAACGTGCGCTGACGGGGCTATTTGACCGGTAACGCCCGCTAAATCAGGGCTTTTTACTCGTATTTGATCTGACGCATGGCTGGCATAGCGCAGTTTTGTCAGGCTGGTTGCATGAAGGAACACGGGCATTCTCAGACCGAAGTTGAGGCGCGGATTGGTGCGCCGCCCGGGCGCGGATATTTGCGCGATGTTGTCTATGGCGGCATCGATGGGTCGGTGACGACCTTTGCCATTGTGGCAGGTGTCGCCGGTGCCGGATTGTCGCCGGTGATCATTGTTGCCCTGGGACTGGCCAATGTTTTGGCCGACGGTTTTTCGATGGCAGCGGGGAATTATTCAGGCACCAAAGCCGAGCTGGATCATGCGCAACGGTTGCGCGCGGTGGAGCAACGCCATCTTGAGGAAAACCCGCAAGGCGAGCTGCGCGAGATTCGTGAGATTTTGCGCCTGAAAGGGCTTGAGGGCGATGTTCTGGAGGCTGCGGCCAACGCAATTGCAGCCAATGAGGAGGCAGCGATTCAGTTGATGCTGGAAGGCGAATATGGGTTGGCCGGGGTTGATCCACACCCGATGCGTGCGGCTGTTGCGACGTTTCTGGCGTTTCTTGTGGCCGGATTGGTGCCGTTATTGCCGTTTGTTTTCGGTATGTTGAATGCGTTCGGATGGTCCGCGACCATGACAGGTGTCGTCTTCTTTATCATCGGCGCGCTCAAGGCGCGGTGGTCGCCGGAGCCTTGGTGGCGGTCCGGGTGCGAAACGCTGGCCATTGGTGGCGCCGCCGCCGGGATCGCGTTTGCGGTGGGCTCTTTGTTTCACGCCTAAAGCCGCTTCGGTATTGCGTCGGTCTCACGTCGGTATTGCGTCGGTGTCAGAACAGCGCATAGCAAATCCACCTAGCGAAGGATTGGTACGCCGCTTGGCCCTTTGGTGCGCTCGACCACGCTGGCGCGCAGGCTGCGCCCAATATTGTGGGCCAGTGCAGACCATGCGGCAGCCTGATCTTTGGTCAGTTCCTGGCGCAGGGTCAGGTCAAACAGGGCGAGCCATGGTTCGAACATGCCGGGCCGGACGTTTTTCGCGTCTTTGTGGATCTGCGCCGGATTGCCGTCATAGCTGCGCTCAAAAAGAATCGCATTGGCCCAGAACCGGGTGATCTTTTCCTCATGCGCGGGCCAGTCGGTGACATGCGCTGCAAAGACTGGTCCCAGTGCAGGGTGTTGGCGGATCAACTCGTAAAAGGCGTGCACAACTCGTGCGATTTCTGCGCGGGAGATGTCAAAACGCGGCGGTATCGTGGACATGCGTGGGCCTTGGGCAAGTGCGAAAGTCTGGCCAGAAAGACATAGACTGAAGCAAGACGCCAGCCTTGTTGCTTCAATGCGCGGGCCATAACTTACAAGCCTTTGGCAGATATGCTATTTCCGGGGCAGCCGTGGGGTCGCCCGGCAAATGCAGAATTCTGAAGGGAGAGGTCATGTCCAAATCACCTGGTGCTCAACGCGTTGGAGTCGCATTGATTGGGGCAGGTATGATTGCACAGACCCATGTTGCGGCGCTGTCTGCTGCTCAGGATCGGGTTCGGCTGATCAGCATCATCTCGCGCCACCCGGAAAAAGCGAAATACCTGGCCAAGTATTATGCCGGGCCGACGCCGTCGTTTTCTGCGGATTTGGCGAGTGTGGTTGATAACCCTGAAATCCACATGGTGATCGTCGCCACGCCGCCCAGTGTTCGGGCCAGTCTGATTGAACCACTGGCGATGGCGGGTAAACATATCCTTCTTGAAAAACCAGTGGCCCGCACAACGGGCGAGGCGGAGGATGTCGTTGATATCTGTGAGCGTGCTGGCGTCAAGCTGGGGATGCTGTTTCAGCACCGGGTGCAAGAATCGTCGCAGGCGGCGCAGCGCTATGTGGCGGGGGGTGAGCTGGGCAGACTGGGGCATGTTGAGATCGAGGCGCCGCTTTGGCGGGATCAGTCCTACTATGACGAGCTGGGTCGAGGCACTTACGAACGTGATGGCGGTGGGGTTCTGATGACGCAGGCGATCCATACAATCAACCTTGCCCTTAGCCTTGCTGGACCGGTGGCCCGTGTGCAGGCGATGACCGCGACGAGCCCTTTGCATCAAATGGAGGCAGAAGATTTCGCCGTGGCCGGGTTGCAGTTTGTTTGCGGGGCTGTCGGGTCATTGGTGGCGAGTACGGCGTCATTTCCGCATGGAAAAGAGGTTATCAAACTGCATTTTGAACGCGGATCGTTGCACCTGGGCCGCACGTCTCTGGATCTGGTTTGGCGGTCGGGCGTGCGGG
The DNA here is from genome assembly GCF_039969785.1 of Shimia sp. GTDB lineage: Bacteria > Pseudomonadota > Alphaproteobacteria > Rhodobacterales > Rhodobacteraceae > Shimia. Next base: position 27,108 of record NZ_JBDVNC010000020.1, on the reverse strand, counting down.
AAACGGTGGTGGTTGACAAGGGGGATCTTGGCGAGGCTGGGCCGGTTGTGACTACGCACGGGTTACATCTGGGCGTGATCGAAGATTTCGTTGAGGCGATCCAGAATAACCGGGCGCCTCTGGTGTCGGGCCGGGATGCGTTGGAGACCCATCGCCTCATTGAGGCAATCGAGATGTCTTCGCGCACAGGTCGCGGCATGGATGTGCCTGTTTAGGCGGCGCGATCAATCTCATGATTTCACCGAGGTTGACGCTCTGGACCCCGCCCCAACACAAGCCTATAAGGCGGGCATGATGATGCCTTTTGCTGCGATCATTATTCGAATTATTTGCCCGGCGCTCTGAACCAGACGAGCGGCCGGGACAAGGCGTATGGGATACCACGCCGCCCCCAAATCCCTGATACTGATACGAACTGACAGATGAAGGACGCCACACATGTGCGCCGACACCCCTGAATACAAACACACGCTGAACCTGCCCAAAACTGATTTCCCAATGCGCGCCGGATTGCCCAAGCGCGAACCCGGCTGGCTGGACCGTTGGGCGCAGATTGGGGTTTATGACAAGCTGCGCGAGAAAGAAGGCCGCGAACCGTTCACGCTGCATGATGGTCCGCCCTATGCCAACGGGCATTTGCATATCGGTCACGCGTTGAACAAGACGATCAAGGATATGATCGTGCGGTCGCATCAGATGATGGGGTTTGACAGCCGATACGTGCCGGGCTGGGATTGTCACGGTTTGCCGATTGAGTGGAAGATCGAGGAACAGTACCGCGCCAAGGGCAAGGACAAGGACGCGGTTGACGTTGTCGAGTTCCGTCAGGAATGCCGGGCTTTTGCCGATAAATGGGTCGATATTCAGCGCGAGGAGTTCAAACGGCTGGGGATCACCGGCAACTGGGCTGATCCTTATCTGACGATGGATTACCATGCCGAGGCGGTGATTGCCGAAGAATTCATGAAGTTCCTGATGAACGGCACGCTGTATCAGGGCTCTAAGCCTGTGATGTGGTCGCCGGTTGAAAAGACCGCATTGGCCGAGGCCGAGATCGAGTATCACGATCACAAGAGCCACACGATCTGGGTGAAATTCCCGATTGTTCGCGCGGTGGAGCCAACCGGGGCGCGGTCACAGCTATTGGGTGTGAACGTGGTGATCTGGACCACAACCCCCTGGACGATTCCGTCAAACCGGGCGGTCGCATTCAACCCAACGCTGTCTTATGGGCTTTACAAGGTCACAGCCGCGCCTGAAGGCAACTGGGCGCAAAAGGGGGATCATTACCTTTTGGCCGATAATCTGGCCGAAGAGGTGATGAAATCCGCCAAGGTTGACGAGTATATCCGCAAGCGGGATGTATCCGCCGAGCAATTGGATCTGGTGATCTGTGGGCATCCGCTGCGCGGTGTTGAGGGTGGTGAAGGTGAGTGGGACTATGACGTGCCCATGTTGCCGGGTGACCACGTGACAGACGAGGCGGGGACCGGATTTGTGCACACGGCCCCCAGCCATGGTGCCGATGACTTTATCCTTGGGGTGAAGCACGGGCTTCTGATGACCCATAACGTGATCGAAGATGGGTCATTCCGGCCTAATCTGCCGCTGTTTGGCGGTGAAGTGATCATCACGCCCAAGGGCAAGGAAGGCGGTGCCAACACAGCCGTGATCAATGCGCTGTCCGGGGTTGGTGCGTTGATTGCACGCGGACGTGTGACGCATAGCTATCCCCATTCGTGGCGCTCAAAAGCGCCGGTGATCTTCCGCAACACGCCGCAATGGTTTGCTGCTGTGGACCGCGACGTTGAGGACGGGCAGGACGAAATGGGTGAAACCATTCGTCAGCGGGCGCTGAATTCGATAGATAAGCTGGTGAAATGGACCCCACCCGCAGGGCGTAACCGGTTGTATTCCATGATCGAAACGCGGCCCGACTGGGTGCTGAGTCGTCAGCGCGCATGGGGTGTACCGTTGACGTGTTTTGTCAAGAAAGACGCGATGCCGCATGATCCGGATTTCCTTTTGCGTGATCCGGAGGTGAATGCCCGGATTGTTGCAGCTTTTGAGGTCGAAGGTGCGGATTGCTGGTATGCCGAAGGGGCTGCACAGCGATTTTTGGGCGATGGGTACAGCGCGGATGAATGGGTGCAGGTGTTTGATGTGCTGGATGTCTGGTTCGACTCGGGCTCGACACATTCATTTGTGCTGAGGGATCGCGCAGATGGTGTCGCGGACGGGATTGCCGACGTTTATATGGAAGGCACTGACCAGCATCGCGGTTGGTTCCATTCATCGCTTTTGCAGGCTTGTGGCACCAAAGGGCGCGCGCCGTATCGCAATGTGGTGACGCATGGGTTCACGCTGGACGAGAAGGGCAACAAGATGTCCAAGTCGTTGGGCAACACCATCGTGCCTGAGAAGATTGTGCAGCAATATGGCGCCGACATTCTGCGCCTGTGGGTGGCGCAGACCGATTACACAGCCGATCAGCGTATCGGGCCGGAAATCCTGAAAGGTGTGGCAGACAGCTATCGCCGTTTGCGCAATACGATGCGGTTTATGTTGGGGTCGCTGAATGAATTCAGCGAGGCCGACCGCGTGGACCCCGCAGATATGCCCGAGTTGGAACGCTGGGTGCTGCATCGTCTGGCGGAGTTGGATCACAAAGTGCGCACCGGCTATGGCGCGTTTGATTTTCAGGGTGTGTTTTCGACCGTGTTTAACTTTGCCACGGTGGACCTGTCGTCGTTCTATTTCGATATTCGCAAGGACGTTCTGTATTGCGATGGCGACACCGCACGGCGTCGGGCAGCGCGCACGGTTCTGGACATCGTGTACCAACGTCTGACCACGTGGCTGGCACCGATCCTTGTCTTCACCATGGAAGAGGTGTGGCTGGAGCGGTTCCCGGGTGACAAGAACTCGGTGCATTTGCAGGACTTCCCGGACACGCCTGCGGACTGGCTGGACGAACCGCTGGCGGCAAAATGGGCACAGGTGCGTGACGTGCGTCGGGTTGTGACAGCGGCGTTGGAAGTGCAGCGGACCGAGAAAGTCATTGGCGCGTCGCTGGAAGCGGCACCGGTGGTGCATGTTCGTGACGCGGCGGTTCTGGATGCGCTCAAGAGCGTGGCCTTTGAAGATGTCTGCATCACATCTGACATTGTGCTGTCTGGCGATCCGTTGCCCGCAGAAGCGTTTCGGATGCCGGAAACCGAGGGTGTTGGTGTGGTGTTTGAAAAGGCAGACGGCGCAAAGTGTCAGCGTTGCTGGAAGATCCTGCCGGATGTCGGCAACCACGCGCATGACGCGGTATGTGGGCGTTGTAATGACGCGTTGAGCTAAGCATGTCGGTTTTCCGGCCCCCGCGGGGGAGCCCGGAAAACCGGCCCCGCACTCTGATTCTTGCGCAAAAGAAGACGTCCCGCTTGCGGGGCGTTTTTACGTTGTGCAGGATGGCGGCATGAAACAAGTGTGGATGAACAGCCCTTTGGGGGCGATGCGGATTGTTGAAGAGGGCGGCGCGATTGTGCGGCTGGACTGGGGTGGCACGCCAGAGCCGTCACCGGAAGGGTCGGAATTGTTGCGCGAAGCCAAGCGCCAATTGAGCGCGTATTTTAGCGACGAGCGTGCGCCGTTTGATTTGCCGTTGCGTGTCGCCGGATCGGCATTCCAAAAGGCCGTGTGTGACGCGATGCTGGCTATTCCGTTGGGCGACACGCGCACCTATGGCGAGATTGCCAAAGACCTTGGCGCGATGCCGCAGGCGGTTGGGCAAGCCTGTGGCGGCAATCCGATCCCGATCATTATCCCGTGTCACAGGGTGATGGGGGCCAAGGGATTGACCGGGTTTTCCGGCGCGGGTGGCGTTGAAAGCAAGGTCTGGCTGTTGCGCCATGAGAAGGCTGGGGGGCTGTTGATCTGACGCTTTGTGGGGATCAGGCCCTGTGCTAGGCTGAGCAGGCGCAAAACAGGAGACCGCCCCATGGAACGCCGTCTTGCCGCCATTCTTGCTGCCGATATGGTGGGCTATTCGCGATTGATGGAAGCGGATGAAGAAGCCATTCTGGTGCGTCAGAAGCGACATCGTGTTGAATTGATTGACCCCGAAATTGCGCGCAACCGGGGGCGGATTGTCAAAACCACGGGCGACGGGATGCTGGCCGAGTTTGCTTCGGCACAGGACGCGGTGCGGTGCGCCATCGACATTCAGGAAAACATGCAGCGGCGCGAGGCGGACAGCGATCCTGACCACCGGATACAGTACCGTGTCGGGGTCAATATTGGTGACGTTATCTTTGAGGATGGCGATATCTTTGGAGACGGTGTCAACGTCGCGGCGCGATTGGAGGCGCTGGCAGAGCCGGGCAGCGTGTGTATTTCGGACATTGTGCATCAGACTGTTCTGGACCGGTTGGGCGGCTATTTCCGTGACATGGGGCAGCAGCGGGTCAAAAACCTTTCGCGCCCCATCCGCGTCTGGCAGTGGCAAAGTGAGGCGCCTGCGACGGTGGACATCCACGACACGGCCCACAGTCAGCGGGTGCGATACGCCACATCGGCGGACGGAGTCCAGATTGCCTGGGCGGATGTTGGCAGGGGCGTGCCGGTCTTAAAGGCACCCAACTGGATGACCCATCTGGAATATGAATGGGGCAACCCGATGTGGTCCGGGTTTTTGGAACGCTTTACCGACGAGGTGCGGCTGGTGCGGTTTGACCAGCGTGGCAACGGGCTTTCGGATTGGGAGGTTCCGGAGATATCCGAAGCGGCGATGCTGGCAGATATGGAGGCGGTCGTTGCGGCTGCCGGGTTGGAGCGGTTTGCGCTGTTTGGTGCCAGTCAGGGGGCCGGGTTTTCGGTGCGTTATGCGTTGGCGCACCCGGATCAGGTAAGTTGCATCGTGATCTGGGGTGGGTATGTGCGCGGCCGGTTGGCGCGTAAAACCCAGGAACAGACGATGCTTTATGAAACAGCTTGCCGGATGATCCGGGATGGCTGGGGTGCGACCAATCCAATTTTCCGGCAGTTTTTTACGTCGAGTTTTGCGCCGGAAGTCGGGCCAGACCTGCAGAAAGCCTTTGACGAATTGCAGCGGGTGAGTGTTTCACCGGACAACGCGTTGCGCATTTTTGAGATGAACGGTTTGATGGATGTCAGCGAAGACGCAAAAAAGCTGACGGTACCTGTTCTGGTTCTGCACGCGGTTGGGGATCGTGTGGCACCGGCGTCAGAAGGTCGATTGATCGCACGATTGATCGATGGTGCGGAATATGTCGAGCTACCGGGCGAAAACCATTTTATTGTCGAAGGCACGCCGACATTTGACAGCATGTGCGACGAGGCGTTGGCGTTTATTGCGAAACACAGCTGACGGCAGGTCAGAGTTTTTCGTGATATATGAGCTGTTGGGCGGCGCCGGCCAGTATGAGATAGAGCGATGTCGCAACCAATCCCCAGTGCGCCCAGCTTTCGGGGTGGAAGTTCACCCACGCGGCCCAGCCTGCAAAAAATGTCCACGCGATTGCCATGGGAAGTGACACAACACGCCAGCGATCGGTGCGCACCGGATGCACGAATTTGATCGGCAGGAACATGGCGATGGCCAGCAGCGTGACCATTGCGAGGCTGACCCAGAAATTCGGCTCAACCGCAAAGATTACAATCACCACCATATTCCAGCATCCGGGGAAGCCGGAAAAGGAATTGTCATTTGTTTTCATGCGTGTGTCAGCGAAGTAGAGCGCCGAGGTAAAGGTGATCACGATGATCGCAACCCAACCGGTCCAGCCCGCCATGAGACCCGATTTGAACAGGGCAAAGGCGGGAATGAAGACATAGGTCAGGTAGTCGATGATCAAATCAAGTAGAACGCCATCAAATTCGCCAGCGTATTTCTTGACGTCATAGCGGCGCGCCAGCGGGCCGTCGAACCCGTCTACGACAAACGCGACCACCAGCCACAGGAACATCAGGCTCCATTTGCCATCCACGGCTGCGAGCATGGCCAGCATAGCAAACACCGCGCCTGTGGCAGTGAAGAGATGAACGGCGAGGGCGCGGGTGTGGGCAGTCATAAACACGTCATGCCGCAAATGAGGGCGTGGTGCAACGGGTGGTGTGATCCGGGGCGGGGACGGGAGGCCTCCGGCGGGAGTATTTTTGGCAAAATGAAGGGGCGGTGTTGCGCTTTGATCTGGTGCCGGGCGTTTGAGCAGCGACTGTGAGGTCAATCAAGGCCGGCGATAATGGCGCGCAAAGTGGCAATGCCGTCGCCTTTTTCGGAGCTGGTGAGGACGATCTCGGGGAAGGCCGCGGGGTGTTTGGACAGTTTTTCGCGCACCTGTGACAGGATTTTTTCGCGATCTTTGTCTTTGACTTTATCCGCTTTGGTCAGCACGGCCTGAAACGTTACTGCAGAGCTGTCGAGCAGGCTCATGATTTCTTCGTCGACCGATTTGATGCCGTGACGCGTGTCGATCAACACAAACGCGCGGCGCAGGTTCGCGCGACCGGACAAGTATTGTTTCAGCAGTCGCTGCCATTTTTCGACCACCGCCAGCGGCGCGTTGGCGTACCCATAGCCGGGCAGGTCGACGAGATAGTGGCTATCGGTCAGGGTGAAAAAGTTGATCTCTTGTGTGCGCCCGGGGGTGTTGGAGGCGCGCGCCAGGCGGGTGCGCCCCGTGACTGCATTGATCAGGCTAGATTTTCCAACGTTTGAGCGCCCTGCAAAGCAGACCTCGATCCGGTCCGCCGGGGGCAGGCCGGACATGGCGACGACGCCCTTGAGAAAGTCGGAATTGTTGCCTGCAAAGAGTTTGCGACCCTTTTCGAGGGCGCTGGCGTCAAGGTCATCAACAAGTGGAAAGGGCAGTTGCATCAAAGCACCTCGACAGGATCGTTCAGGGATATTGCGCCAGCTTTTGTGACCACGCCGTAAACGCCAAAATCCTGATGGCCAAAGCCGCCGTTCAATGCGCCCAGCGTGTCAGCATCGCGTATTCCGGTGTCTGGGTTGGACGTGGTTGCAAGGCAGCGTGTAATGCGTTCTCTGATCTCGATTTCCGCCTGCCCGATACGCAGGGTCTTTGAAATCCAGTCGAATTCTTCAAACGCGGCAAAGCCGTCGAGCCAGATATTGCCGCGCCAGCGTTCGGTTGAAAGCTTGCGGTCAAGACGGTCCTCAATGGCTTGATGCGAGGCAATGGTATGAATGGCAATCGAAGGGAACATGCTGTCGGTCATGCCATGTTCGCCCGCAGGCACCAGCCGGGCCGAAGCGGCACGGTCGGCGGGCATCAGCGGGCGCACCCATTCAATCAGCTTGTCGCCCTGGGTTGCCGGATCGATTGTCAGATCCCACAAGTCAGGATGGCGCAGCGTGATTTTGCCAGCGGCCTCATCCGTTTGAGCGGTGATGGCCATCAAGGCCGGGGCTTTGGCTGCGCGCGAAAAGTTGGCGCATTTAGCCCATTCGCCGCCATCGGTTTTGGCGGCTTCATGGGCCACGGCCCAGCGGCGGTCACCCGGAAAAGTCTGCCCTTTGATCAGGGAGACCTGGCTCACGGATTCGCGTCCGTGGGCTTTGATCGGGTGACGCCAGAGGGCCGCGATGTGGCCCATTACTTGGTATCCGACTTGGACTTGCGTTTGAAACTGGACGTGATGTTGCCAAACACATCCGGTTTATAGCCGTGGCTGCGCATGATCAGATACTGCTGCGTAAACGTGATCACGTTGTTGGTGATCCAGTAGAGCACCAGACCGCTGGCAAAACTGCCCAGCATGAACATGAAGACCCATGGCATCCACGCAAAGATCATTTGTTGCGTTGGGTCCGTGGGCGCGGGATTGAGTTTCTGCTGCAACCACATCGAGATACCAAGCAGGATCGGCAGGATGCCGAGGCTGATGATAGCGATGAACGATTCCGGATCGGGCGTAGCAAAGGGCAACAGACCAAACAGGTTCAGGATTGAAGACGGATCAGGTGAGCTGAGGTCGGTTATCCAGCCAAGCCATGGGGCATGGCGCAGTTCCAGCGTGACAAAAATCACTTTGTAGAGTGAGAAGAAGATCGGGATCTGGATCAGAATGGGCAGGCAGCCGGAAGCCGGGTTCACCTTTTCCTTCTTGTACAGCTCCATCATGGCTTGCTGCATCTTCTGTTTGTCGTCTCCCGCGTCGGCCTTGAGCTTTTCCATCTGCGGCTGAAGCTCTTTCATCTTGGCCATTGAGGCGTAAGATTTGTAGGCCAGCGGGAACACGATGATTTTGATCGTAATGGTCAGACCGATAATGGCCCAGCCCATGTTGCCGATGATGCCGTTCAGCCAGTGCAGGACGGCGAAAATCGGTTTGGTCAGGAAGAAGAACCAACCCCAGTCGATGGAATCGAGGAACCCCTGCACGCCGCCTTCATTTTCGTATTCGCGAATGGTGGCCCATTCTTTGGCGCCTGCAAACAGTTGCGACGCAGTGGCAGCAGTCTTGCCCTGTTCGACCGTTAGCGTCGGCATCACGGCTTCGGTTTGGTAAATATCGCGGCGTTCGTCGTATTTGGCGACCGATTTAAAGGCGCTGCCGGGTTGGGGCACAAGCGTGGCCATCCAGTAGTGATCGGTAAAGCCGACCCAGCCATTTTCGGTAACCTGTGTGACCTCGGCGCGTGCGCCCTCGCGTTGTTCGAACGGAAACTCGGTCATGTCGTCGTAGTCGGCTTCGGTCAGTTCGCCGTCGGACATGGCTACAAAACCTTCATGCAGGATGAAGAAGTTTTTCTTGTCGGCAGGTTCGCCATGACGGGCGAGAATGCCGTAAGGTGCCAAGGACACGGTGCCAGCGCCGATGTTGTCAACCGATTGTTCGACGGTGAACATGTAGTTTTCGTCCAGTGAAACCGTGCGGTGGAACATCAGTCCCGCGCCATTGTCCCACTTGAACTTAACCGGGGATGATTGGGTCAGTACGTCGCCTTGTTCAACAGACCATTCCGTGTTGGCGCCGGGTACCTGATCATGCGTCAGGCCCGCGCCGGGCGCCCAGCCATACAGTGCGTAATACGCATTGGGTTGGCCAGAGGGCGACAGGAACGAAACAATCGGTGAGCCTTCGTCCAGCGTTTCGCGATAGTCGTTCAGTTTCAGGTCATCAATACGCCCCCCCACCAGCGAGATTGATCCGCTGAGGCGGTCAGTGGCAATCTCAACCCGGGGCGCGTCGGTAACGTCATCCGCCGTTGCCGTGACCGGCTCGGATGTGTCGGTTGTCGCGGGCACGGATGCAGAAGGCGCAACCGGAGTTGTGCCGTCAGCAGATGCCACGGGGGCGTTGGGGTCGTCCACACCTGGTTCCGGGGGCGGAAACAAGACAAACCAAACCAGAATCACAACAAAACTAAGAGCAGTCGCGAGGATGAGGTTTTTGTTCTGATCGTCCATAGCCAATGGCCACCTGTCTTTGAAACTTTGGAGTGGTTCAACAGAGGTGCGCCCCAAAGGTCAAGTGGATTGTGGCCATATATCGGTTCTGCCGGGTCGTATCGGCGGCCTCACCCCGATTTTCTTCCGATTTCGGGAGGAGTGCACAGTTTTGCCCGGTGGCGTTCGATCCAACCGAGCGTATCGGCAAACGGCATAGGGCGGGCAATGCCAAAGCCCTGAACGTGGCGGCATCCAAGTTGAGAGAGCATGGCGTGTTCGCCGGCGTGCTCAACCCCTTCGGCCAATGTGTCCAGCCCAAGTCGTTCTGCCATAGTGACGATGGCGGCGATCATGCGTTGTTGTTCGGGATCGCTGTCGATATGGGTGACAAAGGACCGGTCGACCTTGAGCCGGGTGATCGGCAGGCGCCGCATAGATGAGATCGACGCGTGACCGGTGCCAAAATCATCCAGATCGATGGCACATCCCAGCTTTGCCAGTGCTTCGACATTGCGCACAACCATATCATCGGGCGTACCTGCGATCACGCTTTCTAAGATTTCTACCGCGAGCCGGTCCGGGTCAAGTTCGGTGCGGTCCAGTTCCCAACGGATGCGATCCATAAGAGATGGGCTGCGCAGCTCGTCCCCGGAAAAGTTCACGCCGACGCGGGGCACACTCAGGCCGGATTCGTCCCATGCGCGCAGTGCGTTCAGGGCCTGACGTAACATGTAATCGGCAAGGCGTGACATCTGGCCGGTTTGTTGCAACACATCCAGGAAATCGCTGGGCGCCAGAATTCCGCGCGTTGGATGATCCCAACGGGCAAGCACTTCAAACCCGGTCACTTTGCCGGTGTCGGTGGAAATCTGAGGCTGGTACCAGGCCTTGATTTGGTCCCGTTCTAACGTGTGGGCGGCTTCGGTTTCGGTTTTGCGGCGGGTCACAACCTTGTGGCGCATGTCAACGGTATAGGCACGGATGTTGGAAGGGCCTGCGCGACGTGCCTCGGCCATGGCCATATCGGCACATTGGGTCAGCGCCTTGACCGAGACATCGCGCAACCGGGATGCCAGACAAAACCCCATCGAACAGGTTGTGTAGATCGAAGCCATTCTGAGCGGGATGGGTTCTTCGACGGCTGTTTGTATTCGTATCGCCATTTGCAGGGCCGTTTCCAGATCGATCAGACGCACCGGGTCAAGCGCAATTAAAAAAGTTGCATCACCGGAACGCGCGACCAGATCATCGGCGCGCAAAGCGCCGCGAATTCGGTTGGCGGTGATTTGCAAAACTGCGTCACAATCCGCATCGCCGTGAGTGTCACGGATACGAGCGTATTCGTCAATTCGGATTGAAAAACAAGCGGTTGTGGATCCGGTTTTTGGCAGGGACGATACCAGTGCTGTGAATTTTCGATTGAATGCGGCTGGCAGCAGAAGTTCGGTCAGTCCGTCCGTTTCCGGCGCGGGTTTGCGCGACGTTCCAGCACTAATATTCCGTCTCATGATCCATGGAAGCGGCAGGAACATCGCAGCAACCAACAGCCCGGTTTCCCCCCACACTGCCCAGGTGGCGAGCGTCAGCAATGGCACGGCGACAGGCAGCGACCACCACAGGGTAAAAACCTTGCGGGCGCAAGTTCGGAGGGCGTTTTGTAACGATCCCAGCTGCAGCAGCATCTGATGTGTCCCTGATGGCAACGATTCCCACCAAGACTAGGGCCACTTCTTAAGCCGTCGGTTAACGCAACTGTGGAATTTCCGTGTCTATTTGTTCAAATTTGACAGACCCGCGCATTAGCCCCGCAAAGTCGAATAGTTTTGGGTCGAGCATGTGGCTGGGCCGGATATTCATCAGCGACCGGAACATCACCTGACGGCGACCGGGGCTATTTTTCTCCCATTGATCAAGGAGTTGCTTGACCTGCTGGCGTTGCAAACCGTCCTGAGAGCCACACAGGTCGCATGGGATGATCGGGTACTTCATGTCGCGCGCAAATTTTTCGCAATCGGCTTCGGCGACATGGGCAAGCGGGCGGTAAACAAACAGATCGCCCTCTTCATTTACCAGTTTGGGCGGCATCGTTGCCAGTCGTCCACCATGAAACAGGTTCATGAAAAACGTCTCCAGAATATCGTCGCGATGATGGCCCAGCACAACCGCCGAGCAGCCTTCTTCGCGCGCGATACGATACAGGTTGCCGCGGCGCAGACGTGAACACAGCGCACAATAGGTCCGCCCCGCCGGCACCTTGTCTTTGACCACGGAATACGTGTCCTGATATTCGACCCGGTGTTCGACCCCCATCTTTTCAAGGAATTCCGGCAAGACTGTAGACGGAAAACCGGGCTGGCCCTGATCCAGATTGCAGGCAAGCAAGTCCACAGGTAAAAGGCCGCGCCATTTCAGTTCGTGCAGAACGGCCAGCAGCGTATAGCTGTCTTTGCCGCCGGACAGACACACAAGCCAGCGGGTGCCGCGTTCGATCATTCCGTACTGGTCGATCGCCTCGCGGGTTTGACGCACAATGCGCTTGCGCAGTTTCTTGAAACTGGCCGAAGAGGGCGCGCCGTGAAACAGCGGGTGGATATCATCTAGATCGTCAAGCATGTGGGGGATTTAGGGGAAAGCGGGCTGACGGGCAAGCGTCACGCGGTCAAACGTTAAAAACATGGTCGCGCAAAAGCGCGCCGCAATGTCGAAAGGTCTGCAACTTGAAGCTTTTTGGCCAGGTGCCGGGGGCAAAAAGCCCCCGAAACTGTGTCTTTAGGAACCGGCCTGCTCAGCTATACATTTGCGGCCCAGTTCGATGGCCTTGTATGTGCCGGTCAGGTCGACAAAAAACGAATAGCTGGTTTCCGGGAAAACCGTCATGGTGTGCGCTTTGGCAATGTTGTCAAACACCTCGGGGTCGTCGGTTTTGACAATACCACCGGAATAGCCCTTGGTGATGTTGCCGCGCATGCCGGTGACTTCGCCAACATACAGGTTTTCACCGATAAGAATCGCCACGGCTTCTTTCTGGCCTTTGCGGATTTTGGTCTCTGCCTTGGTGAACACGCCGACATAGGCCACACCGGGTTCTTTGGTCATGCCCATTTGAACGACATTGTCAAAATCGTCTTTGGTTTCGATCATGCAGGTCTTTTGCTCGGTGTCGACATAGACGTTCCAGCCCTCGATGGCACCATAGCCTACGAACTTTTCTGCCAGTGCAGATGTGGCGCAAAAGGCGGCTGTCAAGGTGATTGCAATTTTGGTTGAAAATTTCATGGGGAACTCCCGTTTTAAATGAACACAACCACGCTAGAAGCCGTATGGATTGCTGTCCAGAGCCATTCGTCGGTTCGTCGGTGTTCCGAGAATTTCGAAAAGAAAACTAATTTTTCTGGTATGGGAAAACTTGTCAGCTTACGTTTGATTTACCACCCTTTTTTAATGATTGGGACATTTAATGAGCGACACCGAGACAATTTCTGAGGTCGTGAAACCGACGCTAAGGCGCGGACAGTGGTTCAATTCGAGCTCGCTTGGGCTTTTGGTGTTTGGGTTCGGCGTGGCGGCTGGGTTCCTGATCGCGTTTTCCGGGCTGGGAGTGCTCGAGGACGCGGCGGGCATATTGCTTTTGGTTTTCCTGACGGTTCTGATGTTTATCAGCGCGCTGGGGCTGGTGTTGTTTTTGTTTCGCAAGCCGCTGATGCGGCGGTTGTTTGGTTTGGCGCAGACCGAGCTGGAAGGGTTTGCCGAGCCTTTGGCCGAGGTGGCGCGCGGGGCGGTGGATCGCAACCCGCAACGGGCCACGGATGCGGCGCGTGATTTGGTGCATATGGCGCTGGCGCGCTATGCGTGGATTTCGACGCGCCGTTGGATCATCGGGTCGCTGACCGCGCTGATTGCGGCGATGGCGGCATTGGCCGGGACCGCGCTTTTGTTTCGTCAGAACGAGTTGTTGCAGGATCAGTCAGAGTTGTTTGCCGAACAGAACGTCCGGATTGATCAGCAGATCGAGCTGGATCGGTACACTGTGCAATTGGCAGAAGCGGCGCGCAATGCGCAATTGGTGGTCGAAATCACTGCGATTGCTACAGAACTGGGGCAGGCGGTCGACCGGGCGATGATCCGGCAGGGCGTGCCGGAAACGGGGACAGGGCTGCGCAGTGTGGAGAGCGTGGTGCCGGTGCTTGATCCTTTGCAGGATCTGGATCTGGGTTTGATCATGCGTATTGCCGCAGCCAGCCGGGCGACGCGGCCCTATCGGTTTTTACGCGGCGGGATTGCGACCGAAGATCAGTCGGCAATTCTGAAAGATGCTCTGGCCCGGCGCAAAGAGGATTTACCCCAGACCTGGGCGGCGTTGTCTGCTGGGTTTGGGTGGGATGGCGAGGTGGCGAACAGCCTTGACCTTGTTGATCGCCCGGCCAGCCCGGAGCGGGGGCAATTGCTGACGGCGCTGTTGCAGTCAGGGGTGCGTGATACCGAAGTGCTGAGCTTTTATGGGCTGGACCTGAGTTACGCCTATGCGCACGGGTTGTTGTTGCCGGATGTATCGGCGCAGGCGGCGCGGCTGGCCTATGCGGATTTGTCGTATTCTCAGATGTTGGAGACAGATTTTGGCGGCGCATCTTTAACCGGGGCGCGATTGAGAAACACGTTTCTGAAGGATGTCAGTTTTGCGTCGGTGCCCGGTTCGGAAATCCGGCCCCCCTATAGCAAGGACCTGGCGTTTTATAACACGAATATGGCGGGGGTCGATTTTCACGACGCGCATTTGCTGCGCCCGGATTTTAGCAATATTGACGGGCTGGCGGTGCAGTTTGATGGCGCAACGCTGGTTGAGCCACAGTTTCAGGACGCGCGGATTTCGGCGGGTACGTTTCGTGGAACTGTATTGTTAGCGCCGGAATTTGTCGGCACGGACTTGCGGTCGGTTGATTTTGACGGGGCCATTATTGACGGCGCGGATGCGTTGGACAGGATTGCGGCAGAGGCGGCCGAAGGCAGTTTTAAGCGCGCCCGGTTTGAACAGTCTCCAATCACTCTTGAAGACGCGTTGCAGGTCACGTCTCTTTACACGGTGATGGGATATGAAGAGTTGCAAACGCGCGTCGCGGACCGTGGGTTGTTCCGTATCAAACGGGTTCAACCATTTGAAAACTAATCTTCTTTAGGGGGTACCGGATCGTATCCGCTGTTGCCGAGGGGATGGCAGCGTCCGATCCGACGCATGGCCAGCCAGCTGCCTTTGATCGCGCCATGTTGTTCGAGGGCTTCCAGCGCGTAGGCAGAGCAGGTGGGTTGATAGCGGCAATTGAAGCCGACCCAGGGGCTGAAGATCAGACGATAGGCGCGCACCGGAAGTGCCGCAATATGGGCGAGAGGAGACATGAAGTTTATTTAGGGGATTGAGGCTGCCGGGAAAAGGGGCCTTGCCCCCTCATGGGCGCAAGCGCCCATTTCACCCCCGAGTATTTCTGACAAAATGAAGGGGGCCGGTTATTATTTTACGATATGTTCATCCTTGACGAACATGTTGGCCCAAGCGCGGTCGATCAGGTCAGGGGACATCTGGTTGGGGATGCCTTCGAATTCGCAGATCGATATCATCTGGTCGATCAGGAAGATCGGCTGATAATTGGCATAGACGTTGTCGATGGTCGGGTACTTGTGCTTGAGCAAATGCACCAGCGACTCTTCGTCCAGCGGCATTTTGCGTTTCTTGGCGACCATGGCAAAGATTTTCAGGAAGTTTTCCTGATTGGGGCCGTCGATTTTGATCTTGAAGAAGATCCGGCGCAGCGCGGCCTGGTCGAAGATTTCGTTTGGGTGGAAGTTGGTGGAAAAGATCACCAGCGTATCAAACGGCACTTCGAATTTTTCACCGGATTGCAGCGCGAGGATGTCCTTGTTTTCCTCGAGTGGGACAATCCACCGGTTGACCAGAGATTGGGGCGGTTCGGCCTGACGTCCGAGATCGTCCACGATAAAGATGCCACCGGTTGATTTCAGCTGCAGCGGCGCCTGATAGGTGCGCGCGGTGGGGTTGTAGACAAGGTCGAGCATATCCAGTGACAATTCCCCGCCGGTGATCACGGTGGGGCGGTCGCATTTGACATACCGGGTGTCAAACCGGGACACGCGGCGCAGGCTGTTAGGGTCCTGATCGTCCTCTTCTGCGGCAGAATGCACGATGGGGTCATACACGGTGATGACCTGACCGGCGTATTCAATGGCGCGCGGCACATAGACCTTGTCGCCCATGGCATCGCGGATGCCGTTGGAGATCGAGGATTTCCCATTGCCCGGAGGTCCGTACATCAGGATAGAGCGGCCGGCGCCGACGGCGGGGCCGAGGTGATCCAGCAGGCTGTCTGGCAGGATCAGGTGGCCCATCGCGTCGGTCAGTTGCTGACGGGTGATCTGAATATTGCGGATCGACTGGCGTTTGATCTGTTCGCGGTAGACATCCAGAGGCACGGGCATGGCGCCAAAGTATTCGGATTGCGCCAGGGCGTCCTGCGCCCGGGTTTTGCCCATATCGGTGAGCTGATAGCCCATCTCATTGCCGCTATTGGCGTTCAGTGTGCCCGTCGCCTCACAAAGTCGTTGTTCGCGGGCCATGTCGACCAGTTCTTGTGTCACAGCGCGGGGCAGGCAGATCGCGGTGGCAATGTCAGACACCATGTCGATGTTTTTGCGGAACATAGTTTTGAGCAAAATATCCCGCATCATCACAATGGGGAGACGCATTTCCTCCATTCTTTTGGGAGGCGGCGGTGCCATCACGTTTGACGACTGCATGGTCATGGGCGTCTACTCCTGCAAGGCGCACCGGGGGCGCCGAAATCCATACTCTGTTTGAGCATGGGAACATGGCAAATTTCAGGCCAGCTCAGGCCCCGTACATGGCACCCAGAACGAGGTAGATGGCCAAAGCCCCCCCCAGAGCGAGTCCCATGGGGAAATCCCAGCCCTGATCCCAGCTGTCCCAATCGGGCACAGCGCGGCGGATCGGGGAATGTTTGGCGATGCGATGCGTGACCCATGCGGCCAAAAGTGTTGCGGCAAAGACTGCCATCATCAAGCGGGTGTCGCCAAAAGCAATAAACGGCGCGGCGGCGGCGGAAAATTTGGCGTCTCCTGCGCCAACAAGGCCACCGGCGTTCAGCACCATTCCAAGCAGCAGAACGACGACGATATGCGACAGACGCCAGACATATTCAGACAGGGGCATTGCGATTAGGCCAACCACAAGAAACACTCCCAGCAGGGCCAGCACAGCCTGATTTGGGATGCGCATGGCGCGCATGTCTGACCAGGCCACATAAAAGCATATTGGCAGTACGAAGGGCAGGAACCACATTGCCGAAAGAGCGGTGATCTGCATCAGAGGCTCTTACGAGTTTTCCAGTGAACGCAGAGCGCGCACCGCGGCTTCGAAATGCTGGGGATGGGTTTCAATTGCGTCACGCAACAGCGTTTTGCCGGTTTCGGTGTCGCCTTGTTTGATCGCCGAGAGGGCCATTGTGTGCAACAATTGCGCGCGTTCGGTTTGAACCATCGGGATCACAGGCAGGGTATATTTTCGCTGGGCGCCGCGGGCCAGAACCATGTTGTTCTTGGCGGTAAACAAGGTGCTGTCCTGTCGGATCGCTTCGCCAAACAGACGTTCAGCCTCGGCATAATCGCCACGTGTGAGTTTGGAATACCCCCAGTTGTTCATGACACCGGAAGGGCGGGTGGTCAGGCCGACGGCGGTTTCATAAAAGCTGTCCGCGCGGTTCCATTCCTGATTGGAGTCAGCAATCATTGCCTCGAGGCGGTAACGTTTGAATGTTTCATGTGTGGGCGGGATGCCATCAAGCGTTTTTTCAGCATCTTCCCATTTGCCGGCGCGGATCTGGCTGTCTGCCAGATCGACCTTGTCATTGCTGGTGCTGTCTTTGTGTTTGACCACATTGACCCATGCAGGCACGGCTTCGGTAAATCGTTTGGCGCGGACATAAGAAATGGCCAGTCCGCGTCTCAGGTCAATGCGTTCGGGGTGATCGTTGAGGGTACGTTGGAAATACACGACGCCTTCGTTTGGATCAGCAACAGTCAGCATCACATCTGACAGGTTGCTATCGTCGATAGCGTTCACATTCTGGATCGCGCGTTCTACGCTCTCGTCGTCGGAATTTCCGCATGCCGACAGGATGGCAAAAGCTGCCATGCAGACTGTCCCAAGGAAAGGATGGCGCATTTTTTGCGTCCTTTTACTGCTCGTGCCCTTTTATGGCGTTGACCGGATGAGGTAGTCGCTGCTGCCTCGCCGCACCAATTTATATTCTTGTGTTTTTCCATCATCATAACCAGTATTTTCTGATTTTGCGAGCACTAAGCGTAAATTATCGCGAATCGAGTCACTTTCGCCATTATCGAGCGCATAGGCTTTACGAAAGATTTGTTCGGCTTGGCCAAATTCCCCGCGTTCCATCAAAACGACCCCGAGATTATTCCATGTTTCCGGGTGGTTAGAATCTTCCTTCAGGCTTTCGCGCAAAAGTTTTTCAGCCTGCCCCAAACGGCCAAGGCCGATATAGGCCGTGCCGACGGCTGCCTTAACGTCAGGTGTGGTGCCATGTTCGACGGCGTAGCGTGCAAATGCGTCAAGGGCTAATTCATATTCATTGGCTTCCATCAGGCGCCAGCCGACCAGCAAACCGTCGACGGCGTCTTTGCGGGTGTCGACATCCGGGGCGAACGGGCTTTCTTTTGACGCACTAAGGCCGCCTGACGAACAGGCGGCCAAAGATGCTAGCGCTAGGCTTAGGGCAAGAGCCCAAATTCTTGTCATGCGTGTCGTCGCGTTATTGCGCACCAAGGTTGTTGATGCCGATAATGGATGGCGACACCAGAATGATCAGCAATGGCGGCACCGTGAGCATCATTGTTGCAAGTGTCATCTTGGTTGGCAACTTGTTTGCAGCTTCTTCGGCGCGCATCACGCGTTTGTCACGCATTTCCCCTGCATACACACGAAGAGCATCGGCAATGGATGTCCCGAAAGTGGCGGACTGGATCAGAACGGTTACAAAAGATGAAACGTCCTGAACACCGCAGCGTTCGCCCATGTCAGACAAAACCTGACCTTTGTCTTTACCAGCTTTCATCTCGTATGCGACGATTTGAAATTCGTCGGCCAAGGCTGGGTAGGAAGAGCGCAGTTCACCTGCGACGCGGACAATGGACTGGTCCAAAGACTGGCCTGCCTCAACGCAAACCAGCATCATATCGAGCGAATCCGGGAAGCCGGATGTGATTTCCTCTTTGCGGGCATTGACCCGACGTGTCACCCAGTATTTCGGCAACATGTACCCAACGATGCCGGGGCCAAGCGTATACATCAACGTGTCTTGTGTGGTCGCGCCTTCGGTGCCTTTAACATAGACAAAATACAGAACCCCAACGATAAGTCCGCCGATCCCCAGCATCATTTGCGCCAGATGATAGGCTCGTACGGCATCCCGCGAAGGATACCCGGCCTGCATCAGGGTAAGGCGAACAGAGCTGAGTTCTTCTTCGCTTTTGGGTTCAAGGAACGCTTTGTATTTGTCGAGCTTGGCATTGGCGCCTTTGCGACGCAGGGCTTCTTTGCGCTGGTCCTTTTTAGAGGCGCCTTCTTTTTGCACCCGATTGAGCTTGTCAATTGGGTCTTCCTTGCGGCTGAGCATCAAAGAGACAATCAGAAGGATCACAAAGGCACCGACGACGCCTATTCCGATCAACGGCCCGTTTGGACCAAGCATGTCGGTCAGCATCAGGTTGAGAGCTTCAAAAGTATTCATTTTATCGTCTCCTCAGACCTTAATATCCGTCAGAACGCGCATCACGAACAGGTTGACGGCAAGGAACATGCCAACAGCGATACAGCCGGGAATGAACAGTTCGTGCGTCTTGACTTCGTCATAGTAATTCGGGTCCAGAACGTTGATCACGATCAGGGCGGCAATCGGGAAACCTGACAGAAATTTGCCGGACCATTTTGCTTCGGCGGTGATGGCTTTGACCCGGCGAAACAGACGGAAACGGGCGCGGATCACTTTGGACAGGCCTGCGAGAATTTCTGCAAGGTTACCACCTGACTGCTGTTGGATCGTGACCGCCACGGCCAGGAACCGCATGTCCTGCATGTCGAGACGTTCGGCCATGTCTTTGAGCGCTTCACCCAGATCGCGGCCATAGGCACTTTCGTCAGCGATAACGCCAAACTCGGTGGCCAGCGGGTCGTCGATTTCCTTGGAAACGATCTGAATGGCGGACGAAAACGGATGTCCGACACGCAGCGAACGCACCATCAGTTCAATCGCGTCAGGCAGTTGTTCTTCGATCAGGGCGACGCGTTTTCCGGCCTTCATGCTGACCCAGAAATAGACCCCTCCGACACCCATCATGACCGAGATTACGGCCGTTGTGGCTGGCGCGGTTTGGGTGCCAATGGACAATCCGACAAAGGCAAATACCGTGACAGCCCCCATCATCATGATCAGCTGCTTGGGCGTAAAGGCAATGGCGGCCTTTTGGGCTTTGTCCGCGAGCATCGAATAAAGCGGTATGGTGCGGTTTTCGCCGTGTTGTTTCATCTCCTTACGGAGCTGTTCCAGCACTTCGTCGCGGCGTGCGCCCTTGTTCAGCATCTCAAGGCGTCGGTTGACGCGGCTGTTCAGGCTGATCGATTTGCCGAAGATCGTCAGGTAGGCGCCTTCGACCAGGACGAATACGCCAATAAAGATAAGACCGTAGACAATGAGTTCGGGTGAAAATGGCATATCGATTACCCCGCAGTCGGTTCGTAGATTTCGGCAGGCAAGTCATAGCCCCACATCCGGAAACGCTCGGAATAGTGCGAGCGCACGCCGGTGGCGGTAAAGTGACCGATGATCTTGTTTTCCGGTGTCAGGCCAGTCCGCTGATAGCGGAACACTTCCTGCATCGAGATCACGTCACCTTCCATGCCGGTGATTTCAGTAATGGATGTCATGCGACGCGAGCCATCCTGAAGGCGCGAGGCCTGGACGATCAGGTTCACGGCCGAAGAAATCTGAGAGCGCACGGCCTTGAGCGGCATTTCGATACCTGCCATCGCGATCATGTTTTCAAGGCGGGACACACCGTCGCGCGCCGAGTTGGCGTGAATGGTGGTCATCGATCCGTCGTGGCCCGTGTTCATGGCCTGCAGCATGTCGATCACTTCTTCGCCGCGAGTCTCGCCAACGATGATGCGATCCGGGCGCATCCGCAACGCGTTCTTCAGACAATCGCGCGGGCTGACTTCGCCTTTGCCCTCAACGTTGGGTGGGCGGGATTCCATGCGACCGACATGGGTCTGTTGCAGCTGGAGTTCGGCCGTATCCTCGATTGTCAGGATGCGTTCTGCGTCATCAATGAAGGAGCTAAGTGCGTTCAGCGTTGTGGTTTTACCAGAACCGGTACCACCTGAGACGATAACGTTCAGACGGGTTGATACGGCAGCTTGGAGATAAGCGGCCATTTGTTCGGAAAAGGCACCAAAGCCAACAAGATCGTCGATACCGAGCTTGTCCTTTTTGAATTTACGAATGGAAACCAGCGACCCATCCACCGCGATCGGGGGAACCATGGCGTTGAAACGCGATCCATCCTGCAGACGGGCGTCAACATAGGGGTTGGATTCATCAACGCGACGACCCACGGCGGACACGATCTTGTCGATGATCCGCAACAAGTGCTTTTCGTCTTTGAAGACCACATCGGTCAGCTGCAGTTTACCGTCACGTTCCACAAATATCTGTTTGGGACCGTTGACCAGAATATCGTTGACCGATTCATCCTGAAGCAGGGTTTCCAGCGGGCCGAGCCCGGTGACTTCGTCAAACAGCTCTTTAAAAACAGTGGCGCGTTCTTCGCGGTTCAGAACGATGGCTTTTTCCTGAAGAACCTCGGTGGCAATCGACCCGATTTCCGCGCGCAGTTCTTTTTCTGACGCCTTGTCGAGCGCGGACAGGTTGAGATTGTCCAGAAGTTCGCGGTGCAGTTCGAGTTTGATTTCGCCCAGGCGTTCCTTGCGACGGCGTTCCTTGTCACCAGCAACGGGTTGTGCGGCTGTCTTGGCAGGCGCTTTGCGCATGAAAGATTTTGGGGCCGCAGCCTCTGGCGCGGCGGCGGGCGCCGCAGCGGGTTTCGCCTTTTCGCCACGCTTGATCGATTTGGCGGCCTTTTCGGCGACGGCCGGGTTCGGCTTGGGATCGGCGGTTTTCTTGTATCGAGAGAACATTATTTATTCCTTCCCTCAGGCTGCTTTTTCGTCGGATTGGTCCAGCTCGTGTAAGCTGGTCGCGAGCTTGATGATTTCTTTGCGAAGCGGGTTCTTGGGGGCGTTCAGACCAAGGGGTTGGCCGTGATCCCCAGCGGATGCGACTTGTTTTGCGCCGTCCGGCAGATTTACGTCGATTGAGATGCCAAGGCTTTCAGACAGACGTTTCACACGGCTCTTGCCGCTGAGATCTGTGAATTTCGGAGCGCGGTTCATGACATAACGAAGTTTTTCGAATGGCAAGTCTTCGGCTTGAAGCGCGCGCTTAAGACGAATGGCGTTCTGGGCGGAACGCATGTCGATTTCCATAGTGGCAAAATAAACATGCGCCGCGTGCAACACGACTTCGGACCATTGAACAAGAACCGACGGCATGTCGACAATGACATAATCAAAGTGACGACGCGCGACGCCAAGTACACGTTCAATATCTTCGGGAGATACCAAATCCATTGGGATGATGTCGGGTGGCGCGGTCAACACATGCAGGCGTTCTTCGTAAGTCTGAAGAGCTTGCCCAAAGCTTTCGCTGTCCAGGGCCTCGGTATCGGTGATCACTTCGAACGCCGCATCCGGGCGTTGCAGATCAAGGAATGTCGACACAGAGCCAAATTGCAGATCAAGGTCGATCAGGCAGACCGAAGGCGGGTTCTTTTTGTCGATTGTGGCTAGTTCCCAGCCCAGATTAACGGCCAGCGTGGTTGCGCCGGTGCCGCCAGCCAGGCCTTGAACCGCAATCAGAACACCTTCGAGCGATTCCGCGTTTGAGCTGAGAGCAACCGATGACTTTTGTGGGGTGGGCGCTGCTGGCGCGGGCTCTTCTGCGTGCAGTTTGTCTATGACAGACTGCAATTCGCCCGGCGGGAGCGGGTAGGGGATAAATTCGTTAGCACCCTGACGCAACAAGTGGTGCAGCGAGGCCGGAGTGACGTCTTCGGCGATCAGAAGTGTGCGGATATTGCGATCCCGGGCGGCGCTGATGATTTCTGTCAGCTGGTCAAGGTTGTCCTCGTCCATGTCATCAATGGCCAGCGCGATGAATTCCAGATGATCGGCATCTGGTTGCTCCATAAAGGGAATAGCGTCTTCAAAGCCCAGATCACCCCATTGCTCGCCAAGACACTCCTCCATATCGACGATAAGGAGTTCAAAGTTCTGCACGTCCCGGCAAATGGTGCATGCCAGGATCGGGCTCTGTTCTGTCTGGTTCGGCTCGCTACTCGTCATAAGCCCCATAATCCTCATTCGCGGCGGACCGCAATTCCTTCTGCGGGCTGGCTGGTCGCAATTCTAAGCAACTCAACTTCCCTTTTGTTGGGAATCGATTGTCCGACTCGGATTGGCACAACGATCCCGTTGTTCTGAAAGTCGCCTGCAAGTTAGGCAACATTGGGGCCAAAAAACCGAAATTGTGCGGAAATGTGCGACGATACCCGGGATTTTCCAATATCGTTTCCGCAATGAAAAAGACCGGCCAGTGGCCGGTCTAAGAGTTTGATTTTTAACGTTTGTTGTTATTCTGCTGTGGTGCCTGTTGCGGAAAGGCCTTCAAGTCCGGACCGCGGTATCGCACTTGCAACATATTCGCGATAAACAATGGCGGCGTATTTGCCATCCAGAACCGTGGGGTGGCGGGCGACAAACCCGGTCACTTCGGTCACTGTGCGGCGGTTTTTACGTTCACGTCCCTGTGTTACGACCAATGGCTGGGTTTTGCCAAGCGACACAACGGCTTCGAGCCGGTCGCGGCCAATACCCTGAGACACAAGGTAATTCACAACAGTCCGTGCACGGCGCATGCCAAGAGATTTGTTATAGTTGTTGCTGCCCACGGCGTCGGTATGGCCAAACACTTTGAAACGCACTTCGGGGAATTGCTGAATCCAAACGGCCTGTTGACGCAATGTGTTGCGCGCATTCTGATCCAGCTGCGCGCTGTCAAATGCGAAGTTTACAGTTGAATTGACCTCTTCTGAAAAGCGGTTGGCAAGGCTTAGGATGTATTGCTTGTCGCCGTTTTGGATCGAGGTGTTATTTTTGGTTGCGTATCCAAAGTGCCCTGGATCAACAACGGCGCCAGCCTCGCGGAACCAGGATGGAACGGCGTCATGGTCGCCGTCCGAACATGCGCTCATCAGTATTAGGGCGGAGGCTGCGATAAGTTTCCACATCTTTCGTCTCTCCTCAGTCCATCACATAGCCGTAGGACCCGGAAAAGTCCTGTTTCGCAACTTCGCCGGCGGCACCCGTTTTGGGGCGTTTTGCGTCTCGGGCGACATGGCCGAACAAGAACAAATCCTGTTCCGTCGGGGGTTTTACACGATCCGTGGGCAAGGCCAGTGCTTCGCCGCGTGTCGGTGTCACCAGATGGGCCGTAATGATAATGACCAGTTCTGACTGTTCGCGTTGATAATCCGCACTGCGGAAAAGGGCGCCCAACACAGGAATGTCACCAAGCCATGGAACCTGAGCATTGTTGTCCAGAAAATCATCCTGAAGCAAACCAGCGATGGCAAAGCTTTCGCCGTCACGCATCTCAACTGTCGTGGATGTTTCACGGCGGCTGAACGCATTGATCGTCAGCGTGCCATCTGAATAGCCATTGGTGCTGTCGATTGCGGACACGGCCGCGGTCAGCTCCAGATTGATCAGGTCGCTGTCGATCACGCGCGGGATAAAGTTGAGCTCAACGCCAAAGGGTTTGAATTCAACTGTGATGGCCCCGTCTTCCTGAGCCACTGGCACCGGGTATTCGCCGCCAGCCAGAAACTTGGCCTCTTGTCCTGACAATGCGGTCAGGTTCGGTTCTGCAAGCGTCCGGGAAACACCTTTGTTTTCCAGAGCTTCCAACAAAATTCCGACTTCGAACGCGCCGACACCAAATTGAAAGCCCAACGCGCCCAGTGTGCCGGTTGCCGGCGTAATTGGATTGCCGATGCCATTGTCTCCAGACAACCATGTGCCGGTTTCAACGCCAAAGCCTTCGCCCGCGATAGCGAGAGATGAGCTGAGCGACTTGGATACGGACCGCTGCATTTCTGCAAAGCGTACTTTGAGCATCACTTGCTGAACACCGCCGACCACCATCAGGTTGGAAACCCGCTCGGGCGCATAGCGTTGAGCCAGCTCCATGGCGCGTTCCAGTTTCTGCGCAGAGGTTACAGTGCCTGACAACACGATGCCGTCATTGGCGGTGCGCACTTCGATCTTCTCGGTTGGAAGGATCTGGCGCAGGCGTTCTTTGAATTCGGAAATGTCCGGTGCGACCCGGACTTCGACATTGGTGATCAGCTTTCCGGCTGCGTCCAGCAAAGTCAGCGTGGTCATGCCGGGCGACTTGCCCAAGACATAGATGGTTCGATCCGAAAGCGACGAGATGTCGGCAATGGCCGGATTGGCGATAGAGAGTTCCGCAAAGGGAACGTCGCTTTCCACCACAACGGCGCGGTTCATCGGAACCCCGAGCGTTGAGGATGCACCACTGCGCACAACGCGCAATGTTTCGGCCAAAGATGGCCCCGCCAAAACAGGGAGAATGGCCAAGGTAGCGCCCAACAGGACGGCCCCCAGAGTACTGTGATATTTCATGTGACCTGCCTCTCGATCACGCCTCGGTTCGCGGGTCTTTTGCCCACATTTGTCAGCACTGTGCGCCAGATCGCAAAATTTTGCAAGAATCAATGGTTTCGAGGGCATATTGCATGTGGGTGTGGTGCCACAGAGACGCAAAGCAAAGGGGCGCCCGATCGTCGGACGCCCCTGAAAATATTGCTGTTGGATCAGTTTGTGCAAGGGATCGGGATCTGAAGAACGTCGCCGCCTTTGCGGGTTTTGATCGTGCAGACCCGCGCCTTGGCTTCTTGTTTCACAACTTCTTCAACTTCGGCCTCAATGCCAAGCAGAGCGCGCTGATCGACTTCGATGGCGGACGCGATCGTGTCATCTTCGGCACCAACGAGCGACAGAGACAAACTGCCGGTTGATTGAGCCTGCGCCAGTGCGGCAACCTGTTGTGGTAAGGCGGCAACCGTGACTGTTCGGGCGATGTTGCCGGTGTCGACCTCTTCGTCCGCAGTTTGGTCAATTGCGATCAGCGACACATTTGCTTCGATCAGTTTGGTAAAGTCACCACGGCTGTCATTTTTGCTGCCTGCGCGGCCGGTCCAGTAGACATCAACACGATCACCGGGGCGCAGAAAGCCCGAAACGCCGCTGGCCACGTCCACTTTGATGGCAAAAGCGCGTTGGCCACGGGCAAGGCGGGATGTGATGCCGGCTTCTTCACCTGGTTTGGTGAGTTTGGCGGCAATCAGCACTTCGCCTTTTTCCATGGCGCGCACAACGACACGACTGCGATTATCACCCTTGGGGAACAACTCTTCTACGGATGTGAACATGCCTTCGGGCATGGCGGCGGCGGGCCATTTCACGATCCGGACGTCTTCTTTCAGGAGGGTTTCGCCGTATTTCATGGCGCGGGAGACGGTGTAACCGTCCACAAGTTCAATATCCTGGCGCCCGGCACGTTCCTTAGCCAGCGCGGCTTGATATCCCTGAATATAGTTCTGGGCCATGTAGACCGCAAACCCTGCGAGTCCCAGGCCGACAAGTAGCACTACTGCAAATATCGCACGCATGTCTCGTTACCTCATCTTCCATCTGGTGCCGGGATTTCTATCCCGTGCGGGGATTTGTACCGGCCTAGTATCTGAGACGAATGTGGCGATTTGAGGGTCGCTTAAAGCATCTTTCGTGGCTGGTTTGTTCCTTGGGGCGCGGTGTTTCGTCAGAAGCTGGCGCGATCGCCAATAAAGCTTCCGGTGTCGCTGGCGGATTTTTTGGCATCCGCCCCCAGAGTGTTCATAATTGTAAACAACAGGCCGACCATTGCGGCGGTAAGGACAACCCATTCCACCGAGACAGCACCATTTTCGCTCACTCGGAAGCGCGCTAGGAATTTTTTCATGCAGATACCCTTTCAATGGATAAATGGCCGGATATGCAAAACAGGTTGGTCTTGCTTCAGGTCCGACTTGATTGGCAGCAACTCGTAAACAGGGTGTTAAACAGCAAAAGAGGCGAAAAAAGGGGCCGATCGCCAAATGACGCGGCCCCCTTCCATACCTAAGTGACGGCTGGGATTAGTCAGCGGCCAGGGTGTTTTCTGTCAGGATGCGGCCACCGGCTGCATCTGCGAGAGTTTTGGTGTTTGTCTCGATGGTTGTGTATGCGGCAACAGCCAGGCCAACAACAGCAGCGGTCAGAACAACCCAGTCAACAGTTACAGCGCCGTTTTCGTCTTTGCGGAAGTTTTTGATGAATTTGATCATAGTGTGTCCCTCCAAA
>NZ_JBDVNC010000019.1:0-19916 GCF_039969785.1 Shimia sp. | reverse complement strand
CCACGAACGGCACCTTTACTCACGTGCCAATTTCAAGCTTAACCGCGCCGCCGCTCTCTCCGAGTGGCGTCAACTTTGTTCGGCATAGGTTGCTGTTTTTACCGGTAAACTGAGACTGGTTCGAATTAGTCTGACACCACCGGGCGGACCACTTCAGAGGGGGAGGCTCAGATGCATGTAAATCTGCGAAAGGGACAAGGAAACCCGTTTCCAATCCGCGTGCGCCCCTGTCGAGGAAGGTAAGGTCAATCTGCCTTCAGAGTCGTCCTGGTTGCCCGGATTCAAACGCGAACTGCAATCATTCCCGCGCGGTCGGTACGACGATCAGGTCGACAGTTTCAGCCAGTTCCTGAATTGGTCCAAAGGAAAGGGGTTCTATCGTGCGCTTGACCGAGACCACCGGTCAACATCGCGCGTCGCGAGAAAAGGGGCGCGCGTCCGAGGCGGCAATAATGTCGACGGTTCGTTGGTTTGTCTCCGCTCTACCAAATCAGATGAAGGCGAAGGTAACACCCATCTTTTGAGCAATGGCAGTTGGTCCGAGGCCCTCTGCGGCAAGCGTTGCTATCTTTTCTCGGTCGATCCGCCTTTTGGAACCACGGTTCGAATGCACGTTCCTCCGCTCAGAGGCCAGTTCGCATTAGTCTGACAGCACCCTTCGCACGAATGTCTGGTTCTTTTAACGTTTCAAAATGCCCATCAAGACTAATCGTAGTTTTGGCATTGGTATTGCCTCCAAACATGAGTGAACTGCCGGGCCACTCAACGCTTCGGTTTTCCGCATCCACTTGCCGCCGATAGTGGCATGTCGTTGGAATAATTCGGAAGTTTGCGTGGGGTCAGATAACTGGATTCATGGTACAATATTACGACCAAAGTATTATTGACAGAACAAATCAACTTGAAGGGGGGGATACCCAATGTTTTCTAACAAGCTTTCATCCTTCACTGCGGTGTCGGTCATTGTTGCCACTTCGGTGTTGGCGACCGGTGTACATGCCCAAGCGACGGCAGACGGTCGCACCGGCCCACTTGTTTTTAACGACGAAGTTCTCAATCAGTCTCTAACCGCGATGAATGACTTCCTTCAGGCGCGCTACGTTAGCGAAGATATGATTGCCTCTTTGTCTGCTCCCGCGGAACCGAACTTCAATCGCACAGTCGCGACCGTGGTCAGCGTTCCCGAGTACCGCTCTGGCGTCAGCTTGGGCGAGTTCCTCGGCCAGATCAATGGCGGGGAGGCACTTGATATGCACCTCGCTGCATTCAACGACGACATTGTCCAGCGCGAGATACCTCTGTTCGAAAGGATTGCCTTCACTTCGGGTGGTACAAATTTCGACATGCGCGAGGCTGGTGGCCTGCCGATGGTAGCGGGTGACCAACTTGCCTTCGGTCCCAAAGTGTCAGACGGAGTAACTCTCCAAAACAATTTGGACATCCTGAGCGATAATATGCGGCAGCACGCTGCGCGTGTTGACGAGTTGTCTGGAAACGGGAACGTCATCACTGGCTCAGACTTCAACCTCTACACTGCCTCACTCAAGCTCTTCTGAGTTGGCTGTATCGACGGTATTGTCAGACAAAACCGGCTTGAGCCGGGCAGGGCGGTTTCTTAGCGTCTGGCCATGACCAAACCTGACCCGTTCCGATATTTCAAAACGAGCCCGGAGATCATTCGCCTGGCCGTGATGTTGTACGTCCGGTTTCCTCTGTCCCTTCGTAATGTGG
The DNA here is from genome assembly GCF_039969785.1 of Shimia sp. Lineage (GTDB taxonomy): Bacteria > Pseudomonadota > Alphaproteobacteria > Rhodobacterales > Rhodobacteraceae > Shimia. Next base: position 18,185 of record NZ_JBDVNC010000019.1, on the reverse strand, counting down.
AAGATTTGCTCCATGAACGGGGCATTGATGTCAGCCATGAGGCCGTGAGATACTGGTGGTATCGGTTTGGTCCGATCTTTGCCGCGGAGATCCGAAAACGGCGTATTACTAGCATGAAATCGAGCAAGTGGCGCTGGCATCTGGACGAGATGTTCGTGAAGATCAACGGGGAACAGCACTATCTCTGGCGGGCCGTCGATCATGAAGGCGAAATCCTAGAAAGCTTCGTCACGAAGGCACGTGATAAGAAGGCTGCGTTGAAATTCTTAAAGAAAGCAATGCGTAAGCACGGCAGTCCTGACGTGATCGTGACGGACGGGTTGGCATCGTATGGCGCTGCTTTGAAGGAGATTGGCGCTGCAGGCAGACAGGAAACTGGTCGCTGGTTGAACAACAGGGCCGAGAACTCGCATCTGCCGTTTCGTCGACGAGAGCGGGCGATGGCACTGTCAGAAGAAAACTTGTTGAGGCGGGCAGGGCGAGCAATTAGCGTCGCGGGATGACAAAACGCAGCCCCTTTCGTTACTTCAAGACGAGCCCCGAGATCATCCGCCTAGCCGTGATGATGTATGTCCGTTTCCCGTTATCGCTTCGAAATGTCGAAGACCTGCTTCACGAGCGGGGCATCGATATCAGTCATGAGACGGTTCGGTTTTGGTGGAATAGGTTCGGCCCGATGTTCGCAGCCGAAATTCGTAAGAAACGGATCCAGCAGATGCACGCCCACTCAAATTGGCAATGGCACTTGGACGAAGTCTTCGTGAAGATCAATGGTGAGACGCACTACCTCTGGCGTGCAGTTGATCACGAAGGCGAAGTGCTTGAAAACTATGTGACGAAGCGCCGTAACCGTAAAGCGGCATTGAAATTTCTCAGAAAAACCATGAAGCGCTTTGGCCCGCCACATGTCATCGTAACCGATCTGTTGCGGTCCTACGGCGCCGCGATGAAGGTCATCGGCAATGCAGATCGCCAGGAGACAGGTCGCTGGCTGAACAATCGGGCCGAGAATTCACACTTGCCGTTTCGAAGGCGTGAACGGGCTATGCTGCGCTTCCGACGAAGGCGAACGTTGCAGAAATTCGTCGCCGTTCACGCCTCCGTCCACAACCATTTCAACCAGGAACGTCACCTTTACTCACGTGCCAATTTCAAGACCAACCGAAGCGCCGCTCTCTCCGAGTGGCGTCAACTTTGTTCAGCATAGGTTCCGGCCTTTGGCGGTAAACTGAGACTGGTTCGAATTGGTCTGACAGCACCGAGAGGCAAGAACGTCACCCACAAGGAAATGCGACATGCATCCGCCAGTTCCGCAATAGAGGGACACGGCGGACGAGCAGGCAAACGACGCCTCGTTCAGTACCCAGTCAGGTCTCAGATCCCCGTCCAGATCCACACGTGCAACAGCGCCCCACTCCAATGCGAATTCACCATTCTCAAAATCAGAGCAGGATTGTTGCGCCTGCTTGACCTTTTCTTGAAGCTGAGCCGGGAGCTCAGACATCTCTGAAGCACTGGTAGACTGCGGCAATGTTAAAGCTGTCGTGAGCAACGCGCAGGAAAGCATCCTGACAATCCAAACAAGGCTGGATGCAGCGTTCGATGCTTTGATCAGTTGCATTGATCGTACTGATAATCGCCGAACTCAAGCCAGTTTGCACTCTGGTTCCGGAAGATCAGAAACTCACCCCGATCCTCCGCCAATAAGGCAACCACGAAGTCCTTCACCGGTTCAGAGTTGCCGAAATAGCTGTAGGAGGTCATCGCCCGCTGGGTTTCTCCGTTCACGGTGACGCGCGCGTCCCATTCATCGCTCGCGTCATCGAGGATCACGAACTCGATTTGGCGTTTGATCCCACCGCCGCCGCAATAGACAACACCTTCTGGTGCCTCCATCGGCGCGGAGGTTTGGTCCAATGCACTACATTCGGCCCGGAGCGACTGGATAGCTGCCCCTGATCCTTTAAGATCAAAAATACCGTAGCTGACGTCTTGATCTACCATCGAGAGGTTCAGGGTGGCGTTTGCGGCAATCTGGTCGAGGACGAACGCATAATCCGCCTCGTCGCTGAACTGGATCTCCACAGGATAATTGTCGACAATCTGGACGAACGAGTTTTCGCGTCCCATCTGAAAAGCAGCGACTTCTTGCGATCCGTTTACCAGAAAACGAAAGGAAACGCCGTTTTTTTGTACAATATCCTGCGAATCCTCATACCCGGCTGGAGCGAACCTGATCCTGTCGCACTGCAACTCCAAGGACATGTCATTTGTCTGAATAGTGGCATTCGGGTACGGTGGCCCACTGTAGGTCCAGTCCGCCAATGCCGCGCTTGCAACAAGGATGCCGCCGAATGGTGCCAGTATTGCTGCATTCAGTATGTTGCGCATCAGAGTGTTCTCCCGTTTGTGTTCAATAGCTATTTTCGTTGTTCATACAGTGTATGTGCGGTTAAGCCTCCTGATGAAACAAGATCAATTTGGCCCATGCCGCCGATGCCTTCACTGATTCGCTTGCACCACGAAGTGTATCCATGAACTCGTCACACTGAGCCTTGGAACCAACGATCTTCTGATCGTCTGTCAAACTGGCCTGCCCAGTCGCATCCAGAGCGGCCTTGGTCAGCACTTCTTCGACTTGCTCCGCGGTCATGATGCCAAGCTCTTCTGCTGGCTCTGTCAGAAGAAACCCGCTTGAGCTGGGCAGGGCGGTTTCGTAGCTTCGCCCGATGACCAAACGCTCCCCATTCCGCTACTTCAAAACGAGCCCGGAGATCATTCGCCTGGCCGTGATGTTGTACGTCCGGTTTCCTCTGTCCCTTCGTAATGTGGAAGATTTGCTCCATGAACGGGGCGTTGATGTCAGCCATGAAGCCGTCAGATATTGGTGGCATCGGTTCGGGCCGATGTTTGCTTCCGAGATCCGTAAACGCCGGATCGAAAGTATGAAATCCAGTCGCTGGCGCTGGCACCTGGACGAGATGTTCGTGAAGATCAACGGGGAACAGCACTATCTCTGGCGGGCCGTCGATCATGAAGGCGAAATCCTGGAAAGCTTCGTCACGAAGACACGTGATAAGAAGGCTGCGTTGAAATTCTTAAAGAAAGCAATGCGTAAGCACGGCAGTCCTGACGTGATCGTGACGGACGGGTTGGCATCGTATGGCGCTGCTTTGAAGGAGATTGGCGCTACAGGCAGACAGGAAACTGGTCGCTGGTTGAACAACAGGGCCGAGAACTCGCATCTGCCGTTTCGACGACGAGAGCGGGCGATGCTTCGGTTCAGACGGATGCGAAGTTTGCAGAAATTCGCCGCCGTTCACGCTTCCGTCTACAATCACTTTAATCAGGAACGCAGCCTTTCAACGAGACCAAATTTCAAGCTCAACCGCGCCGCCGCTCTGGCTGAGTGGCGCGGTCTTGGCGCGAGTTAATGGACAGTGTCACTGTCCTTGTAGAGACTGGTTCGAATTAGTCTGGCAGCACCATTGTAGTGGGGTCGACGTTCGGTGTTTGCACCACAGATTGCCAATTTGGGAAATTAGACATGGTCTGACGCTACTGGCCGGAAAGACTCGGCACGCGCGAGATGCCACCTTTCCAAGTAGCCGAATCCATCTTCTACCCCATCTACTAGAAAGCCATTTGGCAAATATGGATACACTTGTTGACCAGTTACCATATCACGAGCCGACTCGCGCATTAACAAGTGATGGGGTAGAAATTGAACAGGATGCTCTAGGCCTGCGGCCGCGGTAATTTCTGCCAGAGCCTTAAGAGTGTTCTCGTGAAATTTGGCAACCCTTTCAGACTTGGCCGGCACAGCAAGAGCGCGCTGCCGCAGCTTGTCCTGCGTTGCAACACCAACCGGACACTGGTTTGTATGGCACGCCTGCGCCTGTATACACCCAATTGCAAACATGAACCCGCGAGCCGAGTTTGCCCAATCAGCTCCTAGTGCGAGGACTTTCGCTATATCAAAAGCAGTTACGAGCTTGCCAGATGCACCGATTTTTACCTCATCGCGCAGTCCGGCACCTCTTAACGTGTTGTGGGCAAACGTGAGGCCTTCGACAAGTGGCATTCCCACATGGTTTGCAAGCTCGAGCGGCGCAGCTCCAGTGCCTCCCTCTTTTCCATCAATCACGATGAAGTCTGGTGTAATGCCAGTACTCAACATTGCCTTTACAATGCACATAAACTCCCGACGATGACCTATGCAAAGCTTGAAACCGACTGGTTTTCCAACAGACAAGCCACGAAGTTGCCCAATGAAATCCATCAGTTCGACGGGCGTCGAAAAAGCACTGTGTCTCGCGGGTGAGTTGCAGTCTTTTCCCATTGGAATTCCCCGGGCCTCTGCAATTTCAGGTGTAATTTTGGCAGCTGGCAGTACCCCTCCATGCCCAGGCTTCGCACCTTGGCTGAGTTTGACTTCAATCATTTTTACTTCCGGAATGTTTGTTTGAGCGACGAATTTTTCGGGGTCAAACTTCCCTTCCGCAGTACAACAACCAAAATACCCGGAGCCGACTTGATAGACCAGATCTCCTCCACCTTGACGATGGTAACGACTAATGCCCCCTTCTCCGGTATCATGGTAGAAACCACCCGCCTTAGCGCCGATATTTAGTGCAAGTATTGCGTTTGGAGACAAGGCGCCAAAGCTCATGGCAGATATATTGTATACTGAAGCACTGTAGGGCTGTTGACAATGTGGGCCGCCAATCTCTATTCGAAAATTCGAGTCTTGAATGTCCGTAGGAGCAACAGAATGCGTGGTCCACTCATATCCTGGATCGTACACTCTTTGGCGCGTACCAAAGGGGCGCTTATCCTCGTGACCTTTCGATCTTTGATAAACTAAAGATCGTTTTTCTCTTGAAAAGGGTTCTTCATCATGGTCGCTTTCTATCAAATATTGTCGTATTTCGGGGCGAATGCCTTCAAACAAGAACCTCATATTCCCAATTATTGGGTAGTTTCTAAGAATTGAGTGTGAGCTTTGTGTTAAATCGTAAATACCCATGATTGAAAGTGCGCCAAAGACACAAGCTAACGCCAAGGACCACTGCACCCAGAATGATCCAATTAAGAAAACCAACGTGAGGGCTACTGCAGCCGCGAAAACATAATATCTGCCAAGAGATTTAATTTTGCTCATTATTGTCACTTTCAATTGACACTCTCATTGACTGAAGGCCGTTGTGCCATCGCTTACTTGTGGGAGTTTTTGCGAGACTGGCGGTTGAACAGATTTACGTCTACGTCCTCAGTTCTTTGCTTCACAGGAAACTCTAACAGGTTGCTGACATAGACTTCGTGCTGAAAAGTTATTGTTTCGGATGTGTGAACGTACTTTCCGATTGGACTTTCGGGCGATCGCTTGTAGGGCTTCGGATCGTGGCCCTCGGCCTCATACTGCCAGAAACGAGGGGTGCATAGCTAGGTTTGGCATCGCAAACAGCGGTAGCTGTTCAAGAAACAACCACGTGAACATTCCGCATCGAATATCCCACGCTGCGTCAGGTCGGCGGTCGCAGTGGCCCTCGGATCATCCGCATCGCGACTGCCATCGCATGACGACGGATGTGCTTGTGTTCGTCGATGCCGCTCAACGACACATCGAGCCACTCCTCGACGGCTTTCTCCGTGATCGGCATTTTTTGTGCGGCTAATCCCAGCACGGCTTCGACGGCTGCAGTGTAGCCTGCCTTTGCTTCAGCCTCGTCATCCCAGTTGAACATCCCCGTTCTTCCCTTTCAATAAGCTGCGTCCAGACGACCTTAGCGCACGACTCGTCTGGCGTCACGAAGTTGACACTGCTCACGATTATGTGACATCGTTTGGACAACATACAAGAGGTCAGGGGGGGGGCTGAAAATAGAATTATTACAACAAGTTATACCCGCATTGGGTTTGTTCGGGCTTCTAGTCGGCACAACCGTCCTTTTGGTGAGGGTCGCGACCGTCTATGTTTCGGGAAGAGTTCATCGTGTTCGCGCATCAATAGAACTCGTAGTCTTCCTATCGATTTTTTATTTGCTGATCGAAACCGCGCTTGGGTTTCTTGGAGCAGGGCACCTTGTTGAGCCGATAGAGAGAGCGGTTCTTGCGGCAACTGCTATTTGCGTGGCTTTCATTTTGAACAGCATGGTTCGTGTAGTTCTCTGGGATGGTCTGCTCTCGGATCACGGGAAGAGGAAGGTCCCGCTTATAGTGACCGAAGGCGTCGGGATTGCGATGTACTTGGCCACCATTTTGTTGGTTATGCATTTTGTATACGATGAGCCGGTTGGAGGTCTGCTTGCGACATCGGGCGTAACCGCCTTAATTCTCGGTTTCGCAGCGCAGTCGACACTCAAGGAGGTTTTCTCTGGTGTCGCCTTGAACGCCACCCAGGCATTGCGCATCGGTGACTATGTCGAGATTGATGGAATTTACGGCCAGGTCTTCGAGATCAACTGGCGTTCAATCGCTGTAAGGAATCCGCATACGGATTCGCTCTACATCTTCCCAAACAGCGGTGTCGCTGATCGAACTATTCTGAACTTCAGCGAACCGACAGGGCGATTCAAATACTTCGTTCACTTCACAGTCGAGCTTTCCGCACCTCCGGAACTCGTCATCCGCGCCATAGCCAAAGAACTTGAACGCTCACGGTTTGTGCGCCGCGACCCCAAGCCAGACTTTAATTTGCTTGGGTACAGCAAGGAAGGGATCGAAATCCGTCTGCGCTATTTCTTCGATGGCGACGACCCTTGGTGGGATGCGCAAAACGAAGTCATCATGGCGATTTGGGGCGCCATGAGGAAACACCGTCTTCGAATTGCGATCCATCGCCATTTGCTTGGCTCGGGTGATGAATGGGGCGAACTCGACCAGCGAAAAAAGACAGACTTTGGGATTGATCAGGTCCTCGAGCAGCTCATGGCCTCTGACATATTCTGCGGTTGCGCAAAAGACACCCTGTCGGAACTCGCTGCCTCTGCAAGTGTTCTGTCGCTCAATCCGCCAGGATGTTTTTATGAGCCGGATGACGCTTCAGATGGGCTTTACCTGGTCCTGGAGGGAAATGTTTCCCTCTACAAGCCGTTGCAAGAGGACGCGGGTCACGAGGTCAAGGTTGAAAACTGTACGCGGGGCGTCGTGTTTGGTGTGCAGAGCTTCCTTGTCAAAGAGCCTCGAACATATCTCGCACAGGCAGAGCAATATTCCGTTGTGGCTCATTTCCCGGAAGAGCGAATGCGGCGTTTGCTGACGGACCAGCCAGACCTGGAGGTCAGCCTTCGTGAAGCCTTCAAGGCACGTGCCCGTCAGCGCGAAGAGAATGCAGAGATCGCGCGCCAAGAGTTGATGGCAGCCCTGCATACCGAAAATCGCCGGAAAATCTCGGAAGAATTGCGCCAGAGCGTGGATAATATTCTGGAGCGCCCAGCTTTGCACCACGTCATGAGCCTTCTTTCTTCCAAAGTTCGCCATGAGGATATCCTCACGGCGGCGATGGCGGGTGCGGCGATCATTGCTGCTGCTCGGGGGGATGTTGACGAAGACGAGGAAATGTTTCTCCGGCGCGCTATGGCCGAGGCCGATCTACTCAGGCACATGAACATCGATCACGGCCTCGAGATGTTTCACAGGTTTGTCTTGTACGAAGACGTCTTGAACGCGGACGGTCGGGTTTTTGCCATGCTTGACCGCGCCGTTGAGGTGAAGGGGGGCGCGCAAATCGTTCAGGCGGTTGCCGTTGGGATGACCGGGGTTCACGGAATCCCGACAACAAAGGAATGCGAGGCGCTTGTGGGCATTTCAGCGAGACTGGTGCTTGAATGTCCTAAATGGGCAAGAACCGAGAAGGGGGATCAGAATGGGTGACGCCATAGCGAATTCAGGGTTTGTCTTTACAATCGGTCTGACTGGACACCGTGATATCCATCCCGATGCCGTGGCCGACGTACGCACTTCGCTGCGCAAGGAACTTGAGGCCTTGAAATCACGGTTTGACGCGCTTTCTATCGAACTCGTAACCGGACTTGCCGAGGGCGCAGATATGCTCGCGACGGAGATTGCGTTGGAGATCGGTATGCCCGTGCGCGCTGTCCTTCCGATGCCCCGGCATCTCTATGAGGCTGACTTCACGGGGGCGGCCCGTGAGGATTTCGCGCGACTTGCAGATGACGATAGGGTCGTTTTACAAGAACTGCCGTTACCGGCCGGTAAGACCGACGCAGACTTCTTGGACGAATCTCCCAGAGACGAGCTCTACGCTCGCCTCATGGACTACCTCGTGCGACGTTCGAATGTGCTCATTGCTTTATGGGACGGAGAAGTGACAGGGCTTACCGGTGGCTCCTCTGATGTCGTCGTTCGCTACTTGTCCAGTACAGGGTCGCAATCTGCCAAAGCTCGACCCTATGAGGCAATAGCTGACGCCGAACTGGCCGAAAATCGATCGGATCTGGCCATCTGGATTGAGACACCCAGGCGAGCGGGCGATGTGGCTAAAAACAAGGTGCAAACGCGTTATCTGGTTCAGGCCGGGTCAGCAGGTCTTATGTGCCAACTGCCCGATATCCCCGATTTCGTTTTCGAACGGTGGACCGGGTTCAATGATTACGCGCGTGAATGTAATTCTGAGACTGGTGCCCATTTGCCCGCCTACCCAATCTCGGTTCCGGCAGATCTTGAGATTTCCGAAATTGCTGCGTCCATTGACATGGATTTTGTTCGCGCTGACCAACTTGCCCTGGCAAACCAGCGCCAGTCTGACCGGCTTTTCAAGGTTTTTGGGCTTATGGCGGCGCTTATGGGGCTGGTGTTTCTGCTCTACGCAAAAATAGCAGCGCTGAAAATTTTCCTTGTCGCATATGTGGGTTTATTCGGCGCCGGGTTTGTTCTTTTTGCAATCGGTGCAAGACGCGGTTGGTTCGGTCGCCACCTGGTATTCCGGGCATTGGCCGAGGCGCTCCGCATTCGCTTTTTCCTGGTGCTTTCTGGAAGCAGCGGGGCGGTCTCGACACGGCGCCTGTTGCGACTTACGAGCATCGAACATTTCAAGGGTTTTGGCTGGATCGGCGACGCGATCCGTTGCTCGGAACCGTTGACTTATGAAAGCAGCGTATCTGCACAAGAGCGTGTGGCGGCCACATCGGAAAGATGGGTCAAGGACCAAGCGGCCTATTTTTCGCGCAAGCGCCGTCAGCTCCACCATGAACACGAGCGGCTCGAAAAGGTGAAAAAGTTCCTTTTCCTGGCCGCATTTCTGGGCGCAGCGTCATTGCTGTTCTTCAAAACGACCCTTTACGGATTTCACGTAGGGGATCTGGATGGCAAGACCATCGTTGTCTTCCTGATGGGGCTTTTGCCGCTGTGGCTGGCGGTCTGGGAAATCTACCAAACCAAAATGGCGACGCGCGAACTGCTCTGGCAGTATACCAACCAGGGAAAGCTCTTTGAGCTCGCTGAAAAAAGATTGGCGGCAATTTCAGATCCTGCCCATTCACAAGACGTGATTTCTGATTTGGCGGAACGCTCGCTCATGGACGTGGTTCAGTGGAGCACGCATCGCTACCACCGTGAACATGAACCTCCGTCGGCCGGATGATGAAAAAAGGCCAGGATAACAGCGACTTCAAAGCGCAACTTTCAAAGTTGCGCCATGATATTCGTACTCCGGTCGGCCACATCATCGGATACGCCGAGATGATCGAAGAAGACCTTTCTCCTGAGCTTTTGAAGACCTTTTCCGGAGACCTGCAAGCAATCCAGAATGCGGGTCACAAGATGTTGGCCTTGGTCGAGGACTTCTTTGGCGCGACGACGGCCTCGTTCGATGACATCAATGTCTCGGATGCCGAGTTCAGCTTCCGGGTGCAACTCAACCACATCACTGGATACGGAGAGATTCTTTTTGAAGAGGCGACGGAACTTGGCGACGACGAACTGATTTCAGACCTTCAGCGCATCACAGAAGCTGGTCGGACGACCCTACAGTTAATAGACGCGATCCCCCAAAGGCTGCTGCAAAAGAGCCCGTTCCGAAATGAACCCACAGGGCAAAAAACCAAAGCCCTCGCCGCACGAGGCCCGACACTTGTCACCAGCAAAATCGGTCAAGGTGGAGAGTTGTTGGTCGTCGACGACGATCCTTCCAACCGGGAATTGCTCATGCGGCGGGTCAAGCGCATGGGCTATTCTGCAAGAGCCGTTGCAAGTGGCGAAGAGGCGCTTGCCGCACTTGAACGGGATCGGTTTGACCTTGTTTTGCTCGACTACATGATGCCCGGTTTGTCCGGCCTTGAAACCCTGCAAGAAATGAAGGTCTCTGCGCGATTGCGGACCATCCCGGTAATTATGCTCTCTGCATCAGACGATATCGGGACAATGGTTGACTGCATCTTGCAGGGGGCTGAAGACTATATTTTCAAACCATTCAACCCGATCCTACTCCAGGCGCGGATAAGCGCATGTCTGGAAAAAGTGAGACTTCGGCAAAACATTTCGAGACAGTTCCGAATTTTCATCTCATCGCCGGGAGACGTAATTCCCGAGCGTAGGTTGGCAAAATCAGTCATTGGTCGGCTTAACGAAGAGTTTTTTGGTCGAGCCTATCTGATTCCGATCCTTTGGGAAGAAGAGCCAATGCTGGCCTCTGAAACATTCCAAGCCCAGATCCACCCCCCCAGTGAGACCGAGATCTACGTTGGAATACTCTGGTCACGTATCGGTTCGCCGCTTCCCGACACTATACTTAGACCTGACGGCACCCGCTATGAATCGGGAACCGCCTTCGAGTTTGAAGACGCACTAAGCGGTTTCAAGAGAAGCGGCCTTCCAAACATGCTTCTTTACCGGAAGCAGGGGGCCCCCACACTGTCGCTTGAGGATCGAGACCTCGTCATCGATAGGTTGGACCAGATCGACAAGCTGAACCGATATCTCGATCGTTGGTTGATAGGCGATGACGGCTCCTACATTGGAGCCTTTCACATGTTTGAAACAGAGGACCAACTCGATACGATGCTCGAATTGCATTTGCGAAAACTTGTGGAAGCACAACTCTCAGGCGAGGGGTCGGTGAAATCAGATGCAGACTTGAGCGATCAAAGAGAAGCAAGGTTAGAAAACACGGAGCACGACAAATAATGGCAAAGATCCTGCTGGTTGAAGACAACGAGATGAACCGAGACATGTTGTCCCGGCGGCTCAAGAAAAAGGGTTACGACGTCGTCATGGCGCTGGACGGCCAGCGCGGTGTCGAGATGGCGTCCGAGGAGAGCCCGGATATCATACTGCTTGATATGAGCCTCCCGGTCATGGACGGCTGGGATGCAGCAAAGGTCCTCAAAGCTAGTGAAGCGACCAGTTCAATCCCAATCATCGCCCTTACGGCCCATGCGATGGCGGGTGATCGGGACAAGGCACTCAATGCAGGATGTGATGACTACGATACCAAGCCGGTTGATTTGAAGCGGCTTCTGGAAAAGATCGAAGGTTGGCTAAAAACGTGATGGAAAATGGGCTTGATACAGGCCCTTTGAGGAGCGCCCGGTGATGGAAAACATTGATCTTCTTTGGGTCGTCATCGCCAGTGCCCTGATGTTCTTGATGCAGGCTGGCTTTCTTTGTCTAGAGACGGGAATGACGCGTTCCAAGAACAACATCAACGTCGCCATCAAGAACTTCTGTGACTTCTGTGTTGCCGCATTGGTGTTTTGGATCTTCGGTTTCGGGCTGATGTACGGTCTGAGCTATCGGGGTTGGATCGGGCTGGATTTGTTCGCCCTCAACTTCTCCAAGTCTGTTTCACCTCTCACCGCATTTTTCCTCTATCAGGTTATGTTTTGTGTGACATCGGTAACGATCCTTTCAGGAATTGTTGCAGAGCGGGTGAAGTTTGGGGCCTACCTCTTTGTGGCCATGGTTGTTGCGGGGTTCCTCTATCCTATCGCAGGTCATTGGAGCTGGGCAGGTCGTTGGGGCGCCGACGGATCGGGTTGGCTTGAACAGTTGGGGTTTGTGGATTTTGCCGGATCGACAGTGGTTCATAGTGTCGGGGGCTGGGCGGGTCTCGCACTAGTTTTGATCATTGGCCCTCGTTTGGGGCGTTTCGATAGTGGCCCCGGCAGCCGCCCCCTCACGCCTTCGAATATGCCCACGGCCACACTTGGTGCACTGCTTCTGTTCATAGGCTGGCTTGGATTCAATGGCGGCAGTACGCTGGCACTGGACGAAACCGTACCGTTTATACTTGTCAATACACTGGTGGGTGGTTGCATAGGGGCAATTTCAGCAGGCGGCCTGCGCTACGCAGTCAACCAACGTCTCGACGTGGATCAATTCATCAATGGTGCACTGGGCGGGCTCGTCGCGGTCACCGCAAATTGTTTCGCTGTCTCCACTGGCTCGGCGGCCCTGATTGGTCTCGTCGGAGGAATGATTGTCGTCTTCTTGAGCCAAATCCTCGAGATCCTCGAGATTGACGATGCGGTCGGGGCGATACCGGTGCACTTGGGAGCCGGTATCTGGGGTACTTTGGCGACCGGGCTATACGGCGACCTAGACGTTCTTGGGACAGGTCTTAGCCGATTTGAACAGGTTGCTGTGCAGGGACTTGGCGTGCTCGTGTACGCCGTCTGGACCTTCGGCCTGGCTTTTCTAGTGTTTTCCGTAGGCAATTCGGTCTTTCGTTTTAGGGTGAGCGCGGCAGAAGAAATTGCCGGACTCAACATTTCAGAGCTTGGCACGCAGCACGAAAGCGAATTGCTTTCCACAGCTGAGTGTTCGGGGAAGGCGCTTCACCAATGAAATTCCCAGCCTACACGGAAAATACGTATGCAGATCCAGCGCATGAAAGCTGCCGCGAAATGAGAATGAAAACATGACAAAACTCAGGAGTGTGCAGTCGCATGGATTGAAGATCGGGACAAAGCTGGCGGCCATCAGTATCGCAATTTCCTTGTTCGCTGTCAGTACAGTCGCAATTTTGTCTGGCTACTCATCAAATGAAGCTCTCAGGCGCGAAGCGTTTGAGAGATTGACGGCCGTGCGTGAACTGAAGGCTCAGCAAATTGAGAGTTATTTCTCGCAAGTTCGCGATGAGATGACATTTGCGTCCGAGAGCGGGTCTTTGAAGGACCTTCTTCAACAGCTCAGGCGGGGCCTCGTCGATATCCGAACGCCCAGCGACATCGAAGCTTTCGACACTCGACAGCAACTGACCCAATATTACTTTGAGGAGTTCTTACCCCGATACGAGGCGTCAGTAGGGTCGCAGGCAGACGAAGCTTTCATTGACCTGCTCGTGCCACAGGACCCTCTGACAGTCTTTCTACAGGATCGCTACATTTCGAATCCACGCGCGCTGAGTGATGTGCAATTTGATGGCTTCTTTGGATCGGCGTTCTCGGCCGTGGATCAATATATGAGTGAGTTCAGAAGGCGCTTCGGTTTTTACGACGCGTTTCTTGTTGAGCCTCAAGACGGCCGGATCGTGTATTCGGTGGAACGCGAGATCGATTTTGGAACAAGCCTTTTCAACGGGCCGTTTTCCGATACCAACCTCGCAAGCGCAGTCACTTTGGCGATGAGCGCCAGTCCGGGTGAGGTCATTTTTGCTGACTTTGAGCCGTATATTCCCTCTTTCAGCGCACCTGCGGCCTTTGCGGCTTTGCCCGTATATGACGGATCAACCAGAATTGGTGTTCTTGCGGTACAGCTTCCGCTTAGCGGGATCAATGCGATCATGACATCAAACGAGGCATGGAGCGACGTTGGTCTGGGGCAAAGTGGCGAAACATACCTTGTGGGCAGCGACATGCTCTTGCGCAATCAGTCGAGGTTCCTGATCGAGGATCGGGAAAGGTATTTCGAAATGGTTGCGGATGTCGGTCTTGCGCCTTCAATCATAGACCAAATTGAACGAACCAACAGCTCCATCGGTCTGCAAGAGGTGAACACCGCAGGGACGCGGGCCGCTCTGGAAGGACGAACAGGAACAGAGATCTTTCCCGACTACAGGGACGTCGAAGTCCTTTCATCTTATCGTCCACTGGATTTGCCTGGCCTCGATTGGGTCATCATGAGCGAAATTGATCGCGACGAAGCCCTGAGAGATGCAGACAAGCTTATTGACCGTCTGATCATGGTCGCATCGATCGTTTTGGCAATCGCAATTTATGCATCATATCTTTTCTCGATCTCGCTAACCCGACCGCTGCGATTGCTGTCTGGCAGTGCCGCAAAACTCACTTCGGGTGAGTTGAATACACCCGTAGAAGTCCAGACGCGTGACGAGATTGGCGACTTAGCCCAGAATTTCGAAGCGTTGCGCGTGTCCATGGTCCGGTCACTGAAGGAAGTTGAAAGCCAGAAACTGACCTTGGAAGAGACTGTTTTGGCACGCACCGCCGAGCTCAATGATGCTTCGGCACAGCTGGAGCTTGCGCTATCGAAAATGTCGAACGGTATCTACATGCTCGATAGCGACATGAACTATGTCCTTGCCAACCAACGCTACACTGAAATGTTTGGGATGCCTTCGAGGTTCGTAGAACCGGGCCAACCGGAAGAGGATGTCATTCGCTGGCACGCCGAAAACGGTGAATACGGCACTGGAGACACCGAGCAACTGGTACGTACACGGCTGGAAGCACTTTCCGAAGGTCACTCGTCAACGGTTGTTCTCAGCACCTTGGCTGGCCGAACGATCGAGATACGGACAACGCCAATCAGCGGAGGCGGGCTTGTCGGGGTGGCCACCGACATCACGAAAATCAAGCAAAACGAAGCCGCCCTCCTCGAACAAAATGAAAACCTGAGAGAGATTCAGGCTGAGTTGGAGTTCAGTGAGCAGCGGATATCAAAAATTATCGAGGCGAGCCCGGTCGGCATCCTTTCAATTAACGATAAGGGGACGATTGAGACATTCAGCTCGGCTGCCGAGGGTATTTTTGGTTACTATTCTTCCGAAGTCCTAGGTAAGAACATAAAAATCTTGATGGAGAAAGAGATTGCTCTCGAGCATGATCTATATCTTGAAAGCCGAATACATGGCGCGCCCTCACACGTCGTTGGACAAAGCCGTATCGTCAACGCCATGCGGAAAGATGGAACAATATTCAAACTGGAGGCCCGCGTCGAAGAAGTTCAGGTGGGCAATGAAATTTTTTACATTGGACTTGTTGAGGACATAACGGAACGGCTGGAGCTTGAGCGGCAAGCCGAGGAAGCGCGCCAACAGGCCGAGCGGGCGAATGAAGCGAAGAGTGCCTTCCTTGCGAACATGAGCCACGAACTGCGCACCCCCATGAATGCGATCATTGGCTACTCGGAGATGCTGGCTGAGGACGCCGAAGACGACGGTCTGGATGAAATGCTCAGTGACCTGAACAAGATCACTGCCGCGGGAAAACACCTTCTGTCTTTGATCAACGACGTCCTGGATCTCTCCAAGATTGAAGCAGGAAAAATGGATCTGTTCTTGGAAGATTTCGCAATTAAGGAAGTCGCCAAGGATGTAGCAGATACAGCACTAAGCCTTGTTGAAAAGAACGCGAACGAACTCGTGCTGGATATTGATCAGGACTTGGACACGGTTCGCGGCGATATAACGAAGGTCCGGCAAATTCTTTTCAATCTGATTTCCAATGCCGCAAAGTTCACGAAAGAAGGCGTGATAACTGTTTCTGCAAAAAACGACGCTATCGATAGCATCCCTGCTGTACGGTTCACCGTTGCGGATACAGGCATTGGTATTCCTGAGGACAAGATTGAACATATCTTCTCCGAGTTCTCTCAAGCAGATGAGTCCACAACACGCGATTACGGCGGCACTGGGCTTGGCCTGGCTCTCGTGAAACGGTTTAGCGAAATGATGGGTGGCGAAATCAGAGTTGAAAGCACCGTCGGGCAGGGGTCTAGTTTCATTGTTACGCTTCCGAAGAACGTTGAGAAGCTGCATGCCGGTCTTGAAGTAGAGGCAAGGGTCAGTGGGCCTGCTCTCGACGGTCCTGCATCCGTCTCTGATGCCGATTTTGGTTTGCCAGGGCCATCCGACGAGCCATCCAAACAGAAAACAGTTCTTGTGATTGATGATGAGGCCTCGGCTCGGGAGCTTCTCAAAAGGCGTTTGGAGGCTGAGGGCTGTTCGGTGCTTCTGGCCAAGAACGGCGTCGAGGGTCTGACACTCGCGGCCAGCCACAAACCCGCACTGATCACCTTGGACGTTATGATGCCTGGAATGGACGGATGGACCGTGCTGCGCCGGTTGAAAGCAGACGTCAATCTGAAAGATATTCCGGTCGTAATGGTTTCGATGGTTGGTAACAAGGCAATGAGCTATTCTCTTGGCGCTGTTGAATCGCTGCAAAAACCCGTTGACCGAACCAAACTGTCAGGTCTGGTCAAAAAATTTGCTTCTAACGAAACCAGGTTGGCGCTGGTGGTTGAAGACGACCCCGCCGCACGGGCAACCATGGTGCGCACGCTCGAAAATGAAAACTGGGATGTCCAAGAGGCAGAGAACGGAAAGATTGCGCTGGAGAAGACGCAAACCCAAAAGTTCGAAGTTATCCTGCTTGATCTCATGATGCCGGTCATGGACGGCTTTGAATTTCTTGAGCAGCTTAGATCAAGCGATCATCCCTCAGCCAAAAGCCCGATAGTCATAGTCACGGCGATGGAGCTCAACACAGAAGATCGCCAACGTCTCCAAAGCAATGTTCACGACGTCGTTCAAAAGTCTGGCGATGATGTGGAGGGTGTATTGGAAAAAATTCTCTCGCTGGTTCAAAAATAAAACCCGGAAATCTGGATGAAGTATAAATGGCCAACAAACCTAATCTAGATATTGAAGCGGCGTTATGCGCCCTCAGAAACGGTTCTGTCGACTGGGAGAGTTTCTTGTCGCAGAATTCTGACACATCGTCTGTTCTTGCTGGTGCGGATCTTTCTGGCGCCGACCTATCGGGTCAAAACCTGTCCGGATATGACCTCACCGATGCCGATTTCTTCGAGTCAGACTTGTCATCTACGAACTTGAAACACGCCAATATGGCCAAGGCCGATCTTTCGGGCGCAAATGTGTCGCTGGCCGGACTGTACAAGGCGAAACTCACCTCAGCCACGATGACAGGGGTAAACCTCGAGGGGGCGGACATGACAGAGGCTGACCTGAAGTATGCGGATTTGCGAGAAGCTAACCTTGTTGGCGTGGACCTTACCGGTGCGGACCTTCGCCATGCAAATTTGGCGAAGGCCGACCTTCGTGACGCTTGTCTGGAGCGCGCGAATGTGGCCGGAGCCTCCCTCCGGACCGCTCGATTGGAAGGGGCGAATGTGACGGGAATTGCCTATGGCGGCTTTAAAGACATGAGTGGGTGTTACCAGGGCATTCGGGGGTTGGATTCTGTTTATGGAAATGCGCTTTTTGTGCGCGACGCAAAGGATCAAGATTATATAGACACACTTGAAACCTCGATTTCAGAGATGCCCAAGGGCTTTTCAAAGTCACTTGAGGCCGTCCTTTTCAGGGTCTGGGGGCTCTTTGATCATGGCCGAAGTCTTCTAAAGGTTGGCATTTACGCCCTAATTCTCGCAACCTTTTACGGAGTTATTTACTTATTCGATATGCGTCTAGGGTGGGGGATGATGGATTACTCCAACTCTGCGCAGAGCTGGTTTACGCCTTTCTACGTTTCGTTGGTTACATACACGACGCTGGGGTACGGCGACGTAACAGCGGAGAACGTTTACGGGGAAATTCTCGTCATTAGCGAAGTTGTCTTGGGATATTTTACTCTTGGCCTTCTTCTCTCGATCATCGCGAATACAATTGCCAGAAGAAGCTAACGGTTTTTTTGAAAGCGTGGCGCACTTTGGTATCTATCTTAGTGCGATCTAGTGTCCCTTCTTTTCGTCCATTGCTGTATAATTCTTTCTGGAATTTCGATTTCTGAGGATGCATCGCGCTTACCTGGCGCTCGCAACATGTATTCGAAGTGAACCTCGCCGTCCGCATCTGGTGTCCAAAGTGTGGGCATGTTTTGTTGAATGTCATTGAGAACTGACCCGGTAGCCCCCCAAATTGTCACTGAGAATTGACCCATGTGAACACATGGCCCTGACGTTTTTGTTCAGGGAGATTTGGAGTGATCGACATGGGATTTTTGAGTGTCATTCGACGC
>NZ_JBDVNC010000018.1:0-299337 GCF_039969785.1 Shimia sp. | reverse complement strand
GTGTCGGCCCCGGCAACTGAAGGTGCACGTGGTTGTCGATGAACCCGGGTGTCAGAGTGCGCCCACCGCCGTCAATGACGGTTGCATTCCCCGCATCGATAGCCTCGGTCGAAACCATCTTAATCAAGTTGCCCTCGACCAAGACATTTGCATTCTCGACACGTTGTTCACTTACACCGTCAAAAACATGGACGTTAGTAAAGAGAGTCTGCTCGGCTTCATCTTGCGCAAAACTTGCAGTGGCAAGAGACAGGATCATGGCCGTCCCGGTGGATATGGCAAAAAGCTTCATCTGGCATTCCTTTCTAAGGTTGGTTTCGCGAGCCGATCGAGGTGTTAAACCGCCTCGCGAATTGCCTGCCAAAGGGCAGGAAAGCGATCACAAGGGTATTACAGGTTGCCGAAATAAGCGTCCCGCCCGGGACCGGCCGGCTTGAACGCCGGAGCGTTTTCGTCAGGCAGCCAGTTCTTGTGCACAAGGCCATCCTTCATCACGAAATCGACCTTGTCGCGCTTTAGGGCGTGGATGTCTTCAAGAGGATTGCCATTAATCAGGATGATATCAGCGTACCCGCCCTCGGCAATTGTTCCCAAAGTCCCTTCCTTGTAGGGATTCATGCCCCCGGACCAAGTCAGAACCTCGGCGGCGTTGCTCGTTGCCGTTCTCAATGACAAAAGTGGGTTCTTGGCGATTTCATCGTTGAACCAGATGATGTTTTCCGCCTGACGGACAACATCGGGTCCAAACATGTCACCACCAGTCACCATGATCAGGTCATGCTTAACTGCCCATTCCATCATTTGCCGGGCGCCAGTGTTCACTTGCGTGGCCTTGGCTTTCTGATCCGCACTAAAAAAGGTGATGCTTTCTGGATCCCCAAATGCCTCCAGCGACATCACGGCTTGAACCGAGAGAGCAACCCCCTCTTCTTTCATCCGGATGATGGTGTCCTCCGAAACGAGGAAATTGTGCTCAATTGTACGGACCCCTGCATCAATGGCACGATTAACAGACCGGTCGTGATAAGCATGGACCGTAACGTAGCTGCCGTAATCCTTTGCAACTTCGACAATGGCTTCCATCTCTTCGACAGACATCTGCGTCATATGTAACGGATCGAATTCACTCGCCACGCCGCCACCGGCCATGACTTTTATCTGGGTGGCCCCTCCGCGAAAGTTGTGCCGGGCAGCGCGTCGAGCCTCGGTCACCCCATCCACAATGTAGCCCCAGCCGTGTCTTTCCAGATCGTCCACATCGCCCGGTCTATCATTAAAAAAGCCAATGTCGCCATGCCCACCTGTCTGGCTTAGAACGCCACCGCTGGGGTAAATGCGCGGTCCCGGGATGATGCCTTTGTTCACACCCTTAGCGACACCCAAAACGTTACACCCTGTGTCTCGTGTTGTGGTGAAGCCCTGGTCCAGATACTCAACCAACACGTGGGCTGTATAAGCACCGGCAAGCATCTGGTCGTAATCAGTGCGGGCCCATGGAATTCCATCACGCAAGCACAAATGCGAATGCATATCGATCAGGCCGGGCATCAACGTGCGCCCTTCTCCATCGACAATATAGGCATCCGGGGCCGCAATCGCCTCTGCAGAAACGGTTTTGAACAGATTGCCTTCGACCAAAACGGAACCACCCATCATCAACTCTGCATCTACACCGTTGAAGATGTTAACGTTGGTGAACAACACCTGACGTGGTTTTTCCACTTCGGCCGCCAAAGGCAAAACACTAATAGCGAAGAACCCACATGCCAGCGTGGTTGAGAAGATTTTATCCAATTTCATAAATGCGCTCCCGAAAAATACCGCCCCGTTTCAGGGGGGGGTCTGGCTACTATTGCAGGTAAGGACAGATCGCGCCTGTCACTTGTCACTTCTGCTTGGTGAAAACTGGTCAAAAATGACCGATTGAGATTGGCGAATGGCACGATTTAAGTCTGAATTAACTTGTGTTCTGTTAATTGGTGATACGCCATGCCGAAATCACTGCCGTTGGTTCAGCTTCAAACTCTTGCACCACTCCTTACGGGTTTAAGAACGGTTGGCATTGACCCGGAAGCTGTATTGGAAAGTGTCGGATTGACACTCAGTGCGGTCGAACAAAAGGGGGCGTCGGTGCATGTTATGGTCATACACCAATTTGTGGAAAACTGCGCAAAAGCAACCGGCGACCCGACCTTCTGCGCTAGAATTGGTTCTCAACTTGACCCCACAGGTTGGCCAATGATCCGCAAAGCTTTCGAGCAATCAACAACGCTGGGGGATTTTCTGAACATTTACGTATCACAAGTCTCGTCGGTTGCGTCTTCAGTCACAGCTTTTTTAGACGTTCGGGGAGATATCGCCTCGTTCGGGGAGGAGCGCAGATTTGAACCTTTGATCCTACCGGCACAGAATGACGGCTTCATGATTGGCCTGAAAGTCAGCATTCTTGAGCAAGCATTGGGCGACCAAATGGAGCCGGATCGGGTTTTTCTCGTGCTGTCGGATCCGTCAGTCCTTCCGCCTGAGTTTGGCCGCTATCAAGCATTGCGCGGCAACAATATGGGGCCGCGAATTCAGTTCCCGTCTGAGTGGCTCTCGACAGCGCTTTCGACAAGACGACCCGAAGTCAGCAATGCGCCTGCGCCGACAAATGACAAGGCAAGCAATTTTCTCGACGGGTTGCGCCATTTGCTGGACCAGAACATCGAAAATGGTGGCTTGTCGGCAGAGGATGCTGCAGGACTGGTACACCTGAGCAAGCGCCAGCTCGCGCGGCAGCTGTCAAATATGGGAACCAATATCTCAAAAGAAATATCCCGCGCCAAAACAGATTATGCAAAGGAGGCTTTGTTAAATTCCAGCCGGGCGGTCGAAGACATTGCATCTGAGTTGGGATATTCAGATCCGTCAAATTTCGCCCGAGCGTTCGCGAAAGAGGCAAAGCTCAGCCCCACACAATTCCGATTGCACCATCAGCGGATATCCAAGCAACAAGGATCGTAGCACCTGCTTTGAGGTTAAGCTCTGCTTGGATTTGCAGGAATTGTCCAAGATAAAAAATTCAACGCGAACTTAATGCAGTCTTTCCGCCGAACCTCCTTGAGATTTGTCAAAGCCAGCAAATTGGGCAACTTATCTCAAGTCGAAAAACAAGAACCGATCATTCTTGTTTGTAATACAAAAACAGCCACTTACGGCCCAAATTCGATCTTACGCTGCGCCTTATTCCAACAATCGAGTATCGAAACACGCTGTCTTTCGCTGCCAGAGCATAGTCCTTGTCCTAGCAGAGGCAGAAATTGGTAGCCGGAGGATAGTTTGCACCGATCATTGATCCTGAGAATTCAACGGTGCACCGGTGGTTTCGCGAACCACGAGTTCGGCTGAGATTTCTGACACGGTACCCCCCCGTCGTAAGCTTTGCCGTCCGTCGGATCTTTGAACGCGCAGCTGACAAAACCCTCGCGACTGAGCAAGCAAAAGCTTTGCCGCCCAAGATTCACGCGTGGCATCAATGGTTCCACCGTTGCCGCGACCCGCAGGGCACTGGGTTGATCGCCTTGCTGCAGCCGTGGGAATCCGGGCGCGACAATTCGGTTGATTGGGATGCCGCATTTGAACGGGTGCCGACCGACGGCGTGATGCCGTTCACCCGGCGCGACACCCAACACGCAAACCCGGAGCATCGGCCCACCCAAGCGCAGTACGAGCGCTACATCTGGCTGGTTCAGCATTTTCGCAGTCTAGGTTGGGACAACACCAAACGACACAACGCCTCGCCGTTTCAAGTGGTCGATCCCGGCTTTAACGCGATCCTGATCCGGTCTTGTAGCGACCTCGCAGTTCTGGCCGATCAACTGAATGAGCCCGGGATTGCGGCACAATCGCGCGCGTTTGCCGAACGCGGGCTCAGCGCTATGGAGACTTTGTGGAATGATGATTGGGGCCAGTACGTTTGCCTTGATCGAACCATCGACGCGCAAATCGACAGCCCCTCGATCGGCGGGCTTCTGGCAGCATTCGCAAACGTCCCGAGCCACCGTGCGAAGGCGATCGCGAAGCGGATTGGTAAGCTGGACGACGATGCAAAGTTCCTTGTGCCCAGCCACGATCCGAAAGCTCCAGAATTTGACAGCTTGCGCTATTGGCGCGGGCCGATCGGGCTGATCGTGAACTACTTGATCGCCGACGGGCTGGCCCAGTCGGACGAAGGCGAAATTGTTAGACGGATCGTCGATGATTCCGTGCGGTTGATTGAAGAAAGCGGATTTGCCGAGTATTACGATCCAATCACTGCCGAGCCCTGCGGCGGTGGAAAATTCACCTGGACCGCGGCCATGGTGATTGAGTTTCTCAGCGAGAAAGTTCCGACATGAAACGTTCCCGAATTAACGACATCCTCACCTCTGCGGATGACATGATCCGCTCATACGGCTTTGTCTTGCCACCTTTTGCCTATTGGACGCCCGACGAGTTCAAGGCCAAAGCCGATGTGGCGGGCCACATCATCGCGACCCGCTGTGGTTGGGACATCACTGACTATGGCGCGGGCCGGTTCGACGAAATGGGGCTGTTCCTGTTTACCCTGCGCAACGGGCTGCTGGGCGATCTGCAAAATGGCGGCGGCATGTGTTATGCTGAAAAGCTGCTGATTTCGAAGCAGGATCAACTATCGCCGATGCACACGCATGTCATTAAGGCCGAGGATATTATCAACCGGGGCGGCGCGACGCTGGTGGTCGAGCTTTTCGGTTCTGATGACACAGGAAAATTCGCCAAAGACGAAGGCGGCACAGTCTCGCTTGATGGCATACGCCACGCCTACGCTCCCGGTGAAAAGCTTCAACTTGCCCCAGGTGAAAGCGTCACCTTACGACCCGGTGACTGGCACGCTTTCTGGGGTGAAGGCGGCGATGTGTTGGTGGGTGAAGTATCCACCGTCAATGATGATGAAAGCGACAACATCTTCCGCGAACCCATTGGCCGCTTTGCCAATATCGAAGAAGACACTGATCCCAAACACCTGCTGGTCAGCGATTACCGGACGTGGCTGGGCTAATTTATGACCGCCACCCCCAAGAGTGACATGGCCGTGCACATGTCTTACGAAACAAGACGTTCATTGGCGCAAACCCAAGAGCGCAATGCAATCCGGCCGCAGTCTGCGGGCCCTCCTGCTGTGACCTTCTACCACCATCTCGGGGTTGGACCATTCGGTGTTCCAGAGGTTGGTCTGGCACGATCGCCGGTCGGGCAACACCGCCAGATTCTCCGGCGGAACAATAATCTAATGACAGCTCAAGCATCCGCAGAGGCCCACACATGATCGGTCTGACATCCGATCCTCGCACCCTTCTCCAGCGTCTATTTCACATTGCAGTTGAGGTCGCTGACCCGATGCGGGTCGTCCCCGATCACCTTCCTCCGCGTCCCAAAGGGCGGTTGATCATAATCGGAGGGGGTAAAGCCAGCGCGCATGGCGGAGGCAGTCGAAGCACATTACGGGGCTTGCGAAGGGCTTGTCATCACCCGCTACGGCTATGCACGTCCCTGCAAGGGTATCGAAATCGTCGAAGCCGCCCATCCGGTGCCAGACGCGCGCGGAGAAGCCGCAACTCGAAGATTGCTTGACCTAGTTTCCGGTCTCAGTCCCGACGATCTGGTTCTTGCTCTGATCTCCGGTGGTGGTTCGGCGTTGCTTTGTGCGCCTTCAAAAGGTGTGTCGCTCATCGAGAAGATGGCAGTTAATCAGGCGCTTTTGACCTCAGGAGCACCGATTGGTGACATGAACATTGTGCGCAAACACCTCAGCCGGATAAAGGGCGGTCAATTGGCGGTGGCCTGTCATCCGGCGCGGGTACTGACGTTGCTAATCTCGGACGTGCCGGGCGACGATCCGGGACAGATTGCCTCGGGGCCAACAGTGGGCGAAATGAGCACCTTGGCCGCCGCTCTTGTGCTGGACGGCCAGTCAGGCATTCACGTTCTTGCCTGCGATACCGATGGCGTTGATGGTGCAGCGGACGTGGCAGGGGCCTATGCCGGCCCTGCCACCCTAGAAATGGCCCGCCAACGAGGTGCCGATCCCGAATTGGCGTTGGCCGAGAATGACGCTCACAGTTTCTTCGGTGCCATCGATGGCCAGGCCATAACCGGCCCGACACTGACGAATGTCAACGACTTCAGGGCTGTTTTGGTTCTGCCTTAAACGGCCCTGCCCTACCCTGCGGTCAGCATAACAGTTGGTAAAACTCCTGAAACTACTCCCCCAAGGATCGGTACCCAGCCTGTCGTTCCACATACCGGTCGGCCAGTCTGCTATACGGTAGGCACGCTGTACTTGTTGTGAGCAGCATAGATGCTCAAAGACATTTTGACGTCGCGTATACAGACTAGTGCAAAGTGCCTGCAGAGAAAGTTATCGAAAGCGACTTTTGTCTTCGCTAAGCGTCCGATTGATCAGTTTTCTAACGAAGGTTCACAGCGCCTGATACGGCCCGCACCTCTGCTTTTTGGCCTGTCGAACTATGCCTTGGAGAAAAACGCCATTGCCATTTGGAAGGCCTAGGTTGTTTAGTGGCAATAGTATTCAGCGTTAACACATGAAACTGATCAAACTATCTATTTGAAACTATTGGGATTAATTCAATGAAAAAACTACTTGGCTCAACGGCTCTCGCTTTTTCTCTCATGGTTAGTTCGTCTATGGCTGTTACGCCTACTGGCTCGGATTTCAACGATACTGGTGATATCTTGGCTCGCTCTGCGCAGCACACAGACATTGAGTACGACATTATGGTGCAACGCGCGACCCAGGCAGCAATCCACTATATGCCCGCTGTTGCTCAAGTAGATTTCATCAAGGCTACGGTGCGAGCTGGCGGAGATTACGATACGGTTAACTTTGTAACAAAACCATTCGGCTCTGAGAAAGGCTTTCTGACTGCCAACGATACGACGGCTTATGCGTGGGGGTCGATCTCGGCCAAGGACGGTCCGATGATTGTCGAAGTCCCCCCAATGTCAGACAAAGTGGATTACTTTGGCTCATTCATCACAGCATGGCACGTGCCGATGGTTGACGTGGGCTCCAAAGGCGCTGATGAAGGTAAAGGCGGCAAATACCTGTTCCTTCCACTCGAATATGACGACGCCTTCGGCACTGCCGCGGAACTGGAAGCGCAGGGTTATATAATTGTACCCAATTTTGATACGCATGACGTGTCTTTTTCGTTCCGGCCGACACTTCTAAACGGTGCCACGCATGCCG
Source organism: Shimia sp. (assembly GCF_039969785.1). GTDB lineage: Bacteria > Pseudomonadota > Alphaproteobacteria > Rhodobacterales > Rhodobacteraceae > Shimia. The sequence continues at coordinate 292,067 of NZ_JBDVNC010000018.1, read as the reverse complement.
AAGCTGGTGAGCATGCTAAGGGCATCAAAATCTACTCGTTAGAAGAAGATGTTAACGGCAAAATCGAGCCGACTGAATACTTGGACGCGACTGAGCTGCCTTACGACTGTCTGCCCTACTACAACATGACCTTCATCGAAGACATCAACGATGTGGTGCAGAACAATCCGGTACGCGAGAAAGACCGGGCTATTTACTCAATGCTCCAAAGCATCGGCATCAAGAAAGATGAGGCGTTTGAACCAACTCCAATTCAGAAAAAAGCAGCACTTGAAGGTCTGGAACTCGCTTACTCATACATGCAGAAAAAGTTCGTAACCGAGGGTGAAGCTGTTGCGCCTTTATGGGTCAAAGACGGCGAAAAACTATCCGAGTGGTCATTCTGGAACTTCGGTCCTCAGGCGCAACTGGGTTTCCCGTTTGAGGATGGGGAAGAGATCCTGATCGACAAACGTGCAACGACATATTTCTACGTCACGTTCGTACCAAGTAAGCTAGGTGGTGCTACGTTTTATTTGACCGGCCTGCGTGATTCAGATGGGAACATGCTTAACGGCAAAGACACCTACAAGCTGAACGTTCCTGATGATGTACCCGCCAAAGATTTCTGGTCAGCGATCGTCTACAATATGGAAACCAAGAACTTTAACCGTGGTGTTGATCGGGTTGGCGCGTCTACCAAAGACTTGGACAATATGGTTAAGAATGAAGATGGCTCTGTCGATGTTTTCTACGCGCCTAACCTAGACGAAGTTCCAGAAGGTTATGAAGCGAACTGGGTGACCACAGAGAGCGCTACTAACGCGAATGATTGGTTCTTCCTGTTCCGCCTATACCGTCCTGAATCTAAAGACTGGTTCAAAAATTGGATACTGAAAGACGTTGAGAACATCTCAAAAAACTAGCAAAGTAGGGCTCTCTTTCGGGAGCCCTTTTTCTTTATCACATTAAAAAAATTACGCCGAGAGGCGCAGTTCCTGATTGGGACGAACCTGTTATTTTACACTGCACGTTTCGTCCCATCGGGGCCGTTGGGGTTGATCACGGCAAAGGTCGGAAATCCGCCCTACACGACGGGTATTTCAGACTTCAAATTACGAGTTTGGGTTCAAAATCGACGTACCGCGTAGAGATGTTGAACTCACCAAAGTAGTGTGATGCCCGGTTGTGGTTTCAAAAATTTGTGATGTACGGGGAGCCAGCCAATAGCAACCTGAATAAGCTCCAATAAGCTGCCCCGGTTAAACGAAAAAACCCCGCCGTTTCCGGCGGGGTTCTTAATTTTCACAAGCGCGTTTCGCTTACTCGTCGCCCTTAAGCGCTGCACCCAGGATGTCGCCCAGCGACGCACCTGAATCCGACGAGCCATACTGCTGAACGGCTTCTTTCTCTTCTGCAATCTCACGTGCCTTGATCGACAGACCCAGACGACGTGTTTTGCTGTCAACGTTGGTGATGCGCACATCAACCTTGTTGCCAACCGAGAAACGCTCAGGGCGCTGCTCTGCACGGTCACGCGACAGATCGGAACGGCGGATAAAGGACTTCATGCCTTCGTATTCCACCTCGATGCCGCCATCTTCGATCGCAGTCACTTCGACAGTCACGATCGAGCCGCGCTTTACGCCGCCAACCGCTTCAGCGAACTTGTCTCCGCCCAGCGCTTTGATCGAAAGCGAGATACGCTCTTTTTCGATGTCGACTTCGGAAACAACCGCCTGAACGATGTCGCCCTTGCGGTAGTTCTGGATCGCGTCTTCGCCACGCTCGTCCCACGAAAGGTCGGACAGGTGAACCATGCCGTCGATTTCGCCGGGCAGGCCGATGAACAGACCGAATTCGGTGATGTTCTTGACTTCGCCTTCGACTGCGGTGTCCTGAGGATGTGTTTCTGCAAACACTTCCCATGGGTTGCGCATAGTCTGCTTGAGTCCCAGAGACACGCGGCGCTTGGCACCATCGATTTCCAGAACCATAACGTCCACTTCCTGGCTGGTCGAAACGATCTTGCCGGGGTGTACGTTTTTCTTGGTCCAGGACATTTCCGAAACGTGGACCAGACCTTCAACACCGGGCTCCAGCTCAACAAATGCACCGTAATCGGTGATGTTGGTCACGCGGCCTTTGTGGACCGAGCTCAGCGGATACTTGGCAGCAACCAGATCCCATGGATCTTCCTGCAGCTGCTTCATGCCCAGGCTGATGCGGTGAGTTTCTTTGTTGATCTTGATGACCTGAACCTTAACGGTTTCGCCGATCGACAGGATCTCAGAAGGATGGTTCACACGGCGCCATGCCATGTCAGTGACGTGCAACAGCCCGTCAACACCGCCCAAATCAACAAACGCACCGTATTCGGTGATGTTCTTGACCACACCGTCAACCGCCTGGCCTTCGGTCAGGTTACCGATAACTTCGGCACGCTGCTCGGCACGCGATTCTTCCAGAATGGCGCGACGCGACACAACGATGTTGCCACGACGACGGTCCATTTTCAGAACCTGGAACGGCTGCTTCAGACCCATAAGCGGGCCAGCGTCGCGCACGGGGCGTACGTCAACCTGCGAACCGGGCAAGAAGGCAACAGCGCCGCCAAGGTCGACTGTAAAGCCACCTTTGACGCGACCAAAGATGGCGCCTTCGACGCGCTCTTCGTCTGCGTATGCTTTTTCCAGGCGATCCCATGCTTCTTCGCGGCGCGCCATCTCACGAGAGATAACAGCTTCGCCACGGGCGTTTTCAGCCGCGCGCAGGTAGACTTCCACTTCGTCGCCTACAGCGATTTCAGGAGCTTCACCGGGATTTGCGAATTCTTTAAGATCGACACGGCCTTCCATCTTGTAACCGACGTCGATAATGGCCTGGCCCGCTTCAATTGCGATTACCTTGCCTTTGACAACCGAACCCTCGTTCGGTGTGTCCATTTCGAAGCTTTCTTGCAGGAGGGCTTCGAATTCCTCCATAGTTGTATCAGCCATCTGGCGTTTCATTCCTTTACAAACGTTTTAACTGGCCACGCGGTTGTCTCCGCCGGTCTTGGTTGGTGCCCCGCCTTTTGGCGAAACGAATTGGTCAGACGTACCGCAAAACAAAGAGGGCCGGTATGTCCCGACCCTTGCTCGTCTCTTTTGTTTTATGGCGTAGTTCGCCTTGTCGACGCCCGCGCGTATAGATGAATGCGCCTCGGGGTGCAAGGTCTAAGACAGCTTTCTCTAGGCAACCAAGGCCGCACTTTGTCCGGAGTTTATTCCGCCCTTGGTATGGCTCAACCCGGTATAGGCCAGCAACAGGTCCCCTTCCCGTTTGGTTATCGCCTGACGCGCCAGCGAACCATATCCATCCCAGCCGTTTTTGTACTGTGGGAAATGTCGGCTCAGATCAATTCGCGCGGTTTCACTCATACTTGCGATTGCGGAGTCTCCGGGAAACAGGCTCTCGCATGCAAGACCGTTGGCAAAAATGACTTCGTGGCAATCAAACATTAGATGGAAATATTCTACGCCCGCGGCCACGTCTGGCGCTGGTGCACCAGGCAGATCGCGGCAACAGGCGGCTGGCAGGAACACTTCGGCGTTTCGAAACAACAGCTCGGCCTCCCATCCGCTAAAAAGGAACCGGTGCTGGGGCGAGAGCCACAAATCAGACAGAGGTAAACCCGGCCCAAGAAAGTTCGCAGAAATGCAAACAGGTCTGAACCGAGGTTCCTGCAACAGGTCCGAAAAATCCAAATGTCGGCGGGCGATCCAGACGAGGCTGAGCTGCCGTCCATCAACTGAACTGACAACATCGCCGGGAGCCAAATCTTCAACTGGAACCTCACCGATAGGTGTCCTGATCAAAGTACCTCTTGCAAAACAAACCGGCACGTTCACAGTCGTGGAAACTGCGTCAAGATCATGCGCCCCATTTGGAAAATCATCCATCGTCGCTGCAGAGATCCCGCCGGGCAGAAAAAACAACCGTTGACCATCTGCTGTAGTGATGACAACGATTGGTTCTCCGCGCAGATCTAAACCATTGACGTTGCTCAGTTTGTTGCTGTTCGGCAATGTCCCCGAGAAGTTGACAGTAAAGGTCATCTCAACACCGTCAACGATCACTGTGGTATCCGGATCAGCCGCGCCACCGTTGGGTTCCAGATTGAGATCGCCACTGGCACCACTCGAGAATGTGATCTCAGTGGTGGGCGTTGTATTTGTATTCTGCGCATTCAAAGCAGCATTGTTCGCGGTGTTGCTGTCACCCCGCGCAAAAAAAGAAATCGTTGCCATTTCTGCCTGCCCCGCCTCAAGAAGGACTATGTGGTCCCGTTTTTCGGAACTGTTTTTTCGTTTAAAACAAAATTCTGTTAGTACTAATAGTGTCTGCAGGAATTGTGGCAAAATTGGGGCAAGCGGCCATATTTCGCCTTAATTCACCAAATTTTACACAGTTTCAAACTGACATTCTCACTATCTGCTAAATTTGCCCTAGTGCCAGACCTCGACTGTCGCAATTGCTATAGACACGGCCATTAGTGTCAAGGGCTGCTGATGTCGGCGAAGAGTTCGTATTACCGGGTGCTGCGCAGCGTTTGAGCGGCAGCAATCGGACGTGGTTTTGAGGCATAGTCCACCTTGTCGGCGCTCGCGCGGACAGGTGATCCGGGCGCGAGGTGCAAGAGGGCGGCAATGCCTTAAGGGCTGTGGCAAACCAAGCCGCTATCCGTCTCCTACTAGCCCGCCCTGCCTCAGGCGCTTGCGATGGCCGTCCGTACGATGTGCCACTCTTCCTCAATCGAACCGGGATGCCGGGGTTTGCCCACAAGCTGATACCAATAATCGGCATTGGCATCATCGCCTTCGATCCGGTGCACCAGAGCATGAACCCAATCGAACTCGACCACACCTTCGTGCGCCTGACAAATCTGGTGCGCCTTTTCCATTTCCGCACCGGGCAGAAAATTTCCCGCCTTAAGCAAATCAAGTGCTTCAAGAATAAGTACCTGTGACATGCGCTGCACCTCCGTCCTTTTGGGTCGCCGCTTTATGGGCTGGGTTGAGAACATCATTGACGCCTGAGATGGTCACACTTGTGCAATTCTGTCTATCTGCACTTATCCCAAAATGAACAAATCTGATATTGACGCCAATAGCGTCGGATGCCCGCAACGCGCTTGTTTTGACCTATGGGGCAAGGTCATGAATGACTGCATTGTTGGTGTAGTGTCTGCATCCTCGCTTGCACATGGACTATCACCGTGGAAAGTTGCCCCAACTTCTGGACAATCAAAATGACAACCGACACCACATCAATCGACACTGTGATTCAACCGCCTTCGGTCGCGGAATACCTTAAGCTGCGTCGAGAAGGCGAATTGAGAGCGTTCTCACCCGAAGCTGCCGAAATTGGCCTCAAAGGCACTCTGTTCGCAGTGACACTTAGACATGAGAATGAGGCTATCGGAATGGGTCGCATCGTCGGAGATGGAGGATGCTTTGTTCAGATAGTCGACATTGCAGTAGATCCTCGTTTTCGCGGCAAAGGTCTTGGCAAAAGAATTATGGCATCGTTGATGGAGTGGGCAAAAAACGAGCTTCCAGAGACAACCTTTCTAAGCCTTTTCGCGGATATTCCAGCCGACAAGTTATATGCGCAATTTGGTTTCACAGAGACTGCGCCCAAGTCCCTTGGGATGTCTTGCCGGGTGACTAGGACCTAAACGCAAAATCTGCGGATGACATGACTGTGACGGCATGATCCCCGGCGTCAAAACCATTCAGAGTTTGGTTGTGGTGGGCAATTATTTCATTTTGTTTCAGCACGTCCGTATCGCCTGTGCAATGTCCATCCGAGATCAAAACGACATCAAACCCAAGCGAAACCGCACGCCTGACAGATGTATCCACGCAGAATTGTGTCATACAGCCACCAACAACCAATCGAGATGCACCCAGCCTTTGCAGATGCTCCATCAGATCAGTTTCATGGAACGAGTCACAGCTTTTCTTATGGACAACAATGTCACCCGCGTTCGCAGATAGTGCCGGAACAATTTCCCAGCCCACACTTCCGATAGCCAGCCTATGACCGTCCGGTCCATCGTTTTGAACAAGGATTGTCTGAATGCCTTGGTCCGCAGCTGACGATTTCAAATCAGCGAGCCGAGTGACCATTTCAGTGAAATAACCGACGACATCATCCAGACGGTCCTCGCCAGCAGCACCATCAAGAATGGCTTGCTGTACATCAATTAAGAGAAGAATATCTGTCATAGCGTTCTGTCCTGCATTCACGATCTATCGTCAATCGAGCATCGTTGTATTTACTGGCTTTTCGAAAGGCGGGCGCTTGTCTCAGCGCAGTGACTTCACACTTCGTCCGCAAAACAGTCATTGGTGCAACTTACATCAAACGCTCACGTCCCGCCGAAACCAACAAATCCCAACCACCCTGCCCGCGCCATTAACCTGGCTATACCCTCCAATCCCCCAAAACCACACCGACGCAATACCGACGGGATACCGACGTGTTGCCGCAACGTGATTTCGCCAGAACTGTCGCTCTTGGCTTGCTCTGGACGGCCTGGCAGGACTAACTCGTCTGTGAAATTCGTCAATATTTTTTGTCGACTTTTGACGGAACGTCGATGTTGATTGACAGCACGTCCACCGCTTTACTTTCACGTCTGCCGATTTCCCTCCGGAGGAACTATGAAAGACATTATTTAAAGGGTAAACACGCCGCCTTTGCCAATACTGCAACGCTTGCCGCATTGTCTCTTACAACGACATATTCGAGCGCCGAAGACGGCAAAATCATCCATAACGCAGAGCACTATGTGTTGGAAGCACAGCATGGCGACAAATGGGCAATGGAAGACGGCGACATTCAGGAAAAGCTGGATGCTTTGGAAGCCAAGCACGGCACCAAGCCGAATATCATCCACATCATGTGGGATGACACAGCCGTTGGCAAAGTTGGGATCCCCGAAATTCAGACTGTTCGAGGGTTCGAAACACCATACATGAACCAGATGGCTGATGAAGGCATCAACTTTATGCGGATGTACACCGAGCCGGCCTGTACACCAACCCGCGCAGCATTCCAGACCGGCCGTTATACGGTGCGATCCGGCATGCACACTGTGTCGTTCCCTGTCGAATACTCCGGCATTGACGGCGAAGAAGTCACCATCGCCGAAGTCCTCTCGGATGTCGGTTACAAAACGGCCTTTTTCGGCAAATGGCACCTTGGCGATACCGAATTTTCGTACGCTCATAACCAAGGCTATGACGAGTCATTTTTTACTCCCTACAATCAGGTTTCATCTATGTGGGTTCCGGGTGCCGAGGTTAACAACGTTATGACCGGCCTTTATCCTGAGCTATTCGGTGAAGACAAATACCGAATGGACAGCTCGTGGCAGCCCAATGGCTACCTATGGACCTTAGAAGGAACCAATGAATGGGGTCCGCCACCAGACATCACGAGTTTCTGGGATATCGAAGTTGAAGCCCAACGCCGCACGCTGGAATTCATTGACCAAAGTGTTGAGGCGAAGAAACCGTTCTTCATAGCCTATCACCCAATTGCGACAGGCTTTGTCCCGGACCCCCGGTCAAAGTCTAAGCTGACTGCAAACAAAAACGTCTTGCAAGAAGCGCTGGTCAAGATTGACGCCTTTGTCGGCGATTTGTTCACGCATCTCGAAGAAAAAGGCATTTCCGACAATACGTTGGTTATCGTGATGGCCGACAAAGGCCCGTTCACGCATTTTGGCCCGCGCGGCATGGTTGAGACGCTCTATACCGGAGGGAAAGGTGACTTTACCGAAGGTGGTGTGCGCGTGCCAGCGATTGCGAAATGGGACGGCGTGATTGAGCCTGACCAGATCGTGGGTGACATCCTGCACGTTACCGATCTGTTCACCACTTTCGCCCGTCTTGGCGGCGCAATGGTTGGCACTCCGACGGACCGTGTTATTGACGGGATTGATCAGACATCCTTGTTCATGAATGGAGATGGTTACAGCCGTCGGGACTATGTGATGATCTATCAGGGCCCGGTGCTTGCTGCCGGTGTCAAAGGACGTTTCAAACGAGACTGGAAAATGCGACACCCGGCCTGTCATTGAATGAGTTCTATGACCTCTTCACCGACCCGCGCGAAGCAAACGGAGAGATGATTGAGCAATTTCATGTGAAATCGATGTTCAATCGTCAGCGGGCACGCCATGAACTGTGGATGTAGGAATACCCGAACAGACCTGACGCCACTTCTGGCCCGGCGCTCACCGGGATTGCCAACGAACGTCCAGAGACACGCAAGCTCTACACAGCGCCTGCTGATCTGGAAGGTCTGCCCTTCACACCTGAGCAGGTGAGCAACTTTCCGATCCCATTTTCGGATAGCGATCTGTAGACCATACCGCCAACACACCCCAGAGCCTTCGGGCTCTGGTTCATATGTGGGTAAGTTCTGGACGCCTGTTTTCTGGTTTTGCAGGCGAACATTGTCGGAATGACTGTGTCTCCAAAATCAATCATTGATTTCACGTTTGCACTCAAACCAACTATTACCAAACACTCCGTCCTCAGCATTAACCCGCCCAATGCCCCCAATCCGCCACAATCAGACCGACGCAATACCGACGTGATACCGACGCGTTGCCGAACAGGATAAATCTGATAAATCAACGCGTTAACTTTGAATCCTTTCACCAAAGCCAAAACTCCCCGCAATCCGCAATGATTCTACCATTTTGGATTTTCCCCCACCCCGGCTAAGGTCGCGTGAGGGAGGACAGTGAATGTCAATTATCAAGAGCACGTTTCCGGACGTCGACCTGACCAAAAAATCGATCACACAGCGCGTTTTTGAAGGCATTGATCCGGATATGACCATTCTGACCGATGGCCCTTCGGGCCGGTCCATGACGGGGCGCGAATTTATGAACGCTGTCAAATCGCTGGCGGGCGGGTTGAATGCCGCGGGCTTTGGCGCAGGCAAATGCATTGCGTTGATGGCTCCTAACATCCCGGAATATTGTATTGTTTTCCACGGTATGGCGTGGGCGGGTGGCACTGTGACAACCATCAATCCGACCTACACCGCGCCCGAAGTTGCCTATCAGCTCAAGGACGCAAACGCTGAAATTCTGATCACCATAGAACCCTTTGCAGAGACTGCAAAAGCCGCCGTAAAGGACACAAATGTCCAGCACATCGTGATCATAGGCGAGGCCCCGGACGGCACCCTGCCCCTGTCGGATTTCATGGGCGCGCCGCAAGAAACGCAAAGCCCGATTGACGCCACCAGCCACGTCGTCGCCCTGCCCTATTCCTCAGGCACAACCGGCCTGCCCAAAGGCGTGATGCTGACCCACCAAAATCTGGTTGTGAACATCGACCAGACACTGGCCTCAACCGACCTGGAAGCCGGCGAATTAACGCTGGCCTTTCTGCCGTTCTTCCACATCTACGGCCTTCAGGTGCTGATGAATATTTACCTGACAGCCGGTGGCGGATTGATCACGATCCCGCGGTTCGATCTGGAATTGTACCTTGAACTGATCACCAAACATCAGACCCGACGGCTTTGGGTTGTGCCCCCCGTCGCGCTGGCGCTGGCCATGCATCCGTTGGTGGATAAATACGACCTTTCCTTTGTGGAACAGGTGTTTTCTGCGGCCGCGCCGCTGGGCGGCGACGTTGCCGAAGCGCTGGCCAAACGGCTCGACGCCACAGTGGCTCAGGGCTATGGCATGACCGAACTCAGCCCGGTCAGCCATGTGTCCCCCAGCGGCCTTGGCAAACCCGGAGCATCGGGCGTGACGATCCCCAACACGCAAAGCCGCATCATAGATCCCGACACAGGCGCGTCGCTTGAGCCGCACCAGACCGGCGAATTGCTGGTGCGTGGCCCACAAGTGATGAAGGGCTATCTGAACAACCCAGAAGCAACTCAAAACACCATCGACGCCGACGGTTGGCTTCACACTGGCGACGTCGCCCATTTTGATGAGGACGGGTATCTCTATCTGACCGACCGGGTCAAAGAGCTGATCAAATACAAAGGGTTCCAGGTCGCCCCCGCCGAGCTTGAATCCACATTGCTCACCCACCCCGATATATCCGACGTCGCCGTGATCGGCATTCCGGATGGCGATGCCGGAGAAGTTCCAATGGCCTTTATCGTGGCGCCGAAATCAGCCCCCTCTCTGGAAGACGTGCAAGCGTATCTCGACGGCAAACTGGCGCATTATAAACAGGTCCGCCAGCTGCGCGTGGTCGACGCCGTGCCCAAATCCCCCTCCGGCAAAATCCTGCGCCGCCTGCTGCGCGATGAAATGGGGGTCTGATTTTCCGTCCGGCAGATTACTTTTCAAAAGTCTTCTGCCGGAATTGCCCAACTGCATTTCCCGCCGCAGTCTTCTGCATTTGGCCTGCCCGTTGAGAGACTGAGCCACATAGGTGACGGTGCTGACGGAATACTGACGCAATACCGACGGCATACCGAAGCCGGATTTATGGGTTTAGCTGAACCGTTCCGGCCCGACCCATTGCCCTGCGCTGTAGCGATCACCATAGGCCCAGCCAACGGGTAAAACACGCTCGATCTCTGCCAGTTGGGATGCGTCCAAAGTAACGTTGCCACCCTTCACAAGCTCCTCAAAATGCGCAACTGACCGGGTTCCGGGGATGGCAAATACATGCGCGCCCTGCGCCAGAACCCAGGCTACCGCCAGGGATGCTGCGGGCAGCCCCATATCCGAGGCCAGCGCGCGAAAACCGTCTGTCGCTTTGATATTGTTGGAATAATTTGGCTCCATAAAGCGCGGATTCACACGTAGAAAATCAAGGTCAGGAATGCGATCTGGAGAAATCGGCGTGTCTGTCAGAAATGACCGTCCCACCGGACCAAACGCCACCAGGGCCGTGCCCAGCTCTTTGCAGGCTTGCACCAACCCCAGTTCGGGTGCGCGCACGCCAAGTGAATACTCAGACTGAACCGCATCAACGGGATGCTCGGTTGCGGCGCGTCGCAAAGACGACGGGGCAATTTCACTAAATCCGATACCCCGGATCTTACCCTTTTTCACCAATTCCCCCAACGTGCCCGCGACTTCTTCGATGTCCACACCGGGATCACGGCGATGCACATAAAACAGGTCCACATGGTCCGTACCCATGCGCGACAGGCTTTTGTCCAACTCAGTTTCAAGATGCTCCAGGTCATTGCGAAAAATACGTTTTCCGTCGTCGCCGCGTGTTATCGAAGCCTTGGTGGCGATAAACAATCCGTCCCGGGTGGCGGCACCCCGCAAATTTAGAAACATGCCGATCGTGTCTTCTGAACGGCCCATGCCATAGACATTTGCCGTGTCGATATGGGTCACGCCAGCAGCCACGGCAGCGTCCAGAATGGCCAATGAATTCTCTTCATTTGTCGGGCCATAAAAGTTCGCAAACGACATCGCGCCAACGCCCACTGCCGACACGTCTTTGCCCGACTTCCCAAACTTTCGCAGCTTCAATGGATCATCCTTTTCTTTTCGCATCCACCGCCCGCAACGCAGCGGCGATGGCCTGTTCAATGCTCATCACGGACGTGTCGATCTGAACGGCGTCCTGCGCGGGTCGCAATGGCGCCTCGGACCGTTCGCGGTCGCGCTTGTCCCGTTCGATCACGTCTTCCAGAACTTGTGATCGACTGATATCCAAGCCATTGGCCTCTAACTCAAGATAGCGCCGCTCTGCCCGCACTTCGGCACTTGCGGTGACAAACAATTTGGTTTCGGCCTCCGGGCAAATCACAGTCCCGATGTCGCGCCCGTCCAGAACTGCGCCCCCGGCCCGGCGCGCAAATGCGCGCTGGAAATCGACCAGCGCCTGCCGGACATCTGCCAGGACGGCAACCTTGCTGGCCGCTTGTGCAACTTGCGGTGTTCTCAGATCCGGCGCGTCCAAGTCTTCGGCCTGCAAGCTGCGCGCGGCCTCGGTTGCGTCCACACCAGACAATGTTTTTGCTCCAACTGCGCGGTACAGCAATCCGGTGTCCAGATGGGAAAATCCAAAATGTTTGGCCACAGCTTTGGAAATTGTGCCTTTGCCTGCCGCTGCAGGTCCGTCAATTGCGATCGTGAAATTCATGTCATCCGTTGCCTGTTCATGCGGGGTCAATTCCAACCGTATTAAAAAATATCGCGCCCTAAAGAAACCAGCGCCGCACAGCCAGGCGCGCGCCGCCAAACAGCAAAGCTACAGAACAAATCGTCGCCGCCGCGGATTTGCTCAACGTCCAGAATTGGGCAAGCCCGACAAGATTGTCGCTCAGCGCGTCTACAGGCGTGGTCAGCATGACCGAGACCATATAGTTCTCAAGGTAATCTGACGCAGCGCCCAATAAGGCAATAAACCCCAGCCCCATGGCCCAACGGCGCGGAAAAACCAGCTGTAATCCGATGATCAACATTGCTGCAAGCAACGCAGGATAAATGAAATCCAACATGTGTTGAACATCGAGATAAAACACCCGCCCTTCCTCGCTTAGTGCTGTGATAAATGTGCGGGCTTCTTCGGGCGTATATCCAAGAGGTCGCATATCAAACGGCACCAACCCATCGGCCTGCTCCGCGATAAACGGCAAAGACCACAGCACCATCACCAGGTACACCAAAAGTGCAGCGCCAAAGCTGCCCCAAAAGACCTTCGTCATACCGACCTCACCGCGCCTTACGGTTCACGACCGCCCAGAACGCCTGTTCCTGTTCACTGTGGCGCCGATCATGACCGCCAAAAGAGCAAATGCAACCACCAGAACGACATATTTAGAAATGGTGTAGCTTGACGCAAGCGCAACCAGTTTGTCGTCGATCCTCGTAGGGCCAAGGTCAACCATCTCGCCAACCAACGCGTTTTCGGCCAGGTCCATAAGGATAAAGCTGGCCGGCACAATCATCAGTATGACCCGGCTCCATGCGTGAATTTTGCGGGTAGCCCCCCACAAGGCCCAACCCAGCCACAGGCCCAGTAGCGCGGGGAATACCGTATCGATTACGCGCATGGGGCCTGTGTAAAACCGCGCCGACGCCTCTGGCAACGCCGCCAGATACGCCGTCGCCTCGAAATATGTGTACCCGAAAAATCTCAGGTCGAACGGCATCAAGCCAGCATCACCTACAATCAGGTATCGAATGCCAAGTACGATCAGAACGAGATAGGTCACCAGGGTGACAATGCTCAGAAACAGAAGCGACTTGGCGTATCGGGTCACCGATGAGACCTCGTGACATTGGCACCAAGACCCTTGACCAGCGGTTCAAACACCGGAAAGGACGTGGCAATCGGAGCGCCGTCATCAAGGCTGACAGCATTGTTGGCAGCCATGCCCATGACCATGAAGCTCATCGCAATACGGTGATCCAGATGGCTTTCGCACGTGGCGCCGCCGGGAACGTTGCCATGCCCCAGCCCATGCACAACCCACCAATCAGGCCCCTCGTCCACCGTTACACCGTTCAGACGCAATCCGGTGGCCATGGCATCAATGCGGTCGCTTTCTTTGACCCTCAGTTCCTTGACCCCTTTCATCACGGTGTCGCCTTTGGCAAAGGCAGCCACAACGGACAAGACCGGGTATTCGTCAATCATCGAAGCCGCGCGGGCCGGGTCCACGTCGACGCCTTTCAGGTCAGGAGAGAACCGGGCGCGCAAATCTGCCACTGGCTCTCCGCCCTCTTCGCGTTCGTTTTCATAGGTCAGGTCCGCGCCCATTTCGCGCAGCGTCGTAAACAAACCTGCGCGCGTTGGGTTCAACCCGATATTGGGCACCAGAACATCTGACCCCGGCGTGATAATTGCTGCACACACAGGGAATGCTGCGGAACTTGGGTCGCGCGGAACGTCGATGGTTTGCGGTTTAAGCTCGGGCTGCCCGGTCAGGGTGATTACCCGGCCCTCTTCGGTTTCTTCCACCGAAATTTCAGCGCCAAATCCGGTCAGCATGCGTTCGGTGTGATCGCGTGTTGCCTCTTTTTCGATCACGACTGTCTGTCCCGGCGCATTCAAACCCGCCAACAGCACGGCAGACTTTACCTGCGCAGACGGCATAGGCACCACATAGCGGACCGGAACCGGATCAGCTGCGCCGACAATCGTCATCGGCAACCGGCCCTGAGAACGGCCAACGGTTTGCGCACCAAACAAAGCAATCGGGTCTGTCACACGCGCCATCGGACGGCCATTCAGGCTGGCGTCACCAGTGAATGTGGCGGTGATCCCGGACGTCGCCATGGCGCCCATGATCAAGCGCACACCGGTGCCCGAGTTTCCGCAATCAATTACATTCACCGGTTCGGCAAAACCACCAACGCCAACGCCCTGAACGGTCCAGTTTCCGTTCCCGTGATCCGTCACCGTGGCCCCAAAAGCGCGCATCGCGTCGGCTGTTGCCAGCACGTCTTCGCCTTCCAGCAGTCCTGAAATTGAGGTTTCTCCAACGGAGAGTGCCCCCAGGATCAAAGACCTGTGCGAAATGGACTTGTCCCCCGGTACATGCGCTTGGCCTTTCAGCGGGCCGCACGGGTGCGAGGTCATTGGAATCAAGGTGTCGTGGCCGGACATATTTTCAGATTTCCTTCGAACTTTGTTGCTTTTCTGTTAGCGCAACATCCGCCTAGGGTCCATGCCGCGATTTGCCTCGCCTAAACGCAAATCAATCTATCTTGGGTTGCCAGCCTGCGTTACAATTCCCGATTATAGAGAAGCAACTATACGCGAGCGTATACAATGAAAGCCATTGCGGATTTTGCAGCACAAGGCACGACAACATTATTTCAGCCGGAAGACGGACCGCCGACGCCCGAGTCTCCGCTTCAAAAACGTCTGGCCACGCTGGTCGGCGTCGTTGCCTTTGGGCTTCCGATTATAATGGCGCTTGGCGCATTGATCGGCACTGACTGCTTTCGCGATAGCATCAGCCATTTCTACTATGCGCCGTTTCTTGGCCCGGTATTCGTCGGCATGGTGGCGTTCATTGGCGGCTTTCTGATCGCCTATACCGGTGAACACTGGTTGGAAGACCTGGGCGCCACTGTGGCCGGGTTTGGCGCGTTTGCAGTGGCCGTTTTCCCAACATCCGGGCGTGGATGTGAAAAAGCGGACGCGTTTGCGACCCGGCTGTTTGTGGACTACACACATGCGGCAGATCCTGTGCTTGTCACAATAAAGGGGCGCGGCTATTTCCAGCTCTTTGAAAAAGTCGAAGACCTTCATGTCTGGGGGGCGGCGCTGTTGTTTATCTATCTTGGGCTTTATTGCCTGTTGGTGCTGAAACGCATCGTGCCCACACGACACTTGCAGGCCAATGAACTGGTCGCGACCAAACGGCGACGCAACACGCTTTATACGGTGTGTGGTCTCGTCATTTTATCCTGCGTCGCGCTGTTGGGTTGGTATGGCCAAATCGCAAGTACCAGCACTCAAGACGCCTGGAACGCTGCCAACCTGACGTTCATCGTAGAAACTCTCGCGCTCTGGGCGTTTGGCGTAGCCTGGGTGGCAAAAGGGCGCAAGTTCAGCGCGCTTAACGACGCCGGAACGTAAGATAGTGCGGCGTGCGCCCTTCCCGAAAGGCTTTCTGCTCATAGCGTGTTGAAATCCAGTCAGGCCATGCGTCGCGCCAATCCGAAGGAGACTGCGCCAGCCATTCGAACCCTTGTCCCGGGACCTGCTCAAGCGTTTGGCGCACGTAATCGGGAATGTCTGTTGCCACCCGAAAAATGGCGCCGGGTTTCAGCACGCGAGCCAAAGGCGCGATATGGTCGGGGGTGACAAATCTGCGGCGGTGATGGCGTTTCTTTGGCCATGGATCGGGATACAGCAAAAATGCGCGGGAAATGCTCGCATCTGGCAGCACATCAAACATGTCGCGTGCGTCACCGGGATGGACGCGAATATTGTCCGCTCCGGCTTCTCTGATTTTGCCTAACAACATGGCAACGCCGTTGATATAAGGTTCGCAGCCAATAATGCCCACGTCTGGATTTTCCACGGCCTGATGCACCATATGCTCGCCGCCGCCAAACCCAATTTCAAGCCAGACATCGCGGCTGCCAAACAACGCGTTCAGGTCAATGTTTTCGCGGTCGGGGTTTTCTTCCCAACCCACAGCTCCCGGGCTCAGCGCCACCAGATCTTCGTCCAGAACGGCTTCCTGATTTTTACGCAAGCCCTTTCCTTTGAAACGGCCATAGAAATTGCGCCAGGGGGCGCCGGAAGGGTGTTTGGTATCAGTCATAACGCGGACATAAATTCTTGGGCTGGATTTGTCCAACCCGTCGTGTTGATTTTGCAAAGCTGAGTATCCGGGGCATGCGGTTGCACCAAATACACCAAAGCCCGCGTAACGCGGGCTTTGGTCATCAATCGGCTAGAATGTGATCAAACAGCTTTTTTCAGGGTTTCGACCAAATCAGTCTTTTCCCAGCTAAAACCACCATCCGCATCAGGTTCACGGCCAAAATGGCCATAAGCCGCCGTGCGCTGATAGATCGGTTTGTTCAGCCCCAGATGTTGGCGGATGCCCCGCGGGCTCAGATCCATGACCTGACCGATGGCTTTTTCAATATCCGCAGGCGCGACGTCGCCCGAACCATGCGTGTCGGCATAGATCGACAATGGCTGGCTGACACCAATCGCATAGCTGAGCTGAATGGTGCACCGCTCAGCCATGCCCGCAGCGACAACGTTCTTGGCAAGATAGCGCGCGGCATAGGCGGCAGACCGGTCAACTTTTGTTGGGTCTTTACCGGAAAATGCACCGCCACCATGGGGTGCTGCGCCACCATAGGTGTCGACAATAATCTTGCGCCCGGTCAGACCGGCATCCCCATCAGGGCCGCCAATGACAAATTTCCCGGTTGGGTTAACGTGCCATTCGGTTGTATCCGAAATCCAGCCATCGGGCAGAGTTTCACGAATATATGGCTCAACAACGGCGCGCACATCTTCACTGGTCATCGAGACATCAAGATGCTGGGTCGACAACACAATCGACTTCACTCCAACGGGAACGCCGTTTTCATAATGCACTGACAACTGCGATTTTGCATCCGGTCCCAGCGAAGGCTCTACCCCGGATTTCCGCACTTCGGCCAGACGTCGAAGAATGGCGTGGCTGTATTGAATTGGTGCTGGCATCAAGGCTGAGGTTTCAGTTGTGGCATAGCCAAACATAATGCCTTGATCGCCCGCGCCTTCGTCCTTGTTCGCAGCCGCATCCACACCTTGCGCGATATGGGCCGACTGTTCGTGCAACAGGTTGGTCACTTCCACAGTTTCGTGGTGGAACTTGTCCTGTTCATACCCGATGTCTTTGATACAGGCCCGGGTGATGTCTTCGATGCGGTCCATGTATTCGTGCAGTTTGTCCTGATCGGACAATCCCACCTCGCCGCCAATCACAACGCGGTTGGTGGTGGCAAATGTTTCTGCTGCAACTCGTGCTTCTGGTTCTTCCGCCAGAAACGCATCCAGAACCGCGTCGGAAATACGGTCGCATACTTTATCCGGATGACCTTCCGAAACGCTTTCGGAAGTGAAAATATAGTTCTGTCTGCTCATGAAGTGCTCCATTTTTTCTGAAGTCGCCACGCCAGGAAGCCGTTGTGCCGATCTAAGTCCAAAGCGCCTTACGCCTGTGGCGCGATAAGGTCAATCGCTTTCACGGCGCGCGCGCATCAGTAACCCTGTGGTTAGGATTACAAGCAACACGGTCAAAGGCAGATCACCCGTGCGCGTATAGAGCGTTCTCTCTGCTGCGGTGGGCAGTTTGACATCCAGAAACCCATCTTCGTTGAGACCCAATTGCGCAAGCACACGCCCATGCGCATCGATCACAGCCGACACACCCGTGTTGGCCGCCCGCACCATTGGCAGGCCCTGTTCTATGGCCCGCATTCTGGCCTGCGCCAGATGCTGGTAGGGACCGGAAAAGTTGCCAAACCATGCGTCATTCGTGATTTGAAGCAGAAATGCCGGTCGCTCGAAAGAACCGCGCAAATCCTGTGGGAACACCGCCTCATAACAGATCAACGGCAATGCTTTGCCCAAAGGCCCCAAATCCATCAACCGTGGGCCCGGCCCTGCTGAATAGCCGTCACCATGTCGGCTTGCAAAACCACGCAGTCCAAACTGGCTCATCAAATTGCCAAGCGGGATGTACTCGCCAAAAGGGACAAGGTGATGCTTATCATAAGTCTGAGAAACTGAGCCCGATCCATCCAGCAAAACGGCCGAGTTATAGACCCGCTCACCTTGCGCACGATTGATGCCCAGAACGACCGGCACTCCAGCGGCGGCTTCGGCAATCACAGCGAGCGTCGGCGCGCCACGATCTAACAACACAGGGACCGAAGTTTCCGGCCAAATGATCAGGTCCGGACGCTCCTCGCCTAACGCTGTGAACATGACAGAGCGCTTAAAGAAACGCCCCATATGCTCCGGGTCCCACTTCAGATGCTGTGGAACGTTGGGCTGAACCAGACGCACAACAGGTCTGTCAGCGTCACCTTCAGGCGCGTCCGTCATCGGGAAAATGCCGACACCAAGCACAAGAGCCGACGCCGTGGCGCTCAGATAACGCTGTCTACCGGAAGACTGTATCACGGCAGCAGCCCCAATAGCACCCGCGAACAACAACAGGTTGACTCCATGCGGCCCGACCCAGGCAGCCAATTGCCCGCCAAAGCTGTTCGCCAGAACATAAGACGGCATGCCCCACGGAAACCCGCCAAACACATAGGCGCGCGCCAGTTCGGCAAGGGTCAGGAACAACACCACCGGCCACGTTTTAGGGCCGATTTTTCGCGTTGCCCAAAACGCGCTTGCCCAAAACAATGAAAGCCCAACCGCCATAAAGACCAAGGCAAATGGCGCCATCCAACCGTGGCGCACCGGATCCACCAGAAAGGGTTCTACAATCCAGTGTATCGCAACCGCAAAATAACCAGTTCCAAACGCCAGGCCCAACCACAAGGCGTGGCGGGGCGTCGCGCATTTATGCAGGCACCAGAACGCGACGCCAAACCCGAAAAAGGTCAGGACGCTAAGATCAAGTGGAGGGTGTCCCAAGGCTGCCAACACACCACTAAGCAACATCAAAAGGCGCACACGCCAATGGCCAGCAACAGCCCGGCGACGCCCCTCAGTTTCAGCCATCCCGCGCGCCATCCGGCAAAATCACACGCAATCGTTTGATCCTGCGCGGGTCAGCATCGACAACTTCAAATTCGATACCATCAGGCAATTCGACCACTTCGCCACGTGCGGGAACATGCCCGCACAGCATGGACACCAGCCCCCCCAGCGTATCAATCTCTTCAGGGTCGACATCTTCGGAATGTGTCAGCGACCGTCCAATGACAGCTTCAAATTCATCCACAGGCGTTTTGGCAAGCACCAGATAGCATCCGGGCTTTTCTTCGGTCCACAAGTCGGCTTCGTCGATGTCATGCTCGTCTTCGATCTCGCCGATCACCTGTTCAATTAAATCCTCAATCGTGACCAGACCGTCAACGCCACCATATTCATCGATCACCAATGCCATATGCCGCCGCTCGGCTTGCATACGGGTCAGAAGCACACCAATGGACATGGACGGGGGTACAAACAACAAGGGCCGCAGCTCTTGCTTGATCGAAAACCGCCCGCTAGCCCCATTGAACCCGTGTTTCAAGGCAAAGTCTTTGAGATGCACAAACCCGACCGGCGTGTCCAATGTGCCTTCATATACCGGAACCCGCGTCAGCCCGCTTTCACGGAACAGCTGAACAAGGTCGGCTTTGGTGATGGTCGAAGGAACCGAGACGATGTCGGCCTTGGGTATGGCGACGTCTTCAACCCGCATGCGCCGCAGATTGATCATGCCATGTGTTTGCGTTGTCACCGCGGTCGCCGGTTTTAATGTTCCGGGAACTGCATCTGTGTGAACATTCTTGGACCCAAACAGGCGGCGCAATAAGCCACCTTTGTTTGCTGTCTGGCCTTCTGGCTGCGCGCGAAGCGCTGCGTTAGAAGACCCGTCTATACTGTCGCCCATCTTTCCTTTCCACTCGGGGAAACGCCCCTATCCTACGTATATGGGTTAGCTATGCCCATTTTGCCAAGTATCACCACCTCGAGCTGTTCCATCAAAGTGGCATCTTTGTCACGGACGTGATCATACCCCATCAGGTGCAACACCCCGTGAACAAGCAAATGTGTGACATGGTCGCTCATTGGCTTTGACGCGGCTTCTGCCTCGCGTTGACAGGTTTCCCAGGCAATAGCAATATCCCCCAGTTCGACCGGCATATCGGGAAAATCAGGTCCCGGCAGATCGGGAACCGCGCCCGGCTCTGATGCACCACGTTCTTCGGACGGCCAACTCAGAACATTTGTCGGTGCAGGTTTGCCCCGAAAGTCGCTGTTGAGGTCGGCAATCCGCGTATCATCGCAAGCCAGCAAAGCAATTTCAAATCCGTCCGGGTCCAGCGCGAAATGCGTCAGCGCAACGCCCGAAGCGCGCGCGGCCAGAACCTCCAACTCTAAAGAAACCCAACGATCATCTTCAAATACGATATCAATTGTCATTTTAGCTTCATCACCACGCAACTGGTCCGCGCCACCAGACCGGTCATCTTTGTTTGGATGCGTCGGCCTTGTCATATGCCATGATGATGGCCGCAACCAACGGATGCCGCACCACATCTGCTGCCGTAAAGTAATTAAAACTGATACCGCCAATATTTTTCAACAGGCCTTCCGCATCCCGCAGACCCGATGGCACCCCGCGCGGCAGGTCAATCTGGCTTCTGTCGCCGGTGATCACCATCCGGCTGCCCTCACCCAATCGGGTCAGGAACATCTTCATTTGCATGGTTGTCGCGTTTTGCGCTTCGTCCAACACCACAAAGGCATTGCTCAGCGTCCGCCCTCTCATGAAAGCAAGCGGGGCAATTTCGATGCGCTTGTCCTCAATCAGCTTGGCCAATTGCTTGCCCGGCAGAAAATCGTTCAGCGCATCATAAAGCGGCTGCATATAAGGATCGACCTTGTCCTTCATGTCGCCGGGCAAATAGCCGAGCTTCTCTCCAGCCTCAACCGCCGGGCGGCTCAGGATAATGCGGTCAACCTGCCCCTGAATGAACATGCTGACACCGACAGCTACTGCCAGATACGTCTTACCGGTTCCGGCCGGGCCAATGCCAAATGCCAGTTCGTTGTTAAACAGCGACAGCACATAGTCGCGCTGTGCGTCGGTGCGCGGTTCAACCAGTTTTTTGCGGGTCTTGATTTCGACCGAACCACCACGGAACATTTCCAGTTGGTCCCCGTCACGTGCGCCCGTGTCTTGTTCTGACTGGCCCATACGAATTTCGCGGTCAATGTCGCCGGTTTCAACCGACTTGCCAGTCTCCAGCCGCTCATAAAGCGCTGACAGCACCTCTGTCGCTTCGGCCCGGGCCGCTTCTTCGCCGTGAATCGCCAATTGATTACCACGCCGCAGAATCTGCACCCCAACCTTCTGCTCGATATCTGCCAAGTTGCGGTCGTATTCACCACAAAGGTCTATCAACAAACGATTATCCGGGAACTCAACCAAAGACTCGGTTGTCACTTCGGATGTGGGCGGTGGGGTCATCGCACCTATGGTCAATCATGTCTCCTGCACGTTGAGAGTCGTCGTTTATGTGATGGTGCCAATATGCGCAGGGACACGCAAGCGCTGGTCGATGAATTTTACACGACCAGACAAAAAAGACCGCGTACAAGGTGTACGCGGTCTAAAATTGTAACGCTCAAACTCAGATCTGGTCTTTGAACGCCGAACCTTGCTTGAATGGGCCTGTCGCCACGCCGGGAGGCGCCGCACCGGAACACACAGGCTTGCCATACGGATCAAGCCGCTGAGACAAATATCCCTCAACGCCATCATCGATAATCCAGTGGTCACACCCAACCGGGTCCACCCAGATACCAGCAGTCATCGTGCTGATGTGGTCGCTGTCAAAGCCACGATCCACAGTCTTGTCGACCTTGTTGTCACAGGCCGAAACTCCGACACCCAGCGCAAGCACAAGAACACCCTTGATCAGTTTCATGTTGTTCCTCCTCAGCGCAAACAAATGATTTCGACGCGACGGTTTTGCGACATTCCGGCGGCAGTCCGGTTGGTCGCACGTGGCATCCGTTCACCGTACCCACGGATATCTACAACCCGGGCGCCTGTCGAACGGGCCACCTGAGCAACCGCGTTGGCACGGTTGTGGCTCAGACGCATGTTATACGAGTCCGATGCCCGGCTATCGGTGTGACCAGCAATGATGAACGCCGAAGCAGACGCGCTTTGGAAAAACTGTGCCAGCTTCTGTCGGTTCGCCGAATTGATGTAGTATTTATCTGTTGCAAAGAACTGGTCTGAATTCATCACACCACACACGTTCCCGCGCCGACAGACTGGAATGCCCTTACGGTTGACATGTGGGGTCATATACCCTTCAGCGCCATCATCCATTACCCAGTGTTCGCACCCGTCCGGGTCAACCCAAACAGTGGGAATGTATTCTTGCCCCAGAACAGTGCGCTGAGTTTGTGCGACCACAGGCTGGGCGATTGCCGCAATTGCGATGCAGACCGCGGCGACCCCTCCCAAAGCGCCTCGGACTGACTTCCTTAAGTTTTCCGCCACAACTTGATCCTCTCAAAATCCCCCGAAAGTCGATCTCGTGAATCGTATTCGAAATCAAGACTTCCACTAATCCTAATAGCTTAGCGGATTGAGCGCTCTTGTGAAGGATTAATCACGGCATCCGACCGGCGGGTCACAAAAAAAAGGCAAAAATGAGGCTAAATTTAGACACGTGTGTTTTCAGTTGCTGTTCAATTCGACAAAACCGGGCGAACTGTCTCCAATTCGGAGCCAATCTCAGATCAGTTTTCCTGCAAGTGAATTGGTTCTGCTTTCCACGATTCTTACCTTTGCAAGCTCGCCAATTTCGGCCTTGCAATCGGCGACATGCACCGCGTGCAGATACTCGGACTTGCCCATCATCTGCCCCTCAAAACGGCCAGCCCGCTCGAACAAGACGCTCACTTCGCGCCCAACCATACTGTCTTGAATCTCGCGTTGTTGCTGAGTGATCAGACCCTGCAATCGATAAAGCCGGTCCGTTGCTTCGGCATCGTCCACCAATGCGCGTTCTGCTGCGGGGGTTCCCGGGCGGGTCGAATATTTAAAGCTAAATGCCTGCCCGTACTTAACGTCTTCGATTAAATCCATCGTGTCCTGAAAATCGGCTTCGGTTTCCTCGGGAAATCCGACGATAAAATCACCCGATAACAGAATGTCGGGCCGGGCCTCGCGGATGCGCTCGATCAGTTTAAGATAGCTGTCACGGTCGTGATTGCGATTCATGCGTTTGAGAATTTTGTCACTCCCCGACTGCACAGGTAAATGCAGATACGGCATCAGCTTCTGACAGGTACCATGCGCTTCGATCAGGTCATCCATCATGTCGTTAGGGTGACTTGTCGTGAACCGGATACGTTCCAGCCCATCCACTTTGTCGAGTTCCCAAATCAGGCGCGCAAGGCTCCAGTCACCATCTGCCCCGGCTCCATGATAGGCATTTACGTTTTGCCCCAACAGAGTGATTTCGCGCACACCGCGCTCGACGAGATCGCGTGCTTCGGTCAGAATGCGATCCACAGGACGGCTCACTTCGGCGCCCCGCGTATAGGGCACCACGCAAAACGCGCAGAATTTATCGCACCCTTCCTGCACGGTCAAAAATGCCGTCGGGCCTCGCTTTGCCCTGGGGCGGCGTTTCAGCTTTTCGAATTTGTCTTCTTCCGGGAAATCCGTATCCAGCGCTTTTTCGCCGGCCTGCGCTTTGGCTTCCATTTCGGGCAGGCGATGATATGCCTGCGGCCCGACCACCAGATCGACCATCGGCTGACGGCGCATGATTTCTTCGCCTTCAGCCTGCGCAACACAACCAGCAACACCGATTTTCAAGTCCGGCTTTTCCGCCTTCAACCCTTTGAAACGCCCCAGCTCGGAATACACTTTTTCGGCCGCTTTTTCGCGAATATGGCAGGTATTGAGCAAGATCATATCAGCGTCGTCCACCGTATCGGTGGTCTCATATCCGGCCCCGCCCATGGCTTCGGCCATCCGTTCGCTGTCATAGACATTCATCTGACAGCCGTAGGTCTTGATAAACAGCTTTTTTGTATCGGCCATGGGTGTTTTTCCTCGCGGTCTCAGGGCGCTTCCCTACATCAAAACCGGGGCGGCTTGCAATGCACCCCGTTTTGACCGAATCTGGCTCAAAACAACGGCGAGGCCGGGCATGCAGTACGATTCCATTTCACATTTTTTGCGCACGGGACAAGAGCACCTTGCAAAAGGCCCTGTGGCGCTGATCTTTGCCGAAGATGATGTTGAGATTAACACAACGCTTCGACACCATCTCGATCTTGGGTTCAGCAAGGTTGTTCTGTTCAGCCCTGCTGCGTTTAATATTGCCCCTGAACTTGCCGAGAAGTGCCCTCGCGTGACACTGGAGAGCCCACGCGGCGAGCCCATGTTTGATGCTGTGAACGCCATCAACGATGCGGCCATTGGTGTTTGGCTTTATTACTGCTTCAACTCCGAATATCTGCTTTATCCATTTTGTGAATCGCGCACCGTTGGCGAAATGCTGACCTTCCACACCGAAGAACGCCGCGATGCGATGCTGACTTATGTTATCGACCTTTACGCGACCGATCTAGAGACCAACCCGAATGCAGTATCACTTGACAGCGCGCTTATGGACAGAACCGGCTATTACGCGCTGGCCCGCAATGACCCTGACAACCACAATCACCCAAAAGAACGTCAGCTTAATTTCTATGGCGGTCTGAGATGGCGGTTTGAGGAACACATTCCTGCCGACAAGCGCAAGATCGACCGTATTTCGATATTTCGCGCAAAAGAAGGGTTGAAGTTACGTCCGGATTTCACCTTCTCGGATGAAGAATACAACACCTACGCTTCGCCCTGGCACAACAACCTGACTGCGGCTGTCTGTTCCTTTCGCACCGCCAAGGCGCTTAAGTTTAATCCGGGCAGCACTTTTCAAATTCAACAATTCAAATGGCACAACTCGGTCGGTTTTGACTGGCATTCGCGCCAGTTGCTTGATCTTGGATTGATGGAACCGGGCCAGTGGTTCTGAGCCATGCAAAATAGCGGCACCTGCCATTGTGGGTTCGTGCAGTTCGAGGTCTCTACCGACATTGATCATGTTCGCGTCTGCGATTTCTCAATCTGTCATCAGCGCGGCGCGTTGATTTTCCGGGTTCCTGACGACGCATTGCGGCTGAAGACATCTTTGTCGCAGCTTTCACTTTATGAATGGGGCAGTCGCACCGCCAAAGATTATTTTTGCCCGCGATGCGGAATACTGCCATTTCGCCGCCCATCCGCCCCCACGCCGCAAGAGCTTGCGCAGGGCGTCAAGCCATTTGACGGCTGGGCCATCAACGCCCGATGTCTGCACGGTTTTGATCCCTCAGGCGTCCCTGTCAGGAAAGTCCACGGGCGCAAGATCAGCCATACGTAACTGGATGCGTCTCAAACCCGCGACTGATGGACGTCTAAGCGACTAAAACCGCACCAATACCGCACCGGTCCTGCCCCCCGCCTCGACCATTTCATGGGCCTCGGCCGCTTGCTCGGCGGTAAACACATTGGGCGCGGGCATCGATAGTGCGCCTTCCGACAACGCGCTGTTCAGCCGGTCTATCGCCGCAATACGGTCGCCGTCGCGCAGGATGTAGATCAGAGAAATGTCCAGCGTCAGGGCTTTGAACAGCATTGGACCAAACGGCATCACAGGTGCCATGTCTTTGCCGGATCCGTAGATCGAGATGCGCCCGTTGGGCGCCATAACTTCGGCCAGAAGTCCCGCATTCACGCCAAATTCCACTTCAACCGCAATATCCACACCGGCGCCATCGGTGGCGCCGAGGATATCTTGCGACAAACTCTCAGAAGCATATGCGAAAACCGCATCGGCACCTGCCGCCGCGACGCGATCCATATCACGCGCACCACATGTCGCAATCACGCGCGCGCCGCCCCATTTCGCAAGTTGCACTGCCAGATAGCCCACTGCCCCGCCACCGCCGCTGATCAAAACTGTTTTTCCGGCGATCTCGCCGCCGCAAAAAACACAGTGGCACGCCGTTAGTCCCGGAATTCCCAAAACAGCGCCGTCTTCCAAAGGCGTCTGCGCAGGTAGAGGCACTGCCTGTGCGGCGGGCAGACAGATATATTCTGCACATGTGCCAAACGGGCGTTGCCATTGGCCATTCCACAACCAAACCCTCTGACCAATACGCGATGGATCTACACCGGAACCGACAGCTTCGATTTCACCCGATCCGTCGCTGTGTGGGATAATTGCCTCGTACGCGGGTTTGGTCACACCCGGGCGACTTCCAGAGCGTGCTTTGACATCCGAAGGGTTCGCGCCTGACCAGGCCACTCGCACACGCACTTCTCCGGCGGCAGGAACAGGCGTTTCAATTTCTTCGAACACAAGGACATCACGCGCTGCCCCAAAGGCGCGCCATATAACGGCTTTCATATCAGAACTCACTTATTGGTTTGGAGAAATGCTGGAACAAGATGTCACGCCATACAACGCAATCTGATCCGCCTACGTTCGGCGCAGCCGGATCACAACATCAATCTTGGAAATTTCTGCACCTTCCGGGGCCACAGGAAAACGCGTGATTTGAAGTTGATCTGCCGGAGCATCGGTCAACATTCGATCGTCTTCCCAATAGAAATGCGGATGATCGCCGGTGTTGGTATCGAAATAGCTTTTGGCACCATCAACCGTAATTTCCTGCATCAGGCCCGCATCGCAAAACGCCCGCAATGTATTGTAGACGGTTGCAAGAGACACACTTTCGCCAGCTTGGCGCACAGATGCGAACAGGCTTTCTGCGGTCACGTGACGGTCATTCCCATCACCGACAAGCAACGAGGCAAGCGCCACCCGCTGTCGGGTTGGGCGCAATCCGGCATTGGCCAGCCAGTTGGTTCCGTTTTCAATAGCTTGCGTCGTCATCGGCAATGCCTCATTTCTTAACACATCATATAACCCGTCCTGCCCCCCTTTTTCAAATGAAAATGAGTTGCAGGACCAACCACGTGCTTCATTGCCGCCTTGCAGGACCACTTTGCACGATGTTAGAGGGGGCATGTACGATCAGTTAATCAAAGGGACCCACCCGCATGTCCAACTATCCGACCAGCTTTGACAAAGAGGACCTTCTGAAATGCGCGCGTGGCGAGCTTTTTGGTCCGGGAAATGCGCAGCTGCCTGAGCCTCCTATGTTGATGATGGACAGGATTACGGATATTTCCGCTGATCAGGGCGAATTTGGCAAAGGCCACGTGGTCGCGGAATTCGACATCACGCCTGATCTTTGGTTCTTTGAATGCCATTTCCCCGGCAACCCGATTATGCCGGGCTGTCTTGGTCTGGATGGTTTGTGGCAGCTAACGGGCTTTAACCTTGGCTGGCGCGGTATGCCCGGCAAAGGCATGGCCATGGGTGTTGGCGAGGTAAAGCTTAAGGGAATGGTGCGTCCAGATCGAAAAATGCTGACGTATTACGTTGACTTTACCCGCATCATTGACCGCAAGCTCAAGCTTGGCGTGGCAAACGGACGGGTTCTTGCAGATGGTGAAGAGATTTACCAAGTCAAGGACATGAGAGTCGGACTCGCGCCCGAATAATCGACACTCCCAAGTTTAAGGAGAACGCAGATGCGTCGCGTTGTAGTAACCGGATTGGGGATCGTCTCGTCCATCGGCAACAATGCCGAAGAGGTGATCGCCTCTCTTAAAGCCGGAAAATCCGGCATCAAGGCCAGCCCGGAAATGGCCGAGCATGGTTTCCGCAGTCAGATCGCAGGTACGCTTGAGATCGACGTTAAGGAACTTGTCGACAAACGCACTCTGCGTTTCATGGGCCCCGGTGCTGCTTACGCGCATATCGCCATGCAACAGGCAATTGCCGATGCAGGCCTGTCCGACGACCATGTTGTGAACGAACGCACCGGCCTTGTTGCCGGGTCCGGTGGCCCGTCGACCTCAGCGATGCTGACTGCGCATCAAACAGTTCTTAAAACCGGTGCCACCAAACGCATCGGCCCGTTTGCAGTTCCAAAATGCATGTCTTCGACAATTTCGGCCAATCTGGCCACTGCGTTTAAAATCAAGGGCATCAATTATTCGATCACGTCGGCCTGCTCGACATCGCTGCATTGCATTGGCAACGCGGCTGAACAGATCATGATGGGCAAACAGGACATTATGTTTGCCGGCGGTGGAGAAGAGCTTGACTGGACGCTGTCCTGCCTGTTCGACGCAATGGGTGCGATGTCGTCCAAGTTCAACGACACTCCGGATCAGGCATCGCGGGCATTTGACGCCAATCGCGATGGGTTCGTCATCTCGGGTGGCGGCGGCATTGTTGTGCTGGAAGACCTCGACCATGCATTGGCACGCGGCGCGAAAATTTATGCCGAAGTCACCGGATTTGCCGCAACTTCCGACGGGCACGATATGGTTGCGCCCTCCGGTGAAGGCGGGGAGCGCGCGATGCGCCTCGCAATCTCGACGCTGCCCGAAGACCGCTCTGTCAGCTACATCAATGCCCACGGCACATCGACCCCGGTCGGTGATGCCGGCGAAGTTGAAGCCGTGCGCCGCGTCTTTGGCGAAGGTAGCACACCACCGATTTCTTCGACGAAATCCATGACCGGCCATGCTCAGGGCGCGGCCGGAGCACTTGAGGCGATCTTCTGCCTTTTGATGCTTGATGGCGACTTCATCACGCCTTCGATCAACGTCGAAACGCTCGACCCGGCGATCAACCCGGACGAGATCGCAACCAAAACAATTGAAAACGCCGGTCTGGACACGGTGATGACGAACAGCTTTGGCTTTGGGGGCACCAACGGCTCCATGCTGCTGTCGAAATTCAAGGGATAACTGAACCATGTCGGACACACTCAAAGGCAAACGCGGCCTGATCATGGGCGTCGCCAATGAACGCTCCATCGCATGGGGCATTGCCAAGGCCATGCACGAAGCGGGCGCTGAACTGGCCTTTACGTATCAGGGCGCGGCCTTTGGAAAACGCGTTGCGCCGCTGGTCGCCAGTCTGGACAGCGATTTCCTTGTGGACGTTGATGTCACGGATGACGCGTCGCTGGATCGGGCCTTCGAAGAGCTTAGCTCAAAATGGCCCACCATCGACTTTGTGGTGCATGCCATCGCTTTCTCTGACAAGAACGAACTGGCGGGGCGTTTTGTCGATACCACGCGGTCTAACTTTAAGAATTCGCTGGATATCTCCTGCTACTCCCTGATCGAAGTCGCGCGTCGCGCGCATCCGATGATGAAGGATAACGGCGGAACAATCCTGACGCTGACCTATCAGGGCGCGAACCGTGTCACCCCGTTCTATAACGTTATGGGCGTGGCCAAAGCAGCCCTTGAAAGCGCGACCCGGTATCTGGCCAACGATCTTGGGCCAGACGGAATTCGGGTCAATGCGATCTCTCCCGGCCCTATGAAAACACTGGCCGGAGCGGTCATTGGCGGGGCGCGCGCGACATTCAAACATACCGATCAGAATTCCCCCATGCGTGCCAACGCAACGCTTGGCGCGATTGGCGGTACGGCGGTTTATCTGGCTTCAGATGCCGGTATTTGCACCACGGGCGAGATCATTCGCGTCGACGGTGGATATCATGTCCTTGGCATGCCACAGCCTGACAATCTCTGATCCCTGCCCGGCTGCTTGGTCAGGTTTCAGCCTGGCACGGCGACGGTTCGAAAACGGCGGTCACAGGAGCATTTTATGATCCTGACTTGCGCAGATGTATTGGCAAAAACATCGGACGGGCAACTTGCCTCCGGCGATTTTACAGTCGGGGATGCCGTAGAAATGGCACTCGCGCTTGCCCATCTGGATCAGCCCGTCGGTCTATTTGGGGCCCTGTCGCAGGATGCGGTCAGCCGCCAGATCGAACAGTCATTGGTTCACGCAGGCGTGGATTTGTCCCGCGCACCCAAAGCATCCGGCTCCTCAATCGACAGCCCGCCGCATAAACTCAGCCCCCTGCACCTCCCTGATCTGAACGGCATCACTGCTTTGACCTTTGGCGGTCCGTCTTTGGTCAGGCGCGAATCCGCGGGCGTTTATGAGGCACTGATGCATCTTGCCGGGGTGGACAAAACAACCGTACTGAACCTCACGCCCCCTCAGGATGTGCCAAACGAACACCAATCTGATTACCAAAAGCGCCTGAGCCGCATGACCGAAATGGCGGATATCATCATCCAACCACCCATCGATGGGACACCGTTTCCTCATCGTTCTCACGAAACGCTGCTATGCGGGCGGGCTTCAATTGTCATTCAGCTCCACTCCAAGGGGCGCGTTTCAGTGTCTTCGCGCAACGGCACTTTTTCAGTAAATACCCCGTCAAAACCTGAAATCAGCCCGTCCCGATTGGGTAACGTATTTGTCGCTGGTTTTCTGGCCGCACTGTCGCAAAACGATGGCCTCATCCCGCGCGCGTTGGCGATGACGCACTCTAAAACGCTATCAACCGCTGCTGAGTTCGGCATCAAAGCCGCGCAGACATTTCCCGACATGGGATCGCAACTGCATGATATTAAACAGGATCTGTCATGAGAGCATTACTGCAAAGAGTATCTGATGCCTCCGTCACCGTAGATGGCGAGGTGATCTCGGAAATTGGTCCCGGGCTTCTGGTGTTGGTCTGTGCAATGCAAGGTGACACTCAGGAGCAGGCAACGAAACTCGCGACCAAGATTTCCAAACTGCGCATTTTTCAGGGCGAAAACGGCAAGATGAACCGCAGCGTTGTGGATCAGGGCGGCGAAGTGCTTGTTGTGTCGCAATTCACGCTTGCTGCGGATACGCGCAGCGGCAACCGGCCCGGTTTCTCAACCGCCGCCGCCCCGGATGAGGGGGAACGGCTTTATGAATTCTTTTCGGACGCGCTGCAAAAGCTGGGGCTAAGCGTCGCGCGGGGTCGATTTGGGGCCGACATGAAAGTGCGGCTACTCAATGACGGGCCGGTGACAATCTGGTTGGACATCTGAAACGGCGTGCGCGTCAGCCTTTTTTGACAAACTTTGTCAGGATCACGATGCGTTGCCCATCGACGCGGCCTTCTATGTGTTCCGCGTTGTCGGCAACCAACGAAATATTGCGCACTGCTGTGCCCCTTTTAGCCGTGAACCCGGCACCTTTGACCGGCAGGTCCTTGATCAATGAGACTGTGTCACCTGTGGTCAGAACCGTACCGTTGCTGTCGCGATGTTCGACCGCATCAGGGTCCGGCAATCCAGCCTCGGCCCAGGTCAGAACATCTGGCTCCAGATAAGCGATGTCCAGCAGATCACGCGCCCAGAGCGCTTCGGTCAACCCATTGAGAAGACGCCAGGAAACCACCTGCACCGCTGGCTCAGTGCTCCAGATACCGTCATGCAAACATTGCCAGTGTGGTTGGTCGGATGGCCCCGCCTCAATCCCTGCCAGACAGGTTGCACACACCGTCGCGTCATCGTCACGTGGGGCAACGACGTAAACATTGTTTGCGTCTGGCGCACCGCAAATGGCACAGGATTCGGGCATGGTCTTCTCCTTTGAGCTTTCACCCGATATGCCCGGCTTCAGGGTTGGGGTCCATCTCCTTCTGTCCGCCGATCAAGACCACAAGACCGCGCCCGGTCTGACAGCCTTTTCCTAATCAGACATCGACAAGGTCGCAGCCACGGCCCGTTTCCAATCGCCATAACGCCTGTCACGCCATGCATCATCGCGCGCGGGTTGAAATTGCCGCTCCATTGCCCAGGTGGCGGCAAAATCCTGCATGCCCGGGTAGACCCCCGCCTGCATTCCCGCCAACCACGCAACGCCCTTGGCGGTGCTTTCCAATACTTCTGGCCGGTCAACTGGCGCATCGATTATGTCCGCCAGAAACTGCATGGTCCAATCGCTGGCCGTCATGCCACCATCCACGCGTAAAACCGTTTCACCGCGCGCTTCGAAATCAGCTTGCATGGCTTCCAAAAGGTCTCTTGTCTGAAATCCCACACTTTCCAGCGCGGCGCGGGCAAATTCTGCCGGACCTGACGCGCGTGTCAGACCAAACACAGCGCCGCGCGCTTCTGGTTCCCAATACGGCGCGCCTAGGCCTGTAAACGCGGGCACCATAATCAGCTCATGACCAGTGTCAGCGCCCTCAGCCAGCTCTTGTGTTTCTTTGGCATCGTCGATGATCCTCAGACCATCGCGCAACCATTGCACAACCGCCCCGGCGATAAAAATCGCGCCTTCCAGCGCGTAAACCGGTTTGCCGTCCAGTTGATAAGCAATTGTCGTCAACATACGGTTTTTGGACGTCACGGGCGTTGCGCCCGTGTTGAGCAACGCAAAGCACCCGGTGCCATAGGTCGACTTCAACATTCCGGCCTCAAAACAGGCCTGCCCGATGGTCGCCGCCTGCTGGTCCCCGGCCACCCCGAGGATCGGGATCGCGGCACCAAACAACTCTGCATCGGTCTCGCCAAAATCGGCGGCACAGTCGCGCACATCGGGCAACATGTGCATCGGGACGCCCAACAATTCACACACCTCTTTTGACCACTCACCGGCATGGATGTCATACATCAGCGAACGCGCCGCATTTGTGGCGTCTGTCGCGTGCACTTTTCCGCCGGTCAGCCGCCATATCAAATAGCTGTCTACCGTGCCAAACAACAGCTCTCCGGCCTCTGCACGCGCGCGAACGCCGTCCACATTGTCCAGGATCCATTTAACCTTGGTGCCCGAAAAATAAGGATCAAGCAGCAAGCCTGTTACCGCTGTGACCCGTTCTTCGTGACCCTGATCCTTGAGCGTCTTGCAAATGTCAGCCGTACGCCGGTCCTGCCAGACGATGGCATTGTAAACCGTTTCGCCGCTGACCTTGTCCCAGATCAACGTGGTCTCACGCTGATTGGTAATACCGATGCCCGCAATCTGCGCAGCACCGACACCGCTTTTGGTCATTACATCCCGACAGGTTTCGATTGTTGTGCGCCAAAGATCGGCCGGTTCGTGTTCCACCCAGCCCGATTGTGGGAAATGCTGGGTGAACTCCTGCTGCTCGGCTGCGACAGGGCGAATATCGCCATCAAACAAGATCGCGCGGCTGGATGTTGTGCCCTGATCGATCGCCAATATATGGGTCATGCTTGCCCTCCCTCTAAGTCTCGCGGCAGACTATAGAGAGCTACTAATTCTCTGCAATGCACAAGAGCGCGGATTTTGCCCGCGCCCTGGAAAATAGAGACCTCTGTTGATTGATGGGAAGGATTTAGCTTTCGACGTCGGCCCATTCCCACGGACGCACAAAATCGCCCAGAACTTTTGAGACTTCTTCGTCACTCGCATCGCCAGAGTTTGTCACCTGCGCCACAAGACCACGCTTTTTGTCGTCCAACACGGCAGTCACACGTGCAGGCACACCCTCATTTTCCAGCGCGCCGTTGTAGACGCGGGTGATCGCCATCTTGCGCAAGTCCGGCTTGAATACTTTGCCCACAGCCGTCTTTGGCAATTCTGGCAGAATATCAACGTGTTTGGGATGGGCCGCGCGTTCGTGCACATGCACTTTGGCATGCTTCAGCAACTCATCGGTCGTCACCGAAGCCCCGTCGACCAGTTCGACATAGACACAAGGCAACTCGCCGGAATGCGCATCAGGCTGGCCGATGGCGCCAGCAAACGCCACATCATGATGTGCCAGCAACGCCTCTTCGATTTCAGCCGGGTCTATATTGTGTCCACCGCGAATGATCAGGTCTTTGGCACGCCCGGTGATCCAGAGATAACCGTCCTCATCAATGCGTCCCAGATCGCCGGTCCGCAGGTATTTGTCGTGATAATACAGGTCCGCGTTTTTATCAGCTTCGGTATAGGTGTTGCCGGCGAAAACCCCCGGGTTGTCGATACAGATCTCGCCGACTACATCCGCCGCGCATTCAACCGGACCATCTGCGGTTCCCTTAAAAATACGCACGTCAGTATATGGGAAAGGCAAACCGACAGAGCCCACTTTCTTGGCTCCGGTGGGCGGGTTGCACGACACAAGGCACGTCGCCTCTGTCAGCCCGTATCCTTCGACAATATCAACACCACAGGTGCTTTCAAACCGTTTGAACAATTCCATCGGCATGGGGGCAGAGCCGGAAAACGCCGTTTTGATCGTCGACAGATCCGCGTCCACCGGGCGTTGCATCAATGCAGATACTGCCGTCGGAACAGTGATCACAAAGCTGATTTTCCAGCGCTCGCAAAGCTTCCAGAAATTGTCGAAAACGCCCTCGCCGCGATATCCTGCTGGGGTTGGGAAAACGACATGTGCGCCTGACGCGATCGCCGCTTGCATGATCACGTGCACCGCAAACACATGGAACAACGGCAGCGGGCACATGATGTTGTCTTTTTCGGTGAACAACAGGCGCTGACCGATCCAGCCGTTATAGATCATTCCTGAATAAAGATGCTGCGCGACCTTGGGCATACCAGTTGTCCCACCGGTGTGGAAATACGCGCCGACACGGTCTTTGCCGCCATCGTCAAAATCCAGCGTCGTATTGTACCTGGCCAGCTCCTTGTTGAAATCTTTAACGTCCGCATGATGATTGCCCGGGTTCTTGGGGCGGATCAGCGGAACGATCCAGCTCTTTGGCGGTGTCAGATAGCGGTTAAGGTCAATCTCAAGTACGGTGTGCACACCGGGTGCGTGGCGCACAGCTTCTGCCACCTTTTGTGCGACATCCGTTTTTGGAAACGCCTTTAGCGTGACTACAACTTTGGCCCCGGTTTCGCGCAGGATCGAGCCGATCTGTTCCGGCTCCAGCAACGGGTTGATCGGGTTTGAAATACCCGCGATCATGCCACCTAACAGCGCAAACAATGTCTCGTTACAATTCGGCAGAACATAGGCCACGGCGTCTTTTTCTCCGACCCCCATATCGCGAAACAGATTGGCCGCCTGCACCGATTTGGCATGCAACTGTGCCCATGTCAGCGTCTCGGCCTTGTCGGTAGGGCCAGACAAAAGCTGATAGCTGACCGCCGGGCGGTCTGGAAACTTGTCACGTGTCGCACTCAGAAAGCCATAAATCGTGGCAGGCAACCCCCGATCCGCCCACGGCATTTCCTGTTCGATGGATTTCAGATCATCTGGCGACTCGAAACTCATTAGGTGCTCCCCCCATTTGTGACCGCAATTTGCGGCGTCCCTCTTGCGTCAAGATGCGACCAAAAACACGATGTCGCAAGCTTTTGACGAGAGGAGACGCCGGGTCACTTGTGCTGGCAACGCTGCGTAACACCGTTAAGATAAGTCAATTTGGACGGTTTCCCATGTGGAAATAGCTGCAAAATGCTGAAAATTCAGCCTATGCTGCGCCTTCCGTGAACTGCAGCCGCGCCAGTTTTGCGTAAAGCCCACCGGCAGCAACCAACGCATCATGTTGACCTTCGGCCACAATTCGCCCCTGTTCCATCACGATGATCCGGTCGGCTTTCTTAACAGTTGCCAACCGGTGCGCCACAATAATGGTCGTCCGGTTCTCGGCCAGCTCTTCGACGGCCTGCTGAACCAAACGTTCGCTTTCAGCGTCCAGCGCCGACGTAGCTTCGTCCAACAGCAACACCGGGGCATCCCGCAGAATTGCGCGCGCAATCGCGATGCGCTGTTTCTGTCCACCCGACAGCATGACGCCCCGCTCACCCAGCGGGCTGTCATATCCTTCGGGCAATGCAACGATAAACTCGTGGGCTGCGGCGGCTTTTGCAGCCGTCTCAACCTCGGCATCGGTTGCGTCAGGCCGCCCAAAGCGAATGTTTTCACGCGCGCTGTCGGCAAAAATCACCGGGTCTTGAGGCACCAAAGCCAGATGCCGCCGAAAGTCTTCGCTGACCATGTCCGGCAAAGCCACGCCATCCAGCTTTACGCGCCCGCTGGACGGATCATAAAACCGCAGGATCATCTGAATAATGGTGGTCTTCCCGGCGCCGGATGGCCCGACCAGGGCCACTGTCTCACCGGGTTTGATGGTCAGGTCAACGGCGTCCAAAGCGGACACGCTGGGGCGCGAGGGGTAATTGAACGTAACCCCTTCAAACGCAATCTCGCCTCGCACCGGCTGGGCAAGGGTCACAGGCTGATCAGGCTCAACAACGGAATCATCTGTCTGCAGCAGTTCGACCAACCGTTCGGTGGCCCCCGCTGCCCGCTGCAGCTCGCTCCAGATTTCCGAAAGCGCGCCAACCGCGCCGGCGACCATGACCGAATAGATCACGAACTGCACCAGAACCCCGACGCTCATACCCCCGGCGCGCACGTCGCGGGCGCCGATCCAAAGCACAACAACAACCCCGGTAAAGATCAGGAAAATCACGATCATCGTCATCAGCGCGCGGGTATTGACCCGACGCAGTGCGGCGCTCAATGACAGATCTGTGACCCGCGAAAACCCGGATTTGACCTGCGTTTCGTTTGTAAAAGCCTGCACCGTCTGAACTGACAACAAGGCTTCGGACGCGTTTCCGGAGCTTTCGGCAATCCAGTCCTGATTTTCCCGGCTGAGTTTGCGCAACCGACGCCCCAGCACAAGGATCGGAACAATGACCATCGGCACTATCAACAACACCATCAGTGTCAGCTTGGTAGATGTGAACAACATCAACACCAACCCGCCAAGGAACAGCAGTGTATTGCGCAAAGCAATGGATACGGATGATCCGATAACCGACTGAATAACAGTTGTATCCGTGGTGATCCGGCTCAGCACTTCGCCAGTCATGACATTTTCGAAAAACGACGGGCTCATCCCAATGACACGATCAAACACCGCTTTGCGAATGTCAGCGACAACAACTTCGCCAAGCCGCGTTACCAGCATATAGCGCAGCGCCGTACCCACAGCGAGCAGCGCGGCAAAACCAAGTGCAGCCAGAAAATACTTGTCCAAAAGCGCTTCGCTTTCGGTGCCGAAATTGTCCACCACACGGCGCACCGCCATCGGCAACAACAACGAAACCGTCGCCGTCAGCGTCAGCGCCATCAATGATAAAGCAACCAATACCCGATAAGGATACATAAACGGCCCAAGCCTACGCAACGCACCTACACGTTTAGACTTCTCGCGGTCCTGTTCACCACTTTGAGGTTGAGGTTGTCTGGCCATTTTAGTGTCCCTGGCTACATGTCACCGCGTTAGTGGCGTTCAAGCGCACAGGCGTCAAGCGACCAGTTGACGCAAAGCAAGCGTTTGCGAACGATCATATTGAAAACATAGAATAATGTGGAAAAGAAGATTTGGAGCGGGCGGCGGGAATCGAACCCGCGTCATTAGCTTGGAAGGCTAAGGTCTTACCACTACACAACGCCCGCTCAACTGGACAACCTACTATTTCCTTGCATTGGGAACGTCAAGATTAGTTTTTTGACGTCGGTGTTTTTATTACGCCGTCTCGATCTTCAGGTCGAATTTCAATTCCCAAATAGGTATTTGGTGCGGGCGGTGGGAGTCGAACCCACACGGGCATACGCCCAACAGATTTTAAGTCTGGTATGTCTACCATTCCATCACGCCCGCATCTGGCGTTGTTCTTCAATTTTCAGTTTCGGGCCTATATCGGGCCTGAAAACAGTCTCTTAGTCGCAACGCATTGTTCCGTATGCGTTTTACCGCACAGACTCAAGGATTTTAAGTCTGGTATGTCTACCATTCCATCACGCCCGCATCTGGCGTTGCTTCCAATTCTTGAGTCAGGACTAACTTTCGATCCTGATACCAAGCCTTGCTTCAACACCTTGCTTCATATGTATTTTCCCAAAATGACGCAAGGGTAACAGGGTCCTGGCAATAAACATCTCACCGCGCAGGCTACTCGTACACACACCGTCAAAACGGTTGCGCGACTTTAGCTCTAAATGCAGGTATGTAAAGCGTTGAAATGCTACAATTCCTGATCAAGCGTGTTTGGGCTTTTCGGGGGTTTCAAAAGCACCCGTTCCGGCAACCACGGGTTCAATTCCAAAACCTCTGCCAAAGCATCCTGAGCTTCTGCATCCCGGCCCAAACCTACCAAAGACAACGCGCGGCCGGAAAGCGCCCCGATATGGCGGGGTGAAAGAGCAACGGCGCGTTCCAGGTCGGGCAATGCCACTTCATAATCCTCGCGCAGAAAATTGACAAAGGCGCGCTGGTTATAGCCTTCGGCATACTCCGGACAATACTTCACCAACGCATTAAAATCCTGCCGAGCCCCTAACAAATCCCAGGCAGCACGTTTGCGCATGCCCCGGTCCAGAATTTCCTGAGCTGTCTCATCCGGCGCGTCAGCCCAATAGGTCCACATATCGTTGGCAAAAACCTGAGCTGTGCTCGCATCAGGTGCCTTCTGGACTTGCTCGATCAGCTGATCCAATTCAACACTGTGATCGGGCGCTGCCGGACATGCCAGCGACACACCCGGCATAAAAAAGAACAATACTGTCGCGATGCGTTTCATGCCGAAACTCTGGCACAAGATTCACAAATCGACCAAGTCACATCTCTGCGAGGCCTGTGTCCTTGACCGCCTGCATTGCCACATAGGTCGATGTGCTGGCCACATGTGGTAAGGTCGACAATTTCTCTCCTAAAACAGCACGATACGCGGCCATATCGCTGGTGCGCACTTTGAGCAAATAGTCGAAATTACTGGCGATCATATGGGCTTGTTCAATCTCGGGCACTTGCAAAACCGCATTGTTAAACGCCCTTAACGCGGCCTCGCGGGTATCAGTCAGCTTCACCTCAACAAACGCCACATGATCAAGGCCCAACCGCACCGGGTCCAGCAAGGCTCGATAACCGGTGATCACACCTTCCTTTTCCAGGCGTCGCAAACGCGCCTGTGTCGGACTTTTGGACAACCCGATATGCTGTGCCAAATCAGTGATAGAGATGCGCCCGTTTGACGCCAGAACTTCCAGAATCGATAGGTCAAACCGGTCCATCTCCAACTTATCGTTTTGCACATCATTTCTCCAAAATTCAGACGCTTTGGCCGACATATCCGTCAAATTCGGGCGTTCTTCCTGCGAATTAGACCATACACTATCGGAAACCAATGGAGCCCGCTATGTCAATGTCACCTGCCCGTTCTCTGATCGACACCTCGACCTATTGTGATGAGGCTGTATTGCTGTCGAACCTGTGCAATCAGGCGGAATTGACGCAACAGGACAGGACACGCATTTGCGCGCAGGCGGCTGATCTGGTGCGCGCCATTCGTGACCGCTCCGACCCGGGAATGATGGAGGTCTTTCTGGCCGAATACGGGCTGTCTACGGATGAGGGCATTGCGCTGATGTGTCTGGCCGAAGCGTTGCTGCGCGTGCCAGATGCGGAAACCATTGATGCGCTTATCGAGGACAAAATTGCGCCGTCCGACTGGGGCAAGCATTTGGGCGGATCGGCGTCGTCTCTGGTCAACGCCTCTACATGGGCGCTGATGTTGACCGGCAAGGTTCTGGACGATCATGAACCGGGTCTGATCGGTACATTGCGCGGCGCCGTCAAACGGTTAGGTGAACCGGTCATTCGCACGGCAGTGGCGCGCGCGATGAAGGAAATGGGGCGCCAGTTTGTGCTGGGAGAAGACATTACCTCTGCGATGGAACGCGCTGCGAATATGGAGAAAAAGGGATATACCTACTCCTACGACATGTTGGGCGAGGCTGCCAAAACGGATGCTGACGCAATGCGTTATCATCTGGCCTATAGCCGTGCGATTTCTGCAATCGCTTCGGCCTGCAAGCATGATGACATCCGTCAAAATCCCGGCATCTCTGTCAAACTTTCAGCTCTGCACCCACGCTATGAAATCGCGCAAAAAGACCGTGTGATGGAAGAACTTGTTCCACGATTGCGGTCTTTGGCGTTGCTCGCCAAGTCCGCCGGTATGGGGCTTAATATCGACGCAGAAGAGGCCGACCGCCTTTCGATCTCTATGGATGTGATCGAAGACGTTCTGGCGGAACCGGCGCTTGCCGGATGGGATGGGTTTGGTGTGGTTGTGCAAGCATATGGCAAACGCGCCGGTGCGACGCTTGCATACCTTTATGAGCTTGCGCAAAGATATGACCGTAAGATCATGGTTCGCCTTGTGAAAGGCGCTTATTGGGATACGGAAATCAAGCGGGCTCAGGTGCTTGGGATTGACGGCTTTCCAGTGTTTACTAACAAAGCCGCGACCGATGTTTCCTATATCGCCAACGCGCGCGCGCTCCTGAATATGACCGACCGGATTTATCCGCAATTTGCCACTCACAACGCGCACACAGTGGCGGCAATTCTGGATATGGCGAATGACAATACAGCCTTTGAATTCCAGCGCTTACACGGCATGGGTGAAGCTTTGCATGACATTGTTCACACAACCCAAAGCACTCGTTGCCGCATCTATGCCCCGGTCGGCGCGCATCGCGACCTTCTGGCCTATCTCGTGCGGCGCCTGTTGGAGAACGGCGCCAACAGCTCGTTTGTAAATCAAATCGTAGATGAAGACGTGCCCGCCGAGGTCGTCGCAACCGATCCGTTTAACTTGATCGACACGCCAAAGGCACTCCCTCGCGGGCCGGAACTGTTTGAGCCAGAGCGCGTAAATTCGCTTGGATTTGACCTGACGGATGTACCCACGCTGGACCAGCTGGATATTGTCCGCGCGCCATTCAAGGACAAGATTTGGCATGCCGCGCCGCTCGTTACCGGTACGCCTGCTCCCCTGGCAGCAGAACCAGTCGGCAACCCGTTCCTGCCGTCAGATTCGCCAGGTAGCGTAGCGAATGCCAGCGCCGCAGACATCGAAACTGCGCTTGCCGGGGCCGCCATCTGGGACGCATCCGCGGAACAACGCGGCATCATATTGAACCGCGCCGCTGATTTGTTCGAAAGCCACTACGGCGAGCTTTTTGCGTTACTCGCACGCGAGGCCGGTAAAACGCCTCTGGATGCGGTGGCGGAATTGCGTGAAGCTGTCGACTTCTTACGGTATTATGCGGCCAATGCCCCCAGTGCGACACCAGCGGGGGTGTTCACGTGCATCAGCCCATGGAACTTCCCACTGGCGATATTCAGCGGACAGGTGTCTGCCGCTTTGGCCGCGGGCAATGCCGTTCTTGCTAAACCTGCAGATCAGACGCCATTGATCGCCCACCTGGCCGTCACTTTGATGCACGAGGCCGGCGTACCGCAAACCGCCTTGCAACTATTGCCGGGGGCCGGAGCCACAGTAGGCGCCGCCCTCACTTCAGATCCGCGCGTCAACGGCGTGGCGTTCACCGGCTCAACAGCGACGGCCAAACACATTCGCGCAACGATGGCCAATCATCTATCACCGGGCGCGCCCTTGATTGCCGAAACTGGCGGGCTAAACGCGATGATCGTCGATTCAACGGCCCTTCCGGAACAGGCGGTGACAGCCATTGTTGAAAGCGCCTTCCAATCTGCCGGCCAGCGGTGCTCGGCGCTCAGATGTCTGTACGTTCAGGAAGACATCGCAACCAGCCTGTTAGAAATGCTGAAAGGGGCGATGAAGGAGCTGTCTCTTGGTGATCCATGGGCAATTAGCACAGACAGCGGCCCGGTCATTGACGACGCCGCGCGCTCCGGCATCGCGGATCATATCGCGCAGGCACAACACGAGGGGCGCGTCCTGTTTCAAATCGCCACTCCGCAAACCGGCACCTTTATTGCGCCGACCCTGATTCAGGTGAACGGAATTGCCGAACTGAAGCGGGAAATCTTTGGCCCGGTTCTGCACGTTGCAACGTTCAAATCCAACGAATTGGACGACGTCATCGATGCCATCAACGCCACAGGGTACGGTCTGACCTTTGGCCTGCAAACCCGCATCGACGACCGGGTTCAGCACGTGTCCGACCGGGTGCAGGCGGGCAATATTTACATAAACCGCAACCAGATCGGTGCAATTGTCGGCAGCCAGCCCTTTGGTGGCGAAGGCTTGTCCGGGACGGGACCCAAGGCAGGCGGGCCGCATTATCTGTCGCGGTTTTCTGCTGTCGCGCCCCAAATCGGTGCAAACTGGGCCGCTCCAATGCCGCAAGACATTCTGCAGGGCCTGATCTTAAACTGCCCCGAGGGCGCACCAACCCAAACAACGTCCCTGCCCGGCCCGACGGGTGAATCCAATCGCCTCAGCACCTTTGCGCGCCCGCCCGTGTTGTGCCTTGGCCCAGGGGCACAGGCCGCTCAGACGCAGGTCGAAAGCGTCACGGCACTTGGTGGGCGCGCAATTGCCGGACATGGTGACTTGCCGCCCAAAGCTCTGGAAACACTGCAAGGTTTTTCCGGTGTGCTTTGGTGGGGCGACATCGAAAACGCGCGCACCTATGCGCAGGCACTGGCGAACCGTCCAGGGCCCATCCTGCCGCTGATCACCGGCTTGCCCGATACGACACGGGTGCGCGGTGAACGTCACGTTTGTGCCGACACAACAGCAGCCGGCGGAAACGCAGCGCTTTTGGGGGGATCGGCTTGACGCCCCGGCCAATTCCCCCCAGCTTGGCCGCATGTTTCCAATACGCGATCACAACCCGTCGGGGCGCACGCCCTATGTTGTCTACGCCCTGATCCTGCTGAATGTCGGGATCTTCCTGCTGCAATTGCCGATTATGGGCGATGACTACCGTCTGGCACTCTACTACCAAAATTGGGCGCTGATCCCGGGTGAGGTGTATCACGGCTACAACCTGCATACCCCAGTCACGTCTATGTTCCTGCATGCGGGCTGGATGCATCTGGCGGGGAACATGCTGTTTCTGTGGATATTTGGCGACAACATGGAAGACGAGATGGGCCATATCGGCTTTCTGGTGTTTTATCTTCTCAGCGGGGTGGGTGCTGCTTTGGCCCAGATGGCGCCTGACCCCTATAGCAATATCCCGATGATCGGCGCATCCGGTGCCATTGCCGGGGTGATGGGCGGATATCTGTTGATGTTCCCCAGGGCACGCGTGGACGTGATCCTGATCATTATCATCTTCTTCAAAATATTCACCATCCGCGCATGGATCGTGCTGGGCGTCTGGTTTGGTCTGCAAGTGTTCAGCGGAGTGACAGGAAACGGCAACGCAGGCGGCGTCGCTTATTGGGCCCATGCCGGTGGATTTGTGGCTGGCGTTTTGCTGACCCTTCCGGTCTGGCTGCGCCTTGGTGGTCCGAATTTCTGGCGTTCGACACATGGCGCACCACCGCACCCTGAAACCAAATACCGCCTGTCCCAAAGCACAATTCCATCTGTCAGGAGACGTCGATGAGTACCAAATTAACCTGCCATTGCGGCGCCGTAGAATTGCGTGTCGACCTGAGCGATGGATTGAATACGGCGCGTCGATGTGATTGTTCGTTTTGCCGCCGTCGCGGGGCTGCGGCCGTCACTGCGCCGCTGGATGGCATCGAGATCGTCAAAGGGGCCGACAATCTGACGCTTTATCAATGGAATACAGGCACCGCGAAACATTATTTCTGCAAAACCTGCGGGATATACACGCACCATCAGCGCCGCTCAAATCCAAACGAATATGGCGTCAATCTTGGGGCGCTCGACGGGGTCAACCCCCGGGATTTAGGCGACATTGGCTGGGCAGATGGCGTGAACCAT
Source organism: Shimia sp. (assembly GCF_039969785.1). Taxonomy (GTDB): domain Bacteria; phylum Pseudomonadota; class Alphaproteobacteria; order Rhodobacterales; family Rhodobacteraceae; genus Shimia. The sequence goes on along the minus strand of NZ_JBDVNC010000018.1, from coordinate 248,197 downwards.
CCATCAGACCGCAAACCCTGACGTCAGCGACAACAATTGTCTCAGATGTTGCGGATGACCTTGGCAAATTGATCAAAAATCGGTTCGTTGCCACAGATCAGATCGCCATCCTCAAAGATGTCACCTGCGGGGTTCAGCGGTTGAACAAATCCACCCGCTTCTTTCACGATGATAATGCCGGCAGCAATATCCCATGGCTGCAAGGTGCGTTCCCAGAAACCCTCGTATCGACCAGCCGCCACATACGCCATGTCCAGCGCCGCAGCGCCCCAGCGACGCACACCAGCAGTTGCAGGCGACAACCGCGCCAGATCCTGCAACGTGGCGGGCAAATCGGTGCGTGCACCAAAGGGCAATCCGGTGGCAAAGATCGACTCGATCATGCGTGAGCGGCCTGAGACCCGCAAACGCAGGTTATCGTTCAACCAGGCGCCCTGCCCTTTTTCGGCATAGAACATCTCGTCTTTGGCGGCATCAAACACCACGCCAGCCACGATTTCACCCTTGTGCTCAAGCGCGATTGAGATCGCCCAATGTGGCAAACCGTGAAGATAGTTGGTGGTCCCATCCAATGGGTCAACGATCCAGCGGCGGGTCGGGTCTTTGCCCGGGATCTCGTCGCTTTCCTCGGCAAGCCAGCCATAGGTTGGGCGTGCGCCCAGCAATTCTTCTTTCAGAATTTCTTCTGCCGCGACATCGGCGCGGCTGACGAAATCGCCTGCGCCTTTCATCGACACCTGAAGGTTTTCGACCTCGCGAAAGTCTTTGACCAGCGAACGGCCCGCTTTGCGGGCGGCCTTCATCATGATGTTGAGATTTGCGCTGCCCGTCATGGCACGGCTCCTTTTGGCTCAGAGCGCGCGTATACGCCGCCCGGTCCCGTTTGCCAACCCCGGGAAAACGCTGCGTTACCAAAGCCTGCCTGCCCTTGCCAATCAAAGCTTTCGCGCTCAGGCTGTGCGGCAAACCCAAAAGGAGACGCGCCATGACAGATCAAATGCAGCGCATCGTGCTGGCCAGCCGCCCGGACGGCGCCCCCCGGAACGACAATTTCCGCCTTGAAACCGTGGAGATTCCTGCCCTAGGTGACGGTGAAGTTCTTATAAAGGCACACTATTTCTCGCTTGATCCCTATATGCGCGGCCGCATGGATGATGCAAAATCCTATGCCGCCGGGATTGGGATTGACGACCTGATGGCTGGCGGCGCTGTGGGGGAAGTGATCGCATCGAACGCCCCGGAATTTGTGCCCGGCGACTTTGCTCTGACGATGACCGGATGGGCCACGCATGGCATCGCCAAACCGGTTGAAATGCGCAAACTTGATCCTGCTCTTGCTCCGATCACCACGGCGCTGGGTGTTTTGGGTATGCCCGGGTTTACTGGCTGGTACGGACTGACCGAACTGGGCCACCCCCAAAAGGGCGAGACCGTGGTGGTGGGTGCCGCCACCGGACCGGTTGGATCAATGGTTGGACAGGTTGCCAGGATGCGCGGATTGCGTGTTGTCGGAATTGCCGGCGGAGAAGCGAAATGCTCAATGGCAACAGAGGTTTACGGGTTTGATGCCTGTATCGATCATCGTGCTTTTGAGGGCGCGCGCGACCTGCGTGAGGCGTTGAAACAACATTGTCCGGACGGCATAGACATCTACTTTGAAAATGTCGGCGGCAAAGTGTTAGAGGCCGTTTTGCCCCTAATGAACGCGCATGGGCGCATTCCTTTATGCGGTATGATCGCGTGGTATAATGCGGGTAACCTTGGCGCAAATGCCGCGATGGAAAGCCTGACAGCCCCACGCCTGTGGCAGTCTATTCTTGTGAAGCACCTGTCCGTAAACGGTTTTATCATCTCAAATCATTTTGACCGGTATCCCGAGTTTTTGCGCGAAGTTGGACCAGCAATTGCGGCAGGTCAGGTCAAACACACCGAGGATATCGTCGAAGGTCTTGAAAACGCCCCGGCAGCGTTTCGCGGATTGTTGACCGGCAAAAACATGGGGAAATTGCTGGTCAAAGTGATCTGACCCCGATTCGCCCCACAAACCCCGGTTAACGCTGCAAAACCCCGATCGGCAGCGCGTCGGTATCACGTCGGTATTGCGTCGGTATCGATGCCCGCTGTCGGGCTGTTAAGACGCCGGACGTTGCGCACAGGTAAGCTCAAATTCCGGACGGATAGCGCGGTGTCCAATCTGATGCTAAGCACCCGTTTTGAGGCGGTCCTCCTTTGGCCGCTTCGTCATCCATAGCCCGAACACAGCAGTCATTCAAATGATATACAGCGAAAGTTCGGTCGAGCCTAAAGCTAATAAAGGTCTGGCCGCGACGAAGGGCTGCTTCGTCTCGGCAACCAGAATTTCCGGGATGCCACAGAAAAGGGCTTTTGCGTCTTTTGCCGCGATGCGGCGCCCCATCAACCAATGACTGGTTGGAGCCCAGAGTGCTGAATGCTTCATCAGGTGCGAGTGACCGTAAAGCGCAGAAAGCGGACTTTGCAAAACACAACAAACGGCCCATAGAGATGATTGGGAGCCATAGAGGTTAATGACGAGTTCGAGCCCAAACCTTCCAATAGAAATCTTGCGCGGCATGTAAATCTGTATGGCTAATTTTCGGCAGTCCAACCCAGCTTACGGAGGCGATCATTCACATCATTTGCATGCAATGGATCACGAAAGAAGTTCAACAATACTTGGTCGACCCTTGCGTTTGGCCAGGTTTCCAGCAGATCGAGCACCTGTTCCCGAGCGGCCTCGGTCTTGCCCAATGCATCCAATGCGGCAGCTTTATAGGCCAGTCTGGGCGGGCTGATGGGACCGCCACTCATTGCGACTTCATCGAAAAGATTCAGGGTTTGTTGATAGAGGCCCGAATGGAAACTCGCGGCGGCATAAACGTTCTTACGGCCAAGCCTATCGCTGGGCTGGTCGAATTCCCTCTCTGGACGCAAGGCATCCAATGCTGAAGGGAAATCGCCCGTGAATAAGGCAATCAACCCAAAATAGTCATGGACGTGCCCGTCTCGTGGGGCCAGGGCGATCGACTTTTGCGATAATCTAATCGCTTTGTCTTCGTTACCTTCGGCAAAGGCAACCCACGCAGCACTGGACAGCGACCAAGCTTTGGTAGGGTCCTTGGACACCGCAATATCTGCCATTAATCTGGCGTCCTGAAGGAACGCTTCTTTGTCAGGGTTTTGGGGCGATAAGAGCGCAAGAGTGGCAAGAGACTGGGCGGCACCAGCATAGCCCGCAAAGCTTTCCGGATCCAGTTTGATCACTTGCCGGAACATCGTCAGCGATTGCTTCTGACGGTTGAAGTCAAAAAGCGGAAACAGAAGGTCTCTTGCTTCTTCCGCATAGTTTGCCGCCTGCAGGGCTTTGTACGATTTTTCCCGTAGCGCCAGTCTCTGAGCTTCTTGCTGGTTCTGGACTTTGGATGTTTCCGTTGGCTCTGAGGTCATCCAGAACACTGCGGTGAGAACGGCGATCACGCCAAAAACTATGACGAGGGCTGCCAAGATTGTTCTCGGAACGCCGTCATTTCGCGCCTCGTTAAAACCCGAAGCTTCGAGTTCTGCCTCGTTAACGTTAAGAATCTCAAAACGCGGAGCGTAGCCACCACTGTCGATATGGATCCGGATTGCATCGTTCAGGCCATCGGTAGCGTAGTATTTGTCGAGCTTGCGCCGTAACCGCCTGGCATCGACGCGCACCACGTTTTCCGAATCTCCGTCCGATGCGACAGAGCGACGATAGATATCCTGTGCAATCGTCTTGGCGCGGATCTGATCGCCACGCCCCTCAATTGCTTCGTGCACTACATAAGACAAGAAATCCTGCATTCGAGCCGATCCGACGAACTCGGGCGACTGCAAAATACGCGCCATGCTGGCCTCAAGGTCCGTATCAGTCAGCGCCTCGATGGATTGGTTCGGATTTGGCATAAGTCTTGGTTTTCCTTGGCGTCTGTAGATTTAGGCTAGTTGAAAACCTAGCGCGATTGAAGGCCGTGTCACGTTGGATACTACCGTGTAACACCTACGCAGCGGCCATGTTTAGACGCATCCTTGAACGATCATCCGATTTCGAGGACCGAGTTATGTCAGGTCGACAATCCGAGTACATTCATCGCGCTTTCCCACAGGCGAGTTCATTGATCGAGGGCCTTAGACCCCTCCATGCCACGCTGGAAGAAATGTGCGCCGACTTTGAACGGCTTTCAAGCGATTTGAAGTCAGCCGAGTCTGGAGCCAAGCAGATGTCCAATGGGTTACGTGAAGACTACTTGAGCAGCATTCACGATCTGAAGAAAGAAATCCTCGAGTGGCTTGCAGAGGCGCGGGTCGGCACATCTCAGGCGGGGATGAAAAATGAGTGATCTTGTTGGAGTAAACTCAAGTCCCCGTTTTCCTTTTACTGCCAGCTCAAAGCTTGGAAAGCCCATCGGGTTTGTGGATTTTCCGAGCCGATATGTCGACGAAACCACCCACGAACCCAAGATGCAAGCTGCCGACCTTTCGGAGTCGAACCGGCGGTGCATCGGGCTCACGACAGGCCCCACCCAACTCAAAGTCAATCCGAAGAGAGCCGACATCCGGACTCTTTGGCATTCAGCGAACCTGAGGAGGTTTAAGATGAAGACTGCAAAGTCACAATTGCGTAGCTGGGCATGCGTCGCAGCCATCGCGGCAGCAACTCTTCCGTCACTGACATCGGCCGGGGAGGGGGAAATCGTGTATGATGCGGAGTTTTCCTATCTAAAGGCCCAACATGCTGATGTCTGGCAGGCTCAAGATTCCGAGGTCGCGGCTAAGTTGGCAGATATTCGCGCCCAAAATGGCGACATGCCCCCCAACATCATCTACATCCTGATCGACGACGTCGGATTTGGTGAATTTGGTGTCCCCGAGCTCAATTTTGTGCGTGGCTATCAAACTCCATCGCTAAACCAACTGTCCGAAGAAAGCATGTCCTTCGCGCGTATGTATTCTGAGCCCTCTTGCACGCCAACCCGAGCGGCCTTTCTGACGGGTCGCTTGCCTGTTCGCAGCCATATGCTGGAACCCAAAATCGTGCCGCCAGAGGGCAGCGGGCTGAATGCCGATGAGGTGACAATCGCGGAAGTTCTCTCTGAGGTCGGGTACAACACCTCGCATATCGGCAAATGGCATCAAGGTGATATTGAGCAAGGGTATCCCCACAATCAGGGGTTCGACTATGCAAGCTTTGCGATGCACAATCAGGCCGCCTACGGGTTGATGACCAGCGACGCAGAAGCACAAAAATGGGCCTTTGGTGTGACGCCGGATGTCAACGACGCAGGATACGTTCTGGATAAAACCTTCCGCCCAAATGGCTGGATCATGGCTGTCGAGGCTGAAAAAGGTGGCACGGCCTCTGAATGGGGCATCGAAGCTGGCGAAACGGCTGGATACGCTCACTACGATGCCATGAATGATCGGTTTCAAGAACAGGCTATGGAACAACTTCGCGTGCTCGCCGAAAAGCATGAACCGTTCTTCCTGAATTACTGGCCGATGAAGCCGGTTGATTTCAATCGTGCCGGGCTGGAACTGAAAACGGAAAATCGGGGCAGCTGGGTCGAAAGCATGCAGGTGCTGGACGGCTGGATCGGAGATATTCTGACCGACGTTGATCGTCTGGGTATTGCGGACAACACGATTGTCATTGCCATGGGCGACAATGGCGCAATGGGTCAAGGGATGCCCTACACCGGGTTCTCCGACATGGTCTATCGCGGCTTTAAGGGCGAGACCACCGAGGGTGGTATTCGCGTTAACGCGTTTATGCGATGGCCCGCAGCGATCAAGGCTGGCAGCACTGTTGGCGATATGATCCATGTATCGGATCTGTACACGACTCTGGCAAATGTCGCAGGTGCCAAGGGGAGCATCCCGACAGATCGCGTGATCGATGGCATCGACCAGACCCATTTGATTCTCGAGGGTGATGGCAATGGTCGCCGTGACTACCTGCATGTCTATGCTGGCAAAACTCTAAGCGCGACGATCAAGGAACAGTTCAAAGTCCATTGGCCTGCTCCGGGTACCGCAGGGTTCAAACTACCTATTTACAACTTGCTTCACGATCCCCGTGAAGAACACCCCTTGAAGACCCAAGGCATGTGGACCGTGGCCTTCTTTGAAGACATGCTTCATCGCCACCTGGCTTTAAAAAAGGCCTACCCGAATCGTGAAGAAACGCTTGGGGAGTCTTACGCCGGGATCGACAACCTGCGCCCGGAAACCCTGCAGCTTCTCGAGAATGCGGCTCTGGCCAAGAGCTTTAGCTCACACGACTAAGCGCGCGCTTCTCCCTGAACCATTGCGGTGTCTGGAATGTAGCCAGGCACCGTCATTCAAATCGCCACGGCAAGTTGAGGTACAAAAACATGCTCTCTAAGCGGTACATTCTCCCTATTCTGTTGGCGCTGGCATCTCCGGGGATGGCCCAGCAAACGCCGCCAAACGTGTTGCTAATCGTAGCAGATGACATGGGGTACACCGATATCGGTCCATTTGGCAGCGAGATTGCGACACCAACTCTTGATGCACTTGCTGACGAGGGGCAGCTCCTGACGAACTTCCACGTCTTGGCCAGTTGCTCACCGTCTCGTTCGGTTTTGTTGTCTGGCATGGACAACCACCGTGCTGGTCTCGGCACAATGAGTGAAATGATGTCGGATAAGATCAAGGGATTGCCGGGCTACGAGGGCCACTTGAGCCACCGGGTCGCCGCGCTGCCCGAGGTCATGAAAGCCGGTGGCTACGATACTTACATGGTCGGCAAATGGCACCTTGGGGAAGAAACAGAGGATTTTCCAAGCGCACGCGGTTTTCAGGACACGTTTGTCCTTGTCGACGGCGGGGGCAGCCATTGGGCGGATCAGAAGTGGGTCACGCCGACCGTGCCCATGCACTACGCCCGGAATGGTCAGGAGGTGGCCACACTACCGGATGATTTCTATTCCACCAAAAACTACACCGACGAGTTGATCGCGTGGATCGAACGTGATCAGGCCAACGGCAAACCGTTCTTTGCCTATCTCGCCTACACCGCACCGCACGATCCCTTGCACGCGCCTGCTGAATACATCGACAAGTACAGGGGCAAGTACGATCGCGGCTGGGATAATCTGCGCAAAACTCGTCTGCAAAGATTGAAAGATCTGGGAATGGTCTCGCCCGATGTTACCCCTTTCCCACGTCTTGGATCTGTAGCGGCTTGGGAAAACCTTTCAGATGAGGAGCGAGCGATGGCCGCCCGCGACATGGAGGTCTATGCCGCCATGATCGATTACATGGATGAGCAGATTGCCCGTGTCATCACTTCGCTGAAAGAGACAGGACAATATGAAAACACGATGATCCTGTTCATGTCTGACAACGGTGCCAATGGCGCGCATCTGGACGACTATCCGGGGCAGACCCCGGAATACATGGCTGCATTTGACAACAGTTTGGAAAACCGTGGTCTGAAAAACTCGTTGATCGATCAGGGGCCAGGTTGGGCGCAGGTCAGCATGATCCCGAGCCGCTTGTTCAAGGGGTCCAAGGCCGAGGGTGGTATCCGCTCGCCGTTGGTTGTGAAAATGCCTGCGAACATGCCCACAGGAACCGGGATCAACGGATCATTTCTGCACATCCGAGATATCATGCCGACCATTCTGGAAGCCGCTGGCATTGAGGTTCCAAACGAAGAATTTGAGGGGCGTGCAATTTTGCCGGTTCAGGGAAATTCGGTGTTGCCTCTCCTGAAGGGAGAGATTGCGCAAACCGGTCCGGAAACCACAGAAGTGGGGTACGAGCTGTTCGACCAGAAAGCCTATTTCAAAGCCCCGTGGAAAGCCCTTTGGATGCCTGAACCCTTTGGAACCGGCGAATGGGAACTCTACAACATTGAGAGCGACCCAGGCGAATTGAATGATCTGGGCAAAAAGTACCCTGAGATGCTCGCCGAGCTTGTCGACCTGTGGGAGCAGTACAGCACCGAAAACGGTGTTCTCGACCTCATGTCACAAGACGGTCACTAGCAGGCTTTCCAGCCTTTTCTGTCCTGTCGCCGGTCGCGCGGCGACAGGTTCTAACAACACGGGAAGTATTTGCATGGATGGATGCTTCCTCGCCACAACGACATACTGAGAGAGGTAGTACCGATGGCACTGATTATTGCGCTTTATGCCATTCCCGTCTGGCTGATCTTCTTCAAGTTCAACCTTCTTCCGTGGAATCGCCTCACCAAGATCCTCGTCAGCCTTGTCGGCTTGATAATCGTCCTCGTTGTAGTCGGCTTGTTGAACACAAAAACGCCCTCTGGTCGTATCTCGGTCATCGCGCATGTCGTTGAGATTGCTTCGCCCGTGGCGGGAACAATTCAATCGGTCACGGTGTCAGCAAATGAAAAGATCACTGCGGGCACAGTTCTTTTTGAGGTCGATCCAACCCCATACCGGGCAAAACTCGATCAGGCCGAAGCAGACCTGAAGCTGGCAGGTCTCAGTTACGACAGGCGAAAGGCTCTGTTTGACCGTAACAGTGGCGCCACGTCCCAACAGGATGTCGATGAAGCCCGAGCAAATCTGGATGGCGCACAGGCGCGTAAGGATCTGGCGCAATACAATCTGGATCAAACACGTGTCATTGCGCCGGCAGACGGAATTGTAGGTTCAATCCGAATATCGGCCGGAGATCTGGCGCGCGCGATGGACCCCGTAATGCCGTTCATTCGCACGGACAGTGTCCTGCTTAGCGGTGTGTTTTCTCAGAATGGCGTTGACGCAATGCCCGAGGGAACGCCTGTAAAGATTACCTTCGATCGAAAACCCGGGAAAATCTTCACGGCCACGGTCAAGAGCATTTCCGCAGGAACGGCATCAGGCCAAGTCGAGGGAGGGTCTGCACTGCTGAGCGCGATTGATATCGGTTCTTCCTCTGAAGTGCTTGTTCTGCTGTCCTGGCCCGACGAAATCAATACGTCCGCTATTGCTGCCGGATCGGTTGGTTCGGCGACCGCGATCGGACCTGATGCCGGAGCGATAGGTATCCTTGCAACGGTGTTGTTCTATCTGAAGATGCTAGGAGCGTATCTGTGACCTAGCTACCTAAGATTGGTTCAAGTGAATTGGTACTGGCGACGAAGGCGACGGACTAAGGCGTTTCCCAACACTTTCAGCGTTTTCTGGGTCTGTAGAGCCACTCATTTTCCCAGCACATCGTCAGCAAAAGAGTTACCCCTGACTGCCTGAGGACATTGGCTGCGCCCCTTTCGAATAGCCTCAACCAGCGCATATCCGATCTTAACGCAATCCGCAGAGAATTCACACTTCCCGCCCGACGTACAAATTGGTTACGTCCGCTTTGGACTGCCTGCGGTCATCCATCCCTAACAAGCGAGTGGCGGCTTCGTCCGCCGACCCGACATTCGGTATGGAGCGCAACTCTTAACTTATGCACCTTCCGAAAGATGCCTTGTGTTTGCGAGCGGTAGGCGGTGCGAACATCAGGTGCGCATTCAAGTGAATATCTGATCGCGAACATCGACAGGATTTGCGTCATAGTCCCGTAGCGATTCATACACAGGGACCGGGGCGGCGCTGCGTTACGCAACACGGTTGCGTGCAGCCCCCTATGCGCCGCCCCTCCCCCCCCTGCGGGCTCCGTCAATGCACCAGCAGCTGCGCTTCTCGCGGTCTTATGCTGGGGCGCGCATCGGCGCCGTAGGCGGTGAGCCCAACATTGCGGAGTTCCGGGAACAGGGAATAAATCTCGTCTCGGCTGGCCTTGCCCATCGCCGAAAGCCCGTGTTCGCCGGGCAAAAAGCTTTCGCTGGGGATGCCTTCGGCATAGACGATCTCGTGACAGTCAAACATGATGTGCACATAGGTGACCTCGGCGCTTTCGACCTGCCGGACCGAGCCGCCATTCACCAGACTGATGGCAGGCACCAGAACCTCGCGTTCACCGAAATGCATCTGCACACGCCACCCGGCCACCAACATACGATGCTGCGGAGACACCGTCAGCGTCTCTTCATTGCCCAATGCACCCTTTTGAAACAGCACCGGGGCCATATTTCCGCGCGCAGGCACAGTGCGCCGCCCGGTCCAGCGCAAAGGCTGAAACCCGTGATCCATCGTTAGAACCATGTCACCGGGCTGCAACTCTTCGACCGGGCGCTGCCCCTGTTGGGTGATGATCTGGGTGCCCGTTGTAAAGCAGACAACAAAATCCCATTCCTGTCGGCTTGACGTCATTCCGGTGAAGCGATTGCCCACAAGGCTGTCCAGCGACAAGGACCGGATTGCCCCCGCCTCAAGCGCGGCCTGATCGCCGTTGTCCGAAAATTCCGGTGCTATGTAGGCGTTGCCGTCTGTGTCCTGAAACAACACGGCTGTGATGGTTGCGGTTGTGCCGTCAGTAAAAGTGATTGTCGCGTTGTAGATGGATGTCCCGTCAAAGGTTTGCGCGGCCCCGCCATCGATGGAAAACTGGTCTGCCGGGTTGTTGTCCATGTCATAGGTACCGCCGGGACTGCCAACAGCCGTCAGTTCGACAAAGTCATTGACCAGCGCGTCACCGGACGATCCGAAGCTCTGCCCGACCAGAGCGCTGGCATTTTCGGCAAAGTTGTTCCCTTCGGTCGTATCAATATCGGCAAGCACACCAAGCGAGATCGCGTTGAACGTTGTTGGCATATTCGTCATAGGGCCGCGATGGCCCTCCCCCTAATCAGCAGATGGGGGCAACATGCCGGGTGCAGGACCCGTACGTCAGGGGGAGAAAATGAGCGAAATCGTCACTGACCTTAAGTCAACCTGCCCCGATCAGGCGGCTTGCAAACGACGCGCTTCTTTGCCAGCCAGCGCGATCAGGTCCTGCATAAACGGTTTTTTCAGATCGCCGTCGCGGGTGGCGGCATATAGCTGACGGGTGACCCCGTTTTCGGTCAGAGGTCGGGTTATATAATCGCTGCTGTATTTGACCTCGCGCACAACCCAGTCCGGTAAAACCGACACACCACGATTGGACGCCACCAACAACAGGATCACAGCCGTCAGTTCGGCCTGCCGGATCGCCGCCGGTTCCACCTTGGCCGGGGTCAAAAGCTGAGAGAATATGTCCAGCCGCGCCCGATCCACCGGATACGTGATCAATGTTTGCCCGCGAAAATCAGCCGCGTCGATCCAGTCTTTCTGGGCCAGAGGATGATGGGATGAGGCGACAAAAACGGCATCATAATCAAACAGATGCGAGAAAGAGATGCCCGGCAGTTTTTCCGGATCAGAGGACACAACGAGGTCCACCTCTTCTTTTTGCAATGCGGGCATGGCGTCAAAGGCCAGTCCGGGGCGAATGTCGACATCGACATCAGGCCATTTCTTGCGAAACGCTTCGAGAACCGGGAACAGCCATTCAAAACAAGCATGGCATTCGATTGCGATATGCAAACGCCCAGAGCTGCCATCGCGCAGGCCATTAAACTCGGCTTCCAGTGCCTCGACTTCGGGCAAAACCTGATTGGCCAGTCGCAACAGACGCAGGCCCGCTGCCGACAGTTTCATCGGTTTGGAGCGGCGTACAAACAGCTCAACCCCGGCCTGTTCTTCAAGCCCTTTGATCTGATGGCTGAGCGCAGACTGAGTGATGTTCAACTGTTCCGCTGCCCGGGCTAGCCCGCCAAATTCATGAACGGCCCGCACAGTGCGCAGATGACGGAATTCGATATGCATCTTCATGTGAAACTCATGACGTTCTTGAGAATTATGAATTTGCGTAAAGATGCCATGTGTGAGACATGAGGGCAACCGCAAGTTATGGACGTGATAAAATGACTGTACCTCATATTTCTTTCGAATTCTTTCCGCCTCAGAATCTGGAGGCGTCTTTTCGGCTGTGGGATACGGTTCAAGCCCTGGCGCCGCTTAATCCAAAATTTGTATCTGTCACATATGGTGCCGGCGGCACCACCCGCGATCTGACCCGCGACGCGGTGGCAACATTGCACAAATCCAGCGGGTTGAACGTGGCGGCGCATCTGACATGCGTGAATGCCACACGCGAAGAGACCTTGAAAATTGCCGATGATTTTGCGGCGGCGGGTGTAAACGAAATTGTTGCCCTGCGCGGCGATCCCCCCAAAGGCAGCGACACGTTCGAAGCGCACCCGGACGGGTTTGCCAATTCCATCGAACTGATCGAAGCGCTGGCCGCGACGGATAAATTCACCATTCGCGTCGGTGCCTACCCGGAAAAACACCCCGAGGCGGCGTCGCTTGATGCGGATGTTGAATGGCTGAAACGCAAGATCGACGCAGGCGCAGCTGAGGCGATCACGCAGTTCTTTTTTGAGGCGGACACGTTCCTGCGGTTCCGCGATGCCTGTGCCAGGGCCGGTATCGACGCGCCAATCGTGCCGGGAATTCTGCCGATTGAAAACTGGAAGGGCACGCGCAATTTCGCCCGCCGTTGTGGCACGGATGTGCCCGCATGGCTGGACGATGCCTTTACAAAAGCTGTGCGCGACGGGCGTGAAGATCTGCTGGCCACAGCGGTGTGCACTGAGCTGTGTTCGGAATTGCTTGACGAAGGCGTTGATGCATTGCATTTCTACACGCTCAACCGCCCCGAGCTGACACGTGATGTCTGTCACGCGCTGGGGGTTGTTCCGGACCTGCGTCTGGAAAACGTTGCGTAACACTTCGCGTCTGATGAGCGCTCTTGCTTGCGCCCGGATGCAAATTGCGGCCTCCTGAACGGGAGGAGTTCAGGAGGTCGCGCTATGCCCAATAATCCCACCCAACACGCAGTTGATCCTGCACCGAACGGATCTGGGCTGGCGATGATGCAAGACATCATTTCCGGGCGCGTCGCGCCGCCAGCCATGGGAAAAACGCTTGGGTTTTACATGGTACATGCCGAGGACGGCAAAGTGATCTTTGAGGGCACACCGGACTCTTCGGTGATCAATCCATCTAACACAGTGCATGGCGGTTGGTATGGTGCCATTCTGGACAGCTGCATGGGCTGCGCGGTGCACAGCAAGCTGAAATCCGGGCAGATTTACACAACGCTGGAATACAAGATCAACCTGATCCGCGCGATCCCCGTTGGGGTCACGGTACGCGCCACCGGGGTGGTGCATCACGCCGGACGATCAACCGGGATTGCAGACGGAGAAGTACGCGGTGTCGAGGATGATCGGCTCTATGCCATCGGCTCGACCACCTGTATTATTATGGACGCCCCTGCCGCCAAGACCTGACCGCCTGCGCTGCATTTTAAAATCGTTGCAAAAAAGTTGCGGCATTCGCGGCCCGGCTCTGCTATTGTCTCGGAAACGACCAATAACTTGGCACAAAAATGAGCAGTAATCTCAAGATCGACGACAGTTTGCGGGAAAAAATTATCTCGCAGCCGGATGTGATTCTGGAAGACCGCGACCTGATGCGGGCCCTGATCGCAGCCAATGAAAAAACCATGGGCGGCAATATTGTCGACCTGCGTGGCATCGCTATGGAGCGGCTGGAAGCCCGGCTTGACCGGTTGGAGGACACCCACCGGTCAGTGATCGCTGCGGCTTATGAAAATCTGGCAGGCACCAATCAGGTGCATCGCGCCATCCTGCGTATGCTGGACCCTGTTGAATTTGACTCGTTTCTCAAGGATCTGGGCGGCGATGTTGCCGGCATTCTGCGGGTCGACGCGGTGCGGCTGGTTCTGGAAACGGAACAGGACACAACTCAGGACCGCGCATTGCAAAGTCTCGGGGACGTTCTGTGTGTGGCAGACCCGGGGTATATCGAGGCCTATCTGACTGGCGGTCGTAATGTACCGCTGCGACAGGTAACGTTGCGCCAGCTTCAGACCGGCGCTGAGAATATTTACGGTGAAGAGGCGGATTGGATTCGCTCTGAGGCCTGCCTGAAGCTGGATTTCGGCCCCGGCCGTTTGCCCGGTCTTCTGGTGATGGGGGCCGAAGACCCACATCAGTTCACCCCACAGCAAGGCACGGATTTGCTGGCGTTTTTCGCCGGTGTGTTTGAACGCGCCATGCGCCGCTGGCTATCGTGATCAGCCCGGCGGCCAGCGATGCTCTAGAAACATTTCTGGCCCAACGCGCCGCTTTGGCCGAAGCATCCGAAAACACGCTGACAGCCTATCGCGGGGACGTGGTGGAATTTCTGGTATTCATGACCGGCCACAAAGGTGGACCGCAGGGCATAGCACCGTTGACCGATCTGTCGGTGTCAGACATGCGATCATGGATGGCGCATGCGCGCGCCGGGGGATTAGGTGCACGGTCATTGTCACGCAAGCTGTCAGCGGTCAAAAGCTTTTATCGCTGGCTCGCGGAACGTGAAGATTTCGATCCAACGGCCGTTTTGTCTGCGCGCGCCCCGAAGTATCAACGCAAGCTGCCGCGCCCCTTGCCCGAAGATGCCGCGCGGGCGGTGTTGGAAACTGTCGAGCTGCAATCTGACAAGAGCTGGATCGGCGCGCGCGACACGGCGGTGATGACATTGCTTTATGGATGTGGCTTGCGGATTTCCGAAGCGCTTGGGCTGAAGGTCAAAGACGCGCCGTTGCCTGTGTCACTGAGGATTGTCGGGAAAGGCGGCAAAGAGCGGCTGATCCCGGTGATCGATGCGGCCCGCGACGCTGTGCAGAGCTATTTGCGGCTATGCCCCTATGCTGCGGACCCGGACAGCCCGTTGTTTCGTGGTGCGCGTGGAGGTGCGCTGAGTGCGCGCCAGATTCAAAAGACGATGGAAAGAACCCGCATGCAGTTGGGTCTGCCCGCGACGGCCACGCCGCACGCCATGCGCCACAGCTTTGCCACGCATCTGTTGGCGGCGGGCGGTGATCTGCGCGCGATCCAGGAGTTGCTTGGGCATGCCTCATTATCGACCACCCAGACCTATACCGAGGTGGATGCAGCGCGCCTGATGGAAGTTTACAACCGCACACATCCCAAAGCCTGAACCAAAGCTCCCGCCAATTTGAGGCGCAGCAAGCTGCACCACATATCATTGGGCATGGCTCAGCAGAGCTGAGCCTGGGGGGCGCTGCCCCCGCTCGCGCGCTGCGCGACTCCCCCGGAGTATTTTGGGAAGATGAAAAACTGGCTCTTTGTGTTTAAAAGCGGGCTTGTCCCTGTGGGATCACTTCGTATCCCGGTTCTTCGGGTTCATCATCGGTCATTTCAGCCGGAAACCCGGGAGCCGTGATGTTGAGGTCTGTGGCCTCTTCAAGGCGGCGGATGATGTTGGGGCTGAGCTCGCGTTCGCCAAACCGTGCGATGGCGTCGTCGAAAATTTTGATCATCAGCGGGTTCATTTCCAGCGGCACGCCCGCGCGATCCGCCACGTCCTGAAACAGGCCGATGTCCTTTTTGACCAGATCCATGGTGAAGCTGATGTCGCGCGAGCCGTTCAGGATCACCTGGCTTTCAGTTTCATGCACAAATGACGTGCCCGAGCTTATTTTGATCGCCTCATACGTGGTGTTGAGGTCCATGCCTGCGGCCCTGGCGGTGACCAGCGCTTCGGCGCAGGTGATCAGGTTGGCGGTGGCGAGGTAATTGGTGATCACCTTCAAGACAGACGCCGTGCCCAATTCGCCGGTATGCAAGATACGGCGGCCCATTTTTGTCAGAAGCGGCAGGATGGCATCAAACGTTGCCCGATCACAGCCAGCGAAAATCGAGATATTGCCGGTATCAGCCCGGTGACAACCGCCCGAAACCGGACAATCGACGGCCGCGCCGCCACGGTCGATCAAAAGAGCACCCAGCCGTTTGACCTCGGCCTCATCTGTGGTGGACATTTCCATCCAGATTTTGCCCGGCGTGACCTTAGGCAACATCTGTTGCATCACCGTGTCTGAGGCTGCAGGCGACGGCAGGCAGGTGATCACGGCGTCGCAATCGCGCATCAGATGGGCCGGGTTGTCTGCCGCCTTGGCGCCCTGGGCGACTTTGGCTGCGACCAGATCAGCGTTCAGATCATAGACGCTCAGGTCCGTGCCATTGCGCAGCAGGCTACCGCTGAGTTTACTGCCGACATTTCCAAGCCCGATGAACCCGATTTTCATGGTCAATTCTCTCTGTTGTTTTCAGAGAGGGTGCAGGACATAAAAGCGTCCTGTCATGTTCATCCGCGACATGGGGATCACAATTTTCGAGGCCGGATCAGGGCCGATTGATCGCACCGGGCGCGTCGGGTGCCATGGGTGCGCCGGAAAGCTGTGCCATGTGCCACACCAGTGAGAGATTGCTGCTGAGCACAGGTTTTCCGAGGGTTTGTTCGATGTCGTCAATCACGTCCAATGTGCGCAGGTTTGTACAGGACAAAAATACGCCCTGCACCTGATCCGAGCGACCCACGTCGAGAGCCGCGGCGCGGATCGAGGCGGCGTCGATCCGGGCGACCCGCTCCTCTCCGGCCTCACCGAAAGATACGATATAGGGCACCGCGATGCCCGCTGATTGAAAGGCGTTGCGCACAGGTTCTGAGACGCTGTCGATATAGGGTGTGACCATGCCCAAAGTGCTGAGATCCAACGCCTTGCACGCGGCCAGAGAGGCCGTCAGCGGGTCAGTCACAGCTGTGTCGCCAGCGCCCTTGCGCACCAGATCGGCCACTTGCCCCGCACCGATCATTGTGGTGCCCGAGGTGCAGCCATACCCAACAGCGTCAAACGGCGCAGCGGGTGGAAATAGCGCCGCCGCGGCGGGCAAATCTGTTTCCATCGCTCTGAGCGTGTCGGGGGTGACATCCGGGTCGCTGGGCAGGCGGCTGACGTAAAGTGCGACATCGCGTGCGGGGAACAGGCGACGAAAATCCTGTTCCAACGTTTCGTCAAATTTCAACACGATCAGACCAAGCGTGGCCGCGGTGCCAATCGGGTCGGTTAGTTCAAACGGGAAATGCGTCATGTATCACCTCAGGATCGGCAGGTCGCGGGGCGCGCGCGTCGAGAGTAGTTCGACGCCTTTGTCGCGCAAGACGATGTTTTCTTCGTGAACCATGATTTTTCCGGGTGCGATCTCGACCCCCGGTTCGAGCGTCAGCACCATACCGGCGCGCAGTTCGGTTTGATCATGGGGTGTGAAAGACGGCCATTCGGTCAGCGTGATGCCCAACCCATGCCCCAGACGCCCGCCGCCGGGGGTCTGACCGTGGCCGCGTAAACTCTGGACCAACAAGTGATGCACATCGCTGGCCAACATGCCCGGACGCATCGCAGCCATTGCCGCATCCGTGGCCGCAAAAAGGGCCTCATGCGCGCGTGACACCGCATCATTTGCATGGCCAATGGCAAAATTGCGGTCGAAATCGCAAAAATAGCCGTCCAGAACCGCGCCAGTGTCCAGCATCAGAACGTCCCCATCGGCCAAAGGCACCGGGCCTGCGGGTGAGATGACATCGCCATATCCCCCCTGCCCTGCGCCCCCGGCTGTGTAGCTGACCCAATCGGCCCCGCCGGCCAGCAACGCAATCTGAAACTGGCGAAAAACCTGGTCCAGCGCGTGCCCCGGTCCGGCAAAATCAGGAACCTGTGCAAAGGCTGTATCTGCCACTGCACAGGCGGCGCGAATTTTGGTGATCTCTGCCTCGGACTTGACCTCGCGCACGCGCTGTACAACGACGGTGGCATCTGCGAAGCGGCGTGGCGCAAGCCCGTCGCAGACACGGATGTAATCCCCAACCGGCATGCGCAGCTGAGTTTCCAGCCCCATCGGCAGGCCAATGCTGCCTGTCGCGGGGACCAATCCGGTCAGCGTGTCGATCAACAGGCTGACGCCGTCGTCACCCGGAAACGGTGCGTCCCATGTACGGATGTCTGAAATCCAGCTTTGCCCCATCAGATCGGCGCCGATGGCCGGGATCACGGCGACCGGATCGCCATTGGCCGGAACGATGACAAACCATGGGCGCGCCGGGCTTTCCCAGAACCGGGTCAAAAAGCCGGTTACGTAAAATATATCCGCCGCCGTGGTTAGCAACAACGCGTCCTGACCAACGGCATGCATCGCAGTTTGCAACCGCGTCAGGCGGGTCCGGTATTCTGCCGTCGGAAAGCCACGCCCTGTTTCAGCCATCTTCGGGGCCTTCGCTTAGGAAACACAACACGCGTGCATCCGAGCCAATACCGTCGATCCCGGCCAAAAGAGCAGCAACCCCCGCCGCGCCTGACGGTGTGCTGTGCAGCCCGACATCAGCCAGCGTCGAGACGGCCTGGCCGGCCTCTTCTTCGGAGATCGTGACAAACAAGTCGGCGTCGCGCGCCAGCCCATTCAGCGCCACAAGAGACGCGGTTTTGCAATCCAGACGCCCCATCTCAGACACTGGTCCGGTTGTATCGACCAGCGCACCTGCGCGAATGCTCTCGATCAGGGCGGGGGCAAATTCAGGTTCAACGACAATGATTTGCGGCGCATCCCCCCAGACTTTGCGTGCATAGGTGGCAACGGCGGCGGCCAGCCCGCCG
Organism: Shimia sp.; assembly: GCF_039969785.1. GTDB lineage: Bacteria > Pseudomonadota > Alphaproteobacteria > Rhodobacterales > Rhodobacteraceae > Shimia. Next base: position 229,681 of record NZ_JBDVNC010000018.1, on the reverse strand, counting down.
ACACCGGCCTGCAACAGAATGTGGGTCGGAGGTTCCGGGATCTGTGCCGCCGCTTCTGCGACCATTTGCAAGTAGCCCTCCATTACCCGATAGCCGGGTCCGGTGGTTCCGAGCCATGTGCTGTCGGACAACAGGTTCCAATCGTTGGTATCGGCGTCCTGACGCGCCGCGTCCATACTGGCTTCGTAGTCGTCCCCGGCGCGCACCACTTCGGCCCCCTGAACCCGCAACCGTTCAGCGAAGGCTTCGGGCACGGTTTGAGCCAGATAAATCACAGCTCTGGCGCCAAACACGCGCGCGCCAGCGGCCACTGACATACCATGATTGCCTGCGCTGGCGGTCGCGTACGTGCGCCCTATGAGCGCTTTGGACCAGTCTTCGGGCACTGTTTCGGCCGCATCATGGGCGATGCAATAGGCCGCGCCCAGCGCCTTGAAACTGCCCAGCCCCATGCGCGCGCGCTCATCCTTGATCCACAGCCCCGCGACACCGGCCTGTTGCGCCAGATCCGGCACACAGATCAGCGGGGTTTCGCCATGCGCGGGGCAAAAAGCCAACAGTTTGGCCACGGCATCGGCGTTCTGACTGGGGAACTGCTCTGCTCCGGCCAAGCCCTGCCCGCGAAAAGGGTTAATTATGCAGTGCGGCATGGCGCGTCCTTTGATGGCTGATGACTTCGGCAAAGCCTGCCAGAAAAGGGCGGGCTGAGGATAGGGAATTCCGACCAAAGGCGCGTCGTTTTCGAACTTTTCATTGAATGCCACAGCATTCTGAGGGAATTGCGCTTTGCAATTTTGACTAAGAAGACTCTCCTTTGGCCATGCCGTACACCAAAAATTGCACAGCCTGCCGCCACGCAGTTTCGTCTGACGGCCATTAAAACAAATAGAACAGAATTGTGGTGACTTCGGTCGAAAACGGTCCATTACGACAAAAACGCGCCGCGCCAAGCGACCGACAAAGGGCATTCACGGACCGGATCGTACTCGAAGTCAGCAGGCCATTAGGATTGCCGTTGTAAAATCCTCGCTCCTGTAATTCCAACTGAAGCAAGTACACGAAAGCATTCGGGTTTGCCCGGATAACCTGTTGCATCACGCGAGGGCGGGTATCGGGCGCAAGGGCCTTTATTCGGGAATGGAACTCGGGGAAGGAACTGCGTTGCGCCGTCTTCAATGAGATCAGGATATTCTGAATTTCGAGAGTTTCGGGCGTGAGATCATCTGCAACATCTGCAAGCGCTTCTCTCGCTTTGTTCAGATCCTTCCGCGCAATTTCACATCCCCTGTCATCCTGGCCGTCGCGGTATGCCGCCACCAAACGTAAACTGGCCTCAATACTTCCGGCCGCAGCAACGTCTGACAGTTGGTCCAGCATGATCTTTGGTCGACATTTTGCCGGTTGCTTTCCGTCAACCAGTGACGCCAACACAGCTGTGGCTTCAGAAACCCCGCTTTGCGCCGCATGCTGCAACAATTCAATGCCTTCTTCCACAGACTCAGGCTTGCCGAAATTGCGCTCTGCGAGCCCCTGCCCGATCATGAACCCCGCATATTTGCTGCCCAGCGCAGCAGCTCTTTCCAGATATTCGTGCGCACGCCTGCGATCCGTCGTGCCAAACAATCCCCAACGATAAACCTCTGCCAGCCGGACCAGTGCATCGATATTTCCCGCGTCCCCGGCAGCGTTGTAAAATGCCAAGGCGGCCTCAATATCGAGCTTATCGGCGTGACCGCGCGCAAGCATGTCGGCCAGCTTGAGCATGGCTTCCGCGTTGCCCGCACCCGCAGAGGTCTCCAGAATGCGCAACCCTTCAGAAACATCCCGCATAACGCCGCTGCCATGAACCAGCATTTCACCCACCCGGATTTGCGCGCGCGCGTGTCCCAACTTCGCCGCATGATCCAGATATCCAAAGGCTCGGGCCAAATCGGTGCCGTCGATGCGACCAATTCGTCCCGAATAATAGTCGGCAAGAACCACTGAGGCATCCGGAAGTCCGCCCATCGCAAGACCTTTTAACTGGCGCAGCCCTGCCTCTTCATCCGGATCAGTGCCCTGACCTTCCAAAAGCATGGTTGCGGCCTTTAGACTTGCCCAAACATGTCCCGCGTCTGCCGCACTTTGAAAATGTTGGTAGGCCGCCTGGGTGCTCGACGAAACAGCCGGATGCGTCGGGGCGGCATGAAATTCACCCAATGCATACATCGCGTCGGTACTACCCAACCGCGCGGCTTCCTGCCAGTGTTCCAGCGCCGCGAGGACATTGCTTTCGGTACTCTCGGTCTGAATGCTCAATTCACCGATCTGCACCTGCGCATCAAGGCTTCCCGCGCGCGCGGCCTTTTCCAGATACGTCTTTGCGGCAACCGCGTCGGATTGGGTCTCGTAGTGTGCCGCCAGAATTTCAGCCGCAAACGCATTCCCTGAATTGGTCAATTCGTCGAGCTCACGCGTTGCGGCTGTAATATCAGCCGGGACTCCCCTGCCTTCCAACAGCATCCATGCTGCCTTCAATTTGGCCCAGACGTCGCCACCTTCGGCAGCCTGACGGTAATAATGATAGGCCGTCGCAAGATCCTGCTGCGGCGAATCCTTGCTTTCGGGGTCGTAGTGGGCGCCAAGCTTGTACAACGCTTCAGTGTTCCCGGCATTTGCCGCCTGCCTCAATAGGTCAAGACCCTGTTCAACATTGCGCTCGACCCCCAGGCCCAGAATCAACATTTCTCCTGCCCGGACCTGACCGGTTGCTGACCCCTGCTCGGCTGCCGCCCGAAATGCTTCAAGCGCGCCTTTAGGGTTGGGTTCCAGAGAGCCAGGCACCCCGCGCGCATAGGTCTCGGCGATCAGCAACAATGCGTCCATCGAACCGGAAGCCGCGAGTGCACCTGCCTTCAGCAAGCCCGAAACGGGCTGCGACGGGGTTCCTATCCCGAAGATTTTCATCCTTGCCGCGTGGAGCTGGGCGGCCTCATGGCCCTGGTTCGCAGACTTTTCGAACAGCTCAAAGGCCTTGACCGGGTCTTCCGACAGAAATTCGTCCCCCCCATCCAACAGCATCAGACCGAATGCATATTGTGCCTGCGGGTCACCCATCTCGGCGAGGTTTTGCAGATTTGCGATGTGGGACAAGACGCCTGTTTCCGTATCGGCATTTCGGATGCTCGCGATACTGACCAAGAATTCGGCTTCGGAGTGCCCCAACAACCTGGCCTTTTTTGCAAAGCTCAACGCTTTGGCAGTGTCTTGTTCGACGAAGACGCCGTCGAAATACAAACGGGCCAGTCGCATGCTGCCCTCAGCAGACCCGAGTTCCGCAGCCTTGCTGTAAGCCCGGAGTGTCGCAGCGGCATCCGGTGGGATCGGATCTGACAGGATTTCCACCAGCTGACTTGGGCGGATAACAGACAACACGGGTCTGACATCAGAAACCAAGCCCGAATAGTAGGTGTAGGCGAGTTCCCCGTTGCGTTTGTCTATGCGGCCGCTTCGATGCAGATCGCCAAGCTCCAGAAACACGGAAGCAAACGATTGCGTAATGACTTGGCATGGGGCACTGGGACAATCCCCAAGCCCGGGTTTGGGCGTCTCTGCGTGAAGATTGCCGGCTGCCTGCCCAAGGCGTGGCCAGAGTGCCAACGTTATCGCCGCAATCAAGCCAAGACAGGTCGAGCGCCTCATACCATCCGTCCGAGGTCTTTGCTTTCTGATCGACTTCCTGCGGAAAAACCATCACGATGCAGGCGGCGAACTCTTCGGACGAGGCGCCAAATATCCGTCTTTATCTTGTGCTGGATGGCTGGCGGTTTCGCGCCCTTGCCATGGATTAACTCCAAGAGATCAGAGCCGCTTAGCTGCTCCGTCACGATAAGACGGGACAGCCCGAACAAATCCTCATCTGGAGACGACAGCGCATGCCGCACAACGACCGCCGAACGAAAGCCCGCCTTTCGTACCAGCGCCCGCGTTGTGGTTGAGGCATAGCCAAAAGGGTAGGCAAAACTCTGCACCGGCGCACTGAGTGCGTCTTCAAGTACGATACGGCTTGTTCTGATTTCCTCGCACGCGGCTTTCCGGTCAAGGATGTCGAGTTCCGGATGCGTCATCGAATGCGCACCTATCTCGATCCCCGCATCGAGCAGCTCGAGCATATCCTCAGGCTGCAGCATCGGTCGGCGATCTTCCCCCAGCGCGGCAAGCCAGCCGCTTGTCTTACCAACCGATCCCGCAACAACATAGAGTGTGGCCGCGAACCCAAATTTGGTGAGCACCGGAAGCGCCCCAGATTGAAAATCCTTCAACCCGTCATCAAATGTCACGGCAACACAGCGATCAGGCACCGGCAAGCCCACTGCAAGCTTTTGCGCCAAATCGCTGATCGAGATGGCATGAAAACCGCCCTCCGCCAAGGCTGACATCTGTTCTTCGAACCGACGTGGTGTGACGCACCACCTCCCGTATCTCTGATCGAACTGATCAGATACCGAGTGATACAGCAGGATGGGTATGGTCTGAGAAATCGGGCCGTTCCTTTCCAGGATTATCGGGAAATTTGTTTGCAGGGACCCGCGGGGATCGAAGGGTTGGATCGTGTTTGCCAACGGCTTCTGAAGTAGCCGGGTATGCCCATCAAAATGCCCAATCTTTCACTCCAAACAAAACGGTTTGGGTAATCGTCGGGAAGGCGTTCCATCTTGCTGGACTTGCGAGAGAACATGTGAGCCATAGCCGCAGGAACGCGACGGGCGAAGAATAGAATTGATGCGGGGTTTTCAACGAATTGCTTGGTCAGATAAGCTCCAAGGCCAACTCCATACCCAAAGGCTTGACGTCGCATGCCGTCTTCGCTGCGACGATGAAAGTGCCAAACTATAGCGCCAGGTTCATAGGCAATCTGCGCACCGGTTTGAATCGCCGCCAGAAAAGCCGCCAAATCGTCGCCACCGCGCGCAAGCGTCCCGGCGCCCAGCCTGTCGTCAAACCCGCCCATACGTTCCAATGTATCTCGTCGAAACGACATGTTGGCCCCGGACCCGAATGCGCCTGCCGTATAGGGGAAAAGCGGGTCGGCTGGCCGGTGATCTTCGAGGTCAAACACACGGCGGTGTAACCCCTTGCCAAAGCCACCGTGGCGCTCGGTCCAATATTGCGCCCGCGTTTCAAGCTCGGCAGGCAGGATCAGCCCGGTGACGCACCCAATCTGGTCCGAGGCGGCGAAATTGGCTGCAATCGCAGAAACCCATTCGGGATCGCAGATGACATCATCATCCGTAAAGGCGATTATCTCGCCCAACGCGCAGGAAACTCCCCGGTTGTGCGCCCGTGCCAACCCCGGAATGCTCTCCCTCACGTAAAGCACATTACCAGATGGGGCATAGTGTTCCGATATGAGTTTTTCAGTGGCGTCCGACGAGGGGGCATTGTCGACCACCACGACATCCATCTTCTCATAAGTTTGCAACAGCAATGCATCAAGGCACCGCGCAAGGCTGTCGGGACGGTCCCTTGTGGCAATGACAATCGTAACGTGGGGCGCTTCGTTTCCCAAAACCTGCGGGAGCGGAGCTGGCGGTAGAGGGGTCGGATCGGCCGCGATGATTTCCTCAAACTGATGCGCTGTTATGTCGGCGCCGTTAAACGGAATTTCCAAAATCTTGACGGGTTGGCGATCCGATCGCACCAGGCACCAGGCCGCACCAAAATCTTTGTTTTCCACCGGATCAGCGTGAGAAAGAGCAGGAGGTTCCTCTGTAATATCCGTATCAACGATCCGGATCGGATTGAAGGAGCTGGCCGCCGATGGTTCGGTTTTGTTCGAACGATAAGCCGCGACAACATATGCGCCCGCAGTCACGGCAAAACCATGGATAATGACGCCAGAACGCGCCAGACCCGCGAAATCCCCTCGAAAAAAATCACCAATCCCTCGAAGAATCCCCGCCGGTAGAATTTTGCGCACGTAAGATTTTTCGGTAGAAAGGCCACTGCTTTTACCGACGAAACGGGTCATGTTGGCTTTGGCCCGCCCTTCCGCCCGGCAGCGGGACCTGAAGTAATTCCAGCGTGTGCGGCTCTGCGCGATCTGGTGGCGTACGCGAGCTTCGGGATCGTACCAGACCTTTGCGTCTGGACAGGCTTGGTGCCCGCGTATGAAGAGTTCCGTTTCCTCACACCCGGCCCCATCATTCCCGACCCGTCCAAAATCAGTTCGAAAACCGCCTGCCGACTCCAGAAACGATCGCCGCATCGACATGTTGCACCCAATCAGGTTGCGTACCGGTCCAGCGGTGGTGGGTAGGCCGCGGTAGCTGCAGCCAATAACCCAATCAAATTCCTCGGGAAACCAAAACGGGCGCGCATAGGGCCACTCAGGCGTGATCCCCCCACCGACCGCCGCAACGGTCTGGTCTGCATAGGCGTCGGCAAGTCGCGAAAGCCAGTTTTGCTCGGCAATGGCATCGTCGTCGAGAAATGCAACGACCTCCCCCTTAGCCTGTCCAACTCCGGTATTTCGGGCGTCGGAAAGCCCCTTGGAACCTTCGTTTTCGACGAAGTTCACATCCGAAAACTCCGTCACCAGCGTCGCCAGCAAAATCGGATTGTGATCAATGACAACTACAATTTCGAGCGGCTGGTAGATCTGGGATTGCACAGACTGGATGGCTTTGCGCAGGATCTCAAGACGTTCAGTCGAATAGGCGCAAATCACCACTGAGACAGTAGGTTTTGCGTCCAGTTTTTGCGCGTGAGATTGATCGAACATGTCGGCCACTCTTTCTCCCGTTCCATTCTTTCAGACTTTTGAAACGAGTTCCTGATTATCAGAGTTCACCCTCGTAAAACTCAATCGCAGGATGGTGACGAGAACGCGCCAACCATCTTGAATAGTTCGAAGATTGCTAACTCCATGGATGCGCTGCGCTTCTTTGCTGGGAACTTCGTGGATCGCGAGCCCGGACCTCAAAGCCTGAATTTTCAAACTCGCTTCAATCTCAAAACCGTCATCTCGCGCCAGCGACATATCTCCCAATGACTTTTTCCAGAATCCAAAGTACCCATAGCACAAATCACTGAACCTTACGCCAAAACGCCAGTTCACCATCTTGACGAAGCCCCAATTTCCCAAGCGGCGATACCACTCCATGTCGTCGGTTCCGCCTCCCTGGACGAACCGCGACCCTTTCACGAAATCTGCGCCCGCCAAAAGAGCGCCTACATAGGCTGCAATCTCGCGTGGATCCATCGACCCATCGGCATCGATCGCGATGATGATGTCGCATGTGCAAGCCTCGAACCCATTACGCAGAGCCGCGCCCTTGCCTTTCCGATCTTGGCTTACAACGCGGATATTAGGCATAAGCGATTTTGCGACTGCAATCGTATCGTCTGATGAGTTTCCGTCCACGAGTATGACTTCGTCGACCAGATCGGGTATTCTGCTCAGAACGAAAGGCAGATTTTGAGCTTCGTTCATCGCCGGGACCACAAGCCCGATTGTCGGAGCCGGGCGAACCAATCGTTGCCCCTCCATAGTACTAATTGAATTCATTCGTTGCGCCCCCACGCTAAACCGTCAACCCGATCGTCAGATTTCCTTTGCTCCCCTTTTTTGAAGCTGGCCTCTCTTGGACAATGTCGCCGTCCAGTTTAGGGCCCTTGGGATGAAATGCGGCATTTCTAAGTCATATTAAAGGCAGAAGGTTGCCATTTAACGTTTTGTTAATCAACTGATTACAATGTTTCGAATCAGAAACAGTTTGTTCAACTTTTCAGGCCAATACCTGTTTCACCAAAAAAACCGGCCGCCCGTCACAACCTGTTGCGCTCGCTTTGATACGAAGCCTGTCGTGTCGCAGGCCACCTTTTTGAGTACGACCTGCATGGCGCAAACACCCTCCCGCGAACAAGGCTTCCGGAAAGTTGCATTTGCGTGATACCCGTGTCCAGACTGCACGCTATAGACAGCCCAGTGACGCTGCGATAGCGTTTCTTCAAGACACAAAGCGCATTTGCAGCGGTGCTTCAGGTCAGTCCCGGCAACAAATTGAGTCCGACATGTCAAATTTCACTAACACTGACACGATACAGCCGACGGAACGAAATTATGCCCAACAATAAGCGTGTACTCATCACAGGGGGCGCCGGATTCATCGGATCACATGTTGTGGTTGAGCTTGTTTCGGCAGGCTATTCCGTGGCAATCTTGGACAATTTCGAAAACGCTTCTGTCGACGTTCCTGATCGCATCAGCCAAATCACCAAAAAGGAAATCCCGGTCATCCGAGCCGATGTTCGCGACCAGTCCAAAGTCGCGGAAACACTGGCAAAATTCAGTGTTAACGAGGTCATACATCTGGCCGGTAAAAAGGCAGTTGGCGAATCCGTCGCAGACCCGTTTCAATACTATGATGCCAATGTCGGTGGCGGCCTGTCTCTGCTGCGCGCGATGAACGACACGGGCGTTGAACGGCTCATTTTCTCGTCTTCAGCAACGGTCTATGATGGTACTTCGCAAGATTTGCTCGATGAACGAGCTCCACTCGGCCCGAACAATCCTTACGGACGCACCAAGCTTTTTCTGGAAGAGATCATTTCAGATGCGGTCGCGGCGGGAAAAATCGCAAGCGCTATTTCGTTGCGCTATTTCAATCCGGTCGGGTGCCACAGTTCCGGAAAGATTGGCGAAAACCCTGTTGGGGCGCCCAATAATCTGTTTCCCTACATAGCTCAAACCGCCGCGGGATTGCGCGACAAGGTCAGCGTTTTCGGCGACGACTATAATACGCGAGACGGAACTGGCATCCGGGATTACATCCACGTTGTCGACTTGGCACGAGGCCACGTCGCGGCGCTTGATTATCTGGCGGATAGCAGCCAGCGGGACGCCCATCTTCGTGTCAATCTGGGGACCGGTAACGGTCACAGCGTTAAGGAAGTTCTCGCCGCCTTCTCGGATGCCTGCGGCCTTGAAGTCCCGCATGAGATCGTTGGACGCAGACCGGGTGACGCTGCATCTTGCATCGCAAATCCAGAACTTGCCGAAAAGCTGCTGAACTGGCGCGCAGGTCATACCCTTGAGCAGATGTGTCAGGATCATTGGGCGTTTCAGTGCAAACTGCAAACGGTGCAGGCGTAGCGGCGTTGCTGACGATGCGCTAAAGGCAACCAAAAACCAGCATTAACCTTGCCGATTGTTCGGTCTTCGCCACCGTGACGCCGTGGTGACGCTTGCGTCAGGTACAAAATCGAGGCACTAAAAACCCATGTACGCCGGTCTCCGACAATCCTTCAAAACGATTTTGCAGCTCCCGAAACGGGTCTTTGCGCGGCGCCGGTTTCTCACGTTTGCAAAGATGACTGCCTTCTTGGTTCTCTCGTCCATTCCGGCCTGGTCCGACAGCGGCGTGGTGCTTGAACCGGTACAGGATTCCAAAATGGCGTCGATCCTGGTAGAGAATTTCACCCTCCCTATGCTTCTTGACGCACCAAGCTTGGCTGACAAGGACCTGAGCATAGAAATCGACGCCGAAGTCAGGAAGCTGGAAAACCTTATGAAATCATATGGCTATCTGGACGCCCAAGTAGAAGTTCACGGAGAAATCAACGGATATACCCCTCTCAAAATCGAACCAAAACCCGGGCAGCAGTACAGAATTGGTTGGGTTCAAGTGATTGGATTGCCAGGCGATGAGACGACCGTCCTATTTCAGACTCTTCAAGATATTAGCGAAAATTTTGTGGGCAATGTGGCCTCTGGGAAGGCACTTCGGACTCTGCAAAATCGAATTATCCATGAAATGCGGGAAGCCTCTTTCGCATGGGTTAAGCAGGTCCACACGGACATTGTACCAGAGCCCGCGACGCTCACTGCCGGATACAGGCTTCGTGTTGATCCGGGCGCGGCCATGGTTTTCGGGGATGTCCGGTTTACCGGTTCAGTGTGGCTGACCGACATCGAGGCGCGTAGTATTGTTCCTTTCAAAAGTGGCGATCCGTTCTCGCAAACAGCGCTCGACACCCTTTATACCGCTCTCGAAGAGTCCGGCATGTTTCGCCGGATTAGCATTAGCCTGTCAAACGAGCTGAACGCTGCCGGTCATCTCGTCGTTTTGGTGGATCTGGGCGACAACGCCAATGATCAGGCGGCCGGGGTCGAGGGACAAGGGATGTCGCCTGCCTTAATCATTTTCGCGATCATAATGCTTGCCTTGCGGGAGGCGGCGCGCCTCACGCCACTTTGGAACAGCAAGACCCTGCGTTGGGGGCTGGCTCTTTGCGTATTCGTTTCGATTTCGATCGCGCTGGCCATGGTCGCGCAGCGGTTCATCAGCTTCCTGCCCATGTGATACACGCGCTCTACCCGCAAAATTACCGGCGGCAAAATAGCCCCGTGGGAAACAGTGTGTTTACGGTTCCAAGTACCCTAGAACATTGCTTCAAAAGTGATTTTCTGCCATATTTCTGACTAAAATTAGACATAAATTCGCTTTTGGAGGTTAATTATGCTCCGGCCAGCGCGACGTAAATCCGAAGGCGCGCACAGGCCTAACAGGCGTGCGGAGATCGCCTGTGAGAACTCAGTCGCTTTCACGACCGACTGCGTGAACAGGGCGAAAACACGTCCTGTGGATTACTACATGAAGTTCCCGAAATTGCAATTGGCGCTTGGTGTTAGGCAACTGGTAAACAGTACCAGCGGTGCAGAGCATTGACTTCTCTCAATAAAAAACACCACGCCTATGTTGAAATCGACAATCTGGGCATTCGAGACAGCGGCAAGCCGAAATCCCGTCTGCGCCGCCTTGCTGCCAAGATGTGGCGGGTGTCGCTGGGTATTGTCTTGATGGCAACCGTTGGCGGATTGATAGGATTGGCCGTCGCGGATACACTACAGGAGAAGTATCGGAGCTCCCTGCTTCTGGCAATCGCCGAGCCACCGGAAAAACTGAAGGGGCTCAAAACTGCGGACACAGGATCCATCGACAGTTTCGTTGACGGTCAGATCGCGCTTCTGCGATCAACGAAAGCTTTGCGTAGCGTTGTTGAGGCCGAGAGCTTGACCGAAGTGTATGAATTCCGTGATCAACCCCAGACGTGGCTGCAGGAATGGACGGCTCTCGCCCTGAAACATGTCGAAACCGTCCGCGTAATGATTGGCAGGGCACAACCAGCCGACGAAGCCATGGCAACGGATGTAGCGGAGACGGACGTCGACGTGGCAATTCGTAAGCTTCGTGACTCCCTTCAGCTCATGCAGAGGGGGCAGTCGGGCGTTATTGAACTATCCGTGGATGCCGGCACGCCTGAACGCGCCCAGAAAATCACCACGACTCTTGCGCAGGTTTACATCTCTGAGAGAACCGAGACCTATTTAGCGCGCTCTGAGCGCGTTGCAGGTTTGTTGGATGAACAGACACAACAGCTGCGCGGAAGTATTCTTGAGGCGAATAAGGCTATTTCAAACTTACGCCGAGAACATGGGATTTTCGACGTAGATGCGTCCGAACCGGAAACGACCCGGCTTGAGTCCTCTATCCGAGATGAACTCTTGGAGCTTCAAGCGACCCTCCTCACGCTGCGCACGACCTACGATGAAGTGGTTAAAACCATCGCGGCCAAGGGCGACGTCTTTGGCTTGTCTGTGGTGCAGGCCTCAGAGCTGATTTACCGACTTCGGATCGAGGCATTTGAAAGGCGAATTCGTATCGACGGATTGCGCCGTGACAACGCACCCGCAGCGGAAATTCGGGCGGGGGAACAGACGATTGTCGAAATCGAGGAACGTATTTCCAAGGAAATTGCAAGAATTGTCGGAGGCATTGAGGGTGAAATCCGCGCATTGCAACAGCGGGAAGGGTATCTTCAGAGGCAATTGACCGATGCCCAGACCGACGCGCAGGAGAAAGGGCTGGCCCGGATCGAATTGGCCGAACTGGAGCGCGCGGCACGTGCCAATCAGGAATTGCTTTCCGCCCACCTGTCCAACGCCATTCTGGAGAACGTGTCTGATGCACTTTTCGGCGCTGGCGTTCAGGTCATCGAACCGGCATCCCGGCCTTCCAAACCCTTGTTCCCAACACCGAATGTAATAATTCTAATTGGGCTGGTCGCCGGAGCCGGGCTGGGCGCGCTTTTCGGATTGCGGCGGCAAAGCCCAAAAACCAGCGCCAAACGATTGTCACGAAAGTATCGCCTTCCCGTGCTGTCGACCATCCCGCTGCTTGACCAAAAACAAATGGAAATGCACACGACCCACGAAATACCCCAGATCGATCCGGGATCAAAATTCGACAAGGCGGTCGAGTCTCTCAGTTACGAGATTGAAGATTACGAAACAGCATTTCAGGCGTCGGTTGTGCAACTGACTTCCTCGGAGGATGGCGAGGGAAAATCCAGCGTCGCATCAGCGCTGGCTGCGTCTGTTGCTGCTCAAGGGTTGAGCGTGCTTCTCGTCGATGCCGATCTTCCAAACGCGGGCCTGAGCTCGATGATGGGCATGACTGAAAGCCGGGGCCTGATCGAGCTGATCAAAGACGGATACTGGGATTTCGACGATGCTGCCCTGGGCTATGGCTGCGTCGATGTCGTGCCTGCCGGGAATGGTGGACGCAGAAATGTCGGGCTCGGTGGCGCATTGGTAATGCGTGCCTATCTGGAGGAGGCAAGAGACCGCTACGACTTGATCCTAATAGACGGCCCGTCGGTGAACAATTCTGCTGATGCGCTGATTTTGGCAGAGCTGAGCGACCATATTGTGTTCATCGTCCGAAAAAACTGGGGTTCAAAAGAGTCGTTGACCCGCGCACTATTCCAGCTTGATCAAAGTCGTATCGCGGGATTGGTCTTGAATGCTGCGTAACCCTATCATGAACAGAGCTCACCAGTTCCATCGCGTGAGGAAAAAATGCTGACACAGACTTTTTGGACAGCAACACTTCTGTCGCTGACAAACCTGTTCTCGCCCGCTCACGCGGAAGAAAGCAGCGGGTCCAACGTCACGCCCCTGGGGATGTCTGGCGAATTCGAAATTGTGTTCTTTGATGAATTCGAAGAGCCGACGCTTGACCTGAGCAAATGGACAACGTGCTATTGGTGGGATCGCAACGGGTGCACCAACTTGGGAAATAACGAGCTTCAGTGGTACATGCCCGACAACGTACGCCTCGAAAATGGCTATCTCGTTTTCACTGCCATACCCGAGGACGTGATTGGCTGGGAGGGCAAACCGTTTTCCTATACTTCGGGCATGGTGACGACGGGGCGCTACTACTTGGAAGACCCAATGCAGACTCGTTTTGAAGCCATCGGGGGAGTCTTCGAGATGCGGGCGAAACTGCCGTCCGGTCAAGGGTTGTGGCCGGCTTTCTGGCTTTTGCCATCCAGCCTAGAACCAAAACCCGAAATCGATGTCGTTGAGGTGCTGGGGCGCCGCCCCGAGTTTCTGGAGATGAATTTTCATTACCGCGACGATGACGGAGAACCCAAAAACATTGGCCATTCGGTCGAAACCGTTGACCTGACAAAGGGTTGGCATACCTATAGCGTCGACTGGCGGTCGGACAAGATTGTGTGGTACCTTGATGGTGTTGAAATGTGGCGCTACTCCGAGGCTCAGCGAATCCCCAACGAGCCGATGTATTTGCTCCTGAACCTGGCGGTTGGGGGAAACTGGCCAGGCGATCCCGATGAAACGACGGTGTTTCCCGCCGAAATGCTGATAGACTATGTGCGCGTATGGAATCGATCCTCGCCATGAACCGGGCAGTACACATAAAAATGAGGCGCGTTAGATGAGGTTTGGCGCGCAAATCGCAAAGTCCGCGCCCTCTCTTCTTGTCAATGGTTACGCGCTGGTGGCCAATGTCGGAATGACCTCCGTCCTTGGGCTGGCGTTTTGGATGATTGCGACCAGACTCTACAGCCAGGAACAGGTCGGGCTGGCGGCGGCCCTTATCTCGTTGATGACAACGATCAGTGTTCTGACCCAGTTGAACCTGACCACTTTTCTGAATCGATACTTGCCCAAGGTCCGGGCGGGTACCAGCCCGCGACGACTGATCATGAAAGCCTATTCGGTTGCCGCTTGCGCAACTGCCGTCGTGGCGTTGGTGATTGGCTTCGGCGTCGGATCGGTCGCGGAACCGCTAGAAGTGTTGCGCGATCACAAGTCGGCCATGGTCCTGTTTGTCGTCTCTTCAGTCATCTGGTCTGTTTTTGCGCTTCAGGAAGCAGCGCTTTCGGGATTGCGACTCTCGGTTCTCGTCCCGATAAGAAATTCGGCTTATGCCATCATCAAGATCGTTTTGATGGTGCTCTTTGCCTTTGTCGCGCTTCCCCCACCCGGAGGCGTGTATCTGGCGTGGGTTTTGCCGTTGATTCCGATCATCTTCTTCGTCAACGGTGTGACATCACGAAGATTTCCTGCTGAGTTGACGTCAGAAACTGTCGATAGCGAGTTCGAGCCGCGAAACCTGATCAGGTTTCTGGGCTGGGATTATCTGGGAACCTTTGCGACGACCTCTGCCATCGGGCTTGCAACGCTGCTTGTGACCGCCGGAGCAGGTGTAGAGAGCACCGCCACCTACCATTTGGCGTGGACCTTGTCCTATTCGGTCTTTCTCGTCGCCAACTCAATGAGCGTGTCTCTTGTGGCAGAGGGGGCCTCAAACCCAGAGCGCCTGGGTCAGCTGATCGCAGACACACTTTGTCATACTTTGCTGCTGGTCCTTGCCGCCGTCGCCGTGATGGCCGCCGCCGCGTCTCAGATAATGGCGCTGTTTGGACAGGCTTATGCGGTCGAAGGCGGCGCGGTTTTGCGGGTTTTGGCATTCTCATGCATTCCATGGTCGGCAACAACAGTATTCATCGGCGCCAAAAGAGCGCTTGGCAACACGCAGTCGGTCGCGATTGTTCAAATCGTCACGTTCCTGATCTTTGCCTGTGTCAGCGCGGCTCTGCTTGATCCGATGGGGTCAGTTGGTGTGGCTTATGGATGGCTTGCGGCGCATTCCTTTGTATGTGTCGGCATCATCGCCTTCGGTATAATGACCCGCGGACACCAAGCGCTTGAAGATTGGGGATTGGCGTTGGCCTCCTCTATGGCCCGCATGATTTCGGGTGCTAAACGACTGAAGGCACCAGAATCGACGGACCCGGTTCAGAACGATCACCGTCGAGCACAGGGCGCATCAAAGCAAAAGGGGCACAAGAGCGTGGCGTTTTTGCAAGAATTGGCCAATGATCCGCGTCTCGATGCCTACCGGCATTTACTACCGTTGGAGCAGCCCGTCGGCTCCAGCACTTTGTCGCCCACCCCGGATCAGCCGACGACATGCGACCGGATTTCAAAAGATACAGAGACCTGCGCGACGGCCTTGAAGCTGGGCATTTCGACCTTTGCAGAACTACATACGCTTACGGCTGCGGTCAAAAAACTGGATGATGCGTGGTGTCAGGAATGGATCGAAGCCCCAATCAACGGCATTATCCAATCGGTGGCTGCATCAGGGAAGAACGTCACGACCACGGCAGCCTTCAAAAGCCTGTCTGACGAACTTCGGCGCATCCTGATCGGCCGGGACATCTCTCTGGGGCTTGGGCACGGTAATCTTTGGCCCGGAAACCTTTTATTTTCACGCCCGCCGGACAATCCGCACGGGCTCGAACTCAGCTCTGTGATCGATTGGGACAGAGTGCGATCAAACGCGCCGAAAGCGATAGATCTCTGCCACATGACCGTGACTTTTCGAATGCTGGCGACCGGTGAAGAGTTCGGCCCAATCCTCCGGTTGCTTTTGAGCGGTGAAGGCTGGGCGCCCGAAATAGTTGAACTCTTCCAAGAGAACGGGCCAGACGGTGACATCGGCAACCGCGCTGAACAAGATCTCAGATGGGCCTTTCTTGTGCTGACCTGGCTGCACCATGTCGCCGGAAACTTATCATCGTCATCGCGGTACACGAACAACCGTCTCTGGAAAAAGGTGAATGTCGACAATGTTCTCAAAACCGCGTTGAACACCGCATCATCGAGCCGCCCATGATGTCAAGCACCCGGCAACTGCCCCTGCGCGCCAAGCGCAAACCAAGCGGAGTAAAGACCTTTCTCTTCGCCGCGGGCGTCGCACTCACCATTGTTTGCGCTGCGGCCCTTTGGTGGCTCAGCCTGCCACTCATCGAACCGGACAACCTTAACGACTACGGACTGGTTGCCATTTTGCCGTGGAAATTCTGGGCCGCACTCTTGATCCTGTCCCTGGGGTTCTCGGCAAGCCTGTCCAACGCTTTTCCACGCCCCGAGCTGCGCCCCGTGGCCCTGATAATGTTAATCGTGATGTTGCATGCCACGCCGCCAATTGTTTATGACACGCTGCGCTATTCCTGGGCCTGGAAGCATATCGGTTTGGTGGATTTCATTCAGCGCCACGGTGAGGTCGACCGCACCCTGCCTTTTTTAACCGCCTATCATAATTGGCCTGCCTTGTTCTGGTTGAGTGCTAAATGGGCCGACTACTCCGGATGGGGCCCTCTCGAACTTGCCAATGCAGTTCGTTTCACATCCATACCGACCAATATCATCTTTGCCGCAATTATCGGCGCGATTTTTCGCGTGTTCACCAATGACACTCGACATATTTGGGCCGGTCTTTGGATATTTGTGTGCGCGAACTGGATCGGGCAGGATTACTATTCTCCACAGGCATTCGCCTACGCCTTATACCTGCTGGTACTGTGGCTTTGCCTCGGGCCGTTGATGCCACAAGGGGTGACAAAAAAGGCAGCATTTACAAGAACAGGGGCCAACGGCACACGACTTATGTCAACGCCTCCTGAAAAACGTTCGACCGGACTCTGGCTCAAAACTGCGCTGATCCCTCTGGTTCTGGTGTTGATTGCCGGTATCGTCGCATCCCATCAATTGACGCCGCTGATACTGCTGTGTTCCCTGATCGGGGTGGCGGTTGTGACGCCCCTGAGCTATGGCTATGCGCTCATGGTTGGTCTGGCGGTGGCTTACTGGATACTGTATCCCGCAGCGCCCTATACGTCGATCATCATCCCAAAGGAAATCGCCGAACTGGGCAACACGGTCGAAAGCATTTCCGACAGATTGGTTAAGACTTCGACAGTCACCCCGGAAATGGCCGTCGTGGTGTGGGCCGGTCGGGCCGTTGCCGGAGCGGCGACGTTGCTGGCCATCATAGGTTGGGTAAGACGTTGGCAGACCCGCAAACGTGATAGCGCGCTCTTGGTGCTCCTTGTGGCCCCCGGTTTCGTGCTTGGCCTGACATCCTATGGCGGCGAAGCACTTTTCCGAATTTATTTCTTCTGCCTGCCATTCCTGTCTTTCTTTGCCGCCGCAGCATTCTTTCCCGGACACGCGCGCCCGATAAGTTGGGCAAGCTGGCTCGGTTTCACGCTGCTGATCCCTTTGTTGGCGCTTGGCTTCCTGTTCGGCAACAATGGCAAAGACAGGCAGTACCGGTTCTCCAAGGATGAGGTGGAAGCAGCCCATTGGCTATATAGCCGGGCCGGTCCCGATACTTTGCTGGTGGAGGGCTCGCGCAACTATCCCTCTCAGTTTATGCATTATGAGTATTTCACATACGTGCCGATTTCCCGCGAATTACCCGCCGCACAGGCAGAAATCTTCGCCGACCCAGAAACGGTGTTGGCCAGTTGGTTTGAAAATCCGGCCTGGCAAGATGGTTACATTGTGCTAACCCGCAGCCAGAAAACGTTTGCCGAGACCATCGGAGCCGTCGAAAAGGGTGCTTTGGATCAGCTGGAACGTGCTCTGATTGCGTCATCAGAGTTTCTGCTGGTCTATGCCAACAAAGACGCACGCATTTTCAGGGCGCGCCGTTTTGTCGTCTTCGAAAGAAACTGAGCATTCCGCGTCGGCCGGTATTGTGAAAAACAGTTGCATGTTATTCGGGCTGTTTATTTACGCCAACTCATAACAACGCTCCGAAAATGCCTGACGACGCTTCTTGGGGCGGTTTTTTCCGACAGCGGCATCCAGCAGGAATTAACCATAAGCGACGCGCAAGTGCCGGAAAGGCTCATTTGATACGGGTGCGCAAAAGGTAGCCCCCCAGACCCAGCGCCGCCAGAACACCGGCCCCAATCAGAGTTTCCTGATACCCAATCACATCCGCGGACACGCCCAGCATCCACGCGCCGATGGCCGACCCACCGGCAACAACAACCGCCCAGAGGCTCATGACACGCCCGCGCATGTCGTCCTCCAGCTCAAGCTGAATGGCGGTCTGCATGGAAATGGCGCACACGGTCGTGACAAAAGCGATCGCCGCTGCAGCGGTCAGCGCCAATGGCCATGTGGGCGCGGCGCCCAATACGGATACCAAGAGCAAGCCAATCAGGATTGTGAAAATGGTCACCCTGGGGACGCGCCCGGGGTTTTGAGGCGGCAAAACTGCTTTGAAGAACCCGCCAATGACGGCCCCGACCCCGGTTGCGGTCAGCAGAACGCCCAACCCTTCGGGGCCGCGCTCAAAAACGCCGTCCGCCAGTGGCGGTAAAATCTCAAGCGCTCCGCGCCCGACCGTGGCAAGCGTGCCGCCAACAACCATGGCATGCCGAATAACCGGGCTTTGCCAAACCTGCGCCACTCCGTTTTTGAGAGATCTGAAAAAAGGTTCGGGTTTTGCCCCGGTTTCCCGACGCGGTCGGACCTGCAACAAGAACAAGACAAATATGAAGGGCAGGAACAAAATGGCCTGCGTCAGCAACGTCGCCTGAACTCCGATTGTCCCGATCAGCGCCCCGCCAATTGCCGGGCCAAGCGTTCGGGCAACATTGAAATTGATCGCGACGATATTCACAACCGAGCCCACCATTTCCCGCGGTACCAATCGTGGCGTCAGCGACATGCGCATGGGATGGTTGGCAGCCAGTGCAATGCCGGAAATCAGCGTCAAAACGATCATTGTGACCGGTGTCATCCATCCCAGGGCAAAGCAGCCGAAAAAGGCAAACATCACGGCGCAATTCACAGATTGCACAACAATGATGGCGCGCTTCACATCCAGCCGGTCCACCCAAACACCAAACAGCGGCGACAGAAAAATAGCAGGCGCAAACTGCACCAGCGCGACCGATCCGACAAAGCTGGGCGAGCGGGTCATGTCCCACGCGATCCAGCCAATCGTGACACGCTGCATCCAAATGGCCAGCAGCCCGAAAATGCTTCCGGCGACGTATGTTCGAAAGTTCGAAGATGTCAGTGCGGCCAGATTCACGCCAGTTATTGCCTTGTTCAGGGAATTGCGCGGACTGTGACCGAAGGGCGTTCCAATCACAAGCCCGGTTCAAACACAAAAACACGCGCCGCATGATACGGAGCGTGTTCTGATTTTCGGGCTCGTTCTGGGGTTAGTTCACGGCTTTGGCGTCCACCACATCCTTGGCGACCTCAGCCGCATTTCCACGCGCAATCTCAATGCGTCTGGGCTTGAGCGCTTCGGGGATTTCGCGTTCCAGATCGATATGCAGCATGCCGTCCACATGGCTCGCGCCGGTCACGCGCACGTGGTCGGCCAGATGAAAGCGACGCTCGAAAGCGCGGGTGGCGATGCCACGGTGCAGGAATGACTTGGTTTGCAGATCGTCGGTTTTCCTGGCTGTCACAATCAGCGCGTTTTCCTTGACCTCAATGCCAAGGTCCTCTGCCGAAAATCCAGCCACAGCAATCGACACGCGATACGCGTCCTCGGCGGTTTTTTCGATGTTGTAAGGGGGGTAGCTTGATTGGCCGACATCACTTGTCAGCGCGCGATCCATCATATTTGCCAGTTGATCAAAGCCAACAGATGAACGGTATAGTGGCGCAAAATCAAAACTTCTCATGGGTTATCCTCCTTCATGAGCGATACCAGATGTTGCCTTCCCAACGGGACAGGCTGGTGACATCAAAGCCCGACATGCGGCGCCTTGAAAGAACATAGTTGAGGATCGGATTTCAGGATTTCAAGAGGTCGGAAGTCAGTCAACGCGAATGAATTTCGCACCCGAGGATGTTTTGCGTGTACCAACCGAAATGCGGCGCGCGCCGGTTCCGGAGCGCACGGTTGGCAACGCCCCATTGCGCATCAGACGCTTCAGCTCGGCCACTTTGGCAGGCAACTCCATGCCAAAGGCCACTTTATCCCCCTCAGAATCCCGCCCAATGGCCGAAATCAGGGACAATATGCGCACGCGGTTGCCAAATCGCGCAAACACCGGCGCACCGGATGATCCAAAGGTCACATCGCAGTCAAACGACATCACGCCGTATCGTTCGTCCAGAACCGAACAGCTCCTTTGCCATGACAAATGTTCGCTGCGCCCCTGCCCGTAGCTCAGAACTGAAACTTTGTCGCCCGGACGCGGGTCCGCATAAATTGCAAATGGGTTGGCTTCGCTTAAGGAGATATGATGTGTCAGACGCAGAATGGCCACGTCATTGGGCACCATTGCCCCGCCTATCTTCCCGCTGGTGCCGGGTTTATAGGCCGGGTCCACCACCACGCGGTCAATCTTGCGATCTGCCAGCGAATTGCCCGCAACATAGCCCGCCTGAAAGCGAATATCTTCAGTAGAAATACGCCGGCCGGTTGATCGGTCAAAAACACAATGGGCGGCTGTCAGCACCAGATTGTCGGCAATCAACACACCCGTACAATAGCCATTGCCCAAGGCGACCCGCCCGACCGCCTCCCAGCCCAGCAGATCAGAACGGCTGCGCAACGCGGTCAGATCGCTTCCGGCATTGGCTGACGTGGCCCAGAATACCATTGCGCACGCGGCGTGCAGGAGGG
This sequence comes from Shimia sp., assembly GCF_039969785.1. Lineage (GTDB taxonomy): Bacteria > Pseudomonadota > Alphaproteobacteria > Rhodobacterales > Rhodobacteraceae > Shimia. The sequence goes on along the minus strand of NZ_JBDVNC010000018.1, from coordinate 208,862 downwards.
AGCGGCGCAATGTCATGGTTTGACAAACCGTGCACCGCCGACGGTGCGTTTGCTGGCAATTCGGGCGGTGTTCAGTTCCGCCATCAGTTGATCAATTGGCCCGTCCAGCCCCATGCCCAGTGACACTTTCTGACCCTTAAAATCGGCCTTGGCAGAGACAACCGAGGCAATGCGCACCTCTCCGTCTTCAAAGGCAAATACAGGCGCGCCGCTGCTGCCGAAATCGACATCACAGGACATCACATAAACCCCTTTTTGGCGCCCCATCAGACGGCACTTTTCCTGATACGAAGGTGCCTCTTCGCGGCCAACCGCATAAGACACAACGCCAATTTTTGTGCCTTTTCTGATGCGTCCCGCGATCTCGAACGGGACAATCCCGGTGCCCTGAATGGGATGGTGCAGTTTTAGCAAAGCCAGATCATTCAAAACCCGGCTGGCACCGGCAGTGCCGTCAAAACTATACTGTGGATGCACAACGGCGCGGCGCACGCTGCGGTACGCTTCGGCACGTCCATTGCGCCAGCCTGCGCGAAATTCGACTTGACTAGTGTCGAGACGTTCACCGCTGTGACGGTCAAACAGGCAATGCGCGGCCGTCAGCACCAGATCAGGCGCAATCAGGGCCCCGGTGCAAAATCCGCGTCCCTCAAGTTCGAGCCGCCCGACTGCACCCCAACCTTTGGTATCATCCCCGGTGTTAAGAATGCGTAGATTGGTGTCCTGCGCCCACGCAGCGCCAGCCAGTATCAATGAAAACAGCAAAGCCAGAATGCGGGGCACGGGTCATTTCTCCAATGGTCTTTGAGTGACCTCTAGCAATCGTGCTAGGCGGAAATGAGGCAGCTCCGTGACCCGCATTGGGTTTGTGCAGAGGTCAGCGCAGGTTCGGAATATCCGGTGTGCGTTTGCCACCTTGGGTCAATGCTGCGGGTTGTGGCCCGCCGGTGGCCCAATCCAAAAGCTCGACCGTGTGCACAATCGGTATCTCGGTTCCGCCGCCAATCTGCATCATGCAACCTATATTTCCGGCGGCAATGATGTCTGGTTGTTTGGCCTCTAACGTGCGGATTTTGCGGCTTTTCAGTTGTTTGGAAATCTCGGGCTGCATCAGGTTGTACGTCCCCGCAGACCCACAGCACAAATGGCTGTCCGCCGGTTCAACCACGCTGAACCCGGCCCGTTTCAGCAAGTCTTTTGGAAAGGTCTTGATCTGTTGGCCGTGCTGCAGCGAACAGGCGGCGTGATAAGCGACAATTGTATCCTTGTTCGTGCCTTCCGGCATCTCCAGTTTCATCAACACTTCTGACACGTCCATGGCGATGTCGCTGACACGTTTAGCGTCTGTCGCGAGCGGATCATTGCGGAACATGTGGCCGTAATCTTTGACCGTTGTGCCGCAGCCGGAGGTGTTGATTACGATGGCGTCCAGCCCGTCACCGTCCATCTCTGCAGTCCAAGCCCGAATATTTTGGGCGGCACTTGCATGGCTTTGGGATGTTTTGCCCATGTGATGGGTCAGCGCGCCGCAACAGCCCGCCCCCTTGGCCACCACAACTTCACAGCCCAGCCGCGTGAGCAGTCGGATGGTGGCATCGTTTATGTCGGTGTTCAGCGCTTTCTGAGCACATCCCGTCATCAAAGCCACGCGCATCTTGCGGGGGGCCTTTGGGGCAAAGCTTTGCGGATCGTCGTTACGGCTGACCGGTGGGATTTGCTTTGGCGCCATTTCAAGCATCGCCTTAAGGCGGGCGTCAGGCATCAGAAAAGCAAACGGACGGCCGATTTTCGCCCCCAGCAAGGCCAGACGAAACCGGGTCGGATAGGGCAGTATTTGCGCCAGCATCCAACGCAACAAGCGGTCGGTGAACGGGCGTTTGTATCTGTTTTCGATGTATTCGCGCGCATGATCGACAAGATGCATATAGTGCACACCGGACGGGCATGTGGTCATGCAGGCCAGGCAGGACAGGCACCGGTCGATATGCATCACTGTTTTGGGATCGGGCACGCGCTCGTTTTCAAGCATATCCTTGATCTGGTAAATCCGGCCACGCGGGCTGTCCAGTTCGTCACCCAGAACCTGATATGTCGGACAGGTTGCCGTGCAAAACCCGCAATGCACACAGGCGCGCAGTATTTCGTTGGCACGCTGAATGCCCGGATCCTGCATCTGGGTTTTGGTAAAATTGGTTTGCATCTTGCTAGCCCATCAATCCGGGGTTCAGGATGCCGCGCGGGTCAAATTCTGCGCGCAATCCCTTTGAAATCGCCTGAATGGGCGCCTGTTCCGGTTGAAATACCGGCACCGTTTCTCTGATCTGGTCTGAGGCGCGCACGAGGGTCGCATGCCCGGACAGCTGCGCCGGGCGCATGTCCAGATCTCTGGCCGTGCTGATCCAGACCAAGCCGCCACCCCAGTCATACATCACCTTAATGTCAGCAGCTTTGTCTCTGAGCTCGGCAACCAGGTGTGGCGCGTCCGAAGGTTTGACAGAAAACCGCCAAATATTTCTATCACCCCCCTGAAGCACCGCGACATCACGCACCCATGCCCAACCGTCCCTGAGCCTGTCCGGGCTGCGCTCAATGTGGATTTCTGCGCCAGTGTCAGCCAGCAGATCTTTGAGCTTTTCGGTGCGATAGGACACCGACGCCTCTAACCCTTCCACGCGCACCATGGTGACGGGATGACCGTCAATGCCCACTGGCGCATGGGCCGCGCCGGAAACATCATAGGGCGATCCCAACGCCTGGCTCAGGGCGCGCACCGCGTCCATTTCGGACAGACCATAGAGCAGGACACAGCCAGCGGTTTCCGGAATGGCCTGCACCTTTAAGGATACTTCGCTAAGCACTCCCAACGTGCCCCAACTGCCCGCCATCAGCTTGACCAGATCATAGCCGGTGACATTCTTCATCACGCGACCACCATTTTTCAGGCTGCGCCCCGCACCATCTACAAAGCGCACACCCAGCGTCGAGTCACGGGCGGCCCCTGCCTGAATGCGTCGGGGGCCGGATACATTTGCCGCGACAACACCGCCAATCGTTGGCGTGCCCTGGGTGCCCAAAAGACCGCGATGATCCATCGGCTCAAACGCCAGACGCTGACCTTCGTTTGCAAGAACCGCATCAATCTCGGACACCGGGGTTCCGGCAGCCGCCACAAGGGTCAACGCGCCGGGTTCATATAAGGAAACACCGGTTATTCCAGCCGTCGAAAGCGGCGCGCCGCCAAGATGGGGCGCAATGTTTCGCGTGCCACCACCCACAATCCGCAGGGGGGCTTTTGCGGTCGCAACCATTTCGGCCAGCTCGGCTTCGCTCTTGGGTTTCATCATTTCGTCTGGTCCTGTTGATGCGAAAGGCGGTGCGATCATTCTGCCGCGATCCGGCGCGGGGTGCTGGAGGCCAGCGGAAACACTTTGGCCGGGTTCAACAACCAGTGCGGATCAAAAACATCCTTAATGGCCATCTGAATATCCAGATCGTCCGGGTCGTATTGGGTAACCATCAAGTCCCTTTTCTCGATGCCCACACCGTGTTCCCCGGTCAGACATCCGCCGACCTGCACGCATAGTTTCAGGATTTCCGCACCAAAAGCTTCGCATTTTTCCAGATCGCCGGGCTTGTTGGCATCAAACAGGATCAGCGGGTGCATATTGCCGTCACCTGCGTGGAAGACATTGCCAACGTCCAGACCAAACTCTTTGGACATCTCACCGATCCGGCGCAGAACCAGCGGCAGTTGGCTGACCGGAATGGTGCCATCCAGACACATGTAATCATTGATCTGGCCCATCGCGCCAAAGGCAGATTTGCGCCCCAGCCATATCCGCGCGCTTTCCTCAGCACTGCCACTTTCGCGCAATTCAACGGGGTTATGGGTTTTGGCAATCGCGATAATGCGGGAAAGCTGGTCTGCAATCTCAGGCTCGCTGCCTTCCACCTCGACAATCAACAACGCTTCGCAGTCGGGATAGCCCGCACCGGCAAAGGCCTCGGTTGCGCGGATGCAGGGGCGGTCCATGAACTCAATCGCGACCGGCAGGATGCCTGATTTGATGATATCGCTGACGCATTGACCGGCGACTTCGTTGTTGTCAAAGCCCATCAAAACAGGCCGCGCACCTTCGGGTTTGCGCAGGATACGCAGGGTTGCTTCTGTCACGACACCCAGTTGCCCCTCTGATCCACAGATCACACCCAGCAGGTCCAGACCGGCGGCATCCAGATATCCGCCGCCAATCTCAACAATCTCTCCGTCCATCATCACCATCGTCACGCCCATTAGATTGTTGGTGGTGACGCCGTATTTCAGACAATGCGCGCCGCCTGAATTCATCGCGATATTGCCCGCAATGGCACAGGCCAGCTGGCTGGACGGGTCAGGCGCATAAAAGAAATCCTGTTCTTCGACGGCGCCGGACACACTCAGGTTCGTGCGTCCCGTCTGCACCCGGATCAGGCGATTTTCATAATCGGTTTCAAGCACTTCGCTCATCCGGGCCACACCCAGAATAATCGCGTCTTTGGTCGGCATCGCGCCCCCCGCAAGCGACGTCCCTGCCCCGCGCGGCACAACCGGCACCCGCTCTTCATGACAGATTTTCAGAACGTCCGAGACCTGTTGGGTGGTTGAGGGCAACACGGCCGCCAAGGGCGGGCAACGATAGGCAGTCAGTGCATCAGATTCGTATGCGCGGGTTTCAACCGGGTCGTCGATCACCGCATCCGCAGGCAGAACACGCCGCAAACGCGCAACGATCTGGGCCTTGCGCGCCAGCACGGAAGAGTCAGGGATTGGCATTTCCATGGCGGACCTCACATTAATTGGTCAGTTTTTATAACCAATCTTGAGGTATGGCAAGTCCCATACTGTCGCGGTAGTCTTGGGGCATGATTTGGATTGACCGTCTTGCCCTGTTTTCTCCGCTTGATTATGCGGCCGTCGCCACGCTGTTTATCGGCTGGGTAAGTATAGGGTATTTCATTGAAAATCCCCCAACGAGCCGCCCGTCTGTTTCGTATCTGATGACGCATTACAGAAAAGAGTGGATGCGGCATTTCGTGGATCGCAATCCGCGGGTTTTTGATGCGCAGATATTGGGTAACCTGCGCCAGGGCACGGCGTTTTTTGCATCCACCAGCATGATCGCGGTGGGCGGTGGGCTGGCGCTGATTGGCAATGCTGAACAGCTGGCCGGGGTGGCGTCTGAGTTCACATTGGTCGAGGCGTCTCCGATTGTTCTGGAGCTCAAGATCATGATAATGCTGATCTTTGTCGCCAACGCATTTCTCAAGTTTGTCTGGGCGCACCGGCTATTTGGCTATTGTTCGGTTGTCATGGCCGCCGTTCCCAATGACACCAATGATTCCAGAACCTTACCAAGGGCGGACACAGCCTCTGAGATCAATATCACCGCATCACGCAGCTTTAACCGGGCGATGCGATCGGTGTATTTTGGGCTGGCTGCATCTGCGTGGTTGTTTGGCGGTGTCGCATTGCTGATCGCGACGGTGATCACGCTGTTTGTGCTCTGGCGCAGAGAATTTGCGTCTCAGTCACGCACAGCGCTGCTTCAGGAACAAGTGTGATTTAGTGGCAGTTATGAACGCGCCCCGTTCCGAAAAACAGACGGATCGGCATCCTGTCGGTATTGCGTCGGTATCGCATCGGCATGGTTTTTGACACGCGGGTCTTTGGGCAAACGTTTCAGAAACGCGCGGCGCAGTAGTCCTTTGAGAACAAGTTTCAGATTTTCAGATAAACACGCACCTCAAACCCGGTGGTAGGGGGATCCCGACAGAATGGATGCGGCGCGGTAAAGCTGTTCGCCCAACATAACCCGCGCCAGCATATGCGGCCAAACCATTTTACCAAAACTCAGCTTGGCATCCGCCTGTGCCCGCAGCGCCGGATCGATCCCATCAGCCCCGCCAATCACAAACGCCACATCGCCACGCGCTGCGTCGCGCCAGTTGGCCAGCATATTTGAAAAATCAGGAGAGCTCATCAGTTTGCCGCGTTCGTCCAGCGCGCAGATCACCGCCCCTTTGGGGATGACGCCTTGTAATAATCCGGCTTCGGCGGACATACCGCCGCCTTTTCGGTCTTCGACCTCGTGCAGTTTGATGGGACCCAGCCCCAATGCCCGGCCTGTGCGGTCAAACCGGCTCAGATAGTCGTCAAGCAAGTCACGCTCGGGGCCCGACCGCAGCCGACCGACGGCGCAAATATGCACCTTCAGTGCCATTCTCTCTCCTCCGGGCCAATGGCCCGGTGTGTCAGGTTATGCAGTGCCCGCAGGCATCCACATTTTCTCGAGCTGATAAAACTCGCGCACCTCGGGACGGAAGACATGCACAATGACATCACCGGTGTCGATCAACACCCAGTCGCCGGTGTCTTTGCCTTCGATCTTACAGGCGCGTCCAAATTCGGATTTCAGGCGTTGCACCAGCTTTTCCGAAAGGGCGGCAACCTGTCGGGTCGAACGACCAGAACAGACAACCATATAGTCACCAATAGCCGATTTGCCGCGCAGGTCTATCTGCACGATCTCTTCGGCCTTGTCTTCTTCGAGAGAGGAAAGGATACGCGCAAGCAGTGCCTCGCTTGTCGCACTATCTTGCCCCGCCGTCACGGCCGGACCAGATTCAGCAGCATCAGCCACATCAGTATTCAAAGACAGAGATCTGCCCTCCTAGCAACGCACCGCAATGCCCCGGTGCCAGGCGTGATTCCAAGATAGCACCCGAAACATGACTTCTCAATGAAACGCAACCCCCGAGGGGCGTAATGTTGCCGAATGTGATGCATAGCGGGCTCTTATAAGGGTAATTTCGACTGCTCAGCCCCGACGAACGTCGCAATTCCACCAATGGTCAATCCGGCAAGTCCGTCACAGGGGCGGCTTGAGCGCCGCCTTCCAGCATCCGCACTTCGCGTTGTGGGAAGGGGATGGAAATGCCGTTTTCCTGAAACGCGTCCCACAGGGCAAGATACACGTTGCCACGAATATTGGTCAGCCCGCCGGTGGGGTCTTCGATCCAGAACCGCAGGATGAAATCCACCGAGCTGTCTCCGAAACCGACGATGTGGCAAACGGGTGTTTTGGGGAAAGTCAGCACCCGTTCGACGCTTTTGGCGGCTTCAACAGCGATACGGCGCACCGCATGCGGGTCGTCGTCATAGGCGGTGCCAAAGTAGATATCGAGCCGCACATAGGTATCGGAATGCGACCAGTTCACCACCTGCCCGGTGATCAGGTCTTCGTTGGGGATCAGGTATTCGCGCCCATCCCGCGTGACCACGCTGACATAGCGGGCACTGAGGGTATTGATCCAGCCAAAGGTTTCGCCCAGCGAAATCACATCGCCGGGTTTGATGGATTTGTCGAGCAGGATGATCACACCGGACACGAGGTTAGAGACAACCTTTTGCAGGCCAAAACCGATGCCCACACCAATCGCGCCAGACAGGAATGCCAGCCCGCGCAGGTCAAACCCGATGGTGCGCAGGCCGATAAAAAAGGCCGCACCATAGAGCATCACTTGCAGGAATTTGACGAACAGCACCTGCATGGACGGCGAAATGTCAGCGTTGCGTTTGATCCGGCTGGCGGTCTGACGCGACAGGAACCGTACCAGCGCAAAGGTCATGCCCAGAATAAGCGCGCCCTGAATAACCATCCACATCGTCAGGCGGGTTTCGCCTATCTCGATGGCGATGCTGTCCATCAGCTGTTTGGCTTCCTGAGACAGGCCGGTGATAGCCAGCGTCACCCAGATCCACGCGCTGTAGCGCAGGATCATGCGCAGCGCCGAATTCTGAACCAGCCGCACAATCAGCACAACTACCAGCCACGCCGTGCCCAGATTGGCGAGAATGGCCAAAAGATAGGATCGGCTGGGCCATGTCAGTTCCCGCATGATCAGCACGGCGATCCAGGTAACAACCACAAACACAACCAGCGGCAACCGCCGGTGCAGCATCATCCCGTACCGATACCGCCATTTCGGCCAGCCTTCCTGTGCCTTGAGCCAGTTGTACATGCGGGGTTGCAGGATACGCGCGACCAGAAAGGACAGCGCGATCAGCACCAGCGCCATGGCCACCTGATAGGCATTCCAGGGGCGCAGCAAACCTTCGAGAAAATGTTGCACCTGATCCCAGATGCTCAGCGCGATTTCGGTGGTCTCAGTCTCGGGCGCACCCGCGTCAACCTCGCGCTCCGCGCCGGCAATGCGGTCCAGCCCGTTCACCTGATCATGGGACGGCGTCGTTTCAGGTGCCGTCGCTTCAGATGCGGTTGTTTCTGATCCGGTCGTGGCCTCGGTGGTCGTTTCTTCTTCCATTGGGGGTATGATGGCATGTGTCAGTGATCACGGCAATAAACTTGCGCGTGTCAGCATCCGCTTGAAGGAATCCTCGGACCGGTGTATGGCGGGGCCATGAAACGCATCTATGACATTGACGACCGCGCCTTTTTGCCCTGGCGGTTTTTCGGTCAGTCTAAATCAATCATCGCCGCTCTATAAGCGCGTGGCGTGTTTTTGCACGCCCAGATTTGCGAAGCCATAACAGCCAAATTCCAAAGAGACGGAGAGGACCGATGTCCCCCAAGACCATTTACGATAAGATCTGGGATGCCCATGTCGCGCACGAAGCCGATGATGGCACCTGCCTGCTTTATATTGACCGCCATCTGGTCCACGAAGTGACCAGCCCGCAAGCCTTTGAAGGGTTGCGCATGTCAGGTCGCAAAGTGCGTGCGCCAGAAAAAACCATCGCTGTGCCGGATCACAACGTGCCCACCACGCTGGACCGGGCCAAGGGTATCGACAACGAAGAAAGCCGCATTCAGGTGGACGCGCTGGATCAGAACGCCAAGGAATTTGGTGTGCATTACTATCCGGTCTCTGACGTGCGCCAGGGCATCGTGCACATCGTCGGTCCCGAGCAAGGCTGGACCCTGCCCGGTATGACTGTCGTTTGCGGCGATTCGCATACCGCGACGCATGGCGCCTTTGGTGCGCTGGCGCATGGTATCGGCACCTCTGAAGTGGAACATGTTCTGGCCACGCAAACGCTGATCCAGAAAAAGTCCAAGAACATGAAGGTCGAGATCACTGGCAAGCTGAAGCCGGGTGTGACCGCCAAGGACATCACCATGGCGGTGATCGGGGAAACCGGCACTGCGGGTGGGACCGGCTATGTCATCGAATATTGCGGTGAAGCGATCCGTGATCTGTCGATGGAAGGCCGCATGACCGTGTGTAACATGGCCATCGAAGGCGGCGCGCGCGCTGGTTTGATTGCGCCCGACGACACCACGTATGAATACTGCAAAGGTCGCCCGCACGCCCCCAAAGGCGCCGCCTGGGAACAGGCCGTTGCGTATTGGAAAACGTTGTTCACCGACGAAGGTGCGCATTTTGACAAGGTTGTCACGCTGAAAGGCGAAGACATCCAGCCGGTTGTCACCTGGGGCACCTCGCCCGAGGACGTACTGCCGATCACCAGCGTTGTGCCGAGCCCGGACGATTTCGAAGGCGGCAAAGTTGAAGCGGTCAAGCGGGCGCTGGACTATATGGGTCTGACACCGGGTCAGAAGCTTACCGACATCGAGATCGACACCGTGTTTATCGGATCGTGCACCAATGGGCGCATCGAAGATTTCCGCGCCGTGGCCGAAGTGGTCAAAGGCAAAAAGATCAAGGAAGGCATGCGCGCCATGATCGTTCCGGGCTCTGGCCTTGTGCGGGCGCAGGCCGAAGAAGAAGGTCTGGCCGAGATTTTCGAAGCCGCCGGATTTGAATGGCGTCTGGCCGGGTGTTCCATGTGTCTGGCGATGAACCCCGATCAGCTGAGCGAAGGCGAGCGGTGTGCGGCAACGTCCAACCGAAACTTTGAAGGTCGTCAGGGCTATAAGGGCCGCACACATCTTGTGTCACCTGCCATGGCCGCCGCGGCTGCCCTGACCGGCAAGCTGACCGACATTCGCGATCTGGTATAAGGAGACTGCAAAATGGATAAGTTTGAAAAACTCCAGGGTATTGCGGCCCCTATGCCGCTGGTGAATATCGACACCGACATGATCATCCCCAAGGTGTTCCTGAAGTCGATTGCGCGCACTGGTTTTGGTGCCAACCTGTTTGACGAGATGCGGTTTAACCGTGACGGCACCGAGATCCCGGATTTCGTGCTGAACAAACCCCAGTACCGCAAGGCGGAAATTCTGGTGGCCGGTGATAACTTTGGCTGTGGATCCAGCCGCGAACACGCCCCGTGGGCGATCGCGGATTTCGGCATCAAATGCGTTGTTTCGACGTCTTTTGCTGACATCTTTTTCAACAACTGCTTTAAAAACGGCATCCTGCCGGTGGTTTTGCCACAAGAGCAGGTCGATCTGTTGATGAAAGACGCCGAAAAAGGCGAAAACGCGCGCATGACCGTTGATCTGGAAACGCAGGAAATCACCACGTCGGATGGTGACGTGATTTCGTTCGACGTAGACCCGTTTAAAAAGCATTGCCTGCTAAACGGGCTGGATGACATTGCGTTGACCATGGAAAAAGCCAGCGCAATTGACACGTTCGAAGCGCAGGCCAATGCCGCCCGTCCGTGGGCCTGAATTCGGCACTGAGACCGAAATAAGGCAGAAATAAGGCAGGCCGCTCTGAATGGGGCGGCCTGTTTTTTTGGGGGGTGGCACATGTGCGGCGCCATGGTGGATGACCTGTCAAGATCCACTACATCTTGTAGAACATTGGTCTTGCTGGCTTTTTTACCCAGAAAATTGATGCAATCGCGCACCAGTCGCTATCGGCGTCCACTGGTTCTTAACCCAATCGGAAACAAAGCCTTGAGCGTTGGGGCGAAAATAGACAAGATAAAGGCAAGAATGAGGCACCCCGTGATTTTGCGGGATCAAGTTGGAACAAGATCGCGGCGTTGAATCGTGACATCCAGTTTGAAAGGGAATGGGCAGTGTTAGGAAATATCATCAGCGCTTTGACGCGCGCATTACTGGTCGCATCGTTGTTCGCAACGCCTGCCCTGATTTTGCCCAATGTCAGCCCTGACGCGATTGAAATCGTGTTGTTGTTTGCGCTGTTTTCGGGCTGTCTGGTGTTTATCGAATACTATTCGACCTACCCCTCGATCATCGAATTCCGCTATGCGCCGCCGTTTAACCGGCTTCGGTTTCTTGCGATCTTCTTTGCCGTGTTCTTTTTGTCCGTGATCGCACGGGGGCAGTTGGCCCCAAATGCCTTTACCTCCTTTTTGCATACGCTTGGGATCGTGGTCGGCAACGCCATTGATTTCCCCTATTCACCTGTGCGGTTGATGGTGATCATGCTGCCCGACAATGCGTCCCCCGAACTGGTGCAATCGGTGCGCACCTCGTCCGGCATTTCCTATCTGATATCGCTGATCGCGCTTGCGATCTTCTATTTCTATGTCCGCATTCTGGCATGGCCCGCGCGCAACGGTGCGTTCAATGTCTGGATCAACCTGCCTTTGTTTGACCCCACAGCGGGCGGCGATGTGCTGGCCCGACTGCAGCGAGATGGGCGGCTTAACATTGCATTAGGGTTTTTGATGCCATTCTTGATCCCGGCGATTGTGCAGATGATGTCTGATCTGGTTGATCCGATCTATCTGGACGATCCGATGACAATGATCTGGACGATAAGCGCATGGGCCTTTATTCCGGCAAGCCTGATCATGCGGGGCATGGCGATGACGCGTGTGGCCGAAATGATCCGCGACAACCGTCGCCGCGCCTATGCGTCGGCGCGCGCTTTGCAAGCTATCTGATCCTCACCCTGTTGTTGCTGCTGGCAACGCCGCAATCCGGGCATTCCGATATCATCCGGGTGGCCACCTTTGACGTGGAATTGTCACGCAAGGGACCGGGGTTAATGCTGCGCGACATTGCGCGCGACGACCCGCAAGTTGGCGCGATTGCGCAGATTGTGACCCATGTCGCCCCGGATATCCTGTTTTTGCAGGGTGTGGATTTCGATCATAACCTGACGGGTGCACAGGCGTTGCGCGATGCTTTGACCGATGCAGGCACCAGATATGAACATGTTTTTGCCCTGCCCCCCAATGCCGGTTTGCGCAGCGGGCTGGACCTGAATGGCGATGGTCGGCTGAACGGGTTTGCCGACAATCAGGGGTACGGGCGGTTTTATGGTGATGGCGCCATGGTTCTGTTGTCGCGCTGGCCGGTGCATCACGCCGGGGTACAGGATTTCTCGGGCCTGTTGTGGCGCGATCTTGATGGTGCACAATTGCCAATTGAGAACGGCGCGCCATTCCCATCAAAGCAGGCGCAAGCCGCGCAGCGTTTGTCATCCGTCGGCCATTGGATTGTGCCGGTGATGCTGCCAGACGGGCGCCAGCTGAACCTGATGATGTTTGCAGCCGGACCGCCGGTGTTTGACGGCCCCGAGGATCGCAACGGGTTGCGCAATGCGGATGAGATCAGGCTGTGGCAAGTGGTGCTGGATGGTGGGCTGGGTCTGCCACCTGCCCCGCCTTTTGTGGTGTTGGGCAATGCCAACCTTGACCCGACCCGGGGCGAAGGGCGGCGCGCAGCCATCGTCAATTTGCTGTCTGATCCAAGGCTGCAGGATCCGCATGCGCGCATGGGCCCAACCGTGGATTGGAGCGATCCGACGCCCGGGGATTTGCGGGTGGATTATGTTTTGCCATCCGCCGACATCACAGTTCCGGACGCAGGTGTGGTCTGGCCCCGTGATCCCGCCAAGGCCGACGCGTTGTTGATGTATGACGGTATCGCCGCCAGCCGTCACCGGATGGTCTGGGCAGATCTGGAGTTCTGAGACCGACGCGTCGGGGCAATGACGTCCTGCGGGATTGCGCGGGCCAGAGCCTGAGCAACCGGGGTTGGTTCGAAATCGGGCAATAATGCCCGGAGCCGCGCATCATCCAACGCATGCGGGGTGTTCCACAGGTAACGCATTTCCTGCAAATGACGCGCCAGTTTCCAAAACGGGGTCAGCAGACGCAAAGGCAGCCAATCCATACGCTTGACGCGCATGGGCTGGCCCGTGATCTCGCCCAGATGTTGCGCAATGTCACGACCGGTCAGCGTGTAACCGGGAAAGGGCACCTCTTCGAATGTGTTCAGGTTGTCCGGCATCCCGGCCAGCAAAACAGCCGCTCGCGCCATATCCGGCAAATACGCCCATGCGTGCGGGATGCCCGGATTGCCGGGATAGGTGAACACGCCCCGCCCGACCTTTGGCGCCATGATCTTGTCAAACCAGTTACCCGAAGCTTGCGTGTCGATGAAATCACCGCCGCGCAGCAGGATGGTACGGACGCCGCTGTCGCGATAGGCGCGCTCCATGTCCTGACGAATGCGCCCCAGCGGATTGGTTGCATCATGCGGTGTGGTCAGCGACCAGACCCCCGGGTTTGCAGGGCCGTACACATAGACGTTGCCCGGTACAATCACCAACGCGTCGACTGATTTCGCCGCCGCGATAACGCTGGCATGCAGATCCGGTAGTGTCGCCGCCCATTCCGTATAAGGCGGGTTCCAGCCGTTGACGATCACCTGCACGCCGCGCACCGCGTCAGGCAAGGTATCCGTGGCGCGATTAAATCGACGCACCGTCCAGCCCGCATCGCCAAAGGCCGTTGCCGCGTGTCGTCCAAACCGCCCGCTGGCGCCCAAAATTAATACCGTCTGTTTCATGGCTTGCCTCTTGACTGATCCTTGCCAGCAAGATGTGCCATTCAAAAACAAACATAAATTGCGAAAAAGTGAATTCCTGCTATTCATTTTTGTATGAAAGCTGCGCTTCACACCCGGGACTGGACGTTGATCCAGTCGTTTCTCGCCGTTGCGGAAACCGGCTCGCTCTCGGGGGCGGCACGCAAGCTTGGGGTGTCGCAACCCACGTTGGGACGTCATATCAAGACATTGGAAGAAAGCCTGAATGTTGAGCTGTTCCATCGTCATGCCCGTGGATTTGAGCTGACCGGGCTGGGCCGGGACATGCGCGCCCATGCAGGTCAGATGGAAAGCGCCATGCGGTCGATCGCGATGACCGCGGCCGGTGGGGAAACACGCCTTAAGGGGGATGTGCGTATCGCCACCAGCGTGTTCATGGCGCATCATGCCATGCCAGACATTATTGCAATGATGCGCAGCGCCGAACCGGATATTTGCATTGACCTTGTGCCATCGGACGCCTCGGAAAACCTGTTGTTTCGCGAGGCGGATATTGCCGTGCGCATGTATCGCCCTGCACAGCTGGACATGGTGACAAAACATCTGGGCGACATCACGCTGGGGATGTTTGCCACGCAAGATTACCTGAACCGCAAGGGCCGCCCGCGCAGCGCCGGCGATCTGCGCCACCACGACATGATCGGGTATGACGCAAATGACGATATCATCCGTGAAATGCGGCAGATGGGCATCGCGGCATCGCGCGACTGGTTTTCCGTAAGGTGCGATAATCAAAGCGCCTATTGGAATCTGGTCAAGGCGGGGTGCGGGCTGGGGTTTTGCCAGTCTAATGTGGCGCGCGCCACACCCGGCATCGAAGAGGTGCTGCCGGACTTTCCCATGCCCGTTCTGCCGGTCTGGTTGACCGCACATGAAGCCATTCGGCACACACCGCGGATTTCGCGCATCTGGGCGTTGTTAGAAACCGGGTTACGCCCCTTCGTTTCTTGATCTTTCCGACATCTCCCGCTAGGGCAGGTCCGACAAGTTTTTTCAAGGACGGACAGCCCCATGAGCAACCCCTCGCTTCTCATTCTTGCCGGTGACGGCATTGGCCCCGAAGTCATGGCGCAGGTGCGTCGGATTATTGACTGGTACGGCGAAAAACGTGATCTGGCATTTGATGTCAGCGAGGATCTCGTGGGCGGTGCCGCCTATGACGCACATGGCGTGCCGTTGCACGATGACACAATGGCCAAAGCGCAAGAGGCTGACGCGGTGCTGTTGGGCGCTGTAGGTGGTCCGAAATACGACGATCTGGATTTCAGCGTAAAGCCGGAACGCGGCCTGTTGCGTCTGCGCAAGGAAATGGACCTGTATGCCAACCTGCGCCCGGCCCAGTGTTTTGACGCGCTGGCGGATTTCTCGTCGCTGAAAACCGAACTGGTGTCCGGGCTGGACATCATGATCGTGCGCGAATTGACAGCCGGTGTATACTTTGGTGAGCCGCGCGGCATCTTTGAAGAGGGCAACGAACGGGTTGGCATCAACACGCAGCGTTACACCGAGAGCGAGATTGAGCGCGGTGCACGGTCGGCCTTTGAGTTGGCAATGCGACGCAACAAAAAGCTGTGTTCGATGGAAAAAGCCAACGTGATGGAATCGGGTATTCTGTGGCGCGAAGTTGTGACCGAAGTGGCCAAGGATTACCCCGAAGTTGAGCTGAGCCACATGTATGCCGACAATGGCGCCATGCAGCTTGTGCGCGCACCCAAACAGTTTGACGTGATCTACACCGATAACCTGTTTGGCGACATCCTGTCGGATTGTGCCGCGATGCTGACTGGTAGCCTTGGCATGTTGCCTTCGGCCAGCCTCGGTGCCCCAATGGCCAATGGTCGTCCCAAGGCACTGTACGAGCCGGTACATGGTTCTGCCCCCGACATCACCGGTCAGGCCAAAGCCAACCCCAGCGCCTGTATCCTGAGCTTTGCAATGGCGCTGCGCTATTCCTTCGATCAGGGCGCAGAGGCCGACCGTCTGGAAGCCGCCGTTGAAAAGGTACTTGCCGATGGCGTGCGCACGGCGGACCTGATGCAGGCCGATGGCGGTACGCCGGTTTCGACCAGCGAAATGGGCGATGCGGTTCTGGCTGCGCTGGACGCCAGCCTGAAAAACAGTCAACTTGCGTGATTAATTCAAAGAGGTGCGGGCAACTGCGCCTCTTTTTTCTTGATTTTTGGACGTGCCTGATGTCCATGGGCGATACCGCTAACACGTGCAAGACGGGTATCCGCCATGAGTTTAAAAGCCATCCTGCTGGGCCTGGCGGCCTTTGCTCTTTTTTCCACCCATGACGTGATCGTGCGGTATCTGGGGGCGACGTTTACACCCATTCAGATTCTGTTTTTCACTAGTCTTATGTCATTTCCACTGGTCACGCTGATGTTGGTGCGTGACCCGACCCACGGCAATTTGCAACCGGTACATCCTTGGTGGATCGCGTTGCGGTCGCTGACAATGGCCATGGGCGGGATTTGCGGATTTTACGCGGTGTCCAATCTGCCGCTGGCGCAGGCTTATTCGATCTTTTTCACGGTTCCGCTGGCGATCACGGTTCTGGCGATCCCGATGTTGGGCGAAAAAGTGGGCATTCACAGGGTTCTGGCGGTGATCGTCGGTCTGGCGGGTGTCATTGTTGTCGTGCGTCCCGGATCGGCAGAAATGGGTCTCGGACATCTGGCGGCTTTTGGTGCCGTGTGCAGTGCCTCGGTGCAGTCGGTCATCGCCCGAAAAATTGGGCGGGAAGAGCGCCGGGTGGTGATGCTGTTGTTTCCTTTGGCAGCCACGTTCCTCGTGATGGGGGTCGGACTTGGGTTTGTTTATGAGCCGATGTCGATTGTTGATCTTGCCGCAATGGGTGCGATTGCAATTCTGGGGTTTCTGGCGGCAACCTGTCTGGTGGGGGCCTACACATTGGGCGAGGCCACGATTGTGGCGCCAATGCAGTATTCCCAGATCATCTGGGCCATGCTGTTCGGATACGTTTTGTTTGGCGAAACGGCTGATCTTCAGACGCTGGTCGGAGCGGCGATCATTATCTCCAGTGGCCTTTATATCGTGGCGCGCGAAGCGTTTGCCGGCACTTCAGACAACACACCTGTGTTGCGCTCTCGTACTCGTGCGTTTTCGCCGGGTGCGTTCCGCGTATCGGATGTATTGCGGCGCAAGCCGCGCGCCTGAAATCTTGTCGCCGTGCCTAAGAGCCTTTTGAGCCCTAGGGCACGGCTGCATTGCAGTTAGGTCTATCCTGCGAGCGGCTGATGCTCTCTGACACCTCTCGCCAGTGAAGCAACTTGGTTTGCGTGCATTGCGACCCGCTCAGATCGCGAAAGGCGATGCATCGGATCAACTCACTTGCAGTGCATTTGTTTTGGTCACGAACACCCACCCTGCCCTCCTGATTTCGGCAAACGTGATAACCAAGCCCACTTGCCGTCAAAAGCCGTAAAGTACTTAATTGCGTTACTTGCAAAGCTTAACGAGATGAGGCCTTAACCCTCGTCTGCGTATTTTTTTTGACAGATCATCGTGCTAAAAGCCCGCCCACAAGCAAACGAGGGACCGGTGATGACACGCGATTATTTGGTGACCAACAGAGACCTCTGGAACGACGATGCGCCCAATTACGTGGAGTTTGCCAAGGCGCGCTGGCGCCTTGAGACACCAGCATGGGGAAATTGGGGAAACCCGGATGACGGCCTGAAATTGCTTCCCGATGACATGGCACAGACGGATGCAATCGAACTGGGGTGTGGCACAGGATACGTTTCGGGCTGGATGCACCGGCGCGGCGCGAAAGTTACCGCGATTGATATTTCTTCAGAACAGCTGGCCACCGCGCGCAGCATTGCTGATGAACACGGCGCGCATATCACCTTCATCGAAGGAAACGCCGAAGACACCGGCCTGCCAGATGCCGCATTTGATTTCGCGATCTCAGAATATGGCGCATCGATCTGGTGCGCGCCCGACAAGTGGCTGCAAGAGGCGTGGCGATTGCTGCGTCCCGGTGGACGGCTGGTGTTTCTGGGGAACCATCCGCTTTCGTTAATCTGCTCGCCGCTTGATGGATCACCTGCCGAGCGGACCTTGCGCCGCCCGTACCGTGGCATGTGGGGGGCGGATTGGACAAAGGTGGCGTTTGAGCCATCCGGCGTGTGTTTTAACCTGACGCTGTCAGACTGGATGGATTTGTTCAACCAGATCGGTTTCTACGTCACAAAATATCAAGAGCTTTATGCACCCGAATGGGCGTACGGGACGCGCGCCGCTATTCCTGCGGACTGGGCCAAAGACTATCCCGTGGAACAGGTGTGGCAGTTAAAAAAGCCTGAGTGACGTCAGTCGCGCTCTTGCGCATTCGGCATCAACGAGACAGACGAGCCTGGAAGATCGCACAATTCGAGCGCGGTTAGGGAAACAAAAAAGCCCGACCCGGGCAACCGGGACGGGCTTTGTGGTTCATCTTTTCAGACGTTTAGTCGATGATCGCGTTCAGGGTTGCGCTTGGGCGCATGATTTTGGCTTTCAGCTCGATCGACGGGCGGTAATAGCCCCCGATCTCTGCTGCAGGGCCCTGGACCGCTGCCAGCTCAGACAGAATTGCCGCTTCGCCGTCGGCCAGTGCTTTGGCAACGCCTGCGAATTCGGCGGCCAGATCGGCATCGTCCGATTGCGCGGCCAGCGCGTCTGCCCAGTAGCGGGCAAACCAATAGTGGCTGTCGCGGTTGTCAGGCTCACCAACTTTGCGGCTGGGCGAGTTATTGTGGTCCAGAATGCCTTGGGTGGCATCCTCGGCCGCGCGCCCCAGAACACCGGCCTTGGCGTTGCCCTGGCTGTCCGCAAGGAAGTTCAGTGATTCACCAAGCGCGCAGAATTCACCCATCGAGTCCCAACGCAAGTGGTTCTGTTCAACCAGCTGCTGCACGTGCTTAGGCGCCGATCCACCAGCACCGGTTTCAAACAGTCCGCCGCCATTCATCAGTTTCACAATCGACAACATCTTGGCCGATGTGCCCAGTTCCAGAATTGGGAACAGGTCGGTCAGATAATCACGCAGCACGTTGCCCGTGATGGCGATGCTGTCATTGCCTGCCGTAATGGTTTTCAGCGACTGCGCTGTGGCTTCACGCGGAGCCATGATCTGGAATTTGTCGGCCACACCGGCGGCAGCCAACGCGGGTTCAACATATTTGATCAGCTCAGCATCATGGGCGCGGTTTGCGTCCAGCCAGAAGATCGCCTCGGACCCGGTCAGACGCTGACGGTCACGTGCCAGTTCGATCCAGTTTTCAATCGGCGCCTGTTTGGCTGTGCAGGACCGCCAGATGTCACCGGCCTCAACGTCGTGGCTGTGCAGTGTCTCGCCATTGGCCAGAACAATGCGGATCGTGCCGTCTGCTGGTGCTTCGAACGTGGTGGGGTGCGAGCCGTATTCTTCGGCTTTTTGCGCCATCAGACCGACGTTAGCCACTGACCCACAAGTGGTCACATCCAGCGCGCCGTTGGCTTTGAAGAAATTGATGCTTTCGTCATAGATCGTGGCATAGCAACGGTCCGGGATTACACAATTGGTGTCACCCTTGGCACCGTTCTGGTCCCAGCCTTTGCCGCCTGCGCGGATCACGGCAGGCATCGAGGCGTCAATGATCACGTCTGATGGAACATGCAGGTTGGTGATGCCTTTGTCGCTGTCGACCATATACATGTCAGGGCGATCTGCGGTGACCACGGCAATTGCGGCCATGATTTCTGCATTGCCCGACACACGCTCAAGCACGTCGCCCATGCCTGAATTCGGGTTTACACCCAGCGCGTCCAGTTCGGCAGCGAACTGTTCGAACACTGGCGCCAGCCAAGCTTTGACCGCGTGACCAAAGATGATCGGGTCGCTGACCTTCATCATCGTTGCTTTCATGTGCAACGAGAACATTGTGCCGTCGGCCTTGGTGTCTTCGATGGCACCTGCCAGAAACACGCCAAGCGCATTGGCGGACATGAATGTCGCATCTGCAACGGTGCCCGCGTCCAGCGACCAGCCGTCTTTCAGAACGGTCACGCTGTCGTCTTTGGCAACAAATTCGATCTTGGCATCGCCCGCCTGATCGGCGGAGATTGTGGCCGAGACTTCGTTGGCATAAAAATCATTGCCCGGCATGCTGGACACTTTGGTCTTGCTGTCGGACGCCCATGTGCCCATTGAATGCGGGTTGTTCTGGGCATAGTTTTTCACAGCCTTGGCCGACCTGCGGTCCGAGTTGCCTTCGCGCAGAACCGGGTTCACAGCCGACCCTTTGATCGCGTCATACCGTGCACGGATCGCTTTTTCGGCGTCGTCTTTGGGCTCTTCAGGGTAAGTCGGTACGTCATAGCCTTTTGACTGCAGCTCTTCGATGGCTGCGGACAACTGAGGCACCGAGGCCGAGATATTGGGCAGCTTGACCACATTGGCGCCGGGTGTTTTCACCAATTCGCCCAATTCCGCCAGATCGTCGGACTGACGCTGTGCGTCTGTCAGGTTCTCAGGGAAGGTGGCGATGATGCGGCCAGCCAGCGAAATATCCTTGGTTCCAACGCTTACACCCGCCGCCGAAGCGAATTTGCGGATGATTGGCAGGAAGGACGCTGACGCCAGTTCGGGCGCTTCGTCTACAATGGTATACAGTATGTCTGCGGTCTTTTGATCTGCCATCTTTCTCACAACCTTTTTTGAGCGTCAGGGATGTCTTGCGACTAGGGATATGCGGCGGCAAAGCCGGGTTCCGTCAATTCTTGTGCCCCGCGCCAGCGCAATGCCAGCACGTAAGACAGGGTCCCTATAAAGGGCGCCGCGCGAAATATCAATTCCACATGGCGGTGATGGTCCGAGCAATTTGACGCGCCCCTTAAACCGCACCGGCCATCCAGGCGTCCAGCGATACGATCTGCGCTTCGTTCAGATGCAAGCCCAGCTTGGTACGACGCCAGACAACATCTTCGGCTGAACACGCATATTCGCGCTGCATCAGCCAGCGCACTTCGGCCTCTGTCAACGCCGCGCCAAAGCCCTGCCCCAGATCCTGGGCCGTTGTCGCATCACCCAAAATGATCCGCGCATCAGTGCCATAGGTGCGCACCAAACGTGTGGCCCAGTTGAGGTCAAGAAACGGATAAGTCTGCATCAGCGCGCCAATCAGCGCATCAACTCCGTCGACAGCAAAATCGCCCCCCGGCATTGCCACACCTGCGGTCCAGTTTTCTTCACTGGCGCCCAATAATGGCGCCAATTTAGACATCGCTGATTCCGCCAAACGCCGATAGGTGGTGATCTTGCCACCAAACACATTCAGCACCGGCGCACCCGGATTTTCCAGCTTCAGCACATAATCCCGTGTCGCCGCCGTCGCCGAAGACGCCCCGTCATCATACAGCGGACGCACCCCGGAATACCGCCAGACCACATCATCCATTGTAACCGGTGTTTTGAAATAGCCCGAGGCAAAGTCACACAAATACTGTGCCTCGGAATCCGTGCAGGTCGGCTTTTCGTCGGGCGACACGTGTTGCTGATCAGTGGTGCCGATCAGCGTGAAATCCCGCTCGTAAGGAATGGCAAAAATAATGCGCCCGTCCTGACCCTGGAAAAAATAGCAACGGTCATGGTCAAACAGGCGTTTGGTCACGATGTGACTGCCCCGCACCAACCGCACACCCTCCTTGGCGTTGCTGCCCACCACACCGCGGATCACGTTTTCAACCCATGGTCCGGCCGCATTCACCAGAGCGCGCGCCTGCGTGGTGGTTTGCTCCCCGGTCTGCGTGTCCTCGGTCACAATCTGCCACAGCCCGTTCGTGCATTCAGCAGAAACGGCGCGGGTGCGGGTGCGGATTGTGGCACCACGAGCCTCGGCATCGCGCGCGTTCAACACAACCAACCGGCTGTCCTGCACCCAGCAGTCAGAATATTCAAACGCCTTCTCAAAACGATCATCCAGCACCTGTCCCGCCGGATCGGTACGCAAATCCAGTGACCGCGTGGCCGGCAGGATTTTACGCCCGCCCAGATGGTCATAGAGAAACAGCCCCATACGGATCATCCACGCCGGACGCCGCCCCTTGAGCCACGGCATCACACCGCTCAAAACCCGCGAGGCCGGGGTTTCCGCATCAAACCGCATGTCTTTATGAAACGGCAGCACAAACCGCATTGGCCAGCTGATATGAGGCATCGCCCGCAACAGCGTTTCGCGCTCGATCAATGCCTCGCGCACAAGGCGCAGTTCAAAATACTCAAGATAGCGCAATCCGCCATGAAACAGCTTGGTCGACGCCGATGACGTGGCTGACGCCAGATCATTCATTTCGACCAGCTCAACGCTCAGCCCGCGCCCAACCGCGTCACGCGCGATGCCACAGCCATTGATGCCGCCGCCGATGACAAAAAGATCGACTGTTTTTGGGGTTTGCGAATCCATTGGAATACTTTCGAACATTTGCGAACTCCAAAGATGCCAAAATCGAATATTTTTCAACCTAAATTGTCGCTGCGGAGCGCATTTATCTATGATTCGACCGAATTTCCTTGTGATTGCGCGCAAAAAATCGAACATATCGAACATGAATCAAAGCTTTCGCGAACTTGAAATCCTCGAAATTGCCCGCACATCGGGCAAAGTGACCGTTGACGGGCTGGCCGCGCGGTTTGATGTCACCGTGCAAACCATTCGCCGCGACCTGACCAATCTGGCCAATGCCGGGCGGTTAGAACGGGTGCATGGCGGCGCGGTTCTGCCATCTGGCGTGCGCAATATTCGCTACGAAGAACGCCGACAGGTGAACGCCGACGCCAAAGAGGCAATGGCGCAACGCTGCGCGGCGCAAATCCCGGACGGCTCGGCGCTTTTCCTCAACATCGGCACCAGCACCGAGGCCCTGGCCCGCGCGTTGTCTGGTCATGACGGGTTGATGGTGGTCACAAATAACCTGAATGTTGCGACCATCATGACCGGCAATCCGCGCTGTACCGTGTTGTTGACAGGCGGCAAGCCCCGCCCCGAGGATGGTGGGCTGACCGGCCCCGTTGCGGTGCATATGCTGGCGGATTTCCGGTTCGACATCGCCATTCTGGGCTGTTCTGCCATCTCACAAGACGGCAACGCGTTTGACTTTGACATGGACGAAGTCAGCGTCAGTCAGACCGCAATTGCGCGCGCATCGCAATCATGGCTGTTGGCCGACCATTCGAAATTCCAACGCAACGCTCCGATCCGCATTGCCCCGTTGACCACGTTTGATCAGATATTCACCGATCAATCCCCGGACTTGCATAGTGATGTGCTAAGCACCCTGCGTGGTCGGTTGGTACAAACAGTGGAACACACAGAGACGCCCCAGCCAGCAAGCGGCAATACCTTGGCCTCAAATCCCATACCCGTTTCGAAATGATAGGCTTGGGCTCTTGGTAGAGGGCGAGCAAGTCGCATTAGAATTGTCTGCATAACCATCAGAAAAAACATCTTTTAATTAATTTCAATCCGCTGCGCCGAGAGTCGCGGAACTACCAACAGGTCTGCCCGGACTTAATTTGCGCCCACTTTCAGGAACCGCCGTCCGACAACTTGTGAACAGCTCGCCAAATTGCCACGTGATCCGATAATCAGATGTAATCATCAACATGGATTGCATCATTTTTTTGAAGCCATAAATCGAGTGAAGCCGCTTCAAGATTTTGCCCGACTCTCTCGCTGCCAGCATAACAATTGCGATTGGAGAGTGGGTCTTACCCCGGCCTCTTCTAAGGCCGGAACAATGTGACCTGGAACACAATTTTGGAATGTGATCGGGTCAGATCAGTTAGCGCATTCAGGCGTCAGGCCCAAGCTGCCGCATTGTGGTGTCATAAGCGCAACGCGCGCCTTCGCGCACTGACAAGTGCACACAATTCGTGGGACATCACTTCAATCGAATAAAAGCTGTCGAAGCCAATCTCCTGAAACGTTTTGATGAAATGCGAGAAATCAAACGACGCTTCGCCGCAGAACCGCCGGCGGTGTATGGCATCCTCAAGCAATGTGCCTTTGACATCGACATCCCCGTCATCCAGCTCAACAGAAACCAGCAATTGGCGCGGCACTTTGGCAACTTCAGGAATTGGAATACCTGTGCGGCGCATGTGCCTGCAATCAATCAACAATTCGGAATCAAACTCTTCGGCTCCGTCAACAATCTGATACGCAATCTCATGGTGAGAGACATTTCCAAACGGCATCGGCTCCAACGCAATTCGCGTGCCACGTGTCTGTGCCTCGCGACACATTCCAGAAATTCGCCATGCATTGGTGGAATGTCGATCTCGGTCGCGCCAAACTCACAGGCCACTTTTACGTTGCGTGCGCGCAAGGCATGACCCGCTTCCGGATGGTCACGGCATTCGGGACCCGAACGGGCGCGTTTTTCGCCGGTGGCCCAGCACCCCGCCGACATCTCAAATTCGCAATGACGAATACCATTAGTATCCACGAGCCGGTGCATATCCGCAAATCCAAACCGGTCGCGCACGGCAGCCATGTCTTCATGCAGAAATCCTCTTTCAGTGAACCCAACATCCGCCGCCGCATCTGTCGCCTTTGTCTGATCCCGGCTTCCAATCTGTTTGGCCGCGACTTCAATACCTGTCCCTGTGACTAGGCCAAAGCCAACGGCGGCAGCAATGCCATACCGCAGACCCGCCTGCCCCACGACAAGCGTTATCAGGCCGCCCAAGGTCAACATTGGACCGACGCTCAGGTCAAATTCACCGGGCCAAAAATGCCATGAAGCTGGTGCTCGCTGGCAGGGCACGCCAAAATTCCTGTGCGTTAACCCTTCGTCCGGGGCCTCGCGGTGGGGTGCAGCCCGTGAGTGGCCTGGCCAAATGCCCCGCCCGACCCTTGCACGGATAAGCGCGCTGTTTGTCCGGTCTTTCGTTGGTTTGCTTAAGATCCAGACCCAGCCGGTCCGGCGCGATGTCTGACAGGCCAGGCTGCTCCAAAGTCCCGGCCACGCTTTCGCGATGCCGTCAACTGCGATAAAACCGCGACACATCCGGATGCCCGGGAAGTGCCTTGTCCAGAACCGAGAGGTGCGGGATTATCGAAGGCTCCGGAAATACAACGGAAACACGCCGCGTATCGGTCCGTTTTCCGGCTTTCAGGATTTCGCCTTGGTCAGGTGAGCAAACCCGGAAATCAAGCGCACCAATGTGCTTTTGCCAGCGCCATTTTCACCGCAAATTGCGCGAGTTTCGCTGGGGCCATGCCGACCCGCCCCCCGCTGGTGGCCCCTTGCGATGGTATCGCCCGGTTCAAGCGTTGCGAATACGCTGACCTTGGCCGCCGGTTCAGCAACTGAAAAAACATGTCTGACGTGCTGGCCGATTGCACCACGTCACCATTCAGAAAAGCTTCAAGAAGCAGCCATTTTGTTCCTTCTGGCAATTCATCCGTAGATACAAAATCCGGGCAAAACGCGCCGGTGTGGTCGAATTCTTGCCCGGCGTCCATTGCTCACCAAAGAACCGAATGTCGCGCAATGAGGCTTCGTTGAAAATCGAGTGGCCCGCCACATAACCAAGCGCGTCATTCTCTGACACAGCGCGCGCCCTGCGACCAACAACGACCAACAATTCGCCATTATAATCAAGCTGTTCGCTGCATTCCGGCCTGACAATCGGGGCACCCAGGGCAACAAGGCTGGTGGCAAATCGGGAAAAACTGGGGTAAATGGGCAGTTTTTTTTAGGGGCTTTCCTTGGCATGCTCGAGGTAATTCAAACCAACAAATCACCTTTCCGGGCTTTGGGATCGGCGACAACAGACTGAGATCGCCGGTTTCGACAACCGGCTTGCCTGTCCTGAATGCCTTGTCTCAAAAATTGCCCGACCAGATCATATCGGCAAGGCACGCAAATTCCGTCTCATGCCAACCATCAACCGTATGCACCGCCACAAATTGTGAGCCAGCATGTTCATATGTGCGATATCGCATGACGTTCTCATCACCTGCGACAGGTCGTGGCCGAGCAACGCCGGGGCTACCGGCTTTCCCATGTGTCCGAACCCGATCTGCGCGAAATTGCAAAACTGCGTATTAACTTTGACGCTCTGGCTATTGGTGAATCCGTCACGCAGGGCGACGACCTTTGGGAAGAACGCCTCGTCGCGGCTTATTACGTGCTCAGCAAACGTAAAAAGGTGCATCCCGACGACGAGATCGATCCGGATTGAGAAAACAACCACATCCGGTTTCTGTTCGCGCTGGTCTCAGGCTGTGACATGCCCAAGCTGATTTCCTTCCGCCAGTTTCTTGAAATTCAGGCACGACGTTATCGCGATACGGTCGAGCTTTTGTTGGCAGGCACGCCAAAAGAAGACCTCAACGCTTTGTAAAATCCCATAGCCTCCTTCTCTCTACCTGCCCTCGCGCTTCAAAACTTCGTTTTCAAATGATGGGGTGGACCACAGGCCCACCCCATTGCATTGCGCGGATGGGATCGCGCGCAATCCCCTGGCAACCCTGAATCCAGCGGCTTTGCAAAGGTCATTCAAAGTCAGCGCCTCTACCCCGGTTTCGAGCGAGTTATGATCCTTGAATATCGAACTTCTGCGTATCGATGGCAGAGCTTGCCTCAAGTTTAACGGTCTTTTTGGACGTGTTCCCCAGCACCGCGCGCGCGGTGTGTGTGATGTCCCGCGCGATCGCGGCTGTTTCGGCCTCATCGCGCAAAGGAGACATCGGAACCATGATCATGCGATCCAGTATCTTAAGCGAGCGCGCGCATTGATCGGGTTTTGTTTCCAACCGGCAGTCGGCATTGGCGGGATGGTTGTACGGGTTCATTGCCGGATGCGCTGCCCCTTTCTGCTGCAGCACCTGTTCCCATTTGGTATAGGTGTGCCGACCGGTTTCACTTGCGATGACGACGGGCATGATTTCTGCAAACCGCTTTGCGGATTCAGCTGTTGGCAGTTGAAACATCAGATGCGCCGCGCAATCGAAGTCCGGCGAATGCATCAAAGCGGGTGTAAGACCCATGTCACGCAGCCCCTCTGTTGCCTGCAGGATATACTCGCGCTCTTTGCGCATGGCGCTAACGATGCCGTCAATGCGATCAAGCTGCACATTCAACATGGCCCCCTGAAGCTCTGACG
Organism: Shimia sp.; assembly: GCF_039969785.1. GTDB lineage: Bacteria > Pseudomonadota > Alphaproteobacteria > Rhodobacterales > Rhodobacteraceae > Shimia. Next base: position 181,907 of record NZ_JBDVNC010000018.1, on the reverse strand, counting down.
CCCGCCCGCCATTTCCAGCAAAAAGGTCCAGCCCTTCGTCTTGTCCGTTCCAGTAATAGTGACACGGATCAATCGCACAGCGCGCGCGTCCTGCCAGCGACGCGTCCGACGTTGCAATGGCACCGCCTTCGCCGCAGGTCATGTTCTTGTAGAAATTGAAACTGAACGCGCCGATATCCCCAATCGCGCCAAGTTTTTGACCCTTATACCCGCCGCCAACGCCCTGACAGGCATCCTCGATGACCCAGAGCTGATGGCGTTTGCCCAGTTCCGTAATCGCATCCATATTGCAGGCCGCGCCCCACATGTGCACCGCAATCACAGCCCTTGTCCTGGGTCCAACCGCGGCCTCAATGGCGGTCGGGGAAATGGTCAGGCTCTCGTCGATATCGACCACCACAGGGATTGCCCCAACGGCCAGAACACTGGTCGCGGTGGCCATATATGTATGCGCCGGAACAAGGACTTCGTCACCCGGCCCCACACTAAGCGCTCTCATCGCGGCCGTCAGCGCGTATGTGCCGCTGACTGTCAGGGCAACATGTTGTGTGTTCAGGTAGTCAGCATATCGGCTTTCAAAGCGATCACATTCCTGACCGATGCCATAGCGAAACAGGGTCCCTTCACGGATGACCTTTGCGAGTGCATCGATTTCTTCATTCCCTACCAAATACATGTCCGTCTCCTCTGAATCGGTTCAAGAAAGACCGCCCGCTGCAAAGGCGGGCGATCCTGTGCGTGTCAGGCGGCAAACCCTGCCTCTGCCGCGAGAGTTGACAGGTTTTCAAAACCGAGTTTTGCATAGAAAAACGGAGGGGCTTTTTCCGGGTTTTGCTCGGCTTCGACAACAAGCCAACCGTCAAAATTCGCCTGTTGCAACGAACTCAGAATGGCCCCGAAATCGACACCACCATCGCCGGGTACAGTAAATATGCCATCCAGAATCGCATCCATGAACGACATGTCCGTCGAGACGGCTTTGTTAAGCTTGTCTGTCCGTATGTCTTTGCAATGAAGATGCACAATGCGGTCCGCGTGTTTGGCGCAAACGGCCACCGGATCGCCACCCGCAAAGGTGCAATGCCCCGTGTCAAAGGCCAACTTTACTGATGGTCCAACCAATTGCATCACGCGGTCAATCTCGGCATCTGTCTCGACAATTGTGCCCATGTGGGGGTGCAACGCCAAGTTTATTCCAAGCGCCTCTGTTCTGTCCGCCAATGTTGAAAGCGCGGCGGCGTAGGATTCCCATTCAGTCTCCGCCAATACAGGGCGCTGAGAAATTGGTTTCCAAATGCCTTCAAGCCGACCGCAGGACCCTTCGCCGTAAACGAAATGTTTGACCCCCAATGTAATGAGCATCTGCAGATAATCCTGCATCGCCTCAAACTCAGCGTCGACTCCACGGTCAAGGATTTTTCCTTCCCACCAACCGGATGCCAAATTCAGATCGTGTGCGCCCAAAAGTGTGTTCAGGGCGGCGGCGTCCTGAGGAAATTTTCCGCCCATTTCGATGCCCTCGTAACCGGCCGCGCGGGCTTCGCTCAGACATTGTTCAAGGGTCGTTTCCTTGCCCAGATCGGGCAGGTCATCATTGGTCCAGCCAATTGGATTTGTTGCGAATTTTAGTGCCATTTTATTTTCCAGTGTTGTGATCGTTGTTCAGGTGGTTTCGGGCGCGACAATCCAGCCGCCGCCCTTTTGTGACGAGCGCAGAATTCCCTTGCAGATGCGCGAAATACAGACCGCATCGTCCAGATCGGCGCCGTGTTGTTCCTGTTTAGAGATGGACATCAGAAAATCGCGAATCTCGATTGTCTTAAGGTCGTTGAAGCCCAATCCATGGCCCGGCGCAGGGATAAAAGCGCCATAATCCGGGTGCTCTGCATTGATGTGAACCGTGCGAAATCCTGCGCCGGCATTGTCTTCACCGGCCCGATAGATTTCGATCTGATTGGACTGCTCGCCGCGAAAGACAATTGTGCCTTGCTCACAAATCAGCTCAAATCCGATATCCATTTTATGACCATGGGCGACCCGGCTGACTTCGACAGAACCCACAGCCCCACTTTCAAACTTGAGCGTGCTGTTGGACCAGTCTTCATTTTCAACGGCGCGGTTTGTGGTGGGGTCCGAGGCGAGGCAGCGTGATTGATGGAACGTTGCGACCTCCCCTCTGAGGTCGGTGACCGGGCCGCATAACGCGCGTGCGATTGCAAACACGTGCCACCCCATATCGCCCAACGCGCCGCATTTGCCCGCAAGGCTTGCATCGTGACGCCAGGTGAACGGCTGTGTTGCGTCGGCACCGTAGTCCTCGCAATGCCATCCTTTAAAGTGCAGGGGCTTCCCAAGCTCCCCAGTTTCCAGCACTTGAAGCGCGTATCGGATCAAGGGCGACCGCAAATATGTGAAACCAACAAGATGGGACACGTTGCCAGCCCGCGCCGCATTGGCAATCTCAGCGGCCTCATCGCTGGACAGACCGACCGGCTTTTCGCAAAGGACATGCGTTCCGTGCTTGGCGGCGGCGATGGCGATGTCTTTGTGCAGATAGCTTGGTACGGCGATAACAACCGCGTCGCATTCGACCACGGCCCGCTGCCAATCGGTCGTCGCGATCCGAAACCCAAAACGTTGCGCCATTGTGGTCGCGGTCTTTTCGTCCGCTTCGACCAACATGTGGGGTGTAGCAACAAAATGCTCGTCCCCAAACACCCTGTTCACCGCGTTGATGGCCAATGCATGGCTGCGGCCAATAAAGCCTGCGCCAATCAGCCCGATTTTTATTTCCATTTTGGTTTTCTCCAACAACCTTGATTTAGCGAGTCATCTCACGATAATTGGACCCAAAATAGAGACACTTATTTACTTTTCGCTGGGTACAATTTTGATGAGTTCAAAAATGGAATCAGAATTTCCGCTGGATTCGATTCAGCTTGAACGGGATCGGGGCCAAGCTCTGCATCTTCAGCTGCGTGACCAGCTTCGATTGCTCATTCACGAACAGCGGTTAGACCCCGGAGCAAAAGTGCCCGCCATTCGTGCCCTTGCGACGCAACTGGCGATTTCACGCAATACTGTTGTCAGCGCGTATGACCAGCTCATCGCCGAGGGCTATTTGGTCAGCCGGAGAGGATCGGGCTGTCGGGTCGCAAATACCAGGGGTTTTGCAAAAACGCCCCAAAGCGGCACAACTTCGACCGCGGGCCCGACGCTTTCCAGACACGGTACAACGCTGAGCCAGCAGCTGCTGTTGCAAAATACAACAGACGCATCCGTCTTTCATCCTGGGCTGCCTGAAACCGCGACTTTCCCGCATAAAACCTGGGGCGCCATTTTGAAACGTTTGTCGGCGCCGTCTCAGGAAAGCCTGCTCGGGTATCATTCAATCTCTGGTCATGCCGAACTGAAATCTACCCTTGCCTCTTATTTGACAGTTTCACGCGGGCTGAAATGCACACCTCAAAACATTGTACTGACCACAGGGGGACAAGCAGCGCTTGACCTGCTTGCCCGGCTGTTGATCGACAAGCGAGATACCGTCTGGATGGAGGACCCGGGCTTTATCGGCGCAAAAAACGCCTTCGCATGCGCAGGCGCATCACTTGTCAGCATGCCCGTTGATGAAAACGGCTGGAGCCTTCCTGCAGTTGCCAGCCCAAATCCAAAGTTGATCTACCTCACCCCCGCCTGTCAGCATCCGCTGGGCATCCCGATGCCATTGGATCAGCGGTTGCAAATGCTGACCGCTGCCAAGGACAAAAACGCGTGGATCATCGAGGATGACTATGACGGAGAATACAGCTTCTTTGGCGATCCTATTCCCGCTATGCAGGGTTTGGCCGATCATGCACCTGTGATTTACGTTGGAACCTTTTCAAAAGTGATGTTTCCGTCGCTGCGCATAGGCTACATTGTTGCGCCGCCGGATTTGGCAACAAAAATAGAAACCGCGCTTGGTGTGACCGGCCAACATCCGTCACTTGTGCTGCAATCTGCGCTCAATAAATTCATGCGCGAAGGGCATTTCTCGCGCCACCTCAAACGAATGCGCAAACTTTATTTCGAACGCAGAACAACCTTTTTGCACATGTTGGAACAAACTCTGGGAACCAAACTGACGGCCATTGATGGCAGAACAGGTATTCAGATCGCTTGTCTAGCCCAAGCGCCAATAGATGACACAAGCGCCTCGCAAGACGCAATTGGATCGGGGCTGAGCCTCGTTCCATTGTCAAAATACGGCGTGCATGCGCCTGCCGCGTCTGGATTTCTTTTGGGCTATGCCGCCATACCCGAAAATCTGCTTGCACCCTCGTTCGCCACGCTGCGCAAAATCCTCCAAAACCACTGATTGTTGATATTCAAAGCGGTCGGACGCCTGCAAAAAGAGCCACTCATTTGCTAACTCTTCATGACGATCACCACCGGTTGATCCAGACGCCATTGATGAGAGCTTTCCAACTGCTCTACATGGTTGACAGGGCAGGATATTTGGCTGATACAGCCGAAAGTAGAGCGGGCCGTTAGCTCAGCTGGATTAGAGCAGGGAACTTCTAATTCTCAGGTCGGGGGTTCGAGTCCTCCACGGCTCGCCAAATACATCCCCCACTAATCCGACGAACATGTGATTTGTTATGTCCCTCTCAAACCAAGACCATTTTGGCCCGGTTTTCCGAGTCCCATGCCTGCGTCTTTCAGCGCGACCATTCGACGGCCAAAGTGAAATCCCCCTCTTAGCCGCCGCGCCCTGCCCGCCGCTTATGTGCGGTACGGTTTACGGGCTGACGTATTACACGGGTTAAAACGGTCTGGGGTTCTGGCTGGCATGGGTGTGGATTTTGCGAATGCTCCACTCTACCGCGCCGCGCATGGCAGACCCAAGTGCGCCGTCAAACGCCGTGGCAATATCGATCATTTCATCGCTGGCAGAGACGCGAATTTTCTCAAATGAACTAGAACCCACTATGTGATCGGAATAGGCGTCCACGATTTTAATGTTCAGCCGAACCTCAGCCTGAAGCGCGCTCTCTTCATCCTCGCGATTGACCAAGGTTGCCTGAAATTCGCGAATGTCCGTGACAATCATATAATCCGGCCGCAGCCCAACGGTCGACCGCCCCACAGCTGCCACTCTGCCGCTGTTCTCAAAGCTCTCGATCAGCAAAGACTGCACAATCAAAGGCGCCCGATCGACCCAGCGCACACCCGGCAGGTACTGCACCTGCAGCGCGTTGGGCATCACGGCCACCTGATCTGTGTCCACCGCTGCCGTCGCCGTGGGCTCCTCAACCACAATCTGCTGGCGCAAGCGCGGCAAGGATGAATCAAACGTGCTTTTGGGGGTCAGCGAGTAAAGCTCGCTTGATTGAGCCGCCCGATTAAGCGAGCCAATCCCGGCGCAGGCACTCAGCAGCGAGATCGCCAGCAGGGACAGGAATAGTGAAAGCCATCTCATCGACGGAACTCCGAATTTTGTGTTCCCAAAAGGAAGCGCGCCGGATCACGCTGAACCCGGCTGGTAAGCCGATCCAGATTTGACACCAGCAACCTTGATTCCTCAATAAATCTCATGAATTGCGGCAACCCGGCCCGCATGAATTCCGAAACCTGCAAGCGGTTGTCCTGAACAATGCTGTCGATTGTGCCGACAAGGTTGGAGGCGGATTTCGAGGCCGCCAGCACCTCGTCCGACACCTGATTAAAGTCTGACGAAACGCCGGTGACAGTTGTGGTAAATGCGTCCACGGCCACCCGGATGTCAGCCACGATCACGTCCAGATCTTCGTCGATCACGGTGTTGACGCTGTCAAACGTTTGTTCGGCGGTGCCCAGTGTGCTTTCGGCGGAATCCATCGCCGAAGTGATGGCCGCCAGCGTTTCATTCGCGTTGTTGAATGCCTCGGTCGCCGCCACCAGCGCAACACCGCTTTCATCGGACAGGCTCTCAAAGTTTTGCGACGCAGTGCGCAGGTCTGCGCCCACCTGATCGACCACCCGGTTGGCTGTCGTCGTGGCCGTGCGTACGTCTTCCAACAGCCCCGGCAAGTCCTGCTGAACGCTCAGATTTATGGTCTCAACCGCCGCGCGCGCCTCCTGGGCGACAACACGAGCGTCTTTGATCAGCTCAGCACCATCGCCGCGCACCAGCTCTCCAACGCTGTCGGAAGTTGCTTCCAGCGAATTCATCATCTGGTCGGTTTCGGTCAGCGCGGTCTCAAACGATGCCAGCGTGGCCTTGGCCTCGACCAGCCGCGCCGTGGCCTCGGCCAGCATATCCTTGCCCCCGGCAGAGAGCGCCTGCGCCTCACGATTGACCGTCGCCAGCGTGGCTTTGGTCTGATCGATCAACCCCGGCAATTGATCCTGCGTCAAAACCCGCGCCGATGCCAACGTCTCGGTGGCCTCATTGGCCAGCGGTTTGATATCGCCTTCGATCACAACCCCTGCGGTGTCAGACGTTTTGCGCACGGATTCAAGCGTGGCCGTGGCCGCAACCGTGGCCTCTTCAAACGCGGTGATCGCGGTTTCCGCCTGTTGCACGCGGGCCTGCACCTCTGCGCCGACCTCTTCGTAACGCGCCATAAACGACGACGCATCTGTGCCAACCGAGGCCACCTGCTGTTCCAACACTTGCGCCGTTTCCTGCACTTGTGACAGCAACGCAGGCATGCGCTGCTCAATCAATTCCTGCGCAGTCTGAAAGGCCGAGATCACCGAAGGCTCCAGCGTCGTGATCATCGAATCCAATGTGCTTGCCGCATCCGCGCCGCGCGCGATGAACTCTTTCAATTCGCCCTGCATCAACCCGTCCGCCGTCACAAAGGCAGATGACGCGTTTTCAACCGTTCCGCGCACCGTCACCAGCGTTTCAGTGGCTTCGCTCAACGTTACTTCGGCCGTATCCGACAACTGCCCCAAACGCCCGGTAAACCCGGCAATGGTTGTCGCCGCATCGCCAAGCTCTGTGGACAGGGTTTCGAAATCCTCCAGCGCACGGTCCAACCGGCCCGAAGCCGAAGACAGGTTGCCCAGCAAATCAGAAACAGCCTGACGGTTGTCTTCGTTGACCACCTTTTGCACGTCTTCCAACAGCACAATCGCCTTTTCCAACAGCTCTGGCGCGCCTTCAAATATCGACTCCAACGCGCTGGGTTTACTGGGGATTACGCTGTTCTTTGGCAGTGGTAAGGCATCCGGCGAACCACCGGACAGGGCCACAAAACTGACCCCGGTGATGCCGCTTGAGTTCAGCTGCGCAATGGTGTCATCCGTGACCGGCGTGCGCGCGTCCAGCTCCATACGCACCCGTACCTTGGAAGGATCGTCCTGATCCAGTTTCAGGTCCACAACCGTGCCCACCGGCAAGCCATTATAGCGCACACCACCTGCCGCGCTCAGCCCCGAAACGTTTTCAAACAGCACATCGTAATAGGTGTACTGGCGTTCCACATCGATCTTGGCCAGCCACAGCAAGAACCCGAAAGCCCCGATAATCCCGGCCAGAGTAAAGGCGCCGATCAGCGCATAGTTTGCACGTGTTTCCATCCGCCTACCCTTTACCCAATCCCTTGACCTGCGCCGCGCGGGCACGTGGTCCGGTGAAGTATTCCTGAACCCACGGATGATCGACATCGGTCATCATCTCAATGGGTCCGTCGACCAAAACGCGCTTTTCAGCCAGCACGGCAATCCTGTCGCAAATCGCATACAGGCTGTCCAGATCATGCGTGACCATGAACACCGTCAATCCCAGTGACCGCTGCAATTCCCCAATCAGATCGTCATAGGCCGCCGCACCAACCGGGTCGAGCCCGGCTGTGGGTTCGTCCAGAAATACAATCTCGGGGTCCATCGCCAAAGCCCGCGCAAGTGCTGCGCGTTTGCGCATGCCGCCCGACAATTCCGAAGGGAACTTGCCACAGGCCAACGGTGGCAATCCGGCAAGGCTGATCTTCAATTCACCGAGTGCCTTCATCAGCCCGTGGCTCATCTTGAGATGTTCGCGCATCGGTGCCATCACGTTTTGCAGAACCGTCAGCGATGAAAACAGCGCCCCGTCCTGAAACGCCACGCCCCAGCGTTGTTCAACGCTTTTGCGGTCTTGCTCGGACCCGTTCAACACATCCACGCCCAGCACCTCGATGCTGCCTGCGGCGGGTTTGTTCAGCCCGACAATTGTACGCAGCATCACCGACTTGCCGGTGCCTGATCCGCCAACCACACCCAGCACTTCGCCGCGCCACACATCCATGTCCAGATTGTCGTGCACAACCTGTGTGCCAAACTGATTGCGCAGCCCGCGTACCTTGATCACCGCCTCGCGCTGATCATCTACCGGGGCAGATTGTGGTTGCATGACACCGTCCATCAGACCCCCATCTGCGCAAAAAACACGGAAAACAGCGCGTCGATGGCAATGACACAGAAAATCGCCTGCACCACAGACGATGTTGTGCGCTGCCCGACGCTGGCGGCTGATCCCTGAACCTGAAACGCCTGCCAACAGGCGATCACACCAATCACCAGCGCGAAAAACGGCGCTTTGATCATACCGACCAGCAAATGCCAGATGCCAATCGTGTCCTGCAGCCGGGTCACAAACATGCCCGGGCTGACACCCAGCTCGATCCAGCTCATCAACGCGCCGCCAAACAGCCCTGCCATATTCGCGACAAACCCCAAAAGCGGCAGCATGATCAAAAGCGCCAGAACACGCGGCAACACCAGCACGTCAATCGGGTCCAGCCCCAGAGTGCGCATGGCGTCGATTTCTTCCTGCACTTTCATCGAGCCAACCGAAGCCGTGAACGCCGACCCGGACCGGCCCGCGACAATGATCGCGGTCAGCAGAATACCCAGCTCGCGCAGGATCGAGATCGCGATCAGTTCGACCACAAAAACCTCGGCGCCAAATTGCTGCAGCTGGGTTGCCCCCTGAAAGGCCAGAACCACCCCGATCAGGAACCCCATCAGCGCCACAATCGGCACCGCCTTGAACCCGGCATCGTCCATGTGGCTGACCACAGATGCCCAGCGCAAAGTCCACGGACGAAACACCGCGCGCGTCAGCGCCGCCAGCGTCAGCCCGAAAAAGCTCATGATTGACACGCCACTGATCCAACAGCGTTCAACGCCCTTACCAAAGTTTTCCAGCCACGCCCGAAACCCGCGTTCGGGTTCTTCCTGTCCATGTTCGTGCGGGATCGCCTGATTGACCGCGTCGATCAGGGTCAGAATTTGCGGCGCGGCATTGACCAGCTCGGCTTTGACGCCTTCGGTCTCAAGGCGCTTTATCAGGTCGGAAATCATCCAGGCACCGCCTGTGTCCACGATTTCGACCTGTGCCATATCGATCTGCAAAACGCCTTGCGCCGCTTTGACATCCGCAAACGCCTTTTCCACGGTCCCCAACGATTGCGTGAGAAACCGTCCAGCCAGATGCAGGACGGCTCCGTTACCGGAACCTTCCATTTTGAGGGTAGGCGCAGACATGCGCTGATCAAAGATCAATTGAGAGGGGGACTGCAACCTAAAAAACGAGCTCGGCGCATTACAAATGCCTGTACGACGCCAAACCGGCACATGTTTTGCGATTCACTCGGCGCGCGCGCCCCATTCGCGCAACCGCAGCGCTGCATTTGCGCCGATTTCACGAAACGGGCGCGGCGCAAGCGGCGTCGGTGCTGCCTGATTCCCGAAATAATCCGTGATATCCGAAACATGACCACAAGCCATTTCCGCCGCGCCAATTCCGGTCAGCGTTCCACGCGCGGTGCCAAGCCCATTCTGCACACAGCCCGAATAAATCCCGGTCTCGACCTCTTGCATCACCGACACGTTGTTCTGGCTCAAACACACTTGCCCGGCCCAGACATGTTCCATATCGATCCCGGCAAGCTGAGGGAAACGCTGATCAAATTTGCGCTGTATTACCTTTGTGGCACGGTTCAGGTCCGACGGCTTAGCTTCCAACCCCGGCCGCAAAACCGCGCAGGTCTGGGTCACGATCCGCTGCCCACCCTGCCCCGCATCAATGCGCCGGATCGTGGTGCCCATCGGCTCTGCCGGTGTGATCCCCCAGCGCGGCCGCCCCCCCAGCCGGGTCAGCTCATCAGGGCTCAGCTCTGGTGTCATGGCAGCAAACAGGACCATCTGCTTCAATCGGTTGCGGGCAAAGCCAAAGCTCTCCAGATGGCCATTCACACTCAGGATCACACGCCCGATCTCAACCGACCCTTTCGGTGTATTAATACGCCAGGACAACCCTTGCTTCCTGAAACTCAGAACCGGAGAGTTTTCATAAATCTCAACATCTTCGCGCTGCAATCCGGCCGCCAGCCCACGGATATATCCAGCGGGCTGCAGCATCACGGTGCCCGGCGTATACAGCCCCGAAAGGTAATGATCGCTGCCCGTCAGCTCGCGCATATGCGCCGCGTCCAACATCTCATACGGCTCGCCCAACCCGTCTAAATGGGCCGCATAGCTTTCGTTATGCGCCTGCGATTTCGGCCCGGCCGCGCCAATGACCTTGCCCGCCGGATCAAAGAAATCCGGCGCGATGTCATAGGCCTGAACCGCCGCGTGCCCAAACGCCTGCGCCTGTCGGTTCAACGCAATCAGTGTTGGATCATCGCCGGTCCCGATATGGTCCCGCGCGGTCAGCGTGTGGGGCAGATCCATCATGAACCCCGAATTGCGCCCCGACGCCCCCGCAGCAACGCGCCCCGCCTCCAGCACAACGATGCGCGCATGCGGATGCAGCTGTCGCAAACGCCTTGCTGCGGATAGACCGGAAAACCCGGCCCCGATCACAACAAACTCTGCCATTTTGTCGGTTTCCAGCCGCTCTGGTTCGGGTTGCGGCCCCAGGATCACGTTCCACGCCGCCGGTCCGGTTTGCCGGGGCAGTCGGCGGATCACGTCACCCGTCACGCGTTTACCCCGCAATCACGCCCGGCCCAAACCACTCTGTTCAGATGCTCATACAGCCATACGCGCCGCCGTTTCGCATCATCCGTCATGTGGCTTCCCTTTACCAGGTGTCAGGCAGGAAACGCTGACCTGCTCTAAAAATTGTACTGATAAACAAAGCGGCTTGTACACCGGAATTCCAGCCCAACAAACATATCTGCCCGCATGAGTTCTAGATTTTTTGGGCCAGCAACACGCTGTGTTTGTTGCAATCCGGGTCCTGCGCCAGAAACCCGGTCATCAGCATGCCGTGGTCTTCTAACAACCGGGCATATTCCGCCGGGGACAGGCTGGAATGATAAACAACTGCATTGCCGACACGGCCCGTGACTTCGCCGTCGCTGTGCCCCACCGTGACCAGCAAATGCCCGCCCGGCGCCAGGTGTTGCCCCAGCACCGGCAAACAGGCCCGCTGCTCATCTCGGGTCAGGTGGAAAAAGCTGTTCCACGCGACGATCCCGTCAAACTGTTCACCCAAATCCAACGCGCGCATATCACCCTGTCGCCAATCCCGCTCCGGCCAACGCCCGCGTGCGATGGTCAGCATCGCCTCGGCAATATCAACGCCGGTATAGTGAAACCCTTCGCCAATCAGCCAGCTGGCAATCGGTTCACCCGCGCCACAGCCCAGATCAAGCACCCGCGCGCCGCGCGGTAACCCGTCCGAGAACCGGGTCAGCCAGCGCGCCTCAAACAACTTACGACTGCGCTCGCGGTCAAATTGCTCTGCCTGTTCCTCGTAAATGTCATGCGTGCGCGCGGCCAGTTCCGGCTGTGGGGGTTTGGTCATGCCTGGCTCCCTTGATTTGTGTCACCCGGCTGTCCTGCCGCCATCCACAAGCATCGTTGAACTCATGGCCCACGCCGCACGTTCGGGAGCGTGCCACGATGGCTATCCGGTCTAAACTGATCGGATAGCCACCCTCATGCAAGCCTGCAATCGCGCTTAGTGATTGTCGCGCGCGATGCCTTTGGTCTTGGCGATACGCTGATATTTGACCGCCGGTTTCAGCACCATGCCCTTGTCGAACTGATCCACGATACCACGCTGAATTTCCTGCCACGGTGTCTGGTGTTCGGGATAGGCAAACCCACCCGCTTCGACCAGCGCCGCACGCCGCGCGTCCAACACCGCGTCATCCACCTGTATGTCCGCCCGACCCGAATTCAGATCAATGCGCACCATGTCCCCGGTTTCCAACAGCGCCAGTCCCCCCATCGCCGCGGCCTCAGGCGCCGCGTTCAGGATCGACGGGCTGCCGGACGTACCGGACTGGCGACCGTCCCCGATGCAAGGCAATTCGTTGATCCCGCGTTTCAACAGGCTGGCCGGGGGCTGCATATTGACCACTTCGGCACCGCCAGGATAACCGATTGGCCCCGCGCCCCGGATCACCAGAATACAAGACTCGTCGATCCCCAGCGCATCGTCTTCGATGCGATCATGATAATCCTCTGGCCCGTCAAATACGATGGCACGCCCTTCAAACGCCTCGGGGTCATCGGGATTGGACAAATAGCGCGCCCGAAATTCCGGCGAAATCACCGAGGTTTTCATGATCGCGCTGTCAAACAGGTTGCCACGCAGGTTGATGAACCCGGCGGCGTCTTTCATCGGGGCGCCAAACGGTTTGATCACGTCCGCATTGCTGACCGACGCGTTGGCATATATCTCGCCCATGCTCTGGCCGCTCACGGTGATTGCACCGGGATGCGGCAGCGCGTCATTGGCCAGCAGTTCCGACATCACACCGGGTACGCCGCCAGCCTGATGGAAATCCTCACCCAGATAGTCGCCAGCGGGCTGCACATTGCACAACAGCGGAATTTGATGCCCGACATTTTGCCAGTCGTCATTGGTCAGCTCGATATCCAGATGCGCCGCGATGGCATTCAGATGGATTGGCGCATTGGTGCTGCCCCCGATGGCCGAATTGGCAACAATGGCGTTTTCAAACGCGGCGCGGGTCATCACGTCGCTGGGTTTGAGGTCTTCGTGCACCATTGCAACGATGCGCTTGCCGGTTTCATAAGAAATCTGGCCCCGTTCGCGGTAAGGCGCCGGAATCGCGGCGCTGCCGGGCAATTGCATGCCCAGCGCTTCGGCCAGCGAATTCATCGTGCTGGCGGTGCCCATGGTGTTGCAATAGCCCACCGAGGGCGCCGACGCCGTGGCCACATCCATGAACCCGTCATAGTCAATGTCGCCCGCCGCAAGCTCTTTGCGCGCCTGCCATATAGCCGTGCCCGACCCGGCACGTTTGCCCTTGTGCCAGCCATTCAGCATCGGCCCAACCGACAGCGCAATAGCCGGAATATCAACCGTAGCGGCGGCCATCAACAAGGCGGGCGTGGTCTTGTCACAGCCAATGGTCAAAACGACCCCGTCAATCGGATAGCCATACAGGCTCTCAACCAACCCCAGATAGGCAAGATTGCGGTCCAGCGCCGCCGTTGGCCGCTTGCCGGTTTCCTGAATGGGATGCACCGGGAACTCAAAACAAATCCCGCCCGACGCGACAATCCCATCGCGCACCCTCTTGGCCAGCTCGATATGATGCCGATTGCACGGGCTCAAGTCAGACCCGGTCTGGGCGATGCCAATGATCGGCTTGCCCGATTGCAGTTCCTCGCGGGTGATGCCGAAATTCAGATACCGCTCAATATAAAGCGCGGTCATCGCCGGGTTGTCAGGATTGTCGAACCATTGTTGTGAACGCAGTTTCATGTCTGTCTTCCCAGATTAAAGAGCCACGACGGTCTGGGTCTGTTCGCCCAATCCATCAATGCCAAGGCGCACAGTGTCGCCGATTTTCAGGAACTTTTGTGGCGTCATGCCCATGCCAACACCCGGAGGTGTGCCCGTGCAAATCAGATCGCCAGGCTCAAGCTGCATAAATTCGCTCAGGTAGCTGACGATGGTCGCACAATCAAAGACCATCGTGGCGGTGTTACCTGTCTGCATACGTTCGCCATTCACATCCAGCCACATACCCAACGCCTGTGGATCACCCAACGCGTCACCTGTCACCAGACACGGACCAGTGGGGCAGAAGTTGGGAAAGCTCTTGCCCTTGGCCCATTGCCCGCCGCGTTCCAGCTGCCAGCTACGCTCGGACACATCATTGACCAGCGTGTACCCCAGAATGTGATCCGGCGCCTGATCTTTGGTGATGTTCAGGGCTTTCTTGCCAATCACAATGCCTAGCTCAACTTCCCAGTCCAGCTTGGTCATCTTCGGGCTGTACAACAGATTGTCATTGGCGCCACAAAACGTACCGGTGGATTTGTTGAACAGGATCGGTTCATCCGGTACCGGCATTCCGGCTTCGGCGGCGTGATCGGAATAGTTTAGACCGATGCAATAAATATTAAACGGTTGCGCCACGGGCGGGGCCAGCCGTTTGCCCTCGATATCGGCCACTGGCAGGCTGGCCGGGTCCGCCGCCTTCAGCGCCGCGATGGTTTCAGGGGTCAGCGTACGCGGCCCAAAGTCGCTTACAATCGCGGACGCGTCCCGCGCCACCCCGTCGCCATCGACAATGCAAGGGATTTTCGAACCGTAGCGATCGCCATAACGCATGAGCTTCATGAATGTGTTCCTTTGGTTGCGCGCCCCATCCGTGCAATGCTGCAGACGACGTTTTCACGCCCTCTTTGTGCATCGGCCTCAGTACGGGTGTCATTAAATCTGGCTGCATATGACCATGTGCCCGGTCCGGGGAAAAGCCGATTTTTGCTGAAAATGTCGCGTTGACCGGGAACCGGGCGATTTGCAGGGCAATTCACACGACCAACGGCGACACATCCAATCAAGGCCGTATACAAGTCACAATCTCGCCTTATTCCCCTGTTCTGCTGATCCTGAACAATGGGAGAGCACCAGAATGGCCTTGATCCTGATCTTTGTCGGAAGCTTTATCGGAATTGTCGTCGCGACAATCCAAGTGCTGTTTCAGGACGCCACGATCCTTCATGGCATCCTGACCTATATGACCTTCTCCCTTGGGTTTCCGTTTTTGTCAGGTCTGATGATCTGGGGCCTGAACGGCCTGCGCGGCTCGGACACAGAGCAAACCGAGATGGGTTTTTACAAGGCCTGAGTTACACCTGATCGTTCTCTTCAAACCGTTGTGCCAGCAGCGCGTCCACGCGCAGTTCTTCGGCAATCTTCATTTGCGCCCAGGTGGCCAGCAATCGGTTGATCCGTTCCTGATAGCCTTTACCCATCGCGCGATAAAATCTGGCCACAGACCGATCCACATACAGCGTGATCTTTTCCTTGGGCTCGTCCACATCCACATCCTGTTCCAGCGTGTGCCACGCTTCGGGCACGTCCTCTCGCATTGCGGCTGACAGCCACATTTCGGAATTCAGGTAAATCAGGTTGCGGGTGAGACGGTCGCGGGCAATGCGCCGGGTCTTGCTCAGGGGTCGGTTTGTCATGGCAAATCTCCTTTGCCACAACATTGCGCCGATGGGTTTAAGACCGTCTTAGACAAGCGTTCGGGCACGCTGACGCAATACCGACGTGTTACCGACGGCCTGCCGATCCGTCTTTTTGGCCCTTAAGCCTCTTGTTCGGGCGGCACCGGGCGCGGTGTTCCGTTGCTGTGGATCGCCACATAAGTGAACGTCGCTTCGGTCACTTTTTCCCGTTTCCCATGCCGGTTGCGCAAGGCCCATGCCTCAAGCCCGATGGCCATCGAGGTGCGCCCGACACGGTCCACCCTAGCATAGATGCACAAGACATCCCCCACATGCACAGGACGAATGAATTTCATCGCATCCACCGCAACCGTGGCCACGCGCCCACGTGCCCGTGTGCCCGCCACAATCCCGCTGGCGATGTCCATCTGGCTCAGCACCCAGCCGCCAAAGATGTCGCCGTTTACATTCACATCTGCAGGCATCGCCAATGTGCGCAGCGTCAGCTCGCCCTTGGGCGTCACAGTTTCGTTCATCCTCAATCCCCTTTCGGACCAGTCCTCGCCCCTTCACCATAGGGTGCTGGCAAACGCATGGAAAGTTGCTAGAACCGCTGTGTTGTAATCGAGGCCTTGTCCAGTGTTTGACATCATCGTGATTGGCGCCGGCCCGGCCGGGAGCGCCGCCGCCACCTGCGCCGCCCGTCAGGGGCACAAGGTTGCCTTGCTGGACAAGGCAAAGTTTCCGCGTAACAAGCTGTGCGGCGGGCTGTTCACTGAACGCAGCCGAACTTATTACACCGAGATATTCGGGCAGGAATTTGATCTGTCACACGCCGTGACCCGGACCGATTTCGCGTTTTGGCATCAGGGGCGCGAACTGGCCGTGTTGCGCGACGTGCCGCCCCTGCATCTGACCATGCGGCTGGATCTGGACGCCCGATTGTTTCAGCACGCACTCCACGCCGGGGCGCAGGATTTCACCGGACGCCCGATTGCGCAAATCACTGATAATTCCGTTATTTTTCGGGATGGCGAAACGCTTACAGCGGCGATCTTGATCGGCGCAGACGGGGTGAATTCCATCATCGCCCGTCACCTGTTCGGCAGTCCTTTTGACAAAAACACAATTGGGTTCGGCCTTGAAATCGAAGCGCCAAATGGCGGGCGACCCGACGGGAACCAACCGCTGCGTATCGACCTTGGGGCTGCAAACTGGGGGTATGGCTGGTCGTTCCCCAAATGCCAGAGCACGACGATTGGCATTGGCGGGCTACACGCGGAAAACCCCGATATGAAGGCCCGGTTTTCTGCCTATCTGAGCACGCTTGGGATCGATGCAGAACAGGTCAGGGTCAAGGGGCACTATCTGCCCTTCGGAGCGTTTCGCAAGACACCTGGGCGAGGTCACATTCTGCTGGCCGGAGACGCCGCCGGTCTGGTTGATCCGATCACCGGCGAGGGCATCGCCTTTGCCATGAAAAGCGGCCAGCTGGCGGCACAGGCGGCGTGCGATGCGCTGAAATCAGACCAGCCGGACATGGCGATCACTCGCTATCAAAGCGCGCTGACCGACCTGCACCGCAACCTCAGGATTGCGCGCCGGTTGCGCCGCATTATCTTTGCGCCACGCTGGCAAAAGATCTTTGTCACCACCTTTCGCCGGTCAGGCACCGTGCGACTGCAATACATGCGTTTGCTGGCTGGCGAGATTGAATATCCAGAGCTGGCGCGCAGCGTGCTGGCGCGCCTGCCGCATTACATTCTGAATATATTCAGACGCTCGCCTTAACCCAGGAAACAATGGCGGATGACGGCATCGCACCAGACTGACGTGCACGTTCTTTTCCATTCGAAAATGCGGCCATCGTCGGAATGCCCCGGATACGGAATTTCGCACCGGCATTGGGATGATCTTCGGTGTTCAGCTTGACCAGTCGCGCCTGTGGTTTCAGATCAGATGCTGCGGCCTGAAACTGCGGTGCCATCTGACGACAGGGCCCGCACCATGGTGCCCAGAAATCCACCACGATGGGCACATCATCCGTGCGCGCCGCTTTTTCCAGCGTCGCCAAATCCACCTCGGGCACGCCGCCAGTCATCAGCCCGGTGCCGCATGTTCCGCATTTCGGTTCGGCCATCAGCTTGTCAAACGGCACCCGGTTGACCTGACCACATTTAAAACAGGTAAGTTTCTTGCCGCTCATGCCACGCTCCGATACGTCAAATTGCGTTTGCAGTGGATATAAGGACTTCACTGCCCATTGGAAGACCGTGCCAGCATTGTTGGAAGCAAAACAGGCAACAGCAGCAAACGGCCCAGATGGCAGCCTGCAACAAACCCCGCATCCGCCCCCAAAAGGGCACCCATCGCAATCATGGTCTCCAGCCCACCCGGCGCAAATGCGACCACCACATGTGACACGGGGACTATCAAAAACCACGCCACCGGAATCGCAAAAGCCGCTGACAACAGCAGCGTCACGCTGGTTGAGGTGAACGCTGCAAAAAAGGTCTGTCGCAATTGTGTCAGGGTAATCCCGGAAAACCGCGTACCGATCAGTGTGCCAATCACCACCAATCCGGCCAGCCCAAGCAACGGATGCACGCCGCCCGGTGTCAGCTCTAGCAGATGCGCCAGCGCAGACACCAGCATGCCACCAATCAGAAAATGCGCGGGCACCTTGAACCGTTTCAGCACCGGACCAAATACTGCGCCCGCGGCAACCAAAGCGGCAAATGCGCCCCAGCTCATCAGCACGGGCGCAATTGGCAGGGCCGTGCTCATTTCAGCGCCAACAGCGGTCAGCGCGAACGGGACAACCACACTCATCACCAGAACGCGGATGGTCTGGATCACCACAATGCGCGTTGCGTCGGCCTCATAAGACACGCTCAGCGCCACCACAAAACTCAGATGTCCGGGCGATGACGCAAGCAATGCGGCGCGACGGTCAAATCCAAAAAACCGCGACAACAGCGCGCGATTGACCAGCAGGATCACGACCAAAGAAACGGCCAGCGCCAGAAACGCCAGAGGCCAGCGCAGGATGGCTTCGCGCGCTTGTGCGTTCAGCCCTGCTCCGATGCTGATCCCGACCAAAAGAAAAGCCGCATCTCGCAGCGGTACAACCACGCGCAAGGGCGCCCCGGCCAAAACCAGCACGCTGACCAACAACGCAGGGCCGGTCAGCTGAAACAACGGCAACCCAACGGCCCACCCCAGCGCCGCGCCAAGCCCGCCCGCCATCAGCGTCAGGACCGTCACAACAACCGCATTTTCGCTTGTGAACTTTCTCATATTACGCCGCTATCACATTCCGGGTGGTTAACAAAGCAAAGGGCGAATTGCGTCGTCTCAATCCGCCGTGCGCATCACATCGCCGAATTTGTTGGGGTATTGAAAGTTGCATAATCTCATAGCCCTTAAAACAAGGAAAAACAGGAATTTGTGCGTCAATGTTCCCAGTTTCGACAAATGGAGGTTGCCAGAGGTGCGTGTCATGTTTGAAATGGGCGAGAGAAATTCGAAACAGCACTAAGCTTTTAGAATATAAGAATTTGTAGCAGACTAGGCGTTCCTAGTGGAAATCCAGCGATAAGGGAGAAGCGCGTGCGATACGTCGTGAAAGGTTTATTGATTTGTGGCGGCACCATAGCTTTTGTGGCCGTTGCCGCATGGCTGGTTCTGTCGTCATCCTTATTTTCCCCAATGAGGACCACATTCGTTGAAAATCTGATCTCGAAGAAACTTGGTCAAGATGTTGTTATTGAAGATGAACTGCGCATCGGCATCGGTCGAAAGCTGAAGATTACGGCAGCTGGTCTTGTGCTCCCCGGCACCTCTGTTTCTGACAAAGATCTCGCAAAAATCGACACGCTGGGCTTTGACGTCGCTACAAAAGACCTTTGGAATGGCAAGCTCTCATTAAGCAATCTTTCTGTGGCGGGCGTTCACGTCAATCTGCTGACCACCGAGGATGGCACAACCACGTGGCAGTCTTTGGCCAAACCAGAAACTGACGCCGACAAGCCTGCCAAATCCTCAAACAACGCACTTGCTGACATTCTGGCAGATCGCAAAATTGCGCTGACGGACATTTCCGTCCTGTACCAAAGCGCTCAGAACGGGCTGGATCTGGACCTGCAGCTTTCTGATCTGGAACTGGCGCGCGCCAGCGCAACAGAAGATGCAACTGTGACCGGCTCCGGATCTTTGAATGGCGAAACGTTTGAGCTAAAGGGCACCTTCCCCGCAAAAGACCCGTTTCAGGTAACAGCTGATTTCGAACAGATATCCATTGCCGCCAGTCAGGTTCCGCAAGACACGGGGCTGGAAGTCAAAGCAAGCGTCGATATTGCCGAACTTGGACAGCTTTTGGATGTGGCAAAGCTGAACCGCGTGCTGGAAGGGAAAGGCACCGTGGGCGCAACGTTCAAGGCCAAGGACAACGTCGCCCGCATTGATGACCTTGATGTTCAGGTCGAACTGTCCACCGGGCAAAGCCTTGTTGTGACAGGACAAATAGGAGAGCTCGGCAACCCCGAAGACGTCTCGTTGACCACCCGGATCAGGCTATACCCGGAAGACAATGAACCCGCACCGGCGGAAACGCGTAAAAACCTCAAGCTCATTGCGGTTGATATGGTCATCGACAGCGTGCCGGGAAAAATCCCGCAGCGTGAAATGGTTATCAAAACCAACGGCTTTACCCTGGACACGTCCGGCGAAGGCCCACCCCCGATTAAGTTTTCCGGGCTTTCCAGAACATCGGACGGTGCGCTACGGGTTGGGAATGTTAACTTGCGGATCGGCGTTCCGTCAGACCCTTTTGTGATCCTGGACGCCTCTGTTGAGGACGCGTTACAACTGCAAGGTATCGCCGCAGAGGGCGTGCTGGATATTCAGGCCAGTAGCCTGATCTCGTCAGAGCATCTGGGCACAGATGATCAGCTTGGCAAGTTTTCCGGTGATTTTCATCTGAATGGCGACATCAATCAACTTGAACTCAGCAATCTGGATGCCAAGACCAGCGAAACCGACATCTGGAATCTCGAAGTCCACGGAACCGTCAAAAACGTGCTAAAGTTCGAGGATATCGATCTGGGTATTGACGTCGATGTCCCCTCCGGAGCCGCGCTGTTGCAGGCATTGTCACTGGAACCGGTGGATACCGGCCACGCCAACCTTGCCATCACTCTGGTCAGCCAGGGCACCGATTGGAGCACGGGTGTTGATGTTTCCGTCGCAGAGTCGGTTCTGAAAATCTCTGCCAGTCTGGATGACGCCACAACCAAACCTGTTTTGAAAGGAACGATCGAAAGCGATCTCATCAATATTGATGAAATTCGCAGCATCGTATTGGCTGCTGGTGAGCTGAGAAAGCTGGGCAATGCAGGCACGACCGAAGGGCCCGTCGAAAAGACAGACGCGTCAGACGCATCCGATGACGCGGACGCAACCGACGCGCCCGAAGACACCGGCGCGCTTCGCGACGTGACGCTCAAACCCATTGGGCGCTCTGTTCTTTTGTCAGGTCTGAACATGGATATCGGCATTGACCTGCGCCACATCGAAGGCGCCAAAGGCATCAGCAGCCTGAAAAGCGGGCTGACGCTGGATGAAAACGATCTGAAGGCCGGACCTCTGGTGTTTGAATATGGTGGCGGCAATTTCGACGTGAACGGCCATATGGATCTTTCTGACGAAGCGCACCTGTTCACGATTTCCGGCAAGGCCGGGGGATGGCGGTTGGACGATATCCTGCACCACCTGAATTTCAAAAAGGGCGCGAGCGGCACAATTTACGCCGACTTCAATCTCACCGGTGGCACGGAATCAGTGAAGCACTTTGCCAGCACTATGAATGGCAATGCGACCGTGTCCCTGCGCAAGGGATCCATTGAAACCCAACTGCTGGATCTGGCGGGTCTTGGGGTATTGCCCTGGCTGTTTTCCAAGGATAAACAAAAGGTCGCACCAATCGTTTGTTTGCACGCGCCAATCAGCATTTCCAACGGAAGCGTCTCAACAAAGCAGACCACATTGGAAACCGATCAGGTGCAGATTGTCGTCTTTGGTGGGGCGGACCTGAAAAACAAAGTTGTGGACCTTAATCTGCAACCCCGCAAGATTGGCAAACCGCTCTCGCGCAGCCCTTGGCCGATCACTCTAAAGGGCCCGCTCGCTGATCCTAAAATCAAGGTAAAAGATGGTCCAAAGCGGTTGAAGCGTAAAGATGGCAAGGACAAAATGCCCGCCGAGCGCAAACTTTGCGTCCCTGATATTCTGCAACTGCAGTGACGGCGATCAGCGTCTGAACGCCGCAATCCAAACCTTGGAACAAGCTAAGGGCCGGAGGTTTCCCCCCGGCCCTTTCCGCACTCCCCGCGGTTAAAACCCTTAGTTCAGGGCTTTATCTGTGATCGCATGTGTCCATGCGCCTTCTGGTTTTTTGGTGATCACCGGATCAGACCCGCCCGACATCAGGCTGTCTACTGTGCGGTCGAAATCCGCCGGATCCAGCGCGCCGTTTGACCCTGCCGTCAGCTTGGCAATCTCACCCATCATACGTTTTTGATGCTTTTCGGTTTGTGCACCCGATGCGTCGTTGTCCAGTACGATCATCGCCGCGTCATCCGGGTTCTCTTCGGCCCATTTCCAACCCTTCATAGAGGCCCGCACAAAGCGCACCATTTTGTCTTCAAAGGCCGGGTCGCTCAGGTTGTCTTCCAGCACATACATGCCGTCTTCCAACGTCGCCACACCCTGATCTTCGTATTTGAAAACCACCAGATCGTCCGGGGTCAGACCCGCATCGATGATCTGCCAGTATTCGTTATACGTCATGGTCGACACACACGCGGCCTGCCCCTGAAGGATCGGATCAACGTTAAAGCCTTGCTTGAGAACGGTCACGCCGCCATCTGAACCATCTGTGGCCAGACCCAGTTTACTCATCCAGCTCAGGAACGGATATTCGTTGCCATAGAACCAGACACCCAGCGTTTTGCCGGCGAAATCGGTGGGTGCCGTCACACCGGCATCCTTGCGGCAGGTCAGCATCATACCCGAGCTTTTGAACGGCTGCGCGATATTGACCAGCGCAAGGCCTTTTTCACGGCTGGCCAGCGCGGATGGCATCCAGTCCAGCACCACGTCTGCGCCACCACCGGCAATCACCTGCGCCGGGGCGATGTCAGGGCCGCCGGGTTTGATGGTCACGTTCAGACCTTCTTCGTCATAAAAGCCCTGATCCTGCGCCACATAATATCCAGCAAACTGAGCTTGTGTGACCCATTTCAGCTGAAGCGTGACATCATCCGCTGCTTGCACCATCGAGGCTGCCAGCCCCATTGCTGCTGCGGTGATCGTTGTCATCATTGTTTTCATTGTCTTATTCTCCTTGTTGAACTTTTCTGTTTATTATTTTTGCTCAGCCCCTTTGGGACGGGTGCCAGAATGTGACCGCTTTTTCCAAAAGCGCGACCCCGCCATAAAACGCAGACCCAACGATTGCCGCAACGACAATCTCGGCCCAGACCATATCAAGCGCCAGCCGCCCGACCTCGGTCGAAATACGAAACCCCATGCCTTTGATCGGCGAGCCAAAGAATTCGGCCACAATGGCACCAATCAGCGCCAGTGTTGTCGAAATTTTCAACCCGTTGAAGATAAAGGGCATGGCCGCAGGCAGACGAAGTTTCAGCAATGTCTGCCAGTAGCCGGACGCATAAGTGCGCATCAGGTCGCGCTGCATCGCGTCCGTGGCCTGCAATCCCTGCACGGTGTTCACCAGCATTGGAAAGAACACCATGACCACCACAACCGCTGCCTTGGATTGCCAGTCAAAGCCGAACCACATCACCAGAATGGGCGCCATACCGATAATAGGCAGCGCCGCCACAAAATTGCCCACCGGCAACAGGCCGCGCTGCAAGAACGGGAACCGGTCAATCACAACCGCCGTCAAAAACGCCGAACCACATCCCATAACATAGCCGCTGAGCGCGCCCTTGATGGCGGTCTGCACAAAGTCCTGCCACAGAATTGGCAGCGACGTGCCAAAGCGAAGTAAGATAGATGAGGGTGGCGGCAACAACACCGGGTTGATCTCGAACCCACGCACAACGCATTCCCAGATCAGCACCAGCGTCAGCCCAAAGATCACCGGCACCGCCAGCGCAGTGAAACGGGTCCGCGGTTGACCTGCCAGCCAGACATTCAATGCCCAACCGGCACCCCAGATCACAAGCCCTGCAATAAGCCAGCCCATCACGCCATCCCCATCCGTTTAAGAACAACCCGCTGGATCACGCCGATCAGCCCCACCAAAGACGCCGCCAGCGCCGCTGCGGTGATCAACGCGCTCCAGATCTGGATCGTCTGACCGTAATAGCTCCCTGCCAGCAACCGCGCGCCCAGGCCAGCGACAGCTCCAGTGGGCAATTCCCCCACGATAGCCCCCACCAACGAGGCCGCCATGGCCACCTTAAGCGAGGTAAACAGATACGGCATCGACGAAGGCAGGCGCAGCTTTCGGAACTCTTGCCCGCCGCTGGCATTCCACGTCTTCATCTGGTCCAACTGCATGTGATCGGGGCTTCGCAACCCTTTGACCATGCCAACAACAACCGGGAAAAACGACAAATACATCGAGATCACAGCCTTGGGCAGCAATCCCGAAATCCCGATGGCGTTCAACACCACGATGATCATCGGTGCAATCGCCAGAATAGGAATGGTCTGGGACGCAATCACCCACGGCATCACGCTCATATCCATAGTCCGGTTATAGACAATCCCCACGGCCAGCGCGATGCCCAGCGCCGTGCCCATGGCAAATCCAAGCAATGTCGAACTCAACGTAATCCAGCTGTGATAAATCAGCGACCGTTTCGAAAACGCCCGCCCCTTAACCACCATTTCGCCGGTGGTCTTCCAAATCTCGCGCCCTACCTGATGTGGTGCAGGCAGTTTGGGTTTTTCCTGGCTCAATGTGTCAGCGATTAACTCGGACGTGGTCAGTTCGACCTCGGCCCGCTTGGCCTTGTCATAGGCCCATGCAGAATTCAGCGCCACAGCCCCGGCGTACCACAACACAAAGATGGCGATCACAACGGTGATAATTGGGCCAAGCCGAAACCAAAACGCGCTCATGCCGACCACTCCATGCGCAATTCGTGCAACACATTGGGCGGTTCAGGTGCGTGGCGTGACACTTTGACAAAACCTTCACGACGGTAAAACTTTTGCGCCGCCTCATTGGGTTCATGGGTGCGTAACCAGATCGCGTCACGGCCTTGTTTGACCCGGTCCATCAGCGCCTTGCCCACGCCGTTTCCGGGTCTGGCGCAGTACAAACCGCTCACCTGAAGCGTTTCGGGATTGAATGACAAATACCCCTCGACGGGCTTGCCAGCGACCCAGATTTCGCGGGAACCGAATACATCCCGGATTGAGGCTTCGATCCCGGCCCTATCCAGCACAGACACCATCCAGGGTGTTGCGTTTTCCCAGTCACACACCACTTGCAGCATCGCCGGGATGTCGTCGGGCACGGCACGTCTGATCAACAGCTCAGTCATCAGCATGCCCCGCGCGCAGCCCATCCCGTACCCGATGCGCGATCTCGATAAACTCAGGACTGTCGCGGATATCCAAAGGGCGTTCGCGCGACAATGTGCTTTCGATCACATCCGTGATCCGCCCCGGACGCGGTGACATCACTACAATCCGCGTCGACAGGTACACCGCCTCGGGGATCGAATGGGTCACAAAGCCAATGGTCTTGTTGGTGCGCGCCCAAAGGTCCAGAACCTGTTCATTTAGATGGTCGCGCACAATTTCATCCAGCGCACCAAACGGCTCATCCATCAAAAGAATGTCCGCATGGAACGCCAGTGCACGCGCAATCGAAGCCCGCTGCTGCATGCCACCCGACAGCTGCCATGGGAATTTCTTCTCAAACCCGTCCAGATGCACCAGTTCCAGAACTTCGGCCACCCGCTGATCCTGCGTCGCCTTATCAGCGCCCATGATTTCCAGCGGCAGGCGGATATTGCCGCCAATTGTGCGCCAGGGGTAAAGCCCCGCATGCTGAAACACATAGCCATAAGCCCGCGCTTTGCGTGCTTCTTCGGGGCTGACGCCATTCACCGTGATCTCGCCTGCCGTTGGCGTTTCCAGATCGGCCATGACCCGCAAAAACGTGGTCTTGCCACAACCCGAAGGGCCGATAAAGCTGACAAAATCGCCCTTGTTGATGTCCAGAGTAACGTCCTTGAGCGCATGCACAGGGCCGTCATTTGTCTCAAAGGTCAGGCTCAGATTTTTCGCTGATATGACAGGGGCTTCGCTCATTCTGATCTCGTCTCTATTTCATCCGCGTGGATGGTCTGACCTGCGATTTTGTTGATCACGTCCTGCTACACCCCAGTCACTGGTATACCGGTGCGCTCCACCGGGCGCGGCGCGGTCAGCTCTTTCCAGCTGCTCAACGCCTTGTTTACAGATGTGTTGGCTTCACGCGATACAAACTGGCCGTGGCCTTCCTGTGTCTGGATCACACCGTCATTCACAGCCACCTGCCCGCGTGTCAGCGTATAGCGCGGCAGGCCTTTGACCTGCTTGCCCTCAAACACGTTGTAATCGATCGCCGATTGCTGAGATCCGGCTGTGATGGTCTTGGTCTTTGCCGGGTCCCACACCACAAGGTCCGCATCCGCCCCCACCAGAACCGCGCCCTTTTTCGGGTAGCAGTTCAGGATTTTGGCGATATTGGTCGAGGTCACGGCCACAAATTCGTTTGGCGTCAGCCGCCCGGTTTCCACCCCATGCGTCCATAACATCGGCATCCGATCCTCAAGCCCGCCAGTGCCGTTGGGGATCTTCGAGAAATCGCCGACTCCAGTGCGTTTCTGTTCGGTGGTAAAAGCACAATGGTCCGTCGCCACAACTGACAATGAGCCCGACTGTAACCCGGCCCAAAGACTGTCCTGATGTTTTTTGTTGCGGAAAGGTGGTGACATCACCCGACGGGCGGCATGGTCCCAGTCTTTATTGAAATATTCGCTCTCATCCAGCGTCAGATGCTGGATCAGCGGTTCACCCCATACCCGCTTGCCCTGTTGCTTGGCCCGCCGAATGGCCTCGTGGGCCTCTTCACAGGATGTATGCACCACATAAAGCGGCACCCCGGCCATATCGGCAATCATAATCGCGCGATTGGTCGCCTCACCCTCAACCTGACTGGGCCGCGAATACGCATGCGCCTCGGGTCCATTGTTTCCCTCAGCCAACAGTTTCGCGGTCATCTCTGCCACCACGTCGCCATTCTCGGCATGCACCATGGCAATCCCGCCCAGCTCTGACAGACGGTTGAACGAGGCAAACAGCTCGTCATCGTTCACCATCAGCGCACCCTTATAGGCAAGGAAATGCTTGAACGTGTTGATCCCGCGCTGCTGAACGACAGTTTTCATATCGTTGAAAATCTGTTCGCCCCACCACGTGACCGCCATATGAAAAGAATAGTCACAGTTGGCGCGGGTCGATTTGTTGTCCCAGCGCCTGATCGCATCCAGCAAGCTCTCGCCCTGATTGGGCAGGCAGAAATCCACCACCATCGTAGTGCCCCCGGCCAAACCGGCGCGTGTACCGCTCTCGAAATCGTCGCTGGAATAGGTGCCCATAAACGGCATTTCCAAATGCACATGTGGATCAATCCCACCCGGCATCACGTAACAGCCGGTCGCGTCCAGCTCCTTATCGCCCTTCAGGTCCAGCCCGATCTGCGCGATCACGCCCCCCTCTACCAGCACATCCGCCTTATAGGTCAGATCCGCCGTGACAATTGTTCCGTTTCTGATCACCGTGGACATTGTCTCACTCCCTGTCTTATCTCAAATCGACCCGAAGCATCCGATCGCGTCGCCATGCACCCCGATATCAACGGGCCCGAATTTCGTTTCTGTTACCAGCGAAAAAGTCTCGGTTCCCGGTACCCAGACCACGCGATAATCACCATTGCTCTTTGTGATCGCCCAGCACGTCATCGTCACACCGCCACTGAAAGACACGTCAAGCTTTTGCGGCTCGATCAGTACCGACCGAAAATCCGCCAGCGTCGCCCGATGCCACTCGGCTGACATGGCCTGTCCCTGTCCAACTTTGCGCGTCGCGGCCCCATCCGGATCATAGGCATCCAACTCTGCGGCGATCAGCGCGCTGATCTGGTCCTCGGGGCTGCGGGCCGCAATCACCTCTCCTTCGTCCTGTTCTTCATTTTGCCAAAAATACTCCGGGGGATTGGGGGCTGGCCCCCAATTAGGCCTTTCTCACTCAACAATCTCCGCCGTTTCCAGCACCGCATGCATCAACACATCTGCACCCGCCGCCGCCCATTCACGCGAAATTTCTTCCGCTTCATTATGTGACAGCCCGTCGACACAAGGGCACATCACCATCGCCGTTGGTGCGACCTGATTGATCCAGCAGGCGTCATGCCCCGCGCCCGATATCAAATCACGATGCGAATAGCCCAGCCGCTCTGCCGCGCCACGCACCGCGCTGACGCAGGTTTCGTCAAACTGCACCGGATCAAATCCGCCGACTTTCTCAAAGGCGATGCTCAGCCCCATGTCATCAGCGATTTTCTGGGCCTCAACCTTCAGCCGCGCTTCCATATCCTCGATCACCGACAAATCCGGCGACCGGAAATCCACGGTGAACACCACTTTGCCCGGGATCACGTTGCGCGAATTGGGATAAACATCGATGTGCCCTGCCGCGCCAACCGCGTGCGGTGCATGGCTCCACGCAATCTCATCCACTTTCTCAAGCACCCGCGCCATACCAAGACCTGCGTTTTTGCGCATCGGCATCGGCGTGGACCCGGTGTGGGAATCCTTGCCCTCAATCGTGACCTGCGTCCAGCTCAGCCCCTGTCCATGGGTAACAACGCCAATATCTTTTTCTTCAGCCTCCAGAATGGGGCCCTGCTCAATATGCAGCTCAAAAAACGCATGCATCTTGCGCGCGCCCACAGGCTCATCTCCGCGCCAGCCAATACGGGCCAGCTCATCACCGAATTTCAGACCTTCCGCGTCTTCGCGTTCATAGGCCCAGTCCTGCGTGTGCACACCGGCGAAAACACCCGACGCCAACATCGCGGGTGCATAACGAGTGCCCTCTTCGTTGGTCCAGTTGGTCACCACGATGGGATGTTTTGTCCTGATGCCCAGATCCTTCATCGTGCGCAGGATTTCCAAGCCACCCAGCACACCCAGCACGCCATCATATTTGCCGCCCGTCGGCTGCGTATCCAGATGGGATCCGACATAGACCGGCAACGCCTCGGGGTCGGCACCGGGATAGGTGGCAAACATGTTGCCCATCTGATCCAGCCCCATCTCACAGCCCACAGCCTCGCACCAGCTTTGGAACAACGCGCGCCCTTCGCCGTCTTCATCTGTCACGGTCTGGCGATTATTACCGCCCGCCACGCCGGGTCCGATCCTGGCCATTTCCATCAGGCTGTCCCACAATCGATCCGCATTCACCTTAAGGTTTTCACCCGGTGCCGCCATGACTTCATCTCCCCATGTTTCGCTACGGGCCGTGTGGCCTCTTGCTTTCGCGCGCATCCTGACCGTATGGTCAAATTCAGAGCACCACAACCTGACCAACCGGTCAAGAAAATTCTCAGGTTTTATGACATGGCCCCCACACGCCGCAGCAGCAGCAAAAAAGAGCGACGTCAGGAAAGCGAGAAGCTTATTTTGGCGGCAGCAGAAAAAGTCTTTGCCGAGGCAGGGTTTGGCGGCGCAACCATGCAGTTGATTGCCGATATGGCGGGGCTACCCAAGGCCAATTTACACTATTATTTTCCGACCAAGGAATCCTTGTATCGTCAGGTTGTGCAGAACATATTTCAGATTTGGCTTCAGGCGGCCGACATTTTTGATCAGGCCGACGGCCCTGCCGAGGGAATCGGCGCCTATATTGACGCCAAAATGGAAATCTCGCGCCGCCATCCGGCCGGGTCCAAAGTGTGGGCCTCAGAGGTCATGCACGGGGCACCGGTCATTCAGGATTATCTGGAAACAACTCTGACCGACTGGACCGAAGGGCGCGCCGATGTGATCCGCCGCTGGATCGCCGAAGGTCGCATGGACGATATCGATCCGCGCCATCTGCTCTATATGCTCTGGGCCACCACCCAACATTACGCCGATTTTGGACACCAGATCGAAACCCTGAACCATGGCGCGCCGCTGTCAGATGATCAGTGGAGCGCTGCCAAGACTTCCGTCAAACGCATTATCCTGCGCGGTATCGGGGCCGTGCAGTGACCTGACCCCGGTCTGAAATTCATATCGACGCAGAATGCCCTGTGCAGTAGCGTCCTAGGTTGCGCCCACAGGAAAGATGCCGAATGCCCAATGTTCCAGCCAAGAAACACAGCCGAATTCAACAGCGTAATCGCAAACGCATTCTCGATGCCGCGCTGGAAGTCTTTTCGCGCCTTGGTTATCGGGGCGCGACGCTGGACCAGATCGCGGAAGAGGCCGGTCTCTCCAAACCAAACATTCTCTATTACTTTGAGGGCAAAGAAGACATTCACGTCTCGCTGTTGAACAAGCTTATGGAGACATGGCTTGATCCGCTGGACCATATGAATGCCGATGGCGACCCGTTGACGGAACTGCTTGCTTATGTGCACCGCAAACTTGAGATGTCGCGGGAATATCCCCGGGAAAGCCGTTTGTTTGCCAATGAAATCCTGCAAGGTGCACCACGTATGGCACCACATCTGGAAACCGGTCTCAAACCGCTCTTTGATCGCAAGGTTGCGTTGATCCAAAGCTGGGTTGATGCCGGACGGCTGGCGCCAGTTGATCCGCGCCACCTGATCTTTTCAATCTGGGCCACCACGCAACATTATGCGGATTTTGACGCACAGGTCCGGGTTCTGATGCACGAAGACGCCTCGGTTCTGGACGGCGCCAACACTTTTCTTGAAACGATGTTCCGCAAAATGCTGACGCCATGAGCGTGTCGACCGATGCCGCACCCGGTGCGCAAAGCCACCGAAAGGGCATCGTCGCCGTGGCGTTTATGTTTGCCCTCAATGGTGGATTGTTCGGCATGTGGGCGTCGCGTATTCCGGCGTTCAAAGACTCATTATCACTGAACCATGCAACGTTAGGGTTGATCCTTTTGCTACTGGCGGCAGGGGCAATCCTGTCCTTTCCTCTGGCGGGGCGCTTGTCGGACAAACACGGCGCTGCCCCCATGTCGCGCATGCTGGCGTTCGGCAATTTCCTGTGCCTGTTGGGATTGGCGCTGTCGCCCAATGTGACTTTGCTGGCGGTTACGCTGTTCCTGTTTGGTGCCACCCATGGCGCGATGGATGTCGCCATGAATGCATGGGCAGCTGAGTCTGACCGGGCATCGGAAAAAACGGTCATGCCCGTGTTTCACGCAATCTGGAGCTTTGGCGCCGGGATTGGTGCGATGAGCGGTGTGGTCGCAATCCAATTATCCGCCAGCCCGCTGTTGCATTACGCCGTTGCCGGCACCTGTATCACTGGCCTTGCGCTTTGGTTTGCCAAAATCCCCTGGTCCTCACGCACCGGTCAGTCCCCCGATGGCCCGCTATTTCCACTACCCAAAGGGCCATTGCTGCTGGTTGGCCTGTTGTGCTTCTGCTCGACCTTAGGTGAAGGCGCGATGGCGGATTGGAGTGCCATATACCTGCGCGATGTCACCCAGGCTGGCGAAGGGTTGGCCGCCGCTGGGTATGCGGTTTTCTCTGCCGCCATGGTGCTTGTGCGCCTGTCTGGTGCCGGGCTGACCCGACGGCTTGGTCCGGTTCTTGCGACCCGGATCAGCGGAGGCATGGCATTGGCGGGCGTGATCCTGATCGTAGCGATCGCGAGCCCGCCGGTCACTTTGGTTGGGCTTGCCTTGCTTGGATTGGGCTATGGGTTGGTGGTGCCGCTTGCCTTTTCACGCGCCGCCAACGACCCAAACCTGCCACAGGCTCAGGCGATCTCGCGCGTGGCCACGCTCAGCTATGGCGGGATGTTGCTGGGGCCCGCGCTGATCGGATTTATCGCCGCCGCGTCCTCGTTGCGGGTGTCTTTTGCCTTGCTCGGCATTCTGGCGATGGTCACAATCGCGCTGGCCAGCGTTCTGCGCCCACAAACCCCCTGATCCGCAAAAGACTGCGCCCCCGGCAAAACCAGAGGCGCACTATGTCATGATCAGACGGGAGGATGCGTTGACATGACAAATTTCAGCGGCGCTTCACTCGGCGGCTTGAACCGAGGGATTGTTCGGATGTGTGGTCCAGTTGCCATAGTCCGGCGCCACAGGCTGCCCCGTGCGCTCATCCATGTCGCCAGCGTCCAGCGTACGCATGGTGATACAGCCTTCGACCGGGCACACGTTCACACACAGATTGCAGGCGACACATTCGTCATCTTTGACTGAGAACACACGGTCATCTGTCATCTCAATCGCCTGATGGCTGGTGTCTTCGCATGCGGCATAGCAGCGACCGCATTTGATGCAATCATCCTGATTGATCACCGCCTTGGTCACGTGGTTCAGGTTCAGATACTGCCAATCGGTGACATTAGGCGTCGCCATACCAACGAAGTCGGCGGTGCTTTCATGGCCCTTTTCATCCATCCACTGGCTCAGGCCGGAAATCATTTCCTGCACAATCTTAAAGCCATAGGTCATCGCCGCGGTGCAGACCTGCACATTGCCCGCACCCAGCGCCATGAACTCTGCCGCGTCGCGCCATGTGGTGATGCCGCCAATGCCCGAAATCGGCATATTTGCCGTCGCTGGGTTGCGCGCGATCTCGGCCACCATATTCATCGCAATTGGTTTGACCGCCGGGCCGCAATAGCCGCCATGCGTACCCTTGCCGTCAATCATCGGCTCGGGGCTCATCATGTCCAGATCGACGCTGGTGATCGAATTGATCGTATTGATCAGACTGACCGCGTCCGCCCCGCCCTTAACAGCCGCCTCTGCGGGATAAAGGATGTTGGTAATATTGGGCGTCAGCTTGACGATCACCGGCAAATCCGTCGCCGCTTTGCACCAGCGCGACACCATCTCGATATACTCGGGCACCTGCCCTACGGCTGACCCCATACCGCGTTCGGCCATGCCGTGCGGACAACCAAAGTTCAGCTCGAACCCGTCGCACCCCGTCTCGGCAATCATCGGCAGAATGCGTTTCCACTCATCCTCTTCACACGGCACCATGACGCTCGCGATCAGCGCATGATCCGGGTAGTCCCGCTTGACTCGCAGCATTTCCTCAAGGTTCACTTCCAACGGGCGATCGGTGATCAGCTCGATGTTGTTCAACCCCAAAAGCCGCCTGTCAGCGCCGTAAATGGCCCCATAACGCGGGCCGTTCACATTCACCACCGGCGGCCCCTCGGCCCCCAGCGTTTTCCACACAACCCCACCCCAGCCTGCTTCAAATGCGCGGCGCACGTTGTATTCCTTGTCCGTGGGCGG
This sequence comes from Shimia sp., assembly GCF_039969785.1. Taxonomy (GTDB): domain Bacteria; phylum Pseudomonadota; class Alphaproteobacteria; order Rhodobacterales; family Rhodobacteraceae; genus Shimia. The sequence continues at coordinate 148,946 of NZ_JBDVNC010000018.1, read as the reverse complement.
CGCCGAGGCCAGCCAGAACGGGTTCGGAGATTTGATACCTACGAAGTCACTTGTCAGATCAGCCATTCTACTGTCCTCCCTTACGCCATCAACGAGGCGTGAATATCTTCGGCCGCGTCGCGCCCTTCGCCAACGGCTGTCACCGTCAGATCGTCGCCGCCGCTGGCACAGTCGCCACCCGCCCAGATGCCCGCCACACTGGTGCGTCCGGTCTCATCAACGCTGATCTTACCATGTACCACATCCGGCAATCCGTCGCTGTCCAGCGTCTGACCAATGGCCTTGAACACCTGATCTGCCGCCAGCCGCACAGTTTGCCCGGTCGGGGTCAGATCGTCGTTGGTGTATTCAAATTCGATCTCACGCACCGCGCCGTTTCCAATCACCGCTTTGGGCGAGGCATTGGTGATGATCCGCACACCTTTTGAGGCGGCCAGATCCTGCTCGAATTGCGATGCATTCATGCGATCCCGCCCGCGGCGATACACCAGCGACACGTTCAGCGCGCCCAGCAACTTGGCCTGCACAGCCGCATCCACTGCCGTCATTCCGCCACCGATCACCACAACGTCCCGGCCCACCGGCAGTGTTGTCAGATCGTCGGACTGACGCAGTTCCGCGATGAAATCGACTGCATCATCAACGCCCTCCTTGTCTTCACCATCTACGCCCAGCACATTCACACCGCCCAGACCAATGCCCAGAAACACCGCGTCAAAATCGGTCTGCAGCTGATCCAGCGACAAACCAGCGCCCAGCGCCTTGCCGGTCTCCAGAGTGATCCCGCCAATTTTGAGCAACCAGTCCACTTCGCGTTCCGCAAACCCATCGACCGATTTATAGGCCGCGATGCCAAATTCGTTCAGACCACCCGCCTTGGCGCGTCCGTCATAAACCGTCACGTCATGGCCATACATCGCCAGCCGGTGCGCCGCAGACAGCCCCGCAGGCCCAGCTCCCACCACGGCCACGCGCTTGCCCGTTGCTGCGTCACGCTCAAACGGGTGCACGCCGCTTGCCATCAAAACATCCGTCGCATAGCGCTGCAGCCGCCCGATCTCGACCGGCGATCCTTCGGCAGTTTCACGCACGCACACTTCTTCGCACAGCGTTTCAGTCGGACAGACCCGCGCGCACATGCCGCCCAGAATATTCTGGCTGAAAATAGTACGCGCCGCCGCTTCGGGCGTGCCAGTTGAAATCTGGCGAATAAACAGCGGAATATCGATGTCTGTCGGGCACGCCGTCATACAGGGTGCATCATGGCAGAAATAACAACGATCCGACGCAACCAACGCCTCGTGATCATCTAAACGAGGATGCAAATCCCCAAAATTTTCCGAAATGGCCGCAGCACTCAGTCGCCCTGCTTCAATTCCTTCGCTGAACGGTGTGTTGGACATATTACCTCCCCAAGCACCTTGTTTGGCTATTGAGTCAGGCTCTCACAGGATAATTTTTTTATCAACTGGTAAAATTTCAATTCTGGCAGGAAATTGCGAAACGCCCGAAATTGCATCGGAAATTCGCCGCCGATCCTACATTTCCACAGAAGTTTTGCTTGAAAACTTTGTATCACAGAGTCAGAAATCTAGTGCAAGTTACTACATTCGACCATCTGCTCCTTACCGGCTCAGTCATTCGAAATTGTGACAAGGCCGGGCTGTCGCATGTCGCGGGCAGCACAAATCAGGAGACGACGGAATGGCCACTGGCACCGTAAAATGGTTCAACACAACCAAGGGTTATGGCTTTATTGCACCCGATGATGGCGGCAAGGACATCTTTGTACACATCTCTGCTGTAGAGCGGTCTGGCCTCACCGGTCTGGCCGACAACCAAAAGGTCAGCTACGAGCTGCAGGCGGGTCGTGACGGGCGCGAAAGCGCCGTTGATCTCGCAGCGATATAATCACATCCGGGCGGGGCTTTTACGGCCCCGTCCAGTCAACATCAGACGCCTCTTGAAGGGTCAGTTGCCCATCGGGCCAGGGCACCATCAGCGGCGCGACCACGTTTTCCTCGCCTGACAACCACAGCGCCACATCCTGGCGACGCAGCAACACGCCAATGCGATGGTGAATTGCGGCCACATCCTTGTTGGGCTCGCAAGTCACGGTTGCCACCTGCGGCACCTGCAGCCCACCCGGCGCCGTCCAGACATCGGTGATCGCCACAAAGATCAACGGCTCGGGTCCGGATATGCGCCACGCTGTTTTCCTGCGTTTCTCGCCGGTCCATTCATACCAGCCATCCACGATCACAACCGCCCGACCAACCCCGTCAAACGCGCTTTTGTCAAACACGGTTTCGGATCGCGCATTGACGATTGTCTCCATAACCGGGCGTCCGCGCGCGTTCACCCGCCCCACCGGAATGATACCCCAGCGCATTCTGGCAAAGCCGTCTCCCGTGAGACAGCCCACCTCTTGCCCGGGCTGCATATTGCGGCGCGGCGGCTCATCTGCGACCTGCGCGCTGTCCTGGCCGATCCAGTCCCCGATCCCGGCCATCGGCGTTGTCAGAAAAAACCGCCCCGGCATGACTTACTTCACCGTCTCGACCAGCTTCACAACATACGGCCCAAGCACTTCAACAACCATATCAACACCAACGGGATTGGGATGCAGCCCATCGTCCTGCATCACCCCGCCCAGATCCTGAGCCTCGATCCCGCGCAAACCTTCAAAGAAATCCGGCGCCAGCAAGGTTTCATATTCTTCGGACAGCGCGCCATACATCCCGTCAAACGCCACCTTGTAATCGTCGCCGTAATTCAACGGCGCCTTCATACCGATCAGCAAAACCGCAACCTCCCGGGCCTTGGCTGCCTCAAGAATACCGGCCAGATTGGCCCGGCTGACCGCCGGATCAATGCCGCGCAGGGCGTCGTTTCCACCCAACGTCACAATCATCGCATCCACATCCGGCGTCAGCGTCCAGTCCACGCGCGCCAGCCCGCCTTGCGTGGTGTCACCGGATACTCCGGCGTTAATCAACCTGACCTCACTACCCTGTGACGTCAGCCAGCGTTGCATCTCGGGTACAAACCCGTCATCCATCGCCAATCCATACCCATGCGTCAGGCTGTCGCCCAATGCCGCCACCACCACAGGCTCGGCCATGGCAGGCGTCACCAGTAAAAGACTAAGGCCCAACGCCTTGCCCCTCACTTTCGCGTGCCCATATAGTTCTGAAACAATTGACAACAGGCGATCTCCCGAATGACTTCCATCCTTTCCCTTAAAGATGCCGCTTTGGCGCTGGATAGCAATGCCGGGCGTGTGGAAATTCTGCACGGCATCACGCTCGAAGTTCACAAAGGCGAGACTTTGGCGCTTGTCGGACCCTCAGGATCGGGGAAATCTTCGCTGTTGATGTTGATGGGCGGGCTGGAACGCGCCACTGGCGGGCAGATCACCGCGCTGGACCAAAACCTGAGCGCCATGTCCGAAGACGCGCTGGCCCGGTTTCGACGCGCCAATATGGGCGTGGTGTTCCAGAACTTTCATCTGATCCCCACCATGACCGCGCTGGAAAACGTTGCCACACCGCTGGAACTGGCCGGACATCGCGATGCGATGGAGCGCGCCCGCGCCGAATTGGACGCGGTTGGCCTTGGGCATCGCGGGGATCATTATCCCAGCCAGTTGTCGGGCGGCGAACAACAGCGCGTGGCGCTGGCGCGCGCCTCGGCACCGTCGCCGCAAATACTGCTGGCGGACGAACCGACCGGCAATCTGGATCAAAGCACGGGCGAGATTATTATGGATCTGTTGTTTGACATGCATGCCAAACGCGGCACTACGCTGGTGCTGGTGACACATTCCAACGCGCTGGCGCAACGCTGCTCGCGCGTGGTCCGGTTGCGCGACGGTCTGATCGCAGATGCAACGGACGCCGCCGCATGAGCTTTGCTCAGGCCAGCCGCCTTGCCCGACGTGAAATCCGCGGCGGTCTGCGCGGCTTCACGGTATTTCTGGCCTGCCTTGCTTTGGGCGTCGCAACAATTGCCGCGATTGGCTCTGTCCGCGCCGCGATCGAGGCTGGCCTTGCCACCGAAGGCGCCGCCCTTTTGGGGGGCGACGCCGAGATGAGCTTTACCTATCGCCGGGCGACGGATGACGAACGCGCATGGATGGATCAGAACACATTGGCCACATCCGAGCTGATCGATTTCCGCTCAATGGCCGTGGTCACACAAGGCGATAGCTCTGACCGCGCGCTGACTCAAGTCAAAGCCATCGACAGCGCTTACCCGCTTGTGGGCAGCGTGCAACTTGACCCACCGCAGCCGCTGGACACGGCCATGGCCGGACAAGACGGGTTGCCCGGCGCCGTTGTGCAGGAATTGCTGGCTGATCGTTTGGAACTGGAAATAGGTGACACATTTGCGCTTGGTCAGCAGGACTTTGTTCTGATGGCCCGCCTGATCCGCGAACCGGACAGTTCCGGGGGTTTTGGCCTAGCGCCGCGCACTATTGTAACGCTGGACGGGCTTAGCAACTCAGGGCTTTTGTCGCCCGGCACCCTGTTCACATCACATTACCGGCTGGACCTGCCGCCCAACCCTGACCTTGTGGCGCTGGAACAAGACGCGCTGGCGCAGTTTGAAAGCACCGGCCTGCGCTGGCGTGACAGCCGCAATGGCGCACCGGGGATCACCCGGTTTGTGGAGCGGTTTGGCGCGTTTCTGATCCTTGTCGGGCTGGCCGGACTGGCTGTGGGTGGTGTGGGCGTGTCCACTGCGATCCGCGCCTATCTGGCGCGAAAGACCGAAGTGATTGCCATCCTGCGCAGTCTGGGCGCGGAACGGAACACGATCTTTCTGACCTACTTTTTGCAAATCGGTATGGTGGCGAGTGTCGGAATTGCCGCCGGGCTGTTGATCGGCGCACTGACCCCGATCCTGCTCGCCCCACTTATCCTGTCTGTACTGCCCTTTCCGGCGGTGTTCACAGTCTATCCGCTTCCCCTGTTTGAGGCCGCGCTCTATGGCGCGTTGACCGCTGCAATCTTTACGCTCTGGCCGCTGGCACGGATCGAAGATGTGCGTCCGACCTCTTTGTTCCGCGACGCTTTGGGTGCGCGCACATCACTGCCTGCGCTGCGCTATCTGATTGCTGTCGCCTTGTTGCTGGCGGTGCTCGTCGGGGTTGCAGCATGGCTGTCAGGATCGACCCGCCTGACGCTGTGGTTCGCTGGTGGCGTTGTTGCGGCGATGGTGTTTTTGTCACTGGCGGCCCTTGGCCTGCGGGCGTTGATCCGTGCCCTGCCGCGCCGCGCCCTGCGCGCGCCTGCGCTCAACTGGGCCTTAAACGCCATATCGCGGTCGCGCGAAGCAACCACACCGGTGGTGATGTCGCTGGGGCTGGGCCTGTCGGTTCTGGCCACGATTGGTCAGGTCGACGGCAATCTGCGCAACGCCATTGCCCGCGATCTGCCGGACGTGGCGCCGTCGTTTTTCTTTGTCGACATTCAAAAAGATCAGATGCCTGGGTTTCAGGCACAGATGGATGCCAATGCGGCCGTGTCTAAGGTTGAAAACGCCCCCATGCTGCGCGGCGTGGTCACGCGGATCAACGACGTTCCGGCCCGCGAAGTGGCTGGAGATCACTGGGTGATCCGGGGCGACCGGGGTCTGACCTATGCAGACGAAATGCCCGCCAACACCAAGCTGACCGCCGGAGAATGGTGGGGACCGGGATATGACGCCCCCCCCCAGATCAGCTTTGCCGAAGAAGAAGCGCTGGAAATCGGGATCAAGCTGGGCGACGCGATCACCGTGAATGTGCTGGGCCGTGATATCACGGCGACAGTCACAAGCTTTCGGGAGGTGGATTTTTCGACCGCTGGCATGGGCTTTGTGATCACCATGAACGCCGCCGCGCTGTCTGGTGCGCCGCATAGTTTCATCGCTACGGTTTATGCCGAAGAAGCGGCCGAAGCTGGGATTTTGCGCAGCCTGTCAGAGGCCTATCCCAACATCACCGCAATCCATGTGCGCGAAGCGGTGGGGCGTGTGTCGACACTGGTTGGACAGCTGGCCAATGCCACCACCTATGGCGCAGCGGCGATCCTGCTGACCGGATTTCTGGTCATTATCGGGGCAGCGGCGGCCGGACAACAAGGGCGTACCTATGAGGCGGCTGTGCTGAAAACCATGGGCGCCGTGCGGTCCCAGATCCTGAGCAGCTTTGCCCTGCGTGCGGCATTGCTGGGGGCGGCGGCGGGTCTGGTTGCGCTGGCGATTGGGCTGACCGGTGCGTGGGCCGTGATGACCTTTGTCATGGAAAGCGATTTTACGGTGATCTGGTCCAACGCGCTGATCGTGGTCACAGCAGGTCTGATGGCCAATCTGCTGGCCGGGCTGTTTTTTGCGCTGCCGTCCCTTGGTGTGCGTCCGGCCCGTATCCTGCGCGCGCGCGACTAATAAACCGGAGCGCTCCCGCCATCTTCGGGCCCTTGCGGGCCCTGCCAGACGTTGGGCCAGGCTCAGCATAAATGCTGAGCCTGTTGGGGGCGCTGCCCCGTCTCAGACCAACTGAGACTCCCCGAGTATTCTGGCCGGAGTACTTTTGAGAAGATGAAATCCGGCGCCGGGTTATTCGGCGGCGTCTTCGTAATCTTCCATCGGCGGGCAGATGCAGACCAGATTGCGATCCCCCCAGGCATTGTCGACCCGGTTGACCGGTGGCCAGTATTTATCGACCCGGAACGCGCCCGGCGGGAAACAGCCCTGTTCGCGGCTATAAGGCCGGTCCCAGTCGCGCACGAGGTCTTCCATTGTGTGCGGCGCCATTTTCAGCGGGTTGACCTCGGCATCAATGCGCCCTTCTTCGATGTCGCGGATTTCCTCGCGGATCGCCAGCATGGCATCGATGAACCGGTCCAGTTCTGCCTTGGTTTCGGATTCGGTGGGTTCGATCATCAGCGTGCCCGCCACAGGCCAGCTCATAGTTGGGGCGTGAAAGCCGCAATCCATCAGGCGTTTGGCGATGTCATCGACGCTGACCCCAGCGCTGTCGGCAAAGGGGCGCGTATCGATGATGCACTCATGCGCAACCCGGCCCGTCGGCCCGCGGTAAAGCACGTCAAATGCGCCTTCCAACCGCTTTGCGATATAGTTGGCGTTCAGGATTGCCACACGTGTCGCCTGGGTCAGCCCCTCGCCGCCCATCATCAGGCAATAGGCCCAGCTGATCGTCAGGATCGACGCCGAACCATAAGGCGCTGCAGACACAGGCCCCTCGGCGCCGCCTGATTGCGGATGGCCCGGAAGGTGCGGTACCAGATGCGCCTTGACCCCAATCGGCCCCATGCCGGGACCACCCCCGCCATGCGGAATGGCAAAGGTCTTATGCAGGTTGAGGTGGCTGACATCGCCGCCCAGATCACCCGGACGGCTGAGCCCGACCATGGCATTCATGTTGGCGCCATCAATATAAACCTGCCCGCCATGCTGATGCGTGATCGCGGTCACATCGGTCACGGTTTCCTCAAACACGCCGTGCGTCGAGGGATAGGTGATCATGCAGCCGGCAAGGTTCTCAGAGTGCTTTTCCGCCTTTTCGCGGAAATCCTCCAGATCGATATCGCCGTTCTCTGCTGACTTCACCGGCACCACTTTCCAGCCCACCATCATGGCGCTGGCAGGGTTGGTGCCATGCGCGCTCATCGGGATCAGACAGATGTTGCGGTGCCCTTCGCCATTGCCCCGGTGATAGGCCGCAATTGTCAGCAGCCCGGCATATTCGCCCTGCGCGCCCGAGTTGGGCTGCATCGAGATCGCATCATAACCGGTGATATCGCACAGCTTGACAGACAGATCATCGATCAGTTCTGCGTAGCCCTGTGCCTGATCCAGCGGGGCAAACGGGTGGATATAGGCGTATTCCGGCCAGCTGAGCGGCATCATTTCCGCGGCAGAATTCAGCTTCATGGTGCACGAGCCCAGCGGGATCATCGCGCGGTCAAGCGCCAGATCGCGATCCGCCAGGCGCCGCATATAGCGCATCATTTCCGTCTCGGCCCGGTTCATGTGGAAAATCGGATGGGTCAGGTATTCGCTGCGTCGATGCATGTCATCGGGCACCCGGTATTCGGGTTCAAAGTCATCATCTGCCCGTTCGATACCAAACGCCCGCCAGACCCGTTCGATGGTTTCGGGGCGGGTGGTTTCATCAATCGAAATCCCGACCCGTTTTTCGCCAACAGCGCGCAGATTGACACGCTCGTCGCGCGCCGATTTCAGCACCGCCGCCTGCAATGGACCCACGTCCACGGTGATCGTATCAAAGAACACTTTCGGGTCGACTTTGAACCCGGCGTCTTCCAGACCACGCGCCAGACGGGCGGTTTTGCGGTGGATACGCTGGGCAATCGCCTTAAGCCCCTTAGGGCCATGAAACACGCCATACATCGACGCCATCACCGCCAGCAAAGCCTGCGCTGTACAGACGTTCGAATTGGCTTTTTCGCGGCGGATATGTTGTTCGCGGGTCTGCAACGACAAGCGATAGGCGCGGTTGCCCTGGCTGTCGATTGACACACCAATAATGCGCCCGGGCATGGCCCGCTTATAAGCGTCTTTGGTGGCCATATAGGCCGCGTGCGGTCCGCCATAGCCCACCGGAACACCAAAACGCTGGGTCGAGCCGATGGCAATATCGGCCCCCATTGCGCCCGGTTCCTTGAGCAGGGTCAGCGCCAGCGGATCTGCGGACACAATGCCGATGGCTTTGTGGTCATGCAGCGCGCTCATGTGATCGGTAAAGTCACGCACATGGCCATAGGTTCCGGGATACTGGAACAGCGCGCCAAACACGGTGCTGGCATCCATCTTGTCCGGGTTGCCAACGATCACCTCGATGCCCAGAGGCTCGGCGCGGGTTTTCACCACGGCGATATTTTGAGGATGACAGTCGCGGTCGACGAAAAACGCCTTTTGCTTGGACTTGCTGACACGCTGCGCCATGGTCATTGCTTCGGCGCAGGCGGTGGATTCATCCAGCAGTGACGCATTGGCAATTTCCAGCCCCGTCAGATCGCTGATCATGGTCTGAAAGTTCAGCAGCGCCTCAAGGCGCCCTTGCGAAATCTCGGGCTGATAGGGCGTGTATGCCGTGTACCATGCCGGGTTTTCCAGAATATTACGCTGAATGGCGGGCGGCGTGACCGTGCCGTGATACCCCTGCCCGATCAGCGAAGTGTAGACTTCGTTCTTGCTGGCGGTTTCACGCATATGGTGCAACAGTTCGCGTTCGGACATCGGGCGGCCAAAGTCCAGCGGCGCCTTTTGGCGGATGCTTTGGGGCACCGTGTCATCAATCAGCGCATCCAGATCAGCCGCGCTCACCACGTCCAGCATCTCGTCCATCTCTTCGGGCGAAGGGCCGATATGGCGCCGATTGGCAAAATCATAAGGCAGGTATTCTGTCGGTTTGAAGGGCATGGCATCCTCCCGGAAACAAAGCATCAGGTGGCGCGCCCTGTTCAGGGCACGCCGGTCAGTCAAAATTGGGCGCAACGCCCCGATATGCGGGCGCAAAGGCCCCGGCAGGACGTTAGCCGATAAAGGTCTTGTACTCGGCTTCGTCCATGTAATCGTCCATCTGGCCAGGATCGGCGGCCTTGATCTTGAAGAACCAGGCATCGCCCAGCGGGTCTTCGTTTACCTTGCCCGGATCTTCCACGATGGCGTTGTTCACTTCGACAATCTCGCCATCAATCGGGGCCAGAATATCGCTGGCGGCCTTGACCGATTCCAGGACACAGACTTCTTCGTCCTTGGTCACTTCGGTGCCGGCTTCGGGCAGTTCCACAAACACCACGTCGCCCAGTTGCTCGCTGGCATGATCGGTGATCCCGACCACAACCAGATCATCTTCGACGCGCAGCCATTCGTGTTCTTCGGTAAATTTCATTGCCTAGTCTCCTGTTGCTCAGCGTTTGAAATTGGCGGGGACCAGCGGCATCTTTGCCACCGTAACGGGCATACGTTTGCCCCGGACCTCACCAAAAATTTCTGTTCCGACAGCTGCTTGCGCGCTGCCGACATATCCCATGGCCACCGGCCCGTTCAGCGTCGGGCCAAATCCGCCCGATGTGACTTCTCCAATCGGATCACCGCCGTCTGCCGCAGCAAAAAGCTGTGTACCCGCACGCATGGGGGCACGTCCCTGTGGGGACAAGCCAACCCGCTTGCGCGCCACACCTTCGGCCAGATCACCAAAGATGCGCGACACACCCGGAAATCCCCCGGCGCGGTCGCCGCCCTGACGGCGAGCTTTCTGAATGGCCCATGTCAGACCGGCCTCGATGGGCGACGTGTCTGCGTCAATATCATTGCCATATAGGCACAAACCAGCCTCAAGGCGCAGGCTGTCGCGCGCGCCAAGACCAATCGCCTCAACCTCATCCATCGCCAGCAAAGCGCGGCAGACCGCATCAGCATCACTGTTGGGGATCGAAATTTCGTACCCATCCTCGCCGGAATAGCCCGAGCGGGAAATCCAGCAGACGGCCCCGTTCAGATCAATGGTCGCCACATCCATAAACGACATGTCAATCACAGCCGGGTTCAACCGTGCCAGCGCCGCCTCGGCAGCGGGGCCCTGGAGCGCGACCAGCGCACGATCCGTGATCGTCTCAACTGAAATCTCAGGCTCAAGCACGGACCGCATACGATCAATGTCGGCATCTTTGCAGGCCGCGTTCACCACGACAAACAAATGATCGCCGCGATTGGCAAACATCAGATCGTCTTCGATACCGCCCGAGGCGTTGGTGAACAGCCCGTACCGCTGACGTCCTTCGCCCAGGCCAAGCACATCCATCGGCACCATCGTCTCAAACGCCTGTGCAATAGCCGCGTAATCCGGGCCGCGCAGAATCACCTGCCCCATGTGGCTGACGTCAAACAGACCTGCCGACGCACGCGTGTGCAGATGTTCTTTCATCACGCCCAGCCCGTATTGCACAGGCATTTCATACCCGGCAAACGGCACCATCTTGGCGCCAAGCTCTGCATGCAGATCAAAAAGCGGTGTGCGCTTCAACTCTTCCATGGCTCTCGCCCCCCTGTTTCCGGCGCATCCATGAAGGAAGGTTCCGGCATCCCATAACCGCGCAAACTTGTTGCGCGTGTGATGCCCCCTCTGTCCTTTCGCCTGAGATCGTTATCCCTTCGGCGGACGCATAACGCGCCTCTCTCCAGAGTCTGTCTTCAGATGTCTCGGTCCTTGCAGCCTGAGAGTTTCCGGGGCGGTTGCTCCTTCGGCACCGGACAAGTCCAGTTCTCCCGAGTCATCTGTGGTGTACCGTAGTGTGCAGTTCGCGCGCTGGCAAGACCAGAAAATGTCGCTTACTGAGCAGCTTGTGTCGCGCATGGACCTGGCGCAAGAATATTGAGCAAGGCGCTGTTGTCACATACCAATGCATCCAGTGTGACATCGTCCAGCCGCAGATAAAACGCCTCGGCGGCATCCTGCAGCGCATACCGCAACCGACAGGCTTCGGTCAGGGGACAGGAATTGTCGACATCCGCAAAGCACTCGGTCAAAGGCACCGGCGCCTCCATGATGCGAAAAATCTCGCCAATGCTGATCTGTGAGGCCGGTCGGGCCAGTTCCAGCCCGCCATTGCGGCCGCGCTGGGTGTTGATCACGCCCATCTGCGCCAGTTGGTTGATCACCTGAGCCAGATGGTTTTCCGAGGCGTTGCACCGCCCCGCAATCTCATGTTTTGTCACCAGGCGACCGCTGTGAGCGGTACAGAACATCAGCACTCGAATCGCGATGTTGGTTCGTTTTGTGATACGCACGAGAGGTTCCGCCCTTGTTCTGGTTCTATCCCTTATGGCGCATGAGGGGCCTTGCGGAATTGACATGGATCAAGAGTGTGGCAGGGTGCGCATTATGAAAGCCCCATATTTCTTTGGCTACGGCAGCCTCGTGAACCGCGATACGCATCAGTATGGCGATACCCATCCCGCCCGCCTGACAGGGTGGCGCCGCGTCTGGCGTCATACCGATTTGCGCGCGCTGGCCTATCTGACAATCGAACCGGATCCGCATTGCGAGATCGAAGGGTTAATCGCACATGTGCCGGATGGCGACTGGGCCGCGCTGGACGAACGGGAACGGGCCTATGACCGGATTGACGCCAATCACGCGGTGTCACATCCCAAGCCAGCCGCAATCGACGTGGCCACCTATACGGTCCCAAAAGGCAAACACGGCGCGCCCGACACAGAACATCCCGTACTGCTGAGCTACGTCGACACGGTTGTTCAGGGATATCTGCGGGAATTTGGAGAGGCTGGCGTGGCGCGATTCTTTGCCACCACCCATGGCTGGTCAGCCCCGATGCTGAACGATCGCGCGGCGCCACGGTATCCACGGTATGAACCTGTCTCTGAAGCCGCCATCGATCTGGTGGATGAAGGTCTGCACCAGCAACAGGCGACACTTATCACCTGACCCGGCGTGCTCCCGCCCCCCTGAAGCGCAACACGTTGCGCGGCAGGGCGTTGGGCGTGGCCGCGCAAGCGCGGCATGGCGTTGGGCGTGGCCGCGCAAGCGCGGCAGGGAGCGCTGCTCCCTCTTGGCCTCTGGCGCGGCCAATTCACCCTTGGAGTATTTTTTGCAAAATGAAGTGGTGAGGCGCGCGTTAACCGCGCGCCTTGATCACCTGCAGCAGCGGCATCAGCGACGACATATCGGGCCCGTGGCTTTGCCCTGTCAGGGCTTTGCGCAAAGGCATGAACAGGCCCCGCCCCTTGCGCCCGGTCGCGGCTTTTACATCTGCCGTCCATTTGCCCCAGGTATCATCGTCAAACGGCCCGTCTGGCAGCAAGGTCATGGCCTGTGCGATGAACTCCCGATCTTCTGCGTCAATGTCCGGCTCGGCACCGTTGGCAAACAGGTCCCACCATCCTTTGAAGTCTTTGCGCGTGGTGATATTGGCCTTGGTCACATCCCAGAAACGCGCGGCCAGGTCACCCGGCACGCCGGCATCGGCAACATCCTGCGCCACGTCTTCCAGCGGCAAGTCATGCAACAGCTTTGCCGTTAGCGGATACAGATCGGCAACGTCAAACTTGGTGGGCGCCGCGCCAAAATGAGTAATTTCAAACCCGTCTGCAATCGCGTCCATCGCTCCGCGCAGCTCAATCGGGTCGCTTGATCCCAAACGCGCCATCAGGCTCAGCAGCGCCATCGGCTCAACGCCCGCCTCGCGCAGGTCGCGCAGCGCCAATGTGCCCAAACGTTTGGACAAAGCCTCGCCTTGTGGCCCGGTTAGCAGCGAATGGTGCGCAAAACCTGGCACGCTTCCGCCCAGCGCCTCAATGATCTGGATTTGCGTGGCCGTGTTGGTCACATGGTCCGACCCACGCACCACATTCGTGATGCCATAGTCGATGTCGTCACAAACCGAAGCCAGCGTGTAGAGAAACTGACCATCGCCCCGGATCAGCACCGGATCAGACACGCTTGCTGCGTCGATCGAGCGATGTCCCAGAATACCGTCGTCCCATTCGATCCGGGTTTGATCCAGCTTAAAGCGCCAGTGACCATTGCCGCGCTCGGCCCGCAGATTGGTCTTCTCATCCTCGGACAAGGCCAGAGCAGACCGGTCATAGACCGGCGGATTGCCCATGTTCAGCTGTTTCTTGCGCTTCAGGTCCAGCTCTGTCGGGCTTTCAAAGCACTCATAAAACCGCCCCATGTCGCGCAGCGTCTGGGCTGCGTCTTCATAACGTTCCAACCGGTCAGATTGACGTTCCATCCGACCCCATGTCAGACCCAACCACTCAAGATCCTGCTGAATTCCGTCGACATATTCCTGCTTGCTGCGTTCGGGGTCGGTGTCATCAATCCGCAGGATGAACTCCCCGCCTGCCTTGCGGGCAATCAGATAGTTCATCAGCGCGGTGCGCAGGTTGCCAACATGAATATAGCCGGTCGGCGACGGGGCGAAACGTGTGGTCGTCATGGTAATCTCCTGTTGCCGCATCCCTTTCCACACCTGACCCGCTTTGTCCACTACCCGACCACGCCGTGACGCCTGACAATTAAGACAAAGCGCCAATCCGAGGCGGCGCCCATTGGGCGACACCGAGACCAACCTGTGCGCCGCAGACGCGCCTTTAGAATGAAATCTGCGCTACAATACCGGCCGGTGTGACCGGAACACCCGGCTCACCGGGATCACCCGGCAAAATTATTTCATCAGCCGAAGACTTGCCCGCCAGTTGGTTCAAAGCAGCTTCAACCTCAGCGCGATGCTGCTCAGATACCCGATCCTCTTCGCAAGCCCCTTTGATTGTCCATCGGTTATAAGAAATTGGTCCGGCGACCGCGCCGGAAACCACCCGCGGCGCGACGTCGCTTTTCTGGACTTTGCGCTCAAAAATCAATGTCTGGATCGCTTCAGCAATGACCTCGGCACTTTCCTGAAAGGTCATCTGCGCAACACCCTGCTCTGCTGGCGTGGCATCGCCATCTGTCAGGCAATGGCGCGCGACGAAAATCCAGTCATGCACCATATAGGCGGGCGCATATCCCCATGGTGAAAAGCCCTGAAACAATCGGGCGGCCCTCGGGATCGAGCCGCCATCCGTATACATCATCTCGGGCATGATCACCGGCAGACTAGCCGACGCATTATTGCGCTCAAACCGCAGCGGCGCGCCCGGTGCAGGAACAAATACAAACTTTTCCTCGCTGACCCACATGACCAGCAGGGATCCTTTGAACCGGCCAACCGGTGCATTTTCATAATCGACCGATCCACAACCCATCAGAATCGACAGACAAAAAAAACTTAATAAAACGCGCATGTCATGCAGTTTGCCGTGAGACGCGCGTCACGTAAACAACTTTTACGAGAACAATCCACGGCCGCGCCGCCCGACAGACCGCCAATAATTACTGCGGATGTACTGGCCACAACGCATGCAGATCGCGCATTCCTGTCTCTATCAACTCTTCCAGAACGCTCAGATCGATATCGTCCAGCTTGTTTACATACAGGCAACTGCGGCCCAGTTTGTGCTTGCCAAGTCGCTGCAGGATTGTCTCGTAGTCCTGATATCCCGGCATGATGTAAATCGACATCTGCGCCTTGCGTGGGCTAAACCCTGTCGCCAGAAAATCGCCTTCACGTCCGGTTTTATAGCGATAGTGATAGCGACCAAAGCCCACGATACTATCACCCCACATCACAGCAGGAAAACCGGTCACCCGCCCGAACAGCTCTAACAAAACCAATCCATCCTCGCGGCGGCGGGCGGGTTCCGCTTTGGCCAGAAAATCGACCGGATCAACGTCTGTGGCGATTGTTTTGTTGGCACTCATAAAGCTTATCGTTGTCAATTCTGCGTGATTTTCAATCCAATTGTCGTTTCTGTGCGTAAAATCGATATTATCCGGTTTATCGAGATTCACGACCGTCAGAGAGGACACGTCATGCTGAAGACTCCACACATCAATCGTCGCCATTTGCTTATGGGGGCTGCCGCGCTGCCGCTTGCCGGGGCCGCAAGCCCTGCGCTGGCCGCTGCTGACATGCTTGGGGTGGGCACAACCCGCTTTAACCGCATGAAACTTGGCGGCTTCGAAGTCACCACTCTTTTGGCGGGCACCCGCGCCGTCGAAGGACCGCAAACAATCTTTGGCCTCAACGCGTCTGAGGAAGACTTCAACGCCACCTCAAAGGCCAACAACATCCCAACCGATGCGGCCCAGTTCTTCTTTACCCCAACTGTGGTCAATACCGGGTCCGAGTTGGTGCTGTTTGATACCGGCCTGAACCCCGGTGGCATCACCGAAACGCTCAAGGCTGCCGGATATACACCTGATCAGATCGACACTGTGGTGATCACCCACATGCACGGCGATCATATTGGCGGCGTCGCTGGCGAGGCAGGGCTGACATTCCCCAACGCCCGCCACGTCACCGGCGCGATCGAGTTCAATGCGTGGGACAAGGCAGGCAAAAACAAAGCGTTTGAGGCCAAAATCCGTCCCAATGCCGACCGCTTTGAAATGCTCGACCCCGGTGCGTCCGTCGCGTCCGGTATCACCTCTGTCGCAGCCTATGGGCACACGCCCGGACACATGGCCTATATGATTGAAAGCAATGGCAAACAGCTTGTGATCGCTGCGGATTTTGCCAACCACTATGTGTGGTCGCTTGCCCACCCTGACTGGGAGGTCAAGTTTGACATGGACAAGCCTGCCGCTGCCGAAACCCGCAAAAAGATGCTGGGCATGATGGCGGCCGATAACATTCCGTTTGTCGGCTATCACATGCCGTGGCCGGGTGTTGGATTTGTTGAGTCTCATAACAACCAGTTCAAATACGTCCCTGCATCTTATCAACTAATGCTGGGTTGATCCCTTTCCCGGTCCGACATGTCTGTCGGGCCGGGTTTTCATAGGGCGCTGGACCATGGCATACTTTGCTGATGCAGACCCCAACCTTTCCCGGTTTCACCAGATGGCACAGGCTGCCATTGACGGATTTCCAACGGCGTTTCGCTCTGCCGCGTGCAACGTTGTTGTGCAGATCACGGACTGGCCGCCCAAGGATGTACTCGGCGATCTGGGCATAACAAATCCGGCGGACCTGACCGGGCTTTACGAAGGCATCCCCCTGCCCCTGAAATCTGTCAGTGATCCGGCCCCCCTGCCCGATATGGTCTGGCTGTTTCGCGAACCAATCCTCAATGAATGGCGTGCGCGGGGCGACATCGCGCTGGCGGACCTTGTTGCCGATGTGACCGTGCATGAATTCGCGCATCACTTTGGCTGGTCAGACGCAGACATCGCCAGAATCGACCGCTGGTGGGAATAAACCGTGAGCGCTAACAGAAAGCGCTGGACCTGCCCGCCGCGATGGCCATACTGCAGCGGAATCTGCTGGGGAGTAGCCGCGACATGCCTGATATCCTGACTGTGACACTGAATCCATGCGTGGATCTGGCGACCGGGATCAGCGCGCTGGAGCCCGGCCTGAAACTGCGCTGTTCGGACCCTGCATTTGACCCCGGCGGCGGTGGCATCAATGTCAGCCGCGCGATCAAGCTGCTCGGCGGGCGCTCTGCAGCACTGGTTGCGATCGGCGGAAATAACGGCGCGCGCCTGTTGGAATTGCTGACTCAGGAAGGCATCGCAACCGTGGGCTTTCAGGGCCCCGGCGAAACCCGTCAAAGCCTGTCCGTCACCTCTGAAGCAGATGGCGGGCAATACCGGTTTGTCCTGCCCGGCCCGTCGTGGAGCGAAAACGATTTGCGCCGTGCGCTGGACACCATTGATCAGGCAACAGGGCGCGAAACTCTGGTTGTGCTGTCTGGCAGCCAGCCACCGGGCGTGGCCAAGAATTTTCCCGCAATCCTGTCGGGCCACGTTCAGGACCGTCGCGCCCGTCTTGTGGTCGACACGTCTGGACCTGCGCTGGCCAATCTGGTCGAGGACCCACACGAATCGCTGCATGTTCTGCGCATGGACGCAGAAGAAGCCGAAGGGCTGGCAGGTCGTGCCCTGCCGAGCCGCGCCGATACGGCCGCCTTTGCCCGCAGCCTCGTTGACCGGGGCATTGCCCGCTACGTGCTGGTGTCGCGCGGTCCGGACGGGTCCGTTCTGGCAACCTCCGATGGCTGCTGGCACGCGGTGTCACCCCGGGTCAAAGTTGTCAGCGCGGTCGGCGCCGGCGACAGCTTTGTTGGTGGATTCACCTATGCGTTGTCCAGAAATGACGCACCGCCCGAGTGTTTGCGCCTTGCCGTAGCAACCGCCGCATCAGCGGTCACAACCGAGGCAACCCGTCTTTGCGACCCGGATATGGTCAGGGACATGATGCCACAAATTGACGTCACCGAGATTTAACCTCCCGGTTTTGCACCCGACGCCGTCTCTCGGTCGCGCAGACGTCCAACAAGGCGTCTGCCTCAGCTCGGATCGCGGAACCGGTTCACAATCGGATAACGCCGGTCCAACCAGAACGCCTTTTTGCTCAGCCGCGCACCGGGCGCTGACTGAAAGCGTTTGTATTCGCTGATATACACCAGCGATTCCACCCGTTTGACGATTTCCCGGTCAAACCCTGCCGCGACAATCTCGGCAACGGATTTTTCCTCATCCACCAACATCAGCAGAATCGCATCCAGCACGTCGTAGGGCGGCAGGCTGTCTTCGTCTTTCTGATCCGGGCGCAACTCGGCAGAGGGTGGCTTTTCGATGATCGGTACCGGGATAACTTCGCCCGCAGGCCCCATCATCCAGTCGCGATGCACCTCGTTGCGCCAGCGAGAGGTTTCAAACACGCGGGTCTTGTACATGTCCTTGATCGGATTGTACCCGCCCGCCATGTCACCATAGATCGTGGCATAGCCCACCGCGACCTCGGATTTATTGCCTGTGGTCAGCAGCATTTCGCCAAATTTATTGGACATCGCCATCAACAATAGTCCACGCAGGCGCGACTGGATGTTTTCCTCGGCCAACCCGGACTCTAACCCTTCGAACAACGGGGCCAGCGTATTGGTGATGGCGTCGCGCCCTTCGCGGATCGGCACAAAATCGTATCGGCATCCCAACCGTTCCGCGATGTCTTTGGCGTCATCCAGCGAGCCTTGCGAGGTGTATTCAGACGGCAGCATCACGCAGCGCACGTTTTCCGCGCCCAGCGCGTCTACGGCAATGGTGGCCACCAACGCCGAATCAATGCCGCCCGACAGGCCCAGCAGAACCTTTTTGAATCCAGTTTTACCCATATAGTCGCGCAGCGCCTCGACGCAGACGCGATAATCCTGCTCTTCTCCGGCGGGCAAAATAGCCTTGTCACCGTCACCACACCGCCAGCCACGATCCGTGCGGGTGAATTCCACATGCGCCACGACCTCGTCAAAAACCGGCAATTGCATGGCCAGCTCGCCGCCCGGGTTCAGCACAAAAGAGCCCCCGTCGAACACCTGATCATCCTGACCACCCACCATATTGAGATAGACCAGCGGCAATCCGGTTTCGACCACACGGGCCACCATATGGCTCATGCGGCGATCAAACTTGTCCCGGTAATAAGGCGACCCATTGGGCACGACGAGGATTTCCGCGCCGGTTTCTTCCAGTGTCTCGGACACATCCTCAAACCACGCATCCTCACAGATCGGCGACCCGATGCGCACACCATTGACGTCATAAGGACCGCCCAGCGGGCCATGATCAAACAGCCTTTCTTCGTCAAAAACTGTGTAATTGGGCAAATGATGCTTCAGATGGCGATGCACCACCTTGCCATCTCTCAGCACAAAATAGGCGTTGTACAAACGGTCGCCATCGACATACGGCCCGCCCACGGCGACCGTTGGACCATCTGCACACTCCACCGCCAGCTGCGCGATCACATCCATTGCGGCGCGCTGCAGCGCTGGTTTCTTGATCAGGTCCTGCGCGTTGTAGCCAACGATGAACATCTCGGGAAACGCCACAAGGTCAGATCCGGCGGCCTTGGCCTCTGCCCAGATGGCGCGCACTTTGGCGGCATTGCCGTTCAGGTCGCCCATGGTCGGGTTGGCTTGTGCCATTGTCAGGCGGAAAGTGTCAGCCATATTGGCCTCCTGTCGCATCGCTTACAGGCAGATTTAGCAGAACCCACGGCAGGGAAAAGCGTAAAACTGCAAAACCCGTTGCCCCAGGTTTCTCCTTGCCTTAGAATTTCGCAAAAGCCGTAAAACGGCGGGGCGAACCCATGGGGATCAAAAACATGAGCAGAACTCAGGCACTTACCCTGGCCATCCTTGTTGCAGCGGCGCCGCTCGCAGCACAGGACAGTCAGGTCCTGACCAAGCAGTATGACGATGGCGGCGTGTACGAAGGGACGTTCAAGGGCGGGCTTCAGCACGGCGAGGGAACATATCGGCTGCCCAACGGATACGAATATACCGGTGCCTGGACCGATGGCGAGATCAAGGGCAAAGGCATGGCGCGCTTTCCCAATGGCTCGGTATTTGAAGGCGAATTTGCCAAAGGCAAACCGCATGGCTTTGGCAAGATCACCTTCACCGATGGCGGCACCTATGAAGGCGAATGGGCCGAGGGCAAAATCACCGGAACCGGTGTTGCGATCTACGCCAATGGTGTGCGCTATGAAGGCGGCTTTCAGAACGCGATGCATCACGGCAAAGGCGTCATGCTCAGCCCCGGCGGCTATCGCTATGAAGGCGACTGGCTGAACGGCGTCAAAGAGGGTCTGGGCAAGATCACCTATGCCGACGGCACCATCTATGACGGTCAGATTGTGGCGGGTGAGCGCGAAGGCGACGGCACGCTGACCATGCCCGACGGGCTGATCTATTCCGGCACATGGGCGGGTGGTCAGATCGAAGGCGAAGGCACACTGACCCAACCCAATGGCGACATCTATGTCGGCCAGCTTGTCGGCGGTCAGCGTCAGGGCACCGGGCGTGTGACCTATGCCAATGGCGACGCCTATGAGGGCAATTTCGAAGCGGATCAACGCCATGGCGAGGGCAATTTTGTCGGGGCGGATGGATACAAATATTCCGGCAACTGGGTCGACGGTCATATCGAAGGCAATGGTCAGGTCACTTATCCTGACGGCTCGATCTATGTCGGACAGTTCAAGGATGATCTGGCCGATGGTCAGGGGCTGATCACCTATAATGACGGCTCGACCTATGAAGGTGACTGGAAAATCGGCGTGATCGACGGCGTCGGCAAAGCAAGCTATGCCAACGGGCTGATCTATGAGGGCGAATTCGCCAACGCGCGCAATCACGGTCACGGGGTGATGACCTATTCGGATGGCTATCGCTACGAAGGGGAATGGGCCGACGGCCAGCGTCACGGCATGGGCAAAGCAACTTATGCCGATGGAACGATCTATTCGGGCCAGTTTGCCCAGGGCCAGCGCCACGGCGTTGGCGAGATCGTGATGCCGGATGGCTTTAAGTATTCCGGCGAATGGAACAATGGCGAGATCAACGGCGTTGGTGTAGCCACCTATGCCAATGGCGACATTTACGAGGGTACGTTCAAGGCAGGCAAGCGTCAGGGCGAAGGCACCATGCGTTATGCCAGCGGCGAAGAGGCCAGCGGCGACTGGGACAATGGTGCACTCAAGAACTAGGGCACATACATCGGTCGGAAGGATCGTACATGGCAAGCCTGAAGGGCGCCTATAAATTTCTGATCGCGGGCGGTATTGCGGCGGCAGCGGTCAGCGCGGCCCTGCCGATTGCAGTAACCTATTTGACGAACCCAACTCTGTCTCAGGACACCGTCAAAATCCGGGCCACGACGGCCGACAGCGGGTATGACATCTTTGTGCGCAACACATCGAGCGAACCCCTCGATCTGATCGAAGTCCGCCTTGTGTCGCCCACAATGCCCACCTTCACATCGCCCGACCTTCTGGCCCTCGCCGAGATACCAGAGAGCACCACCGAAACGCTGAACGCCGCCCCTGAAACCACCGCCGTCTATTCGCTTGGCGGCCAAAACACACGGGTGCGCCTACGTCGTCTGAACAATCGCGTCGTGGTGGTTCTGCCCGTCCTGCAGGCGATTGAAAGCGGCGGGCGTGACCGGTTCACTTTGCGTCATGACGGAATTGAAGGGCAATTTGATGAGATTGTATTTACAGACATTTTTGGCAATTCCTATGTCGCGCGCATTGCGCGCTAGGCTGGGTGCAATCTGCGCTGCATTGGCCATATGCCTGACGGCTTCGCAATCTATTGCACAAGATGAAGAGGCCTTTGTACGCGATCAGGTTCTGCCGCAATGCGCCCCGGACGTTACGCGCGCCGTACTCGAACGCACCTTTACCGAGGTTACGACTCTGCCGCAATTTGCCGACAGCCGCGCCGACCTGCGGCTGAAATACCACGATCACGCGCCCAGCTATTTCCCCCAAATCGACCGATCCGGTACAATTCATGTCGACGCCGCCTTTGTGCAAGACAGTTGCTATCTCACGCTGGCCAGCAAGATTGGCCAAATTGGATTCGGCGCGCCAAGCAGGATCAACAAAAACAAGCCAAGCGCTACAGTCTCGCACCTTGCCACCTGCCGCAGACCCGGCACCACATGGCGTACCTGCCTGGGCCGCGCGCATGAGGCAATTCAGACAGATCTTCAGGCAGATTGCGCCGAAAGAAAATGCCAAAGGGCGGAAGAAGGCTCCCGGGGTTTTCTGGAAAAGACAATCAATAATCCCGAGACCCCTGAGAAAACAAAGGCCATGTTTCGCAACTCCGCAGAAAGCATCTTGTTGACCGGCCCCTATTTCGAAAGCCATATGGCCGCGATGCTGCGTTTCTTCCTGATTCACGAGGCGGTGCATTTTCAGGATAATCATTTTGCCGAACTTGACGCCGGTCAAATCGACCTGACAACTGCTGAACTCACTTCTGATCTTGTGGCCGCAGTGCTGGAACACAGCACCGGCGTGATCAATCTTTTTGAAATGTTCACCGCCTATGAAGATCAACAAATACCAGGTGCCAAGCCCAACACAGCCCGCACTGCGTTCGAGGCCTCTATCGCTCCTCCGTCCCTGAAAAACGCGCTGATCCGGTCCGAACATCAGCAATTTGCCTGCCGATCAGGCATCGTGCTCGACATCAAGCGCTTCCAGACACTTTCTCAAAAAGACTATGTAAGCCACATGGCCCAAGGCGGTAGCCTCTACGCATGCAGCAAACATTCCGGCCCGGCCCTTTTTGCTGCCTATGCAAGGGCAAAAACCGTCCTTGCGACCAGTCCATAAATCACCAGAGGATCACAGCCGTTTCCCATGCAAAAACGCCCGGCAACGGCTGGTGTTATCGCTATCAGGATTAACAGAAGACCGGCGGCAGCGATGGCCAACGCCACGTTGTCCTGCCCCGGACAAATGGCGGCAATCGCGGGGGCGACAGGACCCGGAATCAATCCTAGGCAAACAGGACAACATAACTGAGAGCCCAACAGGCGCGTTCTAAAGCACTGCTCCGATCATCTGACCACAGGTCCCGCACAGCCCCGGATCAGTTGCCCGATCAACCGGCGACCTTCTGCTTCAAGATCAAATCCACGCGCTTCGAGTGACCAGCGCATTGCCAGCCCCTGAATGCTGGCCAGCACCAGCGCCGCCAGATCAGCAGCCTTATCGGAGCCCTCTTCCACCTGTCCTTGCGATTGTGCCTCACGGATCAGGGCTTCGAACATCTTGCGCCGGCCTGTCATCACGGTTTCAAAATGGCGCCGCAGCGCCTCGTTTTCCACGTGCAGCTCGCGCGAAAACAGGATCGCCGGAATTGCGGGCGTTTGCATGATCTGCCCAAGATAGCGCGCCACCAGCGCCTCAAGCACGGCAAGCGGATCATTTCCCGGCTCGGGTGCGGCCTGCATCTCCATGCGCCTGGCTATGGTTTGCCCCACTGCCAGCCAGATATCCGGCTTGGTCGGGAAATGCCGAAATATTGCAGGCTGGCTCAACCCGACCGCGTCGGCCAGCGCCTGCGTTGTGACCCGGTCCGGGCCCAGTTCTCCGGCCAGCTGGATGGCGATCTGCACGATCTCGGCCTTGCGGTCTTCTGCGCTTTTGCGTTCTCTGGCCAAGCTTTAGCTGCCTCCGTCTATGCCTTCCACACCAAGCCGATATCCGGCGTGGCACCCGGTGCAGGCATCCATAGCATCCCCCATCGCCCCCAGAATAACCAGCGGATCGTCAGTAGTTCCTGCCAATTCGGCCAAAGCATCCATTGAACGGTGTGCCCCAAGCCCCAAGGTCATGAAGTCCAGTGGCAGCTTGGCCATCAGCGCCGGGCTTTCGCCATCTGCAGCTGCCATGCCCACGGCGCTCGCCTGCGCGGCAACTTCGTCCATATCGCCAGCCACAGCGGCCTGCGTAATACCTTGAACCGCCTCTAACAGACCACGCATTTCCCCAAGCACCAGATTGCGTTCATCCTTGGTCAAAAGGATCACCGTGCGCCCGTCTTCGTAAGGCACTGTATTGCCCCCCACGACAAACACATATCCACTAAGCCCCAACGCCGCCGCAAGGACGCCTGCAACAGCCCAGCCTGCTTTGCCTGCCATATCCATACCCATGTCTCCTTATCAGATGCGCGTGTCGGGTAATTAGTTATCACTCACTAATTAAAATTTCAATATCCCGCCCGTCACTTTTTGTCTTTATCTTCGCGCTCCAGCGCTTATAAACTGGTGACATGACCAATTGGCCCCATATCGCCCCCAAAGCTACGTGCACCTGCGCGGCGATTCCGGCTGGCCTCCTGCTTCTCCTAGCCCGCCTCTGAGCGTGCCGTTCTTTGGCGCGACCGCTCAGAGGATGCCGTTTCGCGCCCTGGCTTCTGGAGAACACTGAAAGAGATCCGACATGACTGACAAGACATCTGACCGCGTTGTCATATTTGACACGACCCTGCGCGACGGCGAACAAAGCCCCGGCGCCACCATGACCCATGACGAAAAACTTGAGATCGCCGGTATGCTGGACGAGATGGGCGTGGACATCATCGAAGCCGGTTTTCCAATCGCGTCAGAGGGCGATTTTCGCGCCGTCAGCGAAATTGCGAAGAACGCCAGCAACAGTCGCATCTGCGGGCTGGCCCGGGCCAACTTCGCGGATATCGACCGCTGTTGGGAGGCTGTGAAACACGCCGAACAAAACCGCATTCACACCTTTATCGGCACGTCCGAGCTGCACCGCGCCATTCCGAACCTGACCATGGACGAGATGGCCGACAAAATCCACGAAACTGTGACCCACGCGCGCAACCTGTGCGAAAACGTGCAATGGTCGCCAATGGATGCCACCCGCACGGAATGGGATTACCTGTGCCGCGTAGTTGAGATCGCCATCAAGGCCGGGGCGACCACGATCAACATCCCTGACACCGTTGGCTATACGGCACCGGTCGAAAGCGCTGATCTGATCCGCAATCTGATCGCCACCGTGCCCGGCGCGGATGACGTGATCTTTGCCACCCACTGTCACAATGACCTTGGCATGGCGACCGCCAATTCGCTGGCGGCTGTTGCCGGGGGCGCCCGTCAGATCGAATGCACGATCAACGGCCTGGGCGAGCGTGCAGGGAATACCGCGCTCGAAGAGGTGGTGATGGCGCTGAAAACCCGGCATGACATCATGCCATGGCACACCCGCATTGACACCACCAAGATCATGGCCATTTCGCGCCGGGTCGCCACCGTGTCGGGCTTTCCGGTGCAGTTCAACAAGGCGATTGTTGGCAAAAACGCTTTTGCCCATGAAAGCGGCATCCATCAGGATGGCATGCTCAAAAACCGCGAGAATTTTGAGATAATGCGCCCCGAAGATGTCGGCCTGTCAGGCACGTCTTTGCCGCTGGGCAAACACTCGGGCCGCGCGGCATTGCGTGACAAACTGGAAAACTTGGGCTTTGACGTTGGCGACAACCAACTCAAGGACATCTTTGTGTCCTTCAAAGAACTGGCCGACCGCAAGAAAGAGGTGTTTGACGACGACATCGTCGCGCTGGTGCGCGTGGGTGAAGACGCCGCAAATGATGCGCTGAAACTGGTGTCTATGAAAGTGGTCTGCGGCACGGGTGGTCCTGCGGAATCCACGGTTGAAATGGAAATCAACGGCAAGGATGTCAGTGCCACGGCGCAAGGTGACGGGCCGGTCGATGCCACGTTCAAGGCCATCCGCGAGTTGCATCCCAATACCGCGCGCCTGTCGCTGTATCAGGTGCAGGCGGTGACCGAAGGCACTGATGCCCAGGCCACCGTATCTGTGCGCCTTGAGGAAGATGGCAACATCGCCACCGGGGAATCGGCCAACACCGACACGGTTGTGGCCTCAGCCAAAGCCTATATCCACGCGCTCAACCGCCTGCTGGTGCGTCGCACCAAAATGGGCGAAGGCGCGGATGCACGGGAAATTTCCTACAAGGATATGGCCTGATAGACACCGAAAATTAACAACATTAAGGTCGCCCCTCGGGGCGGCTTTTTTGTACGTGCCTGTTCGTGGATACAACTAAAACGTGTCTTGGCAGTGATCACATTTCTTGCCGAAAAAACATGAATCTGGCACATTGGTTTCCATAAGCAACATTTTATTGGGAGGAAATCAGATGAGACACCTTGTCCGCAGGGCTATTTTTGCGACTGCGTTTGCCACTGGCACCACACTTGCCATGCAAGCAACCGCAAGCGATCAACCCAACGTCCTTGTGATCTGGGGCGATGACATCGGGTATTGGAATGTCAGCGCCTACAACCAGGGCATGATGGGATACGAGACCCCCAATATTGATCGCATCGCTGACGAAGGCATTTTATTTACCCACGGCTACGGCGAACAATCCTGTACAGCCGGGCGCGCATCTTTTGTCACCGGGCAGTCAGGGTTCCGCACAGGTTTGCTCAAAGTAGGTCTGCCGGGCGCCAAAGAAGGCATGTCGGAGAAAGACCCGACAATTGCTGAGTACATGAAGTCCAAAGGGTACATGACCGGCCAGTATGGCAAAAACCACCTTGGCGACAGGGACGAACACCTGCCGACCAACCACGGTTTTGACGAATTTTTTGGCAACCTGTACCACCTTAATGCCGAAGAAGAGCCGGAAAACGTCGACTACCCCAAGGACCCTGAATTCCGGGAAAATTTCGGCCCGCGTGGTGTCATCAAATCCAACGTGGACGGGTCCGTTGAAGACACCGGACCTTTGACCAAAAAGCGTATGGAAACCATTGACGAAGAAGTCACCGCAGGCGCGCTCGACTTTATGGATCGTGCGACCGAACAGGATAAACCTTTCTTTCTGTGGTACAATTCCACCCGGATGCACATCAATACACACCTCAAACCCGAAAGTCAGGGTGTCACCGGACTGGGCGTTTACCCGGACGGGATGGTGGAACATGATGGCATGGTCGGTGAACTTCTGGACAAACTGGACGAACTGGGCATCGCCGATAATACCGTTGTTATGTATTCCACCGACAACGGGGCCGAAGTGTTTAGCTGGCCGGACGGCGGGACAACCCCGTTCAAAGGCGAAAAGAACGACAACTGGGAAGGCGGCTATCGTGTTCCAATGATGATCAAATGGCCCGGCGTGATTGAACCCGGACGCAGATCAAGCCAGATCATCAGCCACCTTGATTGGTTCCCCACATTCATGTCTGCTTTGGGCGATACTGATATGAAAGAACGCATGCTGACCGAAGCTCCATTTGGCGAAGCCAACGAGCCGGTTCATTTGGATGGGTATGATTTCATGCCATATTTCAAAGGGGAAACCGAAGAAGGTCCACGCAGAGAGTTTTTCTATTTCTCGGACGGCGGCGATCTGGTGAATATGCGCTACAACCGTTGGAAGGTAGTCTTTGCCGAGCAGCGGGCGCATGGTTTTGACGTCTGGCAGGAACCGTTTGTCCAACTGCGTCTCCCCAAGATCATTGATTTGTACAGTGATCCGTTTGAGCGCGCCCAGCACGAAGCACCAGCCTATGCACAGTTTCGCTTTGAGCGGCTGTTTCTGTTGGTGCCGGCGCAAGCCTATGTCGCAAAATTCTTGGAAACATTTGTAAGCTATCCACCCCGTGCCAAAGCCGCCAGCTTTGGGATCGACCAAGTGCTTGAAAGCTTGCAACGAAACCAAGGTGGTTAAAACGTCGCGTGCGAAATTGAGCCGCCGGAGTTATCCGGCGGCTTGCTTTATTTCATCGCTGAAAAAAGCCCGCTAAGCCACTTGGCTTCATCTTCCAGGCCAAATGGCGCGTTCACAATGTACATCCCCGACCCCACCATACGGTGCCCAGCGCGCACAGGCGGAAATCTGACTTCATGTCGCAGCACTTTGGGCAAGTCCTGCGCCTCAAGCGCGGCCAGCATGTCTTTGTGAGCGCCATCCACCAAAATTGGATACCACAACGCGATCACGCCCACATTCCATTTGCGATTCAACTGCGCGATGAAGCTCGGTATCGTGTTGTAATCGCTTTTTATTTCATAACTCGGGTCGATCAGAATCAGCCCCCTTCGCGGCGTAGGAGGGCACACGCCCATGGCCATTTCGAACCCATCCATACGATGCACTTTGGCGCCACTGCCGCGCATCGCTTGCACCAGGGCGGCGTTTTCTTGCGGGTGCAGTTCCGCCAGATGCATCTTGTCCCCCTCACGCTGCAAAGCCGCCGCCAAGCCCGGCGATCCCGGATACACGCCTGCACCATGGCGTGCCCGAACGTTGGCAAGTGCTTGTGAATAGGGGTGTTTTTCATCAAACCACTGTTCAGCGACACCGATACCCGCTGCGGCCTCGCCAGTCTTCAGGGCCTCAGCGGACTGCAATTCATAAAGCCCGCGCCCGGCATGTGTCTCAAGATAACTGATCGGTTTGGGCTTTTGCCCCATATACGCCAGCATCCGGCACAACAGCGCATGTTTCTGCACATCCGCCAGATTGCCCGCATGGTAAATATGCTGGTAGCTCAACATGTTCGCGCCCTTTTTGCTGCCCTGCACATGGCCGTTTTTTCGCCCGGAATGCAAGCGATCGTGCCACAGATAAGGCCGGCTCTCAATTCATGGCGGATTCATGCGCATTTGGGCTTTTGAGGGTCTTTCACAAACCCAAAGCACTCCATATAAGAAGGTCGGCCCGTTTCCGGCAGAGTCGCGGGTCCTATTTGAATTTCTGGGGAATGGAAGACACATGCTGGGAAATCTGGGCGGCTTGTTCTCGTCTGACATGGCCATCGACCTTGGGACAGCGAACACGCTGGTCTACGTCAAAGGCAAAGGCATCATCCTCAGCGAACCATCAGTGGTCGCGTATCACGTCAAGGATGGCATCAAAAAGGTGCTGGCCGTGGGCGAAGATGCGAAACTGATGCTGGGCCGCACGCCCGGGTCTATTGAGGCCATTCGCCCGATGCGCGACGGTGTGATTGCGGATTTTGACACCGCCGAAGAGATGATCAAACACTTCATCCGCAAAGTGCATAAACGCTCGACCTTTTCCAAGCCCAAGATCATCGTCTGTGTGCCCCACGGTGCCACGCCTGTTGAAAAACGCGCGATTCGCCAATCGGTTCTGTCGGCTGGCGCGCGACGTGCCGGATTGATCGCGGAACCCATTGCTGCGGCTATTGGTGCCGGCATGCCAATCACCGACCCCACCGGCAACATGGTTGTCGATATCGGCGGCGGAACCACCGAAGTGGCGGTTCTGTCCCTTGGTGACATCGTGTACGCCCGTTCGGTCCGTGTCGGGGGCGACCGCATGGACGAGGCCATCATCAACTATCTGCGCCGCCAGCAAAACCTGCTGGTCGGAGAGAGCACGGCGGAACGGATCAAGACATCTATCGGCACCGCGCGCATGCCCGACGATGGCCGTGGCCAGTCGATGCAAATCCGCGGGCGCGATCTGCTGAATGGCGTGCCCAAAGAAACCGAGATCAGTCAGGCGCAGGTCGCCGAGGCACTGGCCGAACCTGTGCAGCAGATTTGCGAAGCTGTCATGACCGCGCTGGAAGCCACCCCCCCCGATCTGGCCGCAGATATCGTGGACCGGGGTGTGATGCTGACCGGCGGCGGCGCGTTGCTTGGCGATCTTGATCTGGCGCTGCGCGAACAGACCGGGCTGGCCGTGTCAATCGCGGATGAAAGCCTGAACTGTGTGGCCATGGGCACCGGCAAGGCGCTGGAATACGAAAAACAACTGCGTCACGCCATCGATTACGACAGCTGACGCCCCAGCCGGGCCGTTTGGATCAGACGGCCCCGCGTGCTACATCTAACACGTCCTTCAAAACCCCGGAGGCAGGTTGGCCAAAGACCGCAACCAAGGCGAAGACTATGCAGCGCCCCTCAAACGTTTGTTTGTAGGGGTAATTGTGCTGTGTCTGCTTGCGGTATTTCTGGTCTGGCGCATCGACAGCCCCCGGGTGGAACGGTTCCGCGCACAGGTTACAGACCGCGTTGTGCCCAGCTTTGACTGGGCAATGGCGCCTGTCACAGCCACCGTTAACCTGCTTAGGGATTTCCAAAGCTACAACCGGATTGTCGAACAAAACCAAGAGCTTCGTCGTGAACTTCAACAAATGAAGGCATGGAAGGAAGCGGCTCTGCAGCTTGAGCAGGAAAATGCGCGGCTGTTGGATCTGAACAATGTGCGCCTTGATCCGCGCCTGACCTATGTAACGGGTGTTGTACTGGCCGACAGCGGCTCTCCGTTTCGCCAATCCGTGTTGCTGAACATCGGCGCGCGCGACGGCGTTGTGGATGGTTGGGCGACGATGGATGGCATTGGCCTTGTGGGGCGGATTTCAGGCGTAGGCCAAACCACGGCGCGCGTGATCCTGCTCACCGACAGCTCGTCGCGCATTCCGGCGCAAATTCAGCCCTCTGGTCAGACTGCGCTGATTATCGGTGACAATTCCGTCGCCCCGCATGTCGATTTCCTAGAAAACCCGGATCTCGTGCGCCCGGGCGACCGAGTTGTGACATCCGGGGATGGCGGCGTTTTCCCCGGCGGTCTGTTGATCGGACAAGTCGCAACCGATCCCGGCGGGCGGCTGCGTGTGCGTCTGGCGGCAGATTATGAACGGCTCGAATATCTGCGTGTCCTGCGTCATCACGGTCAGGAAAACGTCACCACGCCGGGCACTGTTATTTCCCCTGAACAATCGGCAGATGCCGCCGAGGCCAGCGATGGCTAGCGCTGTTCTGTCTCACAAATGGGTCATGCGGCTCACCTTTGCCGCGCTGTGTCTGGCGCTGCTGTTTCTTCAGCTGCTGCCCCTTGAAACCACGCCGCGCCGCTGGGCCGGGCCTGATCTGCTGGTGGTTCTGACCGTGGCCTGGGCCGTGCGCCAACCCAAATACACCCCCCCCGTGCTGGTGGCGCTGATCTTTCTGCTGGCGGATTTGCTGCTGCTGCGCCCGCCGGGTTTGATGGCTGCGGTGATGGTCATCGCCGTCGAGGTGCAACACCGCCGCGCCCAGTCTTTGCGCTCGGCCACGTTTCTCACGGAATGGGCCATCGCGGCGGCTGTCATGATTGCCGTCACACTGGCCTACCGTCTTGGGTTGACCGTGTTTCTGATTGAACGCGCCTCGTTGGGTCTGACCCTGATGCAACTGATCATGAATGTGATCGCCTACCCGTTTGTTGTATTTCTGTCCTCTGTCTTGCTTGGCGTGCGTCGTACAACGGTGCGCGATAACGGAATGGGGGTCGCCACATGAGAAAATCCCCGGCAGAAGTTGGCGAAAGCCACACCCGCCTTAATCGCCGCGCCCTGTTACTGGGCGGCGCACAGGTTGCGTTTGTTGGCGCTTTGGGGCTGCGCATGCGGTTTCTTCAGGTGGAACAGGCAGATCAGTTCCGGCTTTTGGCCGAAGAAAACCGCATCAATATTCGCCTGATCCCCCCCGCACGCGGTGAAGTTTTTGACCGCAACGGCATCATTCTGGCCCGCAATGAACCGTCTTATCGCATCATTATGGTGCGCGAGGATGCAGGCGATGTGGACAAGGTGATCGAAAAGCTCGCCTCACTTGTCGAACTCGACCCGGATGACCTTGATCGCGCGATCACAGAGATGCGCAGGTCACCGCCGTTTTTGCCGGTCACAATTGCTGATCGTGTCACCTGGGAGGAAATGAGCCGCGTCGCCGTCAACGCCCCCGCCCTGCCCGGCATCACACCCGAGGTTGGGCTGTCGCGCTATTATCCGCTCAGAGGTGATTTTGCCCATGTGGTGGGCTATGTCGGTCCGATCTCGGATTACGACCTTACTAAGATCAATAACCCGGATCAGCTCTTGCGCATCCCCCGCTTTCAGATTGGCAAAGTTGGGCTGGAAGGCCGCCTGGAAGACAATTTGCGCGGCAAAGCAGGCACCAAACGGGTCGAGGTCAACGCAGTTGGGCGCGTCATGCGTGAACTGGACCGACGCGAAGGCCAGCAAGGCGACGATGTTCAGCTGACCGTCGACCAGCAATTGCAATCTTACACCCAAGCCCGACTGGGCGAGGAAAGCGCCTCGGCGGTGGTGATTGATTGTCAGAATGGCGATCTGCTGGCGGTGGCTTCTGCGCCGACCTTTGATCCGAACCTGTTTGTGCAGGGCATTTCCGTGGCTGGCTACCGGAATCTGACCGAAAACGACCATCGCCCCCTTGCGGCCAAGTCCGTTCAGGGCACCTATCCCCCCGGGTCAACCTATAAGATGGTGACAGCACTGGCCGCCCTTGAAGCTGGCCTCGTTACACCCGAAGACACGGTCTGGTGCCCCGGCCATCTCGAAGTCTCCAATCGCCGGTTCCACTGTTGGAAACGCGCCGGTCATGGGCATGTTGGTCTGTCACAAGCCCTGCGCGAAAGCTGCGACGTCTATTTCTATGAACTCGCGCTTGAGGTGGGCATCGACCGCATGTCTGCGATGGCGGCCAAGCTTGGGCTTGGCGTCCGGTATGATCTGCCATTGTCCGGTGTGGCGCGCGGGTTAAGCCCAACCCGCAACTGGAAACAAAGCGTGCGCGGCGAAACATGGGTGGTTGGCGATACGGTAAACGCGTCGATCGGTCAGGGTTTTGTGCTGGCCTCACCGCTGCAACTGGCGGTGATGACCGCGCGCCTCGCCTCAGGGCTTCAGATTGAGCCGCGACTGGTCAAGTCCGTCAATGGGATCGACCAGACAATCATCGACCCAGCCGCGCTGGACATCAACGAAAACCATCTCAGGCAGGTCCGCCGGGGCATGTATGCCGTGTCCAACAACCGGCGCGGGACCGCCTATCGCAGCCGCATCATCGAAGACCAGTATCGGCTGGCCGGCAAAACCGGAACCAGTCAGGTGCGCAACATCACCACAGCAGAGCGTGCACGTGGCGTGACCCGCAACAGCGACCTGCCATGGGATCGCCGTGACCACGCCCTGTTCGTGAATTTCGCCCCCTACGACAATCCGCGTATTGCGGTGGCCGTGGTGGTCGAACATGGCGGCGGCGGCTCAACGGCGGCGGCCCCCATCGCGCGCGACATCACGCTTCAGGCGCTTTATGGCGGCACACCACCCCTGTCGGCCTATCCGTCCAAGGATCGCGGCCGCATCCGCACGCAACAGGAAGAGCTGGACCGTCTGGTTCCCGAACGTGATATCTCAACGCGAGACCGCGCATGAGTTATCTAGAGTATACCGTCAAATATGTCCCGGCAGGCCTGCGCAAGGTGCTGTATCTGAACTGGCCGCTGGTGCTGCTTTTGACGGCCGTGACCTGTGTGGGCTTTCTGATGCTCTATTCCGTGGCGGGCGGATCGTTTTCTCCGTGGGCCGAGCCCCAGATGAAACGTTATGGGCTTGGGCTGGCGTTGATGCTGTTTGTCGCCATGGTCCCGATCTGGTTCTGGCGATCCGTGTCCGGTGCCGCCTATCTGGTCACAATTGTCCTGCTTGTTCTGGTCGAAGTGATGGGCAGCGTCGGAATGGGTGCACAACGCTGGATCGACCTTGGTTTCATGCGTCTGCAACCGTCTGAGCTGATGAAAATCACGCTGGTGATGGCCCTTGCAGGATATTACGACTGGTTGCCATCCAAACGCACATCCCGCCCGTTCTGGGTGCTGGTGCCGGTTTTGATGATCCTGCTGCCTACCGCGATGGTGTTGCGCCAGCCTGACCTTGGCACGTCGATCCTTTTGCTGGTTGGCGGGGCGATGGTGATGTTCATGGCTGGGGTACACTGGGCCTATTTCGCGGCTGTGATCGGGCTTGCCGTTGGTCTGGTGGCGGCTGTTTTCCAATCCCGCGGAGCCGACTGGCAGTTGCTCAAAGACTATCAGTATCGCCGCATCGACACGTTTCTTGATCCGTCATCCGATCCGCTGGGCGCCGGGTATCACATCACCCAGTCCAAGATCGCGCTGGGGTCCGGCGGCTGGACCGGGCGCGGCTTTATGCAAGGCACCCAATCGCGCCTGAACTTCCTTCCGGAAAAGCACACCGACTTTATCTTCACCACGCTGGCCGAGGAATTCGGCTTTATCGGGGCCATCTCGCTTTTGGCGCTCTATGCGCTCATCATCCTGTTCTGCATCGCATCGGCGCTGGCCAATCGCGACAGGTACTCCGCATTGCTGACGCTTGGCATTGCCGGCGCCTTTTTCCTGTTCTTTGCGGTGAACATGTCGATGGTCATGGGACTGGCGCCGGTGGTGGGTGTGCCATTGCCATTGGTCAGCTATGGCGGCTCTGCCATGCTGGTTCTTATGATCGCCTTTGGCCTTGTCCAAAGCGCGCATGTGCACCGCCCCCGCTAAGCCAAACATCCCCCCTTGCCACCGCACCGGTTTTTGTGCCCTGACTGATCCAAACCGCAAGCAAGGATACACCATGTCGATCTTTCATCTGGCCTATAATGTCGGCGATCTTGATCAGGCGCGCGCCTTTTATGGCGGCATACTGGGATGCACCGAAGGGCGCAGCACCGAAACCTGGGTGGATTTCAACTTTTTCGGGCATCAGATTTCCCTGCATCTGGGCGAAACATTCGCCACATCTGCCACCGGCTGTGTCGGTGACAAAATGGTGCCCATGCCGCATCTTGGCGTGATCCTGCCCCAGTCCGACTGGCGCGCGCTGGCGGATCGTTTGCAATCCCTGAATGTTGAATTTGTACTGGAGCCGTTCACGCGTTTTGCCGGGAAACCGGGCGAACAAAGCACGATGTTTTTTCGCGATCCGTTTGGGAATCCAATCGAGGTCAAGGGCTTTAGCGATATGTCAGG
Source organism: Shimia sp. (assembly GCF_039969785.1). GTDB lineage: Bacteria > Pseudomonadota > Alphaproteobacteria > Rhodobacterales > Rhodobacteraceae > Shimia. The sequence continues at coordinate 114,113 of NZ_JBDVNC010000018.1, read as the reverse complement.
AGTGTTTGCGACATGATCAATGTTCTGTTTGCTGCTCAGGCCGATCGTTGGGAGAAATACGAACATCCCCTGCACACTGCGTTTGCCGATCTGGGATTAAAGGTTGATCTGCGCACCTATCATGCCCCGGACACCGTGGATTACATCGTTTATGCCCCCAACAGCGACGTTCAGGATTTCACACCGTTCACCCGCTGCAAAGCGGTGCTGAACCTGTGGGCCGGGGTCGAAAACGTGGTTGGCAATCCCACTCTGACCCAACCGCTGGCCCGCATGGTCGATCCCGGTATGACCCGTGGCATGGTCGAATGGGTCACCGGGCACGTCCTGCGTCATCATCTGGGCATGGATCGCAACATCAAAGACCAAAACGGTCAATGGCACCCTTACATTCCCCCCCTCGCCCAGGATCGCCGCGTGACGGTTCTGGGTCTGGGTGAATTGGGCACTGCCTGTGCACGGGCCATCGCGGGCTTGGGGTTTCCTGTCACCGGTTGGAGCCGCAGCGCCAAGCAGATTGACGGCATCACGTGTCTGCATGGCTCGGACGGGCTAAAAACGGCTTTGGAACGCGCTGACATCCTAGTGCTTCTGCTGCCCACAACACCTGCCACCGAAAACACGCTGAATGGCGAAACCCTAAAGCTTTTGCCGACCGGCGCCTTTATCATCAATCCCGGGCGTGGGCCGTTGATCGACGATGACGCGGTGTTGGCAGCATTGGACACCGGCCACGTCGCTCATGCCACGCTGGATGTGTTCCGCATCGAACCGCTGCCGCCCGAACACCCGTTCTGGGCGCATCCCCGCGTGACGGTCACGCCACATATCGCCTCGGAAACCCGCCCCGTAACCTCCGCACAGGTGATTGCCGAAAACGTACGGCGCGGCGAGGCGGGCGAAGACTTTCTCTACCTTGTGGACCGCAAGGCGGGTTATTAGGCCGTTTCCTGAAACGGCCTGACTCGCTCTATCTCAGCTTCGGCGGCGAATCCGGATCGCTGCCGGGCGGGATTGGCTTGTATTCGGGTATTTCGGGCGGTTCAGGCAGGTCAAAGCGCAACCCAACCCGCGCCAGCTGCGCCGCGACCGGATCAGATGGCTCAAAAAACCCAACATCCAGCGCCGCCGCTTCGATCCCGGAAAAGGTCAACGCCTCGTTCACCGCTTTGGCCAGCGCCGACTGCGCCTCCGGCACTGCCTGCACAAAGCCCAGCATATGCGAACGCACGCCGTTTTCGTAGGCAACCCCAACCAGATAGGCATATTTCGCCAATCCCACCGCCGTCGACAGCTTTGTGTCCAACGCGGTCAGCAAAATTTCGGGCAATCCAATCGGTGCGGTGAAACTTTCGGGGCGCGCCTCGACCTCATCGGGCGCATGGGTCAGCGTCTCTGCCAACCACCCCACCGCCTCGGGCGGGATCAGGATCGCACTTGGCGCCACTTCCGGGTTCAGCGCCAATCCCATGCCCTGCCCCGCCAGCATTCCGGCAATCACACGGCCCGAAAGCGCCGCATAAGGCACAACGCGATTGACGAATTTGGACAACCGTTCCTCGGTATCAAACACCAATACAAAAGACGCATCAGAGGTTTCGAACACTTCGGGCGAAATGCTGTCGCCTTCGATATCTTTGTCTAGCAACATAAACAGCTCGGCATCAGCAAGGCGTTCAAAAAAGCGCAGCCGCGCGCCGTCATCTTCGGATGCCGCTTCCATCGCGGCATGCGCATGGTCCAGCGGAGTCACTTCGGTCATTTCAGCACCTCCTTGATGCGTGCCCGCAAGACTGGCAACAGATCAGCCTGAAACCACGGGTTTTTCTTTATCCATGCCGTATTGCGCCACGACGGATGAGGCAAGGGGATCATGTCGGGCGCATGGTCGCGCCAGCGCTCTACGGTCTCAGTCACACCGGCTTTGGTGCCCAGATGCCATTTTTGCGCGTATCCACCGATCATAAGGATCAGCGGAACCTGTCCCAGATCCGCCATCACCCTGTCACGCCACGTACGCGCGCAAATTGGCGGGGGCGGCAAATCGCTGCCCTTGGCGTTGTAGCCGGGAAAACAGAACGCCATGGGTACAATGGCAACGCGGTCGCGGTTGTAAAACGTTTCTTCGTCCACATCCATCCAGTCGCGCAAGCGGTCACCCGACGGATCGGTAAAGGGGCGCCCGCTTTCGTGCACCCGCGCGCCCGGCGCCTGCCCTACGATCAGAATGCGCGCGTTTGGGCGAAACCACACCACCGGGCGCGGCACATGCGCGGTTGCAGTGCCTGCAAACCGGTCCGCGCAAAGCCGACAGGCCCGAATATCATCTCTCAATGTCATGTCTTGGATATAGTCCCCACCATTTATTTCGACAATTATCGAAATAACACTTGCGCGACTCAGTTATTTCGATATTTCTAGAAATATGAAACACAGTGACCCCACCGATATCTCGCTCGAAATTGCAGCCTCTACTTTTGCAGCGCTTGGTTCTGAACAACGCCTTTCCGTTTTGCGCTGCCTTGTGCGCGCAGGCGGCGAAGGCATCTCGATTGGCGAATTGGGCCAGCGCACCGGCGTGACCGGCTCGACCCTGACCCATCATATGAAAATTCTCGCGCAGGCGGGGCTGGTCACTCAGGAAAAACAGGGCCGCTCGATCATCTGCGTCGCGGCGGCTTATGACGCTGTACACCAGTTGTCACACTTTCTTTTGCAGGAATGTTGCGCCGACAGCGCAACCCCCAACAAGGATCACGATCATGGCTGATACCACCCAATCCCCCGCCCCGCTTGGCGCACGCCTTGCCCGTATCGACAAGGCCTGGCTGGCCTTTGTGCTGATTCTCGTTGCGGTCGCGATCCTGGACACGAAACAGCTCTGGCCAACCATCCAGTTTGCCAGCGGCGCATTGCTGCACACCGGCCCGTTTATCCTGTTTGCGGTGCTTGCCATCGGCTATCTCAAGGCGACGGGCACTGAAAACCTGATTGCCAAGGCGTTTCAGGGCCGCGAAACGCGCATGATTCTATTTGCAGCGCTTATTGGCGGTCTCTCCCCATTTTGCTCTTGCGAGGTCATTCCCTTTATCGCCGCCCTGCTGGCTGTGGGCGCGCCGCTCTCTGCGGTGATGGCGTTCTGGCTGGCCTCTCCGCTGATGGACCCTGCGATGTTTGCCATCACCTCCGGTACGCTTGGATTTGACTTTGCCGTGGCCAAGGCCGTGGCGGCCATTGGTCTGGGCCTGATGGGCGGCTATGGCACCATGTTGCTGAAATCCACGCCGGTTTTCACCGAACCGTTGCGCGAACGGCCTCAGGTCGGCGGCTGTTGTGGCACCAAAAAACCGTTCTCCGACAAACCTGTATGGAAATTCTGGACCGAAAAAGAACGTCGAGACACGTTTCGTGAAACCTCGATGGAAAACCTGCTGTTCCTTTTGAAATGGCTGGCACTGGCCTATGTGCTCGAAGCGCTGATGATCCACTATGTCCCGGCTGACTGGATTGCTGGTTTCCTGGGTGGTTCTGGCGTGATGCCGATCATTTTGGGCGCATTGGTGGGCGCACCGGCCTATCTGAACGGATACGCTGCCGTGCCTCTGGTCGATGCGCTTTTGGAACAGGGCATGTCCAATGGTGCCGCAATGAGCTTTGTTCTGGCTGGCGGGGTCAGCTGTATCCCGGCGGCCATCGCGGTCTGGGCGCTGGTCAAACCAAAAGTGTTCTTTGCCTATCTTGGCTATGCCATGCTGGGTGCGCTGATCGCCGGTGTTGTCTGGCAAGCCATCGCCTGAACATGCGTTCAAAACAGGCGCGGAATTGACTTTTTCCGCGCCTGTTGTCGCGTCTGTCACCCAACCGTTGCCCGAGACTGAGAATTCCGCTAATCACCGATCCAAACTGGATTAAGGGTGGAGCTTCATGTATCGCGTCTGGAACTTTCTCAACGAATACTCACTGCTACTGATAATTGGCGCAGTTGTGGCACTTATCTGGGCCAACTTCGACTATTCAAGCTACCATCACTTCGTTGAATTCGTGATCTGGGATCATGCGCCGATCGGCCATTTGCATGATGGCCACCGAACCCTGACATTGCATTATCTTGTGAATGACCTGTTGATGGCCCTGTTCTTTGCCATCGCAGCCAAGGAAGTCTGGGAAGCCGTCATTCTGAAAAACGGGTCTTTGCGCGGCAAAAAAGCGGCCACACCGCTGTTTGCCACCGCAGGCGGCATGTTTGGCCCCATCGGCGTCTATCTGGGTCTGGCGCTGATCATGGGATCAGACACATATAGCGCTGTGGCCAATGGCTGGGCCATTCCCACAGCAACCGACATCGCGTTTTCCTATCTTGTGGGTCGCATCGTGTTTGGAGCGGGTCATCCGGCGGTCCGTTTCCTGTTGTTGCTGGCCATCGCAGATGACGCGGCAGGCCTGATTATCCTCGCGATCTTCTACCCTTCTGGCGAACTGGGGCCCGAATGGCTGCTGCTGTCGCTGTTTGCAGCCATCGCAGTTTACGTGTTCTTCAACTGGCTGCCGCGCCGCATGGACCGTGGCAATCAAGCGCGCCCAAATTCCACATGGGTGCGTAAGAAACTGCATTTTGCGCCCTATTTCGTGGCCGCATGTCTCAGCTGGTATGGCTTTATGCGCTCGGGCCTGCACCCGGCTCTGGGCCTTCTGCCCATCGTGCCGACCCTGCCCCATGCGGACCGTGCGTTTGGTTTGTTTGCCGAAGCTGAAACCCACCTGCATGACCTGCTCAACGTGGTTGAGCACGCGCTGAAACGCCCGGTCGAAATGATCCTGTTCTTCTTTGGCCTGCTCAATGCCGGGGTTCAGTTTTCGTCCATGGGTGACGCAACGTGGCTTGTGCTTGCCGGGCTGTTGATCGGCAAACCGGTTGGCATTCTGCTCTTTGGCTGGGTCGCCGCTGTGCCGCTCAAACTGGGTATCCCCCAAGGCATGCGTATCATCGACCTTGTGGTCATCGGATGTGTGGCCGCGATTGGCTTCACCGTGTCTCTGTTTGTGGCCTCGGTGGCGTTTGATGCTGGTCCGGTTCAGGACGCAGCCAAGATGGGTGCCCTGTTCAGCTTCTCGGCTGCTGTGGTTTCGATAATCGCCGGTAAGGTGTTTCGCGTTCAAAAACAAAACCTCTGACGCGAATCAAACATGACAAATTCGGAAAAACCGGTGCCTTTGCGCCGGTTTTTCTTGTTTCTCGCCGTAATCTTGCCTCAGAGAGTTGCTAATCATATGCGCAATCCGACATATTGATCCCAAAGACGCCGACAGAGCGTTAAGGGATTTGGTGTAAGCTAAAGGCAGAGCAGCCCGGGAGCATTCCATGCTCGAGTTCGAAAATGTGAGTAAGTCCTTTTGGACAGGAAGTCAGCGCAAGGTGATCCTTGACCGCGTGTCGTTCCGCGTTGAACTGGGAAGTTCTCTTGGTGTGCTCGCCCCAAACGGCACCGGCAAAACCACCTTGATCAACATGATGGCCGGTCTCGAAAAACCGGACGAAGGCGTCATTCGGCGCGATTGCCGTATCTCGTTTCCGCTGGGTTTTATGGGTGGCGTTGTCAACAAACACACCGCTGTTGAAAACAGCCGCTACATCGCGCGGCTATATGGCCTTGATCCGGACTATGTCGAAGCGTTCTGTCGCTGGCTATGTGGTCTGGGTGAATATTTCGATCAACCGTTGGGCACCTACTCGTCCGGCATGCGGGCGCGTTTCACATTTTCGCTGTTGCTCGCGCTTGATTTCGACATGTACCTGATTGACGAAGGCATGCCCTCGTCCACCGATGTCGACTTTAACAAACGCGCTGGCGAAGTTCTTAAGGAACGCCTGCGCACCACCACCATCATTATCGTGTCGCACCAGCCGCAAACGCTGGAAAAGTTCGCTCGTTCGGCTGCAGTATTGCTGAACGGTCAGTTGTATATTTTCGACACCTTGGAAGAGGCAAAGCAGCTCTATGACTACCAAACCCAAGGCTAAAAAGTTTCGCATACGTCGTTCTGTCCCTTCGGAAACGATCGCCGATGGCACAACCGCGTCTGCGGCCGGGGCAAGCGTGACCCCAACACGGTCCACGTCCGCCGCCGCCCGACCGACCAGCGACATTCCTCAGCCACCTGCGCGCGACAAGGCCACCGGCAAACCCCCTGCTCCGGGTCAGGCCAAGTCTGCGGAACAGGAAATCGATGATATCAAGCGCGAAGGTCTGACCGGGCGCCAATTGCGCATGGCGCGCCGTATGGCTCAGAAAAACGGGCTGGCCGCGACATCAGATTACGACGCCATACGCCTGTTGCGCTCGGCTGGAATTGATCCGTTTCAACGCACAAACATGCTTGAACTGGTGCAAAAGGAAACTGACAACATCCCGGCGAAGGTTGCAGAAAACCGGGTCCAGCTGCCCCAGACCACGCCGGTGGACAAGAACCAGCTTCCGTCAACCGAAACCCGTTCTCCCGCCGAAATGCGTGCGGTCGAGATTGGCGAAATTCAAAAAGACATCGCGCGTCGCCGTCGTCGCCGTCTTTTACTTATGCTGGGACGTTTGTCGGCATTTGTCTTTCTGCCAACGATGTTTGCGGCCTGGTATTTCTATTCGGTGGCAACACCGATGTATTCAACCAAGTCTGAATTCCTGATCCTGCAGGCTGACAACGCAGGCGGCTCCGGGCTTGGCTCGCTGTTGTCAGGGACACAATTCGCGACCAATCAGGACAGTATCGCAACCCAAAGCTATCTTGCCTCCAAGGACGCCATGGTGCGGCTGGACGAAGACGAAGGTTTTAAAGACGTATTCTCTCAGGATTTTATCGACCCTATTCAGCGCCTCCCCGCAGAGGCGTCGCATGAGAAGGCCTATAAGCTCTACAAAAAATACGTGAAGATTGGCTACGACCCGACCGAAGGCGTTGTGCGCATGGAGGTTTCGACCCCGGATCCTGCGGTTTCGGCCCGGTTTTCCGAGGCTCTGATCGGCTATGCAGAAACGCGTGTTGATGACCTGTCTCAACGCAAACGCGAGGATCAGGTGCGCGATGCGGGCACAAGTCTGGACAAGGCCAAGGGCGAACGCCGCGAGGCACAGGAAGCTCTGGTCAAACTTCAGGAAAATTCGGTACTCGATCCCGAAGGCTTGATCATGTCGCTGCGCCAACAAGTTTCAAATGTAGAAGTCCAGCTTCAGGAAAAAGAGCTGCAACTTGCCGCGCTCGAAGACAATGCCCGTCCCAACAAGGCGCGCGTCGAAGGTGTGCGTGGCGACGTCAGACGCCTCCAGGCACTGCTTTTGCGCCTGCAAAAGAAAATGACCGAAGCCACAAGCGGCGGCTCATCTCTGGCTCAGAAAACCGCGCAAATCCAAATGGCGCAAGCTGATCTGGCAACCGCTGACCTTTTGATGCAATCAGCGCTGCAAACGCTCAAACAGACCGAGCTCGAAGCCAGCCGTCAGGTGCGTTATCTGACGACGTCCGTAGAACCGGTCGCCAGTCAGGATCCCTCATATCCGCGCAGTTTCGAAAACACTGTCCTGGCCTTCCTTATTTTCTCGGGCATCTACCTGATGATCTCACTCACAGCATCAATTCTCAGAGAACAGGTGTCCTCGTAAATGAAGCATGTCGAAATCGCCGGATTGACCGTTGGCAATGATTGTCCCCTGACCGTCATTGCCGGCCCCTGCCAGCTGGAAAGCGCGGACCACGCGCAAATGATCGCGGGCAAAATGAAAGAAGCCTGCGACGCAGCCGGGGCACAATATGTGTTCAAGGCAAGTTATGACAAGGCCAACCGCACCTCTGTTTCCGGCAAACGTGGGTTGGGTCTGGACGGTGGGTTGAAAGTCTTGTCCGATGTCGGCAAGGCGATTGGCGTACCGGTTCTGACGGATATTCACACCGAGGCACAATGCGCGCCCGCCGCAGATGCCGTGGACATCCTGCAAATCCCCGCCTTCCTGTGCCGTCAAACAGACCTGTTGCTGGCCGCAGGTGAAACCGGCGCGGCGATCAATATCAAAAAGGGTCAGTTTCTGGCCCCCTGGGATATGGACAACGTCGTGGCCAAGGTCGAAAGCACTGGCAATTCACGCATCCTGTTGACCGAACGCGGCACGTCGTTTGGCTATAACACGCTGGTCGCAGATATGCGGTCCCTGCCGCGTATGGCCCAGACCGGATATCCTGTTGTGATGGACGCAACGCACTCTGTTCAGCAACCCGGCGGTCAGGGCGGCAGCTCTGGTGGGCAACGCGAATTCGCTCCGGTTATGGCGCGCGCAGCAATTTCGCTTGGCATCGCTGCCGTGTTCATCGAAACCCATCAAGACCCGGATAACTCCCCTTCCGATGGCCCCAACATGATGCATCTGCACGATATGCCCAAACTGATTGAAACGTTGATGGCGTTTGATCATGTTGCCAAGGCAAATCCCTTATCCATTTAAACCACAAAGCAACTGAGTTTGAACATGACACGCCCTATTCATGACGTGACACCCAACACCTGGGAATTCCTGCGCGATCCAATGATCAAGCCAACCGGGTTTCGCGAATATGACGCCCGCTGGAAATTCCCGGAAGAGATCAACCTGCCCGGCATGACCGCGCTTGGCTTTGGTCTGGGCACGCAAATCCAACGACGTGGAATTGAGCCTGTGATCGCAGTGGGCAACGATTACCGCGACTATTCCGTGGCCATTAAACACGCGCTGATTATCGGTCTGATGCAGGCAGGTATCCGGGTCAAAGATATTGGCCCGGCCGTGTCGCCCATGGCCTATTTCGCTCAGTTTCATCTGGATGTTCCGGCCGTCGCAATGGTCACAGCCAGCCACAACCCTAACGGCTGGACTGGCGTGAAAATGGGTTTTGAACGCCCACTGACACACGGCCCGGACGAAATGGCAGAGCTGCGCGACATCGTGCTGAACGGCGATTTTGACGCCGCCCCTGGTGGCGCCTGCGAAATGGTTTCGGGTGTGAAAGAGGCCTATATCGACGATCTGGTGGGTGATTTCAAAGTGTCCCGCCCGCTCAAAGTCGTCTGCGCAACCGGCAATGGCACCGCGTCCGCATTTGCTCCTGAGATTTTCGAACGTATGGGCGTCGAAGTGGTGCCAAGTCACAACGAACTGGACTACACGTTCCCCAACTACAATCCGAACCCCGAAGACATGCTGATGCTGCACGACATGTCAGACTCGGTCAAAGCATCCGGCGCTGATCTGGCGCTGGGTTTTGATGGCGACGGCGACCGGTGCGGTGTGGTCGACGACGAGGGCGAAGAGATTTTTGCAGACAAGGTTGGCGTGATCATGGCCCGCGACCTGTGCAAAATCTATCCGAACCCAACCTTTGTGGCGGACGTGAAATCAACCGGCCTCTACGCCGCTGACCCCGAGCTTAAGGCGGCGGGTGTCACTGTGGACTACTGGAAAACCGGGCACAGCCACATGAAACGCCGGGTAAAAGAAATCAACGCTTTGGCTGGTTTCGAGAAGTCAGGACACTACTTTCTGGCAGAACCAATCGGGCGCGGATACGACTGTGGCATGCGTGTTGCCGTGGAAATCTGCAAACTGATGGACCGCAACCCGGACAAGTCCATGTCGGACCTGCGCAAGGCGCTGCCGAAAACATGGTCGACCCCAACGATGTCGCCCTATGCCTCTGATACCGAGAAATACGATATTCTGGAACGGCTGGTTGCAAAACTTGTGGCCAAGCATGAAGCTGGTGAGACTTTTGCAGGTCAGCCGATCAAGGAAATCGTGACCGTCAATGGCGCGCGCGTCATTCTGGAAAACGGCAGCTGGGGTCTGGTGCGGGCATCGTCCAACACACCTAACCTTGTTGTCGTGTGCGAAAGCGCGGAAAGCGAAGCGGAACTGCACGCCATCTTTGACGAGCTGAACAAGGGCATCCGCACGGAACCCGGTGTTGGCGACTACGACCAGACAATCTAAACTGACGGGCGGCTCCCGCCGCTTTCAGAACACAGCAAGCTGCGCCCCAAAAGCGTTGGGCGTGGCTCAGCTGCGCTGAGCCTGTTTCCCAGGTTTCAGACACCCCCCTGGTCAAGCCATCAAGCCGCGCCCTTTGAGCAATGCCTCAACCCCCGGCAGTCGCCCCCGAAACCGGGTGTAAAGCTGTTCGGCTTCCACTGACCCGCCAGTTGACAGGATATGCGCCTCCAAGGCCTCAGCCGTTGCCGGGTCAAACGCGCTGCCGGCTTCTTCAAAGGCGGCAAAGGCATCGGCATCCATCACTTCGGACCACATATAGCTGTAATATCCGCTGGAATACCCGTCCCCGGCAAAGACATGCGCGAAATGCGGAGTGGCGTGGCGCATCGTGATGGCACGTGGCATGTCCAGATCGGCCAATACCTCGGCTTGTCGGGCCATAGGGTCTTGTGGTGCTGCGCCATCATGGAACGCCAGATCGACCAGCGCCGAGGCGACATATTCAACCGTCTGAAATCCCTGATCAAAATTCGCGGCACCCAACACCTTTTCCAGCATCTCAGGCGGCATCGCTTCGCCGGTCTCGGCATGGGTGGCAAATTCCTGCAACACTTCAGGCACTTCAAGCCAGTGTTCATAAAGCTGGCTGGGCAATTCGACAAAATCTCGCGCAACCGATGTGCCCGAAATGCTCTCATAGGTCACATTCGACAACATCTGGTGCAAGGCGTGGCCGAATTCGTGAAACAAGGTCCGCGCGTCGTCATAGCTGAGCAGCGACGGATCACCCTTTGCAAAATTGCACACATTGATCACAACCGGTGCTTGCTGTTCCGGCATTTTCGCCTGCCCTCGCATCGCAGAACACCACGCGCCCGAGCGTTTAGACCCGCGCGCAAAATAATCCCCGATGAACACCGCCACATGTTTGCCATTGCGTGTGACCTCCCACGCGCGACAATCGGGGTGGTAGAGCGGCACATCCAGCGGTTCAAACGCCAACCCGAACAACCGTGTCGCACAGGCAAACGACGCCTCAATCATCCGGTCCAGTTGCAGATAGGGCTTCAGCGTCGCCTCGTCCAGATCATGATCCGCCTTGCGCCGCTTTTCCGCGTAATAGCGCCAGTCCCACGGTTCCAGCGGTCCATTTACGCCGTCAACCTGCATCATATCCGTCAAGATCGCCGCATCCGCCTGCGCACGTGCTTTTGCCGGGGTCCAGACCGCCATCAGCAAATCCCGGACCGCATCGGGTGTTTTCGCCATTTCGGTTTCAAGCTTGTAATTGGCAAATGTCGCATAGCCCAACAGCTGAGCCCGCTCTTCTCTCAACGCCAGTATTTCAGCCGCAATGGCACGGTTATCCGTATCACCACCATTTTCGCCACGTGCCACCCAGGCCCTGAACGCAACCTCGCGCAGATCACGTCGCGGTGAAAACTGCAGGAACGGCACGATCAGCGATCTGGACAGTGTAACCACCGGGCCATCAGCTTCTTTTTCGACACCTGCCGCCCGGGCCGCATCAACGACAAATCCGGGCAACCCGTCCAGATCCTCTTCGGACAGTTTCATGAACCAATCACGCTCATCTGCTAACAGATTTTGTGTAAACTCGGTACCCAACACCGCCAACCGCGCCTTGATCTGCTGCATGCGGGCGTCTTTGTCCCCTTCGAGCGCCGCACCACCGCGCACAAATCCGCGATGTGTCAGCATCAGCACACGCTGCTGTTCGTCAGTCAAATCCAAGCCATCCCGCGCGTCCCAAACGGCTGCCACCCGAGCAAACAGCGCCTTGTTTGACGCAATTTCGGCGCTGTGCTGTGCCAGCTTGGGGGAAAATTCACGCTGCAACGCCTCGCGCGCCTCAGAGCTGTCGGCACCTGTCACAGTAAAAAACACCGACAAAACCTTGTCCAACGCACCACCTGCGGCCTCTAACGCTTCGATTGTATTGGCAAATGTCGGCGCTTCTGCGGACCCTGCGACAATCTCAATCTCGGCCTTGTGTTCGGTCAATGCCTGCTCAAAAGCCGGGACAAAATCGGTGTCGGCAATGGTGTCAAACGGGGCAATCTGAAACGGCGTGGTCCAGTCGGACAGCAACGGGTTGGTCATGGGGCTGGTCTCCTTTGACGCCACCCTAAGCACGACACGCGCGGGTCGCAATCGGACTTGCAATCACAAAGCTGCGCCCCCACGCTCAGGTTATTCAACCGGGAGCTTGATATGACATTTCGCAACAGCCCAAAGGGCGTAATGACCACCGCTATTCACGCAGGCGAAAGCCCTGATCCGGCCACTGGCGCTTCGGCACCGCCGTTGCATATGTCGTCAACATTTGTCACCGATCAGGTATCCGGGTTTTCAGCCCATGATCTGGAAGACAACGGTGCCTTTCTTTATGCGCGCTGGGGCAACCCCACCGTCCAAATGCTGGAACAAAAGATCGCCGCACTGGAAGGCACTCAGGATTGCCTGTGTGTCGCCTCGGGCATGGCCGCAGCCAGCGCGATATTTCTGACCTTTTTGTCTGCAGGCGATCACGCCATTGTCTCGGATGTGTCATATGCCGGGGTCGCTGAACTGGCGCGCGATACGCTACCGCGCTTTGGCATTGCGGTCGACACCGTCAACTTTTCAGACCCCGCCGCCGTTGCCGCTGCAATCCGTCCCAACACCCGCCTGATCCACGCCGAAACCCCGGTCAACCCCATCGGGCGCCTGACCGATCTTGCGGCGATCTCGAAAATTGCCCGCGACGCGAATGCGATTCTGTCATGTGACGCCACTTTCGCCTCGCCACTCGGGCAGAATTGCACCGCGTTGGGGGTAGACCTGATCCTGCATTCCGCAACCAAATATTTGGGCGGGCATGGCGACGCCGTTGGTGGCGCAGTGGCGGGGCGCAAAGAGCTGATCAGCCAAATGCGCGGCGAAGCGTCGATCCATCATGGCGGCATCATGTCACCATTCAACGCGTGGCTAATTTCGCGCGGGATGTCGACATTACCGCTGCGCATGAAAGCCCACGAAACTGGCGCGATGGCAGTCGCACAGTGGCTGGAAACACAATCCTCTGTGACCCAGGTGATTTACCCCGGTCTGCCCAGCCACCCGCAACACGCGCTGGCCCAGGCGCAGATGACCAATACGTCAGGCATGGTTTCGTTTCAGGTAGGCAACGCGCAACAGGGCGAGGCGATGGCACAAGTCATGATCGAACGATTAGAGACCATCCATTATGCGGTGTCGCTGGGCCATCACCGCAGCCTGATTTTCTGGATGGGAACAGACGCGCTGATGGATACGTCATTCCGATTGACCGGAGCGCAGCTTGACGATTACCGCGCTTATGCGGGTGACGGTATCTTCCGATTGTCGGTGGGGTTAGAAGACGCCGACGACCTGATTGCTGATCTGGCAAAGGTGCTCTGAGCGCAAAACCACACCGACGTAATACTGCCGGAATACCGACGTTATACCGATGTCGGTTTTCCAGCTTTCTTTGAGCCACATACCGGGCAGTCTGCGCGGGGTTTCATGGCGATTTTACGGGTTTCGCCCCACAGCGCATCATAGATCATCATCTCGCCACGCAACGCCGCTCCTGCCCCTGTGATAACCTTAATTGCCTCAACCGCCATCATCGTGCCAACCACGCCGGGCAACGGCCCAATTACCCCGGCCTCAGAACAGCTTGGCGCCAGACCATCCGCTGGCGCCTCAGGAAAAATACATTGGTAACAAGGCGTTCCATTGGTCGGGTCAAACACGCTCAGCTGCCCTTCCCACTGAGACAGCGCGCCTGAAATCAGCGGTTTTCCCAGCTCGACACAGACCTGATTGACCAGATATCGGGTGTCGAAGTTGTCGGTTCCGTCCAGTACCAGATCGTATTCAGAGATCAACTCGGAGGCGTCTTCGACGTTCAGGCGCCGATGATAGGGCTTAACCGAAATGAAAGGATTTTGTGCCATCATAGCGGCCTCAGCGGAAAACACTTTGGGGGTTCCAATTGCGTCGTCACGATGGATCACCTGACGTTGCAGGTTCGAATTGTCGACCTCATCGTCATCGACAACACCAATTGTGCCAACACCCGCCGCCGCAAGATACAGTAACGCGGGCGATCCTAACCCCCCGGCGCCAATCACCAACACCTTGGCATCTTTCAGTTTTTTCTGCCCCAAACCGCCCATTTCCCGCAATACGATATGGCGCGCATAGCGGTTAAGTTCGGTGTCATTGAACGGGCTTTCGGCTACCATAGTCTCAGGTTCCTGTGCATGTTTTCGCAAACGTACCAATACCTTACGATAAGCCAGTACAAAACTCACGACCACGCCGATCATCACCCACAAAGCAAGACTGTCACCGGTTGCCACCCGCAATTGATGCCCTGCTGGCAAGGCCAGTTGGATGAGCAAAACGCCCGCATAAAGTACAGCGATCATGCCCCAACGCGCGCCAGTGGGCGCCTTAACCACTGCTCCGATCAACCACAAAGTCAGCGCAAGCCCAAGAACAAGACCCATCAGCTGACACCGGTCGAGCCGAACCCGCCTTCGCCGCGCTTCGTGTTGCTAAGCTCTTCTGAGACCACAAAATTTCCTTGCACAACTGGCGCAACAATCAATTGCGCGATGCGCATTCCGTGGGTGACATGAAACGGCTCGGTGCCGGTGTTCAAAATAATAACGCCCAACGGACCGCGATAGTCGCTGTCGATTGTGCCGGGCGTGTTTGGCAGGGTCAGCCCATGTTTCAGCGCCAAGCCAGAGCGCGGCCGCACCTGCACCTCATAGCCCATTGGAATCTCAACACGAATCCCTGTGGGCACAAGCGCGCGCCCCCCCGCCTCGATCAAAATGCCATCCCGCAACTCAGGCGCAAAATTGGCGCGCACATCGGCCCCTGCGGCCCCGTCAGATTCGTAAAACGGCAGCGCCACATCCCGGTCGGCATCGTCCAACCAGCTTACTTTGATGGCCACAGAGTGCATGTGTTGTCCCGCTCTTATCGGTTTGAAATCACGACGTTTTTAAGCATCCAACGCATCGGCGATACGCGACGCCAACTGATGGGCCACCTCGTCTTTGCCCATGCGCGGCCACGTCTCGGCACCTTCATCGGAAATCAGCGTCACCGCATTTTCCGTCCCGCCCATGATCCCGGTTTCCGGGCTGACATCATTGGCGATGATCCAGTCGCATTGCTTGCGGGTGCGCTTGGCTGTTGCATTGGCAATCACGTCATCGGTTTCCGCCGCAAACCCAACAACAAGATCAGGTCGCCCTGTGCCCATCTGGCTCACACTGGCCAGAATGTCCGGGTTCTCGGCAAAGTCCAAAGTTGGAATTTTTCCGTTATTTTTCTTTATCTTACTGTCCGACGCACTGGCCACACGCCAGTCTGCCACCGCAGCGGCAAACACGGCGGCATCAACCGGCATCACCGATTGTACCGCTGCCATCATCTCTGCTGCGGTTTCGACCTCAACGATATGCGCGCCTTCCGGCCGGTCTGCTTCGGCCGGGCCGGTGACAAACACCACATCCGCCCCCATCACCGCCAAAGCCCGCGCAATCGCCGTGCCCTGCGCGCCCGAAGACCGGTTGGCGATATAGCGCACCGGATCAATTGGTTCGTGAGTTGGGCCAGACGTGACCAGCACGCGCCGCCCGGTCAACGGTCCTTCGGCCAAAGCCATTTCAATTGCCGCAACAATTTCAAGCGGTTCTGACATACGCCCGGGGCCGTATTCCCCGCAGGCCATCTCGCCCTCGTTGGGGCCAACAAACGAAATCCCGTCCCCACGCAACGTTGACACATTGCGCCGCGTCGCCGGGTGTTCCCACATGCGCACGTTCATTGCGGGTGCCACCAGAACCGGCGTGTCCGTGGCCAGCAACAGCGTCGACGCCAGATCATTGGCCAATCCATGCGCCATCTTGGCCATCAGATCAGCCGTCGCCGGAGCCACAACAATCAGATCCGCAGACCGGGACAGCTGAATATGCCCCATCTCGGCCTCATCCGTCAGATCAAACAGATCGGCATAGGCCTTTTCACCCGCCAGCGACGAGACCGACAAAGGCGTGACAAACTCTGCTCCAGCCCGCGTCAGCACCGGCGTCACCCACGCACCGCGTTCACGCAGCCGCCGGATCAGTTCAAGCGACTTAAAGGCAGCGATTCCTCCGCCGATAATTAGCAGAATGCGCTTGTCTGTCAGCATTTTGAGACCTTTCTCAATTCATCAGCCCAAACTTAGGCTGCCAACCTGCGCGACACAAGCAATCTGGCTTTATTGGAATGCCTTACAGGGGTCTTCGCGCTCCGCCGGATCGGTCACAACCCAGTAATCATGCGGCTGGCCTGGCTCCGGTGGTTGTTCCAGTTGCGCAATGGACACCACGTTCAGCTCCTTGGGCAAAAGGGACGGCACCCCCCAATCGGTACGCGCGTGACCGTTGCCAGTGATCACCACAACCGGTCCGTCGACCTCATGCGCGGCGTGCGTCACCGCGCGCGCCAGTGTCGCATCCCGGTATCGCTGAACCATGACCATACCAGCCAGCATCGTCTCGGGCAGCGCATCACAATGGGCCGACATTTGCATCGCTTCACGTCGGGATTGCTGCGCCTCGGGCAAAGCGTCTGTCAGGCCGTACTGATCGGCATCTTCGCCAAATCGCGCCGTCACGCCATCCCCCATCACAGCGGCCCGCGCGTCTTCTCTTGTAACCTGCGCCCCAAGGATCATCGCCCCCTCAGAGGCTTGGAAAATTGGATAATACATCGCGAAATCAGGCCATCCGCTTTGTGCCCAGTCCAATTTGCGCGCCAGTTCCCCCTCATCCGAAAGCAATTCAGGCGTAATCAATGCGGCTTTATCCGGGGTCAGCATCTCGAACACAACCGCTCCGGGGCGCAGCGCGGACACCGCCGCCGCCTGATTGGCGTGGTGATGCGGGTTGTCATGCAGCTCGCCCAGAAAAACCACGTCGCTTTCGCGAAAACGTTCTATCTGATCAGGTGTGATAATTTCGGCGGCCAGCGGGGCAGCAAACACGGTTAACGTCAGGCACATCATAAATCTCATACCCGAGACATGGCACCCGAACAGGGACGGTACAACCCCTTTGCGCATCTTGCGCTTGCCCTCAGATTTAAGCACTCTGGCCCGAGATTACGTCAAAGTGGGATGCCATGCTTGCGAAACTGACATTGGTCCTGGGTGGGGCATCTTCGGGCAAATCGGCCTTTGCGGAACAACTGGTCGTCAACACCCGCGCGCCAAGGGTTTATCTGGCGACCGCGCAGGCATTTGACGATGAAATGCGGCTCAAAATCGCGCAGCATCTTAAGATGCGCGGATCCGATTGGCGCACCGTCGAAACGCCTCTTGGGGCTGCCGATGCGCTTGCCAAAGTTGCCCCAAACGAGGTGGTCCTTCTGGATTGCGCCACGATGTGGCTGTCAAATCATCTGCTCGCAGAATCAGACATCGACGGGGAAACCAACCGTTTGTTAGCGGCGTTGCAATCCTGTCTTGGGCAAGTTGTTGTTGTCTCCAACGAAGTGGGCCTTGATATCGTACCTGATAACGCACTCGCCCGCCGGTTTCGGGATGCTCAGGGCAAGCTGAACCAAAAAATCGCGGCTCAGGCAGATGCGGCCGTTCTGGTTGTCGCCGGGTTGCCGTTAACGCTGAAAGGCACGTTGCCATGACCACATTGTACCTTGTGCGTCATGGCCCAACCCACGCCAAAACCATGGTTGGCTGGTCCGACCTGCCTGCGGACCTGTCAGACACCGCGGCCATTCAACGCCTGTCCGATTTCCTGCCCGATCAGGCCGTTATGATCAGTTCTGACCTGTCGCGCGCCAGTGCCACGGCGGATGCGCTCCAAAAATCGCACACGCGCCTGCCCCATGATACAGATCTGCGCGAAATTCATTTTGGCGACTGGGAGCTCAGGAATTTTGCCGATATCGAGGCAACAGACCCCGAACGCATCCGCGCCTATTGGGAAACCCCCGGCGACGTGCGCCCCCCCAATGGCGAGAGCTGGCACGAAGTCACGGCGCGCGTGGACCGTGCCATTGACCGGGTCATCACGGCACATCCGGGACAGGACATCATTGCAGTGGCCCATTTCGGCGTCATCCTGTCCCAGGTCCAACGGGCCGAACGCCTGACCGCCTACGAGGCATTCTCCCACCGGATCGACAATTTGTCTGTCACATCCGTTTCGATCAACCCGTCGGGCTGGTCACTCGGGCATATAAATCACAATCCGTGATGGTATCCGTCAAAATCTTTCGTTTTGGCGATGCAATCAAATCCAGTAGCCTAACACCATGACCTATCAACTTATTCTCGGCGACTACGCCTATTCATCCTGGTCGCTGCGCGGCTGGCTTTTGTTTGAAAAATTCGGGATCGACCGGACCACCCAACTGTTGGACTTTTCCGGAATACCGGTCAGCGAGCAGCTAAAAGACTATGCTCCGGCCAAAACGGTGCCCGCGATGCGCACACCAGAAGGCGCCATTGTCTCAGACAGCCTCGCAATTGCCGAGGAACTGGCCTCCCGCCACCCGGACGCGGGTCATTTGCCGTCTGATCCGCTGGCACGCGCCACATGCCGCAATCTGATCGCTGAAATGCACTCCGGGTTTGGCGCGTTGCGCACGGATTGTCCTATGAGCGTGCGGCTGAGCTATGCCGACAGCCACCCATCGGATGACGTGCTGGCGGACCTCAAGCGGCTGGAACTCATCTGGGCCCATGCCCGCGCAACATGTGGTGGTGACGGGCCATGGTTATGTGGCGCCTACACCGCAGCAGACGCCTTTTTTGCGCCCGTTGCGGCGCGCATTGCTGGCTATAATCTACCGGTGGGGGCCGACGCGCAGGCCTATGTCGATGCCCACCTAAATGACCCGGCGTTTCGGCGTTGGCGCGCGATGGGGCTGGTGCATGGTGCGACCCTGAAACGCTATGCAAAACCCTTTGACACCCGCCCATGGCCAGGCCCCGAACCGCTTGCCGCCAAGGCGGTTGACGGGACGGATTCTGAGAACAAAAGCTGCCCTTATTCCGGCAAACCGGTCAGCCATGTTTTAGAGCTTGAGGGGCGGCGCTTTGGGTTCTGCAATGCGTTCTGCCGGAACAAAACCGTCGCTGATCCCGCCGCCTGGCCCGCCTTTATGGCGCTTTTATAGGGCGGTCTTTACCATTCGCTAACCATCTTCCGTTTACCAATCTTAACAGGGCTGGTGAAAGGGGCGACGATGGTTACACGGGCATATACCGTGGCATTTGAGGGGGTCGAGGCGCATCAGGTCGAGGTGCAATGCGCCGTAACCCCCGGTCTCCCGGCGTTTTCTATCGTTGGCCTTCCGGACAAAGCCGTGTCCGAGGCGCGCGACCGCGTACGCTCTGCACTCTCATCCATGGCCATCGCGCTGCCCTCAAAACGCATCACAATTAACCTGTCGCCTGCCGATCTGCCCAAAGAAGGCAGCCATTTTGATCTGCCCATTGCGGTCGCATTGCTGGCCGCATTGGGCATTATCCCCGAAGACGCATCCGAGGGCACGGTATCGCTGGGCGAGCTGTCGTTGGATGGATCACTGGTCCCGGTCACCGGGGCCTTGCCCGCCGCGATGTCAGCCGCCCAGGATCAGCGCAGTTTGCTTTGCCCTCAGGCCAGCGGGTCCGAGGCGGCCTGGGTCGCCTCTACACAGGTGATTGGCGCCAATTCGCTGGCCGATGTGGTTCGCCATTACACCGGTCAATCCCCCCTTCCCCCCTCGGAACCCGGCGAGGTTCTGCAGAACGCAACGGGACTGGACCTGTGCGAAGTCAAGGGACAGGAACGCGCCAAACGTGCGTTAGAAATTGCGGCAGCGGGTCGTCACCATCTTTTCATGGTCGGCGCGCCCGGCTCTGGAAAATCCATGCTCGCCGCGCGCTTGCCGTCAATCCTGCCCCCGCTTAGTCCGGCAGAAGCGCTGGAAACCTCGATGATCCATTCGATTGCCGGGTTGCTGGATCAGGGTGGCATTTCGCGCACCCGCCCGTTTCGCAAACCCCATCACACGGCCTCGATGGCTGCGATTGTCGGGGGCGGACGACGCGCCACCCCCGGAGAGATTTCGCTGGCGCATAACGGGGTTTTGTTCATGGATGAATTGCCCGAGTTCTCACGCCCCGTGCTGGAAACCTTGCGCCAACCCATTGAAACCGGTGAGGTAATGATCGCCCGCGCCAACGCGCATGTCACCTATCCCTGCCGTTTCATGCTGGTTGCGGCCGCCAATCCCTGTCGTTGCGGCCATATGTTTGACCCCGAACGTGCATGTGCCCGCGTCCCGGCCTGTGGTGACGACTATCTGGGGCGCTTGTCTGGTCCGTTGCTGGACAGGTTGGACCTGCGCATCGAAGTGCCCCCGGTCAGCTATACAGATCTCGAACTTCCAGCGAGCGGAGACTCGTCGCAAACTGTTCGCGAACGCGTCTGTCAGGCTCAAATCGTTCAGGCCAGGCGATATGAGGCTTCAGACACGGTGCGCGCCAATGCGGATGCCCAGGGCAGTGTGCTGGACGAAATTGCCGCGCCGGATGCGGAAGGGCGCGATTTTCTGGGCAAAGTCGCGCAGCGCTTCGGCCTGACGGCGCGCGGTTATCACAGGGTGTTGCGGGTGGCGCGCACCATTGCCGATCTCGCCGACAGCGAACAGGTGCGCAAACCACATGTTGCCGAAGCGGTCAGTTTCCGGCTGACATCGGCCAAACAGCTTTGATCAGGCGCGTTTCGCCTCAATCGCTTGCCAGATTTTTTCGGCTACATTGATGCCGTCAAAACGTTCCAGTTCCTGAATGCCGGTGGGGGACGTCACATTGATTTCAGTGAGATAATCGCCAATCACGTCGATCCCGACAAAAACCTGACCCTTTTCGCGCAACAGCGGCCCGATGGCCGCGCAAATCTCAAGATCACGCGCGCTCAGCGCCACTTTTTCAGGGCGGCCGCCGACATGCATATTGGAGCGGGTTTCACCGGCGGCTGGTACCCGGTTAATTGCGCCCACGGGCTCGCCATCCACCAGAATCACGCGTTTGTCGCCGTTGCTCACATCGGGCAGGAACTTCTGCACAATCAAAGGCTCCCGGCTGAAACCAGAGAACAGTTCGTGCAGCGACGTCAGGTTGCGGTCATTGCGATCCAGCCGGAAAACGCCCGCGCCACCATTGCCATAAAGCGGTTTCAGGATGACGTCGCCGTGCTTTTCCTTGAACGCTTTGATCGTGTCCAGATCACGCGCAATGGTGGTGGGTGGTGTCAGATCAGGAAAGTCCAGCACCAACAGTTTTTCGGGGTAATTGCGCACCCAAAACGGATCGTTCACAACAAGCGTCTCGGGCATCAGCCGGTCCAAAAGATGCGTCGACGTAATATAATGCATGTCAAATGGCGGATCCTGACGCAGCCAGACCACATCGTAGTCGCGCAAATTCACCCGCGTTTCTGGTCCAATATCAACATGATTGCCCTGTTCGCGCCGCACCGTCATGGTCTGCCCGCGCGCGGTAATTTCGCCTTCTTCATAGGCCAGTTTGTCGGGAGAATAATAAAACAGCTCGTGTCCGCGCGCCTGCGCTTCTTCGGCCAGCCGGAACGAACTGTCCGCGTTGATGTCTACCGATTGGATCGGGTCCATCTGAAAGGCAATCTTCATTGGGGCAACCTCTTTTGATGCCCCCAATACATGGTGCAAGAACAATCTGCTTGCAATGCCCGCTCAGGCCATCATCAGCGCGTTTTCAATGATTTCCGTCCGCCCCATCGCATCAACCAGCGCCACATCAAACCGCGCCTCGGTCAGCAACCCGTTTGGTTCACTGCCCAGAAATTCTTCTCCGCTTGCCTGAATCCGCGCAATTTGGCTGGGCAAGACCCGCGTTGCCGCCTGATTATGCGATCTGCTTTTCTTGACTTCGACAAAGATCACTTTTTCGCCATCGCGCACAATCAGATCAATCTCGCCGCCTTGCCCGCGCCAGCGACGATGCGCGATAGTCATGCCCTGACCGGTATACGCGCGCGCGACACTATCCTCTGCTGCCATCCCGGCGTGGTAATTCCTTTCTGATCTGAAAGTATCAGAGGTTTTGCGCACATCGCCCTCGTTCCGTCCTCAATCCTGTTTGAGTTTTAGGGCCAACTGATAAATTTTCCGTTTATGCGCGCCGTAAGCCTGCGCCACCACTTCGGACGCGTCCCGCAAGCTCATTGTTTTCAAAGCTTCCTTTAATGCCGTTTCAATATCATCCGCATTGTCAGTTTCACCGCGAGCGCGGTCAATCAGAACGACAATTTCCCCTTTGAACCGACGCTCGGCCGCGCCTTGGGACAATTCATCCAACGTACCGCGCAAAACCTCTTCGAACTTCTTGGTCAATTCACGCCCAATCGCGGCCTCGCGCGTGCCGCCCAGCGTTGCAGCCGCGTCTTTCAGCATGTCAGCAACCCGTTTGGGGGATTCGTAAAACACCAACGTGCCCGGTACATCACTTAACGCTGCCAACGCCGTGCATCTCGCCTTGCTCGTATTTGGCAAAAATCCTGCGAAAAAGAACGCATCCGTTGGCAGTCCGGCCAGTGTGAGTGCGGTGATAATCGCGCACGGCCCCGGCGCAGACGTTACGCCATGCCCGGCCTCTGCCGCCGCACGGGACAAATGATATCCAGGGTCCGCAATCAGCGGCGTTCCAGCCTCGGACGCATATGCCACGGACCGGCCCTCTGCCAGAAACGTCATCAGCTTGTCCCGCGCGCCCGCACCGGAATGGTCATGATAAGACAGCAGCGGGCGGTCCCCCAAAGGCACCCCATGGATTTCCAGCAGGCGCCGCATCGACCGGGTATCCTCGGCTGCAATCACGTCTGCCGAGGCCAGCACGTCCAGCGCTCTCAGCGTAATATCGCGCGCCGTCCCGATAGGTGTGGCGACAAAGTACAACCCGGGCTGCAATTTTTCGGTCTTGTGATTCACCTCTGGACCCGCCTTCCGGTACGTTTATTATCTCCCCCAATCGGGCGGCCGGATCAAATTTGCGGACCCGACCCTTCTGGGAGTGGAATTTTATGATGTTTGCTTTTCTTAAACGCGCCCGCAAGTTTCTGAAAGGGGCAACGCTGGGACTGGCCAGTTTTGCGCTTTTTGCCTGCGAACCAACTGGTCTGAGCACCGGGCCGTCCATCACACCTGGGGCGCCGGTCCCGGTTGCGCTGCTGATTCCCAAGGGATCAAGCGATTCCGGCGATGCGCTTTTGGCGCAGAGCCTTGAAAATGCTGCCAAGCTCGCCATTGCTGACTTGCAGGGCGTGCAGATTGATCTGCGGATCTATCCAACAGCTGGTCGGGCTGACACGGCACATGGGGCTGCCATTCAGGCGGTGAACGAAGGTGCCAAGATCATTCTGGGACCCGTCTTTGCCGAAGCAGCCAATTCAGCCGCCAAGGCCGTGGCCAATCGCGATGTCAATGTTCTGGCATTTTCCAACAACACCAATATCGCTGGCGGCAACCTGTTTGTTCTGGGCGCGACCTTTGATAACACCGCAGATCGTTTGGTGGGATATGCCAAACGTAATGCCAAAGACCAGATCATGGTTGTGCATGCAGACAACGCTTCTGGTCAGATTGGGCGTAATGCGATCCTTTCGGCAATCTCTCGCCAACACGCAACTGCGGCAGGCACAATCGGTTATGAGTTTTCGCAGCAGGGCGTGATTGCAGCTACGTCGCAGATCAAACTTACCGCGGATCAGAATCAGGCAAACGCGATTTTCCTGACATCTGACACCTCTGGCGCGCTGCCATTGCTGACACAATTGCTGCCCGAAGCAGGCCTCAGCCCGGCCACAACGCAATATATGGGACTAACCCGCTGGGACATCCCATCTCAGACACTGGAATTGCCCGGCGTTCAGGGCGGATGGTTTGCGATGCCTGATCCAAGCTTGAATCAGCAGTTCCAAACGCGCTATGCGCAAACCTATGGCGGCTTGCCCCATCCCATTGGTGGCCTCGCCTATGACGGCATTGCGGCGATCGGCGCACTGGTCAAGGCAGGCAAACGCGATGCATTGACCACCGGAGCCCTGACTCAAGGGGCTGGATTTCAGGGCGTAAACGGCATCTTCCGCCTTCGCGCCGATGGTACGAATGAACGCGGACTGGCTGTTGCCACGATCCGCGATAAAAAGGTGGTGATTATTGACCCTGCCCCATCACGATTCGGCGGAGCCGGTTTCTGAACCGGAACACCCATTTCGCCCGCTGCCCAAACGCGCACTGATCTGCGAGCATCGTGACATCTTTGACGGTGAAGCCGTCATTGCCCGCATCGAGGCGTTGCATCAAGAAAACCTTGACGGCCAGTCGTTTCGCGGCGGTGTCGTCAAGGTGCTTGCTGAACAACGTAATCGCGGTATGGAACGCATCGCAGAGGCGTTTTGTGAGCAACCGTTCAAAGCTCGTCGGATGACGCGATCTTACACCTGGCTAACCGATTGTCTGGTCGGTTGCGCCTACCACGTGGCCACCACATATATTCATCCGCTGCCCAACCCGACCGAAGGTGAGCGCCTCGCGCTATTTGCCGTTGGGGGATACGGTCGTGGTGAAATGGCGCCGCAATCCGATGTCGATCTGCTGTTTCTGACGCCCTACAAAATCACCGCCTGGGCCGAAAGCGTGATTGAATCCATGCTCTACATCCTGTGGGACCTGCGTCTCAAGGTTGGGCATGCCAGCCGCACCGTTAAGGATTGCCTGCGGCTGGGGCGAGAAGATTTCACCATTCGCACAGCCCTTTTGGAACACCGATTTCTGGATGGCCATGCCCCGCTGAGCGACGAGCTGGAAACACGCCTTCAGGCTGATCTTTTTACCGGCACTGAAACCGAATTTATCGAAGCCAAGCTGTCCGAACGTGAAGCGCGTCATTTGAAACACGGCGAACGTTATGTGGTCGAGCCGAATGTAAAAGAAGGCAAAGGCGGCCTGCGCGATTTGCAGTCTTTGTTCTGGATTGCCAAATACGTGTACCACGTGCAAGAGGTTGCCGAGCTTGTTGAACTCGACGTGCTGCGACGTGACGAACTCGACATGTTCCTCAAGGCCGAAAATTTTCTTTGGGCAGTGCGCGGACATTTGCACCTCATTTCCCGGCGCCCGGTTGAACAGCTTAATTTTGACGTTCAGGTCACCGTGGCCGAACGTATGCACTACACCGACAAAGGTGGGCGGCGTGCTGTTGAACACTTTATGCAGGACTATTTCCGCCATGCCACATCTGTTGGTGATCTGACCCGTATCCTGCTGACCCGGCTCGAGGCGATCCATGCCAAACCTGCCCCGCTGCTGGAACGTATTTTCCGTCGCCGTCGGCGTGTGAAGCCTCTGTATGAGGTGATCCACAACCGGTTGGCTTTGGTTGATGAACAGACATTTTTGATGGACAAGGTCAACTTGCTGCGCATCTTTGAAGAAGGTTTGCGCACCGGACTTTTGATCCATCCAGATGCCATGCGGTTGATCCAGCGCAATCTGCATTTGATTGATGATGGCATGCGCGCCGACAAAGAAGCCCGCACCATTTTCCTTGATTTGCTGCTCAAACACGGCAATCCCGAACGCGCCTTGCGTCGCATGAACGAACTGGGTGTTTTGTCCGCGTTTATTCCCGACTTTGAACCCATCGTCGCGATGATGCAGTTCAATATGTACCACTCCTATACGGTTGACGAACACACCATTCAGGTGATCGCCAACCTTGACAAAATCGAACGCGAAGAACTTCGCGAAGAACTGCCGCTGTCCAGCGAAATTCTGAAATCCGGGATCAACCGGCGCGCGCTGATGGTGGCGCTTTTGCTGCATGACATCGGCAAAGGACGCGACATTGACCACGCGGTTCTGGGTGCTCAGATCGCACGGCGCGTCGCCCCCAATCTGGGATTGCCCAAGGCAGAATGCGAAACCGTCGAATGGCTGGTCCGGCATCACTTGTTGATGTCGGATATGGCGCAAAAACGCGACATTGCCGACCCGCGTACGATCCGTGATTTCGCCAAGGCCGTGTCGACTGTGGACCGGCTCAACCTGCTGACCGTTTTAACCGTCTGTGACATTCGCGGCGTTGGTCCGGACACATGGAACAACTGGAAAGCAGTTTTGCTGCGCGCGCTCTACCGTCAAACCCGGCTTGTGCTGGAAGATGGTATGGAAGCCATCACCCGCGAAAACCGCGGTGTTGAGGCCAAAAAACTCCTGCGCAAAGAGCTTGCCGATTGGGCGCCAAAGGACATCAAGAAAGAGACCGGGCGCCATTACGACCCCTATTGGCAGGGGCTGCACATCACGGCACACACCGTGTTTGCCGAATTGCTGCGCGATATTCAGGACAACGAAATCCGGATCGACCTGCACCCGGATGAAGACCGCGACGCCACCCGCGTGTGCTTTGCACTGGCAGACCACCCCGGCATCTTTTCACGATTGTCTGGCGCACTTGCGCTTGTTGGGGCCAACGTTGTGGATGCACGCACGTTCACGTCCAAGGATGGCTATGCCACGGCGGCATTCTGGATCCAGGATTCCGAGGGACACCCTTACGAATCTGCCCGCCTGCCGCGGCTGCGCAAAATGATTGATCGCACGCTCAAAGGCGAAGTTGCGCCAGCCGAAGCGATCAAGTCGCGCGATGTGATCAAAAAGCGTGAACGCGCCTTTAAGGTGCCAACCACGATCACCTTCGACAACGAAGGCTCGGAAATTTACACCATCATCGAAGTCGACACCCGGGATCGCCCCGGTTTGCTGTTTGATCTGACCCGGTCGCTGGCCAACGGCAATGTCTATATCGCCTCGGCCGTTATCGCGACCTACGGAGAGCAGGTGGTCGACAGCTTTTACGTCAAAGACATGTTCGGGCTGAAATTTCACACGGAATCGAAACAGCGTACTCTGGAAAAACGCCTGCGCGAGGCTATTGAAAAAGGCGCTGCGAGGGCCAAGACTTGAAACCTGTCCGGCTGATACGGGGTTTTTTGACAGTAGGGTTCTGGACTTTGATGAGCCGCGTTCTGGGCTTTGCACGTGAAATTCTGATCCTGAACTACATCGGTCCGGGCAGCGCGCTGGATGCTTTTGTCGCGGCTTTTCGCCTGCCCAATATGTTCCGCCGCTTCTTTGCCGAAGGGGCATTTAACGCAGCTTTTGTGCCGATGTTTTCGCGCAAATATCAGGCCGATGACGACGCGCAAGAATTCGCCAGCGATGCATTTAACCTGCTGGCCAGCGCGGTTCTTGTGCTGACCGCATTGGCCATGATCTGTATGCCTGCGCTGGTGTGGATCACTGCCGAAGGGTTTTATGGCGACGAACGGTTCGATATGACCGTTGGTTTTGGCCATATCGTGTTTCCCTATATCTTCTTCATGTCTCTGGCCGCATTGTTTTCGGGCATATTGAACGCAACCGGTCGGTTTGCCGCCGCGGCGGCGGCACCTGTTTTATTGAATATTCTGGTTGTCCCCGCGCTGATCATTGGCGCCGCCGTCGGAGGCGACATTGTTCTCTGGCTGGTCTGGACCATTCCGATTGCCGGAGTGGCGCAGTTAGCGCTTGTCTGGGTCGCAACCACGCGCGCAGGGATTTCTATTCGCCCCGGACGCCCGCGCTGGACACCGGAAATGAGCAAGATGGTTCGCGTAGCCGTACCTGCGGCGCTGGCCTCAGGGGTTATGCAGATCAATCTCGTGGTCGGCCAGATCGTCGCGTCCTCCACCCCTGGCGCGGTCAGCTGGCTGTTCGCCGCAGACCGGCTGTATCAATTGCCACTTGGCGTCGTGGGTATTGCGGTGGGTATTGTGTTGTTGCCAGACCTGTCGCGTCGGCTGGAGGCCAAAGACGATGAAGGCGCACGCTACGCATTCTCGCGGGCGGGTGAATTCGCCCTGTTTCTGACCATTCCCTGTGCGGTGGCCTTCCTTGTGATCCCATTGCCGCTGGTCTCAGTTCTGTTTGAACGCGGTGCCACGTCATCAGATGACAGTGCCTCCATTGCCGTCGCCGTGGCCATCTACGGGCTGGGACTGCCGGCTTTTGTGCTGCAAAAGCTATTGCAACCGCTTTATTTTGCACGACAGGACACCAAACGCCCTTTCCACTATGCGGTTTGGGCCATGATTGTGAATGCGACACTGGCATTTGGTCTGTCGCCTCTGCTTGGCTGGATGGCTCCGGCTGTGGCGGCATCCTTTTCGGCGTGGATCATGGTTGCACAGCTCGGCGCAGGTGCGCGCCGATATGGCAAGGTCGCCCGGTTCGATGACCGTCTGCGCAGCCGGATCTGGCGCATATGCGTGTCATCGGCGGTTATGGCGGCAACTCTTTGGATCAGCACCGTCATTCTCAGCCCGTGGCTTGGTGCCGATGGCTGGCGATATATCGCGCTGATTGCGCTGATCAGTCTGGGCAGCGTCGCCTATTTTGTGAGCTCTCACATCACCGGCGCGTTTCGGTTTTCCGAATTACGGAACGCCGCGCGCAGATCCCGCTGAACTTTAACCAAAATACCTGTTGCACCTTCCCCCAAATCTGACGTTACATCGCTTCAGTTCGCGACGAACGGAGAGAGAGAACATGTCCAATTGGGTTATCATGCTGCTGGTCGGCATCCTGTCACTTGTGGCAGGCATTATTGCATTACTAAATCCATTTGCTGCTTCGGTGACAGCAACACTGATCACCGGATGGAGCTTTTTTATTCTTGGGTTCATTCAAATTATTGCGGGCCTCAGGGCCGAGGGCGTCGGGCATAAAGTGCTGGGTGCACTGTTGGGTCTGGTCGCACTTATCATCGGCCTAAATCTTTTGGCTGAACCGCTCAGAGGTCTGGTCGCGCTGACCATGATCGCCGGGATCATGTTTTTGGTTTCGGGAATTTTCAAGGCCTGGGTCGGATTTTCCGGCGCTCAAGGCCCCATGCGCAGCGCCCTGATGATATCTGGTCTGGTCTCGATTGTGCTGGGCGTGATGGTGCTGTCCAACTTCCCGCAATCAGCAACGGTTGTTTTGGGCGTTCTGCTGGGTATCGAACTTTTGTCCAATGGCGTCAGCGCAATTGCGCTGGCCATTGTTGCCAAGAACCAGGACGCCTGATCAGTCGCGGCGGATCTTTTCGCGGATCCGCCGCCACCCACCGGGCACCAGCAGGAAAGACAGCAGAAAACCGGTTCCAAATCCGCAGACATCCGCAACCCAGTCGGGATTGCTGCCAAAAATCAGGCCAAAAATCAGCTGGATCGCCATCAACATCCCAATCAGCGAAAAGGCACGCGCTTGTGGCGCTCCAACCAGCCCCAACCGTATCCACAACAAGAACGTAAACGCCCCGATTAACCCGTAAACACCAGGGTAAGACCCGATCAACGGCACCGAGCTTCCGGTGATCAACGCATAGCCAAGCGCGCCGACCACACTGGACAACAGAAATACTGTTAACGTGGAAATGGCCGAAAACACCTCTCCGACCATCTTGCCCATCGCCAACAACAACACGCCCCCAAACAAAGCGTGCGTAAAGTTGCCGTGTATGAACGCATAGGTCACAAAGCGCCAAAGATGTTCCGGCGACCATCTGCCATTGGCCAGCATCCATTGGAAAATATCAGTCGAAAACGCGTATTTCTGGACCGCTGCCAGCCGCCAGCCCACCGCGCCGGGGCCACCAACGATGCCTTTGCTTCCCAGCCAGAACGCCGTTTCGATGCCAACAATGATCAGAAACAACGCCGCAACGACGGGCGGCAATGGATTAATTGGGCTCTGGGGTTCGGGACTGCTCATTTTTACGCTCCTTGACGGCGATTTACCCCATGGGTAAGGCAAGCGCACACTTAAATCCAGACGGAGTATTCCCATGAACGAGGCGGTCCAAACGTCTTCTCACTTTACCCAGCGCGTCTTCTCGGGCATCCAACCCTCGGGCGGCCTGACCCTCGGTAACTATCTCGGCGCGATGAAGCGCTTTGTTGACATGCAGAATGAAGGCTCGTTCGAGACCGTCTATTGTATGGTTGACCTGCACGCGATCACCGTCTGGCAAGACCCCGAAAAGCTGCGCCATGCCACGCGCGAACTGTGCGCCGGGTTCATTGCGGCTGGCATCGACCCGGACAAATCCATCCTGTTCAACCAAAGTCAGGTGCCCGAACATGCCCAGCTGGCATGGATATTTAACTGCGTCGCCCGCATGGGCTGGATGCAGCGGATGACACAATGGAAAGACAAGGCAGGCAAGAACCAGCAGAACGCTTCGCTGGGCCTGTTTGCCTATCCTGCGCTCATGGCGGCGGATATCCTGATCTATCACGCCACCCACGTGCCCGTGGGCGAGGATCAGAAACAGCACCTTGAACTGACCCGCGATGTCGCCACCAAATTCAATCACGACTTTGGCGTCGACTTTTTCCCGATCACCGAGCCGGTGATTGAAGGCGCCGCCACACGTGTGATGAGCCTGCGGGACGGGTCCAAAAAGATGTCCAAATCCGATCCGTCTGACGCCAGCCGCATTAACATGACCGACGATGCCGACACCATCGCCAAAAAGATCCGCAAGGCCAAGACCGACCCGGATGGGCTGCCTTCCGAGGAAAAAGGGCTCGAAGACCGCCCAGAGGCGCGCAATCTGGTGAACATTTATTCGGCATTGTCCGATCAAACGGTAGACGCGGTGCTCAGGGATATGGGTGGCAAGCAATTCTCAGAATTCAAACCGATCCTGTCGGAGCTGGCGGTTGAAAAGCTGGCGCCGATTTCTTCGGAAATGGCGCGTTTGATGAAAGAACCCGCGGAAATTGACCGCATTCTGGGTCACGGCGCCAATCAGGCGCGCACGCTGGCGACGCCGATCCTCAAGAAAGCCTACGACATTGTCGGTATGATTTCGTCGACCTGACGACACCAGACGCCAATCATTATGCGTCAGGGGCGCGGTTCATGCCGCGCCCCTTTCTCGTCCATGCGACACCCCGCTCTGACCGACATCCGCCAGGGCGCGTTTTGTTGTAGACCTTCCCCCCTCGCCAAGCCTACTGTCGCCACTGGCGAGAGAGGGAACACCCATGGCAGTTGGCACAAATATCCGAACCTATTTCAATGGCGCATGGCATGATGGCGACATCCCGGTCATGCGCGCCGCAGATCATGGCGCATGGCTTGGCTCTGGCGTTTTTGATGGCGCGCGGTTCTTTGAGGGGATTATGCCCGATCTGGACAAGCACTGCGCCCGCGCCAACCGGTCCGCCGAGGCGCTGATGCTCAATCCGACTGTATCTGCGCAAGATATGGTCGACATCATCCGCGACGGTCTCAAGGCTTTTGACACCAACAGCGCCGTGTATATTCGCCCGATGTATTGGGGCATTGGCGGGGATTCTACGGCCATTGTGCCCAGCAAGGATGAAACCGGGTTTGCCATTTGTCTGGAGCAAATCCCGATGGCCGCGCCCGAAGCGTCCGTTACTCTGACCCAGACCCAGTTTCGCCGCCCGGTGCTGGAGGACGCCGTTGTCAATGCCAAGGCCGGGTGCCTTTATCCAAACAACGCCCGCATGCTGACCGAGGCCCGCTCCAAAGGGTTTTCCAATGCCCTTGTGGCCGACGCTTTGGGCAACGTCGCAGAAACCGCCACCGCGAATGTCTTTATGGTGCGCGATGGCGAAGTGTTTACGCCAATCCCGAACGGAACGTTTCTGGCTGGCATCACCCGCGCGCGTCACCTCAGCAATATGCGTGCAGACGGTATGACCGTACATGAATCCGTGCTCAGCTTTGCCGATTTTGAAGGCGCCGACGAAGTGTTCCTGTCTGGCAATATGAACAAAGTCACCCCCGTCACCGCCTTTGAAGACCGCCAGTACCAGGTTGGTCCCGTCACCCGCCGGGCCCGCGAAATGTATTGGGACTGGGCGCATTCAAACGCCTGACCGGGCATGAATATCGGTTGCGCCGATCTGACCGACCGGTCATGATCTGCACAAAATGGAGAACAACCATGCGTAAGTTTCTTGTGGTACTGGATGACAGCCGCGAGTGCCTGAATGCCATGCGGTTTGCGGCTATGCGGGCGTCTAATACCGGCGGTGGTGTCAAAATCCTGTCAATTATCGAACCGGAAGAATTCAATCACTGGATCGGTGTTGGCGACATTATGCGCGAAGAGGCCCGTGAACGGATCGAAGTGCATTTCGAAGTGTTCGCCAAATGGATGCGCGACCGTCAGAATGTTGATCCCGAACTGACCGTGCGCGAAGGCGAAGCTGTCTCTGAGATCCTTGCCGAAATCAAAGACGATCCGGAAATTGGCATTCTGGTGTTGGGGGCGGGCACTGACCGCAAGGGCCCCGGTCCGCTGGTTTCTCAATTGACGCGCAACGCGGGCAGCCTGCCGTTTCCGGTCACCATCGTGCCGGGGGATTTGTCCAAGGATCAGCTTGAGGCCGTCACCTGAGCGATGGCCGGTGCGACGCTTGATTTCTGGTTCGAATTCGCGTCCACCTACTCATATCTCAGCGCCATGCGTATCCAGGACCTCGCCCGCAGGTGCGATGTTGTCGTGCGGTGGCGTCCTTTCCTTTTGGGTCCGATATTTGCCGCACAAGGGTGGCCCACGTCGCCGTTCAATGTCTACCCGGCCAAAGGGCGCTATATGTGGCGTGATATGGACCGTTTGACCAAAGCTCGCGACCTGCCATTCACGCGCCCTGATCCCTTCCCCCGGAACGGTCTGCTGGCCGCCCGCATTGCGCTGGCCGCTGGTCCGCAAATGCCTGCGTTTTGCCGTGCGGTCTATACAGCGCAATTTGGTGGAGGCGCCGACATAGCCGACCCTCAGGTCCTGCAAAATTGCCTCGCACAGGCCGACCTGTCCGTCACGCTCCTGGACGCCGGGCAAGACCCGGCCATCAAAACTGAACTGCGCCATCAGACCGACCGGGCAATTGCGCTTGGGCTGTTCGGCGCGCCAAGTTTCACTGTTGGCGAAGAAGTGTTCTGGGGCGACGACCGTCTGGAGGCTGCGTTGGACTGGGCCGCACCAGATTAGAATAGTTCTAAACCTTGACACTGCCCTGACAGAGGCGCATATCTCGGGTAAGACAAAAAAGGTGCATGTAATATGTTCATTCAGACTGAATCCACACCAAATCCGGCCACTCTCAAATTCCTTCCGGGACAGACTGTTTTGGAAATGGGCACAGCGGATTTTCCGACTGCAGATGGTGCCTCGGCCTCGCCTCTGGCGACACGTGTGTTTGCGATCAAAGGCGTCGCAGGCGTGTTTTTCGGCACGGACTTCGTCACAGTCACCAAAGAAGATGGCGTTGAATGGGACCACATCAAACCCGCCATTCTGGGCGCGATTATGGAACATTTCCAGTCGGGTCAGCCGGTTATGGCCTCAGACGCGGTTCAGGCTTCGGGCCATGCAGACCATGACGGGCCAGATGGCGAAATTGTTGGTCAGATCAAAGAACTTCTGGACACACGCGTGCGCCCTGCCGTCGCTCAGGATGGTGGCGACATCACCTTTCACGGATTTGATCGCGGCGTTGTTTATCTGCACATGCAAGGCGCCTGCGCTGGCTGCCCGTCCTCGACTCTGACCCTGAAAATGGGCATCGAGAACCTGCTGCGCCACTATATCCCCGAAGTGACCGAGGTGCGCCCGGTCGCTGTCTGAGGCACAGGCGCAAATCGACTGCGGTCAAACCAACACGAAATTCCGGACGGTGCCATTTCAGCGCCGTCCGTTTGCATTTAAAACGCCCCTACATTGACCGCGCCTTGTTTTCATCGCTCCGAGGGTATCGCGCATTCAATTCCATTGCCATTTTGACAATGCCCTGCCATGGCTAAACACTGATGAAACGCCGCCATGCCAAAACAGGCCGCGCGGTTTTGACTGCAACAACACGGCACCGATATGTCCGACACCTCTCCTCTTATTCTCGCCTTTGATACATCCGGCCCCTATTGCGCGGCGGCTCTGATGCAAGGTGCCAAAGTGTTGGCCAGCGCCTACGACCCGATGAAACGTGGTCAGGCTGAACATCTGATGACCATGTTGGAGCGCGTTCTGAACGACGCAAACACGCAATGGAACGATCTGAGCGCCATTGGCGTCGGCGTAGGTCCGGGCAATTTCACCGGCATTCGGATTTCGGTTTCCGCCGCAAGGGGGCTCGCGCTGGGTCTTGCGATCCCGGCAGTTGGAGTTTCGACGTTTCAGGCGCTTTCACTGGACCACTCGGACCCACATATTGCTGCCGTGCCAGCCCCGCGCGATCAGCTTTATGTGCTGCATCCGGACACACCTTCCCCGATGCTGGCCGCGCCGCCACACGCTTTTGATTTGCCGATTCATCTGCCCCCTTCGCCGGACCAGCTGGTGGTTAATATCGCGCGCTATGCCGCCACCGGGTACACCAAATCACCCGTCCGCCCTGCCCCACTCTACATCAAACCCGCCGATGCCGCCCCGCCACGCGATCCCGCACCGGTCATTTTCGAATGACGCCCCAGGGCCTCGCCGATCTGCACGCCGCTGCCTTTGTTGACACCCGCGCCTGGTCGGCGCGGGAAATACGCGATTTGCTGACCTCGCCGCTCGTTTTCGCTGTCACCCGCCCTCAGGGCTTTGCGCTGGGACGTTGCGTGGCGGATGAATGCGAATTGCTGACACTGGCCGTGCATCCCGATGCACGACGCGGCGGAATCGGCCGCGATCTGCTGGACGCTTTCGAAGCCGAATCGCAGGCCCGTGGCGCGACCCGCGCGTTTCTTGAGGTCGCGCAGGACAACCTGTCTGCAATTTCCCTTTACGATTCGCGGGGGTACCAAACCGGGGGCCAGCGCCCTGATTACTATACCCGATCCGACGGAACTCATGTCGCCGCGCGCTTAATGTTCAAACCGCTGACCCAAGGGCAGTGAGGCCTCTTCCTCTGAATCTCGGCCAGATGGTCAAAAACAGGTTGACCCCCCCGCTGACAGTCGCCTTACTTGGCAGGTGATCTTTCAGGATCAATCAAATGAAGGGCTGGCATTGTCAACGACTGGCCCGACCAACATATGGGAGACATTCATGACCCTGATGCAAAAATTTCTTGGGGCCGCCGCTGGCGTTGCTCTGTCGGCTGGCGCAGCTCTTGCTGAACCAGCGCTGATTTTCGACCTTGGCGGCAAGTTCGACAAATCCTTCAACGAAGCGGCCTTTAGCGGCGCGCAGCGTTGGGCCAGCCAGACCGGCGGCACGTTCCGCGAAATCGAGCTTCAGTCCGAAGCCCAGCGTGAACAGGCCCTGCGCCGGTTCGCAGAAGCAGGTTCAAACCCTATCATTATGACCGGCTTTGCCTTTGGCAACGTGCTGGACGAAGTGGCACCTGATTATCCTGACACCAAATTCGCCATCATCGATATGGTGGTCAATCAGCCTAACGTGCGTTCCGTTGTCTTCAACGAACACGAAGGCTCATACCTCGTGGGCATGATGGCTGGCATGGCGTCTAAATCGGGCACCGTCGGCTTCATCGGCGGCATGGACATCCCGCTGATCCGCAAATTCGCGTGTGGCTATGTTCAGGGCGTTAAGGCGGCCAATCCAGACGCAACCGTGATCCAGAACATGACCGGCACGACACCTGCCGCTTGGAATGACCCGGTTAAGGGTTCTGAACTGACCAAGGCGCAAATCTCGCAAGGTGCTGACGTGGTGTATGCCGCGGCTGGCGGTACAGGCGTGGGCGTTCTGCAAACCGCCGCCGACGAAGGCATCCTGTCGATTGGTGTGGACAGCAACCAGAACTACCTGCACTCAGGCAAGGTTCTGACCTCGATGATGAAACGCGTCGACAACGCCGTGTTCGAAGCCATGACCGAAGGCGAAGAGCTGCGCATCGGCTTTAGCGTGATGGGCGTCGCCAATGGCGGCATCGATTATGCCATGGACGAGCACAACAAGGGTCTGGTTCCAGTGACCATGAAAAACGCCGTGGACGACGCGAAAAACAAGATCTCTGCGGGCGACCTCAAGGTGCATGACTACATGTCAGACAACACCTGCCCGGTCGAATAATCTGCGTTTTTTGCTGATTATCGAAACGTGAAACAGGGCCGTGCCATTGCGGCGCGGCCCTTCTTAGCAAGGATGTCCGATGTCACACGCAGTCGAAACCTTTTTCGAGGCATGGGGTGACCCAAACCCGGACACGCGCGCGGCTACTTTGCGCGCCATCCTGCCCACCGAGCTCTATTACCTTGACCCGCGCACATCTGACGCGCTCACCGACATTGACGCGCTTATCGGCTATATCGCGATGTATACCGAATACGCCCCCGGCGCCTCGGCCCGCGTCGTAAACCTCAGCACAACCGGATCAACGCAGCGCGCCACCGTGGAATTCGCCATGGCGGACGGTATGAAACAATTCGGTCAGTATTTCATCGAACCTGACGACCAGTCGCGCCCTGCCCGCATGACCGGCTTCGTCGGACTGGGAGAGCCTGAATGACAGCCCCGGCCATTGAACTCAAAGGCATATCCAAGGCCTTTGGCCCGGTACAGGCCAACAAGGATATCTCAATCTCGGTCCAACCCGGTACGATTCACGGCATTATCGGCGAAAACGGCGCCGGAAAATCCACTTTGATGTCAATCCTTTATGGGTTTTACAAAGCCGACAAAGGCGAGATTTTCATCAAGGGGCAGAAAACCCTGATCCCCGACAGCCAGGCCGCCATTTCAGCAGGCATCGGCATGGTGTTTCAGCACTTTAAGCTGGTTGAGAATTTCACCGTGCTGGAAAACATCATCCTTGGCGCAGAAGATGGCCGGTTGTTGCGCCCATCACTGGCCAAGGCGCGTAAAGAGCTGGCGCATCTGGCGCAGGAATACGAACTGAACATCGATCCGGATGCCCTGATTGAAAACCTGTCGGTCGGACACCAGCAGCGCGTTGAAATCCTCAAGGCGCTGTATCGACAGGCCGACATTCTTATTCTCGACGAACCCACCGGCGTGCTGACCCCGGCCGAAGCGGACCAGCTGTTCCGCATCCTCGACCGGCTGCGCGAAGAGGGTAAAACCATCATCCTGATTACGCATAAGCTGCGGGAAATCATGGACATCACCAATACCGTTTCGGTGATGCGACGTGGCGAAATGACCGCCACTGTTAAAACAACCGAAACCAGCCCGGAACATCTTGCTGAATTGATGGTGGGGCGCAAAGTGCTGCTACGCGTCGACAAAGTCCCGGCCACCCCCGGTGACGTTGTGCTTGAGGTTCAGAACCTGCGCGTGATCGACGACAAAGGCGTTGAGCGTGTCAAAGGCATCGACCTGACCGTGCGCAAAGGTGAAATTCTCGGCATTGCTGGCGTGGCGGGCAACGGCCAGTCCGAATTGCTTGAAGTTTTGGGCGGGTTTGCCGAGGCGACCGGCACGATCCGCGTGAACGGCACTGAAATACCGCTGACGGGCAAAGGCGCGCATGGCCAATCCCGTCGCAACGCAGGCATCGCCCATGTGCCAGAAGACCGCCAGCGCGAGGGTTTGATCATGGAATACTCGGCGTGGGAAAACGTCGTGTTCGGCTATCACCGCGACCCGGCCTATCAATCCGGCATGCTGATGGACAACGCCGGTATTCAGGAACTGGCGCAGGAAAAAATGGACCGGTTCGACGTGCGTCCGCCACATCCCAAACTTGCAGCCAAGAATTTCTCCGGCGGCAACCAGCAGAAAATTGTGCTGGCCCGCGAAATTGAACGCAACCCGGATTTGTTGCTGATTGGCCAGCCCACCCGCGGTGTTGACATTGGCGCAATCGAATTCATCCACCAGCAAATCGTCAATCTGCGCGATCAGGGCAAAGCCATTTTGCTGGTCAGCGTCGAACTGGAAGAAGTATTGTCACTGGCTGACCGGATTGCCGTGATGTTTGACGGACATATCATGGGCGAACGCCTGCCCGCACAGACCAACGAAAAAGAATTGGGTCTGTTGATGGCAGGAATTGACGGAGAAAATGCCTGATGAAAGTACTTACGCATGTCAAAAAAGCTGTGGCGCCTGCGTCGGCATTTTCGGGAAAACTGGCTCGTATGGGTTGGGATCGTGATTGGGATGTGCCTGGCATCTCTGCGCTACATTTAGGTCGCGCCGGTACTCGGACGTGTCCGGCCCATAAAGGGGAGCGTTCATAATGGAAAAGATGCCAAAATGGGCTGACGCCGTCCTTGTTCCGCTATGTAGCTTGTTACTGGCCGCATTTCTGTCAGCTTTGGTTATTCTCGCCATCGGGGAAAACCCGATTGCCGCGTTTAAGCTGATGGTTGAGGGCGCGTTGATGCGCTCTGCCGGGTGGGGGTATACGCTCTATTACGCCACCAACTTTATGTTCACCGGGCTGGCCGTCGCCATCGCGTTTCACGCCCGTATGTTCAACATCGGCGGCGAAGGTCAGGCCATGATAGGTGGCCTTGGCGTTGCGCTGGTCTGTCTCTATGTCCCTTGGCCACACTGGTCTCTGGCGATCCTTGGCGCCTCGGTTGGAGGTGCATTATTTGGCGCGGCCTGGGCCTATATCCCGGCCATTCTTCAGGCCAAACGCGGCAGCCATATCGTGATTACCACGATCATGTTCAACTTTATCGCAGCCGGTCTGCTGAACTATGTGCTTGTGAACATCCTGCGCCCGGTTGGCGCCATGGACCCGGCCACCGCCAAGTTCCCCGAAGCCACCCATCTGCCCACCTTCCGCGACATGTTTTCAACCTCTGAAAACATCCTGTTTCGCGGCGCACCGGCCAATGTCACATTCTTTCTTGCGGTGATTGCCTGCATTCTGGTCTGGTTCCTGATCTGGCGCACCCGTCTGGGCTATGAAATCCGGTCATTTGGCTTTTCTGAATCCGCCGCCAAATACGCAGGCATCAGTCCCGTGCGCATCACTGTGATTGCCATGCTGATCTCGGGCGCCTTGGCGGGCATGATGTCGGTCAACACCACAATGGGCGAAAGCGAACGCCTGATCCTGAACTCAACCGAAGGTGCGGGCTTTATTGGCATTGCTGTGGCTCTGATGGGGCGCAGCCATCCGTTTGGCGTTTTCCTCGCTGCCATCCTGTTTGGCTTCCTTTATCAGGGAGGCGCAGAACTCGCGCTCTGGACCAGTATCCCACGAGAATTGATCGTGGTGATTCAGGCCCTCGTGATCCTGTTTACCGGCGCGCTCGATAACATGGTACGCATGCCGCTTGAAAAACTCTTCCTTGCACTGCGCCGGAGGAATGCTTGATGGATTTCCTGACAATCATCCAAGTGCTGGATTCAACCATTCGTCTGGCCACGCCTTTGCTTCTGGCCTGCCTCGCCGGGCTATTCTCTGAACGCGCGGGTATCTTTGACATCGGGCTAGAAGGCAAAATGCTGGCCGCCGCTTTCTTTTCTGCCGCCATAGCCTACGCCACCGGCTCGGTCTGGATGGGGCTACTTGCAGGCATTGCCAGCTCTATGATCCTGTCTGTGATCCACGGTCTGGCATCAATCACTTTCCGGGGCAATCAGCTGATTTCGGGCGTCGCGATCAACTTTCTGGCGGCCGGTATGACCGTTCTGGTCGCACAGGACTGGTTCAAGCAAGGCGGCCGCACCCCATCACTAGAGGGTGACGCACGCTTTAATCCCATCGAATTGCCGCTGGCCGACTCCCTGTCTGGCGTTCCAATCTTCGGGCCGATTTATGCCGAACTTATCTCGGGCCATTCAATTCTGGTCTACCTCGCCTTCGCCTGTGTTCCGGCCACATGGTGGATTTTGTATCGCACCCGTTTTGGCCTGCGTCTGCGCGCGGTTGGCGAAAACCCCGCCGCTGTGGATACAGCAGGCGTTTCAGTTGTTGGACTACGATACGCTGCCGTAATGATCTGTGGCGTTCTTTGCGGAATCGCTGGCGCATACCTGGCAACCGCGCTGCAGGCCGGATTTGTCAAAGACATGACCGCCGGGCGTGGCTTCATCGCACTCGCGGCATTGATCTTTGCGAAATGGCGCCCGTGGTATGCGCTTTCGACGACGCTTTTGTTTGGCCTACTTCAAGCCGTGGCGCTGCGCTATCAAAATATCGAAATCGGCAATTTCGTCATTCCAGTCCAGGTTATGGACGTTTTGCCCTATATTTTGACGGTTGTGATCCTTGCCGGATTTGTCGGACGCGCCATTCCACCGCGCGCAGGCGGAGAACCTTACGTCAAAGAACGCTGATGGAATAAGTCCAGTTCACGGAAAGGTTTCAGGCCTGCCAGCATTTGTGTTCGCTGGCAGCTTGATTTTCTGCACATGCAAACTTATGAAACGACATGCAGATATACCTCCCCATTGCCGAAGTTTCCGTAAACGCATTTCTATTGCTGGGTCTCGGAGGGATGGTCGGGATATTGTCCGGAATGTTTGGTGTTGGCGGTGGCTTTCTGATGACGCCGCTGTTGTTTTTCATCGGCATTCCCCCAGCCGTTGCGGTAGCCACCGAAGCAAACCAGATTGTCGCTTCGTCTTTTTCTGGCGTTCTCGCACATTTCAAACGCAAGACGGTGGACCTCAAGATGGGGGGCGTGCTCCTTGTCGGGGGTTTGATTGGCGCCGCTTTTGGTGTGGTTGTCTTCAACTATCTAAAGGCTCAGGGACAGGTCGACCTGCTGGTGCGGCTTTGCTACGTGGTCTTCCTGGGCATTATCGGCAGCCTTATGTTCGTCGAGAGCCTGAATGCGATCCGCAAGTCACGCAAAAATCCAGGTCCCGTCAAACGTAAGAAACACAATTGGATTCACGGGCTTCCCTTTAAAATGCGGTTCCGGGTGTCCGGCCTCTATATTTCCGTAATCCCGCCCATTGTTGTTGGCATCGCGGTTGGTATTCTGGCAGCGATCATGGGTGTTGGCGGCGGATTTATCATGGTGCCTGCGATGATCTATCTGCTGGGCATGCCGACCAAAGTTGTGGTTGGAACTTCGCTGTTCCAGATCATTTTTGTCACCGGTTTTACAACGCTGTTGCACGCCACAACGAACTTTACTGTCGACATCGCGCTGGCTGTTCTGCTGCTTTTGGGCGGTGTCATCGGCGCACAAATCGGCACCCGGATCGGCACCTATCTTAAGGCGGAACAGCTACGCATTCTTCTGGCTCTGATGGTCATGCTGGTTTGTGCAAAACTGGGTCTGGATTTGCTTCTGGAACCTTCAGAACTCTATTCAATCGGTACGGCGGGGGGGCACTAATATGCTGCGCCTGCTCTGTCTGCTCATCGCCCTTGTCGCAATGCCGCTTCGCGCCGAAGAAGTGGTGCTTGGCCTCAGCCAGGACAAGGTCGCCATCACGGCCACTTTTGACGGATCCGAAATTCTGGTCTTCGGTGCTGTCAAACGCGAATCCCCCATTCCCACCGATGCGCCGCTTGAGGTTGTGATCACCGTTTCCGGCCCATCACATCCCGTGACTGTGCGCCGCAAGGAACGTAAATTTGGCATCTGGATCAACACCGATACTGTCGAAGTAGACTCCGCACCCACCTTTTACGCCGTCGCAACGTCCGCCCCTTTTGAACAGGCGCTCAGCAGCGTCGAAGATCAGCGCCACAGAGTTTCCATACCCCGCGCCATCCGTTCGGTCGGCGCACCGATGAACATCGACGATGCTCAAAGTTTTTCAGAAGCCATTATTCGCATTCGCAAGAATCAGGGCCTGTATCAGTTGTTGGAAAATGCCGTTCAGGTCGACCAACAAACCTTGTTCAGAACTTCGATAAAGATGCCTGCCAACCTTGCCGAAGGCGATTACCCTGCACGCATCTTTTTGACCCGAGGCGGCAAAGTTGTGTCTCAGTTCGAAACGATCATTGATGTTGACAAAGTTGGCCTTGAACGCTGGCTCTATGATCTGTCACGCCAAAAACCATTGATCTATGGCCTGATGTCTCTGGCGATCGCCATCGTTGCCGGTTGGGGCGCATCCGCAGCCTTCCGTCTGTTGCGTCAGGGCTAAGCAACGGCGTTCATTCCTGATTGCCACGTGCGTCGAAATCGGGTGTCATGCGCTATTGCCAGCGCCAAGAGTGTCTTATGACCAAACAGCCACGCCCGTTTCACATCATGACCA
Source organism: Shimia sp. (assembly GCF_039969785.1). GTDB lineage: Bacteria > Pseudomonadota > Alphaproteobacteria > Rhodobacterales > Rhodobacteraceae > Shimia. Next base: position 71,789 of record NZ_JBDVNC010000018.1, on the reverse strand, counting down.
AGCCGATTGGTCCGCGCTGCAATATCGACTGCGCCTATTGTTACTATCTCGAAAAGGAAAAGCTTTTCCCGTCGGAAAAGAAATTCCGCATGTCCGACGACGTGTTGGACGCTTACATTCGCCAAACCGTCGAAACATCGCTTGAAGCGGGCTTGCCCGAGGTCAGCTTTGCATGGCAAGGCGGCGAACCGACGATGCTGGGGGTCGACTATTTCCGAAAGATTATCGCGCTGCAAAAGAAATACGCCCCGGAAAACACCAAGGTCAGCAACGCAATTCAAACCAATGGCATGCTGCTGAATGACGACTGGGGTGCGTTCCTGCACGACAACGCGTTTCTGGTTGGGCTGTCCGTCGACGGCCCCAAGAAAATCCATGACCGTTACCGGGTTGATCGCGCCGGGCGACCCACATTTGACGCGGTCATGGCCGGGTTGGATGTCTTGCAACGTCACAACGTCGACTACAACGCCATGACCACAGTGCACCGCGCCAACAGCGGTAAGGCCAAAGAGGTTTATCGTTTTCTCAAGGGCGCCGGGTTTGAGTTTTTGCAATTCATCCCGATCGCAGAACGCAGCGCCGGCGACGGGCTGGCCAGCGCCCCGCAGGTCGACATGGATCCGGGCAACAACGTCACCAACTGGTCCGTCGCACCGCGCGCCTATGGAAAATTCCTGTGTGACGTGTTCGACGCGTGGTTCAAAAACGATATCGGCAAAGTCTATGTACAGTATTTCGATGTGCAACTGGGCTTATGGATGGGCGCCCCGTCAACCTTGTGCATCTTTGCTGAAACCTGTGGCAATGGGTTGGCGCTGGAACATGACGGCAGCTTATATGCCTGCGATCATTACGTTTACCCGGAGTACCGACTGGGCAATATCACTGAAACGCCGCTGCGCGACATGCTTTGGCGGCAGGATCAGATTGAATTTGGTCTCGACAAAAAAAACAGCCTGACCGGGCAATGCCAATCCTGTTCGTTCCGGTTTGCCTGTAATGGCGGGTGTCCCAAACATCGCTTTGCCAAATCCAAAAGCGGCGAAGACGGGCACAATTATTTCTGCGAAAGCTACACGATGTTTATGCGCCACGCTGGCGAGCGTTTGCAAAAAATGGCTTCGCTTGTCTCGCGTGGTTTGCCCGCAGCAAACGCCGCGCGCTAACCGCGCCCGATATAAGGCATTTTTGTCGCCATCACTGTCATGAACTGCACGTTTGCGGATGCAGGCATTTCAGCCATATGCAGCACGGACCGAGCCGCATCCTCAACCGCCATTGTGTCGATGGCAGGCTTGCCCGCCTCAACCAGCGCAGAGTTCAAAGAGGCCACCAAATCCGTGGCCGCATTGCCAATGTCGATCTGGCCACAGGAAATGTCAAACGGACGCCCGTCCAGAGACAAGGTGCGCGTCATACCGGTGATCGCGTGTTTGCTGGTGGTATAACAAATCGACCCTTCGCGCGGCACATAGGCCGACAATGACCCGTTGTTGATAATCCGCCCGCCCTGCGGATTTTGCTGACGCATATGACGAAACGCCAGACGCGCCGCGATAAACATGCCGCGCACGTTCACGTTCATCACCCGGTCAAAATCATCAACCTCGAGCGTATCAATCGTGCCAGCCGTTCCAAACATTCCGGCATTGTTAAACAACGCGTCCAACCGCCCGGCCTGATCCACAAAGGCGTCAAAAACAGCCTCCATCATGTTAGGATCTGTCACATCTGCGGGCAGCGCCACCGCCGTGTCATAATGTGATGCAATGGCCTCCAGCTTTTCGCCATTGCGTGCAACCAACCCCACGCGCCAGCCTGCCTCCAGAAACATTTCTGCGGTCTTGCGGCCAATTCCCTGGCTGGCTCCGGTGATCAGAATGCTTTTCATAATGTCTCTTCCTCCAGCTTCAATGGCACAGGCGCGACCTGCAAATCATCCACTCTCAGCGGGCCTGTTGGTTTGGCCAACCGGTTGCGCACCACCCAGTGTAAACGTTCTGACGCGCGCGTGATCGCCACATAGGCCAACCGCTTCCACAACGGTTGCCCCGCCTCGACCCGCCCCATGCGGGCGGCGACAAACAGGTCGGGCGCAAACACTTGCACGTTTTCCCACTGGCTGCCCTGTGCCTTATGAATGGTGACGGCCGCGCCGTGCAAAAACGTGGCCCCCATGCGCGCGGCAAATGGAATAAACGGTTCTTCTTCGTCCGGTATTTCGATTTTGACAATCGACGCCGCCGACACACGCGGGTCTTCGGCCCCCATCACATGCAACCGCGAAAATCCGGTCTTGCGCCCCGGGCCCAGATAGATCACCTGCGCGCCTTTGATTAGCCCGCGAGCCTCAAGATCCAGCCGTTTTTTGCGATGCTTGAGCGGTAATTCCAACCCGTCGCAGATCAGCGGTTCACCCTCCAGCAATTGATCTTCGGGGGCATCATGCACACGGCGGAATGCGTTGATCAGCCGGATACGGGTCGCGTTGCGCCACACCAAAACCGGACTGCGCGCCATCAGATCCACCTCGACCCGTTGCGCCCACACCACCCGGTCATCCTTGCGTGCGGTTTCCTCGACCAGCCGCTCAAAATCCTGAAACCCAATCTCGGGATCACCCAGCGCATGTGCCAGATCAAGAATGGGATTGTCGGCCTCTTGCCGGTGAATGCGTTGTAATTCGTGTTTTGACGCCTTGGGCAACCGGTCAAACACCATCGCACCGGACTGGTTCACTGGGGCCAGCTGTGCCGGATCGCCAAACAACACCAAAGTCTGAAAGATTTCCTGCAGATCTTCGAACTGCTTATCATCCAGCATTGAGCCTTCATCAACAAACCCAATGTCCAGCGGTTCATCGCGTCGCTTCCAACCGGTGATGAAATCCGACCCGCGTAACCCCGCAGCCGCCAAAGCCCCCGGGATCGACTTGTGTAATTTGTAGAACTCCGCGGCCCGGTCCAGCGCCTCGTCGGTCAGTCCTTCAACCTCGGGCCGTTCACCGTTACCCGCCAGCCAATCCGCGATGCGTTCGTATTCCGGATCATAGACCGGGGTATAGATAATCCGGTGAATGGTGGTCGCAGGCACGCCGCGCATTCGCAAAACGCTGGCCGCCTTGTTTGTGGGCGCCAGAATGGCCAGGGTGCGTCGATCTTTACGTTTGCGACCCTCATAATCGCCGGACACGATGTCGACACCGGCTTCGTCCAACGCCTTGACCAACTCAGCCAGCAACAGGGTTTTGCCCGACCCCGCTTTGCCGAGAACCGCGGCCAGAGCCGTTTTTCCTTCGGTTGGCGGGGTTAGCAAACCTTCGTTCAGATCAACGCCCGCTTCGCGCAGCATCTCTGCGATCGTGTCAAAGGCATCCGCCTGATCATGGCTAAGAGTAAGTGCGCTGGTCTCCATGACGCGACCCTACAACTGCCGCCCCGCAGGTGCCAGCGCAGAACGCCGGGGTCAGGCCGATTGTGCGAACCCAACCTGACGGTCACTGCCAAAGGCGGCCTCAAACCAGGCACGCGACAAATCCGGATCCAGACCGGCCCGTTCAGCCACCTTCTTGCGCGCCTCATCGGTAAAGCTCCACAATCCAACGCTGATCTGATCGCGTCCTGTTCCTTGTGTGCCCAGCACTTCGGGCGACGAGCCAATCAGCCGGTAAATGCGCACCATTCTGGCGTCAAATACACCAACATAATGCTCAACCCCAAACCCGGTCATGACCTCGCCGCCCGCCAGCATCAACGCCGCCGCTGTGCGTGGTTCGGTATCGCGTGCCAGACAAAACCGCGTGCATTCCCAGATCAGCGGACTTTCTATCCGTACCCCGTCTGTCAGATGAAGAAAATGGTCGTTCACCATGCAAGGCCCTGTGGTCGGCAACAGCCGCATTGACCCACCGTGTGTTCCGTCAGGTTTTTCCCAGATCACGTAAAGCGGGTTCAGCGCGTCATATTCATCGCGTTCTTCGCCCTTGTCGTCTACGGTCACATCCCATTCCAGCCGGGTCTTGAACTGATCGGCCCGGTCCAGAAACATACTGCGTTTCAGCTTTGGAAACTTGTCAATTTCATCGGCATAAATATAGCGGAGCATTCTGCATCCCTTCCCTTTTCGAGCGGGAACAGAGCTAGCGATTAACCATTAATGCCGATTTAATGCGCCAGACGCGCCGTTAACCATTTCAAACCACAATCAAGCCGCGACTCATCGCCTGTGCCACCGCATGGGTTGTGTTCATCGCGCCCAGTTTGAACCGTGCGCTTTCGATATAGACCCGCAGCGTATGTTCCGAGATCGACAAAGTCTCTGCCACTTGTGCGCGTGAATAGCCCATCGCGATGAATGTGATCGCGTCCACTTCGCGCGGAGATAACGCCCGGGATCGCTCGGGCTGGCGGCTTGGCTCGAACTCCAATGCCTTCTGGTTAAACTCATGTGCAATTAAAATAAGGTCACGCCGGTTGGTGTCGGTAAAGACCGCCCATGTATCATCGTCACAATGGTGACTGGCGGTAAACAGGGCAAACTGGCCATTTGGCCCGCGGATCGGGATCGAAAATCCCTGATTGCCAATTCCGTGATCAATCGCATCGCGTTGAAAGGCTCGGGCAGCTTTGCTTGACCAGTCTAGTCGCTTCCAGTCCACCGGGTGAAATCTTTGATAACACCCGATAATAACCGGGTCTACGCGAATATAATCGCGTTCAAGATAGCGATTGACCCAAAGGTCGTCATAAGTACCGCAGCCATATTGATCGCCGTTGGAATTGACCCAGTGATACACCATATGGTCGACGCCAAAATGCTGCTGCAACTCTTCAATTGTTGATTGAAGCGCATCAAGCTCTTGCGCGCGTTCTAACTCCTCCAGTATGATTTCCCGTCGTTGCGTCATCCCCATGTCGCGCCGTCCCCACCTTTTCAGCCATCGACACGATCTCTGTTGCTGCCACCAGACGAGTATCGTCCAGCTGATCCGCCAAGACGTCCATTCCGTTTGCCTGAGCAAAGGTCCGAAGGTCTGAGAGAACGTCGAGTATCCAGTCGTTTTTCATATTTGACTCTCGTTATCAGTGGTTAATGAATGGTTAATACAAGCATAGCACGAGTGACCTTTGTTAAGATATTCACTGATTTCTTCTCCCCAAAAATAGCGAGGGCGCCGCGCACAACGTGTTGAAACCAATAATGACCGCTCTGAAACGACAATCGCCCCCGAACCGGCAACGCGATTCGGGGGCGATTCGTTTTAGATCAAATGCCGTATATTTAGCGGGCAGTCTTACTTGCCAGCCTCAAGGACATCCTCAACCGTACGCAAGCCGGTCTTGGGCGCCTGCACCAGCACCGCCATATTGCCCGGCTTGTGCTCGTTGCGCAGCATCTTCATGTGTGCGGCCGGGATCTCGTCCCATGCGAACACTTCCGACATACACGGATCCAGACGGCGCTCGACCATCAAACGATTGGCCGATGCGGCTTGCTTCAGGTTGGCAAAATGCGATCCCTGAAGACGCTTTTGATGCATCCACATATAGCGCACGTCAAATGTCGTGTTGAACCCCGAGGTGCCAGCGCAGATCACAACGATGCCGCCCTTTTTAACCACCAGAGTCGACACAGGAAAGGTCGCCTCGCCGGGGTGTTCAAACACCATATCGACGCTCACGCCTTTGCCAGTGATTTCCCAGATCGCCTTGCCGAATTTGCGCGCCTCTTTCAGCCACGCATTATATTCAGGGCTGTTCACAGTGGGCAGTTGCCCCCAACAATCAAAATCCTTGCGGTTGATCACGCCCTTGGCGCCCTGATCCATCACAAACTGGCGCTTGCTTTCGTCCGAAATCACACCGATTGCGTTTGCGCCCGCCGTGTTGGCCAGCTGGATCGCATACGATCCCAATCCGCCCGACGCGCCCCAGACCAGAACGTTCTGACCGGGCTTAAGCTCGTGTGGGTGATGTCCAAACAACATGCGATACGCGGTTGCCAGCGTCAGTGTGTAACAGGCCGACTCTTCCCAGGTCAGATGCTTGGGACGTGGCATCAACTGCTGCGCCTGAACGCGGGTGAACTGCGAAAACGACCCGTCGCCGGTTTCATAGCCCCAAATGCGCTGCGTCGGAGAGAACATCGGATCGCCGCCGTTACATTCCTCGTCGTCGCCATCATCCTGATTACAGTGAATGACAACTTCGTCGCCCACTTTCCAGGTTTTGACCTTGTCGCCAACGGCCCAGACAATGCCAGCCGCATCCGACCCGGCAATGTGGTATTCCTGACCATGCACATCAAACGGCGAGATTGGCTGGCCAAGACCGGCCCAGACGCCGTTATAGTTCACGCCAGCGGCCATTACCAGAACCAGCACTTCGTGGCTGTCCACTTGCCATGTGTCGACCACTTCAATCTTAAACGACTGATCGGGTTCGCCGTGACGATCACGACGGATCGCCCACGAATACATTTTCTTGGGTACGAAACCCAGCGGGGGCATTTCCCCAACTTCATAAAGGTCCTTTTCCGGAGCCTCGTATGCTGCAATTGCGCTTTCGGTATCCAGAGCCATGTTTGCCTCCTGTTAACGTCCTGTTTGCCGCGATGCAGAATCGCAGCGTCTAGCCGTGAAATATCGACCCTTACGTAATATTGCAACCTCAATCGCGTTCATTTTGTAATTTTATGACCCAGCAACCGCAGAAATTTCTGCCGCACCTGCATAATCAAGTCAGCAGGTGACGAATTGAATTTGCGTAAAAGCTTAACGCGTCTGTCTGATCCGGATTGACACTGTACCGGCCTTCGGATTTCACAATCATACGCCGCTGGGTCAGCATGCGCAGGCCAACTTCAACCGCATAGCTCTGGTCATCACGCGGCAAATGAATATGCGCAGCGTTCAAGCTGTCCACTCTGGCGGCAAATGCGGCTTCGATCGTCCCGCGAGACATGGGCGCGTCTGCGTCTTCAAGAATGGCCGCAACAAGCGGCACTGGCAGAACCGGCACCACCCCGTTAATACGCCGCATTAACTCTGCGGCCAGCTGTTCGGCAACGTCATTTGTGTTGGTCTCAACAAATGTCTTCAACGACAGCGGATGCCCAAAGCTCACCGCCGCATATCCAAAACGGTGGTATTTGCCGCGCACACGCAACCACAACTGTTTCAGAAAGAACCCGCCAATCACGCTGATCCGGGCAGGAAACCCCTTGCCGCCCCGCGCTTTGGCCTCCAGCAAAATGCGGTCTTCCAACACACGGTCATAGTTCAGCGCGACCGGTACAAACACCACATCACGCACATCAGGATCCACACCGTCGGTGATATATTTGATCAACCCGCGCTTTGGATCTTGCGGCGCACCATCCAGACTCAGCCGCCCTTCGGGAAACATCGCTTGGGTCACTCCGCCCTGCGTTGCCAGCCGCACATACGCAGCAAGAACCTTGCGGTACAGCGCGTTACGCGACTTGCGCCTGATGAAATAGGCCCCCATCGCCTTTATCAACCGACTTAACGGCCAGACGCGCGCCCATTCTCCCACCGCATAGGCCAGCGCCGACCGTTCCGCCGCCAGATAAGTCACCAGCACATAGTCCATGTTGCTGCGGTGGTTCATCACAAACACCACCGTCGCGTCCCTGGAAATGTCGCGGATGCCTTTCTCGTCAAAATGTGCCAATCGCACGCGATACAAGGATGTGCTCAGCAATCGCGCCGCCCGAATAGCAAACCCGAAATAGGCCGACGCGGAAAACGACGGCACAATTTCCCGCGCATAGCGTTTGGCCTCTTCAAAGGCCACGTTTTCGGGAATACCCAGTTCTGCCGCCCTGTCTGCCACCGCCTGCGCGACGTCGGGCTGATAAATCAACCGTTGGATCATGTCATAACGCCGCGCCAGCTTGAACGGCTCGATCGGGCGCTCCAGCTTGGTATTCAGCTGCGACACAGCCTTTTCCATGCGACGGCGAAAAAACCAGCGCACCGACGGGAAAAGCAAATGGCTCGCTGCTGTTACCGCCGCAAACAGCAGGATCAGGATAAAAAGCCAAAGCGGTAATTCGACGGTCGAACCCATACCAAACTCTTGCAATGCAGCGCGCCAAGGTAAATATCAAATCGCACAAACAACAGGCAATCTTCCACATGTGTGCGATCTCAATCACCCGCGGCTTTCTTCAGACCGAGCGCACAACAGTGGCCAATCTTTATTGGGAAGCATTTTCAGGCAAGCTTGGCCGGGTGATGGCGCCGCCGCCTAAAGCGCTTGCCTTTTTCACCTCTGCCCTCAACCCCGCCTTTGCCCTGTCCGCGCGAAACAACGCGGGTGATCTGATGGGGCTGGCCGGGTTCAAGACCACCTCGGGCGCGTTGATCGAAGGCGGCCTCAAAGAGATGGCAGCCGTCTATGGCTGGCCCGGCGCGCTGTGGCGCGGGACGGCTCTGTCGCTGTTGGAACGCGACACTGTGACGGATACCTTGCTCATGGACGGACTCTTTGTGGCACCGCACGCGCGCGGAATGGGTGCTGGTACCGCTCTGATTGCTGCCATCAAACAACAGGCCATCCATCAGGGCCTGTCCAATGTCCGTCTGGATGTGATCGATAGCAACCCTCGCGCGCGCGCACTTTATGAACGTCAGGGTTTTGTGGCCACTGGCACAGATCACCTTGGCCCCCTGCGGCATATCTTCGGGTTTAACAGCGCAACAAAGATGGTATGTGACGTCACAACGTAATTGCCGCAACGCAGCGAATTGACAAGCACATGATATTTCGCATATCTACGCTGTGACGCAACATTATTGCCCAAACGATTTACGAGGACGTGCCATGTCGCAGATGCAGAAAGACCGTCAAACCGATCGCCCCTGGCTGATCCGCACCTATGCTGGCCACTCAACTGCCGAGGCATCAAACGCGCTTTATCGCTCGAACCTTGAAAAAGGCCAGACCGGGCTGTCCGTCGCCTTCGACCTGCCAACACAAACCGGATATGACAGTGATCACATCCTGTCGCGCGGCGAAGTCGGCAAGGTCGGCGTGCCTGTCTGTCATCTGGGCGACATGCGCACCCTGTTCGATCAAATCCCGCTCGAGCAGATGAATACCTCAATGACAATCAACGCCACCGCGCCCTGGTTGCTGTCCCTTTATATTGCCGCCGCCGAAGAACAGGGCGCCGATATCTCGAAATTGCAGGGCACCGTCCAAAATGACCTGATCAAGGAATACCTGTCGCGCGGCACGTATATTTGCCCACCCAAACCCTCGCTCAAAATGATCGCGGATGTGGCCGAGTATTGCTATACCAACGTGCCCAAATGGAATCCGATGAACGTGTGCTCCTACCATTTGCAAGAGGCAGGCGCGACACCGGAACAGGAACTGGCATTTGCGCTGGCCACAGCCATTGCCGTATTGGACGCATTGAAACCACGCGTCCCTGCCGAAGACTTTCCTGCGCTCGCGGGTCGTATTTCGTTTTTCGTAAATGCCGGGATACGATTTGTAACAGAGATGTGCAAAATGCGCGCCTTTGTCGATCTCTGGGATGAAATCCTCGAAACCCGTTATGGGGTCGAAAATCCGAAATACCGCCGTTTCCGATATGGTGTTCAGGTCAACAGCCTTGGGTTGACTGAGCAACAACCGGAAAACAACGTTTACCGCATCCTGATCGAAATGCTGGCCGTGACTTTGTCGAAAAAGGCCCGCGCCCGCGCCGTGCAGCTTCCGGCATGGAACGAAGCCCTTGGCCTGCCCCGCCCATGGGATCAGCAATGGTCAATGCGCATGCAGCAAATCATGGCCTATGAAACCGATCTTCTGGAATTTGATGACCTGTTTGATGGCAACCCGGCGGTCGATAAAAAGGTGGCCGCACTCAAAGACGGCGCGCGCCACGAACTGGCCAACCTCGACAGCATGGGCGGCGCCATCAGCGCAATCGACTATATGAAGTCGCGTCTGGTTGATTCAAACGCAGAGCGTCTGAACCGGATCGAAGCTGGTGAAACCGTTGTTGTCGGCGTGAACAAATACCAAAAGGGCGAAGCCTCGCCCCTGATGACTGGAGATGGCGGCATCATGGTCGTTGATCCGGCTGTGGAACAGCACCAGATCGACCGTTTGAACGAATGGCGCAACGCACGTGACACCGCCGCCGTGGAAAAGGCGCTCGCCGACCTGCGCGCCGCCGCTCAGTCTGGCAAAAACGTCATGCCCGCCTCAATCGCTGCGGCCAAGGCTGGCGTGACCACCGGCGAATGGGCGGCGCAGATGCGCGTCATCCACGGTGAATATCGCGGGCCAACTGGTGTTTCCGGCGCGCCGTCCAATAAAACCGAAGGGCTGGACGAAATTCGCGAAGCTGTGGACACTGTCAGCGACCGCTTGGGACGACGTCTGAAATTCGTGATCGGAAAGCCCGGACTGGACGGCCATTCCAACGGCGCCGAACAGATTGCCTTTCGCGCACGCGATTGCGGCATGGACATCACGTATGACGGCATTCGCCTGACACCCGAAGAAATCGTCGCAAAAACGCTGGATGACGAGGCGCATGTCGTTGGCTTGTCGATATTGTCCGGCAGCCATATCCCCTTGGTCGAAGACCTGATGCAACGTATGAAAGCGGCTGGTCTGGGTCATACACCCGTCATTGTTGGGGGAATCATTCCGGACGAAGATGCGGATCGTTTGCGCGCTATGGGCGTCGCCCGCGTTTACACACCAAAAGATTTTGAGCTGAATACAATCATGCGCGACATTGTAACCCTCGTCGATCCCAAAGCAGTGGCCGCACAATAACTAATCAGCGGCGAATTGCGCGTCGCCTCAAAATAGCCGGATTTCCGCCGAATATCCGGCTATTTGACTCTCTTACTTCCCCAAACGACTGCTTTGATACAGTTTTTGGCAATAACTGACACAAATTAACGCCTATTCTTTGGGTGAGTTATGTTGGTAAATTTTGCCACGAAAATACGCGAAGGGAAAAACCATGGATTTAGAAGGCATGGATGCCGGTCAACTGACTGAGCTCAAATCACAGATCGATATTCAACTTGTAAAATTGGAGACAGCGCGCAAAGCCAATGCGCTCAAAGCCGTGCAGGAGGCCGCCGAAAAATACGGTTTCTCTCTGGATGAAATTGCAAACGTCGCCGGAAAACGTCAGGGCGGATTGACCAAAGGCGTGCCAAAATACGTGCACCCGGATGACAAGTCCAAAACCTGGACTGGAAAAGGGCGTAAACCAAAGTGGTTTGACGAAGCACTTGCTGCGGGTATTGCCCCCGATCAGATGGAAATCTGAGTCGCGCCTTGTTCCGACTCACGACATGCGGCACTCTCGCTTGCAAAGGTGCCGCATGTCTCAGACTGCCATTACAGCCAAAATCACTGGACGGGTTCAACGCGTCGCATTCCGCGCCTGGACACGAGCGCGTGCGCGCAAACTGGGTCTTCAAGGCTGGGTCAGCAATGACCCCACCGGATCCGTGACCGCCTTCTTTCAGGGCGATCCAACCGCTGTCGAGACCATGCTAACCGATCTGTGGTCCGGCCCCGCCGCCGCCTGGGTGCGCGATGTGCAATGGCACAAATCCACCCCTGCCCCGGACAGCACAAGTTTCGTCATCCGCCGCTGACTGACCTGCCTTCCCCCTTGCACAGATGCCCGGGTTGTCGTCTTCTGGCCGGCAGAACCAGAATTCACGCATGAGGGACATCCATGACCATCCACATTGGTGCCGAACCCGGCCAGATTGCCGACACCGTCCTGCTGCCCGGCGACCCGTATCGCGCAAAATGGGCCGCCGAGACATTTCTCAGCGACGTGGAATGCGTCAACAAGGTGCGCGGCATGTTGGGCTTTACCGGCACATGGAACGGACATCGCGTGACCATTCACGGGTCCGGTATGGGCATGCCTTCGCTGTCAATCTACGCCAATGAGCTGATCACCAGCTACAATGCCCAAACCCTGATCCGCATCGGGTCCTGCGGCGGAATGCAGACCAGCGTGAATGTGCGTGATGTCATTATCGCCATGTCAGCCAGTTCCGTGTCGACGCCTTCACGCGGCATTTTCAAAGAACTGAACTTTGCGCCCTGCGCCGATTACGGATTGCTGCGCGCTGCTGCAGATGCGGCGACCGCGCGCGGCACGCCCACGCATGTTGGCAATATCTATTCCTCGGACGTGTTTTATGACGAACGCCCCGACCTTAACGAACAAATGATCCGCCACGGCATTCTGGGCGTCGAGATGGAGGCAGCCGAGCTTTACAATCTTGCGGCGCGTCATGGGCGGCGCGCGCTTGCTGTGCTGACGGTCTCTGATCACCTGATCACCCACGAGGCCCTGCCCGCCGAGGACCGCGAGAAGTCATTTGGTGACATGGTCGAGATTGCGCTGGAGGCCGCCTTCTCCGCTCAGTAACCCGATCAACGCCTGCAAGGGTGGCGCAACCGCGCCGCCCTTGTGGCGCAGCTCTAACCAGCGGGGCAAACGTGCGCGGGTATGAAACGGCGCAACAAGCGCACCGCTGGCCAGATGCCGCTCGATCAGCGCGCCGTGCCCCATCAGGACCCCCGCGCCGTGCACCGCTTCTTCGACGGCAAGCGCATAGAGCGAATAGACCGGTCCTTTTACACGCAAATCACACCCGCATGCGCTCAGCCAACGGGCCCAATCCTCTTGCCATACCGCATCCGATAAGCACGGCACGTCGGCCAGATCACCAATATCGCGCAATCGCTCTGCCACATCCGGGGCGCAGACAGGGAATATCTCGTCCTGCGCAATGCGCACGCCGTCGCCTGCGCCGTAAAACACTGTCAGATCAAACGGGTCGCGCATCAGGTTGGGCGGCGTTTCCAGCGCGGTGACAGACAATTGCAACCCGGGCAAGGCTGCACGAAGCGCTGGCATGCGCGGCGACACCCATAGCTGCGCGATGGATGGCAGCGCCGCAATATGCACCCGCCCCGGTGCTGCCGCCTGCCGCAAATCACCAACCGCCGCACCAAGCGCGTCAAACGCATGTGTCAAACCGGGCAACACCTCGGCCCCGACCCGGCTCAGATCAACGCCCTGTGCCTGCCGGTCAAACAACGCCGCCCCACACCAGTCTTCTAAAGCCTTCACCTGTTGCGCGATCGCTCCCGGGGTCACGCATAATTCCTCTGCCGCCCGGGAGAACCCGCCCAACCGGGCCGCCGCCTCAAAAGCACGCAACGCCGTCAGCGGCGGCCCCTTGGGTCTTGGTGGTGCAATTGCCATAAATACCCCTAGCTTTACTATGCCTACATATCATGAAAACTGGTTTGCGCGATCGCAAATATCCGCGCCTAGTGGGCACAACATCAAACCGGAGCCTGACATGCCTCACCTCACCCCGCGCCCATGGGTGCCCGCCAACTGTGAAACACGTGTTCAAAGCATCGCAACACAGACCGCCACCGCCCAAAGCGCCGCCATATCGTCCCGGATCAGCGAACTCGCTGATCAAAACCGGCAGATCCACGAACGCGATTGCTTTAACCTCAACCCCGCGACCAACGTGATGAACCCAATGGCTGAAGCGCTGTTGGCATCGGGCATGGGCACCCGCCCATCGCTGGGCTATCCCGGCGACAAATACGAAATGGGTCTGGAAGCCATCGAAGAGATCGAGGTCATCGCAGCTGAACTTTGCGCCGAAGTGTTTGGCGCGAAATACGCAGAAATCCGTGTGCCCTCGGGGGCGATTGCCAACCTTTATGGCTTCATGGCCCTGACCAACCCCGGCGACACCATCATCACACCACCGGCCGAGATTGGCGGGCATGTCACCCATCACGCGGCAGGCTGCGCGGGTCTATATGGGCTAACCAGCCATGCGGCACCGGTGAATGCAGACGGCTACACTGTCGACCTTGAAGCGCTGGCAAAGCTTGTCGGACAGGTCAAACCCAAGCTGATCACGATTGGCGGATCGCTGAACCTGCTGGAACACCCGGTCCGCGAAATTCGGGCAATTGCGGATACGGTTGGGGCGCATGTGCTGTTCGACGCGGCCCATCAATGCGGCATTATCGCCGGGCGCGCATGGCAAAACCCGCTGGCCGAAGGCGCGCATGTGATGACCATGTCCACCTACAAATCGCTGGGCGGCCCGCCTTCGGGCCTGATTGTCACCAATGACGCCACCATTGCCGAGCGGCTGGATGCCATTGCGTTCCCAGGAATGACCGCCAATTTCGACGCGGCCAAATCCGCCGCGCTGGCGGTCAGCATGCTGGACTGGCGCGATCACGGACGGGACTATGCAGACGCAATGATCGATCTGGCCAGCGCACTGGCAGCCGAACTCAAGGCATTAGGCACTGCTGTTTTCGAAACCCAAGATGGCCCAACCCGATCTCATCAATTCGCCATTTTGGCAGAGCCTTTCGGTGGAGGGCAAGCGGCCTCGAAAAAGCTACGGCGGGCGGGGTTTCTGGCCTGCGGTATCGGGTTGCCAACCGCCCCTGTGGCGAATGATCTGAACGGATTGCGCATTGGCACACCGGAACTGGTGCGCTGGGGCATGACGCGCGCGCACGCACCGGAACTGGCGCGGCGGATTGCAGAGGCGCTGCGCTCGGACGCGCCTGAAACGTTAGCTGGTGAAACGGCGCGTTGGCGAAAGACCTTCGACCGGCTTCACTTTGTCCACCTGCCAGAGGCTCCCGCCCGATGATCTGACCAGCAAGCTGGTCCGCCATCCGTTGGGCCCGGCCCCACGCCCAATGGGCGCGGGGCCCCGGCGCGTCGATTTCGACGCGTGCAAGACGTGGGGGTGGGTATCCATCGCCACCACGCCAAAACCGACGCAATACCGACGTGATACCGACGCGCTGCCGATGCGCCAAATCGAGCGCCAGCTAAGGCCATGGCGCCGAGAGTTTTCAAGTCGGGTCAGCCCTCAATTCCATGGGTCCGGTCATACTGGTTCACAGCGGGCGGTTGCCATGAACCCAGCGTGCCCGCCACTGGGTCAAACACCTCGACCATCAACGGATAACACGCTGCGACATCCGAGCTGTGCTGGCTGGAACAATCCCCGCCCGGACAGGCGCTGAGCGCGCCGAGCAGGTCGATCTCAGCGAAGAATTCGATGTAATCCCCCGGACGCACCGGGCTGGCCTTCATGAAATATTGCCCTGTGTCCCGCGTGAAACCCGTGCACATAAAGACATTCAGAACGTCATGCACATGGGCCTCTGCGTCCTTCAGCGGCAATCCCGTTTCCTGCGCCAGCGCACGGGTCAGGTTTGAGTGGCAACAATGATGATAGTTGTCCGAATTCAACAAGTTACCTGTATAGGGATCACAACGCGTGCCAATCACATCATGCACGCTGCCACCGTATTCATCCATGCCGTACCACGACAGCGTATCCTGCGTGACGGTCGCCATAGGCCTCAGATACGGGAAAGAAGACCACATGCGCGCGCCCGTACTCAGATGCGTCCCGTGCAGCGCCCGGGTCTTGCCGGAATAGAACCTTTCGGACAGATCACTGGCATTCCACAGGTTCAGGTCCCCCACCTGTGGCCCATCAATCGAAGATATCCGGAAAAAGGACCCGGCTTTGACATGAAAGCACCCGGCCTCTCGCGGCGGAACCACCACTTCGCTCACCTTGACGGCCCCGTTGCGGGCACGGGCATA
The DNA here is from genome assembly GCF_039969785.1 of Shimia sp. Taxonomy (GTDB): domain Bacteria; phylum Pseudomonadota; class Alphaproteobacteria; order Rhodobacterales; family Rhodobacteraceae; genus Shimia. The sequence goes on along the minus strand of NZ_JBDVNC010000018.1, from coordinate 56,063 downwards.
AAGCGCAAGATCGGGTCTCGGCAAAGTGTCGACCGGGTAACAAATCACCGGCGCTTTGGCACGCCGCTCGTCCGCATCAACTGGCTGGTTCATCCTGAATTCTCCTTTTGCATCAATGCCTCAGACAGACCTGCCGGCCGCGCGACCTGAATAAATACACCCGCCCAGAAACGTACCTTCCAACGCGTTGTAACCATGATAGCCACCACCGCCAAATCCCGCCACTTCTCCTGCGGCAAACAACCCCTGGAAAACGTCGCCATTCGCACGCAGAACCTGCGCATTTTCATCGGTGTGCAACCCACCCAACGACTTGCGGGTCAGGATGTTCAGGCGCACCCCAATCAAAGGTCCGTTTTCCGGTGCCAGAATGTGATGCGGTTTCGCGGTGCGGATCAACCGATCCCCGCGATAGGCGCGCGCGCCGCGAATGGCGGTCACTTGGGCATCCTTTGCGAACGGATTGTCGGTCTGGGCATCCCTTGCCGCGATCTGAGCACGAATTTTCTCAATGTCCAAAGGCGTTTGCGGTGTCAAAGCGCTCATGCCGGACACCAGCTCCTCTAACGTATCCGCTACGACAAAATCGACCCCCTCTCGCTTGAACGCCTCAACCGGCGCAGGTGCGCCTTTGCCCAGCAACCGGGCTTTCAACACCGACGACCATCTGCCGGATGTCAGATCCGGGTTTTGCTCGGACCCGGACAAGGCAAACTCTTTTTCGATGATTTTCTGGGTCAGAATAAACCAGCTGTGGTCGTGCCCGGTCGACAAAATCCGGCGCAGCGTGCCCAGCGTATCAAACCCCGGCAAAAACGGCGCCTCTAAACGGTCGCCCAGCGCATCAAACCACATCGATGATGGGCCGGGCAGAATACGAATACCGTGATTGGGCCAGATCGGATCCCAGTTTTCAAGGCCTTCGGTATAATGCCACATCCGATCGCCATTGATCAGACCCGCGCCCGCCTGCTGCGCCACGCTTTGCATTTGTCCATCGACATAATCGGGAACCCCGGCGACCATCCTCGATGGCGCTGGCCCGAGCCGATCCGTGGGCCAATATCGACGCACAGTGGCATGATCTCCGCCGATACCACCTGACGTGACAATGACCGCGTCGGCCCGATGCTCGAAAGCGCCAACCACTTCGCGGTTGGTGGACTTGCCCCGGTCCGCATCGTCTTGCGCCAGGATATCTCCACTAACGCCGGATACCGCACCGTTTGCGATCATCAACCCCGTGACGCGATGGCGAAACCCCAGCGTGATCCGGCCATCGCGCACATGGTCCTGCACAAGCTGCACAAACGGAGACACCACTCCGGGCCCCGTGCCCCATGTGATATGAAAGCGCGGCACCGAATTGCCATGCCCATCCGCCTGCGCACCACCGCGTTCTGCCCAACCTACCACCGGAAACCAGCGAAACCCACGTGCCGCCAACCAGCTACGCATGTCTGTTGCAGCAAACTCTACAAAAGCTTCGGCCACCTTTCGTGGGTTGGCATCTTCGGGCCGGTCAAACTGGGCCGATCCCATCCAGTCGCGCAGGGCAAGTTCAGGGCTGTCGCGAATGCCCATGCGCCTTTGCTCGGGTGTGTCGACCATAAACAAACCACCAAGGGACCAAAAAGCCTGACCACCCAGCGATTGCGGGCCTTCCTGATCCAGCAACAGAACTTTGCGGCCCCGGTCTGCAGCTTCAACAGCTGCAACCAAGCCAGCCAGCCCCGCGCCTGTCACGATCACATCTGTCATACCGTTCGTCCCCCCTCTGACGGCAAGCTAGCGGTCAGAAAGGGTGCAACCAAGCGCAACCTCACGTCATGTTATAGTTGCCTTGCAATCGGACGGGTGCTGCCTAGGCAGCTTTGACATATTCGAAATAGGTTTCGTTCTCTTGTCTGGCCTGCCCTTTGTTCACGACCTTTGAGGGTTGCGCGTAGTAGGCATAAGCTTGTTCGAGAATTTCCAGCGCACGTGCTGCGTCTTGTGAAATGTTTTCAGAGTTCGACATTAGAGAGTTCTCCAATCCAGTCAGAACTCCTCCCTGCCGTTGAGCCTAGGCGCATTTTTTGCGTACCACACCCCCCCGATTACGCAATGGTGGCATGCATTTTCGGCAACTGCCTTTGCGTTAACCATCGTGTCAAAAGCGCACACCGGGATCAGAACCGATCCATTATTGGCACCTGAAACGCTCCGAGACAGCGCATCTTAAACAAGTGCTAGAAAGGAAAAAGCCCGCACAAATGGCGGGCTTTTTGGGAACCTGTAACGTCGATCAAACGTGGCGTTCGACCAGCATCTTCTTGATCTCGGCAATCGCTTTGGCCGGATTCAAGCCTTTGGGGCAGGTCTTGGCACAGTTCATAATCGTGTGGCACCGGTACAGCTTGAACGGATCTTCCAATTCGTCCAGACGTTCGCCAGTGGCCTCGTCGCGGCTGTCGATGATCCAGCGATAGGCGTGCAGCAACGCCGCCGGGCCAAGATACCGGTCACTGTTCCACCAATAGCTCGGGCAAGACGTCGAACAGCTGGCGCACATCACGCATTCATACAGCCCATCAAGCTTTTTGCGGTCTTCAATGGATTGCTTCCATTCATGCGCCGGACGGTTTGTCTTAGTTTCCAGCCACGGCATAACCGACGCATGCTGCGCATAGAAATGGTTCAGATCGGGGATCAAATCTTTGACCACGGCCATATGCGGCAATGGATAGATTTTGACGTCACCCTTGATCTCGTCCAGCCCATAGATACAGGCCAGCGTGTTGATACCGTCGACGTTCATCGAACAGGAACCGCAGATACCTTCGCGACAAGACCGCCGGAACGTCAGCGTTGGGTCAATCTCGTTTTTGATCTTGATCAACGCGTCCAGGACCATCGGACCACATTTGTCCATGTCGAGGAAATACGTGTCCAGCGACGGGTTTTTTCCGTCATCCGGATTCCAGCGATAAATCTGGAACTTACGCACATTGGTCGCGCCTTCGGGCTTGGGCCAAGTTTTGCCCGTCGTAATGCGCGAATTCTTTGGGAGTTTAAATTCAGCCATGGGTCTGTCTCCTAAGAGCTGTTCCTGTTGGGGCTGGCATCCCGTTTCGGGACGCACGGCCCGCCAGCATTGATTTTTCTAGCAATATCCAGTTCCGCCATACAAAGGACCGCCTCTTCTGGAACAAATGTTGCTGTCTACCTCGGTGGACGCAAACCCGTACTTACCGGATTGGTCTTGGGCCAAGCAGCCACTCTGCTGGGCGTCGCCGGAGCTTGCACCTGCCCCCCAACAAACGGCCGCATCTGACCTGTACTGAACCTGGTACGTGTCTTTCAAACAATCGTTGACGTTGTGCGTCCCAAGTTCTGATCCGCCAGAATGAGCCGATACCGTGGGCACCGGTTCAAACTGAGTAATGGCATAGCTTCCCGGCGCATGCGTTTTCTTCATGCATTGTTGCACTTGCCGCACTACTTCGCTTTCAAGAGCGATCGCTCCTGAAACCTGTAAAGCAGCAAGTGCTGTAAATGCCAGAAAACGCATCTTCATCAGAACGTCCGCGCCTTGGGTGCGATTTTCTTGAGGCTGATGCCGCCTTCGTCTTCGGTAGTCAGCGGGTCGACAACTACCGGACGATAGCTCAGGTCGACTTTATTGCCTTCAACACGACTGACAGTGTGAACGCGCCAGTTTTCATCATCCCGCGTGGCATAATCCTCGTGCGCATGCGCGCCGCGGCTTTCCTTGCGAGCCTCCGCACCGTGAATTGTGGCCAATGCATTGGGCATCAGGTTGGTCAGCTCCAGCGTTTCCATCAGGTCGCTGTTCCACACCAATGATGTGTCCGTAACGCTCAGATCGTCTACCTTGGCGGCAATCTCGGTCATCTTCTCGACGCCTTGTTTCAGCGTCTTGTCTGTCCGGAACACGGCCGCATCTGCCTGCATCGTACGTTGCATTTCCAAACGCAGTTCAGCCGTTGGCGTGCCACCTTTGGCATTGCGCAAACCGTCAAACCGATCAAACGCTTTGTCGACAGAGGCTGTGTTCAACACTGGATTGCTGGCTTCGGGGTCAACAACTTTACCGGCGCGAATGGCCGAAGCACGTCCAAACACCACCAGATCGATCAGCGAGTTTGACCCAAGACGGTTGGCACCGTGAACCGACGCACATCCCGCTTCGCCAACAGCCATCAAGCCCGGCACAACGGCCTTGGGATCTTCGGCAGTTGGGTTCAGCACTTCGCCCCAATAGTTGGTCGGAATACCACCCATATTATAGTGCACTGTCGGCAGAACCGGGATCGGCTCTTTAGTCACGTCAACACCCGCAAACACGCGCGCGCTTTCGGTGATACCAGGCAAACGTTCCGCCAACGCCTCGGAGGGCAAGTGGCTGAGGTTCAGGTGGATATGGTCGCCATCAGCGCCAATCCCGCGACCTTCGCGAATTTCCATGGTCATCGAGCGTGACACGTAATCGCGCGGCGCAAGGTCTTTGTACTGGGGCGCATAGCGCTCCATGAACCGCTCACCTTCAGAGTTGGTCAGATAACCACCTTCTCCGCGTGCACCTTCGGTAATCAGCACACCTGCGCCATAGATCCCGGTTGGGTGGAACTGAACAAATTCCATATCCTGCAACGGCAAACCCGCACGGGCCACCATGCCACCACCGTCACCAGTACAGGTGTGAGCCGACGTGGCGCTGAAATACGCACGGCCGTAACCGCCCGTCGCCAACACCACCATTTTTGCGTTGAATATGTGCATGGTGCCGTCGTCCAGCTTCCAGCAGACAACGCCCTGACACTGGCCATCTTCTGACATGATCAGGTCGATGGCGAAATATTCGATATAAAACTCGGCGTTGTTTTTAACCGACTGCCCATAAAGCGTGTGCAAAATGGCGTGGCCAGTCCGGTCAGCCGCAGCACATGTCCGCTGTACAGCAGGACCTTCGCCAAATTCGGTGGTGTGGCCCCCAAACGGACGCTGATAAATCTTGCCTTCTTCGGTCCGACTGAACGGCACACCGTAGTGCTCCAGCTCATAGACCGCCTTGGGTGCTTCCCGTGCGAGGTATTCCATCGCATCGGTATCGCCCAGCCAGTCAGACCCTTTGACTGTGTCATACATATGCCACTGCCAGTTGTCGGGGCCCATATTGGACAACGAGGCTGCGATGCCGCCCTGCGCCGCCACCGTGTGCGACCGGGTCGGGAACACCTTGGTCACACAGGCAGTACGCAACCCCTGCTCCGCCATGCCCAGCGTTGCGCGCAGACCGGCGCCGCCGGCGCCTACGACAACAACGTCATAATCATGCGTTTCATATTCGTATGTAGTCATGTCTCAGGTCCTCAAAGCGCGATTTTTGCCAGCGCGAACAGGCCAACCGCCGTCATGCCATAGCTCAGGATGATCACCGACATGATCAGGATTTTCTTGGTCGACTTGTGGAAATAATCTTCGATCATCATTTGCGCCCCTTTGGCGAAATGCTGAAGACCAAAGACCAGAACCAGCGCCGTCAGAATGGCTGGAAACGGACGGCTGAATGTGGCGATCACATCTTCATAACTGCCGCCCAAGGCGTTGCCGAAAATGAAGATAAAAATCGGTGTGATCAAAGCCAGGCCAACGGCGCTGACTTGCATATGCCAATGATGTTCGGTCCCTGCGTGAGCAGCGCCACGACCTTCGGCGCGCTTGCGGTCGGTAAGATAACGCATAATTCGCTCCTCAGACTATAATCATGGTCAGCAGGGTCAGAACGACCGAACCGATGATACAGGCCCAGCCCAGCTTTTCAGCTGTTGGGATATCCAGTCCACGTCCGGCATCAAAAATCAGATGCCGCAGACCGGCCAGATAGTGATACCAAATGCCCAGCAGCGACAGGCTGAACAGCAGGTCGCCGATAAACGACGTCGCAAACCCGTTCACAGACGCGAAATATTCCGGTCCCGCTGCAGCGGCGGCAAGCCACCAAACGATCAAAAATGCCGTGACGATCATCGCATTGCCGGTGATCCGTGTCAGGATCGAAGTGACCGATGTCACTTGTGGGCGATAGATCGTCAGGTGAGGTGAAAGCGGGCGTTCAACCCTTTTCGCATCAGCCATACTGAATCCTTTCAGTTTCCCTTGCGTTCTTTACTAACGGATTTTTTGTGTGTGTCACGTTAGTCTCAGCCTAAAAGGCGCGGTTATTTGGCGCAATGGGGTAGATTTCTACAATTTTGTGATCACTAGAATTTATTCGTGATCACATATCAAATCATACTATTATTGTTGGAAATATTTCCGCCCACCACGAGGGTGCAAAACACGTCACCGGTGATTCCCATCGATGCCTGAATGTTTGCGCTATCAACGGTTTCTTCTGATTTTGTTAAGGTTTCCTGCTCGTTATGCCAGTTCGATGCTCTGAAACCTGGATAGTGACCTCGCGCACCAGCTTTTGACGAATGCGTTCCGGGTAGTCTTCAAATCCGTTCGCGGTCACGACAAAGGCGCCCGAGCCTGTGATCACATTTTCCCAGAAATAGGCCGTCAGGTCCGAATCGTCGGTCTCGATCACAATCGCGTTGACAGTGATTCCCGCCGCGCGCAGCATGTCACGCCCCTGTCTGGGGGCGGGTCCTTCGTTAGACAGCCCATCCCCAGACACATCCACGACGTAACGCTGGCAGTCCGGCGCATCACGCATCACATCATGTGCCGTCAAAAGTGCCTCGCCAATCGCGGTAGAAAATCGGTTCCAGCGACGCGGCGCCTGCTCAATCGCAACGGCCATAGTCTCCGCCTCGGCAATGCTGCGCACGCGCATCCAGGGCACCACCACTGCCTGACGCCCCTCACCCGTCCATTGCATCAACGAAACCGCAGCCTGCCCGCGTGCAAGCGCTTCGACAACCACTCCATCGCGCAATCCAGCTGCAAGACCATCCATTTGCACCCGGTATTCGCGTGCATCAACGCTGCCCGACACATCCACCGCCAGCAACAGCGCAATATCGCAGGCCCGCACCGGCGCGCCCACACTCATCAGGAAACAAATCAACAATCGAAACAGCATGGCCAACCCTAGCCATCGCACCGATGCATCGGCATCACTTTGTCGTGTAGCTCAGGTCAGTCCGGCGCCGTTTCCACCAGCCAGTCGGCAAATTCGCTGCACATCACGATCTCTGTGGTTTGCGGATCATAATAAGCGTTCGCCTCGCCGCAGCTTTCGACGCTGATCCGCAGCTTTCGCGGCAATCGAAATTCCTTATTCAGGGCCTCAACCTCAGCCGTAATAATATCCGACGTCACACGCGCGCCATCGCTGGAGACATCCATCTTGCCAAGCTTAAAGCTCTGCCCGCCGCTTTTGTGCGTGATCTCATCCAGCGCCGCCCCCCAGCTATCAGCCGCCTGATCATATTCATCAGGACAATACTCGGCGCGATCCTCCGGCAAACCCAGATCCTGCGCAACGTCGTCACGCTCGTCTGCATTGGCACCATAGAAAATGCAGACCAGATTGTAATACCGCTGCAAATCCGGGCCATGCACATCCCAGAACGCAATTTCATCGGAATATTCGGACTCGCCCAGAAAACCAAACGCGGTGTCATAGGCCAGCTGAACCGCCGAATCTTCATCATAGAACGCATCGATCAAAAAAACCGATAACACGTCTGCGGCGTCTTCTTCCTGTCCGAAGATTGGCAAGTTCAGCGTGTCGATCAGCGCATGTCCCAGTTCGTGATAAAATATCCCGATCAGGTTGCTTTCGACATAGGCGATGACATCGTCTGACGTCTTGCCAATACGCAGGTCAGCCTGTGCCGGCATCGCCACAGCACAGGCTGCTATAAAACTCAGCGGGGGTGCGGCATGTCTAATCATACTGCAATCAGAGTGGCATCAGCGCCCAATAGTCAAGATCAAGCAAGACGTCTGGCAGGTACTTTCCGTCGTCGCCACGCAGGGCAAACGGTTCGCCACCCTTGGTTGCCACCAGCCGCAACCGGATCGCACCAACGCCAGGCACATCCGTTTCGGCCTTGTCCAACACCTCAGACCAGGCCTTGACCGTCAGTCCCGAGAACGCCGGATTGGCATGGGCTCCACCATTCAGACCCACGATCATCTGCGCGTTGGCCAACCCGTTAAAACTCAGCGCGCGCGCAAGGGAAATAATGTGCCCGCCATAGATCAACCGCTGCCCATCGGGGCGGAACGTGGCATCAAAATGCACCTTGGCAGTGTTCTGCCAAAGCCGTGTCGCCATCATGTGTTCAGCTTCTTCCAACGTCACGCCGTCGACATGGTCAATGGTCTCGCCAATCTCATAATCGCCCCAGCGATGATCTTCACCCGCAGCCGCAAAATCATAGTTGGCGAAATTCAGCCCTTCAGGAATGACCAGATCCGCCGGATCGATCACTTTGGCCAGCTCAGGCACCACAGTGTCCGGCGCGGGTGCGTCGATGTCGCGTTTGCGCACCATCACCCACCGCACATACTCCATCACGACTTCACCGCGCTGGTTGGAGCCGCGTGTGCGCACATAAACCACGCCGGTTTTGCCGTTAGAGTTCTGTTTCAGACCGATTACCTCGGACGCAGACTGCAATGTGTCGCCCGCGTAAACCGGTTTCAGCCATCGCCCTTCGGCATAGCCGAGATTGGCCACCGCATTCAGCGACACATCCGGGACCGTTTTGCCAAAGACCACATGGAACGCCGCCAGATCATCCAGCGGCGATCCGGGCAGACCGCTGGCCTGCGCAAACGCATCCGAAGAATACAGCGCATGACGCGCCGGATAGAGCGCATGATAAAGCGCCCGCTCGCCTGCCCCAACGGTGCGCGGCACAGCGTGTTCGATCAACTGCCCCACAGCATAGTCTTCAAAAAACCGGCCCGGATTGGTCTTGGCCATCTAGTGTTCTCCTAGTTTCGTGTCGGGGGTATATGTGCCCTCGACCTCCTTGATCACTGCCTGTCCACACCGCATCACACCCGTGGCCTGACAAAACGTCTGGGTCGGAGAGCCATGCAGCTCCCACCCCTTGTTCAATGCATCCGTCACCTTGTGGCAGAACGCAGAAGTGTCCTCTTCGGACAGAAATCGATACAGCTTCATGATATCACCCCGGAAAAACTGGATAGCCGAGCAACATGTGCACACCTGCGAAAACGCCAAACACCACAACGGAGATCACCAATAGTTTGATGTCACCCGCCAGATTACCCGGTTCTGGTTTGGTCCAGTCCGGCTCGGCGCGATTGATCAGAATGACCTGAACGAACGCCCACACAAACATGCCGCCAAACAAGATCAGCGACGCCAGATCACCATTGACCAGCAAATGCGCAATCGCCCATGCCCGCACACCAGCCAGCATCGGGTGACGTGTCACGCCGTTAAAGCGGCTCTTGGAATTGCCCAACCCCATCAGGATCACGGCAAAAACCATAATCAGGTTGTTCAGATGAATGCCCCAGGACGGTGTCGTATAGACATGTACATATTCTGCGCTGCGATAGCCGATCACCATCAGCGCAATACTCGCAAACAGGATCAGCGCAATCACGCCTTTGCCCTTATCACCCATGCGGGCGCGCGCGTCCGGCATGACGCGCTTAAAGAAATGTGCCGCAATCCACAGCACGACCCCAATAACCAGAAGTGTCATCTCGCTCTCCTATCAGATGGCTCTGACCTCTGGTCTATCCCTCTAGCGCCGCGATTGCATCCGCCTTTGCAAGAATTTCGCGCGCCGTCACCACATGCAGGTTTTCGACAATCTTGCCGTCGACAACGGCAACGCCCTGACCGCTTGCTTCGGTTTCTTCAAACGCGGCGATCTGACGGCGGGCCAGATCAATCTCAGCCTCGGATGGTGCGAAAGCCACATTGGCTACGTCCACCTGAGCTGGATGGATCAGCGTTTTGCCATCAAAGCCCATATCGCGGCCCTGATTACATTCCACTTTCAGCCCGTCGGCATCTTTGAACGCGTTATATACGCCATCGACAATCACAATCCCCTCGGCTTTGGCAGCCAGCAGGCACAGGCCCAGCCCTGCCATCATCGGCAAACGATCCGGGCGGAACCGGGTTTGCAGCTCCTTGGCCAGATCATTGGTGCCCATCACGAACCCGGTCAGCTGAGGATGTGCGGCAATTTCCGCCGCATTCATCATGCCGCGCGGCGTTTCCATCATCGCCCAGATGGGCGTGTCGCCGACCAGTGCGGCCAGCGCGTCAACTTGGGCCGCGCTCTCAACCTTGGGCAACAGCACCGCATCGCACTCCATTTTGGCCGCCGCTTCTGCATCGGCCTGCCCCCATTGCGTGTCCAGCCCATTGATCCGCACAACGCGCATCCGGTCGCCATAGCCACCTTGTGTCAACGCCGCGTGCAACGTGGCGCGGGCGTTCTCTTTTTCATCGGGGGACACGGCGTCCTCCAGATCAAAGATGATGGCATCCACCGGCAGGCCACGCGCCTTTTCCAGCGCCCGGTCACGGGAACCGGGAATGTAAAGAACCGAACGATAAGGACGCGCGCGCTGATCCATGAGTCTCTCCGTAATAAAGTTGCGCGAAATGGGGCATTTTTTGATGAAAACTTCAAGGCCAAAAATGCCGCAGTGCAGAAGATTGTGCCCTAAACCGCCCGCGCGCGCCCCGTTAACCCATATTTGGCAGCTCTGGTCGCATGCTTTTGGACATCAACCCTCGTGGGAACCCCGGCGATCAGACAAGCGGACACCGGGCAAAAAGGGTCGATCCATAAGATGACCGGGGGTGACGCCACTTTCGGGCCAATGTGCCCGGATGCAACAGGCATGTCCGCTTTTGATGTGAAAGGACAAAGAAATGAAACGCAATCTTGTCACGATGACGATGGGTATTGGTCTTTTGGCAATGGGCGCACAGCTGGTTGAGGCGCAAGGAGCCCGCAACTGTGGCCCGCGCGATGCTGTGGTTCAGCGTCTTGGGGAAACTTATGGCGAAACCCGCCAGTCGGTGGGGCTTGGCGCACAAGGTGCCGTGGTCGAGGTGTTTGCCTCTGACACGTCGGGCAGCTGGACAATCACGGTGACATTTCCCAATGGCGCGACCTGTCTTGTCGCCAGCGGTCAGGCCTACGAAGAACTGGCCGAAGCATTGCCACCCAAAGGCGACGGCGCCTGAAGACGCCTGACCTCAGGTCATCGCGTCCCAGATCAGCTTGCAGCCGGTCGCGGTCAGCAACAGATAGGTCAGAGCGAAGAACACACGCTCTGACACGGCGTAATGCGCCTTTACCCCCAGCCACGTGCCCAGAAACGCAAACGGAACCAGCACAAGATCCGTCAACAACGTTTCAACCGTGAATATCCCCAGAAAGGCATAGGGTACGGCCTTCATGACGTTCACGCACCAGAACACCAGCACAGTTGTCGCCTGATACGTGGTCTTTCTCAGCCCAAGCGACAACAGGTAAACGGCGACCGGCGGGCCACCGGCATGGCTGACAAAACTGGTAAAGCCCCCCGCAAACCCGGCAAGACAACCAGCCCACATCGGCAACCTGATATTTCCGACCACACCACGCGGGCGCAATTGCCAGATCACAAACCCCAATGACACAAGCCCGATCAACAGCCGCAGACCGTCTTCATTGACCATTGTGTAAAACAGCGCGCCAAAGCTCACCCCGGGCACCGCCGCCAGACATAACATCCATGTCTGGCGCACATCCCATTTACGCCAATAGGGTTTTAACGACGCCACATCGATCAACATCAACAACGGCAACAACAGCCCCAGCGCCTGACCGGGGGGCATCACCAGCGCCAGCATCGACGCGCTGGCAAAGGAAGCCCCCGATCCAAACCCGCCTTTGGACACGCCAGCAAACACCACCGCCGCAGCGCTCAGCGCGAGGATGCTGAAAGAATCAATCACGGGCTGTCACGACGCGCTGGCCGGAATCCCGCCGGATTATGTTGTGATTTGTTGAGAAACTCTTTGCGTCGAGCTTCATATTCCTTTTCGGTCAACAGCCCCTCTTTAATCGCCTAGTCGGGCGTCTGTCATTCCTGACCAATTGTGGCCATCTATACCGTCTCCGGGGTGGTTCTGTTGCCGCAAGCCGCCAATGTCACTCTCGCCAAAACCATTATCATAAACAGTTTCGCTGCTGTTTTCTTAAATTTACTGCCTTCCATCATATATTATGATCACCCAATTTCTATCCAGCAAAACCCGTTCCGGCAAGCAAGCAAATAAGGATGGAATCGACCTGGGATTGCGGTTCCGCGATCGCCTGCTGCCGTTCGCCGCGCCTGCGAACACTTGCGTCACAGCCTTTTTCGCCCTAAGCCACGCCCCATAATTCAATCGACCGGAGACAAGTCAAATGGCCAGACCCAAGATTGCCCTCATCGGCGCAGGAAACATCGGCGGCACGCTCGCCCACCTCGCAGCGATCAAAGAACTCGGTGACGTCGTTCTTTTTGATATCGCGGACGGACTGCCTCAGGGCAAGGCGCTCGACATTGCTGAATCCGGCCCCGTCGAGAAAATCGATGCCACCATGTCCGGCACAAGCGACTATGCCGGTATCGCCGGTGCAGACGTTTGTATCGTAACCGCCGGTGTGGCCCGCAAACCAGGCATGAGCCGGGACGATCTGCTGGGCATCAACCTCAAAGTTATGAAATCGGTTGGCGAAGGCATTGCTGCGCACGCCCCTGATGCCTTTGTGATCTGTATCACCAATCCGCTGGACGCAATGGTCTGGGCGCTGCAAAAGTTTTCGGGCATGCCCACAAACAAAGTCTGCGGCATGGCTGGTGTTCTGGATTCCGGACGCTTCCGTCACTTCCTTGCAGACGAATTCAACGTGTCCATGCGCGACGTAACCGCCTTTGTTCTGGGCGGCCACGGCGACACCATGGTGCCATCCCTGCGTTATTCCACAGTTGCAGGTATCCCGTTACCTGACTTGATCGACATGGGTTGGACCACACAGGAAAAAATGGACGCGATCATTCAGCGCACACGCGATGGCGGTGCTGAAATCGTTGGCCTGCTGAAAACCGGTTCGGCATTTTACGCGCCTGCGGCGTCGGCAATCGAAATGGCCGAAGCCTATCTCAAAGACCAAAAGCGCGTTCTGCCGTGTGCCGCCTATTGTGATGGCGATCTGGGCGTCAAAGACATGTATGTCGGCGTTCCTACCGTGATCGGTGCGGGTGGTGTTGAAAAAATCGTCAACATCAAGCTCAACAAAGAAGAGCAGGACATGTTCGACGTTTCGGTCAAAGCCGTTCAGGGTCTGGTCGACGCGTGCAAAGGCATCGACAACTCACTGTCCTGAGCCTCACACAGTTTCGAAAAGCCCGCCATTTTTGGCGGGCTTTTTTCGTTTTAGGTTGCAGCGACGCCCCAACATGCAATGTTGGCGCACGCCAGTGACCGCAAGAAGACAGCTCAGCATGATCGGCCTGAACCGAAACATTTCCGTCGAAAACGGCCTCAAGCTTCTCGGAGAGCGCAATTCCGGCACCAGTTTTCTGGAATCGCTGCTGCGCACGCATTTCGATCTGTCGCTTTTTGACAGCCTGCCGATTGTCACCCACGAAATGACCCCGTTTGCTCCAAAGGGCCCATTTCCGCGCCTGCCAAACGGGCAGGCTGCGCATGAGGCCATGACGGATCATCTGCATTATGAACAACTGCCTCAGAATGGCGGTTGGAAACACGCCGCTCCGAGCCAGCGTTTTGTGGATGAGTTTCTGACCCCAAAAGCCCCGGCTGTTCTAATCATCGTGCGTCATCCGGCCAGTTGGCTGAAATCCATGCACCGCAATCCGTTCCATTCGCTGATGCAGGAGACTCCCGACTTTGCGCGGTTCCTGCGCCAGCCCTGGCTGACCGTAGAACGCGACGGTGTTGCCCCTCGATATCACGACAGCCTTTTGGCGCTGATGGTCCTGAAGATGAAGATGCATGCCGACTTGTTGGCCAATTACGAAAACAGCGCGCTGATCCGTTACGAAGATCTGGTGCAATCCCCAGAGGAAACCTTGCGCATCCTCGACAAACAGCCGCTTTCGCCCATCAAGACACCAGACGCTCAAGAAGACGCGCGCGGCTTTATCAGCTCCAAACGCGCGTTCTGGCAACGCCGCAAGATGCGCAATTATCGCGACAGCGCACAACAGGCAAGCTATGACAAGCTGGCCTCAGATGACCGAAACTTTGTGTTGGACACCTTGTCCGACTCGCCCCTTCTGTCGCTGTATCCCAAATAATTCTAATCAAGTCCGGCACAGTTAGCGCCACCTGTTTCACTTTTGTGATCACAGTTTTTTATCGTGTGATCACAAATGCGACAAATTCGCCAAAGAAGACAAAAAACGCTTAGCTGTCAGGCATCTTTATGCCAGAAACGGTCAAATCGCAGCAATATGGGACAGTTCCATGAACATCCATGAATATCAGGCGAAGGCTTTGCTTCGCACCTATGGCGCCCCGGTATCAGAGGGACGTGTTGTCCTGAGAGCCGAAGACGCCAAAACCGCAGCAGGAGAGCTGGACGGACCACTTTGGGTCGTCAAGGCGCAGATCCATGCCGGCGGACGCGGCAAAGGCTCTTTCAAAGAAGCCGATGCTGGCGAAAAAGGCGGTGTCCGCCTAACCAAGTCGGTTGAAGAAGCCGCCGAAGAAGCCAAAAAGATGCTGGGCCGCACACTTGTGACTCACCAGACTGGTCCGGCAGGCAAACAGGTCAACCGCATCTATATCGAAGCCGGTTCCGGTATCGAGCGTGAACTCTACCTCGCTCTGCTGGTGGATCGCCAGACATCGCGCATTTCGTTCGTTTGCTCGACCGAAGGCGGCATGGACATCGAAGAAGTTGCCGCGGCAACACCAGAGAAAATCCTGTCATTCAGCGTTGATCCGGCCACGGGTTATCAAGCTTACCACGGTCGCCGCATCGCCTTTTCGCTGGGTCTTGAAGGTGCACAAGTCAAACAGTGCGTCGCACTGATGGGCAAGCTTTATCAGGCCTTCACCGACAAAGACATGGAGATGCTGGAAATCAACCCGCTGATCGTCTCGGACAAGGGCGACATCAAAGTTCTCGATGCCAAAGTTGGGTTTGACGGCAACGCCATCTACCGCCACGGCGACATCGCTGAACTGCGCGACACCACCGAAGAAGACCCCAAAGAGCTGGAAGCGTCGAAATACGACCTGAACTACATTGCTCTGGACGGCGAAATCGGATGCATGGTGAACGGCGCGGGTCTTGCCATGGCGACCATGGACATCATCAAACTCTACGGTGCTGAGCCTGCCAACTTCCTCGATGTGGGTGGCGGCGCGACCAAAGAGAAAGTCACCGAAGCGTTCAAGATCATCACCTCTGACCCCAACGTCAAAGGGATCCTTGTGAACATCTTCGGCGGTATCATGCGCTGTGACGTCATCGCCGAAGGCGTGGTCGCTGCGGTGAAAGAGGTTGGCCTGCAGGTGCCACTGGTTGTACGTCTTGAAGGTACAAACGTGGAAGCCGGCAAAGACATCATCAACAATTCAGACGTTGATGTGATCGCCGCTGACAACCTCAGCGACGGAGCCGAAAAAATTGTGAAAGCCGTGAAAGGGTAAATTTATGCGGAATGCGATTGTTATGACACTACTGGGTCTCAGCACTTTGTTTGTGGCTGCTTGCGGTCAAAACGAAAACCTGCCAGTGCGCACAACCCCTCAGGCTGCGGCGCCAACAAGCCCGCCATCCTCCATCAACTGATCGGACGGGGTCAGATTGCCCGGAATGTTTCAGAGATGATCATCCGGGCGCGTCTCCGAACCGCTCAGCCAGTGGAGTTAAGGGAACAGTCAATGGGCACATGTTTGCGCCATTGCCAATTCGCATTCCTCGGCCACCCGATCCGACACAACGTACTTTGAAATCAAAGCTGCGCTAACAAAAATTCAAAACAGGAGAAGCCAACATGGCCATTCTCGTAGACGAAAACACCAAGGTGATCTGTCAGGGCTTTACCGGCTCACAGGGCACGTTCCACTCGGAACAGGCCATCGCGTATGGCACCAAAATGGTCGGCGGTGTGACCCCCGGCAAAGGCGGCATGGATCATCTGGGCCTGCCCGTCTTTAACTCGGTGCACGAAGCCAAAGCCACAACCGAAGCCAACGCCTCGGTGATCTATGTACCGCCCCCCTTTGCTGCGGATTCGATTCTTGAAGCCATCGACGCTGAAATGGAACTGATTGTCTGCATCACCGAAGGTATCCCGGTGCTGGACATGATGCGCGTTCAGCGCGCGCTGGAAGGCTCTTCCAGCCGTCTGATCGGCCCGAACTGCCCCGGAGTCATCACGCCAGACGCCTGCAAAATCGGAATTATGCCCGGTCATATTCACAAACGCGGGAGCGTGGGTGTCGTTTCGCGCTCAGGTACGCTTACATACGAAGCAGTGAAACAGACAGCAGATATCGGCCTTGGTCAGTCTACCGCCGTTGGCATTGGTGGCGACCCGATCAAAGGCACCGAACATATCGACATCCTCGATATGTTCCTCAGCGATGATGAAACCACATCGATGATCATGATCGGTGAAATTGGTGGCTCGGCAGAAGAAGAAGCTGCCGAATTCCTGGCCAACGAGCGCAAGAAAGGCCGCTGGAAACCAACTGCTGGCTTTATCGCTGGCCGTACGGCCCCTCCCGGCCGTCGCATGGGCCACGCTGGTGCGATTGTTGCTGGCGGCAAAGGCGGCGCAGACGACAAGATTGCGGCAATGAAAGAAGCTGGCATCGTTGTTGCTGACAGCCCTGCTGGTTTGGGCGAAGCCGTCCTGAAAGCCATCGGCTGATGTTGAGCACTCTCCCGACCACTGCCCTCAGGGCAGTGCCTGACCGCGGGTGGGGCGAAAGCCCCCGCCCGTGGGGGCCGTCGGGAGTTGCGCGGCGTGTCCGGGTACCAAATTTCCGTATTGTCGGATCCACAGGTTCCGTTGCTGCGGCACAAAGTATTGAGCCGACGGATCCGTTTTCAGTTGTTCCGGTTCCGGCAGGAACAGAACTGAAACCAAAGGGCTCAAATCCAACTCCAACAACCTTCATGGGGTCAATGGCTGCGGGAGAAATCCCCTGCCCGAGCGAAATGCTGAGGTGAAATCATGACTGAACAGTCTCCCAACGACATCTTCCACGCCTCCTCCTTTATGCAGGGGCACAATGCGGAATACCTCGAACAGATGTATGCCCGCTACGCCAATGACCCTGCTGCGGTTGATGAGGTCTGGCAGGAATTTTTCCGCCAACTTGGCGACGCTGATCTGGACGTCAAAGCCGAGGCCACCGGCCCCAGCTGGGCGCGCACCGATTGGCCGCCAATGCCAAATGACGACCTGACGGCGTCGCTGACCGGCGAATGGCCAGAGCCCGCCGAGGCCAAAGCCGCAGGCGGTAAGATCAAGGCAAAAGCCGCCGAAAAGGGTGTCGAGGTCTCTGACGAGGCAATCAAACGCGCCGTGTTGGATTCGATCCGCGCCCTGATGATCATCCGCGCCTACCGTATCCGGGGCCATCTGATTGCAGATGTTGACCCGCTGGGCATGCGCGACAATACCGGCCACCCCGAACTGGATCCGCGTTCTTATGGCTTTTCGGATGCCGACATGGACCGCCCGATCTTTATCGACAAGGTTCTGGGTCTGGACATCGCCACGATGCGCCAGATCATGGACATCGTTAAGCGCACCTATTGCGGCACATTTGCGCTGCAATACATGCACATCTCCAACCCCGAAGAGGCCGGTTGGCTGAAAGAGCGGATCGAAGGTTACGACAAGGAAATCCGCTTTACCCGCGAAGGGCGCAAAGCGATCCTGAACAAGCTGGTCGAAGCCGAAGGCTTTGAGAAATTCCTGCACGTCAAATACATGGGCACCAAACGCTTTGGTCTGGACGGTGGCGAAAGCCTGATCCCGGCCATGGAGCAGGTCATCAAACGCGGTGGCAACCTTGGTGTAAAAGAGATCGTTGTGGGTATGCCGCATCGGGGCCGTCTTTCGGTTCTGGCCAACGTGATGGCCAAGCCTTACAAAGCGATCTTTAACGAATTTCAGGGCGGCAGCTTCAAACCTGAAGATGTCGACGGATCAGGCGATGTGAAATATCACCTAGGCGCCTCGTCCGACCGGGAATTTGACGGCAACACCGTGCACTTGTCGCTGACTGCCAACCCATCGCATCTTGAAGCAGTAAACCCGGTTGTTCTGGGCAAGGTCCGCGCCAAGCAGGACCAGCTGAACGACGCAGAGCGTATGCAGGTGATGTCGATCCTGCTGCACGGCGACGCGGCGTTTGCCGGTCAGGGTGTTGTGGCAGAATGTTTCGCCCTCTCCGGTCTGCGTGGGCACAAAACCGGCGGCACCATGCATATCGTTGTGAACAACCAGATTGGCTTTACCACAGCGCCACACTTCTCACGGTCTTCGCCCTATCCCACCGACAACGCGCTGGTGGTTGAAGCGCCGATCTTCCACGTGAACGGCGATGACCCAGAAGCGGTGGTACACGCCGCGAAAGTCGCCACCGAATTCCGTCAGAAGTTCCACAAAGACGTGGTGCTCGACATCTTCTGCTATCGCCGCTTTGGTCACAACGAAGGCGACGAGCCGATGTTCACCAACCCGGTGATGTACAAACGCATCAAAGGCCATAAGACAACTCTGTCGCTCTACACAGAACGGCTGGTCAAAGATGGTCTTATCCCCGAAGGCGAAATCGAAGACATGAAGGCCGCCTTCCAGGCGCACCTCAATGAAGAGTTTGAGGCCGGCAAGGATTACAAGCCGAACAAAGCTGACTGGCTGGATGGCCGCTGGTCGCATCTGGACAAGCAGGACGAAGACTATCAGCGCGGCAAGACGTCGATCAAAGCGGACACCCTAAAGGAAATCGGCACCGCGCTCAGTACGCTGCCAGAAGGTTTCCCGGTACACAAAACCGTTGGTCGCCTTCTCAATACGCGCAAAGCGATGTTTGACTCCGGTAAGGACTTTGATTGGGCAACCGCCGAGGCTCTGGCCTTTGGCTCGCTCATGACCGAGGGCTTCCCGGTCCGCCTGTCTGGTCAGGACGCCACCCGTGGTACGTTCTCTCAGCGCCATTCCGGTATCGTCAATCAGGAAACAGAAGAACGCTACTACCCGCTGAACCACATTCGCGCAGGCCAGTCACATTTCGACGTGATCGACTCGGCCCTGTCCGAATATGCAGTTCTGGGCTTTGAATACGGCTTCTCGCTGGCGGAACCCAATGCGCTGACCCTTTGGGAAGCCCAGTTTGGCGACTTTGCCAACGGTGCGCAGATCATGTTTGACCAGTTCATCAGCTCCGGTGAATCCAAATGGCTGCGTATGTCAGGCCTGACCGTTCTTTTGCCGCACGGCTTCGAAGGACAAGGCCCCGAACACTCATCCGCCCGCTTGGAACGTTTCCTGCAAATGTGTGGTGGGGATAACTGGATTGTGGCCAACTGCTCAACCCCGGCCAACTATTTCCACATCCTGCGCCGTCAGCTGCACCGCACGTTCCGCAAACCGCTGATCCTGATGACGCCAAAGTCGCTGTTGCGCCACAAACTCTGTGTCTCAACTGCCGAAGACTTTGTCGAAGGCTCCAGCTTCCACCGGGTTCTGTGGGATGACGCGCAAAAAGGAAACTCTGACACGCAACTGGTCGCAGATGACAAAATCAAACGCGTCGTGATGTGCGCTGGCAAGGTCTACTATGACCTGCTCGAGGAGCGTGACGCACGCGGCATTGACGATGTCTATCTGATGCGGGTCGAACAATTCTATCCGTTCCCGGCCAAATCCATGGTCACCGAACTGTCGCGCTTTAAAGGTGCCGAAATGGTCTGGTGTCA
This sequence comes from Shimia sp., assembly GCF_039969785.1. Lineage (GTDB taxonomy): Bacteria > Pseudomonadota > Alphaproteobacteria > Rhodobacterales > Rhodobacteraceae > Shimia. The sequence goes on along the minus strand of NZ_JBDVNC010000018.1, from coordinate 36,078 downwards.
GGAAGAACCGAAAAACCAAGGGGCTTGGACGTTCATCGAACCCAATATCGAATGGACCCTCACCCGTATCAAAGCCAAACACACCCGTCCGGTATACGCAGGCCGCGCCGCTTCGGCCTCGCCTGCCACTGGACTGGCAAGCCAACACAAAGCACAACAATCAGCGCTGGTGGATGCCGCGCTCTCCATGGAAGGAAACTGATCGATGACGACAGAAGTTCGCGTCCCGACCCTTGGCGAAAGCGTCACCGAAGCCACCGTGGCCACTTGGTTCAAAAAAACGGGTGATGCCGTGGCAGTTGATGAAATGCTCTGCGAGCTGGAAACCGACAAGGTAACCGTCGAAGTCCCGGCCTCTGCTGCCGGTGTGCTGGGCGAAATCATTGCCGCCGAAGGTGACACAGTGGGCGTTGATGCCTTGCTTGCGACCATCACTGCGGGCGACGGCGCTGCCGCCGCATCCGCGCCTGCGGCCAAAGCGGCCCCGGCGGCCAGCAACGAATCGGTTGACGTCATGGTGCCCACGCTCGGCGAATCCGTGACCGAAGCCACCGTTTCCACATGGTTCAAAGCTGTGGGTGACACGGTTGCGCAGGATGAAATGCTCTGCGAACTGGAAACCGACAAGGTGTCCGTCGAGGTGCCTGCCCCCGCTGCTGGCGTTTTGGCTGAAATCACCGCTCCCGAAGGCGCGACCGTTGACGCCAGTGCGAAACTGGCGGTGATCTCAGGCTCTGGCGCTGTTGCCGGTGCATCGCCTGCCCCGGCCGCCCCTGCCGCCGCTCAGGCCCCGGCCTCGGCCGCTGGTGCAGGTCGCAACGACATCGAAAATGCCCCATCTGCCAATAAACTGATGGCGGAAAAAGGTCTGACCCCGGACAATATTCAGGGATCGGGCCGCGACGGGCGCATCATGAAAGAAGACGTGCTCAAGGCCGCTCTGGCCCCGGCTCCGGCCGCCGCACCGGCAAAAGCTGCCGCACCACGCGCGCCGGTTGCTGCCGAAGATGCGGGTCGCGAAGAACGGGTCAAAATGACCCGCCTGCGTCAGACCATCGCCCGCCGTCTGAAAGACAGCCAGAACACCGCCGCCATGCTGACCACCTATAACGAGGTCGACATGGGTGAAGTGATGGCCCTGCGCAGTCAGTACAAAGACCAGTTCGAGAAAAAGCACGGCGTGCGTCTGGGCTTTATGTCCTTCTTCACCAAAGCCTGTGTTCATGCGCTCAAAGAAGTGCCCGAAGTGAATGCCGAGATTGACGGCACTGACATCGTCTACAAGAACTTTGTGCATATGGGCGTCGCCGCCGGTACGCCCACAGGTCTTGTGGTGCCCGTAATCCGCGATGCAGACTCGATGAGCTTTGCAGGCATCGAAAAAGCGATTGCCGAAAAAGGTCGCCGCGCGCGTGACGGCAAACTGTCGATGGCCGAAATGCAGGGCGGCACGTTCACCCTGTCCAATGGCGGCGTCTACGGCTCTCTGATGTCCTCACCGATCCTGAACCCGCCGCAGTCCGGTATCCTAGGCATGCACAAGATTCAGGACCGTCCCATGGCGATCAACGGCGAAGTCGTGATCCGCCCGATGATGTATCTGGCTCTGTCCTATGACCACCGCATCGTCGACGGCAAAGGTGCTGTGACCTTCCTCGTGCGCGTCAAAGAAGCGCTTGAGGATCCACGCCGGTTGCTGATGGATCTGTAAAGACACCTAGCAAAATGGTGCGTGCGCTTCATTTTGCTAAAAATACTTCCGGGGGAGTCGCGGCTTGCCGCGATGGGGGCAGCGCCCCCCTCCCGAAACTCATACCGACGTAATACAGTCGCAATACCGACGTGATACCGACGTCGTTTTTATGAAGGAAATGACCCATGTCCCAATATGACGTCATCATTATCGGCGCTGGCCCCGGCGGCTATGTGTCGGCCATTCGCTGCGCCCAGCTGGGCTTGAAAACTGCCGTAGTCGAAGGCCGCGAAACCCTTGGCGGCACCTGCCTCAACGTGGGCTGTATCCCGTCCAAGGCGCTGTTGCATGCCACCCATATGCTGCACGAGGCAGAGCACAACTTTGCCGATATGGGCCTCAAGGGCAAAAGCCCGTCTGTCGACTGGAAACAGATGAAGTCCTATAAATCGGACGTCGTCGGCCAGAACACCGGCGGCATCGAATTCTTGCTTAAAAAGAACAAGATAGACTGGATCAAAGGCTATGCCAGCATCGAAGCTGCAGGCAAAGTCAAGGTGGGCGATGCCACCTATGATACCAAGAATATCGTGATCGCCTCCGGCTCTGTGCCATCGTCCCTGCCCGGTGTTGAGGTCGACAATGACAAAGGCGTGGTGGTCGATTCCACAGGCGCGCTTGACCTGCCCAAAGTGCCCAAGAAGATGGTTGTCATCGGCGCTGGCGTGATCGGACTGGAACTCGGGTCGGTCTATGCCCGTCTGGGGTCCGAGGTGACCGTGGTCGAATACATGGACGCCATCACCCCCGGCATGGACGCCGACGTGCAACGCACATTCAAACGTATCCTTGAAAAACAAGGACTTACCTTTGTCATGGGCGCCGCCGTATCCGGTGTCGACGCCACCAAGACCAAAGCCAAAGTAAAATACGCTCTCAAGAAATCTCCTGATGACGAGCAGATATTGGACGCCGATGTTGTCCTCGTCGCAACGGGTCGCAAACCTTATTACGACGGGTTGGGGCTTGAGGCTGCTGGCGTGAAACTGACCGAACGCGGCCAGATTGCGACCAACGCCCAGTGGGCCACCAACGTACCTGGCATTTATGCCATTGGAGACGTGATCGAAGGTCCCATGCTGGCGCACAAAGCCGAAGACGAAGGCATGGCCGTTGCGGATGTGATCGCGGGCAATCATGGCCACGTAAATTATGGCGTCATCCCCGGCGTGGTCTACACCACCCCCGAAGTCGCCACCGTGGGAATCACCGAAGCCGCACTCAAGGCCGAAGGCAAAAAGCCCAAGATTGGCAAATTCATGTTCATGGGCAACGCCCGCGCCAAGGCTGTGCATCAGGGCGATGGGTTTGTAAAACTGATTGTCGACGCCGAGACCGACCGAATCCTGGGCGCCGCCATCATTGGCCCTGCGGCTGGTGACATGATCCACGAGATCTGCGTGGCCATGGAATTTGGCGCGTCTGCGCAGGACATCGCGCTAACCTGCCACGCACACCCGACCTACTCGGAAGCGGTCCGCGAAGCGGCATTGGCTTGTGGCGACGGTGCCATTCACAGCTAAGGCAAAACATATTATCGGAGACGGGGCGGCCGTGGCTGCCCCTTTTCGTTTGTGGACAGGTCTTTGAAACAAAAATTCTCATCCCGGTCATAGCCATAGGATTTGCTGCTGGCTTATCAGGCGCGTGGCTGCTGACGCCAATGCAAACCAGAGCTCAACGGATCGCTGAGTTGTTTACCCAGGTTTGCTTGCCCAACCATCACGGTTTGGCAATTCCTGAACCTGAACAGATTGGTCTCGCAAGGGCGACAAGCCCATCTGGACAGAGAACCTGGATTGATCTCGAACACAGGGTTTTCCTAAGTGTCCGACCTGCAACGTGTTCCCTTGAGACACATGCGCCAAATGCGCTCTCAGAAGCGGAAGCCATTGAACTACTTACCTATGTCGAAGCCATTGTCGCGAGAGAATTCCCTGATCTTCCCTATGATCCCGGCGCCCGAATGGGCAAAATACACAAAGGATGGTTTGCAGGTCCCATAGGCACTCCGCAACGTTGGGGCGTCACCTTATTTGCCTTCCCGGATTGGGGTGATAGTTCAGGCGGTAGTCTCAAAATCAAGGCACCTGGTTTTGAAACATAAACCACATCTGCCGTAGGTCGGACAAATTTGTCCGACCTACCCGTCACCACATGGTTTTTCTGGCGCGTTCCAGCCACGCGGCGTCATAAACAGCTCCGCCTTCTTCGCCATCCGTCAGCGCGGCCAGCACCTCCCCGGCACTCGGCAATTCCTGACTTTCATCGCCACACGACCACATCCGCGCCCGCATCAAAGCACGCGCACATTGCGTATATATCTCGCCAATCCGGATCACGATCACCGACCGGGGATGTCGCCCCTGCACCTCAAAGCTCTCACACAAATCAACGTCGGTCGTTACGCGTGCCAACCCGTTTATCCGCACGACATTGTTTGATCCCGGCACCATAAACATCAGCGAAATTCGGCCATCTGCCACAATATTGCGCAAAGTATCCATCCGGTTATTGCCGCGCCAATCCGGTATTGCCAATGTTTGTGCGTCCAGTTCGCGCACCACCGGTCCGTCATCACCGCGCGGACTCCCGTCGGTCCCGTCTTCCCCAACTGTCGAGATAACGCAGAACCGTGATGCCATGATCCAGCGGCGATACTCTGGCGTCATCCGTTGCGCCACTTTGCGCAGAGATGCCGCCCCGGGTGTGCCGTAAAGCGTTTCCAGCTCCGCAATGTCAGTGACGTATTTCATCCCCATCCGGATCAAACCCCGCTTCGCGCATCAATGCATCCGAGCGCTTCTCGACGCGCTCTTCCAATGTTTCCATAAACTCTTTTTGGCTCAGTCCTGGCGCCATAGGTTCCAAAAACTCAACCACTGCAACACCCGGCTTGCGGTACACGCCATGGCGCGGCCAGAACACACCGACATTTGTAGCTGCAGGCACGCATGGTTGGTTGAGTTGGCTGTAGAGTGCATAGGTGCCCACCTTGTAAGGCCTGCGAGCCCCCGGCGCGACCCGTGTGCCTTGCGAATAGATTATCAACTGGCCGGCAATTTGCGCGCCCGACGCGACATCAGCGACCATTTGCTTGATGGCCGCACCACGTTTGCCGCGATTAACCGGAACACAACCGATCCGCAATCCGTACTGCCCCAGAATTGGCGCCCACATCAGCTCGCGCTTCATGATGAATTTCCCTGCCGGAACAGAGCCGAAAATCATGATAATATCCAGAAACGACTGATGCTTGGCACCGATCATAACCTCCTGCGTCGGAGGTGTACCACGCACTTCGGTTTTGAGATTAATCATCCAGCCTGCCGTCCAGCACACCCAGCGGCAATAAGACTTGCACGCCATCGCAGCGCCTTTGCGGCTGAATATCGCCCAGGGGAAAAACGCCAACCCCAATACCAGCATGGCGACATACATCTGCGCGTTAAAGATCAGGGATCGTACCCATTGAATACCGTATCGCATCATGCCAGCTCCGAAAGCGTGCGCCGCGCCGCCGCACCGGTTGCAGCATAGGCCACAATGGCCGTCAGAAACGGAATAAGCAAAAGTAACAACCACCCGGTCCCAACAAAGCCCAGTCCCGTCAAAAAGCCGCCCTCCTCCTGGGCTGCAGGCAACAGCATCATCGCGCCAGCGCCCAGCACCGTGCCAATGGCAGCACCCGACAGCGCCCGCAACGTAAAGCGCCTTACAAACGCGCGCACTATATAAGCGTCTCGTGCCCCAATCAGCCGCAACACCGCGACGACCTGCGCATTAGCAGCCAGCGCCGCCTGCGCAGCAAGCGTGATCATGACGCCCGTTGTTGCCCCGATCAACAGGATCGCCACCCAGCCCAGCAATCGCAATCGCCCAGCCGCGCGTTCCAGCGGAGCGCGCCAGCGGGTGTGATCATCTAGGACCGCGCCCGGCACCTCGGCCTGTAGCCGTAACCTTAACCCTGCCGGGTCAAACCCGTCATCGGTCTCCAGAATTTCGATCAGCTGTGGAATCGGTAAACTGTCCACCGGCAAATCCGGACCAAACCAGGGTGCCAGCAAGGCGCGTTGTTCATCGTCGCCCAACGCTCGTGCAGATGCGACGCCAGGCGTGCTCTGCAACACGCTCAGCGCCGCCTCGGTCTGTGCATCCAACTGTTCCGCAGGCGCCGATATCCGCAATGTCGCGCTTTGCGCCAGCTCGTCTCCCCAACGTTGCGCCAACCGCCCCGACGCCAGCGAAAGCGCCAACGCAAACACAGTCAAAAACGCCATCGTTGCGGCAGCAAACAACGTTAACCTTGCGGTGAACCCAGTCGGAGGCACAACCCGGTCGGCTTGTACGTCCCCCACAATCAGCGAGGAGATCGTCTTGATCAGCTTCACAGATCCGCCCCCGCCAATTGCAATTTTCGATTTGAAATCCGCAGAACCCGCGCCTGCACATGATGCTTGGCGGCCCGGATCAGGTTCAGGTCATGCGTGGCAATCAGGATGGTCTTACCCATCCTGTTCAACTCCACCAGCAATTGCAAAAGCCGTTGCGACATTTCCCAGTCCACGTTCCCGGTCGGCTCGTCGGCCAACACCACTTCCGGCGACATAATCACCGCCCGCGCCAGTGCGGCACGCTGGCGCTCACCCCCCGAAAGTTCCGGCGGTAACGCGCTTGCCCGATGCCCCAGACCAACCCAGCTCAACAATTCTTCCAGATTGGTGACTTGCTCATGCGAATCACGCCCTGACACTGTCAAAGGGAGCGCGACATTGTCGGCCAGCGGCAAGTGGTCCAGAAACTGGCAATCCTGATGCACAACTCCGATGCGACGCCGCGCCAGCGCATGCCCATCCCGGTCCATATCGCGCACATCCTGACCAAAAAGACGTGCGCTACCCGCAGTTGGAGCCAATGCCCCATAGCATAATTTCAAAAATGTCGTCTTTCCTGCTCCGGACGGGCCGGTCAGAAAATGGAACGATCCCGGTGCAAGCTTGAGAGAAATCTCACTCAGCAACTCGCCGCCGCCATAGTTATAAGCAATGTTTTCCAGTTCGATCACGGATCGGCCCCCTGTCTGGCCTTGTTGTGCACGAGCATCGGACAGGATTCAATCCGGTCACGGCAGGGCTTTGCACTTTCCCGGGTGCATATTACAGAATAAGATCATAAATTAATGAAGAGCAGTGGGGACATCAGGGGAAAACCATGCGGCTGACATGCCCGAATTGTGGTGCTCAATACGAAGTACCAGACGATGTGATTCCGCTGGCAGGGCGGGACGTGCAATGTTCAAATTGCGGCGACACGTGGTTTCAGTCTCATCCCGAGGAAGAAACAGCCGTCGCACCTGATGATTTTGCACTGTCAGAAGAACAGCCTGAAGACGGGCAAACCGACGAAGACGAAAACGACCGGCCCGCCTTTGAAGAAGTGGAGCCGCCGGAAATAACCTTCGATGATGATGGTGAGGACATCCCCGCTGCCGAAGCTGAAGGCGACGGACTGTTTGAAAGTGCGGAAAACATCTGGAGTGGAGAAGACGAGACTGGCTCTGACGACAAACAATTTGACGATCCGGAACCGGACTCCAAAACAGACGAAACCCTAGCCGACGAAGACCGCCCATATGACGAGGTCTTCACGGATGATGATGATATCAAACCGGATCGGACGCCTCGCCAGCGCGGCCTTGATCCAGCGGTCGCCGGCGTGCTGCGTGAAGAGGCCGAACACGAGGCCCGCGCCCGCGAGGCCGACACGCTGGAAACCCAACCTGACCTCGGGCTGAGCGAACCCGAAAACGAAGCTGATCGCCGACTGCTTGAGGCCAAGGCGCGAATGCGCCGCCTGCGTGGTTTGCCGACAGAAGAAAAAACCGAAGAGACACCGCCAGAGCCCGCCAAGCCGGATTCACGGCGCGAATTGCTGCCCGATATCGAAGAGATCAATTCGACGCTGCGCGGAACAGCAGACCCCGGTCGGGCTGGTTCGGACGAACCTGCCGCACCAACTGACACCAAACGGCGCCGTGGGTTCCGTCTGGGCTTTGGGATTGCGCTGCTGGTCGCACTGGCCGCCATCCTCGCCTACAGCAACGACGACAAGATTGCGCAGGCTTACCCGCCAGCACGCCCCTACCTTGATGCGTTCATCGAAAATGCCAACCAGGGCAGGGTCTGGCTCGACTCTCAAGTGACCAAACTGTTCCTCTGGCTCGACGGCTTCACCGGGTCAGAGTAACGTCTTTTTGGCCCGGGTGGGTGGGTCGTCGGCGCCTGCAAGGCGGCGCGAGTCACCCCCGGGGCACTCTGCGAAAATCAGAACCGGTCCAGCAGTCTTTCCAGATAGTTGCGTTCCACTTCCGAACGATCCCCTTCGCCTGCACGGCGCCGGATTTCATCCAGCAACCGACGCGCCTGACGGTACACATCTTCGCCCTGCAGCAATCCTTCTTCTGTTCCGGAAGGTCCGCGATTTCCTGCACTTCGGCCCAGCGGATCCTGCGCATTGCCCTGATTTTCCGCCAGACCCTGCTGCCCCTGCTGTTCTTGCTGAGCCATTGCCTCATCCAGGCTTCGCATGCCATCACGCAGCGCTTCCATAGCTTCAGCCTGACGGTCGATGGCTTCGGCCAGATCGTCGCTGCGCAACGCATCCTCCGCGCCTTCCATCGCATCCCCCGCCCGTCCCAAAGCTTCGCGCGCCGCATCACCTTCGGGCGAACCCTGACCGGGCATATTGCCCATCTGACGGTCCAGTTCGTCGCGCAAATCCCGCTGCCGGTCTTCCAGCGCACTGCGTCCGGGCTGCTGACCGTCTTGCGATCCATCTTCACCTTCACCCGTGCCCTGCCCGGTCCCGTCATGTGACTGGCCGCGGCCTTCACCACCACTATAACCTTCATTTTCCCGCGACTGGCCACTTTGCGCACCGGGATTGAACTGTTCCTGCAATTCGCGGAACGCTTCGTCCGACAACCCCTGCTGTTCGCGCAGCGTATCGGCCAGACCTTCCATGGCCTGCTCACCTTCGCTTTGCTGACCCTCACCTTGCGTGACGCGCATGTTTTCCATCATCTGGCGCAGTTCATCCAACGCCTGCTGCGCTTCGGCCATGCGGCCCTGTTCCATCAATTCCTGAATGCGATCCATCATGCGCTGCAAATCATTCTGATCCAGCTGCATCATGTTTTCCGACAATTGCTGAGACTCGCCGTCTTCGCCGTTCTGTTGATTACGCCGTGCCAATTCGCGCATGTAATCTTCGGTCGCCTCGCGCAACTCCCGCATCAGCTCGGCAATTTCGGCATCGCTGGCGCCGTTTTTCATGGCCTCCGACAACCGTTCCTGCGCCCGGCGCAACCGTTCCAGCGCACTGCCGAGATCGCCCTCTTCCAGCTTCAGCGCCAGTTCCCACAAAGCTTCGGCAAGCTCATCACGCTTTTCATCCGTCAGCCTGCGCCCGGAAAACGCCTCAAGTCGGCGCAGAACTGTGCGCAAACGCAGATAGTTTGTCTCCTGGCGAAAAACGCCTTCTTCGGGGCGATGGGACACCGCCCGCAACAATTGCGACACCCGGGCCGCGTTTTCACGCGACCACAAAAGATCTCGCCGCATCTCGATCACAGACGCGGCCAAAGGATCAAAAAACCGCCGCGCCGGAAGCGCCATCTGCTCTGGTGCAGACGCGCCGACATGCCCCGCGTCATCCAAAGCCGTCAAAGTCACAATTACTGGCAGATGCGCCCATGGGTGTTTGGAAAAATCTTCGATCAGAGTTTCGGTAAATACCGCCCTGTCGCCCGTGATTGGCAATGGCAATTCCACCGTCACCGGTGTGTGGTCCTCAGGCGCGACGCGCAACCCGTGCTGGCGCGCCACCGCCTCCAGATCCAGCGCAATTTCAGCTGTGCCACCGGTGATGCCATAATCATCCGCCGCCTCAAAAGGCAGCGTCATTTCCCCGCGCCCGGAAACTTCGGCCGTGCCACTTACGGAAATCTGCGGCGACACATCCCCAACCATATCAATGGCCCACGCCTGTCCGCCCGGACCCGCGATTTCAAGCTTGCCAGATTGGGCAATGGCAAAATTCTGTTCTGCGTCAGCGGCACTTGATACTTCGCCCACCCGGCCGGACACGGTCTCGGCGACCGTCAGCGCGCCAACTTCACCATAAAGACGCACCAGAATGCGGCTGCCCTCTGGCAACTCCAGCGATGCATCAGTCAGATCATTCAAATACAACGCCGGACGCCCGGTATAGGCAGGCGGCTCAATCCAGCCCTCCCATGTCGGACCACTAGCCAGCGCGGCACCATTCCCCGGGGTCATCTCACCAACGCTTCCGACCCGGGCAAAGGACCCAAACAAAAACGCAACCGACAGCGCCAACACCGCAATATAGCGCAGTCCAAACGGGTCCAGCCGGGACACGCGCAAATCTGGATGTACCGGTCGCGCGGTTTGCGTGTTTTTGGCCATTCGCGCCTGATGCGCACGCCAAAGCATTTGACTGCCTTTGTCATGCGCCCCAATCGCAGGCTGATCCATCAGCGCCTGAATGGGCCGCCCGGGCAAGGTCGCGTCAAGGCGCACCAACGCATCCTGTCGGGTCGGCATCACAAACCTGCGCGCACCAACCACAGCGGCCACACCTGTTGCCAGCACGCAAAGCAGCCCGACCAGCCATACAACCTCTAGCGGCGCGACATCCTGTGCGCCCATCATCAAAGCGGCCAAAACCAGAAAAACAAGGGACCACAGCGGCCAAAACGCTTGCGTCACCCGCTCGGCCAACAAGCCAATCCGGGTCAGGCCAAGCACGATACCCAGCCGCTTTAACGCAGTTTCAGCCTCCGTTCGGTGTGCCACGATGCTCCCAATCGCTTGGCCTAAGGCGGGATAGCCTTACAACCATGTAGGAATGCTATCGCGATTTATCATCTCTTCATAGCTCGGACGTCGGCGGATAACCGCAAATTGATCCCCGTTGACCAGAACTTCCGGGATCAGCGGGCGCGAATTATATTCGCTCGACATCACCGCGCCATATGCGCCTGCACTGCGAAACGCGATCAGATCGCCCGCGCTCAGCGGTGTCATGGTCCGGCCTTTGGCAAATGTGTCACCGCTTTCGCAAACCGGCCCAACGATGTCATATTGTGCGGGTTCCGTGCCCGGCACCGGTTCGATCACCGGCACAATATCATGATGCGCTTCGTACATGGCCGGGCGGATCAGATCGTTCATCGCCCCGTCGACAATCAGAAACTCGCGGTCTTCACCGGATTTCACATAGATCACCTTGCTGACCATGATCCCGGCATTTCCGGCAATAAGCCGACCGGGCTCAATCTCAATCTCACAACCCAGATGCCCCAGCTCTCGCTTGACCATCGCGCCATATTCCACCGGCAATGGCGGGGCTGTGTTTGACCGCTCATAAGGAATGCCCAAACCGCCCCCCAGATCCAGCCGGGTGATCTCGTGACCATCCGCCCGCAATTGTTCGGTCAGTTCTGCCACCTTGCGATAGGCCAGCTCAAATGGTGCCAGCTCGGTCAGCTGGCTGCCGATATGCACGTCGATGCCAATCACTTTCAGCCCTTTAAGGCTGGCGGCATGCGCATAAACGTCGCGCGCGCGGCTGATAGGAATGCCAAATTTGTTTTCAGATTTTCCGGTGGCAATCTTGGCGTGGGTTTTCGCGTCAACATCCGGGTTCACCCGCACGGTGATGGGTGCCACCATGCCCAGTTCTTGTGCAACCGCGTCAATGACCGCCATTTCCGGCTCGCTTTCCACGTTGAACTGGCGGATACCGCCCTGCAACGCCATCGCAATTTCATCGCGGGTTTTGCCAACCCCGGAAAACACAATTCGATCCCCCGGCACACCTGCCGCCACCGCGCGCGCGTATTCTCCGCCTGACACCACATCCATCCCAGCGCCCAGCGCGGCCAGAGTTTTCAGGATCGCCTGGTTGCTTGCCGCCTTCATCGCATAGCACACCAGATGATCGATCCCCTCCAGCGCTTCGTCAAACAGCCGGAAATGGCGTTCAAACGTGGCCGTGGAATAACAATAAAACGGTGTGCCAACAGCAGCGGCGATTTCGGAAACCGGCACGTCCTCGGCGAACAATGCCCCATCACGATAAAGGAAATGATCCATGCGCTGCGTCTCCTGCCTGTGCGTCTGCCTGTGCGTCAGTGACCCTCATAGCCACAGGCGCAATTGCTTTCAATCACACATCCACACAGGCGGCATCGCACCGGGCGTTCAACGGACCGGTTTGGCCCGCAAAAACAAATACAAGGGCAACCCGCAGCTGACCCCGATCAAAAACGTTGCGGGAATAGCGATCAAGGCAAGCCAGTTCCGCCGTACACTTACCTCGGCCAATATCCAGACCGTCAGCGCCACCGCCGCAATCACCAAATCCCAGTATAATCCCGTTGTCGCCGGGCCGGCCTTCCATTCTGAAACCAGCTTTTCCAGATCCGCGCCATTTTCCATCAACCACGGTCCGAAAAAGAACATGGGATGTACGGCCCCCCAAATGGCAAGGCCCAGAAAAATCAGACGTAAGGGTGACATGTAAACTCTCCGCAGACCGAATGACTAAGGTCTACGACATTCCGCAGAACCTGCCCAGCAGGTTCACGCCCTAGAATGACTTTGATCTGATCAGCTTACCAACAGCCGTGGCGATGGCATCCACCACCCACCGAAATACTGATAGGTCCGTTGCTCACACCGATATGTCCGGATGTGCTGACACCGCCGCTGCCCAAACCGATATTTGCGCCCATTGTTGGCGTCCACGGCTCGCCGTCAACGCCACACCCGGCCAAAAAACCAAATCCAAGCAACACTACCAAAACACGTTTCACGATACCAATGCCCCCAAGCAACTGAGTCTTATTCTAGCTCAGTTGCCCGGTATTTGCAAAACCAACGGGCGGAATATTGCGGTTCACCCGCCGTAAACCACGCCTGTGCGCGCTTCGCCTGAAATGGTCACACCCGAGGTTGGTTCGGGCGGTGTCTCGCGGTTATAATTCGGCGTCGGCTCACAGGCTGCAAGCAATGTCACCACGCCGATAAGGCCCAGAATTCTCATTCCATCATCCCTTTCCAACGCGCCACTTGTTCGCGCACGCGCTTGGGCGCCGTGCCACCATACGACAGCCTCGAAGCCACAGAATTATGCACACCCAGCACGTCAAACACGTCTTGCGTAATGGCCGCGTGCACGCCCTGCATATCTGCCAGCGTCAAATCCGGTAAATCACACCCGCGCTCTTCGGCCAACGCGACCAGCGATCCGGTCACATGGTGCGCGTCGCGGAACGGCATGTTTAGCGTCCGCACCAACCAGTCGGCCAGATCGGTCGCGGTCGAAAACCCGCTGCCTGCCGCCGCCTCAAGGCTGTCGCGGTTGGCCGTCATATCCTTGACCATGCCTTCCATCGCCGCCAACGCCAGCATCAGGTTGTCAGCGGCGTCAAACACCTGTTCCTTGTCTTCCTGCATGTCCTTGGAATAGGCCAGCGGCAGCCCCTTCATCACCATCAGCAACGCCGTGTTGGCGCCAAAAATCCGGCCAATCTTGGCACGGATCAGCTCGGCAGCATCCGGGTTCTTTTTCTGTGGCATGATCGATGATCCGGTCGAGAACCGATCCGACAACGTCACAAACCGAAACTGCGCTGAGGACCAGATCACCAGTTCTTCGGCAAAACGGCTCAGATGCATCGCACAAATCGACGAAGCCGCCAGAAATTCCAGCGCAAAATCCCGGTCACTGACTGCGTCCAGCGAGTTCGCCGCGGGCCGGTCAAAGCCCAACGCCTCAGCCGTCATCTGGCGATCAATGGGAAAGGATGTTCCGGCCAGGGCAGCGGCACCCAACGGCGATTCGTTCATGCGGCGGCGGGCATCTTCAAAGCGCGACCGGTCCCGGCCAAACATTTCGACATAGGCCATCATGTGATGACCCCACGTCACCGGCTGCGCCGTTTGCAAATGGGTAAAGCCCGGCATCACCCAATCGGCGCCCGCCTCGGCCTGTGCCAACAACGCGCGGATCAGCGCATCAATGCCGCCCATGGCGGCGTCCATCTGATCGCGTACCCATAGTTTAAAGTCGGTCGCCACCTGATCATTGCGGCTGCGCCCTGTGTGCAAACGCCCGGCGGGTTCGCCGATCATATCCTTCAGACGCGCCTCCACATTCATGTGGATGTCTTCCAGCGCTGTGGAAAACTCAAATGAGCCTGTTTCAATCTCTGACAAGACCGTGAGCAACCCTTCCCGAATGGCCTCTGCATCGTTATCTGTCAGGATGCCTGCATGCGCGAGCATCGCCGCGTGGGCTCTTGAACCGGCAATATCCTGTGCCGCCATCCGTTGGTCGAACCCGATCGAGGCATTGATTGCCTCCATGATCGCATCCGGTCCGGCGGCAAAGCGGCCGCCCCACATTTGGTTCGAGGTATCTTTGGTCATGATCTGCCCTTCGGAGGGAATATGAAACTGAACGGGTCAGCGCGAATTAATCCGGGCATGGTTTATACGGGGCTGGCGGCAATCGCAATTGCAGCTGTCGCCTTTGTTGCGCTCCAGAACCCGGCCACCGCCGGGGCGCCTCTGGACACTGCCGAAATATCCGAAATGCGCACCGGTGATATGCGCAAACTGAACTTCCATTCAGAACCCCGCGACATCTCTGACAAAACATTCACAACCGAGGACGGCGGTGAAGCCACGCTTGAGCAATATCGCGGCAAAGTCGTATTACTGAATTTCTGGGCCACTTGGTGCGCGCCATGCCGTCATGAAATGCCGATGCTGTCGGAACTGCAGTCCGAACTGGGGGGCGACGACTTTGAAGTCGTTACGCTTGCAACCGGGCGCAATATGGTGCCCGCCATGAAGAAGTTTTTCACCGAAATCAACGTGACCAACCTGCCCCTGCACCGCGATCCGAAACAGATCGTGGCCCGCGACATGGCGGTTCTGGGCCTTCCGGCGACCATTGTAATTGACCGTGACGGAAGGGAAATCGCGCGACTTCAAGGTGATGCTGACTGGTCCAGCGAAAATGCGCATGCTATTATATCGGCAATAATAAGAAAAACTGCGGCGCAATAATCTGCGACGTGGTGTTGTGGAAGACGGAATATGAACACTCGTTTTGTTGTGGCGCTTCTGGGGATCGCCACGATTTGTTTTGGTACGGCCGGATTGGCTCAGGATGTGAACCTTGAAAACAAGCGGTCACGTCTGCGCGAGGTATCGACGCTCAAGCTCAGGGGCGACGCGCGCAGTGAATTCCGCACGTTCCGTCGCAAAGCCGACTACTATGGTGCGTTCTATTTCAATCCGACCGACAAAGTGTCGGGGTCTTTCTGGAATGCTTCGAACATTCAGGCAGCCGAACGGTTTGCACGCATATCCTGCGAATTGAAATCGCAATCACCGACGGAATGTGCACTTTATGCGCGCATGCTGCCCAAACGGTACGACCCAAACCAGGGCGGACTGACCCTGTCGCGTGCAGCAACCCCGGAATTTCGGGAATATTTGCGCGTTCAGGGCGACGATAACCGGCACGGCGCCTTTGCCATCGCGGATAACGGCGCATCCGGGTATTCCTGGGCCGAAGCCACCCGCGATTGGGCCGAACGTGAGGCTCTCAAGCGCTGCGAGAAAGCCACCCGTAAGCTGCTCAAGAAAACGCCGGATCATCTGCGTGACGCCGTGTCCAATTATGGTATGGCGACCTGCACAGTGGTGCACTGGGCGCGCTGATCATCAGCCCCGCCACAACCACCTGCGCAACCACTGGCGCAGGCTGACCCCACGCCACCTTTGACAAACAGATCACCTGCACGGTTTCATATTATCCGGGAGGAGATCGGTTTGCCGCTTGAAATATTACTGGTTCTGGTGGTCGGCGGAATTGCGGGCATTACAGTGATCCTGCATCGCCTTGGATTGTCGCGCCGCTTTCAATTTGAAAATGAAGAAGCCGCGCGCACAGCCTGGCTGCGCGAAATTCCGGATCGACAGCCAACCCGGATCATCCTGTCCCCCGATCGCATGACAGCGTTGATCATGACCGATCAAGGCCCCGGACTGGCCTGGAGCCACGGCGCAGACACAGTCGCCCGTCCGGTTTCGGGCTGTACGACGTGCGAAACGGAAACCGGGCTGCGGGTTGAATTCAACGACATCGGCACGCCGCGCACCGATATCACTCTGCCCGGGACAGACCGCCAACACTGGCTGACACAGATGAGGCCTAAATGAGCGAAACGCTGACCTACCCGGATGTTGTGACCTACGCCGTGCCGTTTTTCATTGCTGCGATCCTGATTGAGCTGGCATGGATCGTGATCAAACGGCGCGGCGGTCGCTATGAAACCCGCGACGCGCTGACATCGCTGATCATGGGTGCGGGCAATGTCGCCTCGGGTATCCTTTTAGGGTTTATCGCCTGGGGATTCTTTATGGCGCTCTGGCAGATCACGCCGCTCGACCTTGGCACCTCTTGGGGCATTGTTGCGCTGTGCTTTGTGCTGGATGATCTGCGATATTACTGGGTGCACCGATTTGGCCATCGCATTCGTTGGGTTTGGGCCAGCCATGTCAATCATCACTCAAGCCAGCATTACAACCTGACCACAGCCCTGCGCCAGACATGGACCGGGACATTTACCTTTATGATGATTGTGCGGGCGCCGCTGGTGTTGCTGGGGTTTCACCCGGCCATGGTTCTGTTTTGTGGCGGATTGAACCTGATTTATCAGTTCTGGATTCACACTGAAGCCATCCACCGCCTGCCCCGCTGGTTTGAGGCGATCATGAACACGCCCAGCCACCACCGCGTGCATCACGGGCGCAATGCGCGCTATCTGGATTGCAATTACGCCGGGGTGTTCATCATCTGGGACAAGCTGTTTGGAACATTTGTACCCGAACAGGCCAGCGAAAAGGTCGACTACGGTCTGGTGCACAATCTAGGCACGTTCAACCCGCTGCGCGTGGCGTTTCATGAGTGGGCCGGGATATTACGCGATATGCGCCAACCCGACCTGACCCTACGCCAACGCCTGCTCTATGCCGTCGCGCCTCCGGGTTGGAGCCATGATCAAAGCCGTCAGACCTCGGATCAAATCAAGGCCTCACATCTGAAGCGGCATCCAAAAGACAAGGGCACACCGGGGTTTTCCTGACCGGTGGCGCTCCCGCCCGTCTGAGACGCAGCAAGCTGCGCCACAGCGCGGTTTGGGCATGGCTCAGCAAAAGCTGAGCCTGATCGGTTGATGGGTCCGGCGAACTTAAGTCAGGTCAGGCGTCGCGGGTCAGGCGTTCTTCGAGAATATCAAACGGCACACCCGGGTCATCCTTGGCGCCACGGATCACCAGCGAAGTCTTCACGCTCGCCACATTATCCGCCCTGAGCAGTTCCTCGGTCAAAAACGTCTGGAACGTGCTCAGATCGGGTGCCACGCATTTCAGGATAAAATCCACTTCGCCGTTCAGCATGTGACACTCGCGCACCAACGACCATCCACGGCAACGGTCTTCAAACGTGCTCAGGTCAGCCTCGGCCTGACTGACCAGCCCAACCATAGCATACACCTGCACTTCGAACCCTAACTCGCGCGCATCCACGTCGGCATGATAGCCACGAATATATCCGGCATCCTCCAATGTGCGCACCCGGCGCAGACAGGGCGGCGCAGAGATTCCAACCCTTTTGGCAAGTTCAACATTG
This sequence comes from Shimia sp., assembly GCF_039969785.1. Classification (GTDB taxonomy): domain Bacteria; phylum Pseudomonadota; class Alphaproteobacteria; order Rhodobacterales; family Rhodobacteraceae; genus Shimia. The sequence continues at coordinate 18,527 of NZ_JBDVNC010000018.1, read as the reverse complement.
GTCATGCGGCCATCGGCCTGCAATTCGGCAAGTATTTTGCGATCGATGGGATCAAGCCGGGCACCGGGCATATGATCAGTAACTCCATGAATTTTGCAGTTCTTATAACACCGCCCCGATTGTGCGCAATAATATTTCGCATCCGAGCAACATCCTTTTACATCTTCGAAAATTTCCGCAAGAAGGCCGCCAAAGTCACGCGCCTGTGTCATGGGGTTTTCCTGACCGCTTGGTGCGACTATATCCCCTAGCCAAAGACCGCATGAAAATCACGAAAGGGGCCCCCATGGCCGACACCAAACACACAAAGGTCCTGATCATCGGGTCGGGACCTGCAGGCTATACCGCAGGCGTCTATGCCAGCCGCGCCATGCTGGAGCCCATTCTGGTGCAGGGGATCGAACCCGGGGGCCAGTTGACCACAACCACCGACGTGGAAAACTATCCCGGCTTTACCGAAGTTCAGGGCCCCGACCTGATGGTCAAAATGCAGGAACACGCCGCCGCAATGGGCTGTGAAATCATCGGCGACATCATCACCGATCTGGATCTTTCCGAGCGCCCCTTCAAAGCCAAGGGTGACAGCGGGACGCTTTACACTGCGGATGCGGTAATTCTGGCCACAGGCGCTCGTGCAAAATGGCTTGGACTGGACAGCGAAGAGGCCTTCAAAGGCTTTGGTGTATCAGCTTGCGCCACATGTGACGGCTTTTTCTATCGTGGTCAGGAAATTGTGGTTGTCGGCGGCGGCAACACCGCCGTGGAAGAGGCCCTGTTCCTCACCAATTTCGCGTCCAAAGTGACGCTGATCCACCGGCGCGATGAACTGCGCGCAGAAAAAATCCTGCAGGACCGCCTGTTCAAGCACGAAAAAATCGAAACGCTGTGGTTTAACACGCTCGAAGAGGTGGTCGGAGACGACAATCCCAAGGGCGTCACAGGGATCAAGGTCCGCAACGTCAAAACCGACGAGATCAGCGAAATTCCCTGTGCGGGCGTATTTATCGCCATCGGTCATGCCCCAGCCAGCGAATTGGTCAAAGATCAGCTTGAACTGCATAATGGCGGGTATGTTCAGGTCGAAGCCGGGTCCGCCCGCACGTCGATCCCCGGCGTTTTCGCTGCCGGTGATCTGACCGATCATATCTATCGTCAGGCTGTGACCTCTGCCGGTATGGGCTGTATGGCGGCACTTGATGCCGAACGCTTTATCGCCGAACAGGAATAACCCGACGCGCTCAGTGCGTGCCTGACGCGGATCGCGATCAGATCGCGCCTTGACCCGATCCTGCCCACGCGGCACCTTGGTCTTCACGCGGACGGAGAACCAGATGGCCAGCAGCGCATTGTGGCAGGGAAACTGGAGAACCAAGGCCCGGATCGTTTCGGGCCTTGTGCTGTTCATTTACGTGCTGTGGCATTTGCTCAATGTCGGCATGGGCCTGTTCTCGCTTGAGCTGATGCACCAGGCCCAGGAATTGCTGGAAGAGGTAACCGAAACGCGTGTCGGCACGGTGTTGCTCTATGGCGCACTGCTCACGCATCTGGGGCTGGCGCTCTATCGTCTCGCCATGCGACGCACCTTGCGGATGCCGGGACCAGAAGCGCTGCAAATCCTGCTTGGTATTCTGATCCCGCTTTTGCTGATGGTGCATTTCGTGCACACACGGGTCGCTTCGTCTGCTTTTGATGTGGAAGCGGAAATGGGCTATATCGCCGGCCTGATCTGGGACAGCCGCAGCGGCTGGCAACAGGCAACGCTTGTGCTGGTGGTCTGGGTGCACGGTTGTATCGGATTGCATTACTGGCTGCGGGTTTTACCCGCATGGCGGCGTCTGATCCCGCCGATGATTTCGCTGGCCACACTGATCCCAGCCTTTGCGCTGGCGGGATTTCTGGTGCAAGGAAGGCTGCAACACGCCCGCCTGTTTGACTCGCCCGAAGGTCCGGCGCTGCTGCAGGAATACAATTTTCCCACGCCCGACATTTTCTCCCAACTGGCCGACGTGACACGTACCGGACTTGCGATTGTACTGGCGTTGCTTGCCATGACAGCGGCGGTTTACTTTGGACGCAAAGTGTTGGGCAGTCGCAAATCGCTACGCATTCAATATGTCGATGGACCCGAAATCAGCGGCCAGCGGGGCATGACCCTGCTGGAAATGTCGCGCGCTGCCGGGGTACCGCATATGGCGCTTTGTGGAGGACGCGGGCGTTGCACCACCTGTCGGGTCGTGGTCGAAAACGGGGCGGAAACTCTCGACCCTCCCTCTGCTCAGGAACTCGCCAGCCTTAGCGCTGTCAACGCGCCGCCCAATGCGCGTCTCGCCTGTCAGATGCGCCCGACCGATCCGGCAACAGTCTTGCGAGTCTTTCGCCCCGACGGGCGCCGCGCCCGCGCCCATCAAAGCCTTGGCCAAGAGCGAAGCCTTGCAATCCTGTTTCTGGACATGCGCGGCTTTACCGCCCGCACCACGGGGCAATTGCCCTATGACGTGGTGTTTCTGCTGAACCGGTTCTTTGATGCCATTGTGCCCTCAATCACCGGCGCTGGCGGCACCATAGACAAATATCTGGGCGATGGCCTCTTGGCTTTGTTCGAACTGGAAGATGAGCACGCGTCAGCGACCGCCGCCCTAAAAGCTGCGGCGGGTATCGGGTCGTCCGTCAAGATTTTCAATCAGGCGCTCAAAGCCGAGGGCGCTCAGCCTGTGGCCATCGGCGTTGGTTTGCACCTAGGCGATCTTGTGATTGGTGAAATTGGCGCCGCCGAAAACGCACCGCGTACCATTATCGGTGACACTGTAAACACCGCCAGCCGCCTCGAAAGCGAGACCAAGACCTTGGGCGTTGAATTGCTGGTTTCGGCAAGCCTTCTGGATGCAGCCGGTTTTACGTCGCAAAACTACGATCTGGTCTCCCTCACACTCCGAGGTGTGTCCCATCCCGTTGACGCCCTGTCTGTGCGACAGGCCAGTACGGTTATGAAGCTTTTACAAAACCAATCGACTGGCTCCTGAATTCTGCGTTGCAGCAATGCAACGTGCGCAAGAAACGGCCAATGGGATCAAATAACGCTTCCCTCTGCATGCTTTTGATGGCATGCGTTCACACGTGAACACACTTTGAGTCGTTTTATGCCACTGCCAATTGCAAATACCAATCCTGAAGAGGAAGACCTGCTTTTTCGTCTCTTGCGTCAGCTTGATACGACACCTGGCGCGTCTCAACGGACAACGGCAGGCGCACTGGGTATTTCCCTTGGGCATCTGAATGCTCAATTGCGCACGGCAACCGAGCTTGGCCTGATCGCGATCAGTGATCGGTCGGGACCAGACAAACGACAACGCTTTGCCTATTCGCTAACCTCACGTGGTGCCACCGAAAAAGTGCGCCTCACGGATCAATTCCTCGCCCGCAAATTCGCAGAATACAACGCGTTGCACGCGGAACTCACAGGCACCGCAAGCGGCTTGCCACCTCAAAAACACAGGACCCATCCTATGCAAAACAACTTGGCTCCCATCCCCGAGCTCTACGTCTCATACGAGAGCGCTCAGAAACTCAAGGTCGAAGCAGCTGACCTGACCAGCCACGATATGTCCCCACGTCAGATTTGTGATCTGGAACTGCTGATGAACGGTGGCTTCAACCCGCTCAAAGGCTTCCTGACCGAAGAAGACTATAACGGTGTTGTCGAAAACATGCGTTTGGCCGACGGTCAATTATGGCCTATGCCGATCACGCTGGACGTGTCCGAAAAATTTGCCGACAGCGTTGAAATCGGTCAGGACATCGCTCTGCGCGATCAGGAAGGCGTGATCCTCGCCACCATGACCGTGACCGACCGCTGGGAACCCAACAAGGCACGTGAAGCCGAAAAAGTTTTTGGTGCCGACGACGATGCACACCCTGCCGTCAACTACCTGCACAACCAGGCTGGTAAAATCTATCTGGGCGGCCCGATTGTTGGAATCCAACAGCCCGTGCACTACGATTTCCGTGCACGTCGTGACACGCCTAACGAACTGCGCTCGTATTTCCGCAAGCTTGGCTGGCGCAAAGTGGTTGCGTTCCAAACCCGCAACCCGCTGCACCGCGCGCATCAGGAACTGACCTTCCGCGCCGCTAAAGAAGCGCAGGCCAACCTGTTGATTCACCCCATCGTGGGCATGACCAAACCGGGCGACGTGGATCACTTTACCCGCGTGCGCTGCTACGAAGCAGTGTTGGACAAATACCCTGCCGCGACCACCTCGATGAGCTTGCTCAATCTGGCAATGCGTATGGCCGGTCCTCGCGAAGCTGTCTGGCACGGTCTGATCCGCGCCAACCACGGCTGCACCCACTTCATCGTTGGCCGCGACCACGCCGGCCCCGGCAAAAACTCGGCTGGTGAAGATTTCTACGGCCCCTATGACGCACAGGATCTGTATCGCGAAAACCAATCCGAAATCGGCTGTGAAATGGTTGATTTCAAACACATGGTTTATGTGCAGGAACGCGCTCAGTACGAACCCAATGATGAAATCGCAGATCGTGACAACGTCACTATTCTGAACATCTCGGGCACAGAACTGCGCCGTCGTCTGGCCGAAGGCCTTGAGATCCCTGAATGGTTCTCTTTCCCCGAAGTTGTGAAAGAACTGCGTCGCACCAAACCACCGCGTGCCGATCAGGGTTTCACTGTATTCTTCACCGGCTTCTCCGGCTCTGGCAAATCCACCATCGCCAACGCGCTGATGGTCAAGCTGATGGAAATGGGCGGTCGCCCTGTGACGCTGCTGGATGGTGACATCGTTCGTAAGAACCTGTCCTCCGAGCTGGGCTTCAGCAAAGAGCACCGCGATCTGAACATCCGTCGCATCGGCTATGTCGCGTCGGAAATCACGAAAAACGGCGGCATTGCAATCTGTGCACCAATTGCACCCTATGCAACCACACGTCGCGCCGTGCGGGAAGACATCGAACAATTCGGTGCCTTTATCGAAGTGCACGTCGCCACGTCGATCGACGAATGCGAACGTCGTGACCGCAAAGGCCTCTACAAGCTGGCCCGCGAAGGCAAGATCAAGGAATTCACAGGTATTTCAGACCCCTATGACGTACCTGCAAATCCTGAGCTGAGCGTTGAAACAGAAGGTGCCGATGTGGACAACTGTGCCCATCAGGTGATCCTGAAACTGGAAAGCATGGGTCTGATCAAAGGTTGATCTGACATCACAGTTTTAGAGAAAGGCCGGAGCATCCGCTTCGGCCTTTTTTTGTCCGCTTAGGACCGCGCGGCCAATGCAAACATGCACGAAATCGTGTCCGTTATTCCCATTGGAAAAATATTGCACCTGGGTATTCTGAGACCATGCGTATTTTAAGTGTTCTTCTCCTGGCCGCCCAACCGGCCCTCGCCGACCCACCCATGATCGAAGCCGCCAAAGCTTCCGGTTCCGGTACAAACTGGCGATTTGACGTGACCCTATCCCACCCCGACACTGGATGGGACCATTATGCCGATGGATGGCGTGTGGAAGACGCGGATGGCAACGTTCTGGGCTTGCGCGTGCTGACACATCCGCACGAACACGAACAACCTTTCACGCGATCCCTCAGCGGAGTCGCAGTGCCCGCATCGGCCACAACCGTCTTCATCCGGTCGCGCTGTATCGTGGATGGCTGGTCAGACGAGACATATGCCGTGACACTCGACTGACCCTGCTTGTAGAAGGTCAGATGACTTTGATCATCGTGTCACCACCTGTCCCAGACACCAAAAAATCGGACGTTCCGGCAAAACGCCGCGAATTTCCGTTTTGAGCCCAAACTACCTGTCAGGTCTGACCAAGTTCGCGCCAGCTTTGCCGACCTTGCCGAAATCCGAGTCGTTTACTTGGGTGTCTTTTTTTCCCATCGGCGCCTACCGCGCGAGTCCGGCTTCAAGGACGTCTAATTCCGACTACATCCATTTTGGATTCAATCAGATCGTATTGCTTGGACAGGTGTTTCTTCAGTCGAGCAAGTCTTTCTTCAGGAAGATGGCTATGTTCGAACCGGATGATCTTCGGTTCGGTCAGATCAATATCGCAAGCATAAATCACTTCATCATCGAACCCTTCAGCATCGACTTGAAGGACATCGACAACCGGTTCTTTTCCAAGACATTCGAGGAACCCTGTCAACCGCTTGGACGGAACGGTCAGTTCGGTGACAAGGTTTTCTGGATCGCATTCGTCTGGCAGGTGCTTTTTCACCCACCGAAGGACACAATTGCGGTCGGTGGATGTCACCCCGGTAGGTGCCCGATACGATGGCCAGTCGGAGGAATAAGTGGGGGTGAAACGTTTCCAATGTTCCGGGCGAATTGCGTGCAGAGTAAGGGTATCTTCCGGGCCGACGGCTGCCGGTACAATACGGTGAGAAGGATGGAAGCTGTAGTTCGCTTCCAAGAACGGTATCAGGTATTCTTGAGGCTCAAACAACGTGATTTCCGTGCAGGAACGGAGTTTGTGTCGAACCAACTTGTAAAGCGGATCCCCATATTTCCCATCGTTTGCGCCAATAACACATATCCGAATTGGACGCCCTTGATATGCAAGGGCAATTATTGCGGCGTTGTAGATCTGCGATATCGCGTAGTTCAGTTCTCGGCGAAGACGCTTCAGTTGGTTTCCGGGTCCTTTGTTGCTCGGACCATTCGGAGCTTGACCCTGAATGGGTTGCCGATCTGTTTTGTGTGACTTTGGCAGCTTTTCGCCAGGTCCTTCTAGCGCTCTCAATCGCTCTATCCGAATGTCGTTCGGTGCCCCTTTTTCTGTTTGCTTCGTATCGCCACCCAACATCCAATCCGCCGCCAAAAGCTTTTCGACATGCCGGGCTCTCTGCTCGCCAATTACCTCGACCAGATCGAAAGGTTTTTCTGGGTCACCAGGGTGATCGTCATGCAAAGCTCGGACATGGAGTATTCGTGGCGCGCCCATGTTGAATTTCCAGATGTCTAGAAGATCCAACCAGATGCAATTGTAAGCAGGCCCAAGAGCCACGAAATCAAGATCACTCTGGTATAACAATCTCCGAAATGCTGGTTGATCCATCAGCGCGTTCTGGGAATTCATCTCGAGTTCCCAGGCGCGCGCGAATGCCTGTACTTTGGGTGAAGCTTTAACCGCCAAAACGCCCGTGTTGACCGGGTTCAGACAAGTCGGGGTCTGGCCGTCCCGCGGCGTCATTAGTCGTCCTCTGTTTCCGGCCAAGACTCCAGCCATATCAAAGCGGTCCAAGACCTCGAACATTTCGGAAATATCCGCAAGAACGACGACATCCGCGTCCAGAACAATCGTCCGTTCGAACCGCGTCTTTCGGATGGCTTCGATCTTTGGTCGGTGTCCTGTCCCGAAAATCTCGTGGATCTCGTCAAAAACAGGATCATCCGTTTTCTGGTCAGTGAAGAGATCAATTATTGCATCGGGCATTGCGATTCGGACAGTGCGTGCTGCCCGCCTCGCAAGATCGGTATAGAGTCTCCCGGTCGATGCGAAAACGATGCCACGGGAACCAGGTTCGATACTCCCAGGCAGCAGTCTCTCATCAAAAAGATCTTCAGTCATCCCAGTCAGTCATCCTCATTCGCACTTGGTCGCACGGTCCTACGCTAACATGGGCAAACAGTCGGCGACACTCAAACGTACTCCGGGCCTTGAAACAACCCTCGCAAGGTCGGCTTCGCAGCCTATTGCCGATCTTCGTGAAGGTTGCAGCGAAAGTCAACTTCGTCCGCAATACCGATATTTGCTTAGACTGTTCAACAGTCTGGTTTGGGTCCAAAAAGCCTAGCGTTTTTTGGACCCAAATTGCGCGGCCGTCTTACAGGATACAGACATTCCGCTGCATCACGTCAAAAGTCAGTGCGTTCCTCAGTTTCGACCCGCGTATATTGCTTAGTGCACAGTGACCGGGTCGTAATCATTCTGCCGCGCCAGCGCAAAAGCCAGATTGCGCTCTTTCACCAACGCCAGCCGCTCTCCGTCCGCGCTGTGCACGGCATAAAGCGTTTCTGCCCCGTCAACCTGTTGCTGAACGTCCTCAGGCAGGTCAGAGACCGATACCTCACGCACATAAACGATGCGCTGACCATCCTCTGTGCCAAAATCAAATTTGCTATACATGGCTCACCCCTTTCTGATCTGAATTGTCTGCACCACGGTTTCGGGAACCGTGCGGCTTAAATCGACATGCAGCAGGCCATTTTCCATGCTGGCCTCGCCCACTTCGACGCCGTCTGCCAACACAAACGAGCGTTGGAACTGACGTGCAGCAATGCCGCGATGCAAGAACACCCTTGTGTCCTGCTCGTCGGTTTGCCGCCCGCGGATCACCAATTGGCGATCTTCGACCGTGATGCTCAGATCTTCTTCGCGAAACCCGGCCACGGCCAGCGTGATCCGGTACGAATAATCCGATGTCTGTTCAATATTGAAAGGGGGATAGCCTTCGTTGCCCGTCTTCGCGGTGCGCTCCAAAAGCCGTTCCAATTGTTCGAACCCCAGCATGTGGGGGTGCGAGCCCAGTGTTAGTTTTGTCATCGACACGTCCTTAGCCTAAGCGACAGTCCATTGCGGGCCCCGTACCGGCGACCCGTTCCCGATAAATATGGGAGCCCCGCCCCATAATGGCAAGAGGCAAGCGTTTTGGGGAACTTCCGCAAAACCTGAGGTTAACGCTGCCAAAACCTTTGCACCACGCGCACGAATCGCTATTCTATGACCCTGCAATACCTAGGGAAATTCCGTCCATGAACGCTCCAACCGACCTGGCGATGAAAACCGACGATGTGCTTACGGTCGAATTAGAAGTGTTCAAACGCGAACACCGCGACCTTGATGAGGCGATTCATGCGTTGGTTGATCGGGGCACCGGTGATCAGCTGACGATTCGACGCCTGAAAAAGCAGAAACTGCGCCTCAAGGACATCATTGCCCTGATCGAAGACCGTCTGACCCCCGACATCATCGCCTGAGCACTGTTTACACCAGCGTCGCATTGCGCAAACCGGGCAATGCTCTATAAACCGGGCTTCACGATCTGGCAGAGGCGAAAATGACGGAAACACCACAGGTTGGCATCATTATGGGCAGCCAGTCAGACTGGCCCACAATGAAACTCGCAGCAGAGATTCTGGACGAGATTGGCATCTCATATGAGAAAAAGATTGTCTCGGCGCATCGCACGCCGGATCGTTTGTGGAGCTATGGCAAAGAGGCCGCTGATCGTGGCCTGCAGGTCATTATCGCAGGCGCTGGAGGTGCTGCGCATCTGCCTGGCATGATGGCCTCAAAAACCCGTGTGCCTGTGGTGGGTGTGCCGGTTCAGACCCGCGCGCTCTCGGGCGTCGACAGCCTTTATTCTATCGTGCAGATGCCCAAGGGCTTTCCCGTGGCCACCATGGCCATCGGCGCAGCCGGGGCCTCAAATGCAGGTCTGATGGCCGCTGGTATCCTTGCCCTGCAAGACCCGGCGCTCGCCACCCGACTGGACGCATGGCGCGCCGCCCTTTCTGCCTCGATCCCCGAAGCCCCCGAGGGATGAGCCGGATCGGTTTCATCGGTACCGGCCACATAGCCGCGCCGATGGTCCGCTTTCTCGCGGCCCGCGGCCACGAAATTCGTGTCACCCGCCGTTCCCAGGCCGTTTCTTCCGCTCTTGCCGCAGATCACGGCGCCATCGTGGCCGATACCCAGATTGTTCTGGACGGCAGCGACATCATTTTTCTTTGCCTGCGCCCCCACCAGATCAACGACGTACTGCCTTCTCTGACCTTCCGTGCAGATCACAAAATCGTCTCAGTCATGGCCGGAATTGCGTCCGATACGCTTGCCACACTTTGCGCCCCGGCCTCAGATTTCGTGCAAACCATTCCGCTGGGATTTCTGGAAATCGGCGGTTGTCCCTTGGCAGCCTTTGGGAATACGACGGTGCTTGAGGCGCTGTTTGCACCGGAAAACCCGGTGGTCCCGGTCGCCTCCGAAACGGCCCTGAACGCGCATTTCGCGATCTGCGCCATGGTGCCCGGCCTGCTGGACATGATGCAAACCGGAGCCAATTGGCTGGGCGATCACACACAAGACCCTGCCGCGGCAGACTTTTTCACCACGCAGCTGGTTTCGGGCTTTCTGTCGGCTATGGACCGCGATCACGGCGCATTGGCGCGGGAACGCGATGCGCTGGCCACCGACGGCACGATCAGCCTTCAAATGACGCAAACTCTCCGGACACAGGGCGCTCATGACGCGCTTCACAGCGCGCTGAACGCCATCGGCAAACGGTTGGACCCATCATCATGACCCACTCGCACCTTCCCCTCGGCAGCACCATCGGTATTCTGGGCGGCGGCCAACTGGGCCGCATGCTCTCGGTTGCGGCATCGCGGCTGGGCTACAAGACTCACATCTTTGAACCCGGCGCCAATCCCCCTGCGGGCCATGTCGCGGATCAGGTGACCACGGCAAACTACGACGATACGTCCGCGCTCAAGACCTTTGCGGCCTCTGTCGACATCATCACATACGAATTCGAAAACATCCCCACGCAAGCGCTCGACATCCTCGAAGAGCTGCGCCCGATCCACCCGGGCCGCGAGGCGCTGCGCGTGTCACAGGACCGTTTGGTTGAAAAGAAATTCCTCCGTGATCTGGGTCTCAAAACCGCGCCGTATGCAGCCGTTGAAACGCAGGCCGATATGGGCGCCGCCATGGCGTCTGTGGGCGCACCGGGCATCCTGAAAACCCGCCGCTTTGGCTATGATGGCAAAGGACAGGCCCGGGTCATGACGCCTGACGCAGCGACCGATGCGCTGTCTGATATGGCTGGTGCCCCTGCGATCCTTGAAGGGTTTGTTGAATTCTCCCGCGAAGTCTCGGTGATTGCTGCGCGTGGATTGCACGGCGATGTTGCCTGTTTTGACCCCGGCGAAAATGTGCACACCGATGGCATTCTGCGCACCACCACCGTGCCCGCCGCGCTGAACGCGTCGCAACGCATGGACGCCGTCTTTCTGGCCGCTCAAATCCTGAATGCGCTGACCTATGTTGGCGTCATGGGGGTCGAGCTGTTTGTGACCAAAGACGGTCTGATCGTGAACGAGATTGCCCCGCGCGTGCACAATTCCGGCCACTGGACCCAGAATGGCTGTGCGGTGGATCAGTTTGAGCAACATATCCGCGCCATCACCGGTCTGCCGCTGGGCGACGGTCAACGGCACGCTGATGTGGTTATGGAAAACCTGATTGGCGAAGATATGGACAGAGTGCCGGGCCTGATGGGCCAGGGCGAAACCGCGCTGCATCTTTATGGCAAGGCGGAAACCAAGCCGGGCCGCAAAATGGGCCACGTCAATCTCATCCGTCGCAAAACCAGCTAAGGCCACGCATTTCAGGACGTTTTCAACCGGTATTTCAGGAATGTCTCTGCGCCATGTTCGACCCGACCGTCGAATGTCGCGCCAAGGCGATCAAGCGCGCGCAGTGACCGTCGCGACGGCGCCAAAAGAAAAGTAACCTGGTCGATATCCTTGTGATCTCTGGCAAATTTCAGCGCTTTGCGGGTGATCGCAGCCCCTAGTCCAAAGCGCTCCGGTTTCAGAACCAGACCAAAATCCCAATCGTCGCCTTCGCGCTGAAACCCGCCCCACCCGACATAAACGCCGTGGTTCAGGATCGCCCAATGTCCCAACCCGTCACGCGACCAGCAGGCGGCCTTTGCCTCCAGAAACTGTGCCAGCATCGCCCGGTCGAACGCCCCGGTCAGTAAAGGCAAGTGTTCCGCCACACGCGGATCTGCCATGTGTCGCAATATCTCTTCCGGGTCGACATCGCCGAGCGGGACGAACGCAATATCGTGCATTCAGCGCCCACCGTCCTGACAAGGTTCCTGCTCGCATGCCTCATCGCGTGACAATCCAAGCTCTTTGAGCGACGTCGCCGCCTCTCCCCATTCCAGGTCCGGGTCAAAGGCGCCTGTCTCCAGAAACAGACGCACCTGCTCAATCACAATTGGGTTGTTCATCATAAATGTATGCGTCACCGGCAGCACCAGATGTTCTTTCATCCCCGCCACGCGTGTACTTGCAACCGACACTTTACCGTCATCCGGCCCCGCGATCAGCGCTGAATACAGCGCGTTCAATGACCGGTTCCCCGCAATCACGCCCAATTCGAAATTCACCGCAGGCAGCTCACCTGGTAACCCATCCGTGCCCAGCTGCGCCCCCGCCGGGCCATTGATCCAGTCAAACGGTTCCAGTTCCCCCAACACATCAACAAGCTCTGACCCCTTGTTAGGGGGCCCCAACATCACCACACGACCCAGATTTTCGGGCCGATGGTCCAGCAGCCACAATCGCAACAGAATGCCACCCATGGAATGCGTTACGAAATGCAACTCTTCGTCCCGGCATTGTTTGACCGCCCCGGGCAGTGTCTCCTGCGCCAGCGTGGCGATTTCCTTGCGTGTCGACGGATATCCCGGGCGCACCACTTTAAACCCATACCGCTCTAACGCGGCCTCCATCAGCACAAAGGAGTTTTCTGAGCGCGCCAGCCCGTGCAGCAAAACAACACAATCAGCGCGCGCCAGCGCCGGAATACACGCGATAAAAACCGCGAAAGCTGTACAAATCCATTTCATTCCTTTGAGATAGGCAATCAGGCCCGATTACAAAAGCCAAAACACAACGGAACCACCATGCCGACGCCACGTCTCGCCGCCCGCGCCCTGATTTTGCAAGACAACCGGCTGTTGCTGGTCAATGCCTATCCGGCAGGTCAAAGCGATCTGTGGTGCGCGCCCGGCGGAGGTGTTGAGCGGGGCGCATCACTGCCAGACAATCTCAAACGCGAGGTTTACGAGGAAACCGGTTTGACGATTGCGGTTGGTGCACCCTGTCTGATCAATGAATTTCATGATCCTGACGGGACATTTCATCAGGTCGATATCTATTTTCGCTGTCGTATCATCGCGGGCACTCTGACGGATGGCTGGCAAGACCCGGAAAACATCGTCAGCCAACGCCGTTTTGCCACCCGTGCGGAAATGAAGACACTGTCCTTTAAACCAGACAGCCTTGTTGATGCGGCTTGGTCTGACACGATCCTATACGATCCGCTCGAACCGATTGTGAAACCAAACCCGGTGCGCTGATAGCCTAGCGCCGCATCGACACCAGCACGCCGGCAATAACCAAAACCGCAGCTCCGACAAACCGAAGCGTCACAGGTTCACCCAAAAACGCGATACCTCCGCCCAGCGCGATCACCGGCACGCTCAGCTGTGCTACCGCTCCACGGCTCGCACCCAAAATGGGCAGGATGCGATACCACAAGGCATAGCCCAGCCCCGAGGTGATCCCACCAGACACCACCGCCAGGGCAATTCCCCCCGTTGCCAAGCTGTCCGATCCGGCAAAGACTAGCGCCAAAACCACCGCAATTGGGGCCGCTAAAAGAAAATTCATCGCGGTTGCCTGAGTCGCGTCGGTTTCCCGTCGTCCTTGCAGGGAATAGACACCCCAGCCCAGCCCGGCCGCAATCATCATTCCGGCATGCATTATCGAAACATCAAACGCGCCACCCGGCCATAGCAGCCAGACCAACCCGGCCAGCCCCAATCCAGCCCCCGCCCAGCGAGAGGTCGGAACCTCTTCGCGCGCCAGAACGGCCCCACCGAACATTGTGACTTGCACCACACCGAACAGGATCAACGCGCCCAATCCAGCATCCAGCGTCAGATAGGCCAGCGAAAAACCGAAGATATAGATCAACAGTCCGGCGACACCGACAATCCGTCCCGCGCCGCCCAAAGCAAACCCCCTACCCTGCGCCATAACCAGAACAGTCAAGACAGCCGCACCAGCACCCAAACGAATGGCACCAAACGCAACCGGGTCCATGCCAAACTCGCCCACCGCCGCCCGGTTCAGAACGGAATTGGCCCCAAAGGCGATCATTGTCAGTAAGCTCAGGAAAAACATACGCATAAACATTAGGTGACACGCAGGATGCCCGAGGGCAAGACCGGTTACATCCTGCGTGTCTGACGTGGCAATGTGGGGACCAGGCCCATCACCACGACTTTCAAAATGCAGGTCAGGATCGTTCATCCCGCCGAAAGCGCCAACAACGCGCCTGCATCAATGTTTCCACCGGGTTGCATCCCGGCACAGTCAAAAATTGGAAGCAGCCCCCCGCCACCAAAATCAAAGACGTCGTAAATCAATGTCAGTTAAACGTATGACTACCCAACTCTGCGGGCTGGCTGACCAAGGCTTGCACGTCCGGTACGCCCGCCTCTGCGTGCACTTTTGATGCAAGCGCCAAGGGCAACAACAGCCCCAACGCCAGCATTACAAAGCGTTCGTTGATTGGTAAAACCTTCTGCATGGCCGTTCCCCCTGTCAGCTTTATTCAGCTTTCAAAGAGTACGCGCCATGCACAAAACCGGATCACTCAAAAACCAAATTCTTCGGCTTTCAGCGTTTCTTTCTGTTTTTCACGATCGTTCGGACCATTTTGCCAAACGTCTTGTCCTTAGACCGTCGTTCGGACAAGGACGCCGAATTGAACCGGTCCTCGGCTGCCAGCTTGCGCCAGCGCGCCAAACGTGCCGGGTCCAACTCGCCCGCTTTGACGGCCGCTGAAACCGCACATCCCGGTTCGGTTTCATGCGCGCAATCGTTGAATTTGCACGTCGCGGCCAGCTCGGTCACATCCGAAAACAAATCCGCGATGCCGTCTTCGACATCCGTTAACTGCAGCTCTCGCATGCCCGGCGTATCCAGCACGGCCACCCCGTCGCGGGTGAAATGCATCTGGCGCGAAGTTGTCGTATGGCGACCCTTGGCGTCATCCTCGCGAATGTCCGCCGTCTCTGCGCGCTCTTCAGCAAACAACGCATTCACCAGCGTCGACTTACCCACACCCGAACTGCCCAGAAACGCCACCGTCTGCCCGGGCTTGCACCAATCCGCCAGCTTCGCCACCGGCTCAGTGCTCAGCGCGTTCAAAGCCAACACAACCACACGGTCAGAAATGCTCATCGCCTGTTGAACATAGCTGTCCGGATCATCGCATAAATCCGCCTTGGTCAGCAAAATCACTGGTGTCACGTCCGCCTCAAAGGCCAGCGCAATATAGCGTTCCATGCGCGCGATATTGAAATCGGCATTGCACGACGACACGACAAAAGCCGTATCAATATTGGCCGCAATCAGCTGCACCCGCCGGTCATGTCCCGCGGCGCGGCGTTTGAACAGACTCTTGCGTTCCAGCAAAACACTTTGCGCCGGGGTTTCGTGATCAAACAAGAACCAGTCCCCCACCGTGGCATCCGGCCCGGCAGGGATGACGTCGTCAAACCCGTCGCCGCGCACTCGCAACCCGGTGCGATGCACTTCGGTCACGCGCGCCGGAGGCGTGGCGCCCAACGTACCAGGATCAGTTTGTCGGCTGAAAAATGGCTGCCAACCAAGGCGTGAAAGCAAAGATGCCTGAGCCTCAGGCGGGGGTGTCTGACCGCCAAGCGGCAAAAACTGGGAATAGTCCCGTGTCATTATAGAGTACCTTCATGGTCCGGCCTCAGGTCATGCCCGGGCCTCAGAAATTCAGAGTATCGGATGCAAACACAACCCTATTGTCCACGCGCGCGCAGCTCTTTTCAAGTCTGTGATTTGCAACGAGAGGCGCCTTGCCTCTCAACCTCAACGGGCCATAAAATCTCCATTGTTCCACCCCTATGAGATATGCGCGCAACAGATATTTGTCAATTCCAGCGGGGGGATACCTGTGCAGGCTACAGCTCCCGGGAGGCATGCCAGGCTAAGGTATCTACCTCGTACCGGGCACTTGACCGCGAGATCTGAGGGAATTGAGCGGCCGCTGAATATCCAAATTGACGCTTAAGATGCGGCGTGCCTGTGCCTGTTCACTTTATCTTACCAATCTTCGCGTAAATCATTGAACAGCATGAATATTCAACAACCCCTCAAGGCTTTCTGCGGGCTCCTCTCCTGCTTGGGCTTGCTGGCGGCCCACCCGGCTATGGCCGGCGCAAATGACATCTGCAAAACCACGCTCGCCCTGAAACACACCTATCAGCAAGCCACCCCAACCCGAACAATCTCAAATGCGCCAGAAACAATCTCCAAGCTTGCAACGCTCACGTCGCAACTTGGTGCCGTCGAAACCCTCAACGCAACACCGACCCTACAGCGCATCAACCACGACATCTCCGGCCTGACCAACACGATTAAGACCGAGATCACAGAGCCGGTACAAGGAAACTCGGCCGTCGGCGCACGCCTGTACCAACACCTCTCGCACCACATGCAGACGCTGGATCAGGTGACGCGTATTTTTGGATGCGCAGACGTGGCCACATTGCCACCCGGACCCACACGATCCGCCACCAGCGCAGCGACAAAGCCGCGCCTTGTGACCGCTGTTAAATCCGCCATGTCAAACTCGGTCTTCTGGCTCGCCATAATCGTCGCCCTGATGGGCCTCGTGACCGGGATTTTTTTCAAATGCCGCCGCCGCGAAGCCCGAAAAATGTGCCGCACATCCATGCTGATCGTGTATGGCGACCAGTGCACCGTCACCCATATCGTTGACATGGCGCAGGGCGGGATGAAAATCGAAGCTTCTGAGAAAGTCATCGAACAAAAATGGGCCGACCTCTATTTTTGTGGCCACAAGGTCAGAGGCAAAATGGTCTGGCGAAACGCGTGTTATGCGGGCATCAAATTCAAGTCCAGAGTGAGCAGGGAAACTCTGGAAGACGTCATCCGCAAAAGCAACAAACCGCTTGATCAATCCGGGTTGGAAACCAACGCCACACCCTGCTTTTCGCTCGGGTGCCACACAAATTGCCCCCGCCATCTCCCCACCACATTTTCCAACAAAGGCGACGCTGGCTGACGCCGCAACTCTGGCATCCTCCGAAGGCCATACCCACAGCGTAAGTTCGCGCCCACACCGAACCTTTTCCTAACTTTGGAACGCCGCACAGAACTCCAAAACCCCTTCGGCGTCTTCATCGCCAAAGGCAAGCCATTGCACCAACCTGTCGGGCAACTCTTCGTAGTGAAGACGACCATCGCTTTTGAAACCAAATCTTCCATAATAATCAGGATCACCAATCAGGGCGCATCCCGCCGCGCCGTTGGCTTCCAATCGCGAAAGACCTTTGCGAATTATCTTGCTGCCAATACCGGTCCTTTGAAGATCAGTGCGCACAGAAACAGGGCCTAATCCATACCAACCATCGCTGCTTCCAGAGATCGTGACCGGCGAAAACGCAACATGACCGACAACCTCGCCATCAGCCACCGCGACCAGCGAAGTCGTCAGATCGCCATCTATTCGCAACTGATTGATGATGGGGGCCTCTGTCCCGTCGCTATACGCTTTTGGCTCAAACGCTGCGGCCGTTAGATCAAAAATAGCCTGCGCATCATCCGGCACTTCATCTCTGATTTTGAGTTGTTTTTCTTGCATAAAATTCGGCAACTCTCTGGTTTCCTGCGAAAAGGCTAATACATCCGCTAAGGACAATAAAGTCGACACCACAGCCACCAAAAAGAGAGTCGCCCATACCGGGATTGTAGGATCTACAGGCACGCGTACCTTCACAAGTGATCGGTATTTCAACAAACTGGGCTACGAGAGTTAAGTGACAACTGCAATGCATTACGTCAGAATGATCTTAGGGTCATATCGGAGGAACGGTACATTGAAGATCGACGGGGCTTGTCACTGCGGCGCAATTACCTACCAAGCAGAACTCGATTTGGCCAAAGTTGGGATATGCCATTGCGCCGATTGTCAGGCTCTTTCAGCTTCAGCATTTCGTACAATTGCCATCGCGCCGTCCGAAGGTTTTAAGATTTTGGAAGGTACGCCCAAGCATTACGTGAAGGTTGGCGATAGTGGTAATCCCCGCGTTCAGGCGTTTTGCTCAGATTGTGGCTCTGGGCTGTATTCTTGCGGCACAGAGGAAAAACCAGAGGCATACAACCTTCGTGTGGGCACGATCCGGCAACGCGGCTTGCTTGTCCCAAAGTTCGAGTGTTGGACGCAATCCCGTCTCGAATGGATGGCAAAAACGAATGGAACAGCAACGTTTGACAAAAACCCCGCCGTTTAAGTTTGATGCCGAAGGAACGCCATGAGCAAACAGCATGTTGAAAAAGCGGTCGCCCAAGCTTGATTTAACGAGCAAGAAAGACTGGCAATAGAGCCTGCAACGATACCAATTTTTTGCCAAAGCAAGTGTATTGACCTTCATTTGGATTCCGGCATCTGTCGATCGTGACAATACGCAAGCCAACCAAATCAGATGCGTTATTGTTGAATGTCATTGAGAACTGACCCGGTAGCCCCCCAAATTGTCACTGAGAATTGACCCATGTGAACACATGGCCCTGACGTTTTTGTTCAGGGAGATTTGGAGTGATCGACATGGGATTTTTGAGTGTCATTCGACGC
>NZ_JBDVNC010000017.1:0-250695 GCF_039969785.1 Shimia sp. | reverse complement strand
AACAAGGCGATCGAGCATGTGCGCCTGCATCGGCCGGTGGCAATCGTAACGGACAAAGCGCAAGCGTACCGGCGCGTGATTCGTGAAATCAATCATCGCTATGATCCGCATTTTGAGAGTATTCGACACATCGATCGGAAGTGGCGAAACAATCTGAACAATCAAACGCGGACACGTAAATCATAAACAGCAAGGCGTAACGGGCGAAATCAAGTTTGTACGCGAACTGTTCGAAGCTGTGTGACCCAATGCATCGCATCGACGAGAATGCGGCCAAGCCTAATTAATGCAACAGTCCCTTGTAAAGTGGTGAGCCGTGATGGGTTCGAACCATCGACCTACTGATTTAAAGTACGTAGGTGACCTCGGTGGACAGTTTGTCCATCGTGCAAAACCCCAACAAAACAAGTGAAAAAGGTCGCACACCCACTGATTAGCGTTGCCTCTCGTGACAAGTCGCGGTACTTAGCCTTGCCCATCGGTTGCCCACCGAGACGATGGCAAAACTGCTACAACGAGGAAAACAAGCAATGACGAAATCCCACAACCAACCGCCAGAACTGTCGGTTCTGATCACCACCGACGGGTACATTGATCCCGACACCATGGTGGAGAACCCCGCCTTTTCGCGCGTGAGCGCAACAGCATCACACCCCGACGGCAGGGTGCAATCAATAGCCCAGGACGTAATCCAGGGCACACAGTTAGACGGCGTAAAATACGCGGCGCAGGCGATCCTCGACAACGACCACCTCGACATGACAGCCGACAGCAAAGTGCAGTGGCTGACAATTTCCGCCCTGTCCGCAGCGATAGCGAAAGAGTACATCGGAGAACGGGGCGACTTCACCTACACACTGACACTCGGCGAAATCATGAGCATGGGGGAAGCGTGATGAAGATCGACATCACAAAACCGCACGCCTTACGCGCAGCCCTGAAAGGAACACCCGAGGGCCAGCCGGTAGAAATCACCGACAAATTGACCGCAGGACTGAGCGCCAGGATACGCATGATCAACGGCGTGCCAGTCGGCCAATGGAACTGCCGCGTAACAATCGGCGGCAAAACAAAGCGCATCAGCCTTGGCAGTGTTGCCGAGATCACCGGAGAGCAAGCCAGACTTGCCGCCCTGCAGGCAAAAGCGACCGCCAAGGGGGGTCAGGCCATCGTGAGCGCAAGCACAGCAGCACGCACCACAGCAGCCGCGCAGGAGAAGCAGGAGAAGCAGGACGCAGTCCACAGCCTGACGTGGGCAGACGTTCTGTTTGCACCCCACGATGGCCCATCTGGCGAACGACAGGAAAGCTATCAGGCGCGGGTTTGGGACAAGAAACGATCCGGACGAGATGCCATCAACAGCATCAAGCGCCTGTTTGGCGACGACCTAAACAAGCCAATGGTGGACCTGACCCGCCACCGGATGGAAGCATTGTATCTGTCGCGCGCTGACACCGCCCCTCATGCCGCCGCGAACGCAGTCCGGTACTTCCGACCAGCATTTGTTCATTACGCCACCAGAGACTACCCCACCAACCGGGATGCGTTGGATTTGGTAGAAAGCCTGATGAAGCCGCCATCACGAGGCGGGCAATACGAGAAACCAACTCGGGATCGCGTTCTGACACCGAGCGATTGGACTGCACTGTGGAACGCAGCGCCAGAAACGCCAGCCGGATGGGCGATGAAGCTGGCAATGATGACAGGGGTCAGAAATAGGGAAGCATGTGCCTTGCGCGTGTCTGAAGTCGATCTGGAAAACCGGATCATCGAACTTCCTGCCACCAGATCAAAGAACAAGTCCCATTTCCGAGTGGTTCTCGGCGACAAAGCCATCGTCATCATCACGACGGCCATGCAGACCAACGCGGACCGGGGAATGGACACGGATTTAGTGTTCACCAACGACGGCACCGCCCCTGTCTGGCTCGGCGACAATGTGAAGAAAGCCATCGATCAGAACATTGATGTTGCCGATTGGCGGTTCCACGACTTCAGACGCGCCATGGCCAGCCATCTGGCCGAAAGTGGTGTTGATGACAGTCTGGTTGATCTGATGTTGAACCACGCAGCCAGCAAGAGCCGCAGCGGCGTGCTGGGGGTCTACAACCTCTCCGAAAAGATGGAGCAACGCCGCGTTGCCATCGCCAAGTGGGAACAGATCACAGACCGATGGATCACCGGCAAGAGCGCCAAGATAGTCAAGATTGGATAGGTCGCATGCCTGCGACTTTCCCACCCACTTAGTCCCAAACAGTGGGCAGGCCAGCAAAGTCAGGGGTGTGCAGGCACACACCTCGACGATGGGCTGAGAATGGGCAGGTTAAACTTCTTAATTCACAGTTTACAGCCGGATTCATGCCCGCCACCTTAGACACACATCAAATCACAGGAGGTTGAAATGAATACTCGAAAATGGACCCATGAGCGCCCGCTCATGGTAGTAGGTTGAGCGCCCCGCTCGAACAGAAAGGAGGGTCGCCACACTCAGACGCGACCCGCTTAGGGATTACCCTAACCCGCATCGAAAAGAAGTTGGAGAGTTTTCCACTTCTACTAGACATTGGCTCCTGCACCGCAGCGGTTAACGCCGTGATGCCGATCAGCGAAAATGTCATGCGCAAAGTGATGCGCGAAGGCAAAGGCGAACTTGTACCGCGCAAGCGATACGGCAAAAAACTCTTCTACAGCCGCGCGTTTATGGCTGGCGTGATCCTCGCGTTGGTTGAAGAAGGCATGTCAGACGTGTTCGTTGGCACCGATCCGGCATACGCCGCAGTGCGAGAGGGGCATTCACTGGCCGAAGCCCTCAAGCGCGGGGTGACGGCATGATTACATTCAGCATCAGCCCCAGAGGCCCAAGACGATGGCGCATTGAAGCGTTCACCGACACAGGCCTGCTTGGCGACATAAAAACCGAAGGCACCAGCATCGCGGCATGCATAAGGTTGGCGCAACAACTGCTGCATCGAGACCGCGTTTCTGTCGATAATCAAGTCAGGCTGCACCCATTGGACGTTCCAATCGGCCACGGCGACGACAACAGCGATCCGCCGGATGAAACGTCCATCGGAGAACTCACCAGCGGGGGCAGTGCGTGACCGCTCCTTGAGCATCACCACCCCTGCGCAATAAAAAAGCGCAGGCCCGAGGGCCCACGCGGAAAACATCAATCACGAGTGCTGAAAGATTAGCACTGCGAGGCCATCGGAGCAAGCGCACCCCCCAAAAAGGGACGCGCCAAATGGACGAAAATTACTTCACCGCCGAACAACTCACCGACAAGCTGGGTGGGCAATGGCAATACAATGTTGGACGGGCACCATGCCCAGCCCACAATGGCACCGACAACAATCTCGCAGTCAGTAACGGCGAAAACGGCATCCCCGTCCTGCATTGCCACAGCCACGGCTGCGACTTTCTGGATATTGTTGCTGCACTCCGCGATCGCGGCCTGAGGCCGGGACGAAATGCGGCGAACTATACGCCACCAACACCAGCGGAACGGCGACAGGCGGCGCAGAGCAAAGCTGACGATGAACAGGCGCGTATCAAGGTTGCCATGGGCCAGTGGAACGCGACAGTGCCGCTGGCAGGGACGCTGAGCGACCGTTACTTGCACCGGACGCGAGGCCGGGACGGCACAGGCGTAAAGGACCTGCGCCATCATCCGAAAATCTATTACTCCAAGACGGAATTCGCCCCGGCGCTCGTTGCAGCTATTCGCAACATCACCACTGGGAAAATCACTGGGGTCCACCGGACATTCCTGACCGAAACTGGCCAGAAGATCACGCGCACCGTGAAAGGCAGGCAAGCCAATGGCGCAATCATGCTCGACCCCATGGACAGTATCTCGACCGGGCTGGCAATTTGCGAAGGCATTGAAGACGGGCTGGCCATTCAGACAATCCAGCGCCCAGTTTGGTGTCTGATCAATAAGGGCGGCATTGCCAAGTTTCCCGTCCTGCCGGGTATCGAACATGTCACAATCTACGCGGACAATGATGAGGCGGGGCGAGGCGCAGCCGATGAGTGCCGATTGCGATGGACCAGCGCAGGCATCGACGTCACCGTCAGAATCGCAAACGGCGGCAAGGACGCAGATGAGGTGCTGCCATGAACAAGCAGCCATTCATCGATGAACACTATGAAGGCCAGCCGCAGGAGCAGACCCAAGTACCTTCAATCAGAAGGCGAAGCAATCGTGTCAGCGGGTTACGTGCCAACTTGGTAATAATGGGCAGTAAGTGGGCAAATAATTAAACTTCACCCAAGATGTAGGCATCCTCCCACACGCGCGGGTAGACTTCACCATCGCACACCGGAGGCCACGATGGCAAAGAAACCCACAGCCGCACAAGTCAAAAGCACAGCACTGAGCAAAGTGCGTGCACCAACACCGTCAGGCCGCTCTGGTTTGCGCCAATACTCTGGCACGGTACGCGAAGATTTCCTGCCAGAACTAACAGGCCGCAAAGGGCGTGAAATCTATTTGGAAATGTCCAGCAACTCTGCCGTGATCGGCGGGGCGATGGGGCTGCTTAAGAACCTATTACGCGCCGCTGATTGGCGTGTAGTTCCAGCCGATAATCAGGATCAGCGCGCGGTTGAAGCGGCGGAACTGATGGACGGCATGATCCACGACATGGCGATATCTTGGCCGGATCAGGTTGCCGCCGTGGCATCGTTCTTTGATTATGGTTTCAGCCTGCACGAAGTCGAATGGAAGAAACGAGAAGGCCGCAAAGCGGCCGGATCGAAATCGCAGCCTTCGCTCATGCAGCACTCTGACCGTCTCGGCTATTTACCGCAATGCAGCAGAAAAAGCGGTCGTTCGTTCTGGATGCAGCAAAATCTGTAGGGTCTATGACCGACATGCGGACATAACCGACCTTCATCAGTGCCCCAATTTTCGATGGTCGCCTCTGTGGCTTCTGGACCAGCTGACTGCATTTCAATACAGCAGTCATGACGATTGCAAATGGGGCAAGTAATGACGACGAAACCGCGCACACAAATTTTCATCAAGTTCTTTCTCCTGTGCGGGATTCTGGTCGGCTATTTTGGGTATCTCAGTTACGAATACGATGTCGCAACGGGTGGTGTGGCCGCACTGCTGACATGGAGTTTCTTTGTCCTGTGCACGCCTGTAGCTGACGCGGGCTTCCTTTTGGATTTCCCGCTTCGATTACTGTTCGGTATTCGCATGATGGTATCAGAGATTGCGGTCTGGATCGTCGCCCTTGGCATAAACGCAGCGACATTGTCTTTTGGTCCGAGCTACTACAAAACCACTATCCTGACCGAACTGCTGCACACTATATTTACGGAGCCTTTCCCGTATTGGGGTGTGATCGTACTATCAGGGTTAGGCACATTCCTATCGATCCGTTTTGGCGATGAGCTAATGGACGTCATGCATCATCGTGACAGAGCATTCTTCCATTCTCACCACTTCAAATATGAGTTGATACTGTTCGCCTTCTTCCTGATCGTAATTTTTGCTTACTACGAACTCATTTCTTCCATTGGGATAGACGCTGCCCTGAAATAATTTGAGCCTAAATCCATTGGCCAGCACTTCTGCTGTGGGCTCGCAGCCGCCTTGCGGCGGTGCGGCAGCATGCAGAAGATCCTCCACGTTTCTAAGCGAAAGCGGAAATCGGACATACATCATCACCGCAAGGCGGATAGCCATGTTGAAGAGTGCGAGATCGCGATGGTTATCAGCAAGTTCGAGGCGAACCCGGATCGCCCAAACATGTTTGGGTTTTAGCGGTAGCTTTTGACCGACGATCCGCCCTTTGTTCCAAGCGGGACGAAGTGCACGAATAGCAGGTAAGTTTGGTATTTCCATGACTGATCCTCCAATCCACCATGCCCACCCACAACGACAACCCGACGTTGACATCGCAACATATCACAAGATGCTGCGGCGCATCTGAAGTCCGGATAGAGCCCATTCTGTCGAATGCTGCACCCTGTACGAATGGATGCGATGTGCGGAAACGCGCCTTTCTTGATCTTTAACGATGCAGACATTGATCTGGCCATTGAGGGTGTCATGGCCAGCAAGTTTCGCAATGGCGGTCAGACATGCGTGTGCGCCAATCGGATTTACGTACAGAGCGGGATTTACGACACGTTCGCAGAACGGCTAAGCGCGCGGGTTGGATCGATGAAAATCGGGGATGGTTTCGGCGAGGGAGTTGAAATCGGCCCGATGATCAACGAGGCAGCAATCGGAAAAATCCAATCACATCTGGAAGACGCCACAAAACACGGCGGCAAAATTTTGGTTGGCGGCAAACGAAAAGACGCCAACTCGCTTCTCATCGAACCTGCGGTTGTTGCCAATGCATCCGCCGCAATGCTGGTTGCACAGGAAGAAACCTTCGAACCGGTTGCGCCGCTTTTCCGCTTCGACACCGAAGAAGAAGTGGTAACCGCGGCAAACGGTACGCCTTTTGGCCTGGCCTCATATCTTTTCACCAACGATCTGTCGCGAAGTTTCCGCGTTGGTGAAGCGTTGGAAACCGGAATGGTTTCGATCAATGTCGGTGGATTTGCCACGGAAGTCGCCCCGTTCGGAGGTGTCAAGGAATCCGGGCTCGGGCGTGAAGGGTCGCGTCACGGTATCGACGAATTCCTCGAGATAAAAACCTTCCACATCGGCGGAATCTGAAACATCTGACAGTTAAATCCCTGATACCAATGATGCCGAAATTCGTGTTAGTTTCATATGAAAGATGCGCCCTTCGCCGCTGTCCCTGAGAAAGAGTGCGAGTTCGCGTCGAAAGTGGCCGAAACAACAAGGAGATACAGATGGATATTCATGAGAAGCGGTCACGCTCCATTGTGGAAACAATGGGCAAAATCAAGAGTGCCCTGAGCGCCGGTTTAAGTGTCGAAGCGCTCAACCAGGCAAAAGCCCACCTCTCAGAGTTGGCGGCACAATCCGAATTATTTTCAGAAACGGATTTCCCCTGGCCGTCGGCTGAGGAAAACAACCACATGTATTGCATCTATCGCGGCGAAAATGGAGATATGGCGCTTTATGTCGACGTGTTACTGCAAGGTGCCGGCAGCACCCCTCATAATCACGGCAATTCTTGGGCGATCATATCCGGTGTTCGCGGGCGGGAGAAACACAACCTATTCCATCGCGTGGACGGCGGAGACGGGCCGGGTCAAGCCAAATTGAAACAGGCCGGGTCGATAACCATTGCAAGCGGCGAAAGTGTTTCTATGCAAGTTGGCGGCATTCATTCCGTTGAGACGGTGGATGACCAATCGGTGTTGATGTTGCATTGCTACGGTCGCGCATTCGAAGATCAAACCGCCCGGCTTGAGTTCGACATAGCGTCCGGCTCGTGTGCCTACGGTACAAGCGCGACGGGAGCAATTTCTGAATTCCCCCTTCATGAAAGTGCGCTGTCTTGAGCGCAACCACGATTTCAATTGAAGCGTTTCGGAATTTGTACGCCGGAAAAGACGAGTTTGCTGTCATTGATCCCCGCGAAGAACTGTTCTTTGCACGAGGTCATCTGTTTGGTGCAACGAACATGCCGCTCAGTCGGATGGAATTGGTGTTCGCAGCAGGGGTGCCAAATAAATCCACGCTAGTGGTCTTATGCGATGACGGCGAGGGTCACGCAGAGCAAGCTTCAGAACGCCTAACAGAAATGGGCTACGATAGCGTCAGCATCGTGGATGGCGGATTGCCAGCCTGGGCTTTGACGGGCGGCGCGGTGTTCAGCGGCGTCAACGTCCCCTCAAAAGCCTTCGGAGAAGTGGTCGAACGCGATCTTAAAACACCCACGCTTTCGGCTCCTGATCTGAAAGAAAAGCTCGATCGAAATGAAGAAATTTTGTTGTTGGATGCCCGCCCATTGGAAGAACACGAGCAGTATTGCATCCCTGGATCAGTCAGCTGCCCGAGTGCAGAAATGATCTTGCGCGCCGCTGAACTCCAGGAATATCGGAACAAAAGTATTGTGGTGCATTGTGCGGGCCGTACCCGCTCGATCATTGGAGCCCAAACGCTGATCGATTCCGGTCTGTTCAAATCTGTCAGGTCGTTGTGCAACGGAACGCCGGGCTGGGAATTCGAAGGTATGACAACAGAAAAGGGTAACCTGCGCGAGGCCGCGCGCCCGGAATTGGCAAGTGACATGGCCGTGTTAGCCGCCGAGGCAATACGAGCCAAATGGGAAATACCGGTTTTGGATGCACAGGCTCTGGCGATTTGGCGTGCAAAAGGGGACACACGTTACCTGTTTGATATTCGCGACGCAGCTGAATTTGCAGCGGGGCATGTAAAGGGCGCGAGACATATCGCAGGCGGCCAGCTGCTTCAAACAACCGATAGATATGTCGTCGTGCAGAATGCCAACATCGTGCTGATTGATGACGACGGAGTACGCGCGACCAC
This sequence comes from Shimia sp., assembly GCF_039969785.1. Classification (GTDB taxonomy): domain Bacteria; phylum Pseudomonadota; class Alphaproteobacteria; order Rhodobacterales; family Rhodobacteraceae; genus Shimia. The sequence continues at coordinate 242,258 of NZ_JBDVNC010000017.1, read as the reverse complement.
CACGGCCATGTGGCTCAGGCGGATGGGATGGCACAAGGTCTCGACCTACCAGATGTTACCAGACACCGATTTATTGGAAACAGGAGTGCCTAAAACTGCACATCTCTCCAGCGCAGAACATGTGAGCGTTGGCGGTACATATTTGGCCTTACAATCGGCAAAAGCCTATATCTGTGATATTCGGCGAAGTTATGAATATCGACGCGGGCACATCCCTCAATCGGCGTATTTAACGCGGGCCGAACTGGAAAATGATCTGATTAAACTTCGGGAACAACGCCCCTTGATTTTAGTCTCAGATGACGATGCCTATGCTGCGTTGATGCTCAACGATCTTATCTCGTTGGGGCGATCTGCCAAAGTCTTGCAAGGGGGTATCACAGCGTGGCGTGCGGCGGGGCACCCAATTGAAACAGGAAATGGTTGGTTGCTGAGCCGCCCAATAGATACCTATTTTGAATCCGATCACTACGACGACTTTCAGGTGCACCTTCGAGAGCATCATGCCTATCTAAATTGGGAAATCGCCTTGATCGACCATATCGTCGGGGACCCGGCAGTGCGTTACGAAATCCGATAGCCATATCAACGTGTCTTCTTCCAGTCAGAGCTCGGAATGATGTCAAAAAAATCGATTTTCGACCACAAGATCAATCGCATCGGAACAGGATGCGAAAAATGGGACCAAATGGAAGGGAACTTTGGTATCCCAACGCCAGATGGGTTGGCAATGTGGGTTGCCGACACCGATTTTCTAGCCCCTGAGCCGGTGCAAAACGCGTTGCAGGCCCTCATGTCGCATGGGGTATACGGATATCATGGCGATGAGACCCAATATCTTGAGGCTGTTGTTTGGTGGATGCAGGAACGACACGGATGGAAGGTTGATCCAGCATCAATTTTTTCTGTGCACGGCCTTGTGAACGGTTTCGCTCTTTGTGTGGATACATTCAGCAACCCTGGAGACGCTGTTGTGTTGTTCACTCCTGTGTATCACGCTTTTGAACGGGTGCTTCAGGCTGCAGACCGCGAGATCACCACATGTCCATTGGTGAATAAAAGTGGACGCTATGAGTTGGATTTAGAAGATGCCGCAGCGCGGTTGACCGGGCGCGAGAAAATTCTCGCGATTTGCTCTCCGCACAACCCTGGTGGGCGAGTATGGCGCAAGTCCGAACTTGAAGCACTTGCGGAATTCGCGCGAAGGCATGACTTACTGATTTTGTCCGACGAAATACACCACGATTTGGTTTTTCCCGGCCATCACCACATTCCAATGGCGACAATCGCTGGTATCAAAGATCGCCTCGTGATGATGACAGCAGCGACCAAGACGTTTAATATAGCAGGTTGCCAATGCGGCAATGTGATCATCGATGCCCCCGAGCTCAGAAAGCAGTTTGCCAGACGATTGGTGGCACTAGGGGTTTCTGGCAACGTGTTTGGTGTCGAGCTAACTCGTGCCGCCTATTCACCGCAATCGCTACAATGGCTTGAAGAACAAATCAGCTATATCGAAGGTAACCGAGAACTTTTTGATTTAGGCGTGAACAAAATCCCCGGGGTGTCGTCGATGCATTTGGAAAGCACATACTTGGCGTGGGTGGATTTCAGCGAGACTGGGCTAAATCCTGACGAAATACGCAAAAAAGTACATGTAGACGCCCGGATTGCAGCAAATACCGGCCCGAATTTCGGACGCGGTGGATCGCACTTCATGAGGTTTAACTTAGGCACCCACAGATCGGTTGCCAGCGAGGCTGTCGATCGGTTGCACTCTGTCTTCAACTGGTGACTATCGAGGGTATCTTGACGCTTTCACCGCATCGTTTTCACACTCCCGGCCCGAGATGTATAAAGCTATGACCGCTTAGGGCTGGGAACGGTCATTTCACACGTCAGAATGAACGGCAGAAAAGTCCTGCAAAGAAGACCTTGGTGCTCTGTGCCGAAAGTGTCAGCAGGAAAGCCGTAATCACCACAATTTGCGGCGAAATTCGCCTTTCGCTGTAAGTATGGTTATGCCAGCCATTCAAATGCGGTGCGGATTTCGCAACACAGATTTCTGTCACGATAGTGCCAACCATAATACGTGGACGACCATGTAAATCACTATCATTGAACCAATAGTGTAGAATGTTGCTCGGGTCTCATGAGACCGCTTTGTCGCATAGGCCACGAAGTGCGCCAATCGCGCCATCACAAATCCATACATCAGCACTTGCGCGAGCCAAAGAGCCGGATCGACAGCAACGAACAACAGACCTGCGGCCAAGAACGCTGGGATGTTTTCAAGGTCGTTTCGGTGCATCCGACGCGAACGGTCGACATAATCGTTGACCTCCAATTGCTCAGGACTGGGATCCTTGTTGATAAGGCCTTTCTGCAAATCCTCGGGGCTGGCCAGGCCCGAATTGCTGCTTAGCATTCGGTAAACGGTCATCCAGCCCTGTAACATCACTTTCAGAACCACAATCGATCCAGCGATCGCATAGACTTCGAAAACCGGGTTTTCCATATTCAGAAGGTTCATTTTCTTCCCCTTTGCTAACAGCGTCAGCTTTCCGGCGACTAGACATCGCACATGGGTGACGAGATTTCGGCGGCACGCGTTCCAGTCTTTACTTACCGGTGGTAAGTGATGTATCTTACCATTGGTAAGTAGTCAATGGTCGTGATTATGCAAGATACAAATACAAATCAGAAAATCCTTATAATCGCACGGGAAATCCTCGCTTCAGAAGGGCTTGGCGCAGTCTCTTTCGACGCGATTGCGCGACGCCTTGAGCGGTCGAAACAAGCGGTTCTTTATTGGTATCCAACCAAGCGCGACCTGTTAGCGGCGATGTTTCTTCCATGGTTAAATGCGGAAATGGAAGCTGCCGAAGACGCAGTTTCCGTGGCCATGAACAGGGACCAAGCGGTCAGTTCCTTTGTCACTGCCATCGCAGGGTTCCATCTCGAAGATCTCGACCGGTTTCGTATGATGTATCTTGTGCCACAGACCATTGGTCAAAAGCCCCAAGGCAGGGCCAGTATGGTGACCGGTGACGAAGTCTATCAGGTCACTAACCGCCTATACGGCGCGTTGGCGGGTCACTTAGACGGAGATAATGAGACTGCACGAAAGGCTGCGGTCGCCATTCACTCTGCTGTTCTGGGGCTGGTTATGATGTTCGCTCTGACCAATGCACTGCAGGATCCTTTGAAACATTCCGAAACGGACTTGATTGAGGCAATGATTGCTTGCCTCATAGGAAGAAATTGACCAACTCGGGCATTGTCTACTGACACAAGTTTGATGGACGCGCCGTTTCGCAAGTTCGTCAAATCAAATCCAGATTTCTAATTCGCAAAGGGAGAAAACAGCAGTTGGAGTGCTTGCTTTGAGTATTCACAAAGTCCCCTTAGCAGCCACTCGTGCTCACAGCAGCGAAAGGCGGCTCTCCGCCCTTCCTGCCGAATGCTGCGGGCGCGAACTCAGAAATTGTGCACTTGCGGCGAACGGCTGGAAGGTCCGCGATCTGTGCGTTCATGCTCCGGGCAGCGAACGGCACGTTTTCCTAGAGCGGACACTTACGACGAGCGCGGCGAAGGTCTCAAGAGAGCCCGAAGCAGCCCGCTCAGATTGCGTGACCCTCGCAGATGCAGCATTGATCTGACAGGCGCCAACGGCCCCAAGCCGCCGCTGGCCAACCGATCTGGTGCCGCGCTGCAGCTTCACCAGACCTGCCATTCGTGCGCCGTGCAGCATTTTCAAAAGGCGAGTGACCGACATGCGGACCTAGTTGTTGTTCGGGACAACTCTCCAGAGGTCTACCTTTGGGGCAATGTGACCTATGGCCTAGTAGTTTCGTGTCCTGAATCCACCACCGGTTTGCGGTCCATGGCGGATCACGTGGAGAACGAACGGCCAGGTTGTTCGACGCGAGCCTGTTGCGACAGCAAACAGGTGTGATTTGCAAAGTTCGACCCAAAACCGCCTGCATTGCTTGTACGGTTCGACTCTTTTCGTCTTGATGTCGATGGCCCCGGTCCCCTTGGCGTTTCATAAACTTTGAGAGCCATTCCAATCTGTTCAGCAAGCCTGGCGTTCATTGCCGTCATTTGGTCAGCCACTATGGTCGTTTCAATCTGCAAACGGGCAGGTGAAGGGCCGCAATACCAAATCTCCTCCGTGAGACATTTATCTTCCCAAAGCTGGAAAACTCGCTACTCTGAATCTGTTAGGTCAGGACCACGAAAAATGTGGCGTTCCTATACTACTGGTTCAGCCAAAGGTGGCGGCGACAGTAAACAAAATGCGGGCATTGAGCTCGACCCAGGGAGGATTTCCATGAAGAGATTTAGCACGATTGCCGTGACGTCTATAATTGCGATGGCGGCAGGCGTATCTGCCGCGCAGGCCGACAAGCTGACGCTGTATTGCTCGGCGCAAGAAGACTGGTGCCAGCTTATGGCGCGTAGTTTTGAAGACGCAACAGGCATAGATGTGAACATGACCCGCAAGTCGTCGGGCGAAACATTCGCGCAGATCAAAGCAGAATCTGCCAATCCAAAAGGAGACGTTTGGTGGGGTGGTACAGGCGATCCTCACCTCCAAGCTGCCGAAGAGAACCTGACGATGGCCTACGTATCGCCGATGCGCGACCAGCTGCATAACTGGGCGATCAGTCAGTCGACATCCGCTGGCGACAAAACAATCGGGATCTATTCCGGCGCGCTCGGCTATGGTTACAACACCGATCTTTTGGCTGCGAACAACCTGCCCGAGCCATCGTGCTGGAAGGACCTTTTAAAGCCTGAGTACAAAGGCCACGTTCAAATGGCGAACCCCAACTCATCGGGAACGGCCTATACAACGCTTGCCTCTATGGTGCAGCTTTTCGGTGAAGACGAGGGCTTTGAGTTCATGAAAGGCCTTCACGCCAACATTAACCAATATACCAAGTCCGGCTCTGCTCCGATCAAGGCGGCTGGTCGTGGTGAAAACACCATCGGTATCGTTTTCATGCACGACGCTGTGAAGCAGGCTGTATCAGGTTTCCCTGTGAAGGTCGTCGCACCCTGTGAGGGGACAGGATATGAAATCGGTTCGATGTCGATTATCGAAGGTGCGCGAAATGAGGATGAAGCCAAGAAGTTCTATGACTGGGCTTTGTCCACTGATGCACAGAACCTTGCGCTGGAAGTGAACGCGTTCCAGGTGCCGTCGAACACTGGGGCCGAGACGTCAGCTTCTGCGCCAGATATGTCGACGATCACGCTGATCGACTATGACTTTAAGACCTATGGCTCGTCTGCCGAGCGTAAGCGTTTGCTTCAGAAATGGGACGAAGACGTCTCGACTTTGCCGCAGTAAAACTTGCGAAACACTTCAAGAGAAACGACCACCCATCCGGCCTTGATCTTTTGGATCGCCGCCGGGTGGGTCGGGTTCTGCCTTTTGCCTTGGTACGGGGTTGAAGACGGATTCTTTACGTTCGAATGGCTGATTGACGGCTATCCCTTTGATGAGGATTACGCGCCTGCGGCGTTTTTGATTGGACAGGGTGAAAAGCTCTGGCTGTGCCCGCTTGTTATCCCGCTGGTCACGTCGCTTTTTGCGCTTCGCCGCAAAAAGAGCGATCCGCTTTATGGAAAAATACTGATTGCGTCCGGGGGCATTGGCTTTGGTTGGTTGATTGCTCAGGGCTTTGGTATCGGCATAAGGGGTTTCAATTTCGAATGGCTTACGGCGCTGTTTGGAGACCTTGGCGACCGCCAGTTCGGTATGGGATACGGCGCGCTTTTGCTCGCGTCGGCGTACCTTTTCCTATTCACACAAGGCATCGCCGCACGGGGAGCTATTAACGGCGATGTCTTTGTAGTCAGCGCGATTGGTGGCGTGATCGTTATCGTCACGGTTTTCGTGTTCTTCCCGATCGCAAAGATGCTTTTGGCCGCTTTCATAACTGAGGAAGGTGGCTACTCTGCTTTTGTCTTTGCGTCCAAGTTTTTTGATGACCGTCTTTGGGGCCTCGGCTGCTTGTCTGGTGGGCGTTGTGGGGCCGCTTGGAATTCGCTTTTCCTCGCCATCACGGTTGGCATCCTGACCACTGTTCTGGGGTTGGTGTTCGCGCTTGTGGTGACGCGCTCGGGCTTCCGCTACAAACGGGCACTGCGAGCGTTGACGGTTCTGCCGATCATCACGCCGCCCTTTGTTATTGGCCTTGCCCTGATCCTGCTGTTTGGCCTGTCAGGGACGGTCACACAATTCTTTGCCGATCTGTTTGGTGTCCAGCCGACCCGCTGGCTCTATGGCATGCCCGGCGTGCTTATTGCACAAACGCTCGCCTTTACGCCCATTGCGTTCCTTGTCCTCATTGGCGTTGTCGAAGGGGTGTCTCCGTCGATGGAGGAGGCCGCGCAGACGCTGCGGGCGAACCGCTGGCAAACGTTCCGGACAGTTTCACTGCCGTTGATGCGGCCGGGGCTGGCAAATGCCTTTTTGCTTGGCTTCATTGAGAGCATGGCGGATTTCGGTAATCCGCTGGTTCTGGGCGGCAATTTTGATGTTCTGTCGACCGAGATATTCTTTGCTATTGTCGGCGCTCAATACGATCAGGGCCGCGCCGCCGTCCTTGCGATGGTGCTTTTGTTTTTCACGCTCTCCGCGTTCTACGCGCAGCGTATGTGGCTTGGCAAAAAGAGCTATACAACCGTTTCCGGCAAGGGCGACGCTGGCGTCCACCCATTGATGCCAAACGGCCTTGCTGTCCCGGTTTTCATTGCGGCGGGCTTCTGGGGTCTGTTCACGGTCGTTGTGTACGGCATGATCCTTTACGGCAGCGTGGTCGAACTTTGGGGCGTCAACAATACGCTCACCTTCAAACACTATGTCACCGCGTTCTCTGTGCGCTTCGAAGAGACAGGCATCCGCTGGACGGGCGCGGCATGGGATAGCTTCTGGACGACGATCTACATCGCTGCGGCCGCTGCGCCGTTGACGGCTGCAGTTGGTCTTATTACGGCATATCTGCTGACACGGCAGTCTTTCGCAGGCAAAAACGCGTTCGAGTTTGGCACAATGCTGAGCTTTGCGATCCCGGGAACGGTTATCGGGGTCAGCTACATTCTGGCGTTTAATGTGCCCCCGATTGAGATCACGGGAACGGGCATTATACTTATTGTGAGCTTCATCTTTCGAAACATGCCGGTTGGGGTCCGCGCAGGCATCGCTTCGATGAGCCAGCTCGACAGATCGCTGGACGAAAGCTCTCTCACGCTTGGTGCGAATTCGTGGCAAACCTTCCGGCGGGTGATCTTGCCGCTTTTGAAACCCGCAATTCTGGCAGCACTGGTTTACAGTTTTGTGCGCGCCATGACTGCGATTTCTGCCGTGATTTTTCTTGTATCTGCAGAGTACGATATGGCGACGAGCTATATTATCGGTCGTGTTGAGAACAACGATTACGGCCTTGCAATCGCCTATTCTACAACGCTGATTTTCGTCATGCTTGCAACGGTCGGCCTGCTACAGATGTTGGTCGGGCGGACGAAAATCGGACGCCGCACGCAATTCGGGGCAAAGGAACAAACATGAGCGAAAAACTTATTGCCAGCAAAGCCGCCCCGGTTCGTTTCGAGAACGTGACCAAAAGCTTTGGACGAGACGTTGTCGCTGTGGACAACATCGATCTGCATGTGGAGGCGGGCAAGCTTGTCACCTTGCTTGGGCCTTCGGGCTGCGGGAAAACGACGACGTTGCGTATGATTGCGGGTCTGGAAATGGCAACGTCCGGGCGCATTCTGATCGGCGACCGCGATGTTACTACGTTGCCTGCGACAGATCGCGATGTGTCGATGGTTTTCCAGTCCTATGCGCTGTTTCCTCATATGAGCGTGCTGGAAAATGTGTCTTATGGCCTGACTTTTTCTGGATACTCGAAATCGGAAGCGCGCGACCGCGCGCTGGCCGGATTGGAGCTTGTTGGGCTGAAGGGGTTCGATACGCGCTTGCCCAGTGAGCTTTCGGGTGGTCAGCAGCAAAGGGTCGCCGTCGCGCGTGCCTTGGTGTTGGAGCCGCAGGTTCTGTTGTTCGACGAGCCGCTGTCCAACCTTGATGCAAAACTGCGCCGTCAGGTGCGCGAAGATATCCGCGCCATTCAACAAGACCTTGGGCTTACGGTTGTCTATGTCACCCACGATCAGGAAGAGGCGTTGGCCGTCTCTGATGAAATCGTGGTTATGCGCAACGCATCCATCGCTCAGATTGGCACGCCGCGCAGCCTGTACGATGCGCCAGTTGATCGTTTTGTTGCGGATTTCATCGGAGAAGCTAACATCCTGCCCTGTACCATCGAGAGCTTGGATGGCGATATGGCGACAATTTCCATTGAGGGCTACGCTCATGTGCTCCCCGCCCGTGGGCTAGCGGTGGGCGCCGCAAAACTTGCTGTTCGCCCGTCCAGATTGGTGATTGGGGCGCAAGATGGATTCAAGGCGACCGTAGCCAAGGCGACCTATGTCGGTGTGCGGATGGAATACACGCTTGAGGCCAGTTTCGGTTCCATGTTCGCTGTCCACGAAGACGTGGAAACGCCGTTGGAAGTTGGCACTGACGTTACCGTCGGGTTCTCTCAAAAAGGGCCGGTCTTGCTGCCGGAGGCTTAATCGGTTTGCTTGAATGCGGTCTTGGAGAGCTCAAGTAGCTGATCAAATACGGCAGGCGTTCCCACAACGACACGTCCGCCATCGCGTATCATGTCGTCCGCGTTCTGCACCTCTACGCAGCCTCCGGCCTCGGCAACAATGAGTTGACCCGCAACGCAATCCCAAGCGTTCATGTGCTCTTCGGAGTACCCCAAAAGCCGCCCCGCTGCGACATAGGCCAAGGACAGAGCCCCCGACGCGTTCCGATAAAACATTGATCCTTCATCAACCAAAGCCGCAACGAGGCGAACAATCCCTTGGTTGTCCACTCGGTTGGAGTATCCGACGCCAACTGTGCCTTCGGAAATCTGCCGTGAACCTTTGAGTTTCAACGGCGCCCCATTCAGCTTTGCGCCTTGGCCTTTTACGGCGACAAACGTTTCGTCGTTTGCCGGATCGTGGATGACCCCGCACTCGGATTCAGCGCCGCGAACGCCTGCGACAACAACCGTCCAAGCAGGAATTCCGTTGATAAAGTTCGTGGTGCCATCGATTGGATCGATGACCCAGGTGAACCCAGAGGTACCAGGGGTCGGAGCGTGTTCCTCACCTACAATGGCATCTTCGGGAAAGGCCTTGGCCAACAGATCGCGCGTCAGCAACTCGACGTCGCGATCTGCCTGCGAGACAAAGTCCTGATGCCCCTTCTGGTCGATCACAAGTGTGTCTTGTTCACGGAAATACTTGAGAGCCAAACGCCCGGCTTGTTTGCAGATATCCTCTAGGACTTCAATTCTTTCTGGCATGCGTTCTACTCTCGCAGGGGAAGACTGGTTTTGCTCGGGCTACCACTGTTCTTGCGGCAAACCCAACATTCATTTTTTGGGGGGCACCTTTTAAGCGGTATTTGAATGTGGCACGGGCAGACACTTCAGTCAAAAATAGCGGCATCAGGCCATCGTAGTTTCCAGTTGGGAAAGGAAATAATTTCACGTCTGAGGTCGATCAATGCGGGCTTTAATTGGGATCGGAGTTTTAGGCGAACTCAGGCGATGAGGCCGTGAATTTGGGGTTGAATCCTTCGTTCGTAGCAGAAAACATTTATGCATTTTTCGGGCTCACAACCGCCTTGCGGCAGCGCAGAGGACACCTCAGTTTCAAGCGAATGTGGGTGTCGGCTTTCAACGTTGCGGTTTGACTAGTTCGCGCTTGCAGCGAATGTCCGCAATCCGCCGATTGTGTTGAAAAACTCCGAATTTCAGATGTCGCGATTTTTCGAAAGGAACCCGTGATACCGAAAAGTCAGATGAGTTTCGCCATGAGGCGCAGTGGGCTGCCACACGAGCAGAAGAAAGCTTATTTGGCCGAACCCCTCGCCTCGAAAAGTTAGTCGCGCTGTACGGACAAAAAATTCACCGATTTCGTCAAAAACGGAGTTTTTCAACAACATCCGCCCTTCCTGCTTCAGACCTCGCCGATGCTGTACTGCGCGCCAATGTCCTGAAAGTGCTGTGGTTTCAACGGGTCGCTGCAACACAGGCTTCAAATTTCTCGGCTGGTGTATGGTATTGCAAGGTCTTTCTGGGTCGTTCGTTGAGTTGGCGCGCGGTTGCGCTGAGTTCGGCCTGACTGAAGCCTGATATATCAATGCCTTTGGGGAAGTACTGTCTGAGAAGTCGGTTGGTATTTTCGTTACTGCCGCGCTGCCACGGAGACTGAGGATCACAAAAATAGACGTCGATCTTTGTGGCCATGGTGAATTTGCGATGCCCTGCCATCTCTGATCCGCGATCCCATGTCAGCGATTTGTAGAGCTCCTTGGGCAGCTTTCGCGCTTGCTTGATGAGGGCGGTAATGACGCTTTGAGTGTCCTTGTTCTCCACTTTCGTCAACATCACAAAGCGGGAATGGCGCTCGACCAGTGTGGCGATGTAGCTGTTGTTTGACCCCACGATTAGGTCGCCCTCCCAGTGCCCCGGCACGGCCCGATCCTCGACCTCAGGAGGGCGTTCGCTGATCGGAACAGCATCCTTGATCTTGCGCAACTTGAGCCCCTTTTGGGTCGCATGGCGCGACCGTCTGATTGCCCGTGGACTGCGCAGGCATTCCTGCAATTCCTTCTTCAAAACCCCACGGGATTGAACGTAGAGGCTGCGATAGATCGTTTCGTGGGACACGCGATTTTGCTCTTCGTCAGGGTGCTCCCGTTTGAGCCAACCGGCGATCTGTTCCGGAGACCACTTCAAACGCAGCTTCCGCGAGATCCAATGGCACAAGGGCGCGTTGAACGGGAGCTTGCAAAATTTGGGGCGTTTTGCGCAGTTCCAGGCACGCTGATCTGAATGTGCAGCGCGATATGCATTCCGTCCACCGTTGCGATGAACTTCTCGGCTGATCGTCGAGGGTGACCGCTTTAAAACCCGCGCAATGGCGCGAAGCGAACGCTTGGCTGAAAGACCACGCGAAATCTCCTCCCTTTCGATCAAACTTAGCGCAAGGCGGGACCTCCTGCGATCAGGTGGTCGGATGCCGCCGGTCGCTGCAAGGTGAGGAAAGACCGATGAAGACGCGCGATCAAAACAACGCCCAATCGAACTCATCGACTCTCCGCGTTGCCAGCGATCCCACATCTCCGACTTCTGTTCATCTGTGTAAAACGTCCGCGTCCGGTACTTCATCATCAACACTCCAACTTTCCAAAAAGATTAAAGTGTTGCGACGATCCGTTGAAACCGCAGCTGAGACCAGCCATTTGACGTGTTGCGCAGGAAGGTCCGCAATGGGCCGGAAGCAGTAGTTGGGCTGGTTCGTTGGTATGGCTGCTAAGTCCCGCGACATGTGAGTTCCTGCACCGTGCGGCGAAAGATCAGTTTGAGATCCGACGTGGGTGACCAGTTTGAACGGCTGCTCTGGTGAAACTCGCTGCACCGCAAAAATTGCGCCGCTGCAACTGCGAACAAATGCTGCGTCAGCAACATGCCCAAACATAAATGTCGGGAAAGTCCGCAACTCTTTCGTTGGCGCGTTGCGCAGCGAAAGTCTGCTTTGTGGCATTCGATGCTCCGAATTTTATAGGTCCAGAGCCCAGAGATATCGTGGGAGCCAAACACAAGACGACGACCATCCAGCGTGCGCGTGCAGTCTGTGTCAAATGCCAGAAGTATTTGGAGAAGACCGCAGGGAACAAATACAAAAACGAGTGGTGCTGCGGCAAAGACGAATGCAAGGCGTCTATCACCCGATGGCAGCGAATGGTCAGGTCAGATTAATATGAAGCACCTTCAAGACATATGAATGACAGCAACGCGCAGACTACGGCCTTCGTGAAGTTGGGTTTCCTGAAGTTCTAACGAGACACGCGGCCCTTACCGGACATCTAATGCACCGCTTGTCGCTGCGATGCAGCTTCCCCGAAGCGGACACAGGCAACAGAGCACAACAAATTGGAGAGCGGGTGAAGGCAAACGGACCAAAATCTGGCGCTCGTTGCTTTAGTACGCCTTGCAGATAGACCAAGCTTTAGCGATTGTAGACACATGACCAAGTTCGAAACTGATCTTGCGGCAATAATTGGCCGCCCGTCGAACCAAAGGCCATTTGTTTGCAAAGGTGATCCATCTGCTTCCGATATATGGATCGTGGGGTATAACGCGGCCACGGCTGGAGGTGATTGGTGGAGGTTTTGGTCTGCCGAGAGTGGTTTTGATTTCGCAGCTTGGCGCATGGATTATGATGGTGAACGGGCATTGCGCGGTAAAAACGCTTCTGCGACTCGATTGCGTATTGATCGGTTTGCAAATGCATTACCAAATATTCTCGAGACTAACATTTACGCAAGTCCATCCACTGCGATGGCGAACATGCCAGTCAGCACAACGGCTGCCTTTGATTTGCTTTTGGAGACTTTCAAACCCCGCGTAATTATTGCCCACGGTGTCCCTGCTGCAGAACATCTTCAAGATTGGTCAGGCGGAAAATTAATAACTTGCCCTCATCTCTCACGGGCAGGATATGCTGTGGTCGATAAAATCATTGAAGAGCTTTTGACGAACTAACAGTTTTCGTGGCGGTTACTCATTCTTGCTTCTGTGCACGCTGTTACTCTGGGTTGGTAGCAACCATTTGCACACCCAGTTGGAGATTTAATTCGGCGCAACTCTCGGCCCATAGCTGCCGAGCAAGAGGCAGCATGTCGCTGCGGTGCGGCTTCCCTGAACCGGTCATCTATGGCGTCGTGCAGCATGGTTGAGCAGGCTAAGGTCAGCAGTGCGAACAATCTGGCCGTTCGCTATTGCAGCAAACCAAATTTTTTATAACAATGGCTTACCTCCCAACTAACAGAACACTCATATATTTGTGAGTTACTTTCCAGCAATGCCAAAAAGCTCAAAAGACCGACGTGGATATCGAAAGACATCAGTGCAAGTTCAAATCGGCGAAAAAAAATTTCTGGATGGTCAATATCCGGTGACGACCCAAGGCCTGTAAAAAACCTGGATGGCAAGCCGTCGAGACGGGTCCGCGATGAGGATTCTCGCGCATACTTTAAGGACATTCAAGGATACTGGCGTCGCACGGACACTAATGTTGATGTCGACTTTGACAACCTATGTGCAGCAACACATGGCCACATACGCAGGTCAATCATATCTGACATAGAGTTTGAAATCTTTCATGATAAAATTCCTGACTGGGTGCACATGGCGGGCATTGAGTCCGAAAGCCGTGTCACGAAAACGCAATTTGAAAAACTAATTGCCGGATCAGCCAGCGATATAATATTGCATAAGTTTTTATACTTGCAAGATGTCCAAGGCCTTCTCACGAATATCCAGCGAACAAGCGCACAAGTCAGTCAAGTTGCCGGTGAGTTTTACGGAACATTGAATGACTGTGCTCCCTACCTCTACTCAAGTGACGAAACAGTTGGTTTACGATCTACAGTTGGCGCTGAGACTTCACTCCTGCATGCACATTTGGAAACCATCTTCGTTCGCATGAGGAGCTTACTGGACTATACTGTCAAAGTTTGGCTGGAAGCGGAGCGAGATGAAATTGATTATTCCAAAATCGTAAAACTTAAAGGTAAATCAAAGCAGTATGGAGACAAAGGATCACTCGCCATGAATGAGCGCGCAGGCACTCTTTTTGTGAAAGATGAACTTATTTGGACGATTTGCTCCATCAGAGATAGGATCGTGCACGACGGGCATTTAGACATTAGCGCTCGCTTGTATGAAAGCTTCAAACGTCACCGATTAGTTGAGCGTTTTGTTCTAATTCCTGACATGGCGGAAGGTCGCTTCGAGGTTTTCAAGAATAGATCAAACTTTTACGGACGTGATCACAAAATAAATCACGACATGCCCAGAATATACGACGATTTTTTTCAACGGATGCTAAATACCATTGGCGCTCTGCACGATCTGTATGCTTCGAAAAAAATTCGCTGAGCATCAAGGTCGTAAATAGGCTGGGCCCGGCCATCCAATGGCCGGGCCTCGATCGGTTTGATTTGACTTTTTTGGTATTTTTCTCTCCTTAACCCAACAGAGATGGGCACGTGCAGCCTAAAAAAGTTGGGAATTCTAGCCAGAACCTCGGCAATCCGACCTGTCTCACCGACCTCTTCGACGGATAACGCACAACAGCACGACCAGACAGCGTGGGACTAGGGGAATTTGGCGGTGATGGATGCAGGTTTGCCCACGCGCATCCATCACACCAGATCGTCTGCTACAACGAACGTGGCCGTTCAGGGCTTGAAACAACCACCTCTGAAACATAGCCCCCGAGAGGGAGAACCGCAATCACCACGGACTGTAACGCTCAACCGGGGTCGTGTGGTAAACGCAGGCCTCCTTGGCAGCATCCGAGTTGATGAACTGCGCCAGCGCATTATTCGCCAAGAGCGGCAACTCCCGCGCGTGTCCGAATACACCGTGCCCCTCAATGCCGCACCGAGGGCACCGCCATCGCACGCCAATGACGGTTCCGGCATGTTCAACGCCAGAATCAGGCGTCCACCAGACAGGGAACCTCTGACACCCCGGCAGGATTTCATCACGGATGGTAGATTGATCATGGATCAAGGTTAGATGGCTCATGGATATCTTTCTGTTCAAACGGCCAACCGGTGTGGCGTTTGAACAGACAGAAGTCAAATCACCCCGACAAATTGCCCGCCCTCTGCCCTTCCTACGATGGGCAGAGGGCAGGATGGGCAATTTAATGCCTAAGCCTTTGAAAAGTGGTGAGCCGTGATGGGTTCGAACCATCGACCTACTGATTAAAAGTCAGTTGCTCTACCAACTGAGCTAACGGCCCACTCTGTGGCGCGGTTACTATGCTGACTGTGGATAGCGGTCAAGGCGATTCTGAATAAAAAATTGACTCTACTGGAAACCGATCTGGAAGAGGCGTATATGCGCGCCATGAACACGCGTCAGGATAACAATTTACCCTTCATGAAAATGCATGGTTTGGGCAACGATTTTGTCGTTGTGGACGCGCGGGCGCGTGCTGTTGCCTTGACCAATCGCCAAATCACTGCAATCGCGCATCGCCACTGTGGGGTCGGGTTTGATCAACTGGCTGTCATCACTTCCGACAGCCATGATGGACACCTGACATTTTACAATGCCGACGGGTCTACATCTGCGGCTTGCGGCAACGCAACACGTTGTATTGCCAGACATATCATGGATGAAACCGGCCAGACCGCATTGCAACTGACCACAGATCGCGGCACGCTTTTGGCGCGGGATGCCGGGGGCGGGCTGACCTCTGTGAACATGGGACAGCCCCAGCTGGACTGGCGGGAAATTCCACTGGCGCAGGATGTGGATACGCGTGAATTGCCCATCGACGGCGCGCCGACGGCGACCGGCATGGGCAATCCGCATTGCACGTTTTTCGTCGACAATGTCGACTCGGTTGATCTGGACGCATTTGGCGCTGTGCACGAACACCACGCGCTGTTCCCGGAGCGCACAAATGTGCAGATCGCTCAGCTGATCGGCGAGGATCATATTCGCATGCGGGTTTGGGAACGGGGTGTCGGAATTACAATGGCCTCAGGGTCTTCGAGCTGCGCCACTGCCGTGGCTGCGGCGCGTCGGGGGCTGACCGGACGCAAAGTACAGATTGATCTGGATGGCGGCACTTTGTGGATTGATTGGGCCGACGATGGTGTCTGGATGACCGGGCCAACCATGCATGTGTTTTCCGGCGAATTTACGCAAAGCTTTCTGGAGTCGGCCTGATGGTCGCCGTGCCGCCAAAATTCACCACCCTTGGATGCCGGTTGAACGCCTATGAGACCGAGGCGATGAAGGCAATGTCTGATGAGGCCGGGCTGGACAATGCAGTTGTGGTGAATACCTGTGCGGTCACCGGCGAGGCCGTGCGTAAAGCCCGTCAGGAAATCCGCCGGCTGCGCCGCGAAAACCCGGATGCACGGATCATCGTGACAGGATGCGCCGCACAGACAGAGCCCGAAACGTTTGCAGGCATGCACGAGGTCGATTCGGTCATTGGCAATTCCGAAAAAATGCGGCCCGAAACATGGGCTGGCATGGCGGCCGATTTTATCGGTGAGACAGAGAAAGTCATGGTCGACGACATCATGTCAGTCACAGAAACTGCCGGGCACCTGATTGACGGTTTCGGCACCAGAAGCCGCGCCTATGTACAGGTGCAAAACGGGTGCGATCATCGCTGTACGTTCTGTATCATTCCGTATGGCCGCGGGAACTCGCGTTCCGTGCCAGCGGGCGTTGTGGTTGATCAGATAAAACGGTTGGTGGGCAAGGGTTTCAATGAAGTTGTGTTGACCGGGGTGGATCTGACCAGCTGGGGGGCGGACTTGCCTGCAGAACCCCGTCTGGGTGATCTGGTTCTGCGCATTCTGAAACTGGTGCCTGACCTGCGACGCTTGCGGATCAGCAGTATTGATTCGATTGAAGCCGATGATGCGTTGATGCAGGCCATCGCCACAGAACCGCGTCTGATGCCACATCTGCATTTGTCATTGCAACACGGTGACGATCTGATCCTGAAGCGCATGGCGCGGCGCCATTTGCGTGATGACGCCATTCGATTTTGCGAAGACGCGCGGAGATTGCGTCCTGATATGACGTTCGGTGCTGATATCATCGCCGGATTTCCAACCGAAACGGATGCGCATTTTGAAAATTCGCTCAAGCTGGTGACAGATTGCCATCTGACGTGGTTGCATGTGTTTCCGTATTCCAAACGCGACGGAACGCCTGCCGCAAAAATTCCCAATCAGGTCAATGGCACCGTCATCAAGTCTCGTGCGGCCCAATTGCGTGCTGCAGGGGAAGCTCAGGTGGAAAAACATCTGCTGGCGCAAATTGGGCGCAACCATCAGGTTTTGATGGAAAACCCGCATATGGGACGTACCGAGCAATTTGCGGAAGTCATATTCGATGCGGCACAGACCGAGGGCTCGATTGTGCTCTCCCGAGTTTCCGGACGGCAGGGGCATCAGTTGACGGTTTAAGCGGCGGCAGGGCTCCCGCCATCTTCGGGGCCTGACGGCCCCTGCCAGATGTTGGGCCGGGCCTCGCTTCGCTCGGCAAAAATGAGTATATATGGCAAAATGAAGATGGGGTTTTGCGCGATGGCCGATGCGGTTCTTTATAGTTTTCGTCGGTGCCCCTATGCTATTCGGGCCCGGTTAGCTGTGGCTGTCGCTGGTGTGGATGTTGAATTACGTGAAATTCTGTTGCGCGATAAGGCACCGGCGTTTCTGGCGACGTCGCCAAGTGGGACGGTGCCCTGTCTTGAGACGGCCGCAGGAGTTCTGGACGAAAGTCTGGATATCATGATCTGGGCCTTGCGTCAGAATGATCCCGATGGCTGGCTGGACATGCCAGAAGCGGGGTACGAATTGATCGACGAAGCCGATGGTCCGTTTAAGCGAGCGCTGGACAGGACCAAGTATCACACCCGGTATATTGGCGCCGACCCGGAAGTACAGCGGAGTTTGGCGATGTCCTTTCTGAACACGCTTGAAAATCAACTCGCCGCGCACCCATGGTTGTTTGGTGATGCACCTCGTTTGGCCGATATGGCGATCTTGCCGTTTGTTCGCCAGTTCGCATTCATTGACAAGCCGCGGTTTGATGCCGAGGCAGGCCCTGGAACACAGCGCTGGCTGAACGAATTCCTGATGTCAGACCTATTTCGGAAAACCATGCTAAAACTGCCTGTCTGGGCAGAGGGCGATCCAATGACCCGGTTGGATGGCGAGATACGACTGCCGCAGGATGCGGGGCGGACAACGTCCGCCCCACACTAAACCTGTGCGCCGTCAGGCGCTCATTTGGATCACGCTACTTCAGGTAACTCTGCTCTGCATCGGAGCAAATCAAGCGCGGCACTGGCCGCTTCACGACCTTTTTCGACAAAATGCGTGCGATAGATGTCGTTGTGATGGTCCGTGTCCTGATAGTGATGCGGTGTCAGCGACACTGACAACACGGGCACATTTGTCTCCAGCCCAGCCCGCATCAATCCATCGACAACAGCCTGGGCGACAAAGTCATGGCGATATATACCGCCATCTACCACAAACGCCGCGCAACAGACCGCTGCATAGCGCCCGCTGGCCGCCAGATTGCGCGCCATCAGTGGCAGCTCAAACGCACCCGGTACGTCGAACACATCAACCTGCGCCTTTGGAATGTTTTCGCAAAACCCATGCAGGGCCTGATCCACAATATCGGCGTGCCATTTCGCTTTGACGAAAGCAAATCGGGTGTGTGTCATATCATAACCTCCTTTAGTAACAGACACGTCACCCAAGGCGATCACGAACAATATGGGCACACCCAGAGGCGTCCCATTTGCACGTTCTCTTCCATCCGGACTATCACCGTCGGCTCCGGCATCTCACCGGATCTGCTGACACCTGGAGGTAGGTCCAGGCCGCTCGCGGGCTCGTGGCAACGTTGCCACATACCGCCGGTGGGGAATTTCACCCCGCCCTGAGAACGGGTTCATCTTGCCAATTTGTGTCGGTCGCTGCAACATCCGATCAAACTTTGGAGCGACCCTGAACATGCACCCGAATCCGGCCTTTCGCGCAGAGACACGCGATACCAATCTGGCCTTTGCCCGAGAGCGCGGCTTTGGCATGTTGACGATGTCGGGACCTGACGCACCGTTGGTGTCACATATCCCGTTTATTCAGTCCCAAGACGGTACAATGGCGGATTTGCACCTTGTCCGCTCAAACCCAATGGCGCGCGAGATTTCCGCGGGCACCCCGGTGCGGTTGGTCGTCAGCGGGCCAGATGCGTATGTATCACCCGACTGGTACGGGGTGGCGGATCAGGTGCCCACCTGGAACTATGTTGCCGTGCATTTGATTGGGACCATTGCGCCGCTGCCCGATGATATGCTGCCAGACCTGCTTGACCGGCTGTCGGCCCAGTTTGAGGCTCTGTTGTTGCCCAAACCGCCCTGGACACGCGGCAAAATGAGTACAGATGCCTTTGAGCGCATGCTGCGTATGATCCGCCCGTTTCGGCTTCAAATCTCGGATGTTCAGGGCACATGGAAGCTTGGGCAGAACAAGCCGCCAGAGGCCCGCAAAAGCGCGGCCATGCATATGAGCGCCGGTCCCGTTGGGGCGGACGTGCGTGTGCTTGCCAATCTGATGCAATCACCAATTTCAGAACCTGAACAAGGAAATGAGTAACCTCATGCAACTGATTTATTCGCCCGCCTCACCCTTTGTCCGCAAAGTTCACGTAACCCTTTTAGAGACCGGGCAGGCCGACGATGTAGAGCTGGTCGGGGTGCATACAACACCGGTGAACACAGCCCCAGAGGCCGCCGCTGCCAACCCGTTGGGCAAAATCCCGGCTTTGTTGCGACCCGATGGTCCGGCGATCTATGACAGCCGGGTCATTTGCCGGTATTTGTCAGCGCGCGCCGGTGCACAGCTTTACCCCGAGGATCGTATCTGGGATGTGCTGACGCTTGAGGCGACGGCGGACGGGCTTTTGGATGCGGCCGTGCTCATGGTCTATGAGCGGCGCGTGCGCCCGGATGAGATGGTATACACACCTTGGATCGAGGCCCAGTGGGGCAAAGTTCAGGGCGCATTGGACGTTTTGAATGAACGCTGGGTGAGCCACCTGATCGGACCGGACACCATGGCGCAAATCGCGGTGGGTTGTGCAATGGGATATCTCGATTTCCGGCACGGCGACCGTAACTGGCGTAAGGGGCGGGACGGTTTGGCCAATTGGTACGCCGATTTTGCGCAACGCGACTCTATGCTGGCGACTGTTCCGTCTGGCTGACACCGGCAACCTGGGCGTCACCAAACTCCTTCAGCCATAATTTTCCGCTCGGCGCGGGTGGAGCTGCAATACCCGCACTGGATGGCAATAGGAGCGTGGCTCAGGTGCTGATCACATGGCGCCTAAATATAGGATGTCATCTTATGATCACGTGCGAAATAGAGCTGCGCATATGTCACGCTCTTGTCGTCCAACCAAGTGGTCCGTTCGATGGAAAACAGAGCTGAATCAACCGGTGTTTTCAAAAACCGGGCGATTTCCTCTGATGCATTATAGGCAGAAAAAACCAGTTCGCCGGTGGTAAAGGGGACTTGCTGCAAGAGCCACTCATTTGGCCCGACATCTTCAAAATCAAAATCCTGAGCCGCCGGAACTACGTCAAGATTGACCCAGCGGTCCTCAAATTGGTACGGTTTTTTTCCGGCATAGTGCATGCATCTGATATGAAGAGTCGGGGCATTTTTGGCGACTTTGATCCGCTCGCGCAACCACGAGGGCGCCGGGATCACTTCGCGCTCTATCAGGCTGTAGGAATATACACCGCCGGCCTGTTCGACTTCTTCACGCACAATCGCAATTGAAAACTGGGCGCGACGGACTGGTGATTGTTTTACCTTGGTACCGGCTTTGCGCTTACGCTCCAGAATACCGTCATCAACCAGATCCCGCATGGCCCGGTTCATCGTTGCACGGGCGCATCCGAACTCTTTGGCCAGTTCGATTTCGCCTGGGAGGTTTGTGCCAAGGGGCCATGTGTTGTTCCGGATGCGACTAAGAATTTCCACTTTAATGTCGCGGTAGCTCGTGCGCATCAGTCAGCCTCAATGCCGTTATTATGTCTATCTATATGCGCAATAATAACCAGTTATGCAAGGATGGGCGGCGGCTCATAAGGTGGGCGAATGCCCGGCATAACTTCTCGATTATTGCGACTGTGACCGCGCTTACCTAATTTTGTGAAAACTGGTTAAAACCAGCTGTTTTGTAAGCAAGTCATAAGGAGACATGCTGTGCCTGAAGATGCTCAAGGCCAGTTAGTCAGAGGTGTGCACAACCTGCTGATCAATTGCGCAGCGTGCCAAAAGGGCGAAACGGTTCTAATTATTTATGAAACTGAAAAAGATGGATATTACGATCCAGAATTAGCACATGAGGTTGCAAGGGTTGCCGCTGACCTTGGATTTAAGCCAGAACTCTATGGTGTCCCGCTGAGTAAGGCGGCCACGGGTGTCAGACCAGATTTGGCGGCAAGAATTGAACAAGTCGACTGCGCTGTTTTTCTGGCACGTCTGGGCGATCAAATTCGATTTCACTCCAAGACTTGCGATACAACACAAGTCATGAGCTACGCGCTGGACCATGAGATGCTGGCCTCCTCATTTGGGGGAGCCAGCTATCTGGCATTTATCGAACTCAAAGCGCTCATTGACACCGCTGTGGCCAAGGCGCGCAACATCCATGTGACGTGTTTTATAAACAAGAAGCGGCGCACCACTTTGACGCTGGAGCGGTGGAGCATTTGGGAACCCGCGCATTTTGCATCTTCACACCTGTGGTGGGTATCCGCCCGGCGAATTCTCACTTAACGTTCTTGATCCGACAATACGCATCGACGGCGTGCCTGTTTGGAACCAAGGCCGCTTAGATCCGAATCTGCGTAAACTTTGATTTTGCACTGCTGTGCGCACACACAAACCAATAGGAAAACTGCGATTCCGCCGTCTGTTGAAAGGGCCGTACCAGTTGCTCGGCCTCAATGGCGTCCATCACCGAGGGGCACCGTCCTATCGCAGCATCCGATGCATTGATCGCCGCCCGAATGACCATATTGGCCTGTCCGAAAGACTGGGTTCCTTGCGGCACCGGCAGCTTGATCCCCAACTCTGTGGCCCAAAACTCCCAGTTTGAAAGATGCTCCGTCGCGACTTGTCCATCCTGCAAAGTGGTGTGATTGGCCAAGTCTTCTGGTGTCTTGATGTCTTGCGCCAGGCGCGGCGAACACACAGGATACATCCGCTCGCCCATAAGTTTTTCTGAATGCAGATTGGGGAAACCACCGGTGCTGTACGCAATGATTACGTCGGCTTCGCTCAACGTCGGGTCGAGGGATTTTGGGTCCGTCGACAGAGAGATTTGGATGCCCGGATGGCGGTCATTAAAGTCGAGCAACCGCGGCAAGAGCCAAACAAAGGCGAATCCCGGTGGGGCGGCAACCAAAAGCCCTTTGTTTGCTGATATTTTTGTATCCCGAAGGCTGTCACAAATGGTCTCGACCATGCCAAAACCGCTGCGTGCGGCATTGGCCAAACGTGTGCCGTTTTCTGTCGGAATGACCTTGGGGTTCTGGCGGATCAACAGCTGATGCCCCAGCCACTCTTCAAGTCGTTTTATGTGTTGACTAACAGCACTTTGCGAGATGTTGAGCTCGTCCGCCGCGCGCCCAAAGCCACGGAGCCTGACAACAGATTCCAATGTCCGAATTGCGTTGAAGGGCAGCGTTTTTAACATGTGTTGTTACTTAAACTAAGAAGCTGGATTGCCATAAAGTCTAAGGTAGACGTTTCCATGTTATGTCTATGCATTTTCAAAGGCAAGCCGTATGAGGCCAAGCCTCAAAACCAACTAATAGAAATGCAACCTGTCATCAGGTCAGCTAAAGTTAAGCATAAACAATAGGTGATGGTGCTACGTTGATCCAAGACCCAACTTGTCGATGACAAGACGCGAAATAGAGTACCCAATATTTCTACGCAATTGCTGGTATGTTGCTGGTTGGAGCAAGGATTACGGCCGTAATCCGAAGGCTCAGAAATTGCTAATTGAGAACGTCGTTTTCTATCGCCAGAATGACGGATCGCCCGTCGCGCTTGGGGACGCATGCCCGCATCGAAAGCTTCCCCTGTCGATGGGACAACTCGAAGGTGACAACGTTGTCTGTGGATACCATGGTCTGACATTTGACTGCACGGGGAACTGCACTGACTCGCCAACTCAGCGCGGCATGACTCCACGCCGGGCGGTGGTTAAATCTTACCCGGTAGTTGATCGCTACCGTTTGCTGTGGATCTGAGTGGGTGATCCTGAACTGGCAAACCCTGACGATATTTTTGAAATCGAAAATTATGACAATCCGGCTTGGGGCTACACCGATGGCGGTATGCTTCCTATCGCCTGCAATTATCTGTGGGTTTGCGACAATTTGCTGGATCCCAGCCATGTTGCCTGGGTCCACGTGACATCCTTTGCCGGGGCGGGCACGGGTGACGCGCCTTTGAAGGTGGAAAAAACGGATCGCGGTGTGATTGTTTCACGCTGGATTCACGGTCAGCCACCGTCGCCTTACTATAAGGATTTGGTGAAATTTAAGGACAACTGTGATCGCAAACAGCATTATGAGCTGTGCGTTCCGTCGACCGCCTTGAATAAATCCATCTATACGCCGGTCGGAACAGGTGGCGAAGACGCCCCCATGACCAATCAGACCTACGTCAACATTTCATACAATTTCATGACGCCGGTCGATGAAAACAACACGCAATATATCTGGTTCCAGCATCGCAACACAGATCCCAACGACGCCGACGTTTCAAAGAAAATGAACGACGGTGCGATTATCGCATTCAACGAAGACAAGGTCATTCTCGAAGCTGTTCACGCCAATATGGCCGAAATGGTCACGCCGAACATTGACCTGGGACTCGACCTTGGCGCCAAGACGTTCCGCAAGAAACTTCAGCGATTGATTGATGCGGAACAGGTTGAAATGGCGGAACCTGCGTAGTCAATGTGGCCGGTATCACCATATAAACGTTTCGACCGCGCAACCCCTGGACATCAAGGGTAGCGTTTTCGTTCAGGATGCCGATCAAAACGGCGCTCAGAAGTCCACCACAGCGCGGATCGATTTGCCAGCATGCATGAGGTCAAAGCCTTCCTTGATGTCCGCAAGTTTGGACTTAAGGGTGATCATCGAGATGATCTTGTTGCGTGGCGCGTCAGCCGAGCGGATGTTGATACAGAAGGGCCATTTTCAGATTTCGTGGATCTGACGCGTATTCTGACCGCGGTCTCGCCAAACGCGATGGATTTGGTCCACGAAACTGGTGTTCTTCATGCGTGTTCACGAAAACCATAGAAATTCGAAGGAAGGCTCTTGGTTCATTCACATTTGATTGACGGTCCGCAGACAGAACTCAATCTCATGTTCGATCCAGAACTGCTCAAGGGCTCGGCCGATGTGCGCCGCATCGCACGACCGGGTCAAGTGCGGAGCGTTTTCTTGTCGGACGACCCGCATACGGCACCGACGTGTTTGATGTTGCTGACAAACTTTTTTAAGCTCTCTGACCAAACCCCGATAGAGCTTGGTCACGACGATGCAGTGCTGGACCTTGTGATTTGTCCAGTGGATCAAAGCGTCGACATCAAGCTCTGCATCGCAGAGCGATAGTTGGCGATGATTTGGTCGCGTTTGATATGTCGGCCACCTTGGACAGCATGACGACCCGCAGACCAGACATCGGTGACAACGCGGTCCCGGCCTGCAAAACAAATCCCATCCAAAAGCTGGTGCAATTGCAACGCGCAGAGCGCCGGGTCGCTGCTGTCGATGGCCACAAGATCCGCCAGCGCGCCTTGAACGATTTGACCGGTGCCCCGGTTGAGCGCCTGCGCACCCCCCTTAGCTGCGCCGCAGTACAGCGTTTCGCCGACAGACCCGTCGCCCACCACCATGATATTGCGTGCGATGTCGCGCAGACGCTGGGAATACTCTAGTGTGCGCAGTTCTTCCGTCAGAGAAATCAGTATATTAGAGTCTGATCCAACGCCAAACGCCCCCCCATGCGCGAGGTAGTCGGGTCCGTTGAACGGCCCGTCCCCAAGGTTCGCTTCCGTGATCGGGCACAGCCCCGCAACCGCACCGGATTGGGCCATGTTCCGGGTTTCGGCCCCGGTCATATGGGTGGCATGGATCAGGCACCAGTTTGCATTCACCTCTGCATTGGCCAATAGCCATTCAACCGGCCGCGCGCCAAGCCAATCCGATATATCGGCAACCTCTTTGGGCTGTTCGGCGATATGAATATGGATCGGTCCGCGTTGGTGCGCCTGCAAAACCGCTGCCATATCATCGGGACTTGTGGCCCGTAACGAATGGGGCGCAATGCCGACCTGACAATCCTGCGAAAGCGCGCCGACAATGCCGCGCGCGCGCGCGGTCAGCTCATTGAACCGGTCAACAGAGTTGCCAAACCGGGCTTGGCCTGCTTCCAGCGGCGCTTTCCCGGCCCCACCGTATGTGTATAAAACCGGCAAATGCGTCAGTCCGATGCCCGTGTCAGCAGCCGCCGCCGCAATACGGCCCGACAATTCGCCAATATCGTCATAGGGTGTGCCGTCTGGCTGGTGATGAATGTAATGAAACTCACCAACACTGGCATAGCCCGCTTCTTGCATTTCCATGAACACAAGACTTGCAATGGCTTCTATTTGCTCGGGCGTCAGATGTTTGGTGAACCGGTACATAAGATCGCGCCAGGTCCAAAAGCTGTCTTTGCCCGCCTTGCGATATTCCGTCATGCCCGCCATGGCCCGCTGAAAACTGTGGCTGTGCAGGTTGGCAAGAGCAGGCAGCAACACATCGACCCGGGTGTCGCCGTCCTTGGGGGATTGGTCCGTGCTTATCTCTGAAATGCGGCCTTCTGCGCATGACAGACGCACATTTTTGGCCCAGCCGGTTGCGATCAGAGCTTGGTTTGCAAAAATCATTTTCGAACGACTCCCGGTTTTATGTATGGACATATAAATTATACGTGCGTACTTAGAAAGGGGCATTGAGGAAACTTGGATGAATTATATGGCCAAAAACACCCTATTCATCAATCTGACAGCGGCCACTATGGCGCATGACACGGCCCCCTATGGGTTGATTGAAGATGCGGCAATCGCGGTGGAAGCAGGTCGCATTTGTTGGGTTGGCCCCAAGGGCGATGTGCCAGCAGAATATAACACAGCAGACATTGTCGATCTTGAAAGGCGTTTGGTGACACCGGGGCTGATCGATTGCCATACCCACATTGTGCATGGCGGTGATCGGGCCGTTGAATTTGAAATGCGCCTGAACGGGGCAAGTTACGAAGAGGTCGCGCGCGCCGGTGGCGGGATCGTCTCAACCGTCAAGGCAACACGCGGCGCAAGCGAAGATACGTTGCTGTCGGATGCATTGCGCCGTGTGGATGTGTTGATTGCAGAAGGTGTGACCTGCCTTGAGATCAAATCCGGATACGGCCTCGATATTGAAACGGAGCTGCGCATGCTGCGGGTCGCGCACGCTATTCCGACACATCGCAATGTTCATGTGAAAACCTCTTTCCTCGGGGCGCACGCCACACCCCCTGAATACGCAGGCCGCGACGAAGCCTATATTGACGAGGTTTGCATACCCGCGCTGCGGGCCGCCCACGCCCAAGGGCTTGTCGATGTTGTCGATGGGTTTTGCGAAGGCATTGCCTTTGGCCCGGATCAGATCGCGCGGGTATTTGATGTCGCGACGGAACTTGGCCTGCCTGTCAAACTGCATGCAGAACAACTGTCCAACCTTGGTGGGGCCAGGCTGGCCGCCAGCTATGGCGCATTGTCCGCCGATCATATCGAATACCTTGACCAGGACGGCGTGAAGGCGATGAAAGATGCAGGCACCACAGCCGTCATCCTGCCCGGCGCGTTCTACACGTTGCGCGAAACGCAGGAACCGCCGATTGACCTGTTGCGCAAGCACGGCGTGCCGATGGCGATTGCCACGGATATCAACCCGGGCTCATCGCCGCTGAACTCGCTGTTGCTGACCCTGAACATGGGCTGCACCCTGTTCCGCATGACGCCCGAAGAAACCCTGCGCGGTGTCACCCAAAACGCGGCCCGTGCATTGGGCATGTCAGACGTCGGCGTTCTGGCCGCTGGCATGCGGGCAGATATGGCCGTCTGGGATATCAAACACCCCGCCGAGCTGTCCTATCGAATTGGCTTTAATCCGCTTCATTCTCGCATTTTCGGAGGCACATTGTGACCACACTGACCCTGACCCCCGGCGCGGTGACCTTGGATGATCTCGCGCAAATCTATTGGGAAGAGGCTTCTGTGCGGCTTGATCCGGCCTGCCGTCCCGACATTGAACGCGCCCACGCGCGTATCGCCAAGGCGGTCGCGGGCAACGACGCGGTTTATGGCGTGAATACAGGCTTTGGAAAGCTCGCCTCGGTCAAGATCGCGCCCAAGGACACGGCCACGCTGCAACGCAATCTGATCCTGTCGCATTGCTGCGGCGTCGGGCCTGCCATTCCACGGTCACATGCGCGTCTTCTGATGGCGCTCAAACTGCTCAGTCTAGGGCGTGGAGCCTCTGGTGTGCGTCTTGAAATCGTTGATCTGATCGAGGCCATGCTGGCCAATGGCGTGACCCCGGTTATTCCCGCCCAAGGTTCGGTCGGTGCCTCGGGCGACCTTGCCCCGCTGGCGCATATGGCGGCGGTTCTGATGGGTCGCGGCGAAGCAGAGCATAACGGTCAGGTCCTGCCCGGCGCCAAGGCACTTGCCGCAGCAGGTCTGACAACTGTTGAGCTTGGCCCCAAAGAAGGTCTGGCACTGATCAACGGCACACAGTTTTCCACCGCGCTGGCTCTAGTCGGTTTCTTTGGCGCGTGGCGCGCCGCGCATTCTTCGCTGGTGACATCTGCCATGTCGACAGATGCGATCATGGGTTCAACCGCACCCTTGCAGCCAGAAATCCACACGTTGCGCGGCCATCAAGGTCAGATTGATGCGGGCACTACAATGCGCGCAATGCTGGCAGGTTCGGAAATCCGTGACAGCCATCGGGGCGATGATGCGCGTGTCCAGGACCCCTATTGCATTCGCTGTCAGCCACAGGTGACAGGCGCGGCGATGGATGTCTTGCGCATGGCGGCACGTTCGCTTGAGATCGAAGCCAACGCGGCAACAGACAACCCGCTCGTGCTGATCGGCGCGGATATGATTGTCTCTGGCGGGAACTTCCATGCCGAGCCCGTTGGTTTTGCCGCTGATATGATCGCGCTGGCGATTGCTGAAATCGGGGCCATTGCACAACGTCGCGTTGCGCTTATCGTTGACCCTGTGCTCAGCTTCAATTTGCCGCCCTTCCTGACTCCCAATCCGGGTCTCAACAGCGGCTATATGATTGCCGAAGTCACCACCGCTGCCTTGATGAGCGAAAACAAACATCTGGCAAATCCCTGTGTGACCGACAGCACACCGACATCCGCCAATCAGGAAGACCACGTCAGTATGGCCGCCCATGGCGCACGCCGACTTGGGCCAATGGTCGAAAATCTCAACCGTATTCTGGGTGTGGAATTGCTGTGCGGTGCACAAGGGATCGACTTTCGGGCCCCCTTGAAAACCAGCGCACCGTTGCAAAATGTGGTGGCCCGTGTGCGCAAGGATGTCGCTGCACTGGAAGACGACCGCTTCCTCGCACCCGATTTGGAAGCCGCTGCACAAATGATTGCCTCAGGTGACATTCTGACAGCTGCAAATATCGACATGCCACAGGTCTCGTTATGACCCCCGTCGAAGTCACCCGGGGCGACAGCCCGATTGTGCTCGGCCTGCCCCACACAGGTACGCATGTTCCCGACGAAATCTTCGCGGCCCTTAATGAACGCGGGCGCGGGTTGGATGATACGGATTGGCACATCCACACATTGTATGATGGGCTTCTGCCTGACGTTACATCCGTGCGCGCCACGTTCCACCGCTATGTGATTGATGCCAACCGGGATCCTTCAGGTGTCTCGCTGTATCCCGGGCAAAACACCACCGGTCTGGTTCCGCTCACCGATTTTGACGGCCACAATATCTGGACAATCGCGCCCGATGACACCGCCGTAAAAGCGCGTCAGGCAGCGTTCCACACACCCTACCATGCGGCCTTGCAGGCAGAGCTTGACCGTGTGCGGGCCACGCATGGGTTTGCCATCCTTTATGACTGTCATTCGATCCGCTCTGACATTCCATTCCTGTTTGAAGGCATTTTGCCCGACTTCAACATCGGCACAAACCTTGGCACCACCTGTGCGCCCGAAATCGAAAGCATCACGCAGGACATCTGCGCCAATGCCCCGGGGTATTCATCCATCACAAACGAGCGCTTCAAAGGCGGCTGGACCACGCGCCATTATGGGCGCCCCTCAGAAGGGTTACATGCGATCCAAATGGAACTGGCCCAAAGCACCTATCTGACCGCCGAGAAAGCCCCATGGACCTATGACAACACCAAAGCGGCAAAGCTGCGCCCGCACCTCGTTTCTATTCTGACAAAACTGGCTGATTTGGCCCCCACCTTGAAAGGCGTATCATGAGCGATCCTCGCAAAAATACCCGTGACATCTTTCCGGCAACAGGGACGGACATCACCGCGAAAAGCTGGCTGACCGAAGCGCCAATGCGGATGTTGATGAACAACCTGCACCCGGATGTGGCAGAAAACCCGCATGAGCTGGTGGTCTATGGCGGCATTGGCCGCGCGGCCCGCACGTGGAAAGACTTTGATCTGATCGTTAGCGCCTTGCGCGACCTGGAAGAGGATCAGACCCTTCTGGTGCAATCCGGCAAACCGGTTGGCGTGTTCCAAACCCACAAAGATGCGCCGCGTGTGTTGATCGCCAACTCAAATCTTGTGCCTCACTGGGCCAATTGGGATCACTTTAACGAGCTCGATAAAAAGGGGCTGGCCATGTACGGCCAGATGACGGCGGGGTCCTGGATTTACATCGGATCCCAAGGCATCGTTCAGGGCACCTATGAAACCTTTGTCGAGGCTGGTCGTCAGCACTACGGCGGCGACCTGAAAGGCAAATGGGTTCTGACAGGCGGGCTTGGTGGAATGGGCGGCGCTCAGCCTTTGGCGGCTGTGATGGCAGGGGCCTGTTGTCTGGCGGTTGAGTGTAATCCTGACAGCATCGATTTTCGCTTGCGCACCCGCTATGTGGACGAGCGCGCCGACACGCTGGACGACGCGTTGGCCATGATTGACAAATGGACAGCAGCAGGCAAAGCCAAATCGGTTGGCCTGTTGGGCAACGCAGCGGACGTGTTTGCCGAAATCGCGGCCCGGGGCGTGCGCCCTGACATGGTAACCGACCAAACCTCCGCACATGACCCGATCAACGGCTACCTGCCGCAAGGCTGGACCATGGCGCAATGGAAAGAAAAACGCGAAAGCGATCCCAAAACAGTTGAGGTCGCGGCGCGCGCCTCGATGCGCGTGCATGTTCAGGCGATGATTGATCTGCAAAAAATGGGTGTGCCGACATTCGACTACGGCAACAACATCCGTCAGGTCGCGCTGGAAGAAGGCCTTGAAAATGCGTTTGATTTCCCGGGCTTCGTACCAGCCTATATCCGCCCGCTGTTTTGCCGTGGCATTGGCCCGTTTCGTTGGGCGGCACTGTCTGGCGATCCAGAAGACATCTACAAAACCGACGCCAAGGTCAAAGAAATCCTGTCCGGGGACAAGCATTTGCACAACTGGCTGGACATGGCGCGCGAACGTATCGAGTTTCAGGGCCTGCCGGCTCGTATCTGCTGGGTTGGTCTGGGCGTGCGTCACAAACTGGGCCTCGCCTTCAACGAAATGGTGCGCACAGGTGAGCTGAGTGCCCCAGTTGTCATCGGTCGTGACCATCTTGATTCAGGCTCTGTTGCATCGCCAAACCGCGAAACCGAAAGCATGAAAGACGGCTCTGATGCTGTGTCCGACTGGCCACTGCTAAACGCGCTGCTTAACACAGCCTCCGGCGCGACATGGGTGTCGTTGCACCACGGCGGGGGCGTCGGCATGGGCTTTTCGCAGCATTCGGGCATGGTGATCTGTTGTGACGGATCCGAAGACGCAGACCGCCGTATTGGCCGCGTGTTGTGGAACGACCCGGCCACAGGTGTCATGCGCCACGCCGATGCCGGATACGACATCGCCAAAGACTGTGCCCGCGAAAACGGCCTCAACTTGCCGGGTATTTTGTAACGTCCGTCAAAAAGGTCAGGTTATGGCATGTACCGTTATCGCCAGTGCCGGACAGTTTCGGACAGATCAGCGTGCAACTCATCCGGGCGGCAAGCGATTGTGCCCCGCCAAAGCTTGCACAAAGGGTCTGTGTCACACCGGTGTCTCCAAGGCACACAGCTTTTGACCGTTGACCCGCCAAATGCGCCACGTGACTATAGCTTGGCAAAAAACTGATCGAGACCGGGAAAGCTGTCGTGGCCTCTGTTGTGGCCGACCCTAAGACTGATCTAAGGACATTACTCTAACGCCAATCGCCAAATGTATGTAGAGGGCCCATGATGACTGATATTGCCCAACGCGTTGATATGCATTCACATTTTTACGGCGGCGGCTTGCTCGAAACATTGATGTCACGCACCGAACGCCCCTATTTGCGCACCCGTGAAGATGGTGCACTAATGATGGTTGCGATGAATGGCGAATTTGAATTCACCGATCATTATCACGACTATCGCGTCGGATTGAACCTTATGAAAGCTTCCGGGCTGACACATCGGTTGCTCACGTTTCCCGGCGCGCTTGGTGTAGAACTCTTGCCAGCCAACGAAATAGCCGAGGCGATCTCGACCTATAACTCCTTTCTGGCGCAACTCACCGGGGAAACCGATGGCGCGTTGATCGGTCTGGCGGGGGTGCCGTTGGCGGATATGGATTTGGCCTGCGCCGAGGTCATTCGCATTCGGCGCGATCTGGGCCTGCCGGGCATTATTCTACCGTCAAATTACTTTAACTCGCTTACCGAGGCAGACGCGCTGCGCCCGCTGCTGCAAGCCGCCAATGAATATGGCTGCCACATCATGTTGCATCCGGGTTTGAAAGTTGACGAAGACCTGCCGCCGCGCCCTGCCGACAATGTGCAATATCGCCTGTCAGCCGTCGAACTGCAATCCAGTGCCTCGCAAATCGCTTTGACCGTGATCCTGTCCGACATGCTCGAAGAGTTTCCCAATATAACCTTTCAGGTGGTCAATCTGGGCGGCACCTTGCCCTTTATCTTTGAGCGCATCGAAAGCATCGCGCGTCATCGCTCTCCTGATGAACCTTTTCCAACAGATCGCTTGCGGCGCCTTTGGTACGATTGCGCCTCACTCGGCCCGCGCGCCTTAGAGGCTGCGGTGCAGCTGTATGGGGCAGATCGTCTGATGCTGGGGTCTGACTATCCAATCTTCAAGGACGACCCTTATGCACATGCCCTTGTGCCCGCAAACCTGAGCCAGGCGGACAAAGAACAGATTCCGTGGAAAACTGCCCATGGTTTGTTCACCAAACTGGACGCGCTGCGCCAGACAAAGCTGCACGGCAGCTGAGAACTGCCTGTGGCATGCACGTGGCCCTTGATGACTGATGAGGCCCGCTTGTCTTTTATGGGGGACATTTGCATTAGCTGACCCATGCCGTTTCAATCTGCTGGTTTTTCCTGCGCGCCCTGACATTCCTTAAGTTTGGTCAATCCGGCGCTGGAACCGGCAAGGTCAAGCTCTTCCTGACCGCCCTTTTCACCAATGATCGTGACTGAATGCCGTCGCCCAAATTCCGATGCAAATTCTGGATTGTTAAAAAACGCATAGCCGCCGGGCACATCATCCTCGATAACGCCGACAACTGCGCCCTGAAAACGTGAGTCGCCAAAATCGAAAATCACGCTGCCCTTGTCGTCCGCTTCGATCTGTGTCCAACCGGGATTAAAGGCTGACATAAAGGCGCCCTCTTCGTTTGGGACATACCCGATCCGCACCATCGTGCCGCTGTCAAAACTGCGCTGCATAAAGCACCCGTTGCCCGACGCTTCGTCAACTCTGACCACCCAGTCACCAGATTCGCCCCATTCGCTAAAAGGCTGGGCCGCGCATGCGCCACCGACAAGAATAATCAGGCTGGACAGGGTCTTAATCACAGTTCTGCTCCCTTAGGTTATCAATACAAGGACCACTATGACCTCTGCCGATCCAATCGCAAAACGCTTTTGATATTCCGCAAATGCCATACATGTCTTTGACGTATCGCCTTGTATGTGTAGCATCAGTTCTATCAAGGGGAGACGGGCGCATCATCTGATGATTGCGCCTCACAAAAGGGCGAACACAAATGCGGGCCATATTACTGAGCTTAAGTATCTTATTGTTCAGCTGGTTTGGGTTAAATTCGCCGGTCCTGTCACAAGAAAAGTCCGAGGCGGAAGCTTCCGAACAGGTTGAACCGACAGACAGCGTGTACTCGCACCCCGTAATTGTTGATGGAGAGGAATTGTTTGTTGTCCGCGGGTCGACAGCTCTCCCGGCGATTGAACGGGCGGAATCCGTTGCAGAACGTATTATTTCGGTCGCCGAAAGCAGCCAAGCTGAACTGGTCAATGTTGATATTCGGCCGGGAGAACTTGGTCGGATGATCTATGCCGACAACATAATGATAACGGTTACAACAGCCTCTGACGCCGAGTTCGAAGAAATGGACATTGTGGTTTTGTCAGAATTACAGGCCGAGGCGATCCGCAACACCATTCTGATGTACCGGACCAATCGCACAGACGAAGCGTTTGCTCAAAGCACGTTTACAGCGTTCGCGTGGTCAGCCGTTTTTGCAATCTATTGCACCATATTGCTGTTGATGCGCAAACGCGTATCCCGGCTGGTCGCGCGCATTGTAGAACGCCGTTTTCACGTTGTTCAGGCCGCAACTCAGGACGTCCTTCAGGCCAAGGCTGTTTCAAATCTCGTCAAATTCTTTGTACGTGTCTTTCTGGATGTACTGCTGTTTACCGGGTTTTATTATTATCTCAGCTTTGTCCTGCACTCGTTTCCAAACACGAAACCTATCGCCGCGCTGCTGATACGCTATGTGACCGACCCGATTTTGGAATTGATGTTGGGGCTGGTTGGGTATTTGCCTAACCTGATCACGATTGCCATCATCGTCGCAGTGACGCGTTGGATCATCAAAGGTGTAAGGCTGTTCTTTGAGAACCTTGATCAGGGCACAATCACGCTCAAGAATTTTGAACCGCATTGGGTTTGGCCAACGTACAATCTGATCCGCCTGTCGCTGGTTCTGACATGTGCGGTGATTTGTTTTCCCTATATTCCCGGGTCTAATTCTGCTGCATTTCAGGGCCTGACCATTATGGTGGGCGTGATGGTTTCGCTTGGGTCAAACTCTGTAATTTCCAACGTGCTGGCCGGTTTGTTCGTTCTCTATAAACGCAGCATGAATGTCGGGGATCGCATCCGCGTTGGCGAACACTATGGCGATGTCATGCAAATCCGGTTGATGGACACTTACCTGAAATCCGTCAAAAACGAACTGATCAGCATTCCCAACGCAACTCTCGTGTCATCCGAGGTGATCAACTATTCCTCCAAGATCGATGGCAAGGGGCTGTTGTTGCACACCACGGTTGGGATTGGCTACGAAGAGCCGCGCAACAAGGTTGAGGCGATGCTGATCGAAGCCGCTCATCGCACCAACGGGCTTAAGAAATCGCCTGCCCCATTTGTGCTGGTAACCGGGCTGGCAGATTTTGCCATGAATTATCAGATCAACGCCTTTACCACTCGCGGCTCTTCACTGCCGCTGATCTTGTCGGACCTTCACAAACATATTTCGGATGTCTTTAATGAAAATGGCGTTCAGATCATGACCCCATCCTACGAAGCAGACACACCTGAACTTAAGATTGCCGAAACCAATTGGGATGGCGAACTGGCTGGCGCGGACAAAGCGTAGGCCTGCCAAGCCCTTGTATTTGAAGACAGTTTTAGAAAGCAATTGACCATGTCCAAAACAATAATCACCGTCGGAAAATGGATCACGATCCTAGTGATCGTACTGGCAGCGATCGCGTGGCTGGTATTGGCCAGTCCTGTGTTCAGCTCGGTTCGTAAATCTATGGTCGAAACCTTACTGAGCAATCAAATTGGTCAGGCTTTTGAAATATCCGGCGATGTGCGCATTACGCCCCGGCGCATCGCGCGGCTTCATATCAGTGAAGCCCAAATTCCCAGCACAACAATCGACGGCGTAATATTGGCGGAACTTGGGTTGTTGGAACTGGACCTTGACTTGCCCGCCATATTGGCCGGACGCATCGGCCTGGACAATCTGGTGATCGATGGGCTGCAAACCAAATTGATCACCACGCAAGACGGGACAACCAGCTGGGTCAAATCACAAGCCACTCCCGATAAACCCGAAGCCGAAACAGAAAAGGGTGAAGAGAACGAAGGATCGATTCTGACGTTTCTCTCGACCAAGACAATCACATTCACCAACCTTGGTCTGCTGATTGAAAATCAAACATCCGGGTTCACATTTGATTTCGCGCTGGGCAATGCCCAGCTGGAACAACAAGAAGGCGGGCAGCTGGCCACGTTCAAGGGGAAGGGGACAGTCAACGAGGAAGAGTTTGAGTTGACGGGGAATTATCCACGCGACGCTCCTTTCACGCATAACGTTTCATTTGGGCAGATTGAGCTGACGTTCAACGGTGAAACGATCCCCGAAACCGAGGGTGGCGGCTATTTCGCCCAACTCGAACTGGACACCGGTGAAATTGGCGAAATCTTCGACATCTTTGGCCTTAAGCGCAGCATTGAGGGCAACGGTGATCTCAGCGCCAGGATCACCCGCCAACAAGGATTGTTAGCAGTCGAAGGCCTCTCATCAAGGTTTGACCTGAGCGAAGGGCAGGAAATCAATATTTCCGGGGACATCGGAAATGTTCATACCCGCGAAAATGTCGATGTCCGCATCGATGCGCGCCTGCACCCCGAAGGCGCGCCACCGGCCAAAGCGGAATCTCTCAAAGACCTCAAGCTGGCTGGCATCAATACACGCATCGTCAGCGACGCCGACGGTCTGGAGTTTGACGAACTTATCATCCTGACCAACGCGTTTGAACAAGGCCTCGACCGTGTGGGGCCAATCACCATCGGCAAGCTCTACCGATCTCCCGACGAGACCCTTGGTGTGCGTGAAATCACGCTTCAGGTGGGTCCGCTGGAGGACCCCTATGTTACAGCAGCCGGGTCAGTTGGCGATGTTTTCAAGTTCAAAGACGTTTCTTTTGACGGCACATTGTCTGGCCCGTCATCCTTGTTGCTCAAGGCGCTTTCCGAAGAAGACGCCGCCCGGTTCGGACGGGTCAGCGCAGAGTTCGCTATTTCCGACGCCTCGGGCGCTCTGGGCCTGGAACAGCTCAGCGCGCGGGCAGAGGACACTGACCTGTGGTCCTTTGAAGCCGATGTGTCAGCTGAAGACGTCGCCAAACTGGGTAAGGTCATCGCCAGCCTCAATTTCGGCATCTCCGATCCCGAAACCTTCCTGACCGCGCTTCAGGTTGATCCGGTCAAGGTCGGCGCGCTGGATTTGGCGTTGGATGTAAAGACAGAAGGTCCAGACATCGATTTCGCAGCAGCGTTTAAGGCCGGAGGCAGCGACATTTCAACTAACGTCTCGTTTGATCTGTCTCAGGACATCAATGTCATTCGCGGCGCCATCGAAAGTGGCCGGATGCAGCTCGCTGACATTCGCGACGGCACCAAGGCCATCGTCGCAATCTCAAAATCAAACGATGCGCGCAAGTCAGAGGAACCTGAGGAGAAGGCAGAAGAACCTGCCCCCGATGATGGCAAACCTCCACTTCAACCGCTTGTGCTTAAAGACGAAGAACAAGGTCTCCTGAGCCCGAAACGAATTCTGACCAAAACCGATCTCGACATCTCCGTAGAGCTTAAGGAATTTGTGGGCGACAAAGGTGTTTCTTCGATGTCCAGCCGTCTGGTTGCGGATCAGGGTCAGATCGAAGCAGGCCCAATGGAGCTGCATTATGGAAACGGTTTTTTCAAAGTTCACGCCGATATGGATGCCGTGAATAATCCAGAGCTTTTGAATATCGACGGCGCCACCAGCGGCTGGGACTTCGGCAATATTCTGGATGCTGTCGGGCTGGGCATTCAGGCAAGCGGCACATTGGGCGCGAGTTTCGATGTGTCCGGGAATATCACATCTGGCAAGCAATTCGCGCGCTCTCTGGCCGGGTCAGCCTCGGTGAATATGGGCAACGGCAAGATCGCGACAAGCCTTTTGGAGCTGGCCGGGTTGGGCGTTTTTCCGTGGCTGTTCTCACAGGAACGTTCTGCCGGGGAAACCGAAATAGTTTGCGTCAGAGCACCGGTTCGGATCAACGCTGGCCGGGTTGGATTTGATCAGGTTGTCGTCGAAACCCGCAGCGTTCAACTTGTCGCGCGTGGCGAAGTGAACTGGGTGGGTGACACCATTTCCGTGCGCGCAGAACCGCGTCGGGTTGGCAAACCGCTATCGCGCAGCGCATGGCCGATTAGCGTCAGCGGCAAGCTTTCTGATCCAAAATTCAAACCGGATGTCGGCGGGTCGCGCAGCAAACGGGCGGATGGCGCGGATCAGATGCCCGACGATCGCAAACCCTGCGTGCCGGACATCTTTCAGTTAGAGTAAAGGCGCTTATTTCGGTGGCGAGTCCGGCTTTTCTTCGGTCTCGCCAACATCGGTCGCTGTCGCCTCGATGACCTCATCATCCCCGCCGATGCTATCTGCGACGTCTTCATCGACAGCTTCGCTCATCTCTTCGGCCTGATCTTCCAGCGCGCCAACAATCAACGGCAGCATTTCCACACCGGTGCCACTGCGCGCTTCTGCTTCCGGCGGTGCGGTCCAGCTGAGCGTGTCAAAGTGATGGCAATTCTCGCAGGTTGGCACCCATTCGGCATGGATATTGTTGCAGTTGCTGCACACCCATTGCGGCCCACGTGGCGAGGTCAACGCCTTGGCAAGGAACCCCTTGATCACTGCGTCTTTCGCACCCTCGCCGCGTTCGATCGCCGCCATAATGGTCAGCGATCGTTGGGTTGGGTCGTTTTCATACAGATCGCCCAGCGCGCGACGTGCTTCGGGGAAATCCTCAGCCGCGATGTTCAGCTCTGCCATCAACATTCTGGCTTCGGGATGGTCCGGGTTCGCTTTGATCAATGCTTTGAACCGTTTGATGCGTTCGGCTGGCGTTTCATCCGGCGCAATCTCGGCAAAGGCTGCGGCCAGGTCCGGGTGCGCTTGTGCATCCCATGCTTTCTTCAAAAGCCGTGTCGCGTTGCGGGGTTTGCCCTGTTCAATATAGCCACGCGCCGCCATAACCGCGGCCGGAACCAAATCCGGTGACAGCCGGTTCGCCTCAATCGCGCGCTCGCGCATTTCGATTGAGCTGCCCTCTTCCATCACATCTCTGGCTTCGCCCAGCGCCAGGACCGCATCCCGGCGTCGATGCACATCACGTGGCAAAGACCCGTGCTTAAGCTTGGCATTCAGCGTCCCACGTGCCCCGCTCCAGTCTTTGGCGTCGGTTTGAAGACGCAACAACATGTCCTGAACTTCTTCGTGGCGTGGCTTCAGCGCAAACGCCGTTTCCGCCAGCTTCAGCGCAACGTCAGTTTTGCCCTCGGTCAGCTTCTGCTTCATCAACCCGCGTACACCCACAAACCGCGTGCGCTTGTCTTCAAGGAGTGTCTTATAAACCTCCTCAGCTTTGCGCTTGTCGCCGCTCATTTCTGCCGCTTGCGCCGTGATCAGATTGGTCAGCTCGGGCTGCTTCAAATAACGTTCAGCCCGGCGCGCTTTTTCCATCGCCGCACGACCTTCGCCAGACGCCAGTGCCATCAAACCTTCGCTCAGCGCCTGATACCCTTTGCGTTCACGATTGCGGTCGAAATACCGGCTGATCGCGGTTTCATCCCCGTTCAGGAACTTCAACACCGCCACCAAAAGCGCGACCAGCTTGATCGCCACCCACACCAGGACGACAAGCGCAATCAGCGCCAGAACCACTTCGAACGGGCTCAGCGAATATTCGGACCCGGCAAACGTGATCATCACGCCGCCGTCGCTCTCTAACAGGTGAACGGATCCATAGGTCAGACCGGCAATGACGGCGACAAAGGCAAGTATTTTTAGCAACGACCAGAGCATGAAATGACCTTTAGTTGGTGGTCAGGCTTTGTGCCAAATCTTCGGCAGCCTGCGTAGCGGCAAGACGGGTGGCGGCAACAGCTGTCCACTCCGACATAACAGTTTTCGGCCCCTCGGCCAGCGAATCCAGTTCTTCCAGCGCAGCGCTCAGACGCCCTTCGCGCACCGCCGCTTCTACGCGGCTCAGAATGGCGTCGGTATCCGTGCCTTCTTTGGGCTCAACAGACCGCGCACCAAGATGGTTCTTAAAGAAATTCCCCAACTTGCTGCCTTCTGCATCATCCACCTTATCCTCACGCGCTTTGGCAAGCGCAGCGCGGGCGTTGTCCGGATATGTTTCGGCAAGCGCTGCCAAAGTGATCACACCATCATCGGCATATGTTTCCAGCACTTCAGGAACGTCGCGTCCCGTGGCCGATCCAAAATCGACAATCGCAGCGCGATAGGGCGACCCGGAATCCAGCGCAGCCACAATCCGCGTGACTGCTGAGCGCGCCAGCGCAGATTTCGCCGACAAATCCGCCTTGTCCTTCAATTCGGCCGCTTCGGCTTTTTGCGCCGAAACCAATTCCTTCAGGTCTTCGACTTCCCGCTCATAGGCGGCAATTGCCGCAGCGGACAAACCTTCGTTCAATGGGCGCTTTTCAATGTCGGTCAGACGTTGTTCGAACGCCCCCACCCGATCGCCCAGCGCGGACACTTGTGCCTGAAGATCATCTGCCGTCGCCGTCAAAGGCGCCAACGCGGCCGCGGCATCTCGTGCCGCCCCGGCGGTTCCGGCAATCTCTTCCTGACTGGTGCGCAGCGATGTAATCTCGCCCGTTTGCGCGTCAATCTGCTGGCGCAACTCGGCCAAGGCCTGTTCGCTCTTGGCGCCAAATCCCAGCTGATCACCAAAATAAAACGCGACTCCAAACCCAAGCCCGGCTGCAATAACACCCCCCAGAACCAGCGGAACAAATCCACTCTTTCGCGGCTCTTCGGCCTGAACAGGAGCATAAGCCGCACCTGTTTCAGCTATCTCAGGCTGTGGCGTGACCTCTTCGATGTTGTCATGCTCGGGTTCTGCTGGTTCTTCACTACTTAATTCTGCGACATCTTCCGTCACATAATCATCCAGAGCGGCACCAGATTCGGCCGCTTCATCAGTCACTTCTGCATCTGACAGGTCCGGTTCGACTTGCGGTTCCTCGATCTCAATCGGCTCTTCGGCATCCGCCTCATCTTCGTTAGTTTCGTCAGACGCCGAAATTTCTTCAATTATTTCAGCATCTTCGATTTCTTCAACTTTCGGCGTTTCCGCCTCAACCTGATCTTCTGCCGGTTTGTCGGTCTTATCAGATTTACCCAACTGTCGCCCTTTCGAATCCGGTCTAAATATATCCTTCGCCCAATAGCTTAGGCGAGGTCGGTGTTGTCCTCAATGCGGCAGTCTGTATTGAACAAACTTGTCACAACCTTAAGCATTGAATTTGCATCCGGTCGTTCCGCTAAAATCAACGTATCACAATCTATGTCGCGAAATTCATCGGCAACAGCGTGGCTGATTGCCACAATACGCAATGGTGCGCGAAACGGGGCATCGCGGGCAAGCAACTTTGCCGTGCGCGGCGAAAAAACTGGCAATATCACCGGCATATCCTGCGCCAGGACTGTTTTTGCATCAGCATTCAATGCCAAAGCGTTTTGCCGATAAACCACCGCCTCCTGCGTTTCGATGCCACCCTCTGACAATCGCGCAGCAAGATCGCCCCGCGTGTGTTCCCCGCGTATATGTAATAATGGCCCATTAACCTGATCCGCAAACACCCGGGCCGTCAAAGCCTGAACATCGCCGCCCGCTGACACGGCCTGCCAACCCAGCACACTTGCAGCTTTGGCTGTCGCGTCCCCAACGCACCATGCGGGCAAATCGCTCTGCCCCATCGCAGCAACACCATTTCGGGATGTGAACAACACGCCGCGATACCCTTGGATTTTTGGCGGTGACAAATATTCAATCTCCAACAACGGAGAGATCACCAGCCTTGCCTGCACCCCGGCTTGCGAAAGACGCAGGGCAAATTCCTGCGCCGCGGCCTCGGGGCGTGTTATCAAAACAGAAGAGGCAAAGTCATTCATCAAGGCGCCGGGATTGTTTGAACCGTCCTCTGGTGTTACCTGCCGTTAATCAGCGACGCAACGACAAGGATCAGGTTCTGACCGATGACAGGCACTCTTACCATTCTCGGATTGGAAAGCAGCTGCGACGACACAGCCGCCGCCATCGTACGCCAGACCGAAACCGGCGCTCCTGAAATTCTCGCCAATATTGTGCATGGTCAAACCGATCTGCACGCGCCATTTGGGGGCGTGGTTCCGGAAATCGCGGCACGGGCCCATGCGGAAAAGCTGGATTTCTGCGTCGAAGAAGCGCTTGCCGCCTCTGATCTGTCACTACAAGACATAGATGCCATCGCCGTCACCGCCGGACCGGGGCTGATTGGCGGCGTGCTTTCCGGTGTCATGTGCGCCAAAGGGCTGGCCACCGGATTGGGGCTGCCTTTGGTGGGTGTGAACCATCTTGCCGGTCATGCCCTGACCCCGCGTCTGACCGATCAGGCCGCGTTTCCCTATCTGATGCTGTTGGTGTCTGGCGGGCATTGTCAGTTCCTTATCGCGCAGGGTCCGGATAACTTTACGCGTCTTGGCGGCACCATCGATGATGCCCCCGGCGAGGCATTTGACAAAACCGCACGGCTGTTGGGTCTGCCTCAGCCGGGCGGCCCCGCCGTTCAAAAACAGGCGCAAACAGGCGACGCCAAACGGTTCAGGTTCCCGCGTCCTTTGTTGGATCGCCCCGGATGTGACATGTCTTTTTCCGGACTGAAAACGGCTCTGTTGCGTACGCGCGATGCTGTGATTGCGGAGAAAGGCGGGTTGACCCATCAGGATCGCGCCGATCTTTGCGCCGGCTTTCAGGCGGCTGTAGTGGATGTTCTGGCCGAAAAAACCCGCCGCGCCCTGGATCAATACCTGGCCATCTCACCGTCTCAACCGCTTTTGGCCGTGGCCGGGGGTGTTGCTGCAAATACCGCTATTCGGGCAAGGTTAGAGACTGTTTGTGCGGACAATGGCACGATATTCACCGCCCCGCCGCTGGCGCTTTGCACTGACAATGCCGCAATGATCGCCTATGCGGGACTTGAACGGTTCCGGGCAGGTGCGCAAGATGACATGACCCTCGCGGCCCGCCCGCGCTGGCCTTTGGACAAAACCGCGCCTGCATTGCTGGGCGGTGGCAAAAAAGGAGCCAAAGCATGAGCATTGCAGTGATCGGCGCAGGCGCATTTGGCACCGCATTGGCGATTTCCATGGCCCGCGGCGGCGGTGATGTTGCACTTTGGGCACGTGATATTTCATCCCTGCAAGAGACACGTCAAAGTCCGCGCCTGCCCGGCGTCAACTTGCCCGATTCAGTCTCTGTTACAGCTGAACTTGACGAAATTGCACAGGCAGACACATTGCTTTTGTCAGTTCCGATGCAAAGCATGTCCAGCGCCCTGTCACAGATTTCCGCTCCGCTGGATGGCAAATCACTTGTGGCCTGCTGCAAAGGTATCGATCTGGCATCACTGACCGGTCCGGCAGAGGTGTTGCGGCAGAAAAAACCTCTGGCCACAGCCGCTATTCTGACGGGTCCCAGCTTTGCCGCCGACATCGCGCGCGGCCTTCCCACCGCATTAACACTGGCTTGCGAAGACGATGAAATCGGGCAGTCCTTGCAACTACAATTATCCACCCCTGCCCTTCGGCTTTATCGCAGCACGGATGTGGTTGGCGCAGAACTGGGTGGCGCGCTTAAAAATGTCATCGCGATTGCCTGTGGCGCTTGTATCGGACAAGGTATCGGCGACAGCGCCCGCGCCGCGCTTATGACACGGGGATTTGCCGAAATGACCCGCCTCGCGATCCATCTGGGCGCACGCCCGGAAACGCTGGCTGGTCTGTCAGGCATGGGTGATCTTGCGCTGACATGCATGTCGGAACAATCGCGAAACTATCGCTTTGGCCTGTCGCTTGGTCGGCAGGAACCGTTTGATCCCGGTATCACCGTCGAAGGCGCCAAAACCGCCGAGGCAGTGACCCGCCTTTCTCAGCAGGTCGGGCTGGACATGCCTATCTGCAAAATGGTCTATCATCTGTCGACAGGCCAGGTCAGCGTGACCGACGCCATTCGCACACTGTTATCTCGCCCCCTGAAAGAGGAATAAACCATGCGCATTGCCCTTATTGCCAAAGACAAACCCGGCGCTCTCGACATTCGCAAAGCCAACCGCGACGCGCATGTGGCCTATCTGAGGTCCAGCGGCGAGGTGGTCGAAATGGCCGGGCCTTTTCTGGATGATGACGGCAATATGTGCGGATCGCTGATTATTCTCAACGTTCAGGACATGGCCGAGGCCGAAA
The DNA here is from genome assembly GCF_039969785.1 of Shimia sp. Lineage (GTDB taxonomy): Bacteria > Pseudomonadota > Alphaproteobacteria > Rhodobacterales > Rhodobacteraceae > Shimia. The sequence goes on along the minus strand of NZ_JBDVNC010000017.1, from coordinate 198,740 downwards.
AATGGGCCGCCAACGACCCCTACAAAGCGGCCGATTTGTTTGCGTCTGTCGAACTGTCTGCCTGGAACAAGGTTCTGGGGTGATGCGCTACTGGCTTTTCAAATCTGAGCCCTCAACCTGGAGCTGGCAAAACCAGCTCGACAAAGGTGAACAGGGCGAAGAATGGGATGGGGTGCGCAATTATCAGGCCCGGAATTTCATGCGTGACATGGCCATCGGGGATCGCGGCTTTTTCTATCACAGCCAGAAAGAGAAATCCGTGGTTGGCATCGTCGAAGTGTGCGCCCAGGCGCATCCTGACAGCACCACCGACGACGACCGTTGGGAATGTGTCGACATAAAAGCCGTCGCGCCCTTTTCAAACCCGGTGTCGCTGGACATGATCAAGCTCGACCCACGTCTGACGGAAATGGTTCTCGTTAAAAACTCCCGATTGTCCGTGCAGCCGGTCAGCGAACAGGAATGGAACGTGATTTGCGAACTGGGTGGCGTCACGCCCTGACCTTAGCGCCATGCTATGGCCCAATCGCTCACGAACAGGAGACCAAGCATGGAAATTCTCAGCGTTGTTGCCGCCGCACTGGCATCCTACATATTTGGCTCAATCTGGTACATGAGCCTCGCGCAGCCCTGGATGCAGGCCGCCGGGGTTGAGGCTGACGAGTCCGGTCGCCCGGTAAATTCAGGCGGCGCTATGATCTATATTCTTGCCTTTGTCTGCGCCCTTGTGGTGGCTGGCATGATGCGCCACATCTTTTCGCTTTCAGGCATCGACACACCCATCAAGGGCCTTATGTCCGGGCTGGGTCTGGGACTGTTTTTGGCAGCCCCCTGGCTAGTGACAAATTACATGTTTGCCGGACGCAGCCGCACGTTGATGTTGATCGATGGCGGCTATTCCACAATCGGATGCACCATCATGGGATTGGTTCTGACGCTGATCTGAACAAAGGTTGGGTGAGTGATAACGGGGGCCCGGCAAAACACCAGAACCCCCGCGCCCCACGTGCTCCCTACTCACCACACGCGAATTCAAATTTAGGTTCCGGCCATCCTAGCCCGTTGATATGACACTAGCGCAAATCGGCGAGTCGCTTCAAATGGCAAGTGTTTACAATGTGATTTGAATTGCAAAACGCCCGATCCAATGGCCGGGCGCTTCATACTGCAACTGTTATGGGCCTCAGCCGTAAACAGATTCTTTTTTGAAATGCTTGGTCAGCATGTAGTAGACAACCGCACGATATTTGTTCCGTTCGCTCCGGCCATATGTCTCGATCACCGAGTTGATACCGTCCATTAGCTCGGCGCCATCCGAAAGCCCCAACTTCTTGATCAGAAAGTTGTTTTTCACGGTGTCCAGCTCGCCTTCTTGCGTGGCAGCAACAGTCGAAGCATCGTCGTTGTAGATCGCCGGACCACACCCAATGGTGACTTTCGTCAGCAGGTCCATATCGGGATCCATCCCGCATTTATTTTTCAGATCATCCGCATATTTGGCGATCAGATCGTCACGTTTGCCCATTATTAAGTCTCCCTTGCGACAGGACATCCCCCGCCCATGACCAAATCCACGGCGGCTCTGACTGGCAGGTTAGACATTCCACCAAACATCACAAAGGGAAAATGCGACGGCGTTTCCCCTTTGGACGCTCATTTGGGAAACAGCAACGTTATGATCAGCCGCCCGTTGCCAATCGTGAACAACTTGGACACTGTCACGTTGATTGGCACAGCGGCGCAGGTCCAACTTCACAAAAAAAGAGTCCAAAGCGCGATGCCCCGGACCCTTTTTGCAAAATTTAAATGCGATCAGTAGCGGTAGTGTTCTGGCTTGAACGGCCCGTCAACCGACACACCGATGTAATCAGCCTGCTCTTTTTGCAGCGATGTCAGCTTGGCACCAATTTTTGCCAGATGCAGCCGGGCGACTTTTTCATCAAGATGTTTGGGCAGGATATAAACGTCGTTCTTATAGTCGTCGCCCTTGGTGAACAGCTCGATCTGCGCCAGCACCTGATTGGTGAACGACGCAGACATCACAAACGAAGGATGCCCGGTCGCATTGCCAAGGTTCAGCAAACGGCCCTCAGACAACAGGATCATGCGGTTGCCGGAAGGCATCTCGATCATGTCCACCTGTTCCTTGATGTTGGTCCATTTGTGGTTTTTCAGATTGGCGACCTGAATTTCATTGTCGAAATGGCCAATATTGCCAACAATCGCCATGTCCTTCATTTCGCGCATGTGCTCGATACGGATCACGTCTTTGTTGCCGGTTGTGGTGATAAAGACATCCGCGCTGGCGACTTCGTCTTCCAGCGTGGTGACTTCAAACCCGTCCATTGCCGCCTGCAACGCGCAGATCGGATCAACTTCAGTCACCTTCACACGGGCACCGGCACCCCGGAGCGACGCTGCCGAGCCTTTGCCGACATCGCCATAACCACAGACAATAGCGACCTTACCGGCCATCATCGTGTCGGTGGCGCGGCGGATACCGTCCACAAGGCTCTCTTTACAGCCGTATTTGTTGTCGAATTTCGACTTGGTCACGCTGTCATTCACGTTGATGGCGGGGAAAGGCAGCTCGCCACGTTTCACCAGGTCATAAAGACGGTGCACACCCGTGGTGGTTTCCTCAGAAACACCCTGGATCTGGTCGCGCATTTTGGTGAACCAACCGGGTGTGGCGGCCATCCGCTTGCGGATCTGCGCGTGGATGGCTTCTTCTTCTTCCGACTGAGGCACGCCCAGAACGCTTTCATCCGCTTCGGCATTGGCCCCAAGCAGAATGTACAGCGTGGCGTCTCCGCCATCGTCCAAAATCAGGTTTGGGCCTTCCGGGAACTGGAACGACTTGTCCAGATAATCCCAATGCTCTTCAAGCGACTGACCCTTGATCGCAAACACAGGCACGCCAGATTTGGCAATTGCGGCTGCCGCATGATCCTGCGTTGAGAAGATGTTGCACGACGCCCAACGCACATCCGCGCCCAGCGCGGTCAGCGTTTCAATCAGAACGGCGGTCTGAATTGTCATGTGCAGTGACCCGACAATCTGAGCACCCTTCAAAGGCTGGCTTTCACCATACTCTTCACGCAGCGCCATCAGGCCCGGCATTTCTGTCTCGGCAATGTCCAGCTCTTTACGGCCGAACTCGGCCAGGTTGATGTCTTTTACGATATAATCGGTCGCCATCGCGCCCAGCTCCTTAAGCAATGTCTCTGTGGTTTGTGCCCAGATAACACTGCAAAGGCGCTTCTTCAATGCTGCCTAGCTTGGGGTGTCTGACAACGTCGCGACAGCTTCGCGCTGAAACCAGTCTGTTCCGGCGGCAACAACGCAGGATACGCCCTGCGGATTGGTTACGATCACCGTGAATGTGCCCGAGTCCTGCGACGACCAGACCTCGACCATGGTTGTGGTGCGCTGCGCTTTTTGCAGGCCACCGGCGGTCAGTGCTTCGGAATATTGAGATTGCAAACGATCCACCACAACGTCCCGCATTGCACAGTTTGCGGCATATGCGGGCGGCGCGGTGGCGGCCATACCAAATAACAGGGCGGATGCGATCACTCTCTTAAACATGACGGTCTCCTTCTCATGACGGCTTCAGTGAGGGGGAGACACGCGGGAGGAAGCATAACGTGCCCCCCTCGCTAAAGATGTCGGTATCGCGCGGCGTGATTTCAAAACACACCAAGTCACATTCACGTCGGCAGCACGCGATCCGTCACTCGAAAACCATGCGCCCCAATTGTGGCTTTTTCTGGGCAAACCGTCATTCTTGTCGTATTGCGTCGTCTGATCCCGTCTTGCATACTGCGCGCGGACGTTATCGAATTCAGGCGCATTGCCAATGTCAGAGCCCACCCCGACACATCGCAAGGCGCTGGTGTTTTGCGTCAACGAACGCGACCTTTCTCTGGCGCTATTTGCATCTCACCGCGCCGCGACGGTCTCTGAAAATCGTGATTTCGACATTTTGATCTGCTCGCTTGATCCGCTGGAAATTCCCGAAGAATTATCCGCGCTCAATATCCGAAATTTGACCCTAAACCTGCAGGAAACGCTCGAGAACGCGGAATTTACAACCTCGTGGCTGGCGCTGGTCGCCTATCTGCGCCTGTGGGTCCCGGACTATTTTCGCGGCACATATGATCGCATACTCTACACTGACGCGGACACATGGGTGGCAACACCTGATCTGACACGTCTGTTTGATCTGGATCTCGGCTGTCATGCCGTCGCGGGTGTGATGGACCGATCCCAGCTTGGCACGCCGGATCAGCCTGTTCTGGATTTTCAGGAATGTCAGATCAATTGTACCAAATATCTCAATTCCGGCGTGCTGCTGATGGATACAGCCCAGTGGCACAAGGCCGGAATTCTGGATCGCGCATTGGCGGCCAAGCACCTGCATCCCAGCTACACCTATCACGATCAGTCCTTGCTGAACCTCGCGCTTCAGGGCGATTTTGCCGAACTCAGCCCGATCTGGAACTGGCAATGGCCCCATTCCCACCCCCGTTTTACGCGCACCATCACCCCCGGCATTCTGCATTTCACCGGCCATCCGAAACCGTGGATTGCCCGCAAAAAGAAAACCACATACGACGCGCATATCATCGAAGCCTATCATCAGTTCTTTCAGGAATTCGACCTGCCTCAACGGTTTCCCACTTCCAGCCCACAAGGGCACCGAAACGGTCTTGTGAACCGCGCCGCATTTGAGGCCAGACAGCTGCTTGACCGTCCCAGGTTGCGCCAGATGATGGCACGTTACCCCGATCCGTGGAAAGCAAAGGTATAGCATTGCCCCCACCGCCCCGCGTCGGCTAACCATGACGTAATACATCGCAAAAGGAATGTTCCGTGGCACGTGCATGGCAACGTATGCTTTCTGGTCGCAGGCTGGATCTGCTTGACCCCACCCCGGTGGACATCGAAATCGAAGACATCGCGCATGGCCTGGCGTTTGTCGCGCGCTGGAATGGTCAGACACAGGGCGAATATGCTTATTCCGTAGCTGAACATTCGCTATTGGTCGTTGATCTGTTTGCCCGCATGTACCCGGCCGCGCCGCCCAAATGGCACTTGGCCGCGCTGTTGCACGACGCCCCGGAATACGTGATTGGCGATATGATATCGCCGGTCAAAGCCGCCGTTGGTCCCGATTATGGTAAGCTGGACGATAAACTGATGGCCGCCATTCACATCCGGTTTGGCCTGCCTGCCGAAACACCCAAGACCATCAAGGCCCAAATCAAGCGCGCCGACCGGGTCAGCGCCTGGATGGAGGCCGTCCAGATCGCCGGGTTTTCAACCAGCGAAGCCAACAAGCTGTTTGGCAAACCAGACCCCAAGATCACCGAAGGACTGACCATTCAGTTGCGCCCACCTTTAGAGGTGCGCGCCGCCTATACCAAACGTCATCATGAATTGCTGGAGCTGCTATGACATTGATTGTCCGACGCGCGGGGTCGCTTGATTGCGGCGCCATGGCAGATCTGCTGAACCAGATCATCGAGATCGGCGGCACCACCGCAATGACCACCCCGATTACCCGGTCGGAACTGTCCTCGTGGATGGCGTCTGATACGGATCAGTCCGCGTGGCACATTGCCGAAGATGACACCGGTGCGCTGCTTGGGTTTCAATGGATCGCTCCGAAAACTGGTTTGCCGGCCGAAGCCTGCGACATTGCGACCTTTGTTCAGGTCGGCCGGACCGGTCTTGGCACCGGATCGGCGCTATTTGACGCAACCCGCGCCGCAGCCCGGCAATTGGGATATGGCTGGATCAACGCCACCATCCGCGCCGACAATTCCAGCGGGTTGGCGTATTATCAAAGTCGTGGGTTTGACAACTATCAGCTCACGCCAAACGTGCCGCTTGGCACCGGTCAGGTCGTGGATCGGGTCAGCAAACGATACAATCTCTGACACATATGTGCGAAACGTTAAGGACCTTGGTGCCCTGGGTGCACCGATGGAATACCGACGCAATACCGGCGTTTTGCCGATAGGCAAAAACACCTTTTTCAGAATAGATTAAGGCCGGTTTTCAGCGCGGCGAACGTTTCGCCAGAATGCGCTGCAATGTCCGGCGATGCATGTTCAGACGCCGCGCCGTTTCGCTCACATTGCGGTCACACAGCTCATAGACCCGCTGGATATGTTCCCAACGCACCCGGTCCGCGCTCATTGGATTTTCCGGAGGCGGAGGAAGCTCTCCTTCGCGGCTCAGCAGGGCATTCATGATGTCGGCAGCGTCTGCTGGCTTGGACAAATAATCCGTCGCGCCAATCTTGACCGCAGCCACCGCCGTCGCAATCGCCCCATAGCCGGTCAGCACAACCACGCGCGAACTTTCGCGTTTCTCGCGAAGCACTTCGACCACATCCAGCCCATTGCCGTCTTCCAGTCTCAGATCAACAACCGCATATGCTGGCGGGCGGGCAGTCGCTATGGCGCTTCCAGCTGCTACAGAAGACGCTGTCTCGACCTCGAAACCCCTTTTTTCCATAGCCTTAGCCAGTCTACGCAGGAACGGTTCGTCATCATCCACTAACAATAGTGACTTGTCCGGTCCAATCTCCCGCAGTTCTGGTTCAGCCATGCACTTGCCCCCATAGATCTATTTCCCAAGTTTTAACTTGGCTCAGGCCCGGGGTCAAACACCGTATCTATTTACATGTTTTCGACAAAGCACCCGACACGCTCTGCCATCTTCTCAGGTGTCACATCCCGTTTGAAGTATTCAACAAACCCATGCTCCGGCAAAGTCAGATAGGTAAATGTCGAATGATCCACCAGATAGAATTCGTCATTTTCATCCGACGAGTCCTGCTTGCGATAATAGGTGCGATAGGCCTGGCTCGCGGCTTTGATCTGTTCGGGTGATCCGGTCAAACCCAACATACGAGGATGCAGATAGTCGGTAAACTCCGCCATCACCTCGGGTGTATCGCGACCCGGATCAATCGTCACCATAACGGGTTGCACCATCACACCCTGAGTCTCAAGGATTTCAACGGCTTCCGCGTTACGGGATGTGTCCATAGGGCAAACATCAGGACAGTAGGTATACCCGAAATAGATCAGCGACGGTTCGGCCAGAACCTCTTTTTCTGTCACCGTCTCGCCAGTCTCGCTCACCAATTCAAACGGACCACCGATAGCAGCTGTTCCGCCTGCGACCTGACCTTGACGACATTGTGCAAACTGATCGCCATCGCCTTTTCCACGCGATACGAACCAAATTCCTGCCAGTGCAATGATCGTGGCAAAAACGGCAATAATGGCGGCTGTACGAGCCATGTGAGCACCTCTGGCAAAGTCATATTGAATGATTGTCATCCGAGACCTAACAATTGATCCGGCAGAGACAAGAGGAAAGGCGCACGATGACGGATTTTTCATCCGAACTTCTTTCAGGGGAGCGGCGCAGCAATTGGATTCGTCTGCGCACGATCATTCTGGTGCGCTGGGTCGCGATTTTTGGTCAGATTGTTGCTCTGGTGATCGCCCAGTTTACATTCGACCTCGAACAGGAATTTGGCCTTTGCTATCTGGCCGTCGGAATATCGGTCATCGGCAATTTGATAGCGATGTTCGTTTTTCCTGAAAACAAGCTGCTCTCTGAAACGGAAAACAGCTTTATGATCCTGTTTGACCTTTTGCAGCTGTGTTTTCTGTTGTTTCTGACCGGCGGGCTGAACAACCCGTTTTCCGTGCTTGTCGTTGGACCCGTGACCATTTCGGCCTCCGTGCTCTCCGTGCGGTCTACTTTGGTGATTGCCACATTGGCCATCGCCTTTGTCACTGTCATGCTCGAATACTATCTGCCATTGCGCAGCCAAGAGTTTTTTATTCTGCGCATTCCCGATGTATTTCTGTTCGGAAACTGGGCCGCGATTGTAATCGCGATCCTTTTCAGCTCGGTCTATTCGCGGCGTGTTGTTTCGGAAATGTCGTCCATGTCCGGCGCCCTTGCCGCCACGCAGATGGCGTTGGCACGTGAACAAAAGCTGACCGATCTTGGCGGCGTGGTGGCTGCTGCCGCGCATGAACTGGGCACACCGTTGGCCACCATCAAACTGGCCAGCGCAGAATTGATGGACGAGCTGGAAGATCGGCCTGAGCTAAAAGAGGACGCGTCGTTGATTCGCGAGCAGGCGGATCGGTGTCGCGACATTCTCAAATCGATGGGGCGCGCCGGCAAAGATGACCTGCAGCTGAAAAAAGCGCATCTCTCGACGATACTTGAAGATGCAGCAGAACCACATCTGATGCGCGACAAGAAAGTAAATTTCGAACATCTTGATCCAGAGCACGCCCCAATGGTTCTCAGACGGCCAGAGATTATTCACGGGCTGCGCAATTTGATCCAAAACGCTGTCGATTTTGCGGAATCTACAGTTTGGATAGAATCAGAATGGACCGAAACAACAGTTTCCGTACGCATAATGGACGACGGCAGCGGATATCCATCGCATTTGATCGGTAGGATTGGCGACCCATTTGTACGACGTCGAAGAACTGAACGGGATCGCCAACAACGCCCGGGATACGAGGGCATGGGTCTTGGGTTATTTATCGCCAAAACCTTGCTGGAACGAACCGGTGCCGAACTAAGTTTTGCCAACGGGTCATACAACTATTCCCCGCGCAAGGACGAGCCGTCACGCACCGGCGCAATCGTCGAAGTGGTCTGGCCAAGGCATCTGATCGATGCGTTGCATGGAGAATTTGCAATTAAAATGGGAGAAAACCCGATCTTATCTGATTAGGCCAAACTGTTAACGCGCTGTTAACCACACCTCTTTCAATCTGTGTCAATATTATTTGGCAAACAGGCGCGCTAATGACCGAGCCCGGGCTTATTCCTTTTCTGATCGCGCCGCTCGCCAGCGCATTTTTGGTCTGCTCTATTCTCTGGCTGATACGGCGGTTGCAGCAGCGCGAAATGGCTCCGCCACCACCATCGGACTCGGCGCCGGACAGGACAGCGATTTACCTGTTCAACGCAGGTGTCTTGACTGATGCAAATACAACCGCGCTCGAAATAGTGACTCAGCATGAAAATCCGGAATTCGGCTGGCATGATTTGACCGAACAGCTTGCCAACCGGTTTCCCAGCTTTCCAACATCTCAAGGAACAGAAAACGGGAACAGCAGCACGGTTTTGCGCGCGCGCGATCCGTCTGATCCAGCTGTTGTCATAATTGATCAATGGGGGAACACCGCGCGCGTTACTTTAGAGCACTCGGCGAATTACGAAGCTTCGCTAGAGAGCCCGACCTGGAAGGCCATTTTCGATGCACCCAATCCGATTTGGCAAACTGATAAAGAAGGGACAATAACCTGGCGCAATGCCGCCTATGACGCGCTGGCCGGTAAGCTTGAAAGAAGTGGTACTCAAGATTGTGCCACAATTTTCGAATTTGATCCAAATACTCAAAGTGGCGAACCCGTTCGAACTGCGGTCACAAATCTTGCAAATGATCGCACCTATTGGTTCGACGTGGCCAAGGTCATTTCTGAAGACCGCATTATGCACTATGCGACGGATGCAAATGCCATTGTGAACGCCGAGATCGCGCAACGCAATTTTGTCCAGACTCTCACAAAAACATTCGCCCAGCTTTCGATTGGATTGGCGATATTTGACCGCAACCGCCAGTTGGCTCTGTTCAATCCCGCCTTGATTGACCTTACGGTTTTGCCTGCCGATTTTCTGTCTTCAAGGCCCAGTTTGCTGTCGTTCTTTGACTGCCTTCGGGAAAAGCGCGTGATGCCTGAGCCAAAAAATTATGCCTCATGGCGCGAACAAATAGCAGAGCTTGTGGTTGCCGCATCCGACGGACGATATGCCGAAACATGGACTTTGCCGTCGGGTCTGACCTATCGCGTTACAGGAAGGCCGCACCCAGATGGGGCAATCGCTTTTCTGTTCGAAGATATCAGCGCTGAAATCTCGTTAACACGGCGATTCAGATCCGATGTAGAACTGGGTCATTCTGTTATTGACGCTCTGGAAAGTGCGGTTGCCGTTTTCTCATCAACCGGCGAACTCAGAATTTGCAATTCGGCATATCGTGCGCTCTGGCTGTCCGATCCGGACACAAGCATTGCCGAATATACGCTTCGCGATGCGTTGCCGCTATGGAAGTCTCACGCCAGGCAATCTGATATTTGGCAAAAACTGCAACATGCCATCATGTCAAACGAGAACCGGTCTGAATGGTCGGAACCTGTCACGCTAAAATCCGGAACCCAGCTTAATATCCGAATTATTCCGTTAGGGCAGGGCGCAACCATGGTCAAATTTTGCGCGGCCAATGTGTCTGGGTATGCTGCTCCGACCCCGGTTCCTGCGGACTAGAGCATTATGGTCCTTGCAGGCGCAGCCCGGACCGGTAATCTTGCGCCATGTCGCGCAAATCGCTGTCTCTTTCTCTGTCTTCACCTGATGCAACCGCCGCTCTCGCCGCGCGGTTTGCCTCTGCATTAGGACCCGGAAATGTTCTTTTGCTTCAGGGCGACATTGGCGCCGGAAAAACCCATTTCGCCCGCGCGTTAATTCAGACATTGCTGACAGTTCCAGAGGACGTCCCGTCACCAACCTTCACGCTGGTCCAGACCTACGACACCCGCTCCGGAGAACTTTGGCATGCCGATCTCTATCGGCTGACATCTCCCGACGAAGTTATTGAACTTGGTCTCGTCGATGCCTTTGAAGAGGCTATTTGCCTTGTTGAATGGCCGGACCGCCTTGCAGACTTATTCCCTGAATCTGCGTTGATGCTCGAATTCGAATTGTCGCAACACGAAGGACATCGATCGCTAAAGTTGAGTTGGTCAAACCCGGGTTGGGATCACATAGTTCGGACAGCAACATCGTGACGCGAAAACTCCAGATAAACGAATTCCTGCACGATTGCGGTTGGTCATCTGCGCGCCGCGCGCCGCTGGCGGGTGACGCCTCAAACCGCAGATACGAGCGATTGACGTTACCGTCTGGCAATCGCGCTGTGCTTATGGACGCCCCGCCCGGCAAAAATGACTCCGTCGACCCGTTTGCAAACATCGCGCAGCATCTGACAAATGCCGGGTTTTCCGCACCTCGCATCTACGCAAAAAGCGCGGAACTGGGCCTTTTGCTGCTGGAAGATTTGGGTGACGCTCTGTTTGCCCGACTTGCAATCGACAATCCCGACCTTGAACTGAGCCTTTATCAGGCAGCAACCGACGTGCTGATCGACCTGCGCAAAGCCCCTGCGCCAACAGGTCTCGTTCTTTTTGATGCAGATCGTCTGACGGGCATGATAGACTTGTTTTTCGATTGGTATATGCGTGGTTGCGGGCTTGAATCCGATGAATACAAAACCTCTGTTTCATCGAGCATTCATGAAATCCTGCGACGCGTCGAGCCGCCCAACCCGGTTTTGATTTTGCGGGATTATCACGCCGAAAACCTGATCTGGTTGCCGGAGAGACATGGCGTTGCACGTGTTGGCCTGCTTGATTTTCAGGACGCGGTCATCGGGCACCCCGCTTACGATCTTGTTTCGCTGCTTCAGGACGCGCGCCGCGATGTTTCTGCGGATCTGGAGCAAAAATTGATGGCGTATTATCTCGACGCCACAGAACTGGACCGCGCTCACTTTGAAACGGCGTATTTTGCCTTGGGGTTGCAGCGGAACATGCGAATCCTCGGAATTTTTGCGCGTCTTTCGAGACTGCAGAGCAAACCCCACTACATCGACTATATTCCTCGGGTCTGGTCTTATCTGACCCGCACCGTTCAACACCCCAGTCTCACACCTGTTCGAGACTTCTTTTTGTCCGAACTTCCGGCGCCAACACCCGCACTCTTACAAAAGCTGAAAGACGCATGATCCAACGCCCCCAAACGGTAATGATGTTTGCAGCTGGCTTTGGCACCCGGATGGGGAACCTGACCGCAACGCGCCCCAAACCATTGCTCAAAGTAGCCGGAACCCCTTTGATTGATCACACTCTAAACATGGTGCGCGCCGTAAATCCGCTCCGGATCGTGGTGAACACTCATTACCTTGCGGATCAGATAGAACATCACCTGAAAGATCAGAATATTGACCTGTCGCCTGAACTCCCCGACGTTCTGGAAACGGGTGGTGGCTTGAAGCACGCGCTGCCATTGTTGGGCGCTGGCCCAGTTTACACAACCAACACAGACGCCATTTGGGCCGGTCCTAACCCGTTCAGCCTGGCTTTGGAACATTGGGACCCTGACAGGATGGACGCGCTGGCGGTTTGCATTTCGCCCGAAAATACCGTTGGTCACACTGGCGCCGGCGACTTTGTGCTGGGATCAGACGGCACGATAAGACGGGGCCCGGGCCTGATTTATGGAGGCATACAAATCCTTAAGACAGAAGGTTTGAATGACATTTCCGACAAGGTATTTTCTCTCAACCGGCTTTGGGATCACATGATCCGGGATCGTCGGTTTTTTGGTGTCGCATATCCCGGAAAATGGTGCGACGTCGGGTCCCCGCAAGGCATTGAGCAGGCCGAAACACTCTTGAAAGCACACCATGTTTGAGCCGTCAGAGACACCGCGCGTATACGCCGTTCCACCGGGCGCAGACTTCCCTGCGGTTCTGGTTAAAGGTCTGACAAACCGGATGGCCTCGCGATCCCCCGGGGAAATGGCGCGTGTGCAGTTGATCGTGAACACGTCACGCATGGCACGGCGGGTCAAAGCCCTGTTTGACGCCGGGCCAGCAATGTTGTTGCCCCGGATCGAGCTTTTGACAGATATCGGGCGTGGCGCGGCGGCTGACCTGCCCGCGCCTGTTTCCCCGGTCCGAAGAAGGTTCGAGCTGATCCAGCTGATCAGCCAACTTTTGAAGCAGCAGCCCGACCTTGCCTCGCGCGCATCAATTTATGATCTGGCCGACAGCCTTGCCGGTCTTATGGACGAAATGCAGGGCGAGGGCGTTCCATTCGACGCCATCGAAAAATTGGACATTTCCGATCAATCCGGCCATTGGGCACGCGCCAAGACGTTTCTGAGCATTGTTCAGCACTTTCTGGACGACACCGATCAGGCACCAGACGCACAAACTCGCCAGCGGCACATCGTGCAAGCCCTGATCCAATCATGGGACCAGGCGCCGCCATCCCACCCGGTAATTATTGCGGGATCGACTGGTTCACGTGGCACAACCATGTTGTTGATGCGTGCAGTTGCCCAGTTGCCTCAAGGCGCCATTGTTCTTCCCGGTTTTGACCAAGACATGCCCGCGTCTGTTTGGGAACATCTGTCTGATCCACTCAGCAGTGAAGATCACCCGCAATTCCGGTTCCGCAAACTTTTGGAAACGCTCAGCCTTTCGGCTCCAGGCGTGGCACAATGGGCTGACACGGCGCCGCCTTGCCCGGAACGCAACCGTTTGGTTTCGCTCGCATTACGCCCCGCACCCGTTACCGACCAATGGCTGTCCGATGGCCCGTCGCTAAGCAATCTTGAAGAGGCCACCGCAAAAGTCACGTTGATCGAAGCGGCCTCGATGCGGGAAGAAGCGTTGGTAATTGCATTGCGATTGCGACAGGCGGCAGAGGATGGGCAAACGGCTGCGTTGATCACCCCGGACCGAATGCTGACCCGGCAAGTGTCAACCGCGTTGGATCGGTGGGATATAGAGCCGGACGACAGTGCGGGTACGCCGCTGCAACTATCGCCGCCGGGCCGGTTTCTGCGCCATGTGGCCGCGCTAACATTGCACAAACTGACCTCTGAAATGCTGCTGACATTGTTAAAGCACCCGCTGACCCATAGCGGCGACAACCGCGGCCCGCATCTCAGAAACACGCGCGAACTGGAATTATGGCTGCGGCGCAAGGGTGTTACTTTTCCAACGCAGCTTGATTTTGAATTGTGGGCCGTGACGCAAAAACAAGAGGTCGAAGATTGGCTTGCGTGGCTATCGGCCTTTTGTGATCTTGAGTCTCAGGGCACGCTTTCGCTGTCTGATCGGCTGACTGCGCATATTGATCTGGCCGAGCGCATTGCGCAGGGGCCCGGCGACGGGTCCGGCGCGCTTTGGGATAAAAAAGCCGGCCAAGAAGCCCGCAAACTTGTGGATGAGATCTCAGAAAACGCAGGGGTGGCCGGTCCTGTTTCGGCGCTTGATTACACCGATTTGTTTGGTGCAATCCTGTCCCGATCAGAGGTGCGCGACCGGGACAGCGGGCATCCGGATATCCTGATCTGGGGCACGCTCGAGGCCCGTGTGCAAGGCGCCGATCTGGTGATTTTGGGCGGCCTGAACGAAGGCAGCTGGCCCGAAGCGCCAACGCCCGATCCCTGGCTCAACCGCAAAATGCGTCACGACGCCGGGCTATTGCTGCCTGAGCGCCGGATTGGCCTGTCGGCGCATGATTTTCAGCAAGCCGTCTGTGCCCCCGAGGTCTGGATCTCGCGATCTGTTCGCTCTGATGAGGCTGAAACCGTTCCGTCACGATGGATCAACAGATTGATAAACCTATTGGGTGGCCTGCCGGACCAGGGTGGAGAGACCGCCCTATCTGACATGCGCCGCCGGGGGGATCACTGGCTTGGGTTGGTACAGACAATGGAGGATTTTGAACCGACCGCAGCCGCGCCACGCCCGTCTCCAACACCACCACCAGCATCGCGGCCCAACCATCTGTCCGTTACTGAAATTAAACGGCTGATCCGCGATCCTTATGCGATCTACGCAAAACATGTGCTCAGACTTCGGGCCCTGAACCCATTGATGCGCACCCCTGACGCCTTGTTAAGGGGTATCGTCGTGCATGAGGTTCTCGAAGAATTCATTCGGGGTGCGGGCGACCCGGACGCAATCAACAAAGACCGGTTATTGCGGATTTCAGAGACTGTTCTGGCGCAAAACGTCCCATGGGCCACGGCAAGAACGCTTTGGTCCACGCGGTTGAACCGGTTATCTGACCACATTATCGCGGGCGAAAAACAACGGATGAACAAGGCGGCCCCAATCGCGTTTGAATGTTCTGCAACCGGGCGCATTGACTCACTTGATTTCACCTTGACGGCCAAGGCAGACCGCATCGACAAAACTGATGATGGTCGGTTGGTCCTGTATGACTACAAAACCGGCGCCCCTCCATCCCGCGATCAGCAGATATTTTTTGACAAACAGTTGCTGCTGGAAACCACATTGGCCGAGCGGGGCGACTTTAAGGATTTGGGGCCCGCCATGGTTGCCGACGCCATCTATATCGGCCTTGGCAGCTCCCCCAAAGACCAGCCAGCGCCGCTTGACCACAGCTCTGCACAACAGGTTTGGGACGAATTTGTCGACCTGATCACCTGCTATAGCGTCGAAGGTAAGGGGTTCACATCACGCCGTGCCATGCACTCAGATGCGGATGCCGGGGATTACGATCAACTGGCACGGTTTGGCGAATGGGACGCCACCGACGAAGCCGTTCCCGAGGATATGACGTGATGATGCGCAACGATGCAACGGAACGACAGGTTCAGGCCGCGAGTCCCGGCGACAGCACGTGGCTCTCGGCCAATGCGGGGTCGGGTAAGACCCGTGTTCTGACGGACCGCGTCGCGCGCCTGTTGCTGAACGGCGTCCTTCCGCAACACATTTTGTGCCTGACCTACACCAAAGCCGCCGCCAGCGAGATGCAAAACCGGCTGTTCAAACGGTTGGGTGCGTGGGCGATGAAGAACGACGCCGATCTGCGCGCCGAACTGGTCGAGTTGGGTGTCGATGGCAAAATCAGCAAACCCGAGCTTAGAGAGGCGCGCACATTGTTCGCGCGCGCCATCGAGACCCCCGGCGGGTTGAAGATCCAAACCATCCACTCATTCTGCGCTGCGCTCTTGCGTCGGTTTCCGCTGGAGGCGGGTGTTTCTCCGTTATTCACCGAAATGGAAGACAGGGCATCAGCACTGCTTCGCCATGACATTGTTGATCAGATGGCAGGTGGAAAAGACGCACAAGTGGTGCACGATCTGGCGCGGCATTTTACCGGCGAATATCTGGACGATCTGACCGCCGCCATCATTCGCAACGCGGAACTGTTTCGCGGTCCAACTGATCTTGCCAAGCTACATGACGCATTTGGGGGCGATCCGTCTCTGGATGAATCCGGGCTTGAGAAATCCGTTTTTCTGGGCGGCGAAGTTGCCCTGATCGCTGATCTGATCACAGCCTGCCGGGCAGGCGGGGTGCGCGATCAGGCTGCTGCTGACAAACTGTCGATGCTGTCCGACCTGAACTTACAGGCGCTTCCAATACTGGAAAGCGTCTTTTTGAGCGGAAAAGGCGCGAAAGAGCCGTTTACCGCCAAGATCGGCACGTTTCCAACTAAGAAAGTTCAAAAGGACAATGCGTCCTTGATGGATCGCGTCGAAGACCTGATGCGCCGCGTCGAAAGCGCGCGTGACCCGCGACTTGCCTTAAATGCGGTCCGTCGCAGCGAAGCGTTGCACGTATTTGGGCACCGCTTTCTGCAGCTTTATGAACACCACAAACAACAGCGCGGCTGGCTGGATTTTGACGACCTCATTTTGCGCGCACGCGCCCTTTTGAACGACCCGACCGTTGCAGAATGGGTTCTGTATCGTCTGGATGGCGGCATTGATCATATTCTGGTCGACGAGGCGCAGGATACCAGCCCAGCGCAGTGGCAAGTAATTGAACGGCTGGCGCAAGAATTCACTAGCGGCAGCGGCGCGCGTTCCGATGTTGAGCGTACCATTTTTGTTGTGGGTGACAAAAAGCAATCGATTTACAGCTTTCAGGGCGCTGATCCTGCTGAATTTGACAGGATGTGCCAAGAGTTCGCCGCGCGTATGCAGCCCTCTGGTCATCAACTTCAACGCCTCAGTCTGGAATATTCCTTTCGGTCGTCTTCGGCCATTCTTGGGTTGGTTGATACCTGTTTCGAAGGCAAACACGGCGCCGGTTTCCCGCGCGAAAACAAACATCGCGCCTTTCAACACAACATGCCGGGTCGGGTTGATCTTTGGCCGGTTGTCGAGCCCGGAGAGAAATCTGAAAAGTCCGATTGGTTTGATCCTGTCGACCGTCTGGGCGAAACGCATCATACAGTTGTCTTGGCGGAACGTATCGCTGACGAAATCAAGCGGCTCATTGATGCAAAAGAGACTATTCCGGCGCAAAAGCTTGATTCTGGGATGTATTCCCAGCGCCCGGTTCAAGCCGGGGATTTCCTGATCCTGGTCCAAAGACGGTCCGAGCTGTTTCATGAAATCATCCGCGCGTGCAAATCCCGAGACCTTCCAATTGCGGGGGCTGACCGACTAAAGGTTGGCGGCGAAATGGCCGTACGAGATCTGGCGGCCTTACTGTCTTTCCTCAGCACACCCGAAGACGATCTTGCACTTGCCACGGCATTGCGGTCTCCGATTTTTGGATGGTCCGAACAGATGTTGTTCGATCTGGCACACCGTCGACCCAAAGGGTTTCTTTGGGAAGAGCTTAGAAAACGGCGCGAAGAATTCCCCAAAACGCTGTCGATTATTGATGACCTTCTCAGCCAGACCGACTTTTTGCGCCCCTATGACCTGATCGAACGCATTTTGACCCGCCACGCCGCGCGGCGAAACCTGCTCTCTCGTCTGGGGTCCGAAGCAGAAGACGGCATTAACGCGCTATTGTCCCAAGCGCTGGCTTATGAATCCAGCGCCGTGCCCAGCCTGACAGGGTTCCTGTTGTGGATGGAAACCGACGATCTGGAAATCAAACGCCAGATGGATAGCGCCGGAAACCGCATTCGCGTCATGACTGTGCATGGCTCCAAGGGCTTGGAATCACCCATTGTCATCATGCCGGATACTGCCAAAAGGCTGGTCAGAACGGACGCGCCCATTGTTCCGCTGCAGGGCCAGGCAGCATGGAACATGCCTGCTGATCTCGCACCTCGCAACCTGTTGGACGCGCGCGAAACCATGATGAATGCCCAGCGCGCTGAACGCTTGCGGCTGCTTTATGTGGCCATGACCCGGGCTGAAAAATGGCTGATTGTCGCCGCTGCCGGGGATTTGGGCAAAGACGGCCAAAGTTGGTACGACATTGTGCGCGACGGCATGACACATATCGGCGCTGAGCCTTGGCAATATGCGGGCGGACCGGGGTTGCGATATGCACTTGGGGACTGGTCCGGCCCGATTGTTTCGTCAACGACAGACGCGACACGCGCGCAAACGGTATTGCCTGATCGCTTTATCCGCCCGGCGCCCGAACCCCAGCGCCCTGCGCCTCTGTTCAGCCCGTCCGACCTTGGCGGCGCCAAGGCGTTGCCCGGTGATTTAGGGCAGGATGAAGAACAGGCAAAGCAATACGGCACATGGATACATCTGCTGCTGGAACACTTGCCTGTGGCCGCAAAAACAGAATGGCCCGCGTTGGCCCGGCACCTGCTCAAGTCGGACACAGCTCCCATCGACCCAACCGTGTTTGACGACCTGTTGTCCGAAGCATCCCGCGTTTTGGAAACCGAATCTTTCGCTCACATCTTTGATCCAAAAACGCTGGCCGAAGTGCCGATTACAGCAAATCTCGGCGCGGGTCGGCTCAGTGGGATTATCGATCGGTTGATTATCCACCCCGATCGCGTGATTGCCGTGGATTTCAAATCTAACCGGAATGTCCCCGGGTCCCCGGATCAGGTTCCAGACAGTCTTTTGCGGCAGATGGGGGCCTATACGCATGGGCTGGCTCAGATTTTCCCGCAACATCGCATCGAAACCGCCATCCTTTGGACAAGGACGGCACAATATATGGTGTTACCACACGATCTTGTGACAAATGCGCTGACCGCATCAGGGTACCTTGACGCTCGCCCAGAGGCTCCTTAGGTTCATCCAACCCAATTCCATTCAGGAGACCTTTCATGGCAACCGTTGCTGTCACCGATGCCACCTTTGACGAAGAAGTAAAAAATTCCGACGTGCCCGTCGTTGTGGATTTCTGGGCCGAGTGGTGCGGACCCTGTAAGCAAATTGGGCCGGCGCTGGAAGAACTCTCTGCAGAGCTGGAAGGCAAAGTAAAAATTGCCAAGGTTGACGTGGATTCAAACCCTAATGTCGCCGCATCAGTTGGCGTGCGTGGCATTCCTGCGCTGTTCATTTTCAAAGACGGTCAGGTCATTTCAAACCGCGCTGGCGCCGCTCCTAAAGCGGCCCTGCAAAGCTGGATCGAAGACTCGATCTGATCTTTTTAGAGATTACCGAAAGGGCGCCTCTGAAAAGAAGGCGCCCTTTTTCGTGCCTAAGCTAAACCGGCCAGCCCAACGCGCTAAATCTTGTCCGGATTTTCTCTTCGGCTTCAGGTCGCCCTGCGTTGATCGACATTTTTTGAAGAAACCACCAGACATACCCGGCAAAGTCAGGTACCGGCCCACGCACGGCGTCAAATGCGCCTTCTACTCCCAAGCGGCCCACATCTGCGGTAATGTGGTGAAAATCGATATTGGCAAATGTCACGCACGGCTTGCCGAAAAAGAACCCTGAAAACCCGACGCTTGAATTTTCAGTCACCACATAATCACAACGTGGCAACAGGCTCTCCATCTCGCCCATGCGCAATTCCAGCCGATCAAACTTTGCATCCAGCGCTTCAAGCGCTGCAAAATCCTCTTCAGAATAGGTTTCCTTGGGATGCAGTGCTGCGATCACGCGTCTTTTTGGCTCGTGGAGCAATGTTTGCCGGATCATCTCTATCGGGCTGCAGGATTGAAAGGACCGACATTGCGTAAGCCGCCCCTGCAGCGGAATATAGACAAATCCGTCCCAGCCAAAGGTCTTCATGGCATCTGAAAACAGACGTTTTTGCCAGAACAAATAAAACTGGCGGGCAACATCAGCGTCAATCGCATCGGGATCAAACCGCGCCTTGGCAGCGTCCCAATGCCACCGCTCATTTGTGCGCTCGATCTGCCAAAAGGGGTAATAATACGCCCGTCGAACAGTCACGGAATTCCGCGCCAATGGTTCCTGCATGTGAAACAGCGAATATCCCGGCGCAAAGGTGTTGGTTAAATCCGGGCTCAGGTACTCGGCCCGAAACCCCGCATCGGCCAACACCGACGCGACCTTGTTCAGGAAATTATGTTCCCCTGCTGCCGCGCTTTGCCGAAGCCCGTCAGGCAGGTAAAACCGAATGCTTTTTTCGCCCATCATGTGGCCGACGCTATGCCGACAAAACCGCCACGACAAGGCCCGCCCTTGTGCCTGCGCCCCTGCAGCCTCATATAGGTCGTCGAGTTAACAGGAGTACGTCATGGCGGAAGATCAGTTTCCCGGTTGGCACGGCACCACAATCATCGGTGTCAAAAAAGGTGGAGAAGTTGTGATTGCGGGTGATGGTCAGGTATCCCTTGGCCAGACCGTCATCAAAGGCACGGCGCGCAAGGTGCGTCGGCTTAAACCGGGTGGGCACGACGTGGTCGCCGGGTTTGCCGGGTCGACCGCCGATGCATTCACTTTGTTGGAACGTTTGGAGATCAAGCTCGAAGCGACACCCGGGCAGCTGGCACGAGCCAGCGTTGAGCTGGCCAAAGACTGGCGCACTGACAAATATCTGCAAAAGCTTGAGGCGATGCTGATTGTTTCAGACGGCACCGATATCTTTGTGATTACCGGGGCCGGCGACGTTTTGGAGCCCGAACATGATGTGACCGCAATTGGATCCGGCGGCAACTATGCACTCGCCGCTGCACGCGCATTGATGGACACGGACCATGACGCCGAAACAGTTGCGCGCAAAGCGATGGCCATCGCTTCTGACATTTGTGTCTATACCAATGGCAACCTGACTGTCGAAAAGATCGGCGGCTAGGATGTCTTGTCGGAAAAACTGATGATGAGTGCCGCACCCTGCTTATCGAGATTGACGCTCGGGGCGGTAAATTGAAACCCGGAGGAGAAGGCCGGGCGCCGATAAAACGGCAGCCGCTTACTGACTCCGGTGAAGACGTGGAAGAAACCAAATGACAAACCTGACCCCCCGCGAAATCGTCAGCGAACTTGACCGTTTTATCATCGGTCAGAAAGACGCCAAGCGCGCCGTGGCCGTGGCCCTGCGCAATCGCTGGCGCCGCAAACAGCTAAGCGATGATTTGCGCGATGAAGTTTATCCCAAGAATATCCTGATGATTGGCCCCACCGGTGTTGGAAAAACCGAAATCAGCCGTCGTTTGGCCAAACTGGCCCGCGCGCCTTTCATTAAAATCGAAGCGACTAAATTCACCGAAGTTGGATATGTCGGGCGTGACGTGGAACAAATCATTCGTGATCTGGTTGATGCCGCGATTATCCAGACCCGCGAAACCATGCGCGAAGACGTCAAGGCCAACGCACACCGCGCCGCCGAAGAACGTGTGATTGAGGCCATTGCCGGGGAGGACGCGCGCGAAGCCACGCGTGAAATGTTCCGCAAAAAGCTAAAAACAGGCGAGCTGGACGACACTGTCATCGAACTGGAAGTGTCCGAAACTTCAAACCCGATGGGCGGCATGTTCGATATTCCCGGACAACCCGGCGGGCAAATGGGCATGATGAACATTGGCGAACTGTTCGGCAAGGCGCTTGGCGGGCGGACCGTCAAACGCAAGATGAGCGTTTCGGAAAGCTACGAGGTGCTGATTTCTGAAGAAGCCGACAAATTGCTGGATGATGAGACCGTCACACGCGCCGCACTGGAAGCGGTTGAACAGAACGGCATCGTGTTTCTGGATGAGATCGACAAGGTTTGTGCCCGGCAAGAGGCGCGCGGCGGTGACGTCAGCCGAGAGGGTGTGCAGCGAGACCTGCTCCCATTGATCGAGGGCACAACCGTCAGCACCAAACACGGTGCGGTCAAAACGGACCACATCCTGTTTATCGCATCTGGTGCGTTCCACATCGCAAAACCGTCTGATCTGCTGCCCGAACTTCAGGGGCGTTTGCCGATCCGGGTAGAGCTTAGAGCGCTGACAGAGGAAGATTTTGTGCGCATTCTGACCGAAACCGACAATGCGCTGACGCTGCAATATACCGCCCTGATGAACACCGAAGAGGTGGTTGTCACGTTTACCGAAGACGGTATCAAGGCGTTGGCAAAAATTGCGGCTGATGTGAACCAGTCCGTTGAAAACATTGGCGCACGCCGCCTTTACACTGTTCTGGAACGCGTGTTCGAAGAACTCAGCTTTTCGGCACCAGACCGGTCGGGTGAAGAAATCACGGTCGACGCGCAATTTGTCGATAAAAACCTCGGAGAACTTTCTAAGTCTGCCGACCTGAGCCGCTACGTGCTCTGAACCCCTTGCGCTTTGCGTGGGCGCCGTCATTGTGGCGCCCATGTCTGGTACCTCAATCTCTACATTAAAATTTCTACGTGAAAACGCGCCATTTCTGGCCGCCGGCGCGTTGTTGTCATTTATGTCGAGCTTCGGGCAAACATTTTTTATCTCAATTTTTTCTGGCGAAATCCGCGAAACCTTTGGGTTGTCCAATGGCGATTGGGGTCTGATCTACATGTTTGGCACAGGCGCATCGGCGGTTGCCATGCTGTGGGCTGGTGGATTGGCTGACAAGGTGCGCGTCGGCGTGCTTGGCGTCGCTGTGATTGGCCTGTTGGCTTTGTCTTGCTTTGCTATGGCTCTAAACCGGTGGGTGCTATTGCTGCCGCTTGTGGTGTTTTCGCTGCGTCTGATGGGGCAGGGGATGAGCAGCCATGTGGCTTTTGTCGCTATGGTGCGCTGGTTTGTGGCGACACGCGGGAGGGCGCTGGCAACAGCCACGATGGGCTTTATGACCGCCGAAGCCATGATGCCTCTGACCTTTGTCTGGCTCAAAACCTATTTCGATTGGCACACGCTTTGGTTCGGATGCGGCCTGTTTTGTATCCTGATGATGCCCGCTCTCTACTCGCTGTTGCGCAAAGAACGGAATCCTAAAAGCGTAGCGTCAGAATCGTCCGTCCGGGGTATGTACGGACGGCACTGGACAAGGGCCGAGGTCCTGCGTCACCCGCTTTTCTGGTCAATCGCACCCGCACTTTTGGTTTTTCCAGCTTTCGGTACTGCCTTTTGGTTTCATCAGGTACATTTCGCCGAGATCAAGGGCTGGGCACACTTGTCATTGGTTGCTGTTTTTCCGTTGGGGACCATCACATTTGCGTTGTCTACCATCTTTTACGGCTGGGCGATTGACCGATTTGGTGCCGCGCGCCTAATGCCTGTGTACCTGTTGCCTCTGGTTGCGGCATTTATAGTGCATGCTTATGCTCCCAATGTTGGTTGGGTTGCTTTTGGCGTGGTTCTCATGGGAATGGCCGGAGGTGGGCAAGCGACATTGCCCAATGCAGTCTGGGCTGAATTTTATGGCACGGCCCATCTGGGCTCGATCAAATCTGTCGTGGCAGCTGTGATGGTTCTTGGGTCAGCTATTGGACCTGGGCTGTCTGGATGGCTCATCGATCTTGGGGTTCCGTACGAAAATCAGCTTCTGGGATTTGCAGTGTGTTTCGTAATGGCCAGCATTGTTATGGTCGGTCCTATTCACAGGGCACACGTGAAACTATCGGCGACGGCTTAGATAAACGTAATACGCGCCACCACCACCGTGCTTCAAATGTGCTTCAGCAACCTGCAACACAACAGACCGGAGCGGGGGCAGGGCAAGCCACTGAGGCACCTGATGTTTTAGAACTCCGCGCCGCGTTGGGATGGGTCCTTCATCACGCCCGGATTTGCCTTTACCCGTAATCACCAGAACCAGACGTTTGCCTTCTGAATGCGCGCGCATCAGGAACCCGGTCAAGGCAGGATGCGCCTGATCGATCGTCATGCCGTGTAGATCAATCTTGCCTTCGGGCACCAGTTTGCCGCGCTTAAGGCGGGTAAACGCCTTTTTGTCCATCTGGACCGGTTGTTTGGCCAATCTTTCAGACATCGGCGGCACATATTCGTTTGACGGCAGCCGCGTGGCCGCCCGGGCACCCACCTGAAACTCCGGTATGCGCACCTGCGGTGTCTTGACGGGCTTAGGTTTTGGTCTGGGCAGTTGTTGCTGTTTCGATCGCTCCGGGTGCATACGATGGGCACTATCCGTCACTTTGCGCCACAGGGCCACCTCATCGTCTGTCAGTTTGCGCCTGCTCACAAAATAGACTCCGGTAACATCGCATAGGCGCGCTGAATCGGGAACAAAACAATCATGCGGCCCTCGTCTTTGAGCTTACCCGCTGCCTTTCCGGCGGCGTCCCCAGTGCCAAAAAACACATCCGCGCGTTGTGCGCCCTTGATCGCAGACCCGGTATCTTGCGCAATCATCAATCGCCTCAGCGGATTTTCGCCGTCTTTTTCAACCCAGACCGGCGCACCAAGTGGTGTGTGCTTAGGGTCGACCGCCACAGATCTCATGGTCGTTATCGACCGATTCATCGCGCCAAGCGGGCCCTGTTCAGGTGGCACGCGATTAACAGTGCGAAAAAAAACATAGCTGTTGTTGTGGCGAAGCAGCTCGGCCCCATCGACCGGATTTCGGCGCACCCAGTTCTTAATCACCTGCGCACTGACCTGATGCGCATTGTACACGCCACGCCGCACAAGTTCGACTCCGATCGACCGATACGGGTGGCCATTCGCACCGCCATATCCAACCCGAATATAGGACCCGTCAGGCAACCGAATGCGACCCGATCCCTGAATTTGCAAAAAGAACAGCTCGACCGGATCATCAACCCAGGCAATTTCCAAACCCCGGCCCGACATCACACCAGAGGTTTCAATGTCCCGTCTTGTCATCCAGGTTCTAGCCGATTTCGCCTCAGGTGGCATGCGATATAGCGGATACTGATACCGCCCGCCGGGTGACCGCGCGCCATCCAGTTCCGGCTCAAAATACCCGGTAAACAAACCCGGCGCGCCGTCTTCAATCAAAACAGGACGAAAAAGCAGCTCAAAGAAATTGCGCGCGTCCTTGATGCCCGTCGCAGCAGCGCAAATTGTCTGCCAATCCGGGGCATCAAAATCCATGCACGTGTTCAGAAACACCTGTCGCGCAGATTCGTGATCGTCCTGCGCCCACCCATCAAGGTCTTGGAAAGACAGGATTTTCATCGTTGTTTCGGACACAGCACTGCCTCCGGCCATCACCAGGACAGCCGCAAGCGCCGCCCGAAACGTGCGGATCATTCGCCAGTGGCAACAAGCTGCCAGTTAGGATCGTTTGACCCCATACCGCGGGCAAAGGTCCAAATATCCTTTTGCCGCTTGATCTGGCTTTCGCTGCCTTCCACGATCTCTCCTGCGCGGTCCCTTACAACATAGGTCAGTTCACCGACAAACCGCACAGCAATTTCGCCTTCGCGTGACGTCTTATCAAACCGCGCTTCATGCAGCGTCATTTCCCGCACGCCAACAAATTCGCTTTGAATTGTCAGGCCCTGTTTTTCACGGGCCTCAACAACCTCGGCAAAGGTTTCATAGACATCCGAACCCAGAAACGGCTTGATCGAGGCAAGATCACCTTTTTCAAATCCCATAAGGATCATCTCATAGGCCCCTCGAGCGCCCTGAAGGAAATCGCTGACGCCAAAGCTCGGCTCTGCAGATTTCATCGATGCCAAAGCCAGCGCGGAATCACTGCCTTCTTCGGCGTGATCCAGAATATCGCGATCTGGTCCACCCTCTATAACTTCCAGCTCGGGCCCACGACGTTCCGCAGGTTGCTGAGAAACCTCACGGGGGGCTTCATATCCGTCTCGGGTACCTAAAACATTCTTCAGTCGCAGGATCAGGAAAATGGCAATACCGGCTAAAACCAGCAACTGCAAAATGGATGAATTCATTTCGACCTCAGGTTGGGCATGGAAACACGTTGTTACGGCACTTATGTAAGTCACCAGCAAGGTCAAGTCCACCTTGGCGGAAAGTCCTATGGAGTAAAGAAATCATGTGGCTGCTTTTGATATTTGTTGCCGTACCATTGATCGAAATCGCGTTGTTCATTCAAGTTGGTGGTTTAATTGGCCTTTGGCCAACTTTAGGCATCGTTCTTTTGACCGCGATTGCCGGAACTTGGTTGGTCAGAACTCAGGGCGTCATGGCCATT
This sequence comes from Shimia sp., assembly GCF_039969785.1. Taxonomy (GTDB): domain Bacteria; phylum Pseudomonadota; class Alphaproteobacteria; order Rhodobacterales; family Rhodobacteraceae; genus Shimia. The sequence goes on along the minus strand of NZ_JBDVNC010000017.1, from coordinate 172,595 downwards.
GGCAATCTGCAACGCTCGTTTTCGGAACTCAATGATCCGACAGAACCGCTAGCCCATGGTGCAATGATCTTGATTGCGGGTGCTCTCTTGTTGACTCCGGGCTTTTTTACGGATTCCGTCGGATTTGCCCTGTTGATGCCGCCAGTTCGCATGGCTGTCTTTGGGTATTTGCGCAAACGCGTCAGCGTCAAAAGCTTTTCGATGGGCGCGACAAGCCAAACACAACGTCCATCTGCACGTGCGGACATTATCGATGGCGAATTTTCCGAGGTTGAAACACCAAAAAAACCAACCCACCAGCCCTCGGAATGGACAAAGCATTGAGGCTCTGCTTTTGAACTGATAAAGCAGTTCAAATCTGATTTTTAGGAGACACAGATGGCAGAGAACGGCAACGGCGCAGAGCAGGGTGCAGCAGAAGCGCCTCAAGTCAAAATGAATGTATTGGCGCAGTACATTCGCGACATGTCATTTGAGAATATTCTGGCACAAAAAGGCGGCGGCGGAAATGCGCAGCCCGACATTCAGGTTCAGGTAAATCTGGATGCCAAAAAGCGCACGCCCGATCACCAATTCGAAGTGATGACAAAGCTGAACATCGTCGCCAAAAATAAAGACGACAGCGCGGAAATGTTCATCCTCGAACTGGAATATGCAGGGGTTTTCCACATCGAAGGCGTGCCGGAAGAGCAATTGCACCCGTTTTTGCTGATCGAATGCCCACGTCTGTTGTTCCCATTCCTGCGCCGGATCGTCAGCGATATAACCCGCGATGGTGGCTTCCCGCCATTGAATTTGGAAACCATCGATTTCATGGCGTTGTATCGCAGCGAAGTTGCGCGGCGCGCAGCCGAAGCCACGCCTGAAGTGACCAACTGATACCAGATGACGGGCGCTGCCGCTCAGGCGGCGCCTATCCTTGCTTGTTCCAAAGCGCCGTATCTCCCATTTTTTCGACAAATGCCTGATGGGCTTTTTCTTCATCCGCTGTCAAACGGGATGCAAGAGGCGTTGGTCGCTTGGTCGGTCGCCATTCAGACTGAGGGCTTGCCGCGTTCTGACTGCTTGAGCCAGTGGCCAGCACCAGATCCGGTTGGCGCCCGCCAATAAGCTCCAGATAGACATCAGCCAGAATTTCGGAATCCAACAACGCGCCATGCAGCGTACGGTTCGAATTGTTGATGCCAAACCGTCTGCACAACGCATCCAAAGACGCCGGAGAGCCGGGAAATCTCTTCCGTGCGATCGCAAGCGTATCAATCGCCTGTTCCCATGGGATTTGGGGTAGGCCAAGCCAGCGCAACTCGGCGTTCAGAAATTTAATGTCAAAGGACGCATTGTGGATTACCAGCTTTGCGTCACCGATGAAGTCCAGAAACTTCTGACCTACTGCGCTGAACAACTGTTTGTCGCGCAGCGTCACGGCACCCGGTTCAGGTGGTTGCGGCGGTTCAAGAAGGTCCGGGCCAATACCATGCACCTGAAAAGCATCCATCGGCATGGTCCTTTCCGGGTTCATGTATTCGTGAAACGTCTTTCCGGTCGGCAAATGGTTAAACAGCTCGACGGCTCCGATTTCGACAATCCGGTCTCCTGATTCCGGATCAAAACCCGTGGTTTCCGTATCCAAAACGATTTCACGCATCTGCCATCCACCCTTTGATCGTCTCAACTATTTTGAACACCTGCTCACGCGCGTGTTCAGGTGTATCTGTTTCGATTACGAAATCAGACCGCGCCCGTTTTTCTTTGTCAGGCAATTGTTTGGCGCGGATTTGTTCAAACTGCTCTTGGGTCATCGTACCGCGTTCCATAACCCGCATTTTTTGAATTTCGGGTGAAACAGTGACACATATAACCGCATCCATGTCGACATGGCCATTGCCTTCAAACAACAACGGAATGTCAAAAACCACGATATCGACCGTGGCACTTTCAAAGAATTTCGCCCGATCAGCAGCAACCAGCGGGTGCACAATCTGTTCCAGGGTTTCGAGAATGCTGGCGTCTTTCCGGATCATTTCTTTCAGACGGCCGCGCGACACGGCCCCATCAACAATGGCGTCGGGCAAAACATAACGAATGGGCCCAACCGCAGCGCCGCCCTTCGAATACATCCGATGCACCGCCGCATCCGCATCCCAAACTGCGCATCCGGCTTCGGCAAACATGTAGGCGGTGGTGGACTTGCCCATGCCAATCGACCCGGTCAGACCCAATCGAAAGCTCATGACAATATCGCCTGACGGGTTTCATCATCCACAACGGGACGTCGGCCAAACCAACGCTCAAACCCGGGCACCGCCTGATGCAACAACATGCCCAAGCCATCTACTGTCACGCATCCACGCTCTGCAGCGAACTCAAGCAGCGGTGTTCGCATCGGCGTATAAACCAGATCGGTGACAACGGTCTGGCTATGCAATCCGTCCAGCGGCACCCGCAACTCCGGTTTTCCGGTCATGCCCAACGATGTGGTGTTTACCAACGTGGCCGCTTTCTCAAGAATATTGCCCGCCTGAACCCATTCAACCACCGAAACACGGGCGCCAAAGTCTTCGCGCAGCTTTTCAGCCCGTACACGTGTGCGATTGGTCAGCAAGATTTCGGGGACACCCGCATCCAGAAGCGACGCAATAATTGCCCGCGCTGCGCCACCCGCACCTAACACAACCGCCGGTCCCGCGCTGGCTTCCCAATCTGGCGCACCCTGCCTTAGATTTTCGATAAACCCATAGCCATCGGTATTGTCCCCCAAAATGGTCCCGTCATTGCGAAAAATCAGCGTATTTACAGCACCAATCAGCGTTGCGCGATCCGTCACCTGATCAACATATTCCATCACACGTTCTTTGTGCGGAAGCGTCACATTGGCGCCCACAAATCCCATTCGCGGCATGGCTTTCAGAACAGACCGCAGATCAGCTGCCTCAACCTCTAAGGGCACATAATGACCGGTCAGGCCGTATTTTCTCAACCAATGACCGTGTAGTTTTGGCGACTTGGAATGTGCAATCGGGTCTCCGATCACCCCGGCCAACGGAATCGACGGCAAAGTCATTGTGGCAGCTCTCCTTGCAATGTCAGATAGGACAGTATTTCAACAAGAGGCATCCCAAGAACCGTAAAATAGTCGCCATCCAGCTTTTCAAACAGACGCACACCTTCAGATTCAAGCATATAGCCACCAACACAATGTTGAACACTTTCCCAGTTCCTGTCGAGGTACGCATTCAAATAACTATCGCTAAAGTTCCGCATGAAAAGTCGGGCAACACCAACAAACCGCCAAAGCGGCTCTCCGTCTTTGTAAATCACCGCCGCCGACAACAACATGTGCCGCTGCCCGCGCAGTTGAAGCAATTGCGCCCGCGCATCATCTTTGCTGGTCGGTTTCGAAAACACCGTCCCTTTGAAATCCAAAACCTGATCGCATCCTAAAACCGTTGCGCCTGGCATCTTTGCGCTCACTTTGCGCGCCTTGGACTCTGCCAACACATCCGCGATGTCGCGGGGCGACGCACCCTCTGCTTCCAAAGACCGGCGGATCATGTCTTCATCCACCCGGGCCTTTGCGACCTCAAATGACACGCCCGCATTTTTCAGCAATTGCGCCCGAATGGACGACCCGGACGCAAGGATCAAACTGGATGCCATGTGGATATCCCCGTGGAAAAGCTTGAGGGTTTCTTAAGCATTATCACTGGAAAGTTAAGGCGTCATTTTTCTGCTGGGGACAGGTCGCATGTTTCACGACCCGTCGTGGGTTTTTTGCACAGTGGATGAGGATAACTTTTCGCCGTGGATGAACTAAGAGCATACAGTTTCATCGACAGGTTTTTCCACAGGCAATATTTCTCCAAAAATCCGCAAATGTTTGATAATACGTAAATAAATCAAGAAGCATTCGCGTTCTCCCACCTCAGGATTCTACGCAGGAAACCGTGGATAACTGCCGGGACAACTCAATAATCCCAAGAAATCCCTGACACTACTTAATCATCATCCTTTTCTATATTTCTTTATTTATTTAAGAGGGGCTGAGAAACGGAACAAGGAACATAGAGAGATGGGTTACTTTCTTGTCGACATCTATCCATACGTTCTGACCTTCCACATCATCTCTGTGATCTCGTGGATGGCGGGTCTGTTTTATCTGCCACGCTTGTTTGTCTATCACACTGAGCGTGCCAAAAAGGGTGATACCCTTGATGAAACGCTCAAGATTATGGAGTTCAAGCTTCAGCGCTACATCATGGCCCCGGCAAGCGTCGCTGCATGGGCCGCAGGCCTGGTTTTGGTGTTCACCCCAGGGATTGTCGATTGGAGCGCTGTGTGGCCGTATACCAAAGCTTTTGCCGTTCTATCGATGACCGTGTTTGATCATTGGCTCATGCAGATGCGCAAAAAGTTCGGGCGCGATGAAAATACGCTGACTGGGCGGCAGTTCCGATTGATGAACGAAGTGCCAACCGTTCTGATGGTTATTATTGTTGCGTCTGTGGTCATAAAATTCTGATAGAATTGACTCTGAACGCCACAGCCCTTACATAGCGCTTAACAGGCCCGTCCGGGCCATGTGTCTTCTATTTTACAGACAAAACGACCTGCCCGTTGCGGCAGACACAGGATATTTCCATGACACAAGAAACACTGGCTTTGGGTTATCTCAAGTCAAAAAGCCCCAAAGACCTTCTGTCCATGGCGGAAGAGCTGGAAATCGAAAACGCCTCGACCATGCGTAAAGGCGAAATGATGTTCCAGATTCTGCGCGAACGTGCGGATGAAGGTTGGGAAATTTCAGGCGAGGGCGTGCTTGAAGTGCTCCAGGACGGATTTGGTTTCCTGCGCGCACCTGAGGCCAACTATCTGCCGGGCCCTGACGATATTTACGTCTCGCCAGATATGATCCGTAAGCATTCGTTGCGCACCGGGGATTCGATTGACGGCGTGATTAAAGCGCCAGAAGAAAGCGAGCGCTATTTCGCGTTGACGAATGTTATGCAAATCAATTTTGAGCCGCCCGAAAAGGCCCGGCACAAGATTGCGTTTGACAACCTTACGCCGCTTTACCCCGATGAACGTCTGAATATGGAGATCGAAGATCCCACAATCAAAGACCGTTCCGCGCGGATTATCGATCTGGTTGCGCCAATCGGTAAAGGTCAGCGGTCGCTGATCGTTGCACCGCCGCGTACTGGTAAAACGGTTCTGTTGCAAAACATTGCGCATTCGATCGAAGCCAACCATCCGGAATGCTATCTGATTGTTCTTCTGATCGACGAACGGCCAGAAGAAGTGACCGACATGCAGCGTTCTGTGAAGGGCGAAGTGATCTCGTCCACCTTTGATGAACCAGCAACCCGTCACGTTGCCGTGTCTGAGATGGTGATCGAAAAAGCCAAGCGTTTGGTCGAGCATAAACGAGATGTTGTTATTCTTCTCGATTCAATCACAAGACTTGGTAGAGCGTTTAACACTGTTGTGCCGTCATCAGGTAAAGTTCTGACCGGTGGTGTCGACGCAAACGCGCTGCAACGCCCCAAACGTTTCTTTGGTGCTGCCCGGAATATCGAAGAGGGCGGATCGCTGACGATCATCTCAACTGCGCTGATTGATACCGGTAGCCGTATGGACGAAGTTATCTTCGAAGAATTCAAAGGTACGGGTAACTCGGAAATCGTTCTGGATCGTAAGGTTGCAGACAAACGCGTCTTCCCGGCCATCGACATTCTCAAATCCGGCACACGGAAAGAAGAACTGTTGGTCGACAAGGTTGATCTGGCTAAAACCTTTGTTCTGCGTCGGATTCTGAACCCGATGGGCACCACAGATGCTGTTGAGTTCCTGATTTCGAAACTCAAGCAGACCAAGTCCAACTCTGAGTTCTTTGACTCTATGAACACCTAAGGTTTGTGCGATGGCCTATGTGCCGGAAACAATTTTCGCCTTGGCAACGGCCCCCGGTAAAGCGGGGGTCGCTGTCGTTCGTATATCCGGATCTTTGGCCGCGCAGGCTGGGTGCGCGCTTTTTGGCAAGTTGCCAGAGCCGCGTGTCGCGACATTGCGATCCCTGAAAGACCAGAAAGGCGGGGCGCTCGATCAAGCCCTCGTTCTCTTTTTTCCTGAGCAAAACAGCTTTACCGGTGAAGAAGTGATCGAGCTGCATTTGCACGGCTCTGTTGCCGTTGTGAACGCAGTTCTGCGCGAATTGTCTTCGATTTCGGGTTTGCGGCTTGCCGAACCTGGTGAATTCACCCGCCGCGCTCTCGAAAATGGATGTCTTGACCTTGCACAGGTCGAAGGCCTTTCCGATCTGATCGAGGCGGAAACCGAAGCCCAGAGACGTCAGGCCTTGCGAGTTCTGTCGGGGGATCTGGGTGGATTGGCAGATGGTTGGCGTACGCGTTTGATCCGTGCTGCCGCACTGTTAGAGGCGACAATTGATTTCGCTGACGAAGAAGTGCCCGTCGATGTGTCGCCAGAAGTGCGCGAATTGCTTGGATCTGTGCGCAGCGAATTGCTGACGGAAATCTCGGGCGTTGAGACGGCAGAACGCATCCGGACTGGATTTGAAGTGGCCATTCTCGGCGCACCAAATGTTGGAAAATCCACACTTTTGAATGCTTTAGCCGGCCGGGAGGCCGCTATTACGTCTGAATACGCTGGCACGACGCGCGATGTTATCGAAGTACGTATGGACCTGAACGGTCTTCCTGTAACGTTGCTGGACACCGCTGGCTTGCGAGAAACTGAAGACCATGTCGAAGGTATTGGAATTGCCCGCGCGCGTGAAAGAGCCGACGCAGCCGACTTGTGTGTCTTCCTGGTGGAACATGGCAAGGCTCCAGAATTCGAGTTGCGGGATAATGACATCCTCCTCACGGCCAAGGCGGATGAGGTTGATGTTACCGAAAACTCAGTTTCCGGGGTTACAGGGCAGGGTGTTAGCGCGCTGGTGCAACGGATAACATCGGTGCTGTCCGAACGGGCGGGCCGCTCAGGTATTGCCACCCGAGAACGTCATCGCTTTGCAATGATCCGTGCAAGGGATAATCTTGAAGCTGCGGATCAGGTTTTGGCGCTTGGACCAGATCATTACGAAATTACCGCAGAAGAGTTGCGCAGTGCGATTCGGGCTTTGGATTCGATTGTTGGTCGCGTAGATGTCGAAAACCTATTGGATGAAATCTTTTCGAGCTTCTGCATTGGCAAGTGAGGAGTGTTTCACGTGAAACATTTTGAAGTTATTGTTGTTGGTGGTGGTCACGCGGGCGCAGATGCAGCGCATGCGGCGGCGCGCATGGGTGCGAATACCGCGCTTGTCACGCTCAAGAAGTCCGGTATCGGCGTTATGTCTTGCAACCCTGCCATTGGCGGCCTTGGAAAAGGCCATCTCGTTCGGGAAATTGATGCGCTTGATGGTCTTATGGGGCGTGTGGCGGATCAGGCCGGTATTCAGTTTAGACTGCTAAATCGTCGAAAAGGACCAGCAGTCCAAGGCCCACGCACGCAAGCAGACCGCGCCATCTATCGCGAATCGATGCTTGCTGAGGTTCTTAAAACAGAAAACCTCACCGTGATTGAAGGCGAAGTTGCTGACTTCATTATGACTTCTGGGGCCGTTACAGGCGTTGTCTTGGCGGACGGTACCGAAATTCCGGCCATAGCAGTCGTGTTGACCACCGGCACATTTTTGCGCGGAGTCATACATATTGGCGATGTTTCCAAACCGGGCGGACGCATGGGGGATGACCCTTCCATCAAGTTGGCTGAGCGTATTGATGGCTTCAATTTGCCCCTTGGCCGTTTAAAGACAGGAACTCCACCGCGCCTGAATGGCAAGACGATCAATTGGGATGTGCTTGAAGCACAACCCGGCGATGTGGACCCAACAATGTTCTCATTTCTGAACAAGGTCCCATTTGCCAGGCAGATTTCCTGCGGAATTACGCATACGAACGAACACACGCACGACATTATCCGGGAAAACTTAAGCCGGTCTGCCATGTACGGGGGGCACATCGAAGGCGTCGGGCCGAGATATTGTCCTTCTATAGAAGACAAAATTGTTCGGTTTGCCGATAAAACCTCTCATCAGATATTTCTTGAACCCGAAGGGTTATCCGATGACACGGTTTATCCAAACGGCATCTCAACATCCCTGCCAGTGGATGTGCAGGAATCCTATGTAAGATCCATTTTCGGATTGGAATCAGTCGAGATTCGCCAGCCGGGATACGCTATCGAATATGATTATGTCGACCCGCGCGCCCTGGATGCGTCTTTGCGGCTCAAAACCGTGCCCGGCCTTTACCTCGCGGGTCAAATAAATGGCACGACGGGCTATGAAGAAGCAGCGGCTCAGGGATTGGTGGCAGGGTTGAACGCCGCTTTGACCGCGCAAGGCAAAGAGCCCCATCATTTTAGCCGATCAGATAGCTATATAGGTGTAATGGTCGACGATCTGATCACCAGAGGCGTGACTGAACCCTATCGCATGTTCACTTCCCGTGCAGAATTCCGGCTGTCCTTGCGTGCCGACAATGCTGATCAACGACTGACCCCAATTGGTATAGAGCTTGGGCTTGTTGGTTCAGCGCGTCGGGATGTCTTTCTGGACAAACGCGACCGTCTGGCATCAGGAAAAGCGCTTTTGGATGAGGCAATTTTTACGCCGAAACAGCTAAAAGCCGCCGGAATAGCCGTAAATCAGGATGGTAATCGCCGTTCTGCCTTTCAAATACTGGCATTTCCGGATGTTGGCTTTCGGGAAATCTTGCCTCTCGACGAACAGTTTCAGTCTGTAGACCACGAAGTTCGCCTGCAGTTAGAACGGGATGCGTTGTACGCAAATTATATCGACCGTCAAATGCGGGATGTGGAAATGATCCGGCGCGACGAAAACCAAAAAATACCAGAGGGTTTCGACTACTCTTCAGTCGTCGGACTTTCCAACGAGCTCAAGACGAAACTTGGGCACGCACGTCCGGGAAATATTGCCCAAGCGGGGCGTGTTGATGGAATGACACCAGCAGGCTTAACGCTGTTATTGGCGAAGCTTCGGCAGGCCAAACGCGAGAAGTCAGCGTAATGTTGGAATCTGAACAGGTCATGCAGGATCTGAATGTTTCACGTGAAACAAAAGAGCGCCTGCGAATTCTTGCCGATCTGCTGACCAAATGGAATCCACGGATCAATTTGGTTTCAAAGTCTACTCTTAACACGCTTTGGTCTCGCCATGTCCTCGATTCAGCACAGATCTACAACTTGGCGACAGGGCCCTTTGTTCATTGGGTCGATCTAGGTAGCGGCGGCGGTTTCCCTGGTGTGGTAGTTGCAATTATGGCCGCAGAATCAAACGCTTCTGGCGCAGTGACAATGATCGAAAGCGATCAAAGAAAATGCGCATTTTTACGCACAGTGCTGAGAGAAACCGGTGTTTCCGCAACTATACTGTCTGAACGTATCGAAAAGGCGCACCCACAAGAGGCCGATATCTTGTCCGCAAGGGCCCTGGCTGATCTCAGCACGCTTTTTGGTTTTGCTGAACGCCATTTGAGCAAAAACGGTACCGCACTACTTCCAAAAGGCGCGAATTGGCAGAAAGAGGTTGAGGCCGCACAGCAGGCGTGGTCTTTCGATCTTGAAGTGATACAAAGCATTACAGAACCCGAAGCAGTCGTTTTAAAGGTCGGAGATATCAGTCGTGTCTGATCCCACGCGCCCCAAAGGGCCAAAAATAATCGCAATCGCAAACCAAAAAGGCGGTGTCGGAAAAACCACAACGGCGATCAATTTGGCTGCGGCTTTGACCGAACAAGGCAGTCGCGTGCTTGTTGTCGATCTTGACCCTCAGGGAAACGCGTCAACCGGGTTGGGCATCGAAATGGATGCCCGCGAATATACGACTTATGATTTGTTGTTGGATGACGCGTCTTTGGACGATGTTATTCTGCCGACAGAAAAAGACGGTATGTCAATTATTCCGGCGACGGTTGACCTTAGTTCAGCTGACATTGAATTGATTGCCAATGAAAAACGAAGCTTTCTGTTGCACGACGCATTGCGCCAGCCCGCGATGGACAAATTCAACTGGGATTTCATACTGATAGATTGCCCACCGTCGCTCAACCTATTGACCGTCAACGCGATGATTGCAGCACATTCCGTGCTTATTCCGCTTCAAAGCGAGTTCTTTGCGTTGGAAGGCCTGTCGCAACTGATGCTGACAGTACGCGAGGTTCGGCAATCGGCAAATGCCGGCTTGCGGATCGAAGGTGTGGTGTTGACGATGTATGACGCGCGCAACAATCTTTCCCAGCAGGTCGAACAGGATGCGCGCGATAATTTGGGTGAACTGGTGTTTGACACCAAAATCCCCCGAAATGTGCGGGTATCTGAGGCGCCTTCATTTGCTCAGCCGGTTCTCGACTATGATCCTGCGTCAAAAGGGGCTGAGGCGTATCGCACGTTGGCAAAGGAATTGGTGGCAAAGAACTTAAGAACCGCCGCGTAAGAAAGGCAAACCATGGCAGATAAGAAAAAAACACGCGGATTGGGGCGCGGGCTAAGCGCACTTATGGCGGACGTCACCGATGATCAGGTTCAAAATGACGTCGACGCATCGCAACGGGCAGATATCTACGTCCCAATTGAGAAAATTGTCCCAAACCCGGATCAGCCGCGTCGAGAATTTACGCAGGACCAACTGGATGATCTGGCTAATTCAATCCGCGAAAAAGGCGTTATTCAGCCGCTCATTGTTCGAAAACGGGATGAAAACACGTTTGAGATCGTCGCAGGCGAACGCCGGTGGCGGGCCTCGCAAATGGCGCAATTGCATAAACTGCCCGTCATTGTGCGTGAATATGACGATACCGAAGTCCTTGAGATCGCCATTATCGAGAACATTCAACGCGCGGACCTGAATCCAGTAGAAGAAGCGATGGGTTATCGCCAGCTGATGGACAAGTTTGGTCATACCCAAGAGCGCTTGTCCGAGGCTTTGGGAAAAAGCCGCAGCCATATCGCCAACTTGATGCGCCTTTTGCAGTTGCCTGATGATGTACAAGACATGCTGAAGCGCGGGGATCTGACAGCGGGTCACGCAAGGGCGTTGATCACCACGGAAAATGCGTCCGAGTTGGCGAAAAAGGTGCTCAAGGGCGCCCTGTCTGTACGTCAAACTGAAGCTCTGGTTAAGAAATCAGTAAGTCCCACGCCAGAACCACGTCCCAAACAGGTGAAGGTTAAGAAAGATGCCGACACGGTTGCGCTTGAGGGTGATTTGTCTGCCAATTTGGGCATGAAGGTCGAAGTAGATCACAAAGTCGGCGGCGAAAGCGGGCAACTAACGATTCAATACACTTCGCTGGACGACCTTGATGAGCTGTGCCGAATTCTCTCGGCTAACCGCTAGGGCGCGTCCAGATAAAGATCAGAACACAGCTTAAAACCACGGCCTGAATGATCAGGACTGTGGTTTTAAGTGAAAGCGCCAACGACACACCAAACACCAGCAAAATCGACACGGTTGCAATCCTTTTTGCGGCCGGGCCAATGGCGCCGCGGGATTGCCAATCTTCAATGGGCGGTCCAAGAGTTGGGTGGGACAACAACCAATTATGCATCCGTTCAGAAGATCGCGCAAAAAAGAACGCGGCCAACAATAGAAACGGGACGGTTGGCAAAAGCGGCAGGATCACACCTATAGCGGCAAGACCAACACACAAAATTCCCAAACTGGCCCAGATAAACCGCATTTAATCCAACAACAGCTCGGTCAAAACAGAATTCAACACCATTCTCCCCGAAGGCTGTACCTTAAGTCTTTGATTATCAATGCTAATAAGTCCAAGCTCAAGCAAAGCGTCAACCCTGTTACCCGACATTTCACGACCCGCCAGAGATTGATAGCGTCCAAGATCAACACCTTCGCTCAACCGCAACCCCATCAACAAAAATTCAGCGGCCTGTCCTTCCAGGTCAACCGCGTCGCGCACGGACTCACCATTTCCGGCCTCTGCCATGTCTAACCATTTGGTGGGGTTTCGCCAATTTTCAATGGCCAGCCGGTTTCCGTTGATGGTTAACCGCGCATGAGCTCCGGGGCCGATGCCAGCGTAATCTCCATAACGCCAATAAATCAGGTTGTGGCGTGACTCAGACCCTGTTTCTGCGTAATTTGACACTTCATACGGCAATCTACCGGCCTTTGCGCACATGTCCTGGGTCATTTCGTACATGTCTGCGGCTAAATCATCTTCCGGCAACCCGCGTAGCTTTCCGCGCGCATAGCGATCCCCAAAAGCGGTGCCGGTTTCGATTGTCAGCTGGTACAATGACAAATGATCAATCGACATTGCCAACGCTTCGGTCAGCTCAGTCTTCCAGTCATGCAAAGTTTGGTCCTGGCGCGCATAAATCAGATCAAAACTGACCCGATCAAATGTAGTTCTGGCAATTTCAAAAGCTTTGCGGCCCTCTGCGACCGTGTGAATGCGCCCAAGACGTTGCAGGTCGCGATCATTCAGGGCCTGAATACCCATTGAAATGCGATTAACGCCGCCATCGCGATACGCGGCAAACCGTCCGGCTTCAACGGAACCGGGATTGGCCTCTAACGTTATTTCCAGTTCATTTGCAGAAGGCCACAGTGTTCGAACGTGGTCCAGTATCCCGGCAACAATGTCCGGGTCCATCAAACTGGGCGTTCCGCCACCAAAGAAGATGGAACTCAGAACGCGACCCTTGGTCTCTTCCGCGACCCGGTCCAGTTCGGAGATATAGGCCCTAAACCACCTTAATTGGTCGATTTTTGGGGCAACATGACTGTTAAAATCGCAATAGGGACATTTGGCCTGACAGAACGGCCAGTGGATATAAAGGCCAAAGCCCCCGTTTTGCCAGTCTTCAGCCAAAACAGCCTGCTACAAACTGCGCGACAGCAAGGCCGCGGTGGCTGATCTTGTTCTTTTCCCAACGATCCATTTCGGCAAATGTCACATCATGGCCTTCTGGAACGAACATCGGATCATAGCCAAATCCGTCTTTTCCACGGATGGGCCAGACAAGATGCCCGGGCGCCGTGCCTTCGAAAACTTCGTCATGACCGTCTGGCCAGGCCAGAACCAAAGTGCTGCGGAACTGGGCCAACCATGGTCTTGCTGTGTTTGCAGCAATCAATTCGTCATGTGCACGTGTCATGGCCATCAGAAAATCACGGCCATTTCCGGTTTCAGCCCAATCGGCGGTATAAACTCCGGGCGCACCGTTTAAACCGTCAATTGTGATACCGCTATCATCCGACAGCGCCGGCAAACCTGTCGCTTTGGCTGCGGCATGAGCTTTGATCCGGGCGTTTCCGACAAAGGTGTCTTCTGTTTCTTCCGGCTCGGGCAAGTCCATTTCGGCAGCTCCCACCACCTTGACGCCAAATGGCGCAAGGAGGTGCGAAACTTCTTCCAGCTTGCCCTTGTTGTGGGTCGCAACCAAAAGCGTATCGTCTCGGAATTTGCGGGTCATGCCACCGCAGCCAACTGGGCCGCGACCAGCTCATCGACGCCTTTTTCTGCCAGATCAAGCAGTTGGTTCATCTGATCGCGGGAATAGGTGGACCCTTCGGCGCTCATCTGAACTTCGATCAGTTGTTTGTTGGCCAACATGATAAAGTTGCCATCCACACCCGCTTCGGAATCCTCCGGGTAATCCAGATCCAAAACCGGCTGACCAGCGTAAATACCGCAAGATACAGCGGCGACTGGCGACACAAGCGGATCGGAAATCACAACACCTGTTTTCATCAGCTTGTTCACGGCCAGCTTCAGCGCAACCCACCCACCGGTGATCGATGCACAACGTGTTCCGCCATCAGCTTGGATAACGTCGCAGTCTACGGTGATCTGACGTTCGCCCAGGGCAACGCGATCAACACCTGCGCGCAGCGACCGCCCGATCAAACGCTGAATTTCAACGGTACGTCCGCCTTGTTTGCCTGCCGTTGCCTCGCGTCGCATGCGAGAGGTGGTCGAGCGCGGCAGCATTCCGTATTCCGCAGTCACCCAGCCCAGCCCAGAGCCCTTGATAAACGGGGGCACCCGATCTTCGATTGTCGCGGTGCAAAGCACATGCGTATCGCCCATTTTGATCAGGCACGATCCTTCGGCGTGTTTGGTAACGCCGGCTTCGATCGAGACCGACCGCATTTCATTCAACTGTCTTCCGGACGGGCGCATGGCAGATTTCCTCATAACTATTTAGGCAAGGGCATACTCGGGCGGGCAGGGGCTGCGCAACCCCGATTGACCTTTGCCGCTCACGGCCTTTAATGGCATTGGGAAGACACAGACATGACAAACAGCTCAAAACTCCTCGAAGACCTGAACGACCGCTCGCGCGAGGTGTTTCGCCAGGTGGTCGAAGGGTATCTTAATACCGGCGACCCGGTTGGCTCGCGCACGTTGACCCGCACGCTCAGCGAAAAGGTCAGCGCCGCAACCGTGCGCAATGTGATGCAGGACCTTGAATATTTGGGCCTTCTGGACAGCCCGCACGTTTCTGCAGGCCGCATTCCGACCCAATTGGGCTTGCGGATGTTTGTGGATGGCATTTTAGAAATCGATGATCTTGATCAGGACGATCAGTCCAAAATTGACGCGACGTTAGGCAACAATTCGGGCGACGTCGGCACCATGCTGGACCGGATCAGCACGGCGCTTTCTGGCGTAACCCACAGCGCATCCCTTGTTCTGACACCGAAACATGAAGCTCCGATCAAACACATCGAATTTGTCAGCCTGGGCCAGGACAGCGCTCTTGTGGTTCTGGTTTTTGCCGACGGTCACGTCGAGAACCGGATCTTCACACCGCCGCCCGGCCAAACGCCAAGCTCGATGCGTGAAGCCGCCAATTTCCTTAATGCCGTTGCCGAAGGTCGTACCTTGTCCGAGTTGCATTTGGCAGTGCGCGAGGAAATCAAAAACCGCCGTCAGGAAATCGACAGTCTGGCGCGCGATCTGGTGGAAAATGGCATGGCGCTTTGGGCCAACGAAGGGGACCAAAACGAACGTTTGATTGTCCGGGGCAGGGCGAATCTTCTGGGAACCGAGGAAGAGGAACTGGACCTCGAACGCATCCGCACGCTGTTTGATGATCTGGAACGCAAGCGCGACATCGCTGAATTTTTGGATCTTGCCGAACAGGGCGACGGTGTGCGCATTTTTATTGGCTCTGAGAACAAACTTTTTTCACTTTCGGGTTCCTCTTTGGTCGTGTCTCCTTATATGAACGCTGATCGAAAGATTGTGGGCGCTGTTGGGGTCATCGGACCCAAGCGCCTGAACTATGGTCGTATCGTGCCGATTGTGGATTACACGGCACAGCTGGTCGGAAAACTGATATCTGACCGGGGTTAGAGGTGAGAAATGGCAGAGCCGAAAGAAAACGAGTTTCTGGACGATATTGAAGAAGCCGAAGCCGAAGAATATGCGCAGAGTCTTGATGATCTGGCAGACGAGGCAGTCGAGCTTGATGAATTGCGTGCCGAACGGGATCAAATGAAAGACCGTTGGATGCGCGCCCTTGCGGATGCAGAAAATTCCCGCAAACGCGGCGAACGCGCCCGGCGCGAAGCAGAGCAATATGGCGGTTCCAAGCTGGCACGCGACATGTTGCCTGTGTTTGACAACATGAAACGTGCCGTTGAATCGATCACTGAGGAACAAAAAGCATCCTCAGCCGCTCTGATCGAGGGCCTCGAGCTGACAATGCGCGAGCTTTTGAACACGTTCTCCAAGCACGGCATCGACATGGTCTCGCCCGAAGTCGGTGACAAATTCGACCCGAAAATGCACGAAGCGATGTTCGAAGCCCCCTTGCCGGGCACCAAGGCAGGTGAAATCATTCAGATATCTGCCGAAGGCTTTATGTTGCATGACCGCCTGTTGCGGCCAGCCAAAGTCGGCGTTTCGTCAAACCCCGGCTAAACAGCCCCTGACAAAAATGTTAGAAAGCCTCTGTCATTGACGGAGGCTTTTTCTTGCGCGCATTTCTCAGAATTCTGACCGTGGTTTTTCTCGCAACCGCAACGGTGGTTCAGGGCCAGACCTATCCGGATTATCAGGAACTCTTTGTTAACGATTTTGCGGACCTTCTGAACGACGAAGAAGAGCAGGGCATTCGCACCAAACTTGAACGGCTTCGTACAGAAAGCGGTATCGAATTCACGGTTGTGACGATCCCCCTAATGTCTGACTTCGATCACAATGGCGCGATCGAACCCTTCGCGACGGGGCTTTTCAATTATTGGGGCGTCGGCGACGCGACGCGAAACGACGGCGTGTTGATGCTGGTCTCTCGTTTTGATCGAAAAATGCGGATTGAGGTTGGTTCCGGCTATGCGTCGTCCAAGGATGCGCCGATGAAAGCCATCATCGATGACGAAATTCTGCCCCGGTTTCGCGATGATGACTATGTGCGCGGCATCCAGGATGGCGTAACGGCCGTCATCCTCAACCTGACTGGTTCGCTGCCGGGTGAACAGGGGATGAACGGGTTTCAGAAATTCTTGGCCAAGATCAAACGCGGGATCGACGCGCTTGGCGAATGGCTCCTCCTGATCCTCGCGCCGCTTCTGGCAATACCGGCGCAACTGTACCGACGCTGGCAGCGCAACAAACCTCGGATCTGTCCAACGGACGGTGCCAGGATGACGCGCCTTTCCGAACAATGGGAAGACAGCCACCTACAACAGGGGCAAATCACCGAAGAACGCCTTAAAAGCGTTGATTATGACGTCTGGGAATGCCCAAAATGCGACCATCAAACCGTAGAGGGCTACCGCGCATGGTTTTCTCAATATGGGGCATGTCGCTCTTGCGGCTTTCGAACAGTTGAGGGCGACACGACAATTATTACATCTGCCACGACCAGCTCTACCGGTCTTAAGCGCATCGATTATCAATGCCACCACTGCCACAATACCTGGAGCGCAACGCGCACAATCCCCAAGAAATCATCTTCCAGTTCCTCGTCGTCCAGTTCGTTTGGCGGTGGCTCTTCATCCGGAGGAGGGGCGTCTGGAAGCTGGTAAAGTTATCCTGATAGATCTTTCAGTTCGTAAAGCAAATCCAACGCCTCTCGTGGTGTAAGAGCATCTGGATGAATATCATCTAGTCTCTGTTCCAGCAGATTTGGCTCCGGTTTCACAGCCACAACGGGCGCAGGGCTGGCTGCAAACAACGGCAAATCGTCAATCAACGCCTTGTGCGCCGGCCCTTCACGTTCGCCCTTTTCCAGGGCCTCCAGCACCACGCGGGCACGTTCGACAACCACTTTCGGCAATCCGGCCAGCTGTGCGACCTGAACGCCATAAGACCGATCCGCTGCGCCCTGCTTTACTTCATGCAGGAAAATGACCTCACCTTCCCATTCGCGCACGGTCACGGTCGCATTGGCAACGCCGCTCAGCTTGCCAGCCAGTTGCGTCATCTCGTGATAATGCGTCGCAAAAAGCGCGCGTGATTTGTTCATGTCATGCAGATGTTCAAGCGTCGCCCAGGCAATCGACAACCCATCATAAGTCGCCGTTCCACGTCCGATTTCATCCAGAATGACCAATGCACGGTCATCTGCCTGATTCAAAATGGCGGCGGTTTCGACCATTTCCACCATGAATGTCGACCGACCCCGCGCCAGATCGTCAGATGCGCCAACCCGGCTGAACAGCTGGCTGACCAACCCGATACGAGCCGAGGATGCCGGAACAAAGCTGCCCATCTGCGCCAACAAGGCGATCAATGCGTTTTGCCGTAAAAACGTCGATTTACCCGCCATGTTTGGACCAGTTAACAGCCAAATACTGGCTTGATCCGCACCTGACAGATCACAGTCATTGCCCACAAACGGCTCACCCGTCTGTTTCAGCGCGGCTTCAACGACTGGATGTCTCCCGCCTTGGATCGAAAAATCTTTACTGTCATTCACATCCGGGCGGCACCAGCTTTCCCCAATCGCCAGCTCGGCCAATGCGCAGCCCAAATCAATTTCTGCCAACGCTCTGGCCGCTGTCGCGATCTGCCCGGACACGTTTAAGACAGCGCCTTTCAGGCTGTCATAGAGCCGCTTTTCAATCTCCAGCGCGTGATTTCCAGCGTTCAGAATGCGCGTTTCAAGCTCGCTCAACTCGACCGTGGTGAATCGCACCTGATTGGCTGTGGTCTGACGATGGATATAAGTTTCAGACAACGGCGCGGACATCATCACGTCGGCATGTTTCGCCGTTGTTTCGATAAAGTACCCCAAAACATTGTTGTGCTTGATTTTCAGCGAAGAGACACCGGTTTGCTGCGCGTATTGCGCCTGCATACCAGCAATCACACCACGCCCTTCGTCCCGCAATGTGCGGCTTTCGTCCAGTTCTGCGTTATATCCCGGCGCAATGAACCCACCTTCCCGGGCCAATAGCGGTGGCTCAGCGATCAGCGCCTGTTCCAACAGCGTCAAAAGATGATCATGCCCTTCCAACGCGGCCAAAGCATTTCCGACGACCTTCGGAATTGTATCCGGATAGGCGCTCGTCGCGATTTCCTGAGCCTGGCCCAACGCATTTCTGATCGCGGCCAGATCACGCGGGCCGCCACGATCCAACGACAGGCGCGACAATGCCCGGTCCATATCGGGTACCTTGCGCAACATATCCCGCAGATCACGCGCCACGGAACGATGCTCAGAAAAATACGAAACCGCGTCCAATCGGGCATGAACAGTCTCTAATTGAATAGAAGGTGAGGATAACCGCTGTTCCAACAGCCGCGCGCCACCTGCCGTCAATGTCCGGTCGATCACAGACAAAAGCGACCCGCTTCGCCCCCCGGACAACGCATGTGTCAGCTCAAGATTGCGACGTGTGGCGGCATCAATTTGCATGACAGACGCAGCGGCCTGTCGCACCGGGGGTTGAAGCAGAGGCAGCTTGCCCTTTTGCGTCAGGTCCAGATAATCAACAATTGCGCCCAACGCGCCGGTTTCAGCGCGGCAAAACGTGCCAAATGCCTCAAGCGACGTTGTCTTAAAGACTGCTGCAACACGTTTTTCGGCATGGCTGGAATCAAATGATCCACGTGACATCGGCGTCATTGGCACGCCCATATCAGAGACTATTTCAGCCAATTCTGTCTCTGATCCTTCAGCCACCAAAAGCTCAGAAGGTGCCAATCGAGCCAATTCCGGCCCCAACCGGACCGGAGGGATTGGCATAACAAACAATGCACCGGTCGAAATATCCGCCCAGGCCAAGGCAGCTTCATCGCGCACAACACCGTATGCGGCCAGAAAATTGTGCCGCCTTGCATCCAACAGTGAGTCTTCGGTCAGCGTGCCGGGCGTGACAAGTCGCACAACTTCGCGGCGCACAACCGCCTTGTAACCGCGCTTTTTCGCTTCGGCGGGGCTTTCCATTTGTTCACAAACGGCGACGCGAAACCCTTTGCGGATAAGGGTCAGAAAATATCCCTCGGCGGCGTGATGCGGCACGCCACACATTGGAATTTCCGCCCCTTCGTGTTTGCCGCGTTTGGTCAACGCGATATCCAGCGCTTCAGCCGCCGCGATCGCGTCGTCAAAGAACATCTCGTAAAAATCGCCCATCCGGTAGAACAACAACGCATTTGGATATTGCGCTTTGATCTCCAGAAATTGCGCCATCATTGGCGTGACGCCAGATTTGCCTGCACTCAACGGATCAACCCCCAAGGTGATTGGCCTCAAGGTCTATCAAACTTGCGACCCCGGCGAAAACCCGAAAACGCGTCGATCTGGCATGGACAAGGCGGATTTGATTTGCTCGACTGAACCTGACCAATACAAGGACTCCAGTATGGCCATTTACAACCTCGGATCGATCAATGCGGACCATGTTTACCGTGTGCCGCACCTGCCCGGGCCGGGGGAAACGCTGTCCGCAAACGAATTGTCCCGGGGCCTTGGTGGAAAAGGTGCCAACATGTCTGTTGCCAGCGCCCGGGCCGGTGCGCATGCCGTTCATATCGGCGCTGTCGGAACAGATGGCACATGGGCGGTTCAGCGTTTGACAGAATTTGGCGTCGATACGCGCCATATCGCGACATTGCCGGGCACGCCAACCGGGCATGCAATCATCAATGTGGATAACAACGGCGAAAACGCGATTGTGCTGTTTCAAGGTGCCAATCACGCGATTCCACACCAAGCTCTCACTGCCGCGTTGACCGAGGCTTCACCCGGCGACACGCTATTGATGCAAAATGAAACATCACATCAACGCGAAGCGGCTGACATTGCGCGAAAACTTGGCCTGTTCATCGCCTACGCCGCCGCACCCTTTGACGCAGAGGCCACCGCGGCTGTTCTACCGTTGCTTGATTTCCTGATTCTGAATGAAGTTGAGGCGCAGCAACTGGCGCAAGCGACAGGCAAGAACCCCTCGGATCTTGGCGTGCGTGACGTCATTATCACACTGGGGTCAAAGGGTGCACGGTGGTTGCACGATGGGGCATCGCGTGATTTCCCCGCGTTCCCCGTCACGCCGATCGATACCACCGGCGCCGGGGATACATTCACGGGCTATGTCCTGGCAGCCCGTGACAGGGGATTATCTATGGAACAGGCCATCACACTGGCCAGCCGCGCTGCTGCGATCATGGTGACGCGTGCAGGCACGGCAGACGTTATTCCCGATCTTAAGGATGTAACTGAAACCCGGTTCTGAAACCTTGGGGAGTCAATGCCCGACAAACGGCGCGGCATTTCCCCAAAGCTGCTTCACGCGCTTGTCGCGCCCACACGCCTCGCGATACCGCTTATATGCCGAAGATTGTTTCTTGGGACCAAACCGGGTCAACACAATCTTGGTGCCCTTGTAGTAATCCTGATGATATGCCTCTGCTTTGTAGAATTTTTTGGCAGGCAAGACAGGTGTTACCACTTTGCGTTTCAGTGCAACTTCGGCTTCTTTCTTGGCACGGTCTGCTGCTTGCTTCTGAGCGTCATTGGAGAAAAAAACAGCTGTGCGATAGCTGTCTCCGCGGTCGCAAAACTGGCCCCCAGCATCCGTGGGATCAACTGACCGAAAAAACATGTTCAGAATTTGGTCACGGCTGACCTTGCCGGGGTCAAACTTGATTTCGACCGCTTCGTAATGTCCGGTTCCGCCCCGTGTGACATCCTTGTAGCTTGGGTTTTTTGTTGTGCCACCTGTATATCCGGATACGGCCGATTTTACGCCCGGCACGCTTTCGAAATCGCTTTCAACGCACCAGAAACAGCCGCCCGCGACGACAAGCGTTTCGGTTCCTGCGGCATGGGCGCGATGCCCCTGTATGCCCGCTCCGATCAGGATCAGCGCGAACAGAACGAAACTTTTGAGATTTTGAAACTTTGACATGTTGCATACTCCGTTAAGAACACGCTGCGCCCTAGCGCGTCCAAGCGCAACGGGGCGACATCAAATGTCACGGCTTGGTGAATACGTTTTACCGCTTGGCGACCTGTCTTAGATTCACTAGCGTCGCTTCAACCCGTCTGGCGCACCTACGCGTTGCAGACGCAACACCGACGTAATACCGACAGGAGATTTGCGCTTGAAAATCGCCATGTGGAGCGGGCCGCGAAATCTCTCGACGGCCATGATGTACAGCTTTGGCAACCGCCCGGATTGCGCCGTTGTTGATGAACCTTTTTATGCGGCCTATCTCAAACTGACCGGGCTGGATCACCCAATGCGAGACGACATTCTTGCCAGCCAATCGCAAGACCCAGATGATGTGGCAGCGATGCTTTCAGGCGCCAACCCAGAGCAAAAAACGCATTTCTATCAAAAACATATGACCCAGCACATGGTTCCCGGTGTGCCGCGAGATTGGATGCGCGGAGCGGTCAACGTGTTCCTGATCCGCCACCCGGCCCGGGTGATCGCCAGCTACGCGGCAAAACGCGAAAATCCGACGCTGGACGACATCGGCTTTCGCCAACAGGCAGAGCTGTTCGATCTGGTCAAAAGCTGGGGTCAAACACCGGTTGTGATCGACAGCCACGACATTCGTCAAAACCCCGAAATCATGTTGAATAAACTGTGTGATTCCATTGGGATAGACTATCTGACCGACATGTTGACATGGTCCAAGGGCGGCCATTCCAGCGACGGTGTTTGGGCGAAACACTGGTATGGCGCAGTCTGGAATTCGACGGGTTTTGCCGGGGCCGAGGGGCCATTGCCGGATGTCCCTGAACCACTTCGTCTTGTTCTGAACGATGCCTTGCCGCTTTATGAAAAAATGCTGACTGCAAAGCTGGCCTGAGCCGGGCTCACCCTATTTCAACAACTGCGCCAGCTTCATCGCGACACCCATGTCGCCCGAGATTTTCAGCTTTCCCATCATCACACCGGTCATGGGATTCAGCTTGCCTGTCAGCAGCTTAACAAGGTTGTCAGCGCTAATCTTGATCGTGCAATCGGTGTCCTGATCCTGCATCGACGCGACGCCGTTGCTCAGCACAACAACCCCGTCACCACCACAGTCAAACTTCATCGACCCGTCAAAAGCTTTGGACGCCAGCTCGGTTTGCATCCGTTCGACAACCTTCTCCAGCATGTTCAACCTCACAAAAAATGCCCGCCTAGTGACTAGGCGAGCATCTCAATTCTCTCAACGGTGACGTGGCTTCCGCTTACTTTCCGACACGCTTGTTGCGCATCGCGATCAGCTTGAGACGCAAGGCCTGCAACTGAATAAACCCGGCTGCGTCCTTCTGGTCATAAGCGCCCGCATCTTCTTCAAAAGTGACGTGCTCTTCTGAATAAAGCGAGTGATCCGACCAGCGACCAACCGTGGTGGCCATGCCCTTGTACAGTTTCACACGGGTCACACCGGTCACGTGTTCCTGGCTCAGATCGATGGCGGCCTGCAGCATTTCACGCTCGGGCGAATACCAGAAACCGTTATAGATCAGCTCTGCATATTGCGGCATCAGCTGGTCTTTCATGTGCATCGCGCCGCGATCCATGGTGATGGATTCGATGCCACGATGGGCTTCGATCAGAATGGTACCGCCGGGCGTTTCATAGATGCCGCGCGATTTCATTCCAACAAACCGGCCTTCGACCAGATCAAGCCGGCCAATGCCGTGCTTGCGGCCATATTCATTCAGCGCGGTCAGCATCGTGGCCGGGCTCATCGCCTCGCCGTTGATCGAAACGGGATCACCTTTTTCAAAGCCGATCTCAATAAATTCCGGCGTGTCTGGTGCATCTTCGGGATGAACCGTGCGCTGGAAAACATAGTCGGGCGCCTGAACAGCAGGGTCTTCCAGAACCTTGCCTTCGGACGAGGTGTGCAACAGGTTTGCATCCACCGAGAATGGCGCTTCGCCGCGTTTATCCTTGGCAATCGGGATCTGGTTTTGTTCAGCAAAGTCCAGCAAACGCGTGCGAGAGGTCAAATCCCATTCGCGCCATGGCGCAATCACTTTGATATCCGGATTCAGCGCGTATGCTGCCAGTTCAAACCGGACCTGATCGTTGCCTTTGCCGGTCGCACCGTGCGCCACAGCGTCGGCACCGGTTTCTTCGGCAATTTCGATCAAACGCTTTGAAATCAGCGGACGGGCAATCGATGTGCCCAGCAGGTAAAGACCTTCGTACTGTGCGTTGGCGCGAAACATCGGGAACACAAAGTCGCGCACAAACTCTTCGCGCACATCTTCGATAAAGATGTTTTCGGGTTTGATCCCCAACAGCTCGGCCTTTTGGCGGGCTGGTTCAAGCTCTTCGCCTTGACCCAGATCGGCGGTGAATGTCACCACTTCACAGTCATATTCGGTTTGCAGCCATTTCAGGATGATCGAAGTATCAAGGCCGCCGGAATAGGCCAGAACAACTTTTTTGGGTGCGGACATGTCAGTATCCCTCATGCGTGTATCGCAGGCGCGATATCGGTTTTTGCGCCGTAGGGCAAGGGACGGTCGGCACAGAGTCGAAAAACCCTAAGACCGCGGCGGTCTAAATGCCGCTTAACGGCACAGCGCCCGAGAAATCCCGGGAAATTCTGATGCAATTCGAAAGCGGGGTTTGTCCCTTAATCAAACCATGTGACAACCCAATCAGTTCGCCCGGACAGCGCGTCGCGGCGCCAAGAGCATCGACAAGTGGCACCCCAACCCTAGTGTGCAGCAGATGCAGGGCAGTGGTCAGATCCAGATCTGCCCCGGCAAGGGTGCCATCTGCCAGAATTAGACGTCCGTTATCACGAGTGATACGCCGCCCTTCCAATTCAAACTCGGTCAGATCGGTGCCCGCTACTGCCATGGCATCACTGACCAGAAAAAACTGACCCGGCCCGGTTTTGGCCTTCCATGCGGCTTTCATGGATTCGTGATGCACATGGATGCCATCCGCGATCAAACCGGCAGATACCCCACCACTCGCAAGAACGGCACCCACAAGCCCGGGTTCGCGATTGCCAAGCTGGCTCATTGCGTTGAACAAATGGGTCGCACAACGCGCACCGGCCTTTATGTATTCGCGGCAGGTTTCAAAATCCGCATCCGTGTGGCCAAGCGAAACAAGTATGCCCGCATCTGTCAGCGTTGCGACCTGGGCCAAACTTACGCTTTCCGGGGCAAGCGTCATCTTCAATACGGGCAGCCTTTGCCTGGCTTCCAGCAGCATTTCGACATCTGATGCACCCATTGGGCGTATCATCGCCGCGTCATGTGCGCCTTTGCGCGCCACTGACAAATGAGGCCCTTCCAAATGTAAACCAGCGATTCCTGGCACCCCGGCTCGAATGGCCTCAATTGTTGCACTGATGGCCTGCCGTGATTTGTCGGCTGTGTCGGTGATCAGCGTGGGCAAAATGGTCGTCGCCCCCAAACGACGATGCGCTGCTGCGATCCGTTGCAGCGTTGCAACCGACGGATCATCGTTGAACATGACCCCATCACCGCCATTCACCTGCAAATCCACGTAACCAACGGACAAAATATCGCCCTCAAGGTCGATCACTCTGCCGGGGTTGTGCGCTGTGCCGGTCGGCAAAAGGGCGTGAAAAACGCCGTCGTGAAATTGCACGGCGCGGGCGTCGTGCAAATCTGTGCCGTCAAAAACGGGGCCGCCGAAATAGGTGATCACATTGTTAGTCATACTGTCTCTGTCACCTTTTTCAAATGCCGTGGAAAATCAGGGTCGATCCCCCGAGACAAGGCCACAGACTCAACCATTCCATAGAACGAAATGATTGTGGCAATTGGATCGGTCAACCAATGTGCGGTACGTACATGTGGCAAAACAGTTGCGTGCGATACTTTGGATGTGGCGGCAAAAACGCGCGCGCCTTTGGATGCCAACGCGTCCGCCACTTCGGCCAGACTAGATTCCGCAGCATCCCCTGCCGCAAACCCAATGACCGGGAAACCCAGTTCGAAAATCGAAACAGGCCCATGAAGCACCTCAGCCGACGCCATAGGCTTGCGCAGAACCAGCTCGCTTGCGTATTTCAAAAAGGTACAGGCATGATCTGATGATCCGCGTGCAACCGACAAAAGAAACGGCGGATTGACGTTGCGGGCAGATCGCGCCACCTTTCGGATGATGTCCCCTCCAAGTGTCAAAAGCCTTTCGACGGCCTCGGGAATTTCAACAATATCCCGGCGCAACTGGGTGCGGTCTTGGGGCATCTGGTGTCCTTTCTGTGAGACAGTCGCGGCTCGGTGACAAGTCATAGGCGTCGTCGCGATTGAACTTAGTGCGGGCCTGCCGTGTGTCTTAGCCACTGTCTGGGCGACAAAAACCCGGTAATTTCCATGTCAGGTTTCCTTTAGCCTGTCCCGCGCAAGATCAATGGCGCCTTCCAGCGGGCTGGCCTTGGGGCTTTGAATGGCGTGTTGCATCACGCTTGGCAAATACGGCGCGTAATGCGGACCAATTCCGCCGGTCAAACACAGTGCCATACCCCGTTGAAATCCAATCTGTTCTAGGTTCAGCGCCAGAATGACTGCCGCGTTCCGCATGACCTGCACCGCGTTTTGATCACCGCTTTCAGCCAGCGATGTTACCATAGGCGCCAGCGATCCAAATTCGGCCGGAGTTGCAGTTCCGGCAAAAGCAACAATTCCGGGTGCGCCTTTAAATTGCGACAATATCGACTTAGTAATCTCTGACGACGGTAAAAACCCGTCAACGTGCTGAAGCGTCACGTTCAACGCCATGCGCCCTACCCACTGGGCCGAGGCCTCGTCACCCAAAACGGACCCCCATCCGCCACTCAATCGAACATTTCCTTCGGTTTGGGCCGCAAAGAACGATCCGGTTCCGCAATGTGCGACAACACCGTCATCTTTACCCAAGGCACCACGCAATGCCGAATGTCGGTCATCAGCGTATTGCGCATTTGAAAAAGGCAACGCCGAGTCCAGTTGCGAGACGATTTCTGGGCCGGTGACTCCGGCCAATCCAACAAAGGCAGGAAGCGCTGAGATTGCCTGTACGGGTAGATCACATTCTATCGCGAGCTTTTGTAGCCCCCCCTGTAGGCAGGAGATTGCTGCGTCGAAGTCCGTTGAGACATTGGCAGAACCAGCCTCGACGATATGGTGCTTTGCCCCGTTCGCAATTGCAATTCGGCAACGCGTTCCGCCACCATCGATAGCCAAAACAAGGGATTTGTCCAAATCTGTCATACAGATACCTATATAATACCTTTCAGCAACGGCATAGTCTGGGCAATACCAAAGCGCGCTCAGTATGTAGCGTGTGAACCTCGAATATTGGAATGGTGAAATTTGGTTTCATAAAGGTATGTTCATTAAATTGATCAGGTCACGCTAGAGACGGTAAAAGCGACGAAACGATAGTGTCGTAAATCCCTGTTTAGTTGATAGTGCCCCATGGACCGGACGCAACCAATCTGCAATCTCTGCAAATTGCCGATCTGCAGGTTCGCAATGTCGAAATGGCAGGCGGAAACCTAGCCAACGGAACGCCGAGATTGATGCTATGTTTTGATGAGGTTCTTACGATTGCTGGTCCGGATAGCGCGCGTGACGTAGTTGCTCGCGAGGTTCTAACAGGGAGTTTTGACGGCGCGTGAAGACGACGTTGTTCTGGCCGAACAATGTGAGCTGTTGATGTACACGCTGCGTTAAAGCCTAAGCATCGTGGGGTCTCATATCGGTTGCGAAACTTCTTATAGCGGCGCCTGTAAGGCGACGATTGAGGCCATGTCGGTCACCATCAGGCTTTTGGAAGAAAATCCAAACCCCTGCGAAGAGGAAGTTCGCTTTGGGATGGTGGGCAATATCTGCCGCTACACCGGGGCCAGAACATCATGAAGCCCATTCAGGCGGCCGCGTCTGACGTGAATACAGCAATGGAATTGCCCGCCATTGTCGACCCGTGTGATCGCGTCTTGATATTGGCGGTGGAACTGCCAGCAAGATGTGTGCTGGCCCGATCATGAATTTGCGACATCCTGGGTCTTGGCGTGCAAAAATTCTGCGATGAACAGAAATACTGAACTTAATTCACCGCAAAGCAGTAGAACAGCCCGTCGCCTCCCGTTCGCCACAGGTTTTCAAGGCCACACCCGCGCGATGGGTGCGCAGTGCCCCAGGATGTTGGATTAGACCCGCCGCCTGTTCGGTCGTGGTGGCCAACCATGGCAGAGCTATCAGAAGACGCGCTGGTCCAGTCATCGCAGGCTGGGCCGACAAACAGGCCCTCTGTGGTTGAACCGGTCAGGATGTCATGTCGGTTGGGTCTATCGCCGCGGCCGTTAATGACTTCACCTGTTTCGCTGATGGACGTTACCTTGGTTAGATTGTTGGCATCTGCGTCGTGCAACTGCGCGACGCTTTGCGCAACGACGACGCCTTTCGCGTTGGCCCACGGCCCTGCGCCAATACGGTCACGCGCGTTTTCGGAGCTGGACGACAAATAGGCAGCCCATGTCTTACCGGTGATCCCTGCGGCTTTGGCCAGTGAAGTGCAATGGGCATCAGCGCCTGCAAGGCCCCCCAAATTGCCGCCATTGCCAGGGTTAACGCTGGTAATGAAAAAACTGGTGTTGGCGTCTTGCGCGGATGAGCCAACAGCAAGGCAAACGGCGGATGCCGCAAATGCCAGAACTTTGAGCTTCATGGGAAACCTCCATTTTGTGAATGGTCTTTGGGCGATCTCGATCAAGATCACGCCGATCTATCCGTTATTGCGGCTTCAAACGGCTATGTTTTCATTTCTTTTTGCTTGGTGCTTTTTCTTCAAAAACTATGACGAATGAGCGTTTTCCAGAAACGTCTTTGCACGACCCGTCCAACCCGGTGGCAAGCCGTGACCGCCGTCATGCAGATCAATTCGGACTGGCGCTCGGGTGCAGGAAACGTCCCAAACACGGCTTCTAAAGTCTTCGTCAATGTCGATCTGGTCTGGTTTTGAGTGACATCCGTTCGCATTTCGTGCGCGTTCTAGCGCGGTCCACACGCTGCCCTGATGCCAATCGCGTATCCCACGACCTTCCAACGGGACCTGCCCGTCGGCAAATCCGTGTACTTGCATGATCGGCAAGTCTACTAAGCCGCTGCAATCGGTACTGTTTGGCTGGCGCAAAGCTCCGGCGACGCTGACCATTCCCGACAATCTGTCGCCTGCTTCGCAAGCCAGGAGCCAGGCCATGGACCCTCCTGCCGAAAACCCACTGGCATAAAGTCGGGAAGTGTCGAGGTTTCCATGTGATTCAGCATCGGCAAGCGCCGCGAAAGTGAAGGCGACATCATTGCGACCCGAGCCGTCGCGGCCCGGAAAGAAAAAACGCTCTGGATTGCGGCCAGCCCGGGTCTGCCCATTGGGGGCAAGCAAGGCATAGCCTTGATCAAGAAAATCACGCTGTAAACCGCCGCTCCGGTGAATGGAGCCCCCATTGCTGTTTGCGCCATGAAACCAGATCAGGACGGGATGCGGGCCGTCACCTTCGGGCAGGTTCAGGTAGTAACTTCCACCATCGATGTCGCACGGAGCATCAGGCCCGCAATCTTGTGCGACCGCAGCACCCGCTGTCCATGCGGTAATCAAAGCGAGTAATAACCGCATGAGTTTGATCCTTTAAAACGTGAAACTGCAGTCGGACGTCAGTTGAGTGCGCCGCTTTCGTTCAACGAGCGCGCCGCGCCGGCGATATTGGCAGCACGCCAGTCAAAGCCCAGCCAGCTCGAATACTCATTAAAAGTCAGTTCTTCTTGCAGCTCTTCTACTGACTTGCCCGCTTGCAGACCGGCCAGCACCTCAGCCCGCAGAGTTTCCATATATATCACGACCTCGGCCACGTTTTCATGGGTGCCAACGTTGCCATGCCCGGGCGAAAGAATGTCAAAGTCCAGTGAGCCGACTTTGCGTACCTGATCGGTCCAGTCGTCGATATTTGCGTTTGGCATATCGCGGAACGGCAATCGGCGAGGCGCCATAGCATCCACGACAAACGCCACGTTTTCGGGACGCACGACAACCGCCATTAGGTCAGTCCCGTGCCCAGCGCCCAAATATGTGAACTCAAATGTTTTGTTGCTAACCGTCAGGCTGTCTTCATCCGCGACCCGGTGGTCAACAGTAACCCCCACAATTTTATCGGGCGCATTCTGGTGCGCGACAATCTCGGCTGTGTCCTCAAACACTTCGCCACCAGACGCGTGATCGGCGTGCGAATGGCTGTAGATCAAATGCGTCACCGGCAAGTCGGTCTTCTTGGCAATCTCAGCTTCAAGCCAGGAAGACGCGGCTGCGTTGATCGGATCGGCCACGACCACACCCGAGTCAGTAAAAACAACAAGACCGAAGTGAGCGTTGTTTTGCCAGCGATATACATCGCCTTCGACATTTATCAGCGCCCGCTTCGCGTCTTGCGCAGAAGCGGCGTTGATAAGTGACACCAAAACGAATGTGGCGAGGGTAATTGCCTTCATGACGATCTCCTTGGTCCGTCACTATGGTAAGGGTTTAGCAGAAACCGGCCAATCACGATTAGGAGAGAGCCAGATGTCCAGCATCCGAACTCATAACTAAAATATCGCGGTCGCTACGAGCGCTATGACTGAGAGAAAGAGGGTTGGGCATCTGTCGTAGCGGGTTGCAAGGCGGCGCCAATCTTTGAACTTGCCGAACATTCTCTCGATCACGGCCGGGCAATGCATTGTGCAGCACGGAAAAATCAGTGGGCCCCGGATTCAAGGCAACGGCGCATAAGAAACGCTTCGAAATCCCTAATTCTTATGCTTTTTAGGTGGTTATTTTACATAATTTCTGATGGACGTGAGACACATCAAGCGGAAATAGTTTCCCGCTCTAATAACAGGTGCCGGAAAAGCTGTTCAGCTTGAGACTTATCGGCATGTTCATCCAAAATCACAACGATACTAGTGCCTTTTTGAGCAGTGTTTATTTCGCGTGGTGGATCAAATGCCTGCCCGACCGCTTGAAGGATCACTGTGCGTTGTTCGTCCGATACGTGGATGACGCCTTTCATGCGAAGCAACTGTTCGCCGTAGCGTTTCAACAAGTGTGCTATCCACGCATTGATTGCGTGTGACGTCTGCGAAGCCTCCGTCTGCAAACAGAATGAAAACGGTGTATTATGGTGGTGAGCCCCCGAGGCCATCATTTCGGTCGTTGTCTCCAAATCACGTTCATTTGCACGCATGCAGTCAAAAGCTCTCTGAGCGGTGACCGGGTCGTCAATTGAGGAATGCAGAACCGGCGCGACGGATTGCTGCCCCAAGATCGCGTTTAGATCCGCAATTTCTGTTGGGTCCAGTTTGTCTTTTCGCGTGACGATTAGAACATCGGCGCAGGCGATCTGACGGATCGAAATAGGCTGGCTTTGCAAAAGCCGAACACAGGTGGTGCCATCAACTACGGTAATGACATTGGGGCAGGAAAAACACGATGCAAGAATTGGATCGGACAAAAACGTGTACAAAACCGGCACTGGATCGGCGATACCGGTGGTTTCAATAACCAGTCGATCGAACGCCTGAATTTCGCCCCGCGCCCGTTGGCCAAGCATGTCGTGAATTTGACCAACCAGATCGTCTTGCCTTGAACAGCAAATACAACCATTTTCCAACAATAATACGCCCTGAACAGCACCGTCCAACACATGCTGGTCAATCCCGATGGCACCCAATTCGTTGACAATCACCGCTGTATTGCTCCAATCTGGCCCTTTCAGCCAGCATTCAAGCAGCGTGGATTTACCCGCGCCTAAAAACCCCGTTACAATTGCAACGTCGATTGGTTCATTTAGCATTCTATCGCTGTCCTATAGTGTGTTTTGAACAACGCGCCCGGCCTGCACGATCAGTTTCAAGTTCTCTTCATTTTTCACGACGACATCAATGTCCTGTGTCGGATCGCCGTCATACAGCAAGAAATCTGCATGGGCACCTTCGACAATGACGCCAATCTGACCGGCCATTTTGACGAGGTCAGCTGCAACATTCGTTGCCGAGCGCAGAATTTCCAAGGGTGTCTGGAATAGATTACGCAGCTCGAATTCACGTAACTGATAGACATGCATTTGCCCAAGCAGGTCAGTCGCAAACGCCATTTTTACACCGGCCGCGTGTGATTTGGCGTGGTTGACCTTACCAGCCTCAACAACTTCCCATGTCTTTTCAATCATGCTTTCCGGCAGCCCGATCTCACGACCGATTTCTGCCGCGACTTCATGGGTGGACATTGTCGGAACAAGAAAAGCATCTTTTTCCAACAATAAATTGCGTGTGCTGTCATCTATCAGGTTGCCGTGCTCGATCGAACGCACACCAAGCTTAAGGGCGCGATTTGCAGCACGTGCAGTATAGGCGTGACCGAATACATAAATATTGGCGGCTTCGGCCTCTTCGACGGCAGCAGCAATTTCATCAAGGCTGAACTGCGTTGAATCAATGCGGTCAGTCGGTGAAGACGCGCCACCAGACAACATGAGCTTTATGTGATTGGCCCCGCGACGGATCTCGTCCCGGCATGCTTTGCGGACCTCGGTTACGCCATCGCAAATACGGCCCAAGCCAGGGCAGCAATAGCAAGACTGGAACAAGTCTTCGCCCGGTCCGCGCATATCGCCGTGGCCGCCGGTTTGTGACAGAGCTTTGCCGCCGAACAGCAAACGCGGACCTCTGATTATTCCCTCTTTCTGGGCGCGTGCCAGCCCATGATCTGCACCGCCCGCGTCGCGCACCGTTGTAAAGCCGCGCGAAAGCATTCCGGACAAAATATCACCGGCCCGCGCGCTGGTGTAAAAAGGCGACCAGCGCGAAAGCTCCGCAAAGTTGAAAGTGGCTGCCGTTACATGGACGTGGCAATCAATAAAGCCAGGGAGCAGGTATGCGCCTTTTGCATCAACCGTTTCGACGCCAGGTGCCACCACTTTGCTTTGATCAACGGATTCAATAATTCCGTTGCGCACCAATACGGACGTTTTGGGTGTGCTTTCGCCAGTCTCCAGATCAATGAGCCGGGCATTTGTTATCAGTAGATCAGACATTTAAGGTGTTCCGTCGTAATTTTGGGCTTCGATTGCTGTCAAAAGAGTCAAAGGCGCTACAAACGCTTTGGCATGGTTGAATGACACAGTATTGAAGGCGTTCAGTTTGGCCAGCAAGTTCACGGTCCCCAACAACACGCCCTTGAATTCCATTCTCAGATTGATGGCACAGCCAAACCCGTGGTCGATGATCGCATCTGCGTCCGGAAACGCGCGATGGAGCGCTGCGGGGTCTGGTGAAAACAGATGGCGTTTTTCAAAAACTATTGCGGTTTCCCATCCAGTTCCTGCCATGCTCTTAACGACACCAACCGGATACTGGTCTTCTTGGTTAGAGAATATTCGACGCAGGACTGTGTGTGGCTCAAGCAAAGAAACCGCGAAATAACACGGCCCAATCAGCCCCTGAATCGGGTCGAGAAAGCTTGAATATCCAGCGTTTCCGTCAATCAAATTACCCGACAGTTGATCCAGCGCATTAGATATGGGGCCGGAGAGCGTCACGTGGATTTCTCCCTGCTGACGAGCATGTTAGAATAATTCCACATTTGAATCTGATGGTTACAATACATGAGCGTTACCTTGATAAGATCAGCTCAGGAAGCCAAAGCGCAATCTGAGGAAAAACTGCAAGCACTGCAGCGCCGATGCACATCAACACGAAGAATGGAAAGGCGTTCCACGCGACTGTCAAAATACTTTTGTCAGTCAGGCGTTGCAGAATAAACAGGTTAAACCCGATGGGCGGCGTGATTTGCCCAAGTTCGATCATGATGACAAGGAACACGCCAAACCAGAGCGGATCGATCCCGGCCGTCACAATCAACGGCAACGTAATTGGCAGGCTCATTACAGTGATCGATACACCGTCCAGGAAAAGGCCAAGAATGATGTAGAAAACGGCAAGAACCAAAATGAGCTGGTATTGGTCCAGTTCAAGTCGTGAGATCATTTCAGAGGTTTGTTGGGGAACTCGAAGATAGCCCATTGTCGTCGACAAAACGGCTGCGGCAGCCAACAACGAGCAAATAACGGCTGAAAGCTTGATCGCGCCATACAGGGAATCGTAAAGAACTGATCGGCTAAGCTGTTTCTGGGCTCCCGTCAGAATTAAGGTCGCAAAAACACCTACGGCAGCGGCCTCGGTTGGGGTCGCGATGCCGCTATAGATGGATCCGAGCACCAGAAACACCAAAAGGCCGATCGGCAACAGATCAATTATAGATTTGGCAAGAACAGGCAGCGTCAGCTTGATGTCGGTGGCTGGCGCGATTTCGGGATTGACCGCAGCGCGCAGCATTACGTAGCCAGAATAAAGACCGGCAATCATCAAACCCGGCAAAATACCCGCCGCAAAAAGTTTGGCGACCGAAACCTCTGCCAGAACTCCGTACACGATCATCACAATCGAAGGCGGGATCAAAAGACCAAGGCTGCCAGCGCCTGCCAAAGACCCTATCGCAAGCGATTCATCATATCCGCGGGTCTTCAATTCTTTGATTGTGATCTTGCCAACCGTCGCTGTGGTCGCTGCGCTGGATCCGCAAACCGCCGCAAACAATGTGCACCCCATGATATTTGTATGAAGCATTCGCCCGGGTGCAAGGTTCGCTATCGGGGCCAGCCCGTCAAAAAGACGCCGTGAAATATCGGTTCGAAAGATCAATTCGCCCATCCACACGAACAACGGGATCGCTGATAATTCCCACGCGCTTGAAGCTCGCAAAATGATCGTAGAATTGATCACGCCGGTTTTCAGAAACGTGAAATCCAGGATGAAAACAAAAGAGAGTGCTGAAACAAGCAACAGGGCGATAAATATCCATACCCCAAAGCCAAGCGCCGCGATGAGCATCACCAAAACGGCGATAGCGACTTCTACAGATGACATGTCATGTATCCTGTTGTCGGAGCTGAGCGGTCAAATCAGCGGTCTCCGGCAAACGACCTGTGATGGCCTGAAGAAGATGGACGGACATCTGCAATCCGAAACTGATCAGACCAAGCACGACTAAGAGCTGCGGAATCCAAAGAGGTGTTTCCAAAAGAGACGTTGAGGTGGTCCCACGCTCCCAGCTGCGTAAAACCGTTCTGGTTAAAAACCAGACCAGAAAGCCCACAGTGGACAACCCCAGAAATGCGCATGTGCCTTCGATAAGGCGTCTCATTTTGGGACCCAAAAACTCCAAGATAAGACCAACGCGAATTAATTCGCCGTCACGCAAAGCGGCGCCCAGTCCAAAAAAAGCCGCTGCGGCCGTGGCGTAGCCCACGAATTCCTCAAGCACAAAGGTCGATTTGGAAAAGGCGTTTCGCAAGACAATTTCTGTCAAAATGTGGCAAACCATCAGTACTACACATAACATCGCAGCATGCGCAGACAGGGACGTTACCCGATCAACGAACCGTTCATATTGGGTCATCAAATGCGCGTCTCCAGTTGCAAGTTCCCAAGGCATGCGCCCGCACGCCTTGGGAGAAGATTGTTACTTCATCTTAGCTTTGAAATCTTCGACGATTGCGGCGCCATCGGCTCCTGATTTTTCAAGCCAGCTTTCCATCGAAGCGTCCGACGCTTTGACCAGCGCTTCCATCACATCCGCAGGCACATCTTCGACAACTGCGGTGTCGTTTTCTCTCAGCACGCCGTAATTTTCCTGTAAACGCTCTGCGAGAAGCCCCCACTGACGATCTACAGTTTCTTGCGCGGCTTGGCGCACGGCAGCCTGTTCTGCTTCGCTCAGCGCCTCAAATGCATCGAGGTTCATGTGGATTACGTTGACAGGTGTAGTGTAGTTCAAAGCAAGATAGTTTGGCAAAAACTCCCAAAGCTTTGAATTTACGCCTCCTTCTGCCGAGGTTACGGCAGCGTCAAGGGCGTTGGTTGCAAGTTGGGGCATCACATCACCCCAGGACAGTTGCAACGGCGCCGCACTTGCATTCTGGAAAACGATCGTCGCATTTGCATCGGCCACACGAACTTTCAGGTCCTTCAAGCTGGCCGTGTCTGCGATAGGATCCCGTGACCACAGGCCTGATGGAGGCCAAGGCGAGGAAAACAAATATACTTGGTTGTTGGCCGAGAAAATCTTCTCATAGTGCTCAGCAAGTACTTCTTCCAATGTTTTTGCCGCCTTTTCTGATGTCACGACAAAGGGCTGTGACGGCAGAAGGAAGATCGGATCGACGCCAGACAGCTGCCCGATAAAAGTGTTTGCTATGTCAATTGCGCCATCTGAAACCGCAAAAAAGTGGTCGGCTGATTTGTATCCAAGCCCACCGCCAGGGAAGTAATCGATCCCAACTGCTCCGTTGGTCAACTCGCCCACACGTTCAAGAAAAAACCTGTCACCATCAGCCTGAAAGCTCGAGTCGGCATATTCGTTCGCCATATTCAGCTTGCTTTCTGCAAGCGCGGTTTGTGTCGTACCGAATAGGGCGGTTGCGGATAAGACCGCTAAGATACGGTTTCTGATTTTCATTTGATGTGTCCTTCCAGACTGGTTCTGTGAACATTTTACGTGGTCATACTTATTTGGTTGCCGACTGCGCGATGCGTTCGGACCGGGGTCGCGATGCATCCGAAAATACTCACAACCCTCACTTCCACGTGCGCCACGATCGGAAGCGCTCTTCTTTTTTCAACCCTTCCGCATTTTGTTCCTGACACGCCGAGGATTGAGTATTCCGAGTCACTCAGAGCCACCCACAAACGCGCAAAAGAACAATTGGATTTTTTTTGTATAATTGTATCCAGTAGCTTTGATGACAATCTACGGCCAGTCAAGCAAAATTCTGCAAGCCTTGCTTTTGGTGGTGTGCACCTTAAGCAGGACGCGCGGACACCAGCCCTCTGGATCGCAATCAAAAGGGGACGAACTTGCAGAATTCAGACGGATCTAGTGGGCAGATAAAAGATCTACACGCCTTTCAGGACGTTTGAGCTTTCTTACGGTCTCAAGCGGGCGTTTTGAGTTTCGTACTTAGCTGATATTTATTGCCAAAAAGCGTTCCGCCCACGTTTTGTTCGGCGCATTTAGCGGCTCATTTGGGTCGCTTCAGCTGGGTTTGCTTTTTTCTTCCAAAGACTGAACCAGGCTTTCCCCCGCTTCGAGTATGTGCTGATTGAGCAGCTTCAAAGCAGTTTCGGAGTCGCGGTCCCGGCAAGCTTTCAACAGCGCGCTATGCTCTCTCTGCGCCTTTTCGAATGTTTTGCTGATCAAAAGTTCGAGACGAATATAGCGTTCTACCTGTAGGTTTATTCCATGCACAATGGAAAGCGTTTGTGTACGTTTGGCCGGCAAATAGAGCTTTCTGTGAAACTCCCAATTCAAGGCGCCCCAACCGTTAATGTCTCTTTCAAGATATGCCTTGTCCAGCTCACCAAGGACCCGCGCGGCACCATCCAGATCTTCTGAAGTCATGTTTGGAATGGCATGTTCCAGCAAAATGCATTCAAGTGTTGCTCTGAGTTCAAACAACTCCATAGCCTGTTCCGCGGGCATTGCAGCCACGACTGCGCCTTTATGAACTTTTGTCACAATAAGCCCGGCCGCTTCAAGCTGGCGAAACGCTTCGCGCACCGGCATCCGGCTACATTCATACTCTTCCGCAAGCGCTTCTTGGATCAACGCCTCTCCCGGCTTGAATTCACCGTTTAAGATACGCTCTCTGAGGGACTCCGCGAGGATTTCAGGAAGGCTTTGCCGCTTGATGCGGTGAGCCTTTTTCAAATGAGTTTCGGATTTCATTTTGCGTCTACCAGCACTCTGACTCTTGGATCCAATAGTCAGAGTGCCATAATTGTACGCGCACCGCCATATGAAACATTGGCCCGAAAGAGCTCCGCCACCACACCGAAAATTCGGAACGTGATGCCCGCCAGGCGACGTGTAGGCTCTTGCCGTCAAGAAACCAACGAAGGCGCAAGGACAGGCAGTTACCGGACTAGGATCCGCCTGCACCTCAAAACCTTAACACTGTAAAACGGATCAGAGTGTTTTCAGTTTTTCGATGGCGTCCTTGATGGTGGCAATTACCGAGTCACGCTCGGCGCCGATCAACGGCAATCGCGGCGCACGCACCCATTCTGGAGCCCCATAAACGAGGTGTTCCGCCATCTTGATATACTGAACAAGCTTTACGTCTGTATCCAGATGGAACGAGGGTGTCAGAACCTGATACAGCTTGCGGGCCTGCGAATAGTTTTCTTCCTGACACAGATTGAAAAGCTTAACGCATTCAGCAGGCCAAGCATTTGTCATGCCCGAAACCCAGCCCGTCACGCCAAGTGCACAACTTTCAACAATAAGATCGTCGACACCGCAAAACAGGCTAAAGCGATCGCCAAAGGCAATATACATGTCCGTTACGCGGCGAATATCTCCTGTTTCTTCTTTGATGCAGATGATTTCGGGCTGATCGACCAGTTCCTTCAAAACATCGACAGTACAATCAACACCATAAGCAATGGGATTGTTATAGATCATGATCGGCAACGGTGTCGCTGCGGCGATACCTTTATACCACGCGACGGTTTCGCGATCATCGGTGCGATAGCCAAGGCTAGGGAATACCATCAAACCCTGTGCGCCGCAGTCCTGATAGATTTTTGCAGACTTTTTGGCGCGGTCCAGTGTCGTTTCGGCCAATCCGGAAAGAACCGGCACACGCCCCCCGGCAGTTTCTACGGCAGCCTTGATAATTGCTTTGCGCTCTTCCATTTCCATGGATGCGTTTTCGCCCAACATCGGCAGAACAATGATCCCAGAAACGCCGTTCTCGATGAGCCGTTCTATACTGGATTGTGTAGCACTGATGTCGACGCTGCCGTCTTCGTTTAATTTTGTTGTGACGGCGGGAAATACGCCTTTCCAGATAGTCATTATTATTCCTTTCGAGGTCAAAAGTGCAATTTCATGTCCCAAACCGGTTCATTGAATAGCGCCATTTATCGCGCGGGCACGCGTCATCAGAACTGATCAAACTATGTATTCTTGGTTCTACACCGTAGAAACTCAGACGTGATCCTGCTTCGGCTTTAAACTGGATCCAATCTACAGTTGTCAATCAAATTTTCCAGTGTAGAATTGGATCAGGACTTTCACCTTGAGAGACGACAGGTTCATGAAGCAAAAAAAGGTAGCCATTATCGGCGCTGGAATTGTCGGCTTGGCCTGCGCTTGGCATGTCCAGCAATCCGGGCACAAAGTGGTCCTTATTGACCCCGATCCCAAGGCCGACAAAGCATCTTATGGGAATGCGGGTGGGATCGCCGTGACAGAAATTGTACCTGCTTCTACGCCGGGCGTCTTTCTCAAAATTCCGAAATGGCTGTTGGACCCGCTTGGTCCTTTAAGTCTACGGTGGGCTCATGCACCCAAACTTATTCCGTGGATGATCCGGTTTTCAAAGGTGAGCACCCATTCAGAAATGCAGAGACTTGCCAGCGCACTCTCAGCTTTGAATGCGCGCACCTATGATGATCTTACTCCCCTTTTGGAGAATACAGGTCTGTCAGACAAACTCTATAATTATGGCGCCCTGACCGTATATGAAACTGAAGCAGCCTTTGATGCCGATGCGGCTGAATGGGACCTCAAGCGTAAACACGGTATTGAATGCGTTCCCATGAGCGGCGATGAGGCTCGCCAACTTGAGCCCGCCCTTGGAGCGGTTGTCAAAAAAGCGATGTTCACACCGCAATGGTCTCAGGTATCGGATCCGATAGAAATCCACAACGGTATTTTGGAAACGGTATTACGCCTTGGGGCCACGGTCATTCGTGGTTCAGGCAAACGGATCACCACGACACAGACTGGGTTACAGATTGAATGCGACGCTGGTAAACGGGTGGAGGCCGACCAGATCGTGATTGCTGCTGGGGCCTGGTCCAAATCACTGGCAGCCACAATAGGAGACCGCGTGCTGCTTGAAAGCGAACGGGGATACAACACTACCATTGCGGCGCCGGGCATAGACGTCACTCGCGAAATCATCTTTGCAGAACGCAAATTTGTTGCCACACCACTTTCAACGGGCCTTCGCATTGGCGGTGCAGCGGAATTTGGAGGGCTTTCCTCCGTAGCCAATCACAAACGCACCGACGCATTGGTTAGGCTCGCAAAACGGTACCTTCCCGATCTGGATGACAGCCAGGGTGAAAAGTGGTCAGGGCACCGGCCTGCGACACCAGACAGCCTTCCCGTCATCGGGCGTTCGCCGAATGTCCCAAATGTCATCCACGCCTTCGGACATGGTCACCTTGGCCTGACACAAGCCGCAACCACAGGCAGGCTTGTTGCAGATATCATTGACGAAAAACCTCCACATATTGACCTAACACCATATCGCATCGAGCGTTTTTAATCCGGAGTTTGACTTTTGAGACATACCTTCTTTTGTGTGGACGCTCATACTTGCGGAAACCCCGTGCGTGTTGTTGTCGGTGGCGGGCCACAGCTGCCATCCGTTTCGATGTCAGAAAAACGCGAGATCTTCCAGCGAGACCACGATTGGGTTCGACAGTCACTGATGTTTGAGCCACGCGGTCATGATGTGATGTCCGGGACTATTCTATACCCCTCCTCGCGCGAAGATTGTGAAATTGGCGTTCTGTTTATCGAAGTCAGTGGCTGTCTTCCGATGTGTGGGCACGGAACAATCGGGACCGTCACTGCCGCATTAGAAGAAGGTTTGGTTGTTCCAAGAGAACCGGGAAAGCTCTCGATTGAAACCCCGGCTGGCAAGGTCGACATCGAATATGTCCAGAGCGGAAACTATATTGAGCAAGTGCGCCTGTTCAACGTCCCCGCATACCTTCACGCCCAAGGTGTCATCATCGCTGTTGAGGGCATAGGAGATTTGAAAATCGATCTGTCATATGGCGGCAATTATTATGCCATAGTTGAACCACAGGAAAACTGGGCTGGCCTTGATCATATGTCCGTCAGCGACATTCAACGCCTTAGCCCCTTGGTACGCGCGGCAGCACAAGAAAGCCTTTCTCCCAAACATCCGGAAGACGCCCGTATATGCGGGGTAAGTCACGTCATGTGGTGTGATGCGCCAAAACAGCCAGGCTCTGATGCGCGTAACGCGGTTTTTTATGGCGAAAAGGCAATAGACAGATCTCCATGTGGCACCGGATCTTCTGCCCGCATGGCGCAACTGCACGCACGCGGACGCCTCAAGGCAGGTCAGAATTTCACACATGAGAGCATCATCTGCACGACGTTCGATTGCAGGATTGAGGGCACCACAAAACTAGGCAAATTCGACGCAATCCTGCCCAGCGTCGCTGGTTGGGCGCGCGTCATTGGCCATAATACAATCTTTGTCGATGATCGCGATCCCTTGATGAAGGGATTTCAGCTCCGGTAGCAGACGGCGCAAACCCCTACATTACAGGGCGCAGTGATTCGTGTTTGGTCTTTGGATGGCCAATATGTCCAAAACAGGTATTGAAGAACGTGTGATCTGAACTGCCGCCGCGCCTGATTTAAGAAACCCCCAAGGCCCTTTCCGAAAACCAGCGTCGGCGCGCCGTGATCTGGGGTGTGATCGTGCGAGAGCCATAGGGTTTTTTGACGAACCACTTTCCAATCTTGATGCTGCCTTGCAGGGACAGTTGCATTGGTCAGCCCACTTACCCAAACTTGGCGCTTTTAAGTTAAATATACCGTACAAATCCACGCTTAGGCATTACCGCTTTCCGCGTGACATCATCTTGTGCGCAGCGCGTAAGTGTCTTTGTTGTCCGTTGTCGTATCAAGATGTTGTCGACCTTCTCACCGAACGCGGCATCGCGGTTGAACGATCAACGGCTTCCACCCCTCCAATCACACGACCAAGGCCTAACAACGCAATAGTTCCATAGCGATCATGCCGCAGCCAGCTTGTCCTGAAACTCAGTTTTGGAATCGCCAAACGATTGCAGGATTTTAGTCAGATCGACTGTTTCCGCCTTGCCGCTGGCGGCGGCCACTTCTCCTGCCTGACAAAGCAAGGAAAACGCCTGAAACCCAAGGTTCAGAGCGCTGCCCTTAAGAAAATGTAAATCCGCTTCGAGCATGGCGAGATCAGGCTTGGTTTTCAGCCGAACGATCACTTCTTCGACTTCGTCCAAAAACAATTCGACAACCTCGCCGAAATCCTCTGCGCCAATCTCCTCCTGAAGCTCCTTC
The DNA here is from genome assembly GCF_039969785.1 of Shimia sp. Taxonomy (GTDB): domain Bacteria; phylum Pseudomonadota; class Alphaproteobacteria; order Rhodobacterales; family Rhodobacteraceae; genus Shimia. Next base: position 130,846 of record NZ_JBDVNC010000017.1, on the reverse strand, counting down.
ACACGGTCCCAGTTGATCATGAAAACCTCCGTCATCAATGGATCATTGCCGAGAATTGATTAACAAAACCTGCTTACTGTGGATTTGAATATTCTCAATTTTACGTTTGACCTGTCGTTAACAGGCTATGCATTAGACCTGTCGGGATTACCGCCTACGACAGCGATTAAAAGGTCTCGAGTTTTGCTAATGTCTCCTGCTGCGGACAGCGACCCAGAACAGGCTCAAAATGCCGACCCCGGCGCAATTCGTCGGGTGTTGTTGGTGGACGACTCACGTGTTCAGCGCCGCATTCTTAGCGTCTCACTAAAACGGGACGGGTACGAGGTTATCGAGGCGTCTTCGGGTCAGGAAGCACTGGAAATATGCAAGACCACCCGGCCGGACCTTGTATTGTCAGACTGGATGATGCCAGAAATGAATGGCCTGGAATTCTGTCGTGAATTTAGGGCGTTACCCGGTGATGAATATGGGTATTTTATCCTTCTGACGTCCAAAAGCGAAAAGGCAGAGGTGGCGCAAGGTTTTGACTCCGGCACGGACGACTTTTTGACCAAGCCGGTCAACGCGTATGAGCTGCGCGCGCGGATCAGCGCCGGAGAGCGTATATTGCGAATGCAAAGGGAGCTGACCGAAAAGAACCGGGTGATTTCAGACACGCTGGACGAACTGCAACGAGTCTATGATTCGCTGGATATGGATTTGATCGAAGCCAAAAAGCTTCAGCAATCCTTGGTGCCGGACCGATTCCGGGATTTCGGCACAGCGGCGGTGTCTTTGTTGCTGCAATCGTCCGGGCATGTGGGTGGCGATCTTGTTGGCCACTACCGGATCAGCGATACGCGCGTCGGGCTGTATTCCATCGATGTGTCCGGCCACGGTATCAGCTCTGCCCTGATCACGGCGCGACTGGCAGGTTACCTGTCATCTTCCTCACCCGAACAGAATGTTGCCATGCAAGCCCTGCCAGACGGATCGCATGTTCATCTTGAACCCCGGGAAGTCATCGCGCGCCTGAATGAAATCACCCTAGGCGAGATGGAGACGGAACATTATTTCACCATGCTTCTTGCCGACGTTGACCTTGAAACTGGTCGCATTGTGATGTCACAGGCGGGTCACCCGCATCCTCTTGTGCAGCGCGCCGACGGCTCGATCGAACAAGAGGGTCCCGGCGGTCTGCCCGTCGGTCTGATCCCGGGAGCTGAATTTACGCAGTTTGAGGTGACGCTGGCCCCGGGGGATCGTCTGATGATGTTGTCTGATGGCGTAACCGAATGCCCGGATGGCACCGGACAAATGCTGGGCGAAGAGGGGTTGGAAAAACTGGTCGCGGACCTGACCGGACAAGACCTTGAGAACATGCTTCAGGCGATTGTCTGGCAACTGGACACATATTCCGGCGGTCAGGGATTCCCAGATGATATATCGGGAATCCTGTTTGAATTTCGCGGTTAGCGCAAAAACTGGCTGGCGAAATAACGATCACCGGAATTACCCAGCAATTCGACCGCTGCCTCTACTGATACCCAATGCGCTGTGTGGCCCGCTTCGGAAGGTGGGCCAATGCGGTGCGCTGGGCGGGCCAGATAAATGGTGCACAGCTTTTCCGCCCACATGTCGTATTCTGGCATAAACACAAACCGACGACACGCACCCAGCCGTCTGGGCTTTGTCATGGTCCAACCTGTCTCCTCAAAAACTTCGCGGTGCAATGCAGAAACAGGAGACTCCCCGGGATCAATACCGCCGCCGGGCAACTGAAATTCGTCGTCGGGTTCATCCTGATACGTCAACAACATGCGATCGCCCTTTAGCAGAACCGCATAGGCCCCAGGGCGCATCTTGTATCTGATGTCACGTCTTGGTGGTTGTCCGAACCGAGGTATCATCGGATTCACCCCTTTTTGTTACCCTTGTCGCCCTTATATAGTCGCGGTATGGCAAAGAAAGGCCGATAAGGAAACTCCATGACTCTTGGAACCAAAATTGCCTGGGATGACACCGTTTTGCCGTTCCAGCTTGATAATTCTGATATGCGCGGGCGTGTCGCCCGTTTGGATGGCGTGCTTTCGGGGGTGCTGAAACAGCATGATTATCCCCCTCAGGTCGAAGCGTTGGTTGCCGAAATGGCGCTGCTGACGGCGTTGATCGGCCAAACAATCGAGCTGCGTTGGAAACTGTCATTGCAGGTCCAGTCCAACGGCCCGGTCCGCATGATCGCAACAGACTATTATGGTCCCACAGACAAGGGCGAACCGGCCCGGATTCGTGCCTATGCGACCTATGACGCGGATCGCCTGACCGACGACGCCCCGTTTGAACAGCTGGGAACCGGATATTTTGCGATCCTGATTGATCAGGGCAAGGGCATGAAGCCCTATCAAGGCATCACCAGCCTGACCGGTGGTTCGCTTAAAGCGTGCGCCGAGGCGTATTTTGCCCAATCCGAGCAACTGGCCACCCGGTTTTCGCTGCGGTTTGGAAAATCCATTGAGCCCGGTGTGCCGGAACATTGGCGCGCAGGCGGCGTCATGCTTCAACATATGCCCAAAGCGTCACCGCATGTGTCCGGAGAAGGCGGAAGTGGCGAGGGTGGCATTCTGCTGGCGCAAGACATCCTGAATGAGGATGACAGCGAGAACTGGAACCGGGTGAACATCTTGCTGGATTCTGTTGAAGATCTCGAAATGATCGGCCCAACCGTGGCGCCAACCGATCTCTTGGTGCGTCTGTTCCACGAAGAACAACCTCGCGTTTATGACGCCCAGCCGGTCAAGTTTGGCTGTACCTGTTCCGAAGACCGCGTGCGTCAAAGCCTGTCGATCTATTCGGTCAAAGACATCCAGAAAATGACAACTGACCAGGGCCGCGTGACAGCAGATTGCCAGTTTTGCGGCGCCCACTACGATCTTGATCCCAAAACCGTTGGCAAAGACGCGCCAGAGGTTAATGGTGGCTGATCCACTTGCCCCTCTTTTGCGCGCGCTTAACTGCTCAACCGGGACATCGTCGGATTTTGATCTGAACCCTGATGTTGTATTGCCTGCAGGGCGTAAACTGCGCCCGGCTGGTGTTCTGATCCCGATTGAGATGCGCGCAAACGTGCCACATGTCATCCTGACCAAGCGCAGCTCGCATCTCAAACACCACCCCGGTCAGATTGCATTTCCGGGTGGCAAACAGGATGAAGGTGACGCGGATGTCATCGCTGCTGGCCTGCGCGAAGCCCGCGAAGAGATTGGCTTGCCTGAAAGCAATGTCGAAGTGATGGGCACGTTGCCGACCCACGAAACCGTCACCAGCTTTACAGTAACGCCCGTTTTGGGCCGTGTTAGAGACGCATTTGACATCATTCCTGAACCCGGTGAAGTCGAAGAAGTGTTTTCCGTACCTTTGGCGCATGTAACAGATCCGGCTCGGTTTTCGATCCAGTCGCGCCGTTGGCAGGGCAGTCGGCGCAGCTATTTCACCGTGCCATTTGGACCCTACTACATTTGGGGCGCAACAGCGCGCATTCTGCGCGGATTAGCGGACCGGATACACAGTCTATGAAGGTTGAAGGTGATTGGCTCAGATCGCCCGCCACCCAGGACGTTTGCCGGATGTTGACAGGGGCCGGTTTTCAGGCGCTGTTTGTTGGCGGCTGTGTGCGAAACGCGCTGTTAAACGCGCCGGTGAACGACATCGATCTGTCAACCGACGCAACTCCCTCTCGTGTCGTTGCTTTGGCCAAGGCCGCTGGGCTCAAGGCCATTCCGACAGGGATTGATCATGGCACGGTCACCGTTGTCTCTGATCACATAGCGCATGAAATCACGACGTTTCGCAAAGATGTTGAGACTGACGGGCGACGTGCCGTGGTCGCGTTTTCCCAAAGCGTCGAAGACGACGCACGCCGCCGCGATTTTACGATGAACGCGCTTTATGCGAATCCTGACGGGCAAGTTATCGACCCGCTTGGTGGTTTGGTCGATCTGGTAAATCGGCGGGTTCGGTTCATTGATGATGCCCAGCAACGTATCCGCGAGGATTATCTGCGTATCCTTCGGTTCTTTCGGTTTCACGCGTGGTACGGTGATCCCGAGGGAGGCATGGATGCCGACGCACTTGCGGCGATCGCCGGGCAAATTGATGGGATCGATACCCTGTCGCGCGAACGTCTTGGATATGAGATGTTGCGCCTGCTGAGCGCCCCGGATCCTGCCCCCGCTGTGGCGGCGATGCGCAGCACCGGTGTAGTGAATGCCGTTTTGACAGGTGCGGATGATCGTGGTCTTGCTCCTCTGGTGCATTTTGAATCAGAACTTCTGGTTCAGCCCGATGCACTGCGTCGGCTTGCCGTGTTGGGCGGAACAGCTGTTTCAGATTCGCTGCGTTTGTCCAAAAAACAAACCCGACAGCTTTCGATCCTGATACGTGGGATCGAAACAACCGAAAAACCCGCAGCATTGGGGTATTTGTTTGGGGAACAAACGGCGCTTTCAATTCTAGCGCTTAGGGCAGCAGTTTTCGAAATGCCACTTCCGCCGAACGCGGCCGCAGATGTTGAGCGTGGGTGCCGAGCCGAATTCCCTGTCAAAGCAGAAGATTTGATGCCCGCTCACTCCGGCGCTGACATCGGATCTGCTTTGAAGCTGTTGGAAACCCGCTGGATCGACTCGGGCTTTAAGCTTGATCGCACTGCGTTGCTGTCCTCGCTATATCGCTAAGCGGCGCACGTACCGTATTTTGATGGGGCAATTCGTGCAACAATCCCACCAATGGCACCGACGCAATACCGACGCTGTGCTGACAGGATGCCGAAACCATAATCGGGCTGGAATCGATACGTTTTGACTCTATGTTCATATCCGAAAGGCGGGTCACTACAGAAGTAATAATCTGTCCCCGCTGGAGCTGACCGATTGCGTCCGGGTTTCCTTGTGTCACTAATATACTGTCGTGGGTGCTGCACAGTATCTGGCGGTGAAGCAGGAATTTCTCAGTTAACTCCGTTTCTTTTCACTAAAGATCGGAGTGTGCAGATATGGCGCCACTGATGAGATTGTCCCGCATCAGGCGTTGGCTCAAAGAACCCTTGGGAACTGCGATGTCAGCCAGATAAGTTGTGCGCGCTTTTGCATTGGCTCGTGTGATTTGCAATGCGGTTTCCGCTGACACCGGCTCAAATTTCACGTGATCACCGGCTCGTTTCTGGCTCAGTTTATCAAGGTCATCTGTAATGACTGTCGCGATTTTAGGATATCCGCCAGTGGTTTGATGGTCGGCAAGCAAGACAGTTGGAACGCCATCACCGGCCACTTGGACTGACCCAACGAGGATTGGTTCGGATGGAATGGACAAGGCGCCGGCAAGTTCAAGTTTCGGCCCGGACAGGCGGACTCCCATTCGGTCAAAGGAACTGGTCAAGGCATAGCTTTGGGACAGGAATGTCTCGATGGATTCCTTTTTGAAAAACCTGTCCTGTGGTCCCTGAACCACGCGGATATTGTGATCGTTAGAAGGGAAACCGGGCCTACTGATGTCTCCGTGCCGGTCTTCGCGTACTTGTGCGTTGACGACCTGAATGTCGCCCCCGCTCATAAGCTGCCCGCCTCCAAAACCAGATGCCGAATGGGTCGCCGTGTGATCTAACCATTTCGGCGCAATCACGTCGCCCGCAAATGCTAAGTAAGTCCAGCTCCCTTTTTTGCCAGCACGAACCGTCAGCGTTTCGCCTTTCTGAAGTGCAAAAACGGTCCAATTGCCCAAACGTTCACCAGCGCGGTCGATCAGAAAACTGCCTCCCGCGATTGCCAGCGAAACGGCACCTTCCGTACATTTTAGCACCAGCCCGCCAATTGAAACCTCGACAGCTGTACTGTTTGGCGGATTCCCTAAGGCGACATTGGCCGCTTTGAGTGCCAGACGATCCATTGGTCCCGATGCCGGCACGCCAAAACGCATCTTACCCGGACGCCCGCCGTCCTGATAAGTGACCAGCGGGCCCGCAAATGCAACCCGAAGTGACGCTTTCTTCATGTCACACGACCTAGGGTCTGATTGTCAAATGTGGCCCGATCAATGCGTCGAAATTTTACGCGATCCCCAACATCAAAGAGGAATGGTCGGACTGGGTCATTTGTAAGAATTTCAGTTGGTGATCTGCCGATGATCGTCCAGCCGGTTGGCATGGTCAGGGTCGTAACAAGGCATTGCGGGCCTGCGATGATAACGCTCCCTGCTGGAATGCCGCGAACGGCGGCGGGTTTTCGCGGCACTTGCAACAGTTCTGGAACGCCGGACAGATAGGCATACCCAGGTGCAAAGCCATACATTCCGACCGTGTAATCGCCAGATAGATGCATGTTGGTAATAGCGTCCGGGGTCATGCCGGTTGCTTCGGACAAAGCGGTCAGATCAGGCGCCAGATCATCCTCGTAACAGATCAGAACTTCGCGCTGGGCGCCTTCTGTTTTCGACCCTACATCCGCACCAAACAGCGCTCGGATTGCGGTTTCCATCTCGTGGTGGTCGGTTACCAACGGGTCAAATTCTGCGAGGAGATTAACGAAAGCCGGAACAGTTTCACGCAATCCCAAGGGAGGGTTGGCGGCGATAGCCTGATCAAGCTGCAAAACCCTTGCCGTCAGGGCATCACTGATTTCAGATCCAAGCTGAACCAGCAATGCGTGGTCTGCGACAGGGTAGAAGGAAGCCGTTTGCATGCTCAGGGATTCAGAAATGATTGAAACTGCACGCCCTCTGCTGTGAGGCGATGTTGAATTTCACGAGCCATTGCAACTGCGCCTGAACTGTCTCCATGAACACAGATCGAATGCGCCAGCAGTTTGATTGGATCGCCGTCAATCACCGGCATTTTGCCTGTCTTCAGATATCCAATCAAGCGGTCTGTTGCCTCTTTGGCATCGTGGATCATCGCGCCTTGGGTGCCACGCGGTACAAGCTGTCCAGACTTCAAATAGCCACGATCAGCAAAAATCTCTGAATAGACCGGAACACTTGCAGCCCGTGCAGCCTGTTCAAGACAAGTGCCCGAAATTGCCAGAATAGGGAGTGCCGAATCAATCATTGTGACAGCTTCAACGATGGCCTGCGCCACATCCATATCCCGCGCAGCAAGGTTTGCCAGAGCTCCGTGTGGTTTGACATAGCGCACGGGTACAGGAACCAAAGACGCAACGGCCTTCAGCGCGCCGATCTGAGCTGCGACCATGCGGCCAATTTCTGACGGAGTCATGGGGATGAGTCGTCGGCCAAATCCTTCGCGGTCATTGTAGCCGGGATGTGCGCCAACAGTCACGCCGTGCTGTTTGGACAGCCTTAGCGTTTCGAACATCGTTTCTGGATCGCTGGCATGTCCACCGCAAGCTATGTTTGCACTATTTACCAGCGTCAACATGGTTGCATCGTCGCCCATGCCCCATGGTCCAAAACCTTCTCCGAGGTCTGAATTCAAGTCAATTTGCATGCCACCCTCCTGGCCTTAGAAAACGTATCTGTGTTCCCGGCGTGGAACGAAGTAGTTGAGTACTTGGCGCGTCTTGCCAATTTGGATCGCTTTGATCCCATCAAGTCAGTTCAACGTGACCACAATTCTGATGCTAGTTTTCGACTGTTCGGCTACCGAAGTCGATCCACTATGAGATGAAATTTGCAATAACCATCACAATTGCTGGAAACATGGCCAGCAAACCTTAAAAAACCGGAATGACGCGCGGGTGATCTTTACGCTTCCCGTTGTCCTATCAAGATGTCGTCGATTTTCTGGCAGCGGAGGATATCTTAGTTGGTCGATCGACCATGTCCCGGTGGGTTCAGAAGCTTGGCCCTGAATTGGCCAAACGAACCGAAAAGAACCTGCGGCGAGTGAGCGAACTTTTTCAGCGTTCCGAGAGAAATTACCTTTATGGCGTCGGACACTCAGGCAGAGCGTGCCTAAGAAGACTCCACCAAACATCTCGTTTAAAAATTGACACGCGTTCAGGACTGCTGCAGCATAACAAGGCAAACGACGATGGAGGGTGCAAAATGTATCGCGGGATCTGGTTCAGCTGAGCCCATTCGACCGCTAGTGTGGGCCGGTTGGCGCGCCATGACATCTTGCATTTCACGTTTCAGGTACCTCCATGTTCAAGTTTTTCGAAAACCTCGTAGACCCCTATTGCATCTATGAAGAAGAAGATCGGCCTCCGACACGTTTGTGGCCATTCATGTCCCGTTATATGCGGCCTTTTCGCCGTGTGTTTTGGGCCGCAGCCATCATGTCCATTGTCGTTGCCGCGGTCGAGATTGGGTTGATTGGCTATATGGGCCGCATTGTGGATTTGCTGGCCGGAGACCCGAGGCAGGTCTGGGCCAGTCACAAGGGCGAATTCATTGCGGTGGCCGTCTTTGTGTTGGTGCTGCGCCCGGCGCTTCAGGCTCTGGATGTGCTGTTGCTGAACAATACCGTCCTGCCAAATCTGGGAACGTTGATCCGGTGGCGGGCCCATAAACATGTTTTGCGTCAATCCGTTGGCTGGTTTGAGAACGATTTTGCCGGTCGAATCGCTAACCGCATAATGCAAACGCCGCCCGCCGCTGGTGAGGCCGTGTTTCAGGTCTTTGACGCAATCACGTTTTCGATTGCCTACCTGATCGGTGCAGGCATTTTGTTGACCGATGCTGATCCGCGATTGTTGATACCTATGCTGATCTGGGTTGGCCTTTATGGCTGCCTGGTCACGTGGACGGTTCGACGGGTTGGCCCAGCGTCTAAAATTGCGTCCGACGCCCGGTCTCAAGTCACCGGGCGGGTTGTGGATGCTTATACGAATATCCATTCGGTAAAGCTGTTTGCGCATAATAACCGGGAACTGGATTACGCCAGGGATGCGATTGAACATTCACGTCAAACGTTTCAGTCCGAAATGCGGATTTACACGTTGATGGATGTAACGCTGGTTGTGCTGAACGGCTTGCTGATTGTTGCCGTTGTCGGCTGGGCTTTTTGGCTGTGGATGCAGGGCGAGGCGTCGGTTGGTGTCGTTGCGGCAGCGACAGCGCTGACATTGCGTTTGAACGCCATGACGGGTTGGATCATGTGGGCGTTGACGTCATTCTTTCGTCAGCTTGGCGTGGTGGCGGAAGGCATGGAAACGATTGCCCAACCCATTGATCTTGTTGATGATCGGGATGCCGGGTCGCTTCGGATGGCTGACGGAAAGATAGAGATTCAATCCCTTTCGCATCATTATGGGCGCGAAACGGGTGGGCTGGATCAGGTGTCGCTGACCATTCGGCCGGGCGAAAAAATTGGCCTGATTGGTCGATCTGGCGCCGGAAAATCGACGTTGGTTAAGCTGTTGTTGCGGTTCTACGACGTGGAGCAGGGTAGGATTATGATTGATGGTCAGAACATTGCCAAAGTCACACAGGACAGTTTGCGCGATATGATTGGCATGGTGCAGCAGGATAGTTCATTGCTGCACCGATCCGTGCGCGACAACATTCTTTATGGATTGCCCAATGCCAGCCAGGATCAGGTGATAGCAGCGGCCAAGAAGGCAGAAGCGCATGATTTCATCCTTGATCTAGAGGATCAGCATGGACGCACCGGGTACGACGCTCAGGTTGGCGAACGCGGGGTCAAGCTGTCCGGAGGTCAGCGTCAACGTATCACTTTGGCGCGCGTTATCCTCAAGGATGCCCCGATCCTGTTGTTGGATGAGGCGACAAGCGCGTTGGACAGCGAAGTCGAAGCCTCCATTCAGGAAACGCTGTACGGCATGATGGAAGGTAAAACTGTGATCGCAATCGCGCACCGCCTGTCGACCATTGCTCAAATGGATCGCATTCTGGTGATGGATCAAGGTCGGATTGTGGAACAGGGCACGCATTCTGAACTGCTGGCCAAAGAGGGGCTTTATGCAGGTTTCTGGCAAAGACAGTCCGGTGGGTTTCTGAATGCCGACGAAGTTGCTGAGTAGATGTTTGACCCCATACCCGGCGCCAGTGTAGGTGCCGGGTATGACCAATTTTGAGATTGAAAGACTGGGCCACCAAGGCGACGGGATTGCACCGGGGCCAGTGTTTGCAGCGCTGGCTCTGCCGGGTGAGGTTGTGACGGGAACGCTTGATGGTTCGCGTCTGACAGACATGAAGGTTGTCACGCCGTCGGATGACCGAGTGAAACCACCGTGCCGCCATTATCGGGCGTGTGGTGGATGCCAGCTACAGCATGCGTCTGACGATTTTGTTGCCAACTGGAAAGTGGATGTCGTACGTCAAGCGCTGGCCGCACAATCGCTGGAGGCCGAGCTTCGTCCAATTGTTACCTCATCCGCCCAGTCCCGGCGGCGGGCTGTTTTTTCCGCGCGCCGCACGAAAAAGGGGGCGATGGCCGGGTTTCACGGGCGTGCATCTGGTGTGATTTCCGAAATCCCGGATTGCCAGCTGTTGGACCCGGCATTGATGCCGGCCGCTCAAATTGCAGCGGATCTGGCCCGCATTGGTGGATCACGCAAAGGCGAACTCAGCGTAACGGCGACCTTATCACAAGTGGGGCTGGATATCTCCGTGACCGGAGGCAAACCGCTGGATGGTCCGTTGATGTCGATCCTGGCGCAGGAAACTGAACCGTTGAACCTTGCGCGTCTGACATGGGATGGCGAAACAATCACCACGCGAAACCCGCCTTATCAGAGTTTCGGAACCTCCAGAGTTGTACCGCCTCCGGGCGCGTTTTTGCAGGCAACACCTCAAGGAGAGGCAGCACTTGTTTCGGCTGTAGATCAGGCAATCACAGAAGGTGAAAAGGGGCTCGATCTGTTTGCAGGTTGTGGGACTTTCACACTGCCTTTATCAACGCGTTTCCAGATGCACGCTGTCGAAGGCGACAAGGCAATGGTGGATGCGCTGGACGCTGGCTGGCGTATGGCAAACGGTTTAAAAGAGATCACAACCGAGGCACGTGATCTTTTCCGCAGTCCGATTTTTTCCGGCGATCTGAAATACGATTTTGCTGTCATCGATCCACCGCGTGCAGGCGCAGAAGCACAAATTGCTCAGCTGGCACAGTCTCAGGTCGAAGCCATCGCGTTTGTGTCCTGTAACCCAGTGACATTTGCCCGCGACGCAGCCACATTGGTGCGGGGGGGATATAAGTTGGAATGGATACAGGTTGTTGACCAGTTCCGCTGGTCCTCGCATGTCGAACTGGTTGCCCGATTTGTCAGACAGTGAATTTTCACACAGGCGTGAAGCGCCAAGCGGGTGTTTTTTTGCTATAAACGCGCCATCAAAGAAGCCGGTAACGGACAAGGGGCCCTGTCGATGCGTATAATGAACCTACTATTGGTCGCGGTTATGGCAGTGACTTTGGCAAGCTGTTCGAAATTCAAAACCTACAACGGACCAGAAGTAACGCGTATTCTTGTCTACAAAGAAGACCGCAAGATGTTCCTGATGCATCATGACAAGGCGCTCAAGGTATATGATGTCGACCTGGGCTTTGCGCCCTTGGGGCACAAGCAAGTCGAAGGTGACGGTCGCACGCCCGAAGGGGACTATTATGTTGACCGGCGCAATCCGAACAGCCAGTTTTATCTGTCAGTTGGAATTTCATACCCAAATGCTGCTGATCGGGCTTATGCGCACTCGATAGGAAGGTCTCCCGGCGGAGATATCTTTATTCACGGGCGCCCGAAGCTCTATCGAAACGGCAAAGAAGACTGGACCGCAGGATGTATTGCGGTGACAGACAGAGAGATGCGTGACGTTTATGCGATGGTCAATAAGGGAACGTTGGTGTCGATTTACCCTTAACGTCCAGCCACATAGACAGGTCCGCGCTCTCCCATCACCATTGTCCACCAGATCTTGCCGTTCCGTTCCTGGAACCACGCGAAACCGAAATCCTGGGCGCTGGGATCAAGAATGACGGAACGGGTGTCTTCCTGTTCCATCCACGCGGCCAGAGTTTCCATTTCGGTTTCATAGGTTTCGGAAATGGTCTCACCGACCAGCTTGCCTGAATATCCTACACGGGCAACGCGATCCAGCGGGCTGGATCCGTCTGAACCAAAGTGCCAGGGCCGGTTTTGCAGTGCCATGTCCTGCGAATGAGTAGCGGCAGCAGCATTCAGCTGACCATTCAACTCAACCGTACCGGCGCCTGACGCCTGTCGCAGAACATTAATTGAGTCCAGGACGCGATATTGGATTTTCGAGGTCGCACCCGAAGAGATTCGGTACTGCTTGGCGCCACTTGAGCCCCCGGACGAGTCACATGCCGCTAAACCCAGAACAGCAATCAAAAGAAGGGCAATCGAACGCATGATGTCTCCGTGCACCAGTTAAATGTTTGAACATGGTCTAACCTGCATAACGTTGCCTTGAAAACCCACTTCGGCGTGACTTTGCCGCAATGACGGTTGATTGATTTGCGACTGAGACATTCTGGCAATAATGTCGCGCAATCATAGTCACAGTTTTTCTGGAGCGTCACATGACGGATCATCGGTCACATAAATTCGGCCGCCGCAGTTTTCTTGCGTCCGGGGCCGCATTTCTGAGCACCCCGGCGCTTGCGCAAACCGAATCGGGCACAACTGAAGTCGAGCGCGACCTCGGCGAAGCAGTAGTCCGCAACATTTCAAGCTTTCGGTCCCTCGAATGGCAGCCCTATTTTTCGAACCTGAACAATGGTGCCGTTTTGGTCGACGTCACGTCGCGCGCGCTGCATTATTGGTCAGGGGATGGGTCGGTTTACAAACTGTACCCGACGTCAGTTCCTCTTACCGAAGACTTGACAAGACGCGGACGCACCAGTGTTGTGCGTAAAGTCGACGGCCCTAGCTGGCGCCCGACACCGTCTATGAAAAAACGAAACCCGGAATGGCCGGACTATGTGGGCCCGGGTCCTGATAACCCATTGGGCACACACGCGCTTTATCTGGGCTGGACATATTACCGGATCCACGGGACGCACGACACGCGCAAAATTGGGCGCCGGTCTTCGAACGGATGTATTGGTTTGTATAACGAACACATCTCTGAGCTTTTCGAATTGGCCAAAGTGGGCACTCAAGTGTTGCTAATTTGACGACATTTGCACGACAAGGCCCCGAATAGCCAAATGTTGGCTTTGCAATTGTGGGGTTTTGTTGTTTAGACAAGACACGAGGTAAGTCTTGGGTGCTTAACGTCGTCCTCATTTGTGACGTTGGGCTAATTCTGGAGGATACTATGAAGAAACTAGTTCTCGCTGCTGCGTTGACTGCTGCTGCTTCGACCGCATTTGCTGGCTCGATGGCTGATCCGGTTGTTGAACCCCCGGTAATTGAAGAAGCTGCTAGCAGCTCTTCTTCGGGTGTTTGGGTGCCGCTTCTGCTGCTGGTAATTGTTGCCGGTGCTGCTGCTGCTGCGTAAACAGCTCACTATCAAAAAGATCGGAAAGGGCGGGGCAAATGCTCCGCCTTTTTCACTTTTAGGGATGATCTCAGGTGGCGATGTACGCGCCTATTCGACCCAACCGCACAAGTTTTCAGAGATGATCTCCGACAACGCGTGAATATGACCTGCCGAATCGTTGAGGCAAGGTATGTAGGTAAAGCCCTCTCCACCGGCGTCTTCAAAACTCTCTTTGATCTCTTCATTGATCTCTTCGAGTGTTTCGATGCAGTCAGAGGAAAATGCAGGCGCAATGACCGCGATGTTCTTTTTGCCATCTTCCCGTGCCAATCGGGCAACTTCGTCGACAGTGTAAGGTTTCAACCACTCTTCCGGTCCAAATTGCGACTGAAATGTTGTGGTCAGCTCTGTGGATTCCCACCCCAACCGTTCTTTCAGCAACCTTGTCGTTTTTTGGCATTGGCAGTGATAAGGGTCGCCCTCCAACAAATACCGTTGTGGCATTCCATGGTACGAAACAACCAACAAATCCGGGCGTTTATCGAGGTTGGCATAGGCAGCCTCAACCGAGGCGGCCAGCGCGTCAATATAAACAGGATGTGACGAATAGGCAGGCACAGTTCTTGCGGCTGGCTGCCATTTTTCATTCATCAGAGCGCGGAAAAATTCGTCATTCGCAGTTGCTGTCGTGGCGCCCGCATATTGGGGATAAAGCGGAAAGAATAGGATACGTTCGCACCCGGCAGCCACCATTTCGCGCAGTTTGGATTTGGTCGAAGGGTTGCCATACCGCATGCAAAAATCGACCATGACCTGATCGCCAAACCGAGTTTGCATCTCGGATGAAACCTTTTCAGCCTGATTTCTGGTGATCGTCATAAGCGGGCTCTCGTCGCGTGTTTTGTCCCAAATCGATTCGTAGGCTTTGCCGCTGGAAAAAGGCCGTTTTGTCAAAATTATCAGCTGCAAAAGTGGTTGCCACTTCCAGGCCGGGTAATCGATAACCCGTTTGTCTGACAGAAATTCGTTCAGATATCTGCGCATGGGCCAATAAGAATAGTCGTCCGGAGTGCCCAGATTGGCAATCAGAACACCGGTTTTTCCCCGTGGAACCTGTGGGTGATCTGCGGGCGCGTTTTCTGGTCGTTTGGCTTTATTCATAGCTATTTTTGGTCCGTATGTTTGTCTGGACGACGGCCTTAAGCTCCAGGCAATTTTGTTTCTGAAGCGCCAAGCGCGTCGGCTAGGCGTGCGTTTGCTGATCCGGGGCGCAAAGGTCGTGGCTGGCTGGAATCCGGTGACCAACCCAATAGAAAAATCAGCTCGAATGTTGCCGGAATGCGTCCCTGGTTCATGAATTCCTGTACGTAAACTTCGGCGGCGCGGATCAAAACCTGACGTCCCGTCGAGCGCCGCAACCGGTTGGTTAATGCGTTTGTTTCGCCCATCGTGCGTAGATCGCGCATGACATGCCACGGCGTTTCATAAGTTGCCGTCAGTGTCACAGCATCCGCCACCGGTAGCGCCAGACCGGCGCGTTGTAGCAGCGATCCCATGTCGCGGATTTCGGCCATCGGTGCGACACGTGGTGACATTCCGTTTGTCACCTCCACCTCGGCCTGACCCAGGGCAGCCCGCAATTCGTGCAACGTTTGCCCGCCAAAAGCCGCCCCAAGGAACAACCCGTCCGGCATGAGAGCGCGCCGGCATTGAATGATTTGCCCAACCGGGTCGTTTGCCCAATGCAATGACATCGCATGAACCACAAGGTCATGCGCCCCGGCTTGCAAATCCAGCGTGTCAGTGTCGGCAACAACGCGTGCCTCTGGCATGAACTTGCGCCAGATATCCGGGAATCCAGTGACGATGGCTGGGTTCTTAAACCTCTTGTTAACCAAGGTCAGGCGATCCTGAAGTTCCTCGATGGCTGCGTGATGCAAGAACATGCCCGAATCCAAATCGGCGCGTGCGCGATTTCTAAGCAATGCGGTCCTGTCTGTAATCTGGGGGGTGTTCTGCATAATGCGGACAATACTGCGATGATTCACAAGTTTCAAACAGCCTTGCGAGTTGTTTATCCGTCTCGTTGTGTGGGCTGCGGAGCGCATGTGGACAGCGATTATGGACTGTGTGGACAATGCTGGGCCCAGACCCCGTTTATTGGCGGTTTGGTTTGTGATGCCTGCGGTGTTCCATTGCCCGGTCAGGATGATGGCCATCGCGCTTATTGCGATGATTGTATGAAGTTTGACCGACCATGGGTTCGGGGCCGGTCCGCGCTGGTTTACCAGGGTGCCGCGCGAAAACTGGTTTTGGCTCTGAAACATGGCGATCGGCAGGACACAGCCATGCCTGCAGCCAAATGGATGGCAAATGCAGTGCGCCCGATACTGAAGAAAAACATGATTCTTGCACCAGTTCCGCTGCATTGGCGCCGTATGATCGCGCGTCGATACAATCAGGCAGCCTTGTTGGCGCGGGCGTTGGCGAAGGAACTGGATTTACCGCATTGTCCGGATTTGTTGATCCGGCCGCATCACACACAAACAACAGAAGGGATGGGTCTGGCAGAACGTTTCGAATCTCTGGCCGGATCAATTGAGCCTCATCCCAGACGCCTGCACCGCATGGCCGGTCGCCCGGTTTTGCTGGTTGATGACGTAATGACCACGGGTGCCACTTTGTCCGCCGCAACCCGGGCTTGTCTGGTCGGTCGTGCGAGTGACGTGTGCGTGATCACACTGGCGCGCGTTGCAAAGGATGCATAAATCCCCCACAAACAAGGCATACATGGGGAAATGGAAATGCAACCAATCGAGATTTACACCAGTCCGCTTTGCGGGTTTTGTCACGCGGCTAAACGGCTTTTGAAGACAAAGGGCGCTGATTTTTCGGAAGTCGATGTCTTTCGCAATCCGGATCGCAAGCCGGAAATGATTCAGCGTGCGAATGGGGGCCGGACTGTGCCTCAGATATTTATTGGCGATCTTCATGTTGGCGGGTGCGACGATCTTTTTGAATTAGAGCGTTCCGGCAAACTTGATGCGTTGTTGGCCGCCTGATGACAACGCGGATTGCTCTTCTTCAACTGACATCGTCTGACGACCCTGCGGAAAACCTTGAAAACGTTGGCGCTCTGCTGGCTGAGGCCAAGGCAGGCGGGGCGGAGTTTGTCTTAACACCAGAGGTGACAAATTGCGTGTCGACCAGCCGCAGTCATCAGATGGCGGTTCTAAACGAAGAAAACGACGATCCAACGCTAGCAGCTTTGCGAACACAATGCCGGGAGCTTGATCTCTGGCTTCTGATTGGCAGCCTTGCGATCAAGACGACAGATTCCGACGGTCGTTTTGCCAACCGGTCCTTTCTGATCGATAATTTGGGTCAGATTGTTGCGCGATACGACAAAATCCACATGTTCGATGTCGAGGTCACGCCAGAAGAAACCTATCGCGAATCTGACGGGTATCGCCCCGGGCAACAAGCTGTCGTGGCGGAAACGCCATTTGGTAAGGTCGGTTTGACAATCTGCTATGATGTGCGGTTTTCCTATCTGCATCGCGCTTTGGCAAAGGCAGGCGCGCAAATTCTAACTGCTCCAGCGGCGTTTTCGCATGTTACGGGCGCCGCCCATTGGGAAATTTTGCTGCGTGCCAGAGCCATCGAAACTGGTTGTTTTGTGTTGGCGCCTGCCCAAACGGGGCGTCATAATGCCAGCCGCGGGCAGAAACGCCAAACCTATGGGCACTCTCTTGTTATTGCACCTTGGGGTGAAGTTCTTTCTGACGCCGGCGAGGCCCCCGGCATTACCTATGTTGATATCGACCTGAATATGGTTGAGAAAGCCCGGCAGAAGGTGCCAGCCCTAGCACATGACCGAAAAGTTGACGGACCCTGAATGAGCGACAGCAAAGGCCTTGCGATTACTTTGTTTGGCGAGATCCTGATGGCGGATCAGCTTGCCCGATCCCGGCTGTCCAAAGTTCTGCCCAAGGGCATGGAGCTGTCGCATTTTACAGTTCTGAACCATCTAGACCGTGTGCACGCCGAGCGAAGCCCCGCACAACTGGCCAAAACATTTCACGTCACACGCGGGGCCATGACCAACACGTTGGGTAAACTTGAGCTTGCCGGATATGTACATATTCGCCCGGATTGGGATGATGCCCGGCGCAAAATGGTGGCGATTAGCCCGGCTGGTCGCAGCGCAAGAGATGCGGCACTGGCCGGGATTGCGCCGCTGGTCAGCGACATTGTTGAACAATTGGGCGAACGGCGAGTCAGGTCCGCGCTGCCCATATTGCGTGAACTGCGTGTCCGGTTGAGCGACGACGGCTAATATTCAGGCAGGTTTCAAGCTGCTGGTCACGTAGTTGACGCTTAAATCCTGCGCCGAAATCGACCAGCTCCATGCAATAGGGTTAAAGACAAACCCTTTGCGGTCCACGGTTGTCACACCGGATTTTTGAAGCATGTCGACAAGTTCGTCTGGAGTAATGAACTTGTTCCATTCATGCGTGCCTTTGGGCAACCACCGCATGACGAATTCTGCACCCAATATCGCGACTGCAAAGCTTTTGGCGTTGCGATTGATGGTTGAGCAAAGATGTAATCCACCCGGTTTTAGCAACTGCTGACATGCGGTCAGATAGCTTTGCGGGTCGGCGACGTGTTCGACAACTTCCATATTCAAAACAATGTCAAATTGCTCGCCCGCTTCTGCCATCGCTTCGGCAGTCGTGTGGCGATAATCGATCGTCAGGCCGGATTGTTCCGCGTGAACCTGAGCAACGGGTATGTTCCGCGGCGCCGCATCTGCGCCGGTCACAGACGCGCCCAGCCGCGCCATCGGTTCGGACAACAGTCCGCCACCACAACCGATATCCAGCAATCGCAACCCCCTGAACGGTTCAGGGTCTGACAAGTTGCGATTGAATTCCGCCGCAATCTGCGTCGTAATATAGTCGAGACGACACGGATTAAGCATATGCAGCGGCTTAAATTTACCCTTGGGGTCCCACCATTCGGCGGCCATCGCTTCGAATTTGGCAACTTCGGCGGGATCAACGGTGGTTTGAGAGGCTTGCATTTTGATTTATCCATGGTCAATTGGGATGTCTCAACCTTATAGGAAGGACATGGACAGAAACTCCGGCCAAAAGCGCGCAGTGCACTATCTTTACCCTCCGGTCGAACCATTTGACCAGAGGCGCTTGGACGTGGGTGATTGTCATAGTGTGTATTACGAACAATCGGGCAATCCGGATGGAATTCCGGTGATTGTTGTTCATGGAGGTCCCGGTGGTGGTTGTAGCCCTGCAATGCGGCGCTATTTTAACCCCAAGTATTTTCGCATCATACTGTTTGATCAACGCGGATGTGGACGTTCGCGCCCGCACGCCAGCACCGACGCCAATACGACATGGCATCTTGTTGCGGACATGGAGCGTATTCGGGCCGCGCTTAACATCGACAGCTGGATCGTTTTTGGAGGCAGTTGGGGCGCTACTTTGTCGCTGATTTACGCACAGACACATCCAAATCACGCAATGAGTTTGGTTCTGCGTGGTGTGTTTCTGATGCGTCAGTCCGAGCTGGACTGGTTTTATGGTGGAGGCGCTGGCCAGTTTTGGCCAGAAACGTGGAAACGGTTTATTGATCTTGTCCCTGAAGACGAAAGAGATGATCTGATAACAGCATATCACTCTCGACTGTTTTCGGGTGATCGCGAGACCGAAGTGAGATTTGCGCGCGCTTGGGCCAGCTGGGAAAATGCACTGGCATCGGTCTATTCGAACGGTTCAGGTGGTGAGCCTCCTGCAGATTATGCCCGCGCTTTTTCGAGGCTCGAAAACCACTATTTCCTGAACAAGGGATTTCTGGAAACGGATGGGCACATTCTTGAGAATATGCACCGAATTCAGGATATTCCCGGTTATATTGTTCAGGGTCGTTATGACATGATTTGCC
The DNA here is from genome assembly GCF_039969785.1 of Shimia sp. Lineage (GTDB taxonomy): Bacteria > Pseudomonadota > Alphaproteobacteria > Rhodobacterales > Rhodobacteraceae > Shimia. Next base: position 111,478 of record NZ_JBDVNC010000017.1, on the reverse strand, counting down.
CACCCCGGTCGGCATTTGAGCTTTCAGAACTCTGGCCTGCTGCGGATTTGCGTATGATTCGAAATGCCGGGCATGCGCTGAGCGAACCCGGGATTAGTTCTGAACTGGTTCGAATCATGGATGAATTGGCGCACAACCTGCAAAACGTCTGGACAAAGTAGCTTTTAGGCCGTCTGGTTTGTGCGTGATTTAGCTTGGAATTGGCTGGAGTAGGATCAATGTCGAGAATTAGCAGACGTAGCTTGTTGACCAGCGGTGCAGCTGCTGGTGTGCTGGCTGCGTCCGGAATGGCATTGATGGCGGCGCCCAAACAAGGCGGGGTTTTGCGTGCCGCTGTTGCTGGTGGACGTCGCGCACATAACTGGGACAGCCGGACTCATGCCGGATTGTTCATGATGATCGCGGCCCACGGAGCGGTGTTCGATTGCCTGACCGAAGTTGGTGCGGACGGTGCCTTGCGCGGAGAGCTGGCGGAAAGCTGGGAAGCCAGCCCCGACGCCCGTGTCTGGACATTCAATCTGCGCAAAGGTGTGCAATTCCACAACGGCAAGGCGTTTGGTGCGGATGATGTGCTTGAATCGATGGCCGTGCACATGGGCGCAGGGAATTTGTCGCCTGCCGGGCCGTTGCTATCGTCTGTCACAGGTCTGCAAAAAGTAACGGATCATCAGGTTCAGTTTCATCTGGTAGCAGCCAACGCAGACTTTCCCTATTTGTTGGCCGACTATCATCTGATCATCTATCCGGCTGGTCTGGTCGAACTGGCGATGGAAAACGGAATCGGTACCGGACTTTACAAAGTTGAGAGTTTTGAGCCCGGTAAACGTTTGATGGCTCGGCGGGTCAGCGCGCATTACAAAGGTTCTGCAGCGGGCTTTTTTGATGAACTTGATATCGTCAACATGGATACCGACCGGGAACGCATGGACGTGCTTTTGGATGGCGACGTTGATGTGATTGGTCAAGTCCCGCCCCGTTTTGCGACGCAATTGACGGCGACGCGGGGCGTGAATGTATCGCGGGTGTCTGGCAACCAGCACTATCAGTTCTCAATGCAGGCTGGCGTCTCGCAATCAGATCAATTTCACTTGAACCAGGCGCTCAGGCACGGTGTCGATCGGGAAAAGTTTCTAAAGACGATCCTGAGCGATTTTGGCCAGGTCGCGGCAGACACGCCCATCGGCCCAGCCAACCAGTATTTCTCCAAAGATATCTCTGCAGTTCCGTTTGATACGGACAAAGCGCAGTTTCATTTGCGAAAATCCGGCGTCGATAGGGCTGCACTGGTTCAGTCTGGATATGCGTTTCCAGATGCCGACATCGCAGGGAACTTTTTGCGGGATGGTCTTGGACATATTGGATTATCTGTAGACAGCAAAAATGGCCACGCAGGTAGTGCTATTCAGATGAGCAATTCACATGGCCGGGCAACAGAAGATTGGGTTCTGTCTACGTACTATTCCAGGAACGCACCATGGAACCTAAGCAACTGGCAACATCCTACCTTCCAAAACCTACTGCTGTCCGCCCGCTCTGAACTAAACGCAAACCGGCGGCGCACGCATTATCAAGACTTGCAAAAACTACTTCGAGACGAGGGACCCGTTGGCGTTCCTGTCTTTGCGGATTACGTTTTTGCGAGCCAAAAAACGGTTGCTCGTCCGGCAGCAATGGGCAACCTGTCAACGCTGGACAGCGCCCGTTTGGCCGAGCGTTGGTGGCGCGCATAACGGGCGTTTCAGTTCGGCCTTGCAGACTCAGTAAATGAGACGTATATCCCCTGACAACAGCGGCGCGCTCGGGTCCTGACCTGACGCTCCACCGGGAAAGATCGACGGGCCGCGCGCCCGTTTTTTTGTGTTTGGAACACGTAGATGAGTGATCTTATTGCCAAAGCGGCGATTGACCGCAAACTGGCTGACATCATAACCCCTGTCATTGAAGACATGGGGTTCGAACTGGTGCGCTTGCGCCTGATGGGTGGCAATACTCATACCCTGCAGATCATGGCGGAACAGCCCGGTGGTGGGATCGAAGTTGATGAATGCGCGGCGATTTCTAACGCTGTCAGTGCGACTTTGGATGTCGAAGACCCGCTGTCAGACTCCTATGTATTGGAGGTTGGCAGCCCCGGCATTGACCGCCCTCTGACGCGTCTCAAAGATTTTGAGACGTATGAGGGCTATGACGCCAAAATCGAAACCAATGAACTGATTGATGGACGCAAGCGGTTTAAAGGTGTGTTGGCAGGTGTTGAAGGCCAGGAAGTGCTGATCAACATTGTCGACAAAGGCGAACCGGTAACCGTCGGGTTGCAATTTGACTGGCTGGCAGATGCCAAGCTGGTGCTGACCGACGAGTTGATCAAAGAGATGCTGAAAGCACGAAAAGACGCTGGCATCCTGAATGAAGACGAATTTGACGATATCGAGACTGAAGAGTCCGAGGAGGAATAAAGATGGCAATTACCTCTGCAAACCAGCTGGAACTGCTCCAGACAGCCGAGGCCGTGGCCCGCGAAAAGATGATCGACCCTTCTTTGGTCATCGAAGCGATGGAAGAGTCTCTGGCGCGCGCTGCAAAGTCGCGGTACGGCGCCGAGATGGACATTCGTGTCGCAATCGACCGCAAAACCGGCAAGGCGACATTTACGCGCGTGCGTACAGTTGTAGAAGACGATCTGCTGGAAAACTACCAGGCTGAGTTCACTGTTGAGCAGGCCAAGCAGTACATGGAAGCCCCTGCCGTTGGCGATGCATACGTCGAAGAAGTACCTCCAGTTGAGATGGGTCGCATTGCTGCGCAGTCTGCCAAACAGGTGATCTTGCAAAAGGTGCGCGAAGCCGAACGGGATCGCCAGTTCGAAGAGTTCAAGGATCGCGCGGGCACCATTATCAACGGCGTCGTCAAACGCGAAGAATATGGCAATGTCATCGTTGATGTTGGCCGTGGCGAAGGCATTCTGCGTCGCAATGAAAAAATCGGCCGCGAAAGCTATCGCCCGAACGATCGTATCCGGTGCTTTATCAAAGATGTGCGCCGGGAAACACGTGGTCCACAGATTTTCCTGAGCCGCACAGCGCCTGAATTCATGGCCGAGCTGTTCAAAATGGAAGTGCCTGAAATCTACGACGGCATTATCGACATTAAGGCAGTTGCCCGTGACCCGGGTTCTCGCGCCAAGATTGCCGTGATTTCATACGACGGTTCAATTGATCCCGTTGGCGCCTGCGTTGGTATGCGTGGTAGCCGGGTTCAGGCCGTCGTAAACGAATTGCAGGGCGAAAAGATCGACATCATTCCATGGAATGAAGATCAGCCAACATTCCTCGTGAACGCTTTGCAGCCAGCCGAAGTCACCAAGGTGGTTTTGGATGAAGAAGCCGGAAAAATCGAAGTTGTTGTACCTGATGAGCAACTGTCGCTGGCAATCGGTCGCCGTGGTCAAAACGTGCGTTTGGCATCTCAGCTAACGGCGTTGGACATCGACATTATGACCGAAGCCGAAGAATCCGAACGCCGCCAGAAAGAGTTTGAAGAGCGCACTCAGCTGTTTATGCGCACACTGGACCTGGACGAATTCTTTGCACAGTTGTTGGTTTCCGAAGGCTTCACCAATCTTGAGGAAGTGGGCTATGTCGAAGTTGACGAGCTTCTGGTTATTGATGGCGTCGACGAAGGTACAGCGGCCGAATTGCAGGCCCGTGCGCGCGATTTCCTCGAAGCGCAGAACCGTGCAGCGCTTGAAGCTGCCCGCGAATTGGGTGTCGAAGACAGCCTTGTTGGATTTGAAGGCCTGACGCCTCAGATGATTGAAGCGTTGGCGAAAGATGGCGTTCTGACGCTGGAAGATTTTGCAACTTGCGCCGATTGGGAGCTTGCGGGCGGCTGGACAACCGTGGATGGCGAGCGCGTCAAAGATGACGGTATTCTCGAACCATTCGATCTAAGCCTGGAAGATGCACAAGATTTGGTAATGACAGCGCGGATCGTTTTGGGCTGGGTGGATCCAGCCGATCTTGTAGCTGAAGAAGAAGTACAAGACGGCGAAGAAACCGGCGAAAAGGAGGCTGAGGCCTGATCTCAGGCCTCAGAGGCTTGACATGGGACGCGGTGGTCGACCCAAAGAAAAGGCGGATCAGCCTGAACGCAAGTGCATCGCGACCGGCAAGGTCGCGCCGTGCAGTGGAATGGTGCGTTTTGTAATTGGCCCTGAAGGTCAGGTTTTTCCTGACCTCACTGGCAAGCTACCTGGTCGCGGCATCTGGGTGACAGCTGACCGGCAAGCGATATCAAAGGCGGCAGGCAAAGGGCTTTTCGCACGCGCTGCCAAAACTCAGGTGAAAGTTTCGACGCGGCTGGTCGATGAAGTCGAAAAGCAACTGGCCCGGCGGGTCGTTGAACTGATCAGCCTGTCGCGCAGATCAGGCAGCGCAATCGCTGGATACGAAAAAGTAAAAGACTGGTTGATCAAGGAGCAGGCGGAAATCCTGTTGCAGGCATCAGACGGTTCAGGACGTGGAAAAAGCAAACTTCGTCCGCCTTACGGGGGCAAACACATCGACTGGCTAACGGCAGACGAATTGGGTTTGGCATTTGGGAGACAAACTGTGATACATGGAGCGCTTGCGTCTGGCGGACTCGCTCAACGTGTTGTAGAGGAAGCCCAAAGATTAAAAGGCGTACGCGGAATTGCGGTGGCAGGGGCCACCGGGAAGGAAAAGACAGCTAGATGAGCGATAACGACAGTAAAAAAACCTTGGGTCTGCGCGGTGGAAGCCGACCTGGCAATGTGAAGCAAAGCTTCAGCCATGGGCGGACCAAGAATGTCGTGGTGGAAACCAAGCGAAAGCGTGTCGTGGTTCCTAAACCAGGCGCGGCCAAGCCGGGTGCACATTCGGCTAAGGGCGCGGGTGATCCCGCGCGCCGTCCGGCTGGAATTTCTGACGCGGAAATGGAACGCCGGCTAAAAGCGCTTCATGCGGCGAAGGCCCGTGAGGCCGAAGAAGTTGCGAAACGCGCCGCCGAAGAAAAGGCGCGCGCAGAAGATCGTGAGCGTCGCCGGCAGGAAGCCGAGATTAAAGAACGCGAGCAGCGCGAAGCAGAAGAGCGCGCGCGCAAAAAAGCGGAAGACGAAGAGCGCAAGCGCACCGAAGCTGAGGAAGCTGCCAAACGCGCGGCCGCCGAAGCAGCTGCAGTGGTTGCCAAGCCCAAACACGATGCACCTTCACGTGCTCCGGCAAATAAACCATTGCCTGCGTCAACGCCTCGCAAGAACGAACGTGAGCAACGTCAGAACCGCAGCAAAGGTCGTGATGACGGACGCCGTTCGGGTAAATTGACACTGAACCAGGCTTTGTCTGGCGAAGGTGGTCGTCAAAAGTCTTTGGCGGCAATGAAGCGTAAACAGGAACGTGCCCGTCAAAAGGCAATGGGCGGCCCGGTTGAGCGTGAAAAGGTGATTCGCGAAGTTCAGCTTCCCGAAGCAATCGTCGTGTCTGAACTTGCAAACCGTATGGCCGAACGAGTCGCCGATGTCGTGAAGTCGCTCATGAAAATGGGCATGATGGTTACTCAGAACCAGACAATTGACGCGGACACCGCTGAATTGATCATCGAAGAATTCGGGCACAAAGTTGTGCGCGTTTCGGACTCTGACGTTGAAGATGTGATCGAAGATGTCGAAGACAAGGTTGAAGACCTTGTTTCCCGCCCACCGGTCATCACCATTATGGGACACGTCGACCACGGTAAAACATCCTTGTTGGATGCCATTCGTGAAGCGAAAGTTGTAGCAGGCGAAGCTGGCGGCATTACGCAACACATTGGTGCATATCAGGTCAAAACCAAAGACGGTGCGATTCTCAGCTTCCTCGACACACCCGGACACGCGGCCTTTACGTCGATGCGCTCTCGAGGCGCCCAGGTGACGGATATTGTTGTGCTTGTGGTTGCGGCGGACGACTCGGTCATGCCGCAGACTGTTGAGGCCATCAATCATGCCAAAGCTGCTGGCGTGCCGATGATCGTTGCAATCAACAAGATTGACCGCCCTGCGGCAAATCCGGATCAAGTACGTGCAGAATTACTTCAGCATGAAGTGATTGTTGAAAAGATGTCTGGTGAAGTTCAGGACGTCGAAGTTTCTGCAATCACCGGTCAGGGGCTGGACGAACTTTTGGAATCCATCGCGCTTCAAGCCGAAATTCTTGAGTTGAAAGCGAATCCGGGCCGTGCCGCACAAGGCGCTGTAATCGAAGCCCAGTTGGACGTTGGACGTGGCCCGGTTGCTACGGTTCTTATTCAGCACGGTACTCTTCGTCAGGGTGATATCTTTGTTGTAGGCGAACAGTACGGACGAGTCCGGGCTCTAATCAACGACAAGGGCGAACGCGTTCAGGAAGCTGGACCGTCGGTTCCCGTCGAGGTTTTGGGTCTGAACGGCACACCGGAAGCAGGTGACGTTCTGAACGTGGTCGACACTGAAGCACAAGCGCGTGAGATTGCTAACTACCGTGAACAGGTTGCGAAAGACAAACGCGCTGCGGCGGGTGCCGCAACCACTTTGGAGCAACTGATGGCTAAGGCGAAGGAAGACGAAAACGTCGCCGAATTGCCTATTCTGGTCAAAGCAGATGTTCAGGGATCGACTGAAGCCATTGTTCAAGCAATGGAGAAAATTGGTAACGACGAAGTCCGCGTGCGTGTACTGCACTCCGGTGTGGGCGCCATTACGGAAACGGATGTGGGTCTGGCCGAAGCCAGCGGCGCACCGATCATGGGCTTTAACGTTCGCGCAAATGCATCAGCCAGAAACACGGCTAACCAGAAGGGCGTCGAGATTCGGTACTACTCGGTCATCTATGATCTTGTGGATGATGTAAAAGCCGCCGCGTCTGGACTGCTGTCTGCAGAAATTCGTGAAAACTTTATTGGCTACGCAGAAATCAAAGAGGTCTTCAAGGTCTCCGGTGTTGGCAAAGTCGCGGGTTGCCTAGTCACAGAAGGCGTCGCACGCCGTTCCGCAGGAGTGCGTTTGCTAAGAGACAACGTGGTAATTCACGAAGGAACACTGAAAACTCTGAAGCGCTTCAAAGATGAAGTTTCAGACGTTCAATCTGGTCAGGAATGCGGTATGGCGTTCGAAAACTACGACGATATTCGCGCAGCGGATGTTATCGAGATCTTCGAGCGTGAAGAAGTTACGCGTACGCTTGCCTAAAATAGAAAAGGGGCCGTAAACAACGGCCCCTTGTCAATTTCTATTCCCGTGAATTGGTGGGATATCAGGTACTTTCCGACGTAATTGGAAAACCAGAATAAATCTGTTTGCCCACACGTACCAGGATTCTACCTCCGCGAAGTTTCTTTACGAAGGTTCCCTGGATGGAAACACTGCTGCCCACCGTGATAGTCCTAAGCATGTCAAAATTCCCCAGTTGTTTGACAGTGTGGATATAGTCGGTGTTAGTTCTGCTTCAACATTATCGATGCCGCAGTAATTCTAGATTAGTATAAATTTTCGTTTCTAAAAGTTTAATTTTCCCCCAAAAACCCACTAAATGTAGCATAATCGCACAAAATATAGTCTAATTTTCTAAACCCAGTCCCTAATTATAGGGACAAGCGGAATATCTGCGGGGGGCATCTTGAATTCTCGAAGGTTTTCAGGCTTCGACCATCGCAATTTTTGCCCCTCGATTGGAGTCGGAGTACCTTCCCATTTTCGGCAGATAAAGAGTGGCATCAGCAGATGGAAATCGTCATATTTGTGCGATGCAAACGTTAACGGAGCAAGGCAGCTTTCCCAAGTATTGATACCAAGCTCTTCCTCCAGTTCGCGAATTAATGCATCCTCCGGGGTTTCGCCAGCCTCGACTTTTCCGCCGGGAAATTCCCACAACCCGGCCATAGATTTTCCCTGAGGGCGCTGTGCCAAAAGAACTCTACCGTCAACGTCAACAAGAACGACGGCAGACACCAGAACCGTTTTCATGAACGGTAGTCCGCGTTGATCGTAATGTAGCCATGTGTCAAATCGCAGGTCCACACCGTCGACTGTGATTTGCCCAAGCCAAGATCAATCGAAATTTTCAGGTCTTGGTTTTGCATATAGGACGCGCCGTCATCTTCGTGATAATCTGGCGAGACCCAGCCATTTTCTGCAACAAGTATGTCGCCAAATCTAATGGCTAACCGATCCCGGTCAGCTGGGGCTCCGCTTTTACCGATGGCCATCACAACGCGCCCCCAATTCGGATCTTCGCCCGCAACAGCCGTTTTAACCAAGGGAGAATTGGCAATCGCAAGTGCATGGGTTTTCGCATCTTCTTGTGACGCTGCACCTGTCACTTCGATTTCCAAAAATTTGGTCGCGCCTTCGCCGTCCCGAACGACCTGATGCGCCAGATCAAGCATGACACCATGCAATGCGTCACGGAATGCAGCTGACTCTGCGCCAACTTCGACCTCAGACGCGCCAGTGGCTGCCAACAGTAATGTATCAGATGTGGACGTATCGCTATCGACGGTGATGCTGTTGAATGTAGTTTCTGTCAATTCCGACAGCATGGATTGCAGGACGTCTCGATCAACCCTGGCGTCGGTAAATATATACACCAGCATCGTCGCCATGTCTGGAGCGATCATGCCGGACCCTTTTGCAATTCCGGCAATCCGAACGATTTGTCCGTCGAGACTAATTTCGATCCCAGCGCCCTTGGCGAAGGTGTCCGTTGTTCGGATGCCGTCGGCGGCGTCCTGAATAGCAGCGTCGGAAAGGTTTTCTTTCAATTCCAGCAGTTTTGACGTGATGCGAGAGTGCTGCAGTGGCTCACCGATCACTCCGGTTGACGACGAAAACACCCGCGATTCCGGTAGATCAAGACAGTCCGCAACCGCGCTTGTGACAGCATAAGTTGCGTCGGTCCCGTTTTTCCCAGTGAAGGCATTTGCATTCCCGGCATTCACGATAATTGCGGCACCGTCATCACTGTCCAAACCGATTTTCGATTGGCAGTCCAACACGGGTGCAGCCCGGGTCGATGATTTTGTAAAAACACCGGCTAGGGCTGTTCCCGATGCCAATCGGGCCAGCATCACGTCTTTGCGTCCCTGATATTTTACCCCGGCCTCAACAGCGGCAAATTCAACGCCTCTGATGACTGGCAACTCGGGAAATTTTTCGGGGGCGAGAGGCGAGATGTGCTGGATCTTTGCCATGTGTCAGTCCTTAGCGTTTTCTGGAGCAAGCAGGTCGCTGCGTTGAATTATGTCGGCATCAAATTGCTCTGAACCGCTTCGGTCGATTGTCGCTTTGCTGGTTAGCTCAGTAACATATTCGTCAACGGCTTTTGTTTGCAGGTCGGAAAAAATCTGATCTTTGACTTCCTCAAATGACGGTGCCTGTTGTTTGCGCTTGTCATTCAGGATGATCAGGTGCCATCCGAATTGTGTCTGAACAGGTTCTGAAACGGCACCAACAGCAAGGGTCATTACTGCATCTTCAAAGGGCTTCACCATTTGCCCTTGTCCAAACCAACCAAGTGATCCCCCGGAAGGTCCGGATGGGCCTGTTGATTTTTCCATGGCGGTCTCGGTAAAGTCTGCACCGGCTGCCAGGCTTTCTTTAACAGCATTCGCTTCTTCTTCGGTTTCCACCAAAATATGGGATGCGTTAAATTCAGGAGCGCCTTCGAAATCCGCGAATTGCGCGTCATATGCGGCCTGAATGTCTGAATCAGTGGGTGATTTCTCTACAATCACCTCCTGAAGAACTTCGGCAGCCAACAAAGACCGGCGTTCGTTCTTCAGGGCAATTTCCACCCGTTGTGGCACAACACCGTCCAACTCTTGTGAAAGAGCTGTTTGTTGAATCAGCTGGTCCAGAATGCCCTGGAATAGCACGTCGGGCGACAATGACTGATATTGTTCCGGAAGCGCCGCCCGAACCGCGATCATTTCGCCAAGTGTGATCGCCTGACCATTGACGTCAGCGACGACTGTCGAGATGTCAGGTGCGTCTTCTGCCAGCGATGGCGAAGCAATAAGCATGGACACGGCTACCGCGCGCAATAATTTGAGGTGTTTCGACATCGTTTGGTCCTTGGCTTAGGCCGCGCGGTCTGGCGGCGTTGACACTGTTACTGACGCCCCTTACATCGCTTTGAGGCTGAGGCAAACCGCCTGTTTGTTCGTTTGTAGGAGCAGGGCGTCGGGTCGGCAAGCAACTGCCTCTCACACAAGCGTCAACGAAGGACAATGTCATATGCTCGGAATGGGAAAACTTGCCAAAAAGGTATTCGGAACGCCGAACGACCGAATGGTAAAGGCAACGCGCCCTATCGTGGCCAAGATCACGGCGCTTGAGCCCGAATTTGAGAAACTTTCGGACGAAGAGATCAAAGCAAAAACGGCAGAGCTTTCTGAGCGCGCCAAAGGTGGCGAAAGTCTCGATGGCCTGCTTCCAGAAGCATTTGCTAACTGCCGAGAGGCTGCGCGGCGCGCCCTTGGCCTGCATGCTTTTGAAGTCCAGCTGATGGGCGGCATATTCCTGCATCAGGGCAACATTTCGGAAATGAAGACGGGTGAAGGAAAAACGCTCGTTGCGACGTTCCCGGCTTATCTGAACGCGTTGATGGGCAAAGGTGTGCACGTTGTCACCGTAAACGATTACCTCGCTCGTCGCGATGCCGACTGGATGGGAAATGTGTTTGCTGCTTTGGGCATGACCACCGGGGTTGTCTATCCACAACAGCCCGATGGCGAAAAGCGCGCGGCCTATGCCTGTGACGTGACATATGCGACCAACAACGAGCTGGGCTTTGACTATTTGCGCGACAACATGAAAAGCGACTTGCGCGAGATGTCTCAGCGCGAGCATTTTTATGCCATTGTTGATGAAGTCGACAGTATTCTGATCGACGAAGCCCGGACGCCTTTGATTATCTCTGGCCCCGCTCAGGACCGTTCTGAATTGTATGTCGCTATCGACAAACTGATTCCGGACCTGTCGGACGAGCATTTCTCGCTGGACGAAAAAACCCGGAACGTCACCTTCACCGATGAAGGTAATGAATTCCTCGAAGAGCATCTGCGCGCACGCGATTTGTTGCCAGAGGGACAAACGCTTTACGATCCTGAAAGCACGACGATTGTGCACCACGTGAACCAGGGCCTGCGCGCGCACAAGCTGTTCACGCGGGACAAAGACTATATCGTGCGCGATTCTCAGGTCGTTCTGATTGACGAATTTACCGGACGGATGATGGCCGGACGTCGTCTTTCTGATGGGCTTCATCAGGCCATCGAAGCCAAGGAAGGCTGTGACATTCAGCCTGAAAACGTGACATTGGCGCAGGTCACATTCCAGAATTACTTCCGCCTTTATGACAAACTGGCCGGAATGACCGGAACCGCCGCAACCGAAGCTGACGAATTTGCCGAAATTTACGGGCTGGGCGTTGTGGAAGTTCCAACCAACCGTCCGATTGCGCGTGTTGACGATGACGATGCTGTCTATCGTACCGGCCGCGAGAAATTCGAAGCAGTTGTTGAGACGATCAAAGAGGCCAACGCCAAAGGTCAACCAATTCTGGTTGGTACAACGTCGATCGACAAATCCGAGTTTCTGAGTGAGCTGCTTACGACTGCGGGCATCAAACACAATGTTCTGAACGCGCGTCAGCACGAGCAAGAGGCCCAGATTGTTGCCGATGCCGGAAAATTGGCTGCCGTTACAATTGCCACCAACATGGCGGGTCGCGGAACCGATATTAAACTGGGCGGTAATGTCGAGTTTAAGATTCTGGAAGCGATTGCCGCAAATCCAGACGGCGACCATGAAGCTATTCGCACACAGATCGAAACCGATCATAAGGGCGACGAGCAAGCCGTGATCAAAGCAGGTGGTCTGTTTGTTCTGGCCACAGAGCGTCACGAAAGCCGCCGGATCGATAATCAGCTGCGTGGCCGTTCAGGTCGTCAGGGTGATCCGGGTCGCTCTTCGTTCTTCCTGAGCCTTGAAGACGATTTGATGCGCATTTTCGGATCCGAGCGTTTGGACAAAGTTCTCTCGACGCTGGGCATGAAAGAAGGCGAAGCAATTGTTCACCCTTGGGTTAACAAGTCTCTGGAACGTGCACAGGCCAAAGTCGAAGGGCGCAACTTTGACATTCGTAAACAGTTGTTGAAATTCGATGACGTGATGAATGATCAGCGCAAGGTGATCTTTAACCAGCGCCGCGAAATCATGGATGCCGAAGATCTTTCTGAAATCGCCCAGGACATGCGCCATGATGTGATTGCAGATTTGATCGATCAGCACATGCCACCCAAGTCATATGCAGACCAGTGGGACACAGAAGGGCTTTATGCTTCGTGTATAGAAAAGCTGGGCCTTGATGTGGCGGTCATTGAATGGGCCGATGAAGAAGGTGTCGACGACGAAGATATCCGGGAACGTCTTGAAAAGGCGAGCGACGAAATGATGGCCAAAAAGGCCGTTGGCTTCGGACCCGAGGCCATGCGCATGGTTGAAAAGCAGGTTTTGTTGCAGACAATCGACAGCAAGTGGCGCGAACATTTGCTCATGCTGGAACATCTTCGGTCTGTCGTTGGTTTCCGTGGTTACGCACAGCGTGATCCGCTGAACGAATACAAGAATGAATCTTTCCAGTTGTTTGAACACATGCTCGACAGCTTGCGCGAAGAGGTCACAACGACACTCTCACGTATCCGCCCGATGACCGACGAAGAACAGCAACGTCTGGCTCTTGAGATGGCGCAGCAACAGGAAATGCTCAAGGATGCAGGCGCAAGACCTGCAGCCGCTCAACCACAGGAAGCTCAGGATGAAGCGGTTGCCGGCTTTGACGAAAATGACCCTTCCACATGGGGAAATCCGGGGCGAAATGAGAATTGCCCATGTGGTTCCGGCAAGAAGTTCAAGCATTGTCATGGCCGCTTGAGCTAAGATCAAGAGCCAGAGAATGAGCAAAAGGGCGCCATATGAGCGCCCTTTTTTAATGGGAAACCACATTCCGAGGGGCAGCGATTGGTTTGGAGCGCGGAATGTCAAATGTTAAAAACGTGTACCGAAGATATGCTCTGGCCGGAGCAACATTCTCGGTCGCTATATCCATCGGATTCTTTATGCAAAGCAGTGAGGCCAGCCAGGCCCCGGTTTTGCCAAAAACGTCGAATTTGTTGAATTCTGTCGCGGCGGAAAATGTCAGCCTCCCGGGTTCTAAGGTTAAGCCTCAGGCAGGATCGGCCAAAGTGCTGCCGTCTATGCCTCAGGAGAACGTGACCCATGCAAACCTGCCGGAACTGCCTGTCGTTCTTGTCGTTTCAAAAGACGCGCCGGTCGGCCTTTTGCCTCAGGAAGAGACTGCGCCCGCGCTGGGATGCAAAAGTGAGCTGTTGGCCAGCCCGGCTGCAGCCGCAATGGTCGAGCTTGTGTTGCACGCACCATGCCAGTCAGGGGAGCGGGTAACGTTTCACCATGAAGGCATGCGTTTTACGCAAGTGGTTGGGCAAGACAGTACATTGAAACTCAAAGTGCCTGCTTTGGCCGAGAACGCCTTGTTTGCGGCGGCTTTTCCAAATGGCGATGGCGCAATTGTATCAATCCGAGTGGATACCTTGTCATTTTACGACCGCGCCGTTGTTCAATGGAAGGGCGAGGGCGGAATGCAACTGCACGCGCGGGAGTTCGGAGCGGCTTATGGTAGCGAAGGCCATGTCTGGAGCGGTTCCCCGCGCAGCGTGACGGCTGTTTCCGGAGGAGCCGGTGGGTTTCATACCCGAATGGGCGACACTTCGGTACCCGAGGCCTATAAAGCCGAAGTCTACACATTCCCGACCGGAACGACCAAAAACATAGGTTCCGTAGACGTAACCGTCGAGGCGGAAATTGACGCGGGAAACTGTGGCAAGCGGATTGAAGCACAGTCGATTGAAGTTCAGATCGGAAAAGTGCCAGTTGTTCACGATCTAAACCTCGAAATGCCCGGTTGTGACGCCGCAGGTGAATTTCTGGTGTTGAAAAACCTTCTCCAAGACCTGACAATCGCGCAGAATTAAAGTCTGCAAGTCAGGAACAGACATGTTTCAATTTCGTGCGGCGATTATCGCCGCACTATTCCTTTTTTTGAACGGATTTTCTGCTGTCGCACAGGATGTGACGCTGACGTCTCATGATGGCGCTGTGGAAATCACCGGCACATTGCTTGGTTTTGACGGCGAGCTTTACCGTGTCGATACGGTGTATGGCGAACTTACCGTCGACGGCACAGGCGTTCAGTGTGAGGGGCCGGGTTGCCCTAACCTGCTAAATTATGTCGCCGATATTTCTGTATCAGGATCATCGACAATGGCAGAGCTGCTCATGCCAGCCCTGCTTGAGGCATTTGCGCTTAGAGAAGGGTATTCCGTCGAACGTATTGGTGACACGGTTACCCGATTTGAATATCACCTTATCGCCATTGACACAGGTGAGAAGCGGGCCAGGTTTCGGTTCCATGCCAGCAATTCTGACGAAGGATTCGCAGATCTTTTGGCCGATGAGGCCGACATTGCCATGTCCTTGCGTGAGATACGTCCGCGCGAGGCCCAGTTGGGTTTTGAAGCCGGATTGGGCGACATGACAGAGGCAAATCGCAGCCGGGTTCTTGCGCTGGACGGCATGGTGCCAGTGGTGTCCGCAAGCAATCCTGTGACTTCGATTTCACTCGAACAGCTGGCGCGTGTCTTTTCGGGAAAAATCACCAACTGGCAGGAATTTGGCGGGCCCAATGCGCCAATAACCACACATTTGATTGATCCGAGATCCGGGTTGGCGCAGGCGGTTGAAGACCAGCTTATGGCACGCGCGAGGGTGCCATTTTCGGAAGACATCGTGCGCCATGACCGAAATATCTCGTTAATCTCAGCGGTACGAAGGGACCCGTTTTCAATTGGAATCGCCAGCTATGCCGAAACCGGGGCGACTAAAAAACTGATGTTAACAGGTAGTTGCGGATTTTCGCTCTCTGCGTCGCGACGCACGATCAAAACCGAAGACTATCCTTTGAATGCACCGATGTTTTTGTATTTCCCGGCCCGGAGATTACCAAAACTGGCAAGGGATTTCCTGTCCTACACCAGAAGCCCTTCAGCGCAGATTGTGATCCGGCGGGCTGGATTTGTGGATCAGTCGCCTGAGGAGGTTCCGATCAATTTGCAAGGTGACAGGTTTGCCAATGCAATTTCATCGGCGGGTTCAGAAGTGCCGCTGGATGAACTGCAGCGCATGACAACCTTCTTGTCAGACTTAAATCGATTGACCACGTCTTTTCGATTTCAGACAGGATCAACCAGCCTGGACGCTCAGTCACGTTCCAACGTTCAGCAGCTCGCACGAGCGTTGGAAGCGGGCATTTACGATGCGAGGCGGCTTGTTTTTGTGGGGTTCTCTGACGGGGAAGGTCCAGCAACAGCCAACCGAAACATTGCCTCAAAGCGTGCCGCGGTTGTCAGGGATGCTGTGATTTCGGCGGCGGAGACGGCGAACCTTGAGCGTTTGAATCTGGAAGTTGTGGCCTTTGGTGAGGCAATGCCAATGGCGTGTGACGACAGCTCGTGGGGGCGTCAGGTCAACCGGCGCGTCGAGATTTGGGTGCGGTGAACTTAAAGCAAACCTTCTGACCGAAAGCTCAATTCCCGGGATTTTCCAATGATAAGGTGGTCGTGAAGGGTCAGCCCCAACGCTTGTACGGCCATTTGAATCTGCTGTGTCATGCTGATGTCAGACTCCGACGGGGTGGGGTCACCGGATGGGTGATTATGCACTAAAATCAAGGCACTGGCATTCAATTCCAGAGCGCGTTTTGCGACCTCACGCGGGTAGACCGGGACGTGGTTGACTGTGCCTTGTGCCTGCTCTTCGTCGGCGATCAGAGTGTTTTTGGTATCCAGATACAAAACCCGGAATTGTTCGATGTCACGATGCGCCATGGTGGTATGGCAATAGTCCAGCAGCGCATCCCAACCTGACAGCACCTGCCGCTGCATCACTCTGGACCGGGCGAGCCGGTGGGCCGATGCTTCGATAATTTTCAATTCGACAATCACAGCGTCTCCGACGCCGCTCACTTCGCGCAGGCGTGCCACAGGAGCAGACATGATGCCGTTGAAATCCCCGAATGTTTCCAACAAGTTATGCGCAAGCGGTTTTACGTCCCGCCGGGGAATGGCGCGAAATAAAACCAGTTCCAACAGTTCGTAATCGGGCATTGCCAAGGCACCACCGGACAGGAAACGTTCGCGCAGACGTTTGCGGTGATCGGCAATATACGAGGGAAGCTTGCCGGTTGGCAGTGGCGTCACGGGGGCTTCGTCCTGATCAAACAAGGGCAGGGGCATTTCCGAAAATGACTGATTATCCGACATATTCGAAAGCGTGCCGGATCATGGTGAAAGAAACGTTAACCCGAGAAAACGTTAACGCCAGATCAAGCGTCGGCCCACCGTCGGTATTATGTCGGTATCGCGTCGGTGTGGTGGATGAGCGCAAAAGCGCGTTAACGTTGAGTAGGGGCTTGTGGGCACCCGGCATTGGTGGGAAACTTTGGCCCAACTCCAGAACACAATACCAAAACACTTGGACAGGATTTTCTCATGCGGACCATTTTATTATCCCTTCTCGCGATGGCGGCTTTTACAGCCCCTGCGACTGCGCAGACCCTTGAGCGCATCAAAGAGACGCAAACGCTTAATCTGGGGTATCGGGTGGATGCCGCACCGATGTCTTACCGGTTCGACTCTGGTGAGCCTGCGGGCTATACACCGCTTCTTTGCGTAAAAGTGGCGCAGGCGATCACCAATCACCTGAAGCTTGAAAATCTGGATGTTCAATTTGTTCCGGTTGATGCCGCCAACCGGTTTGAAAAAGTTGCAAGTGGCGAAGTTGACTTGCATTGCGGTGCCGCGACGATCACCCTTGAACGTCGCGCGTTGGTAGATTTTTCGATCCCGACCTTTGTTGATGGTACGTCGCTTTTGCTGCGTAAAGACGCAGCGGAACAGTTCTCGGATCTGGCAGGCAAAAAGCTTGGCGTGCGCCGTGACACGACCACGGAAACTGCGTTGGTGAATTCGCTGACAGGGGCCGCCGTGGTGGCCGAGGTCGTGCGTTTTGTTGAGCATGACGCCGGTATGAAGGCGATGGAAGCAGGAGAGATCGACGCGTATTTTGCCGATCAATCCATTCTGGTTGGGCTTTATTCCAACAGCGAAAAGGCAGCCGAGTTTAAGATGTCGACTGATATCCTGACCGTCGAGAAGCAGGGTCTTGCAATGGCACGTGGCGATTCCGAATTTCGTCTGGTTGTAGACCGGGCTTTGTCGAATTTGTATTCGACTGGCGAAATGCAGCAGGTGCTGAAAGAGGCAATTCCCAGCCTGACACCCGGCATTGCATTGCAGGCGATGTATATGCTGGCGCCCGTTCTGGACTAGTACCCATCATAATAAACGCAAAAAAGGCGCGCCGTTGTGGCGCGCCTTTTTCGTTTCTGTAAGTCCGTTCAGAAAGTCACTGAAACGGGTCTGTTTCAGCCCTTCATGCTGTCCCAAAAATTCTTGACCGATCTGAAGAATGTGCTGCTTTCGGGGTTATTCTCTTCTGAAAGATCTTCGAATTCGCGCAGCAATTCTTTTTGGCGAGAGGTCAGGTTCACCGGCGTTTCAACTGCCAGTTCGATCATCATGTCGCCAGCACCACCACCGCGCAGGGCGGGCATGCCCTTGCTGCGCAGGCGCATCTGGCGGCCCGACTGAGACCCGGATGGGATTTTGACCCGGCTGCGACCACCGTCAATTGTGGGCACTTCGATGTCGCCACCCAAAGCTGCGTTGGTCATAGAGACAGGCACGCGGCAAAAGAGGTTTGGACCTTCTCGTTCGAAAATCTTGTGCGGCGCAACTTCTATAAAGATATAGAGATCGCCGGTGGGCCCACCACGCATGCCCGCCTCGCCTTCGCCAGCCAGCCGGATACGTGTGCCGGTTTCAACGCCAGCGGGGATATTGACCGACAGCGCGCGGTCTTTTTCGACACGGCCCTGACCGCCACACCCATTACATGGGTTTTTGATGATCTGACCCAGCCCTGAACAGGTCGGACAGGTGCGTTCTACGGTAAAGAAACCCTGTTGCGCGCGCACTTTGCCCATACCCGAACATGTGGGGCATGTGGTTGGCTCGGCGCCGCCTTCGGCACCCGAGCCGGTGCATTTTTCGCACTGAATGGAGGTTGGCACATTGATGGTTTTCTGCATGCCGGAAAACGCGTCTTCCAGCGACACACGCAGGTTGTAACGCAGGTCAGCGCCACGCGCCGCGCGTTGACGTCCACCGCCGCCGCGCTGGCCCATGAAGTCGCCAAAAAGATCGTCGAACACGTCAGAAAAGGCACTGGCAAAGTCGCCCTGACCACCGGGGTGGCCACCGCGTGGACCGCCGCCCATGCCGCCTTCGAAGGCCTGATGACCAAAGCGGTCATAGGCCGCCTTTTTCTCGGCGTCCTTCAGAATTTCATAGGCTTCGTTGGCCTCTTTGAACTGGCTTTCTGCATCGGGGTTGTCAGCGTTGCGGTCGGGGTGCAGTTCTTTGGCTTTTTTGCGAAAGCCTTTTTTAATTTCGTCCGCGGAAGCCCCTTTGCTGACGCCAAGCACCTCGTAGAAGTCACGTTTTGCCATGGGTTACTCCTGTGGCACGGACTGAAAAGGGCCGACCCGGCAATCGGACCGGCCCCATTTTCAGTTCCGATGATGCGCCATTAGCGCTTGTCGCCGTCCAGATCTTCGAAATCGGCATCGACGATGTCGTCTTCGCTTGGACCGGCATCCGCAGCGGTAGGCTCGTCACCGGCCTCTGCCTGGCTGGACTTGTAGATCGCTTCACCCAGCTTCATGGCCGCTTCGGTCACGTTCTGAATGCCAGATTTGATCTTGTCAGCAGCGGCGTCCTCTTTTTCGAGGTCGTCTTTCAGAGCTGCGATGGCCAGCTCGATGGCTTCGACAGTGGTCGGGTCGACCTTGTCGGAATGCTCTTCCACGGACTTTTCAGTCGAGTGGATCAGCGATTCAGCCTGGTTACGGGCTTCGATCAGCTCGCGGCGTTCTTTGTCCGACTCGGCGTTCTCTTCGGCGTCTTTGACCATCTTTTCGATGTCGTCATCCGACAGACCACCCGATGCCTGAATGGTGATCTTCTGCTCTTTGCCGGTGCCTTTGTCCAAAGCGCCAACCGACACGATGCCGTTGGCGTCGATGTCAAAGGTCACTTCGATCTGTGGCATGCCGCGGGGGGCAGGCGGGATGTCTTCGAGGTTGAACTGGCCGAGGATTTTGTTGTCGGCAGCCATTTCACGTTCACCCTGGAAACAGCGGATGGTCACGGCGTTCTGGTTGTCTTCTGCAGTCGAGAAGATTTGCGATTTTTTGGTCGGGATCGTGGTGTTGCGATCGATCAGGCGGGTGAAAACGCCACCCAGAGTTTCGATGCCCAGCGACAGCGGAGTCACGTCCAGCAGAACCACGTCTTTGACGTCGCCCTGAAGAACACCAGCCTGAATGGCGGCGCCCATGGCAACAACTTCGTCCGGGTTAACGCCTTTGTGGGGCTCTTTACCGAAGAACTTGGTCACTTCCTGAATGACGCGCGGCATGCGGGTCATACCACCAACCAGAACCACTTCGTCAATCTCACTTGCGGACATGCCAGCGTCTTTCAACGCAGCCTGACATGGCTTGAGCGATGCTTTGACGAGGTCGCTGACCAGCGATTCCAGCTTGGCACGGGTCAGTTTGATGACCATGTGCAGCGGTGTACCCGAAGATGGGTCCATCGAGATGAACGGCTGGTTGATTTCGGTCTGTGACGCGCTCGACAATTCGATTTTGGCTTTTTCGGCAGCTTCCTTGAGGCGCTGCAGTGCCATTTTGTCTTTGGTCAGATCAACGTTGTGTTCTTTTTTGAACTCGCCCGCCAAGTAGTTGACGATGCGCATGTCAAAGTCTTCACCGCCCAGGAATGTGTCGCCGTTTGTCGACTTCACTTCGAACAGGCCGTCGTCGATTTCCAGAATGGTCACGTCGAACGTACCGCCGCCAAGGTCATAAACGGCGATGGTGTGGGTTTCTTCTTTGTCCAGACCATAGGCCAGCGCGGCAGCTGTTGGCTCGTTGATGATCCGCAGCACTTCGAGGCCAGCAATCTTGCCAGCGTCTTTGGTGGCCTGACGCTGCGCGTCGTTAAAGTATGCAGGAACGGTAATCACGGCTTGCGTGACGTCTTCGCCTAGATAGCTTTCAGCGGTTTCTTTCATCTTGCCGAGAATGAAGGCCGAAATTTGCGACGGGCTGTATTTCTCGTCTCTGGCTTCGACCCAAGCATCGCCATTGCCGCCGTTGATCACGGAGAAAGGCATGTTCTTTTTGTCTTTGGCCAGATCGGAATCGTCGAACCGACGACCAATCAGACGTTTAACGCCGAAAACGGTGTTTTCCGGGTTGGTGACGGCCTGGCGTTTTGCCGGCTGGCCTACAAGGCGCTCGTCATCTGTGAAAGCGACGATTGACGGGGTGGTGCGGGCACCTTCCGCGTTTTCGATCACTTTTGGTTGCGAACCATCCATGATGGCAACGCAAGAGTTTGTTGTACCGAGGTCGATACCGATTACTTTGCTCATTTTCGATCCCTTCTAAATTAAGGCGATTTCATCAGGTCCGGACCCGTTATGGCATCCGTGCCCGATCCACTTAGCAGCAGCCCTTGCAAGCCGCTACGCTTCGGAGGGTATATAGGGAGGTCAAAATGCCCGTGCAAGCGTCTGAACGCCGGGTTTGGTTGTAAATTCCACCATTTTTGCCCGCATTTGTCATTGAGGGGCGTTAAGCCATGAACACATCGTTAAACATTCGGGGATTCGCGCTGTTTCAGACGTATTTGGCATCGGACGCGCAGGTGGCGTTGATCGATGCATTACGGGATGTCGTCAGGCAGGCGCCAATGCGTGCACCGGTAACAAGATGGGGCAAACCCATGAGCGTCCGGATGACCAGCGCGGGCCGGGTTGGATGGATTTCAGATCAGCAAGGGTATCGATATGAACCAACGCAAAGCGATGGGTCAAAATGGCCGTCAATCCCTGATCAGGTGCTGCGACTTTGGCGCGATGTGACCAGGCTGGACCGTGACCCTGACTGTTGTTTGATCAATTATTACGGAGAGGGCGCGCGGATGGGGCTTCATCAGGATAAGGATGAAGGAAATTTCCAATGGCCGGTGGTGTCGGTGTCGTTAGGGGATGAAGGCCTGTTTCGCATGGGCGGAACCGAGCGGGGCGGAAAGACAGACTCGGTCTGGTTGCGATCTGGCGACGTTGTGGTGATGGGCGGCGCGGCGCGGTTGGCCTATCACGGGGTTGATCGCATACGGTTTGGGTCGTCGCGCCTGTTACCAGATGCAGGGCGGATCAATCTGACATTGCGTGTGGTCGATGCCGACGGCGCGCAATCCTAGTACGAGGTCAAAGAGCAGCAGCCCGAGAGCAACGCCGTCTCACCTTCATTATGATAGAGAACATCGACGGCCAGCCCATAGTCCCTGTCGGACATGCCGTCATTGCATGCTTCCTGGCTCAGAACAGCTGAGCTTTCGGCGAACCGGATAGCATATCGGCCGGGATGATTGTGGGATCTGAACATCAGGCCCGCGGGATGCTGTGTGTCAGGCTCTGCCATTTCAGAGAATTGTGCCTGTTGCCCCTGAGTGACGTCGAGCGACCAGAAGGGTTCTGTTCCAAAGCAGGCGAACCCGCGCGCCAAAAGGTAGTCGGGATTATCAATCTGACGCTTTAGAAATCGCATGGATACCCAGCCAGACCGTTCACCTGCATTCACCTGACCCCATGTACCGGTGTCATTGATTGCAATGATTTCGACGTCGGCCTGTTGATGGGACAAAGTGCCGATAATGTCCGAAGCGCCGGAGGCGTCGGAGCGAACATTCAGAACATCGTCTGAAGCCACGCCAGTCACATCAAACAGCGCCGGAAAAGAGTCGGCCCGCCCAATCGACGCGCAGAGCACAAAAAGGAGAGAAAGGAATCGGATCACCGCCGAGCGCCCCAGCTGACCGAGACATGTTTGCGCGTGTAGAATTCGCCCATCAATCCAAGCATTAACAATATCGTAGCGACAACGAGTGGGTATGTGATCGTGCTGTTACGGGGGTAGTAATTGATGAAAGCATATCCGCGCGCCTGATCAATACAGTGAAACAACGGGTTCCAATCAAACATATTGAGCATGAACGTTGGCAAGGTGTTGGCCACGAACATCTTGCCCGACGCGATCATGTTTGCGCGCTGATACACGGTGCTGGCAATGCTGACAAAGGTTGGGAACCACGGTTTCAAAGCGAGCAACACCATACCAATGCCGATTCCGGCAAACCACGCCAGCAACAACATGCCAAACGCGCCAATTGGATCGTCAATTTCGATCGGCGTTACGGCGGCGTGATAGATGAACAGAATGGCAAATAGCGACAACACCTGAATATAAAGCGTGCCCAGCGCAGCAGAGATAATCGAGATAATTGTGTTCATTGGCGCGTGTTTCATCATCGGAGAGCTTGGGCCCTCGGATCCAACGACAGCACCAAGAGTTTTGGTGTGAGTCAGAAACAGAAAGATGCCAGACATCAGATAGATCAAAAAATCGCCACGCAGTGCCGCACTGCGCAATCCAAGAACGGTGAACATCACGTAAAAGGCGATCACAAATATGAACGCCTGAAGCATGTTGATAAGGATCGACAAAATCGCATTGCCGTGCGACTTGCGCACGTTTCTGACGATGGAATGATATACCAGTTCGGCAATGTTGACTGCCGACTGAATCGTCGTTCTGGGGACCGATTGTTGAAACATCGCCTCTGCCGTCCGCGGATTGTCGCAGTTATGTCAGGGAATTCTTGATGATCCCTTACCATGCAAGCATAAGGGGCAAATCGATGCAATTCAACCAAAGCCCTTAAAGGAGAAGAGATTTGGACTATGACCAGTTGATCCCGGTCATTCGCAAGCTGGCCATCGAGGCCGGAGCGGTGATAATGGATATTTATAACTCCGATGATTTTGACGTGAAGGTCAAATCCGATGACAGCCCTGTGACGGCAGCCGACGAAGCGGCGGATGTATTGATTTCGGCCGGTCTTCGTGCCGCTTTCCCCGATGTGATGCTGGTCACAGAGGAACAGTCCGAGAGCCATACTGCAAAGGGCGACACATTCCTGATTGTCGATCCTTTGGATGGTACCAAAGAGTTCGTACATCGGCGCGGCGATTTTACGGTCAATATTGCTTATGTCGAAAATGGCGTTCCGCAGCGCGGCGTTGTGTATGCACCGGCAAAGAACCGGATGTTTTTCACGCAGGCCGATGGGCAGGCGGTTGAAGAAACCGGTGCGTTTGATCCGGACACCGTCGGCGATGTTACGCCAATGAAGGTGGCCAATTCCGACAATGCGGCATTGCTGGTCGTTGCGTCGAAATCGCACCTGACGGATGAAACCAAGGACTATATCGCCAAATATGACGTCGCGGATTTCAAAAGCGCTGGTTCGTCGCTTAAATTCTGCCTTGTTGCGACTGGCGAAGCTGACATCTATCCGCGCGTTGGCCGCACGATGGAGTGGGACACAGCCGCAGGGCATGCCGTGTTGCTGGGTGCGGGCGGACAGGTGGTGCGGTTTGATGACCACACAACGCTGACCTATGGCAAAGAGGATTTCGCCAACCCTTATTTTATCGCTTATGCTCCGGGTGTGAGCCTTAAGGAGGCCTGATGTCCGTTCTGATCGTCATTCCTGCGCGCTACCAATCCAGCCGGTATCCCGGCAAACCTTTGGCTGAACTCAAAGGCGCAACCGGGATTTCAAAAAGTCTGGTACAACGGTCGTGGGAAGCCGCGATTGAGGTGCAAAGTGTTGACCGTGTGGTCGTGGCGACGGATGATGATCGAATACGGGCCGCCGCAGAGGGGTTTGGCGCCGAAGTGGTGATGACCTCGTCGTCCTGTTTTAACGGGACGGAACGCTGTGCTGAGGCATTTGATAATCTCGGGGGCGGGTTTGATATTGTGGTCAATCTGCAAGGTGACGCCCCCTTGACCCCCGCCTGGTTCATCGAGGATCTGGTAACGGGCTTGCGCAATGACGCGATGGCCGAGGTGGCGACACCTGTATTGCGTTGTGACGGACGGGCGTTGAACGGGTTTATTGAAGATCGCAAGGCGGGGCGCGTCGGCGGCACGACGGCGGTTTTCACCAAAGATTGCCACGCGCTCTACTTTTCAAAAGAAGTGATTCCCTACACGTCTGAAACCTATTCCAATGATGCGGCGACGCCGGTGTTTCACCATGTGGGTGTCTATGCGTATCGCCCCGCCGCGCTGGGCGCATATCCACGGTGGAAGCCCGGCCCTCTAGAAAAACTGGAAGGCCTGGAGCAACTGCGGTTCATGGAGCATGGACGGCAGGTTTTGTGCGTGGAAGTTGAGGCGCGCGGGCGTCAGTTCTGGGAACTGAACAATCCCGAAGACGTGCCCCGGATCGAGGCGATGATGGCTGAGATGGGAACGCCGTGACATCACACCCGGTCAGCGTTGTGGTGGTCAGTCGGGGACGTCCGGCGGCGCTGAAACGGTGTCTGACCGGGGTTTCGCAGCTGGCCTATGAAGCGTTTGAAGTGATTGTCGTCACGGATACAGAAGGGTTAGAGGCGGTTGCAGCGTTACCCTTTGGAGATCAGATCAAGACCGTTCCGTATCACGACGCCAATATTTCAGCCGCCCGCAACCGTGGGATTGCACAGGCGGCAGGCGAAATTGTGGCCTTTATCGATGATGATGCTGTACCGGAAACCGGGTGGCTGTTTCACCTGATTGCTCCGTTTGCGGATGCCGAAGTTGCTGCGGCCGGTGGATTTGTGCGCGGTCGCAACGGTATTTCGATGCAATGGGCGGCGCAGAGCGTTGACCGGACTGCGGCGACGGAGCCTATTACAATTGACTCCCGCCGACCCGTCGTTCTGCACCCAAACGAAGGGCGCGCGATCAAAACCGAAGGTACAAATATGGCGGTCCGGCGCGATATTCTGGCCGAGATGGGCGGGTTTGATCCTGCGTTTCATTATTATCTGGATGAAACCGACCTTAACCTGCGATTGGCCGCGCGTGGTTTGGCGACGGCCATTGTCCCTCTGGCCGAAGTACACCACGGGTATCTGGAAAACAAACAGCGTACCAATGCACGCGTGCCACGCGACCTGTTCGAGATCGGCGCCAGTCTGGCGGTATTCCTGCGCAAGCACTGTCCAGAGACGCAGATTACATCGGTGTGGAAAGGCTTTCGCGCGGCACAACGCAAGAGAATGCTTAAGCATATGGTTCGGGGTGACGCGTTACCGGGTGACGTGCGGCGTATCCTACGGCGCCTGTCCAAGGGGTATTCCGAGGGTCAAAACCGTAGTTTCGGGTCGCTTGCGGCAATTGTTCGATCAGCCGACGGGTTTAAGCAGATGCCCGGGAATGCCCATGTCGCCAAGGTTGTAGCCGGCCGGCGATGGCAACGTAAATCTGTTCGATCACAGGCGGAATCGCTGATTGGGCAAGGGATTGTGCCGTCAGTTTTCCTGTTTAGCGCCACCGCGCTTTTTCATCGTGTCAGGTTTGACGATGCCGGATATTGGGAGCAAACCGGCGGTCTGTTTGGTCGATCCGATCGTGATCAGAAACTGTTCCGGCTGACCCGCTTTGCAAAACGACTGAAACTGGAGACGCTACGGGTTGCGGATCAGCGTCTGCTGTCAGATGAGTAGCAGGTAATTTCGGTTTGAGGACATCGCCATGACACAACGTACCGCTCTTGTTACGGGAACCGCTGGGTTTATCGGCTTTCACACGGCGCGTCGTTTGTTGAAGGACGGATGGAAAGTGATCGGTCTGGATGCGATGACCGACTATTATGATGTGGCTCTGAAAGAGCGTCGTCATTCGATCCTGTTGCAAAACGCTGGTTTTCAGGCCGTGATCGGACGTTTGGAAGAGCCGGGGCTGTTGATGCGTCTGTTTGAAGAGCATCGCCCGGATGTGGTTATTCATTTGGCGGCGCAGGCCGGAGTACGGTACTCGATCGATGAGCCGAGGTCTTATGTTGAGGCGAACCTGATCGGCACATTTGACTTGTTAGAGGCGGCACGGGCCTATCCGCCGCAGCATATGTTGCTGGCGTCGACCAGTTCTGTCTATGGGGCGAATACAGAGATGCCTTATGCGGAAACGCATAAGGTGGACATGCAGATGTCGTTTTATGCCGCGACCAAAAAGGCGAATGAGGCGATGGCCCATTCCTATGCACATCTTTACAACCTGCCGACTACGATGTTTCGGTTTTTCACGGTTTATGGTCCGTGGGGTCGACCCGATATGGCGTTGTTTAAATTTACCAAGGCGATTTTGGCTGGCCAAGCGATCGATATTTACAACCACGGCGACATGCGTCGCGACTTTACCTATATCGACGATCTGGTGGATGGGATTGTGGCGTTGATTGAGGCCGTACCGTCAGGGCCGGCAATCCGTGACACACCCAGCGAGATTGACAGTCTGAGCGAAGTCGCGCCTTGGCGTGCGGTGAATATCGGCAATGGGAACTCTGTTCCGCTGATGGCGTTTGTTGAGGCGATTGAACAAGCAATCGGCAAGAAGGCAGAGAAGAATTTTTTGCCGATGCAGCCGGGCGATGTTCCGGCAACGTGGGCTTCGGCTGATTTGTTGCAGGAATTAACAGATCAGCGCCCGGTTACGCCAGTTGCGACTGGCGTTGGCAAATTTGTCGACTGGTATCGAGACTACTACGGGGCCTGATCAGCTTTCGCCGACAACGGTCAGTATCTCTGACTCGGAATCTGCGGATTCCACCCAGCGAAGCACGGTCGCACGCAAAAGCTCCGAATCCCGGCTATCTATGGATTTGCGTAGGTCTTGCAATGCGTTGGCGATTTCCAGTTCAGACCAGTACTTTTCCTGAGCCCGCAGAATCTTGGGATGCGGTGTCGTCAACATGTCGCTGCCAATCAGCAATTCTTCGTGCATCTTTTCACCCGGCTGAAGTCCGGTGAAAAGGATTGGGATGTCGCCGTTCGGATTGGTTTCGTCGCGCACCGAGAATCCAGAGGCCTGGATCATCTGTCGGGCCACTGAAAGGATCGACACAGGCTTGCCCATGTCCAGCACGAACACGTCGCCGCCGCGCGAAAAACTTCCTGCCAGCAGAACCAGCCGAACTGCTTCGGAACGGGTCATGAAATAACGAGTGACTTCGGGATCCGTAACTGTCACAGGGCCACTATTTCGGATTTGCTCTTCGAACAATGGAATGACAGAGCCTGACGAACCCAAAACGTTGCCAAACCGAACCATTGAAAGCTTGGTTGTCTGGCTGCGGGTGGCGAGGTCCTGAACTACCAGTTCGGCCATTCGTTTTGTCGAGCCCATCATTGACGTGGGACGTACGGCCTTGTCAGTGGACACAAGAATAAACCGAGAGGCGCCTGCACGGATGGCTTCTTCGGCTACAACGCGGGTTCCCAGAACATTGTTTCTGAACCCTTCGAAGCAATTCGTTTCAACCAGATTCACATGTTTGTAGGCGGCTGCATGAAACACGACGTCAATCTGGTGCGTGATCAGAGTATCACGCACGAGTTCGGGCTGCGTAACTGACCCTAAAACAGGCACGACCTTTATACCGGCCGAAATTCCTTCAAGCTCTTTAACGACTTTGTAGAGCGCAAATTCACTGTGATCCATGACCACCAGTTCAGACGGGTTACACCCGATAATCTGCCGGCACAATTCAGACCCAATCGAGCCGCCGCCTCCAGTGACAAGAATCCGACGATTTTGGTAAGCGCTGCTGGCAGCTGGCAAATCCGATTCAAGCGCGTCGCGGCCAAGTAGGCTGGACAATTCAACGGGGGCAATGCGCGGCGCCTCTTCTCCCCGCAACACCATGTCTGCGAATGACGGCAATGCCAGAACTTCGCAATTCAGCGTACTTAGCCTTTTGGCAAGATGGATTCGCACGGATTGTTCGACCGAGGGCATCGCAAGAATAATACGTTCAATCCCGACGCGTTTTACAAGCATGGGAATGCTTTCTGGAGGATGCACTCGCATTCCGGCGACAGAGAGTTTTTGCAGCGCCGGATTGTCATCCACAAAGCAGGCAGCTTCGAACTCATCGTCGGTCTGAAGTGCGGCCGCCAATTGTTGCCCGGTTTGGCCGGCCCCGTAGATCAGCACACGTTTGCGCTTTTTTTCGCTTGAGTAAATTCGCAGAACGACTTTTCGGAGCAAAATGCGCCCGTAAACGGACATGACTGAAAACAACAGACAGAACACAACCAATGTCGGGGCATCGACGCTGGATTTCGGCCCGCTGACAAGCGTCATGAACAACCCGACGAGCCCGAACATGCCAGCCATAGTGATTGTGCTCGCAATGTCATCCATTCCATAAGCGTTTAGCTTAATCCGGTGTAATCCGAACATATGGATGACGGTGGCGGCGAGCGGTACAAAAAACAAAAGATACCACATTGACGACCAGAGTTCGGAAATCGACACGCCCCCGTTGGTCAGCACTATTTGCGCCAAAGCAAAAGCTGCGATCAACCAGAACAGGTCAAGGGCCATCAAAACATGGCCTTTTTGAGCGCGCGTCATTGAGGTGATAAGTTTATAAAACATGGCCTTTTTTCCCGGCTTAAAAGCGCCAGAGCTAAAATTTTTTTGCCTGTATTCTTTTTGTTCTAAGGATGAAAGAAATACCACTCGGCGCCCTTATAGCACTGAATTTCCAGCATTCCTAGATGTTCAACTCTTAATCGACCTGGGTCGGTTACCGACGGCGGAAATTTGCTGTTGAGTGCCGAGGCAAGAGCCGTGATCCCCATTTTCTTGCCGACGTTCGCCAGCAACATATTGCGAAAAACATGACAGCAAGATAACGGGATGTTGTTATTGTAGGACACAGTTTCTAAAACGTGCATGAGTACACAACATTTTGCTGTTTTGAGCGTCTGTATAACGTTATGAAGTGGCCAAAGAACTTGAAGGCAGTGTTGATGGGGCGCAATTTTGGACTACTTTTAGCAGTCGTCGGCTGCGTCGTGCTGACTGCCTGCAGCCTTCCTCGCGGTGCAGCGGTTAAGGGCGAAGTTATCGGGCCAAACGTCCTGCCAGAGGATGTGTCCGTTGAAGAAGTGACACGCGCTTCGGTAGGTCAGCTGTCAACTTGGCCTGAAACAGGATGGGATGGGCATTACCACTGGTTTAATCGTGATGTCGGTCCCAGCTCCAATTTGATAAGGGCCGGAGACCAGATCGTTCTGACAGTGTGGGACAATCAGGAGAACTCTTTGCTGCTTGGGCCGGAACAACGTTTTGTTCAAGTTCAACCGACGCCGGTATCGGCATCTGGTGCGGTCTTTGTTCCATATGTTGACAGCATTTTGGTTGGCGGGCTTACCGCGTCTCAGGCGCGCGAAGTCATTCAGCAAAAACTGGCACCGATTGCACCGTCGGCGCAGGTTCAGATTGAGGTTTTGCCCGGAACAAAGAATTCCGTGGATGTGGTATCTGGTGTAAGTAAGCCGGGACCGATCACATTGACCGGTCGGGATGTCTCGATTTTATCCGCACTTGCCAAAGCCGGGGGTATTCACGATTCTGTTCTGAATCCTGTGGTACGCCTTATCCGCAATGAGAAACGGTACGACATTCCGGCGAACAGCTTGTTCGAAGACCCAAAGAAAAATGTAATTCTGAGAGGCGGCGATCAGATTATCGTCGTTGAGGAACAGCGTTACTTCGTCGCGGTCGGCGCCACCGAAAAAGAAGAACTTGTGTATTTCCATCAAGAAGACATCTCAGCAATGGAAGCTGTATCTTTGCTTGGTGGTCTGCAGGACGCACGCGCAAACCCTCAGGGGTTGTTGATTTTGCGGCAGTATCAGCAGTCCGACATAAAGCTGAACGGCGGCGGGCCAAAATCTCAGTGGGTTGTTTTCGAGTTTAATCTAACAACGGCTGATGGGTTGTTTGCTGCCCGAAACTTTGATGTGAATCCCAGGGATTTGGTGCTTTCTACTGAGTCGGCGGTGAAGCCTGCGCAAGCTGTTTTCGCCCTGTTGGGGACGCTGATAGCATTGAACAACTTTAGTAACTAAACATCTTGAGGTGAACTAGGCCGGCAGCGTGTGATCTATTGTCTTTTCCTTCTTGATATCGAAGGCGGAAAAGGGCTGATGCGTTTTTGATCAAGCCGCGTTACACATTGCGTGTTTTCGCGAGTTTTGGTAAACTTCGGCCGATTGGTGGCGGTCAGATATTAAATATAGGATAATTGACAAATGCGGGCAAGAATTACGAAGGCAATTTTTCCAGTTGCTGGTCTGGGGACGCGATTTCTCCCTGCGACAAAATCGGTTCCCAAGGAAATCATGACCCTGGTTGACCGGCCGCTTATTCAATACGCAATTGATGAGGCGCGCGAAGCCGGCATTAAAGAATTTATCTTTGTGACCTCACGCGGCAAAAGCGCGCTGGAAGACTACTTTGATCACGCCCCCCACCTGGAAGAAGAGCTTCGCCGAAAAGGCAAAAATGAGCTTTTGAGCGTGCTCGAAGAAACCTACATGGAAAGCGGTGCAATCGCATATATCCGCCAGCATAGAGCGCTGGGTTTGGGTCATGCCGTGTGCTGTGCGCATCGGTTGATCGCAAATGAACCATTTGCTGTCATCCTGCCAGACGATGTTATTGCTGGTGAAACAGGGTGTCTAAAGCAGATGGTCGACGCCTATCAAGAAACTGGCGGTAGTATGGTTGCCGCGATGGAAGTGCCGCCGGAAAAAGCATCCTCCTATGGTGTGCTTGATGTCAAAGAAGACATGGGATCCTTGGTGTCCGTAAATGGCATGGTGGAAAAGCCCGAGGCGGGAACGGCTCCGTCCAACCTCGCGGTCATTGGACGATACATTCTGACCCCTGATGTGCTGCGAACTTTGCGGAACCAAGAATCAGGCAAAGGCGGAGAGATCCAGCTGACTGATGCGATTGCCGCTGAAATCGAGCGAAAGCGGAATGTCTACGGATACCGCTTTGTTGGTCAGCGGTATGATTGTGGGTCCAAAGCCGGCTTCCTTCAGGCGACTGTGGCGTTTGGTCTGGCGCGTGAAGATTTGCGGGATGAGCTGGCGGCCTATCTGGAAGAGATGGTCGCGACTCGTAAGGCCGCTCAATAAACAAGGGATTTCAGAGCATGAAAAATGTGCTTGTAACTGGCGGCGCCGGGTATATCGGGTCGCACGCCTGCAAGGCGTTGCGCGCAGCCGGGTTTACACCTGTCACTTTTGATAACCTGTGCACAGGCTGGAAAGACGCCGTAAAGTTCGGTCCGTTTGAGCAGGGCGATTTGTTGGATCGCGCGCGTCTGGACGAGGTTTTTGCAAAATACGCTCCGGTTGCGGTCATGCATTTCGCGGCGCTGAGCCAGGTCGGCGAAAGCATGAAAGAACCCGGTCTCTACTGGCGGAACAATGTGGGCGGGTCTCTTTGTCTGATCGAGGCCGCCGTCGCAGCAGGGTGCGAAAACTTTGTCTTTTCATCGACGTGTGCCACCTATGGCGAGCACGACAATGTCTTGCTTGATGAAACTGTCGAACAACATCCGATCAACGCATACGGCGCTTCTAAGCGCGCCATCGAAGATATGCTGAAGGATTTTGAAGGCGCAAACGGCCTGCGTCATGTGATCTTTCGCTATTTCAACGTGGCAGGTGGTGATCCTGATGCAGAAGTTGGCGAATTTCACCGACCTGAAACGCATCTGATCCCTTTGATGCTGGACGCGATTGAAGGCAAGCGGGACGCGCTTACCATTTTTGGTACTGATTATGAAACGCCGGACGGTACGTGTATTCGCGACTATGTGCACGTTTGCGATCTGGTCGATGCGCATGTTCTTGGCCTACGCTGGTTGATCGACGGAAAAGACAGCCAGGTGTTTAATCTGGGTACCGGAAGCGGATTTTCGGTGCGCGAGGTGATCCACCATTCGAACACCGTGACCAACCGCGAGGTGCCTTATAATGAAGGCCCGCGGCGTCCGGGTGATTGTACCAAACTGGTTTCCGGCTCGACACGTGCCGAGAAAGAACTAGGTTGGACGCCAACGCGATCGACAATGGAAACCATGATAGCAGATGCATGGAGATGGCACCAAAACGGCCATTACGACAAGTAATCCGCCTGCCCGCCTGCTAGAGCTAACGCGGGTTTTGGGTGTTGCCGGTGCACGTCCGTCCGGAGTGGATCGTGTTTGCTTGGCCTATCTGAAAGCTGTCGTTGAGGCGCCTGAGCCTAGTTTTGGACTTGCCCGCACTCGGTTAGGGTTTGTGCTGATCGATAACGATGGCATGCGGGGCTTGCTGTTGCGGCTAGAGCAGCGAGTTCCGTGGGGTACGCCGGACCTGCTGTCAAAACTGCTCAGAAAATCTAAAGATTTCAGGCAGATCACAGAATCCGATTTGCGACGACTTTCGATTGCTCGTTGCACTCCGGCCCGATTAGGGAGGATGTTGCAACGCAATGTGCCGCCCGGAACAGTATATCTGAACGTCGATCAGGCCAATTTTTCGCAAACGACCCTTGCTGCCATCAAGACAGTGCCGCATGCACAGGTGTCCATTTTTTTGCATGACGCTATTCCGCTGGACTATCCTGAATATCAAACGCCGCAATCAATCGAGCGATTTCGTGGGTATTTGTCCGCAACGCAAATGTATGCGGATATGATCCTGACCAACTCGGATGTGTCAAAGGACGCCATTGAGCGGCATTTAGATCGCACTCGGCGGACACCGTCAATTGAGGTTGCGCATCTGGGAGTAGATACCGATTTTTTCCAATCCGTAAACAATCCAGTGATGCCAAACATACCAGGTCCGTATTTTGTCTGTATCGGTACAATTGAACCGCGCAAAAACCACGTGTTGCTTTTGGATGTTTGGGACCGAATGGCAAAGTCTTTGCCAATGGATGACATGCCCCATCTGGTCATATGTGGGCGAAGAGGCTGGATGGTAGATGACTTGACTGCGCGGTTGGACGCGTCCCCTTTGAAAGGGGCCTTTGTGCACGAGTTCAACGATCTGGACGACGACGCCCTGTTTTCCATGCTGCGCGACGCGGCGGGGCTGGTTTTTCCCAGCCTTGCCGAGGGGTATGGTCTGCCGCCAGCCGAAGCTGCGGCAATGGGTGTTCCTGTGATCTGTAGTGATTTACCAGTTTTGAGGGAAATTCTGTCAGATTATCCCATTTACGCAGGGGTTTCGGACAGTTATTCATGGGAGAAGGCCATAAGGTCTTTGGCAAAGGCACACCGGGCGAATAAGAAACCGGATGGGCAGACCGGAAAGCGATACTCTCCTGCAACGTGGGAGGCGCATTTCAACACGGTCTTAAAGGTGACGTAATATGTTCCTGCTCTGAATTTTGACAGGGCACGGTGAGGGTAAAGGAAACGGATTGGGCGTCTGGCGTTCATATCAGCTGCGATTTGCACGGCGAATGCGATTGGTTCGGGCCATACGCAAACGTCGCGAGCTGCGGAGCATTGCGGACCGTACCGGAAAGATCAAACCCAACGATTTGTTGTTGTTTTCGACGCAACGCAACGAGCAGGTCAGGCTACCATATTTTCTGGAGTATTACCGGAACAAAGGCGTCAATCATTTCCTGTTCGTGGACAATGATAGCAACGACGGATCGCTGGAGTATCTGGCAGAGCAACCTGACGTTTCCGTATGGCACACGCGCCATTCTTATAAGAAATCGAAATATGGTGTGGATTGGCTGAACTGGCTGCAGCTACGCTATGCACACGACCATTGGTGCCTTGTTGTCGATCCGGACGAATTCTTTATATATCCGTTCTGTGACACACGCCCGATTACGGCGCTCACGGATTGGCTTGATGCCAGTTCGATCAAATCGTTCAGCGCTATGTTGCTGGATATGTATCCTCGCGGACCGATCACAGAACAACCCTATCATGCCGGTCAGGACCCGCTTGATATTGCCTGTTGGTTCGATGCCGGCAACTACACGATGACGAAAAACGCGGCTTACGGAAATCTGTGGATACAAGGCGGCCCGCGGTCGCGTGTGTTTTTCCCGGACAACCCGGAGCTGGCACCCGCGCTGAACAAGGTGCCTTTGGTTAAATGGAACCGACGCTATGCCTATGCCAGTTCGACCCACATGCTGTTGCCGCGTGGTTTGAATCAGGTGTTTGACGAATGGGGTGGTGAAAAGGCGTCGGGTCTTTTGTTGCACACCAAGTTTCTGGACACGTTTACGGTCAAAGCGGACGAAGAATTGGAGCGCAAGCAGCACTACGCGGCCAGCGTTGAATATCTGGCTTATGCGCAACGGCTGCGCGACAACCCGGAACTGTGGTGCAAGTGGTCTGAAAAATACATCAACTGGCGCCAGCTTGAGATTCTGGGGCTTATGTCCAAAGGAAACTGGGCATGAGCGTTGGCATCCTCATGCTGGTCCACTCGGCCTTTGATCGCGCGGAACAGGTGGCGCGGCATTGGACCAAATACGGCTGTCCTGTTGTGATCCATGTGGATGCCACCGTGAAACCACGCGCATTCAAAAAGTTTTCCAAGGCACTGGCTGATGAGCCGGATATCCGGTTTTGCAAGCGGCATCGTTGTGAATGGGGGGCCTGGGGCCTTGTGGCGGCATCGCAATCCGCTGCGGAACTGATGCTGACCGAGTTTCCGAAGGTGCGGCATGTGTATTTGTCATCCGGGTCATGCCTGCCG
Source organism: Shimia sp. (assembly GCF_039969785.1). GTDB lineage: Bacteria > Pseudomonadota > Alphaproteobacteria > Rhodobacterales > Rhodobacteraceae > Shimia. The sequence continues at coordinate 76,461 of NZ_JBDVNC010000017.1, read as the reverse complement.
CTGCGCCCGGTTCAAGAGTTGAAAGATTATCTAAAGGCACGGCCACGTACCGACTTCATCGAAAGCGCGACCACGGCGGATGTGCCGTGGACCGTCGGTGGTTTGGACAATGAACGGTTTACGCTGCATTTTCCGTTTTCGTGGCGCAAGCAGCGGTATCTGTTCGACAGATGGGTCGATATTCAGCGATTGTTGCGCATCAAGCGTAAGATCCCGCACGGGATTGTGCCGCATATGGGGTCGCAGTGGTGGTGTCTGACCCGGCAAACACTGTCGGCAATTTTGCAAGACCCCGAGCGTGAGACGTTTGACAAGTATTTCAAACGCGTCTGGATCCCGGATGAGAGCTATTTTCAGACTCTGTCGCGGCTGTATTCCACCAACTTCGAAAGCCGGTCTTTGACGCTATCCAAGTTTGATTTCCAGGGCAAACCGCACATCTTTTATGACGATCACCTACAATTGCTCAGACGGTCGGATTGTTTTGTGGCGCGCAAGATCTGGCCTCAGGCGAACCGGGTGTATGACGGGTTTCTGCGTGACCCAGAAGGCGCCATTAAAATGAGCGAACCTAACCCGGCCAAGATTGACCGGATTTTTGCCAAAGCCGTCGAGCGTCGCACCAAGGGTCGTACGGGTTTGTATATGCAGAGCCGTTTTCCCAATGACGGGTGGGAAAATGGTATGACTTTCGGTCGGTATTCGGTGTTTCACGGGTTCTCCGAATTGTTCGAAGACTTTGAAACATGGTTGTCCAAGACCACGGGAGCGCAGGTGCATGGGCATTTGTTCGCGCCGGAACGGGCCGAGTTTTCGGGCGGGCAGAAAGTGATAAATGGCGCCTTGGGGGATTCCCCGAAAGGGCGCGACTATAATTCGATCGCCTTTCTGACCAGCCTGATCTGGAACACGCGTGGCGAACGGCAGTGTTTTCAGGTCGGACCAAGGGACGAAGGCGCGCCGGTGTGGTTTATCGCCAAAGACCCAAATGCTCAGGTGTCGATGATCAGCGGCGCGTGGGCGTTGCCGTTGTTTAAGTCCAACAGAAATTTTGCAGACATTCGCAAAGAAGCAGCGCGTTTGCAAAAGCTGGAGAATGATCAGCTTTGGGCACTGCGGTCGCCCTATGCAAAGGCGCGGGTTCGCATCTGGACGATGGCGGAGTTTATCGAGGCGCCTATGGAGCCTTTGCAGGCCATTATCGATGAGATTGGCACAGGCAGCCAACGTCGGCTTGCCGAGGCACCCCATATGACAGATCTGACCGGGTTTGGGCAGTTTCTGCAAAATCTCAAAAATCAGGGGATGCATCCTTATCTAATGGGTGATTTTCCGGTGGACTCGCCTGAAAACGAACAGAAAAAACCACCGCGCAAACCCTATTTGGTGCAGTAATAACCCATGTCCCGTAAATTTGATTATTTTGTTGTGTTTGCAGAAATGCGCACCGGTTCTAACTTTTTGGAAACGAACATCAACGCGTTTTCGGGCTTAAGTTGCCATGGTGAAGCGTTCAATCCGCATTTTATCGGCTACCCAAACAAAGATGACATACTGGGCGTCACGCTGGATCAGCGCACTGCTGACCCGACCCAATTGTTGACGGCGATCAAGTCTCAGACGGATACGCTGGCCGGGTTTCGGTTTTTTCACGATCATGATCCGCGCGTGCTGGATGATGTTTTGAATGACCCGCGCTGCGCCAAGATTGTGCTGACGCGCAATCCATTGGACAGCTATGTTTCGTGGAAAATTGCGCAGGCGACAGGGCAATGGAAACTGACCGATGTGCGCCGCCGCAAAGATAGCAAAGTGCGTTTTGATGGGGTGGAATTCAAACGTCACGTTGAAGACTTGCAGGATTTTCAGGTTTCGCTGATGAAATCGCTGCAGCTTAGCGGCCAGACTGCGTTTTATGTCGCCTACGAAGACTTGCAGGACGTGCAGGTCATGAATGGGCTGGCCTCCTATTTGGGTGTCGACGAACGTCTAGACGCGCTGGACCGGTCCTTGAAGCGTCAGAACCCCAGCCCGCTTTCGGAAAAAGTGTCGAACTTTGGAGAGATTTCGACTGCATTGGGCGAGTTGGACCGGTTTAATCTGAGCCGTACGCCAAATTTTGAACCGAGGCGCGGACCGGTTGTCCCGACATACATTGCTGCGGCTGTGGCTCCTCTAATGTTTCTGCCACTACGATCCGGGCCTGAAGCCGAAGTTATGCGTTGGTTGGCAGGGTTGGATGGCGTGCCCGTTGACGGGTTGCTGACCAACTTCAATCAAAAGGCGCTGCGACAGTGGAAACGTGGCAATTTGGGTCATAGAACGTTCAGCGTTGTTCGCCATCCTGCGCTGCGGGCACATCACGCGTTTTGCGAACGAATTCTGGCATCAGGAGAAGGCAGTTTCCGCAAAATCCAGAATACCCTGCGGCAGGTTTTCAAAGTTCCGTTACCTCGGGATGCGACAAGCGATGAATATGACGTTGCGGCACATAAGGCCGCTTTTCTGGGATATCTGAGGTTTGTGAAGGCGAATCTGGCCGGACAGACCAGCCTTAGGCAAGACGCACACTGGGCGACCCAGTCTGGCGCACTGAGAGGGTTCGGAGAATTGGCCTTGCCCGACATGATTATTCGAGAAGCGGACATGCAGACGCAATTGCCAGCGCTGGCCAAGCAAGTTGGTCGCGCAGACGCACCAGAACCAGAGTTAGGTGGATTGGGTCAGCCCTATTCGCTGGACGAAATTTATGACGACGAAATCGAAGCGTTGGTCAGCGATATCTACCAGCGCGACTACTGGATTTTTGGATTTGATCGGTGGAAATGAAGGCGTCAGGCCACCTGATCAGGCGGCCTGAACCTTGTCTGTTTCCGTTAGGATGGTGAACAACGTTCCCGCATCCTGATTGGCACGCAGCTTGGCGCAAATCGCGCTTTCCCGCAGCCGACGAGACACTTGTGCCAATGCCTTAAGATGATCTACACCTGCTTCTTCGGGCGCGAACAAGGCAAAGGCGATGTCAACCGGCTGTCGGTCTACCGCGTTGAAATCAACAGGCTTTTCCAAAAGAATAAAGGCGCCAACGACACTTTCGATCGACTCCAGTCGGGCATGTGGCAAAGCTACGCCATGTCCCACACCCGTTGGTCCCAGGTTCTCACGTTCTTGCAGGGCTTCGACGACATATGACGCTTTGAGCGCATAAGCTGACGCAGCGAGGTCGCCGAATTCCTGCAGCAACCGCTTCTTACTGGAAGCGGAAGTAACAACTTTAACCGCCTCTGGTTTGAGGATCGATGAAAGGTCCATTATGCCTGTATCTCCGGATGGGGTGTCAGACACCCCACCTTTTAATTTTGCGGATCAATCCACCCGATATTACCGTCGTCACGACGATATACCACGTTCAACCCGTCTTTCCCCTCGTTCTTGAAAACCAGGACCGGTGCCCCTGCAAGCTCCATTTGCATGACCGCTTCGCCGACGCTCAGAGATTGAATTTTTGATTCCATCTCAGCGACGATTACGGGCTGGAGCGTTTCAGGCTCGGATTCCTCGGCTTCCACTTCTGGCGCGAGGATATACGAGGACGCGCCGAAAAGTTCAACCGGTTCTGAACGATCCCGGTGATGGTCTTTTAATCGACGTTTGTAACGACGTAATTGTTTTTCCATTTTATCGCGGCAATCGTCAAATGCGGCGTAGATTTCTGTGGCGTGAGCCTTGGCCTGTGCGGTCAACCCGGTCGACAGGTGGACCGTGGCTTCGCAGACATATTCATGTGCGCTTTTTGAGAAAATTATATTCGCATCGGTCGGCCGTTCTGCATATTTGTTCACCACTGAGCCAAGCTCGTCTTTGACGTGGGTCTGTAGGGCATCGCCGATGTCGATGTGTTTTCCGGTGATTTGGTAGCGCATCCTGTCTCCTTTTCGATGACATGTCGGACCAAGGGCGTGCGAAAGCCCAGGTTATTATTAGGTCCGAATGCTGGTAATCGACATTCTCCAGCCTTGCGTTTGACCGGGCCTTTTCTGAAAGACCGCGAGACTCGGCGCATTGATTGGCAGAAATGTCATACTGTATATTTGAGGATCACAGGGCCTGAGTGTCAATGATATGAATCCATTTTTCGGCGGAAATTCACCGTTTTCGGATTCAGGAAATCCTGAAATTGTCCCCAAGATAGACGCGGCGGACGTTTTCGTTTTGCACAACGTCGTCCGGTGTTCCCGACATCAAAACTTTGCCGTCGTGCAGAATATAGGCCCTGTCCACGATCTCTAACGTCTCGCGCACATTGTGATCTGTGATCAACACGCCGATGCCGCGTTTCTTTAGATCTGCGACCAGATGGCGAATGTCGCCAACAGAGATTGGGTCGACGCCCGCAAAGGGTTCGTCAAGCAACAGATACTTTGGGTTAGCGGCGAGACACCGGGCGATTTCAACTCGGCGACGCTCCCCGCCTGACAGCGCCAGCGCAGGGGCGCGGCGCAAGTGTTCGATAGAGAATTCTGATAACAGCTCTTCCAGCCGCTCACGGCGCTTGTGGCGGTCTTTCAGTGTGATGTCGAGAATGGCGGTAATGTTGTCCTCGACAGAAAGGCCGCGAAAGATCGACATCTCCTGAGGAAGATAACCTATCCCCAGCTTGGCGCGTCGGTACATCGGCAATGTCGTGGCGTCGCGCCCGTCAATGCTGACATGACCGCCTTCGGGGAATACCAGCCCGGCAATTGCATAGAACGCCGTGGTCTTGCCGGCGCCGTTTGGTCCCAAAAGTGCAACAACTTCGCCACGGTTCAACTCCATGGAAAAGTCGCGGATGACAACGCGTTTGCGATAGGCTTTGCGCAGATTATCAACCCGCAATCCGGATTGTCCCTCAGTGACAGCAAGTTTCGGTTTGGCCATAGTTATTCGGTCCTGAGCACAGTTTTAACCCGGCCGTGCATTTCTGCAGTATTGTCCTGAAGGTTAATTGTCATTTCGTCTGCTGTCACAGTGTTCGCGCCCTGCACAACGGTGACGTTACCCGTCATAACGACGGTGCCGGTTTCGATGCTGTAATCCGCCTTGTCAGCCTCGGCGACATCTTCGCCCTGAACCAACAATACGTCACCGTTTGCAACCAGTCGCGCGATGCCCTGAGCATCTTCGCGATAGTGAACATTTACTTTGTCAGCGGACATGCGCATTTCGCCCTGCGCGATGTGGACATTGCCGTTGAACACGGCGCTGCCATCGTTTTGGTTAACGGACAAGCTGTCTGCCGTCACCTCGACTGGGACATTTGAGTCTTGCTCCATTTCCCCAAATGCAACTTTGAGGCCTTGAGCAGTTAGTATGGCCGGGAACGTGGCCAGAGTAATAATCAGCAGCGAGCGCAGCAGGAGCACGTGTCACCTCGTAGTGTGTTTAGGTGTGTATACCAGTTTCACACCTTTTGTGAAAAACAAATAGATATCATCTGAGTTGTCAGCAGGGCGCAGGGCCATCCGGCCTGCGGTCAGTGTGCCCATTGGGCCCTCGACCAGAACATCGGCGCCGCTTTCTGCCCGAATTTCGGCAAGGCTGAAGATCATCATCTCGGTATTTATCGCGTAATCCGAAGAGGTTGTCAGAACGACGTCGCCTTCAAGAACCACTTCCTGAAACTCTCCATCAGCAACGCCTTGGTTGGCGATGGCCGTGTATACCTTGTCGTCCAGTGTTTTGATGCGGGCAGTCACATTTACGGCAATTGTACTTTTCGGCGCTTCCGGGTCGGGATGCGCGGTTTCCGCCGTCAGGGCGACTTCATGTCCCTGACTGGTCTGACCGGCGAAATAGGGCGCTGTCACCTGTTGCGTACGCAACCTTTTTTCCAGCTCGATTTTGGCAAATGGTAAGGAGCCATCAAGGTCGATATTGCGGGGCACCAGAAACAATGTGCTTAGCAAACCCAGTGCCGCAAGTGGAAGTATCACCTTGAGCCAAGTGACAAGTTGGGAATATGTGAACGGCACCTGCACCGGATCAGCCCAGCCCCGCGCGCAGACAATCATGGATATGCAAGAGACCTATGGCGTTGCCGGGACCATCCGGGTCGACGACAAACAGGCAAGTGATCTTGCGCTTGTTCATAATGGCCACGGCCTCTTCGGCAAGCGCGCCGGGGGCGATGGTCTGTGGTGCGCTGGTCATGACATGCGCAGCCGTATGGTCAAGCAGCCCGTCCATATGACGCCGCAAGTCACCGTCGGTGATGATGCCAATCAAGGCGCCTGTATCATTTGTGACACCGGAAACGCCAAAACCCTTTTGGCTGATTTCAATAAGCACATCTGCCATCGGCGCGTTGGCTGAATTCTGAGGAAGCCTATCTCCGTCATGCATCAGGTCACGCACGCGGGCCAGCCGTGCCCCCAGCTTGCCGCCCGGATGGAATTCGCGAAAATGTTCTGGTGTAAATTGGCGGTGCTCCATGATGGCAACGGCCAAAGCATCCCCCAGTGCCAGCGTCATTGTGGTCGAGCTGGTGGGCACGATGCCCGTGCCACATGCCTCATCGGCTTGCGGCAGGATCAGGCCGATATCACATTGACGGATCATGGTGGACTCTGCGCGGCTGGCGACGCCAATCAGCGGGATGTCGAACCGACGCGTATAGGCCACCAGATCGGCCAGTTCCGGTGTTTCTCCCGAGTTGGACAGAACCAGCACAACGTCGCCCTGGGTCATCATGCCCAGATCGCCGTGGCTGGCTTCGGCGGGGTGTACAAAATGGGCTGGCGTTCCGGTTGACGCAAAAGTCGCGGCAATCTTTCGAGCGATGTGGCCCGATTTCCCCATGCCCGAAACAATCACCCGGCCCCTGACGGACATCAACAGTTCGACGGCGTCTGCGAACTCCTGCCCGAGCCCGGCTTCAAGCCGGGTCAGCGCCGTTGCTTCGGTGGCGATCACACGGCGGGCTGTGTCCAGAAATATCTGTTTGTCAGCGTCGGTCATCAGTGTGCAAAAATGTCTTGTTCAGGCCACCCGGCCAAATCCAGGCGGGCGCGTGTTGGAAGAAACTCGAAACAGGCCTGCGCCAGATCGGTGCGCCCTTCGCGGTCCAGTCGTTTGTTCAGCTCGTCCCGGAGTTGGTGCAGATACAGTACATCCGACGCCGCGTAGTCGAGCTGTGCAGTGGTCAATGTCTCGGAACCCCAGTCGCTCATTTGCTGGTGCTTGGAAATGTCGACGTTCAACAATTCCTGCAGCAGATTTTTGAGCCCGTGCCGGTCGGTATAAGTGCGGATCAGTTTGGACGCGATTTTGGTGCAATAAACGGGCGCCGTCAGTGCGCCAAAGGCATTGTACATGGCGGCAATGTCAAAGCGTCCGAAATGGAACAGCTTGAGCACGTCAGGATTTTCGAGCATGCGGCACAGATTGGGCGCGCTGGTCTGGCCTTTGGCCACCTGCACAAGATGGGCATTGCCGTCACCGCCGGACATCTGGATGACGCACAGCCGGTCACGATGCGGGTTAAGCCCCATCGTTTCGCAATCGATGGCCACAACAGGGCCAAGGTCCAGCCCGTCGGGCAGATCGTTTTGGTACAGGAAATTCGCCATAGAAACCTCGAAGCATCAGTTGCCTAGCACTTACGGGTTCTGACGCGCCGTTTCAATGTTTGTCGGCAAGAGGTTAAGATTGCAGGATTGTCCGGAGGGTTGGAAAAACGATGCGCCCGGACTGGTGGGTATCGGCTTTACGATGGTCAGCGTGATACCTACAAACGCGATATGAATGACACGATTTCCCAGTCCGTAGAAAACGAACTGCAGCAGCTGGCTACAGCCCATGCCGCCGGGACTGCGCCGCGCATTGAGCGGGTAGAAGTTGGGGAGCATGTGTATTGGATCAAAAGGCCGGAAAGGCTGAACTGGCGTTTCAGGATACAAAAGGGCGATCCGCGCGCCGCTTTTGAGCGAGAGCGTTTGGCCTTTCATGAGATGAACGCAGCCCATGCGCCCGTGCCCGTTTTGTGCGTCGAAGGTGATGATTATCTGGTTCTGCCTGACAGCGGAATGGACTTGCGAACATTGCTGCAATTCGAAAGTTCGGCGACTGTCCGTCGGGATGTGTTGTTAAAGGCGGGGCGTGCGTTGGGACAGTTTCATAGCCTTGGCTTTAGCCATGGCCGCCCCAGCCCCAAGGACATGTGCCTGTCCGGCGATGAAATCCTGTTATTGGACTTCGAACGCTACAAGCGTGCCAATAACACTCCCAAGGGGCACGCGCGCGACCTTGTGGTGTTTGCCTTTAACGTCACGGCGCATTCTCCGATCATGTATGACGACATGCCCGACGTGTTGGATGTATATCGGCAAGAAGCACCGGACGGGACATGGGAGTTGGCACAAGTGTGGTGCCGGCGTGTGCGTTGGGCCGAAGGGCTGACCAAACCTGCCCAATGGCGCAAAGGCAACCGAGGGCGCGAATTCAAAGCAATTCCACGACTTTTTGATCTGTTTTTGGGCGAAAAAGCCTCGCGCTAATACTCTTTGGTTTAAGTCGCGCCTGCGTCAAAGGTATTGAGTGCATCAATTTGGGGTCGCTCATATCGATCCAGCGCAAGCATAACCTGTCGGCGGGCCTGTGCGCCGGGCCAGTTTGGGGGCAACAGCAAGTCCGCCAGAATATTTTGCCGCAGGATCAACCGTCGCCAATGATGCAGGATTACAAGCCGCATTGCGGTTCTGTCTGTAAGCGTTGGCGGCATCGGCGCCTTCAACGCTGCCTTGACCGCTTTCTCAAGGGCGGCATATTCCTGTTGCAGAGCATAAGGCGCGACGCTGTCGATGATCCAGTCGGGGGTGTTTTGAGGTGAGAAATCTAAGGTCAGACAATCTCTGGGAAACTGCGCAGGACCGGTGACAATGGCCACGCGGGCAGACAGGGCGACGCCTTCTTCTGGCAGGCAGTCTGCAAATTCTGCCGCGGGCATCTGTGGCGGCGCCATGAGCATCGTCATGGGAACGCCTTTGTGTTGGTCCTTGCTGTAAATCTGGTCACGTACAGATTCGGACATTAGCCGACCCTGATCAGACAGGTAATAGTTTGACGTGCGCCCATCCCGTTGCGCTCTGATCCAGCCATCGCGTTTGAGGCGGTGCAGGGCGACTCGTAGGGCCTGATTATTGATACCCAGTTTTCCGACCAACACGTTCAGAGTTCGACTAGGAATAAAATCATCCGGGTTCTGGCATAGGTCGCCCAGAATCGTAACAACCACTGACCAAACGCGGATTGGACCGCAGTTTGCGATTTTATAGATGTCTGGTTTCAACTCAGTATCCGGCATGGCGGAACAGTAGACGGCGCAGGTTGGGGGCTCAAGAGTTGTGGTTGCGCAATGGCTTTAACAGCAGTGAATACGGGCCCAACTTTATGCTGTTTGATGACGTCGAACACATTCAAAAAACAAGATAAAACCAATGTCGGCAGCGCGTCGGTATGCCATCGGTATTCTGTCGGTTTTAAAAGTGATTACAGATTCAGCAATTGAATTGACCAACGTCAAGTCATCAGGGCTCGGGCGATTCTAGACAGGGCTTCAACCTGAAAAGGAAGAGGTCCAAAATGCGTGCCAATGCGGCCCATGACACAAGGTCCGCCCGGCGTGGTTTCGCCGGATGGCATGCTGTGTCTGTGGCGTTGGCGACACTGGCCTTGTTGATGCAGTTGGTTGTGCCGTCTTTGGTACAGGCAGCCGTTGCCAACGGGGCAAGCTGGATCGAGATTTGTTCCGAGGCGGGTGCGGTGTGGATTGAGGTGGCCGAAGAGGACACCCCGGACGCATCGGGCGATACGCCAAAGCATAGCGAATGCCGCGACTGTTCCCTCTGTGCAGTTGCGTCATATGCGGCCGATCCGTCGGTCGCAAAAGAGTCCGGCCCTGCGCCCGCATATTGCGTCCATGTTGTGGGTGCAGGTCGCCGGATATTCCTAAACAGACAGTATGAACGCCCGTTAACCCGGGGCCCGCCGATCGTGGCCCCAGATAACGTGGACCGCGCGCAGTCCGCATTTCCAGCGCCCATTTTCCAAAGAGGAGGTGCGCTGTGAAAGCCAAGCGCGCAATTTTTTCCTGGCTTAGTGCCGTTGTCCTGATTCTGAGCGCTATTGTGGCCGCAGAGGCCCGCGCGGACAGCCTGGCCAGTTTTCTGCCTGACATTACACCCCAAGAGCTGGTCCCCGGCGCGGATGCATTTGGCCCCGTGCGCGAGGACGTCAAAGTTGCGCCTGTTCTGAAGGATGGCGAGACGATTGCCTGGGCTTTTCTGACTTCGGATTTTGTGGGAACAACCGGCTATTCCGGCAAACCCATCCATGTGGTTGCGGCGATTGACGCCGACGCGGTGTTGACCGGGGTAAAGTTGGTCAAACACAGCGAACCAATTGTTCTGATCGGCATTCCCAATTCCAAAATGGTCGCGTTGACCGAGAGCTATGCCGGGCTGGACCTGAAAGTTGAAGCCGCGACAGGTGGCGAGGGGCACGATCTGGACATCATTTCCGGTGCAACAGTCACTATTATGGTGATTGATGATAGCCTTGTGCGTGGCGGTATCAAAGTGTCGCGCGCGCTGGGGCTTGGTGGATTGTCACCGGTACAGGTTGGCCCCAAGCGAGAGTTGGACCTGAGCAAAGATACTGTCGCGGACTGGGAAACGCTTGCGGGTGACGGGTCGGTACGGCGCATGACGCTGGATGTGGGGCAGGTCAATGATGCCTTTGCAGAAACCGGCGACGCGCGCGCGATTGCGCGGCCTGAAGCAGGCGATCCGGGTGACACGTTTATCGACATGCATATGGCGCTGGTCAGCGTGCCCAGCATTGGGCGCAGCCTTTTGGGTGACGCGGAATACGAAAACCTGACCGAGTGGCTGGAAGAGGGCGAACAAGCTATTCTGGTGCTGGGGCGCGGGGCGTACAGTTTTAAGGGTTCGGGATATGTGCGGGGCGGCATCTTTGACCGTATCCAGCTTATTCAGGGCGATAATTCGGTCCGTTTCTTTGACAAACAACAGCACCGTCTGGGTGAGGTTGCCGCCGAAGGTGCGCCATCGTTTACCGAGCTGGACCTGTTCAAAATTCCGGCCAATAGCGAATTTGATCCGGCAGAGCCGTTTCGGTTGCAGTTGTTGGTTCAACGGTCTGTTGGCGCGCTGGATCGCGTGTTTCTGACATGGGACCTTGGCTACAAGCTGCCGGAAACCTATCTGTTGCCCGCTCAGGCGCCAAGCGTGGTCGAAGATGCGACCGCCGAAGCCGCAGCCAAGTCGGCCTTGTGGAAACGCATCTGGAACGACAAGACGTTCGAGATTGGTGTGCTGGGTGTCATGCTGTTGGTGCTGACCGGTGTGTTCTTCTTTCAGTTTCAGGCAACCGCAAATGCGCGCGTGTTTTACTGGTTCCGCATTGGATATCTGAGCGTCACGCTGGTGTTTCTGGGGTGGTACGCGAATGCGCAGCTGAGTGTTGTAAACCTGATGGCGTTGGCAGGCAGCCTGCGCGGTGGGTTTAGCTGGGATGCGTTCCTGATGGATCCGCTGGTGTTCATCCAGTGGTTTGCCGTGGCCGCCAGCCTGTTGTTCTGGGGGCGTGGTGCCTACTGCGGATGGTTGTGCCCGTTTGGCGCGCTTCAAGAGCTGCTGAACAAGGCTGCGCGGGCGTTGAAAGTGCCACAATGGACGCTGCCATGGGGATTGCACGAACGTCTGTGGCCGCTGAAATACATGATTTTCCTCGGGCTGTTCGGGCTGAGCATGGTGTCGATCCCGCTGGCTGAACAATATGCCGAAGTCGAGCCGTTTAAGACGGCGATCATTCTGAAATTCGTGCGCGACTGGCCGTTTGTGGTGTTCGCCGTGATCCTGTTGCTGGCAGGTCTGTTCATCGAACGGTTCTATTGCCGCTACCTGTGCCCGCTTGGCGGCGCGCTGGCGATCCCGGCCCGTATCCGCATGTTTGACTGGCTGCGCCGGTACAAAGAATGCGGCAGCCCGTGCCAGACCTGTGCCAATGAATGTCCGGTTCAGGCGATCCACCCAACGGGTGAGATCAATCCTAACGAATGTGTCGACTGTCTGCACTGTCAGGTGCTGTACCAGTCGGATGCGAAATGTCCGGTTGTCATCCGCCAGTTGAAGCGGCGGGAGAAAACCGGGTCGGCGGAGATCAAGATTCCGACCAAGGCTCCGCCAGCCAATCACCCTAATGCAAAAACGACGATAACTTCTTGAAGGAGGGAACCATGTCTGAAGAAGTGAAAAAAGGGCTAAGTATGACCCGTAGAGGTATGCTGGGCGCGACTGCCACGGGGGCCGTGCTGGCCTCGGGCGTTGGTGCCGGGCTGCTGGGAAGTGCGACCCAAGCACGGGCTGCGGGCGGCAAATTTGCCCTCGAACCCGGTGAGCTGGACGAATATTACGGCTTTTGGTCTTCGGGCCAGACCGGCGAATTGCGCATCATGGGTGTGCCGTCCATGCGTGAATTCATGCGTGTGCCAGTGTTCAACCGTTGCTCGGCCACGGGCTGGGGTCAAACCAACGAGTCGCTGAAAATTCTCACCGAGAACCTGTTGCCCGAAACCAAAGAGTTTTTGGCAGCCAACGGCAAAGTCACCTATGATAATGGCGATTTGCACCACCCGCATATGTCGTTCACAGACGGCACCTATGACGGTCGCTATCTGTTCATGAACGACAAGGCCAACACGCGTGTTGCCCGTGTGCGTTGTGACGTTATGAAGTGCGACAAGATCATCGAAATCCCCAACGCGATGGATATTCACGGCCTGCGGCCGCAGAAATTCCCACGCACCGGGTATGTCTTTGCCAATGGCGAGCACGAAGCGCCGCTGGTCAATGACGGCAAAATCCTTGATGAACCAGATCAGTATGTGAACATCTTTACCGCGATTGACGGCGACGAGATGGAAGTTGCATGGCAGGTGATCGTGTCGGGCAACCTCGACAACACCGACTGTGACTATCATGGCAAATATGCCTTCTCGACGTCGTACAACTCGGAAATGGGTATGAACCTGGCCGAGATGACCGAATCCGAGATGGACCACGTGGTTGTGTTCAACCTGAAAGAAATCGAAGCCGGAGTGGCTGCTGGTGACTATCAGGAACTGAAGGGTGTGAAAGTGATTGATGGCCGTAAAGGTCAGAACAAGAACTACACCCGCTATATCCCAATCCCGAACTCGCCCCACGGCGTGAACGCGGCACCGGATAAAAAGCACATCATGATCAACGGTAAACTGTCGCCAACTGTTTCGGTGATTGACGTTGATAAAGTCGAAGCGCTGTTCACAGACAATGCAGACGAGCGTTCGGCCATCGTGGCAGAGCCTCAGCTGGGTCTTGGCCCTCTTCACACTGCCTTTGACAACAAGGGCAACGCCTATACCACGCTGTTCCTGGACAGCCAGATTGTGAAATGGGACATCGCCAAAGCCATCGAAGCCTATGCCGGGTCTGACGTTGATCCGATCCTGGACAAAGTGGACGTGCAGTATCAGCCGGGTCACAACTCGACCTCGATGGGTGAAACTGCTGATGCCGACGGCAAGTGGCTGATTTCGATGAACAAGTTCTCGAAAGACCGCTTCCTGAACGTAGGCCCTCTGAAGCCGGAAAACGAGCAGTTGATCGATATCTCGGGTGACAAGATGAAGGTGGTCCACGATGGCCCGACCTTTGCCGAGCCACACGATTCGATCATTGTGCACCGATCCAAAGTGAACCCGGTCGACGTTTGGGACCGCAACGACCCGATGTGGGCCGACGCGCGGGCACAAGCCGAGATTGATGGCATCGACATTGATGACTATCAGGACACTGTGATCCGTGATGGCAACAAAGTACGCGTCTGGATGTCGAGCCAGGCACCGAACTTTGCGCTGGAAAGCTTTACTGTGAAGCAAGGCGATGAGGTCACTGTTTACGTCACCAATCTGGATGACATCGACGATCTGACCCACGGCTTCTGCATGGCGAACTTTGGCGTCGCGATGGAGATCGGTCCGCAGGCAACTGCGTCTGTGACCTTTGTGGCCGAGCGCCCCGGTGTGCACTGGTACTATTGCCAGTGGTTCTGCCACGCGCTGCACATGGAAATGCGCGGTCGCATGTTTGTTGAGCCTCGCGGAGCGTAAACAAGATGAAACGGTTCCTGTCTGTCCTGCTGATCCTGCTGGCTGCCCCTCTTGGGGCTGCCGAATGGGATGTGCCGGTTCAGGCAGGCGCCATTTCGCAAACATTGGCCAAGGCGGCGGACGGAGACGTTCTTCGCCTTGGTCCCGGCACCTATCAGGAAAACGTGGTGCTGGATCGGGCCGTCACGCTGGACGGGCAGGGCCATGCCACCATTGACGGGCAGGGCAACGGCACCGTGATTTCCGTGACAGGCGACGACGTGGTTGTGACCGGTGTGACCGTGATTGGGTCCGGGTCAGATCATGGAACAATCGACAGCGGTATCAAGCTGACCAAAACCGCCACGGGTGTGGTGGTGCGCAATAATGTGGTGCTGGGCAATCTGTATGGCATCGACATTCACGGCGCCAAAAAGGTGCTGGTGCAGGGCAATGTGATCGAAGGCCGGCAGGACCGGCGCATGAATGACAGGGGCAACGGCATTTATGTCTGGAATGCCCCCGGTGCCGTGGTGGACGGCAATGACGTTCGTTGGGGCCGTGACGGGATTTTCGTAAATTCAAGCCGCCGCAACATTTTCAAAAACAACCGGTTCCGCGATTTGCGGTTCGCGGTGCATTACATGTACGCCAATGACAGCGAAGTCACCGGCAACGTGTCGATCGGCAATGATCTGGGCTATGCGGTGATGTTCACCAGCCGGGTCAAGGTGATCGGCAATGTGTCCATCGATGACCGCGAACATGGCGTGATGTTCAACTATGCCAATGACAGCGTGATCCGCGACAACTATGTGCGCGGCGCCAAAGCGAAATGCACGTTCCTGTACAATTCGAACAAGAACGATTTTTCCGGGAACTGGTTTGAAGGCTGCGCGATTGGCATTCACTTTACCGGGTCCTCAAAGAACCAGATCGTTGGCAATAATTTCGTGGCCAACCGCACACAGGTCAAGCTGGTGTCGACCGATTGGTTTGAGTGGTCCGTAGAAGGCCGGGGCAATTACTGGAGCGATAACGCCGGGTTTGATGTAGATGGCGACGGCGTGGCCGACGCACCGTTTCGACCCAATGACAGCATGGATCACGTGTTGTGGACCCAGCCTGCCGCCAAACTGTTGATGGGATCGCCCGCGGTGCAACTGGTGCGCTGGTCGCAAGCGGCCTTTCCGGCGCTGTTGCCGGGTGGGGTGATCGATTCAAACCCGCTGATGAAACCGCAGATGCCCGAAGCGGGCAGAAAGGTGGAAGACAATGGATAAGAGAAACGCGCAAACAGGCTCTGATCCGGTACTGGTACTTAATGGACTGAACAAATTTCGCGGCAACACGCAGGTGTTGCACGGTGTTGATCTAAAGCTGTTTCCCGGGGAACGCGTGGCGTTGCTGGGGCATAACGGCGCCGGGAAATCGACCCTGATCAAGGCGGTTTTGGGTCTGATACACGCCGAGGGCGGCGAAATATCGATCTGTGGCCACAAGCCGGGCAGTGGTAAGGCGCGTGCAGCCACCGCGTTTTTGCCCGAAGCCGTTTCATTTCACCCCGCGCTCACGGGACACGAACAGTTGGGCATGTTTGCCCGGCTGGCCGGGGTGAAGGCCGATCTGGAAGGATTGTTGACGCGCGTCGGACTGGGGGACGCGATGAAACGCCGGATCGGTACTTACTCCAAAGGCATGCGACAACGACTTGGGTTGGCTCAGGTTCTGTTGGGGCGCCCAAAACTGGCCTTGCTGGATGAGCCGACAAGCGGGCTGGACCCAATTTCGCGGCAGGATCTGTATGCCATCATCGATGAGCTGGCCGCACAAGGCACAGCCGTATTGATCGCGTCGCACGCATTGACCGAGGTCGAGGCGCGCACAGACCGGATTGCGATTATGCGCAAAGGTGTCCTGGTGGCAGATGATACCTTGCAAGGGCTCAGCGCGCAGGCCGGATTGCCGACGCGGGTGCGTATTCGTGCCAGCGAAGATGCCGCGGCGCTTGCCGCACAAACCGGCGGACGGCGCATCAATGGCGCGTCGGTCGAAATTGAAATTCAGGCGGCCGCCAAGATGTCTACGCTGCGCGAGATCGCCGCCATGGGGGATGCCGTGGCGGATCTGGAGATCACGCCACCCCGGTTGGAAGACCTGTATCGCCACTATGCAAAGGAGGCACGGCAATGACCCGTTTCCTGGCCATCGCGCAATGTGAAATGCGCATTCTGCGGCGCAATCGCTGGCTGTTTATGGCGACGCTGATCATGGTGCTGTTTGCGCTGGCGCTAACCTTTGCCGGCAGCGCGCCCACTGGTTCGCTTGGGGTGGATATGCTGACTGTATCGGTCGCGTCCATGACCACATTGTCGGTGTATCTGGCGCCGCTTCTGGCGTTGATGATTTCGTTTGATGCCGTCGCGGGCGAGGCCGAGCGTGGGTCGCTGGGATTGCTGTTGTGCTATCCGGCGGGGCGGGGCGAAGTGCTGTTGGGTAAGTTTGTCGCTCATTTGACTGCCCTGGCCATTGCGATGGTGATTGGCTTTGGCTGTGCCGGGGCTGTGGCCGCGTATATGGGGGGCGCTGGCGCGGACAGTTTGTTGGCGCTGGGCCGGTTGATCGCCACATCGATCCTGTTGGGCGCGGTGTTTCTGACGCTGGGCTATCTGGTGTCATCTCTGTCTCGTTCCTCGACCGCAGCGGCGGGCATGTCGGCTGGGCTGTGGCTGATCTTTGTGGTGCTTTATGACCTTGGTTTGTTGGGCGCAGTGGTGATGGATTCGGGCGGATGGTTTACGCAATCGCTGTTTCCATGGCTGATGGTTGCCAACCCGGCGGATGCGTTCCGGGTGTGGAATATCGCCGGGTCCGAAGGCGTTGCCCTGTCCAGCGGCATGGTTGGCGCGGCGCGGGCTTTGCCGGTTTGGGCGGCGCCATTATCGCTGATGATCTGGCCGTTTCTGGGATTTGTCGCTGCGCGCGGCGCTTTTCGGAGGGTTGAGCCATGAGGATCATACTTGCTCTGATGGCAGCGCTGGCGCTGGGCGCGTGCAAGGAAGACGTCGCCAAGGCACCACCTGCTCCGATGGAGCTGAGTGAGGACGCGCTTAGCTTTTTTTGTCAGATGAACATTGCCGACCATGGTGGCCCCAAGGGGCAGATCCATCTGGATGGGTTCCCGGTGCCGCTGTTCTTTGCGCAGGTGCGCGACATGGTGGCTTATCTGAAAAGCCCGGAGCGGGACGCAGAGATTATAGCGGTTTATGTCAGCGATATGGGTGTGGCGCCCAGCTGGGAAGAACCCGGACTTAACAACTGGATCGCGGGTGAGGACGCGAACTTTGTTGTGGGCGCGCCTGTGCGAGGAGGCATGGGCGCCCCGGAAATCGTACCCTTTGCCACAGCCAGCGACGCCGAAGCGTTTGCCTTGCGCTGGGGCGGAGAAGCCATGTCGCTGGACGACATTCCAAGTGATGCGGCCATCGGTGCCGTGGATACGAACCTGACGCTGGAGACCCCGTCATGACCCTGATGAACCGCCGCCGATTTCTGACGATTGCTGCGGCTTGTGCTGCGGTGCCTGCCGGGGCCATGTCGGTCGAAACGGCCACCTGGCGCGGACAGGCCATGGGGGCCGGTACAGTGATGAAGCTAGCCGGAATGAGCCAGTCCCAGGCCGTGCCGATCTTTGAGATGGTCGAGGCCGAGCTGCGACGCCTGGAAGCGATTTTCAGCCTGTATCGGGAAAGTGAACTGGTTCGGGTGAACCGCGATGGACGGCTGACCGCGCCGTCATCCGAGCTCCTTGAGGTGCTTAGCCTTGTGGATGGCTTGCATCGGGCAAGCGGTGGCGTGTTTGACCCAACTGTTCAGCCGATGTGGCTGGCCCATGCTGAACAGCGTGATGTGCGGGCCGTCCGGGCGGCGGTTGGCTGGGATCGCGTTGGGTTTGACGCGGCGCAAGTGGTTTTGGACGGTGACGGTATGGCGCTGACGCTGAACGGGGTTGCACAGGGCTATGTCACCGACAAAATCACCGCGCTATTGCGCGCGCAGGGATTGCGGGACGTGTTGATGGATATGGGCGAGGTTGCTGCCTTAGGTCAGCGCGCAGACGGTGCTGCGTGGGACGTTGGTATCGCGGACCCGGACGGAAGGGTTTTACAGCGGTTGCAGATGCGCGACCGTGCTTTGGCGACATCTGCCGTGCGTGGCACGGTGCTGGGGGGCAGAGCGCATATTCTGCACCCTGACGGAAAAGCTGCCGAACAGGCTTTGGTGTCTGTTTCCGCACCACGCGCCGTTGTGGCGGATGGCCTGTCCACAGCGTTGTGTCTGATGAGCAAGACCGACGGTGCTGCGATGGTGGCGCAATATTCAGGGGCTCGGGTCGAGGCGATGCTGTAATCCCGCCGCGCGCCAAAAGCAGGCGCTCATTTTGACCAAAAGAAACCCCGGTCCGCACGAGCTGGACCGGGGCTTTTTCTTGTTAGTCTTGAATTTACAGATCAGGCAGCGGCGACATCCGTGGACCGGAGCCAGGTTAGCACTACATCTGGCTCAGCCGTCAGGCAGGTGGCCTGACCGTCGCAGAATTCCTGAAACGCATCGATATTCAAAGCGTTGGTGCCCACAAGAACCGGAATGTCGCGCGACAACGCTTCGCCGATCAATTCGCGAAACCCGCGCCCTTCGGCTTCGTGTTTGCCGAATTTGTTGATGATCAGCAATTCGGCATCCTGCAAGCGGGGTATGGTTTGCGCCACAGCGCGTTCCAGCGCGTCCGTGTCCAGACGACAGCCGCGTGCGTTCTGGCCGAGGTTCTGGCTGATACGAAAAACGTCGCCATCGGGCAGAACGCGTACGTCCATGTCACATTTGGTGGCGTTGGGGTTGGGCGTATCGATCTGGGTTGTCCCGACAACACGCACACCGTTGTCGATCAGGGTCTGTGCTGCCTTGGCCAGCAGCAGATTAACCTGTCCGGTCTTGTCAGATTGAACATAGGCGAGCTTCATCGGAATCCCCTGATACGGATCAGGGCGCCAGACGCGCCCCGAGAGTTTTGCAATCTGTGTGGTCCTTGCGTCAGACCGTTGTGCCCTTGATGCGAATGGCGCACCCAAGCGCACCGGCAAGGATGCCAACAGCCACAGCGATGAACAAGTCCATAAATTCAACGCTGGCCATATCGAACCCGGCAAAACCCAGCGTTTCTACAAGACCGACGATGCCGCCCAGTGCAGCCGCCAGGATTAAGTTGCGGGTGGCAAGACCAAGGGTCAGGCCCAGAATGCCTGCGAGGCCAAGAATATTTCCGGCAATTGTGCCGAGTAGGTCAAGCATAGGATCAGCCTCCGGGTGTTTCTTTGACAGACGGGTTCAGATAGCCACGGATTGCATTGGCCTGGGCCACGGCGTCTTTGTGTTGCTGCGATCCGGTTTCCATCGACAATTCCTCGACGACGCGTTTGTACTCTTCCGCGTAGCCTTCGGGCAGATTGTGCGCGATGCCCTGATGGCAGTCGATACAGGTCATAGAGTTGTCGATCGCGCGCTGGTGTTCTTTGGCAGCGCGGGTTTCCTGAATGGTAAAGTCCATATAGTCGAAGTTATGACAGTTCCGGCATTCGCGGCTGTCGGACTGCTTCATCTTTTTCCACGTCTGGGATGCCATTTTCAGGCGGTGATCTTCGTATTTTTCAGGTGTGTCGATGGTGCCCATCAGCTCGTGATAGATGTCTTTAACTGCCATCACTTTGGCTTTGACCTTGTGGTTCCATTCCTTGGGCACGTGACAATCCGAACAGATCGCGCGCACGCCCGAGTGGTTGTTGTAGTGGATCGTTTCCCGATATTCGCCCAGATTGGTTTCCATCGTGTGGCACCCGGTGCAGAATTCTTCGGTATTGGTCATTTCCATCGACCAGTGAAAACCACCCCAGAACAGGATGCCGGCCAGAAAGCCAACAACCAGCGTAAAGCCGACGCTGAGCACGGCGGTGGGAGTCCAGAACCAGTTCCAGATACGGCGGATTAGGCCCGGGCGTGGTTCCTGTGAGTTTGATTGTGTCATTTTCGTTTTCCTCGCACAGGGATCACGCTGGATCAGTTTGATGCCTGAAAGTCATTTTCCACCAAAGCGGGTGTGTTGGCCTGTGGCACGTGGCACTGATTGCAGAACCAACGGGTGCCTGCGACGGTGTCCAGCTGATTGCCATCCCGGTCAAGATAGTGGGTCATCGACAGGGTCGGCGCACCACGGTCTCCGGCGTTGGACCAGTCGTGACAGGCCAGACATTGGTTGGCGTTCAGGTCAATCTGATAGCCGGTGATCTGGTGCGGCACCAGAGGGGGCTGTTGGCGGTAGTTGCGCACGAACCGTCGTTCTTCCTGACGGGCGTTGTTTTCCAGCGGAACATATTCATCAACCTGCGATCCCCGCAGGCTTTTGACATTGCCTGCCTGCTGGGCAACGGCAATGCCGCTGGTCGCTACAAGGGCCGCTACTGTCAGGGCACTGATGAGGCGTTGTTTTTTCATCTTGCTATCTCCATTGCTCGCTCAGGCGGCTTTGCCGACTTTTGGCGCAGGGTTGGATCGAGTCCGGACACGCCCCGGCGCGGGCGTCTCGTCGAAACGATGGGTGAAGTGGAAAACGTCAACCGCGCATACATCGATGCAACGGCCGCAGTTTGTGCAGTCCGGCGACAAGATCAGCGGGGTATCCGCGTCTTTGCCGCGCAGGGCGGGGGTGATGACGTGCATTTCGGGGCAGACGGCAAAGCAATCCATGCAATCGTCGCAAGCCTCGCGTTTGTCGGCCGTGACCCGCAGAACAGAAGTCTGACCCAACAGGCCATAAAAGGCACCGACCGGGCAAAGATGTCCACACCAGCCACGGCGGGCCAGCAGAAGGTCAAACAGAAAGACGCCAACGACAAAGGCCCAGGCAAAGCCCATGCCAAAGATCAAGCCGCGGTGCAGCATTGAGATCGGATTGACGACTTCCCATGCGATTGTGCCGGTCAGACCGGATACAACAAGCACCATGGCCAGCATGAAATAACGCGTGCCGCGCTTGGGTTGCCAGCCTTTGGGCAGGTCCAGTTTGCGGTGCAGCCAGCTGGCCGCGTCGGTCACAGGGTTGATTGGGCATACCCATGCGCAATAGACGCGTCCGCCAATCAGGGCATAAGCGACGCCGACAATCAACGCACCAATCAGGGCGGTCAGTTCGGGCCAGTGGCCAGCGGCCATAGATTGCAGGGCAATAAAGGGATCGGTCAGCGGCAGGATGTTGAACGTCATCGAGCCGGACAGGTTGCCTTTGACCCACCAGATGCCAAACCACGGACCCAGCAGGAACAGGGACAGGAAGGATAACTGGCTGACCCGACGCAGGATCAGAAAGCGGTTGGCCAGCCACCAGCCTTTGTCACGCACGGCTTCGGCGCCAACGGGGAGATGGGTTTTCACGCTCATTGGCTGACCCCTCCCTGTGGCAGTTTGAAAGTGGGTTCGAACCCGCCGGGCGCGACAAGGTTGTCGGTGCCGGGGCCAGGCAGGCGGTCGGGCAGGTCGATCAGTTCATCCACCAGCGGGTTGTTCTCTTCCCAGCCCAGTTTGTAATGCTCGGCGGCCTCGGCGCGGGCGGTGCGCATTGGCAGAACCTTGATCGCGCTTTCGCCCGGAAGCACACAGGATTTTTCACATTTGCCACAGCCAGTGCATTTGTCGGCATGCACCGTAGGCATAAAGATCGCGTGGTGGCCGGAGCGGGTGTTGGCGCTGCGTTCCAGCGTGATGGCTTCGTCGATGACGGGGCAGACGCGGTAACACACGTCGCACCGCAGACCGAGCGCATTCAGGCAGTTCTCCTGATCGATCAGCACGGCCACGCCCATGTCGGCGTCGTCGATATTGGTCAGGTTCTTGTCCAGCGCGCCTGTGGGGCAGGCCGCGACACAAGGGATGTCGTCACACATCTCGCAGGGAATATCGCGGGCAGTAAAAAACGGCGTTCCTGTGGCGGCGCCATCGGCACCAAGTTCGGCCAGCACCAGCGTGTCATAGGGGCAATCGCGGACACAAAGACCGCAGCGAATGCAGGCAGACAGGAAATCATCTTCGGGCAGCGCGCCCGGAGGACGGATGGCGCGTTCGGGCAGGGCGCGGGCGTCCTGCACAAGCCATGCCAATCCCATGCCCGCCACGGCACAGCCCGCCGCGCCGCGCGCTGCATCCTGAAGGAAGCGGCGGCGTTCGCGGTTTTTTGGCTGTGTCGACAGGGCGGACATGGCTTTATCTTTCGGCTGAAGGGTTGAGCGCGTTAAGCGCGCTCAATCTTGCATGCACATTTCTTGAAGTCGGTCTCTTTGGAGAGCGGGCAGGTCGCGTCCAAAGTCAGCTTGTTGGTCAGCTGGCTTTCGTCAAACCACGGCATGAACACGACCCCTTTGGGCATCTTGTTGCGACCGCGTGTTTCCACCCGGCTGACCACTTCGCCGCGACGGGTCGACAAGGTGATTTCCTGCCCCCGGCGCACGCCACGCTCTTTGGCGTCATCGGGGTGCATATAGACCACTGCCGACGGGAACGCGCGGTGCAGTTCGGGCACACGGCGGGTCATGGACCCGGAGTGCCAGTGCTCCAGCACACGACCTGTGACCAGCCAGAGATTGTAATCCTCATCCGGCTCTTCTGCGGCGGGCTCAAACGGAGCGAAGATGATGTTCGCCTTGCCGTCCGGTTTGCCGTAGAATTTCACGCCTTCGCCCTCTTTTACGTAGGGGTCATAGCCTTCGCGGAAGCGATAGAGCGTTTCCTTGCCATCCACCACGGGCCAGCGCAGGCCGCGCGCCTTGTGATAGACGTCAAAGTCAGCCAGATCGTGCGCATGACCGCGCCCAAACGAGGCGTATTCTTCGAACAGGCCTTTTTGAACGTAGAAGCCGTAATGTTCGGATTCCTGGTTGGCAAACCCTTCGGCGGTTTCGCTGAGCGGGTATTTATCAACCTGACCATTGGCAAACAGCACTTCGAACAGGGTTTTGCCTTTGAATTCCGGATTTGCGTCGAGAATATCAGCGGGCCAGACTTCGTCTGTGTTGAACCGCTTGGAGAACTCCATCAGCTGCCAGAGATCTGATTTGGCCTCGCCCGGCGCGTCGACTTGCTGACGCCAGAACTGAGTACGACGTTCCGCGTTGCCATAGGCGCCCTCTTTTTCGACCCACATTGCGGTGGGCAGGATCAGGTCGCCAGCCAAAGCTGTCACGGTTGGATAGGGATCGGACACGACGATAAAGTTGTCGGGGTTACGATAGCCCGGCCAGCCTTCTTCGTTGATGTTCGGCGCCGCCTGCATGTTGTTGTTACACTGCACCCAATAGGCGTTGATGATGCCGTCCTTGAGTTGGCGGTTCTGCAAGACAGCGTGCGCGCCAACTTTGCCGTTCAGAATGCCTTGTGGAATTTTCCACTTTTCTTCTGAAAAGGTGCGGTGCTCTTCCTTGGCGACGACCAGATCGGCAGGCAGGCGGTGGGCGAATGTGCCCACTTCGCGCGCTGTACCACAGGCCGAAGGCTGGCCAGTCAGCGAGAAAGGCGAGTTGCCGGGCTCGGAGATTTTGCCGGTCAGCAGGTGCACGTTGTACATCAGCGAGTTGACCCAGGAACCACGTGTGTGCTGGTTAAAGCCCATGGTCCAGAGCGACATAATCTTGCGGTTTGGATCGGCATATTGCTGAGCAAGGCGCAGCAGATTGGCTTCCGGGACGCCGGACATTTCGCTGACGCGTTCCAGCGTGTATTCGGACACGTATTCTTTGTAGGCCTCGAAATCGATCTTTTCGAGCTTGCCTGAGTTCGCGTTTTCAGCCGCCTGTTGCAGCGCGTGTTCGTCGCGCAGACCATAACCGATGTCAGTGGCGGTTTTGGTGAAGTTGACGTTCTTGTTCACGAAATCCCAGTTCACCGCGTCATTGTCGATGATGTATTTCGCGATGAAGTTCAGGATCGCCAGATCGGTTTGCGGTGTAAAGATCAGGCCGTTGTCAGCCAGTTCAAACGACCGGTGTTCAAAGGTCGACAGAACGTGCACTTCGCTGCCCGGTTTGGTCAGGCGGGTGTTGGTCAGGCGCGACCACAGGATCGGGTGCATCTCGGCCATGTTCGAGCCCCAGAGCACAAACGTATCTGCGTGCTCAAGATCGTCGTAGCAGCCCATGGGTTCATCGATGCCGAATGTGCGGATGAAGCCGACAACGGCCGATGCCATACAGTGGCGCGCGTTTGGATCGATGTTGTTGGACAGGAAGCCCGCCTTCATCAGTTTGGAAGCCGCGTAGCCCTCCCAGACGGTCCATTGGCCCGAACCGAACATGCCGATGCCTGTTGGGCCTTTTTCCTTGAGCGCGGCTTTGAATTTGACGGCCATGATGTCAAAGGCTTCTTCCCACGAAACGGGTTCGAATTCGCCTTCTTTGTCGTAAACGCCGTTGGTTTTACGCAGCAGCGGCTGGGTCAGGCGGTCCTTGCCGTACATGATCTTGGACAGGAAATAGCCCTTGATGCAATTCAGACCGCGGTTCACCGGCGCTTTGGGGTCACCCTGGGTGGCGACTACCCGCCCGTCTTTGGTGCCCACCAACACCGAACAGCCTGTACCGCAGAAGCGGCAGGCGGCTTTGTCCCAACGGATGTCGGGTGTGCCGACCTGAGCGGCAGCAGTTTGGGGCAGGGTAATTCCGGCGGCCGATGCGGTCGCCGCGGCTGCGGTGGCCTTTAGAAAGGAACGTCGGGAAGTTGGCAATGTCATGGCTGGGCCTCCTCAGAGCGTATGCGCGGCGGCGGCTTCCTGGCCGGGCGCTTCGAAATGGTGATAAGTGAGCGTGACGGTGATCACGCCGGGGATCTGATGCATGTCCATGATCTGATCCGAGGCGCGTTTGTCATCGGTGTCTTCAACGGTCACGACGATGCGGCCCTCTTCGTGGGCATGCACTTCGGCGCCGTCCATCGCATTGATCGCGGCAACGACCTTTTCGATCGTCTCCGGCATGGCGTGGACCAGGCATCCGCAGATATTCAGCATGGCTTATCCTCGCTTTGCTGTTGGGTTTCATGAAAGCTGATCGCACCGGCAGGACAGGCGGCAGCACAAGCGCCGCAGCCGATGCAGAGATCGCTGTCGAAGTTGGGTTCCGAGCGTCCGCCGGTCATCAGGCGAAAGCGGATGGCTTGGGAGTCACACTGGTCTTCGCATGTCCGGCATGTGACGCCTTGAAGAGAGATGCAGGACTGTGTCGGTTTTGCGCGCCAGTTCCAGTCGGAGGCTGGCAGGATGGCTTCGGGTTCGCACACTTGCGAACACACGCCGCAAAAGGTGCACGCACCTTTGGTCAGGTCGACGCGGGGAAAGCCTTCGTCATCGCGAATGATGATTGCCTCAGGGCAGGCGGTAACGCAGGCATCGCATTTCGTGCAGGCGTCAGCAAATTCTTCCGCTACCAGTGCACCGGGTGGGCGCATGGCATTAGGGCGTGTGAACTTGCCCCTTAAGAATGAACGTCTTGCCGGCTCGTGTGACATGGGTGTCCCCGAAAAATTCTGGCCAACAGATAGTGAGTATTCATTTGAAAAAATTTGATCTGTATCATGTGCCACATATTTTTTTCGCACAAGTCATTGCAAACATTCCAAAAAACGAATTTAGGAATTCTGCACTGCGGCAAAAGCGGCCTCAGGTGGAATAGGTGCGTCTTATGTGTATGTTTTACTGAGCTGCGAGAGATGTCCTTGCCATTTTGCACCGGTTCCACAGTTCGGAAAGCGCGTTCAGAAGCGCCTCAACGTCCGATTCGGAGTGCACTGGTGACGGAGTGATTCTCAGCCGCTCGGTGCCTTTGGGCACTGTCGGATAGTTGATCGGCTGGATATAAATCCCGAACTCTTCCATTAAAGTATCCGAGATGAATTTGCATTTGACCGGGTCGCCAACCATCACCGGGATGATGTGGCTGGGGTTGGGTTGGTGCGCGATTCCCATTTTGTCGAGCCCGGCGCGGACCTGAGCGACACGGTCGCGTTGACCCTGCCGTTCGACAGAGGATGCCTTGAGATGGCGCACCGATGCGGCGGCCCCGGCGGCAACGGCTGGTGGCAGCGCTGTGGTAAAGATGAACCCGCTGGCAAAGCTGCGTACAAAGTCACAAAGCTCGCCTGAGGCAGCAATATAGCCCCCGACAACGCCAAACGCTTTGCCCAAGGTGCCCTCAATCACGGTCAGGCGATCCATTAGCCCCTCTTGCTCGGCAATACCGCCGCCGCGAGGGCCATAGAGGCCAACAGCGTGCACTTCGTCGAGATAGGTCATGGCGCCGTATTTGTCGGCCAGATCACAAATCTCGGAAATTGGCGCGATGTCACCATCCATGGAATAGACGGATTCAAAAGCGATCATTTTGGGCGCGTTTGCTGGCGCTGCCGCCAGCCTGGCCTCAAGATCGACAAGGTCGTTATGTTTCCAGATGACCTTTTGCGCGCGCGAATGGCGGATGCCTTCGATCATCGAAGCGTGGTTGAGCGAATCTGAGAATACGATCATGCCGGGAATTTCGCTGGCAAGCGTGCCCAAGGCGGCCCAGTTGGACACATAACCCGAGGTGAACAGCAACGCGGCCTCTTTGCCGTGCAGATCGGCCAGTTCCCGTTCCAACAGAACGTGATCATGTGTGGTGCCGGAAATGTTGCGAGTGCCGCCTGCGCCTGCGCCGCATCGATCCAGCGCATCATGCATCGCATTCACAACGGTTGGATGTTGACCCATGCCCAGATAATCGTTCGAACACCAGATCGTCACATCCTGGCAATTGCCTTTTTCAGCCGTGTGTTCAGCGCGCGGAAACGCACCGCGATAACGGGCAAGATCGGCAAAGACACGATAGTTGCCTTCGTCGTGAAGGGTGGTCAGGCGAGACTGAAAATAGCTTTGGAAGTCCATGGCGTCCTCATTCACGAGTATTTACGTGCCAGAAACCATAATCGCGCGCCGAGTATCTTGACATTCGTCAAGGGATAGGGCCGTGGGTGTGCATAGACCCGCCGTTGTTGTTTTGATAGCTATGGGTTTGGGAAACAGCCGCTTAGCGGCCATTTGGACTAAAGGAAGACGCTTGTGCCGCACGAAATTCACAAGTCGATTGCGCGCAACGCCGTACTCATGAAGGCGCTGCCGGAACAGCATATCGAGACATTGCTGTCGCGGGCGCTCTGGCGTCATTATGACCGTGGCGAGACGTTGTTTCTTCAGGACGAAGAAGCAACGGCGATTCATATTGTTCTGGATGGGTGGGTCAAGCTGTACCGCGTGACACCAAACGGCAACGAGGCGGTAGTGAGTGTCTTTAAACGTGGCGAGAGCTTTGGCGAAGCCGTTGCGTTGAGAAATCTACCCTATCCCGTGTCGGCTGAGGCTGCGACCGGGTGTGAGGTGATGCACATTCCAACCAGCGCGCTGGTCGATCTGATCCGCCATGACAGTGAAGTTGGCCTGACCATTCTGTCGTCGACTTTTAGCCACCTGCAAGGATTGGTGGCACAGCTGGAGCAGTTAAAGGCGCAGACAGGGGCACAGCGGGTTGCAGAATTCCTGTTGGGCTTGTGTGACCGTGAAACCGGCCCCTGCGCGGTCAAGATGCCCTATGACAAAGTGCTGATTGCGGGCAGGTTGGGGATGAAACCCGAAAGCCTGTCACGGTCATTTGCGCGACTCAAGGCGGCCGGTGTCAAAATAGAAAAAGACGTGGCGCGGATTGCCGATGTCGAGACGCTGCGCGACTACGTCGAAGAAGAACACTAAGCCGCCAGATAGAGTCCCAGCAACGTCAGACAAAACAGGGTCAGCGTAAGGGTGAAGCCGCGTTGCCATGGTGGCGCGGATTTCAGGTCAAGATAATCTGACAGGATTATGCGCGCTTTGAGCAGAGCCAGCAGCAGTATTGCGGGCGCGGCCAGCCGGGTGGGCAGGCCCAGAGATACTGCGGCTGCGATCAGTGACAGAGCAACCAGTATGATCCACGCGCGGGTAAGGATATGGGTCGTCATAGTCATTACCCCAACAAGTAGATGACTGGAAACAGCAGAACCCAGACCAGATCAACCATGTGCCAGAACTGGGCACTTGCTTCGATATTATTTGGGTCGTCGCGCCATGCCACCAGCAACAGCAAAGCGATCCCGGCGACTACATGCGCGGCGTGAAATCCTGTCAGAAGGTAATAGAACGTAAAGAACGGGTGCGTATCCCAGGCGATGCCTTGTGCCGCTTTGTCCGCATATTCAGCGCCCTCGATGATCAGAAACACAATGCCCAGCGCGGCGGCGGCGATCAGGGCGAGCCGGGCTTTGGTGCGGGCAAGCGCTTTGCGCCAGATCAGCGCGCGGGCAGCAAGATATCCGCTGGTGACCAGAACGCCGGTGTTCAGTGCGGCACCGGTGCGATGCAGGTGGGATTGGGCCTCGGCAAAGCCTGACGGGTCGGTCAGGCGCACGCCCATAAAGGCCAGTAACCCGGCGCCAAACACCAGAAGCTCTGAGATGATGAGGACCCACATCATCAGCTCACCCGGCGGGGTGCCGGGTGGATTTAAGCTGTGTGTCTGGCTCATCCCGTGACCAGTTGTCGATAGATCTGTGGCAGCGCGTAGATGAGCTTGTCCGGGTCCGGAATGATCGAAAACGCGCCCTGACCAAACATGCGGGCAAACCAGCTTTTGCCGTCCCGGTCCACGGTGACACCATAGACCGAGTGCCCGGCCCGGCGGGCTTCGCGCACGGCCATGGCAGTGTCTTCGATACCGTGGCGGCCTTCGTAATGGTCCAGATCGTTGGGCTTGCCGTCCGTGATGACAAGCAACAGACGACGCTGGCGGGTTTGTTCGGACAAGTCTGCAGACACATGCCGGATGGCCGCGCCTAGACGGGTGTAGAACCCGGGACGCAGCGAGCCGATGCGCTGTTCGACAAGCTGGCTCATCGGTTCGTCAAAGCCTTTGCATTTCTGGATATAGACACGGTCGCGTTTCAGCGACGAAAACGCGTGGATCGCAAAGTCGTCACCACAGGCATTCAATCCCCAGGCGAGCGCATCCAGCGCTTCGCGTTCAATGTCGATCACCGCGCGCCCGCAAACGGCGCTTTCTGTGGATCGGCTGACATCCAACAGGATCGACACCGCCAG
Organism: Shimia sp.; assembly: GCF_039969785.1. Classification (GTDB taxonomy): domain Bacteria; phylum Pseudomonadota; class Alphaproteobacteria; order Rhodobacterales; family Rhodobacteraceae; genus Shimia. The sequence goes on along the minus strand of NZ_JBDVNC010000017.1, from coordinate 47,023 downwards.
ATCACGCGCTTCGGGCCGCGATTGCAGCCAGATCCGTTCCGAGCCTTCGCCATCAGCGATCCGGTCGACCTGAGATCGCACAGCCGCATCCATGTCGAGCGCGTCTCCGTCCAGATGCCCGCGTGTAGTAATGCGCCCGGGGCGCAATGCCTCGAACTGACGTTTGACGGCGCGAATACGGCGCGCGGCGACAGGGTCGCGGGCATAGGCGTCGTTTTCTTCCTTGGCCTCAGCGTCGCTGGTCAGGACGCAAACGTGATCCGCCAGATACTGGCCGGTTCGAACATCCCACTCAGGATACATGATCTTGCCTGACAACCGTTCCCGGTCGACATCTTCGGGTGCCAGATCAAGGTGCAGTTTCAGCTTGGTTGGCGGTGCCTTGGAAATCTGGCCAAGTCCGATTTCGTCCTGATCGTCGGCGGCCTTTTTGGCATTGTCAGGGTCATCGTCATCGACACGGCGATTGAGGTTCAGGAATTCCGCCCAGCTGAGGATCGCTTCGAACTTGTGCAGAATAAAGCTGTCATTGCGTTCCGCCTGATCTGATTTACGGCGGCGGGCGCGGTGGGTTTTTTCGTTCGAATCCGCCTCTTCCGGGGTGCCGTCTGTTTCACGGTTTTCAACCTCGTGGCCTTCGGAATACTGCACCGGGCGCAGTTCGGGCCATAGCGGGATTGGGCGGAATGTCTGATAGCCACGCGGGGCGGTGATGTTGTCCAGCGCCTCAGATTCGGTTGCTTGCCACAAGGGCTGCGCGCTTGCCGGGAGTGGGTCGCCCAACAGATGGCGGATAATGTCATCCACCGCGGCCTCGTCTGAGGGCAGGTCTGATTTCAGGCGGTAATGCAGGATGCCCTGACACAACGCTTCGTAAAGCGGGCGCATGCCGGGGGCGTTTTCCAGTGTATCAGAGACCATTTTGCGAGACGCGGCCAACGCGCGTAGGTCTGCGCGCAGCGGATCGGTCTCTTCGACACGGTCGGGGGCGTGTGCTGCCACAGCAGCCAGCCAGACATAAAGCGCGCCGTTGGCTTCGCGTGTTGGCAACACAGCAAGGCGGGACGGCAGGCGCAGGATCTCCCCGTCAAAGCTGGTGCGCGGCATTACCTCGACTTCGGTGCCAAGGCGGCGGCGCCAGCTTAGTCGGTGATGGGAGACTTCGTTAGAGACGGGGCGCAGCTCAACGCTTGGGCTGCCCCCCAATCCCCGGAATAGAACTGCCAGTCGCCCGCCAACCTCAGAAAGGTTAACGGCGGCCTCATCATGCGCCTGGGGCGCATCTAGGCGACTGGCAAAATTGTGCCAAAGTTTCCCGACAGTTTCTTCGGGTTCCCAAGGCTCAAACTCGATCTTAGCCATTACCGGCCTCACCCAAAGACAGCAGTGACAAGATCGAAGAGGCCGCGTTTGATGTCCTCGTCATCAGTCAGCGGTTCGACCATCGCCGCGCGCACGGCGCGATCCACGGTCATTCCCTGCGCGATCAGGGTGGCGGCATAGACCACGAGACGGGTAGAAACCCCCTCTTCGAGATCCTGCCCCTTGAGGGCGCGCAATTTGTTGGCCAGACGCACAAGCGGTTTCACCCGCTCAAGCTCCAGCCCGCTTTCCTCGGCCACGACCTTTTCCTCAAGATGAGGTGCAGGAAAGTCGAATTCGACCGAGATGAAACGCTGTCGCGTCGAAGGCTTCAGCGTCTTGAGGATATTCTGATAGCCCGGGTTGTAAGAGGCCACGAGCATAAAGCCGGGAGCGGCTTCGAGTTCTTCGCCGGTGCGGTCAATCGGCAGGATGCGCCGGTCATCGGTGAGCGGGTGCAGCACCACGGTCACGTCCTTGCGCGCTTCGACCACTTCGTCGAGATAACAGATCGCGCCTTCACGTACGGCACGGGTCAGCGGTCCGTCCACCCAGACGGTTTCGCCGCCTTTCAACAGGTAACGACCGATCAGGTCAGCCGCGGCCAGATCATCGTGGCAGGCGACTGTATAAAGAGGGCGGCCAAGTTTTGCGGCCATGTGGCTCACAAAGCGGGTTTTACCGCAGCCGGTCGGGCCTTTGAGAAGGACCGGCAGATTGTTGGAACTTGCAGCTTCGAACACGTCGCATTCGTCGCTTTGGGCGAGGTAGAAGGGGGCGTCAGCCGCCCCCTTCAGTTCGGGGTTCATTGAACCATCCATTTTCATCACTCCGCAGGTGTTTCAGCTGCACCGGTGTCGATGATTTCTTTGCGTGGAACTGCCATCGCGTAGATGAACAGAATAACGCCAAGAACCACAATCGCACCCGAGCCGAACCGCATCCAGTAGAAGATTTCTACCTGATCCTGAACGTCCATGAAGTATTCGCCCATGACGCGTTGCAGGTGGGTTTGGATCGTACCGGCAAATGTCAGAACGAAAGTCATAAAGACCATACCGCTCGACATGAGCCAGAAGGCTGCCATGTTGAGAACCTGGTTATAGGGGTCACGATTGCGCAGGATTGGCAGCGCGTAGCTGATAACTGCCAGGTTGATGCAAACGTAAGCGCCGTAAAAGGCCAGGTGACCGTGGGCTGCAGTGATCTGTGTACCGTGCGAGTAGTAGTTCACACCGTGCAGAGTATGCAGGAAGCCCCACACGCCTGCTCCGAAGAATGCCAACGTTGCACAGCCGAGCGACCACAGCAGAGCTGCTTTGTTCGGATGATCACGACGACCTTTCCAGACCATGACAAAGGCAAAGGCCATCATTGCAAAGAACGGTACGATTTCCAGTGTAGAGAAGATCGAACCGATCCACTGCCAGTAATCGGGCGTACCGATCCAGTAGTAGTGGTGGCCTGTCCCAAGGATACCCGAGAACAGTGCTGCTGCGACGATGACATAAAGCCATTTCTCGACAACTTCGCGGTCCACACCGGTCAGTTTCAGCATCAGATAGGCCAGAATAGAGGCCATAATCAGTTCCCAGACACCTTCAACCCACAGGTGGACAACGTACCACCAGTACATTTTGTCGAGTGCCAGGTTTTCCGGATTGTAAAAGGCAAACAGGAACAACAGTGCCAGACCCCAAAGACCCAGAAGCAGGATGTTGGTGATCGCGGTTTTCTTACCCTGCAGAACCGTCATGGTGACGTTATAGAGGAAGATCAGCGCGGCAACGACGATGCCTGCCTTGACCCATTTGGGTTGTTCGATGAACTCGCGGCCTTCTTTGCCAAGCAGCCAGTGACCTTCGAACAGGTTGAACGTATAAGTCACAACCACGCCCAGCGTACCAAGCACGAGGATGGCAAGCTGAATGTAAGCGAGTTTTTCGCTGTGAATTTCACGTTCGGATTCTTCCGGAATCAGGAAGTAAGCCGCCCCGAAGAAGCCCAGCAGAAGCCAGACGATCAGCGAGTTGGTGTGCAGCATGCGCACGATGTTGAACGGCAAAAGTTCAGACAGCGTGTTAGGCGATACATAGATCCAGCCAGCCAGAAGACCACCCAGAACCTGCACCGCAAACAGGGCCATTGCGACTGCAAAATAGACCAGCGCGATTTTTTGAGATTTGTATTTCATGGTTCAGATCTCCTTAACCCGCGTCATTCGGCGGCCAGTTCTGCGTGTCGATCGTGTTGATCCACAAGAAGAACTCGGACAGATGACGAATCTCGTCATCACTTAGATTGAACTGGGGCATTTGGCGGCGGCCTTCGATGCCGGTGGGCTGGGATTCCATCCAGCCTTTTAGAACGTCGAATGCGCCTTCTGGGTCGTCATCGACGCCCCAGCGAGTCATTACGTTCACGAGTTCCGGTGCAAAGTATGCGCCTTCGCCCATGAGCGTGTGACAGTTGATGCACGCTTTATCTTCCCAAACCTTTTTACCCAGAGCGACCTCTTCAGAGAGGGTCTCCACGTTGGTTGATGTGGTGACGACATAGCGATGTGAATGGAACGATAGTCCCAGGAAGATGATGATGAAAAACAGTGACCCGCCGTAGAAAATATTTCGGGCCATGCTTTTGGTCATGACTTCGCGCATTGGGCTCTCCTTTGCGCCAGATTGATAGTCTGACGGTTATCGGCAGAAGTCCGCTGAGCTGCCTTAACCAAAGTCAAGTTTTTGGATTCATTGCTGAAGGGGTGTGAAAATTGGGAAAGGGTAGGCCGGTTTATTGGTTGTTTTTCAGGTGCTTGAATGATCTTCGCGAGGTTGTGTCAGGGCGGGCCATAAACACAAAACAAACAGCAAGAATCCAAGTGCCCAAAGCAAGCTGAGACCGGTCATCAGGGGGAAATAGGCTGAGGGACTCAGTATGGCCACCAACCAGCGTGCCAGCGCCGTGATCGCGAGAATCGCATAGGCAACGGTCACGGCACGGGGCGCCACGAGCGGGCGACCAGAGTGCCCCAGCGCGGCGCGGCTCATCACTGCGAGGGTCATACCGCCGATGCCGCCGATACCGATGACATGCAGCGCGGCGATTTCCTGACCCAACCCAAACGCAGCAGCGCCCCAGAGGATAAGCCCCAGCCCAAGCAGGCCAAGCCCAAGGTGCAGCGCAAAGAGAATGGGTTGACGCCACGCCCACCCGGCGCGCCATCTGGTCAGACGGATCAGTTGCACAACACCCAGCAAAATTGCCACAATACCCGGTGCGAATTGCGGTGCATGTGCCACCGTCAGGGCAGGTAACAACAGGCCCAGAACCAATGACGCGCGGTCGGATATTTTGCAGGTCTTTGGCCAGCTTTGTTCTGGCATACCCTCGCGCTTCATCGCGTTGCGGGTAAAGGCGGGGGTGATGCGCCCGCCCAGAACCACGACCATGGCACACAGCGCAAACAGCCCGGCACGCAGACCATTATGAGCGGTATCGGTTGTGATGCCGACCCATTCCAGATGTACCAACAGATTGCCCAGCCAGATCAACGTCAGGATCAGCAGGAACATCATGTTTTGCGGCTTAGGCCGTTTGATCAGCTGAGTCGCGATTTTGAGCGATAGGATCGGCACAAATGCCAGATCCAAAGCCGCCACCCATTCCGGCGACAAAGCGCCCGAAAACCACATCGCCAGCCGACCGGCCAGCCACAACCCTGCGGCCACAGTCAAATAAGAAAGACGCGCAGCGGGTGTGTTGGTCCAGTTTGGAACCGCGGTCAGGAAAAAGCCGCCCATAGCGGCCCCGGCATAGCCAAAGATCATCTCGTGCGCGTGCCACATCTGAGGGTCAGCTGTTTTCAACAGAATGACATCAGCGCCGGATTGGGTCATCAGCCAGATCGCCCAGACGCACCCGACAAAGACGCCATAAAGGCCTGCACACAGAAAGAAGACGCGAAAGCCTTCTCCTAAAATACGTTTGATGGTTATCACCTGTTCGTCTCCATAAACGCAGCTCGATCCCGTTGGGGCCGACTGAGATTTCGCGGCAAATTGGCTGTGGCGAGACGGATTACAGATCGCCGTTTGCTTCTTGAGACAAGAATATGTCTGTCTGCGCCGTGCCACTTAACATTTGTCAATCAGAGGAAAGTTTTCCTTGGGCGTCCTCACGTTTTCGAGAGCGCAGTTAACGAAAGTCAAGGAAGGGAATCGGCAAGACACGGCATATCCAACCTGCCTCACCAGCAAACGGAGAGTGATCATGTCGCTTGGAATCACCTATAAAAAATCTCGACAGGCACTGGGAGTCGGCTTTGCATTGTTGCTCGGCTCGGTTGCTGCGCCTGCCATGGCCGAAGGCCCAACCCTGAGTGAAGAAGCCTTCGAAGCTTCCAAACAACTTTATTTTGAACAATGCGCAGGTTGCCACGGCGTTCTGCGTAAGGGTGCCACAGGTAAGAACCTGCTGCCTCACTGGAAAAAGACCGCCAAAGACGGCACCGTCACCGAAGGTGGCACGCTGAAACTTGGTCAGGAACGTCTTGAGAAAATCATCTCTTGGGGAACCGAAGGCGGGATGAATAACTTTTCGGACATTATGACCGAAGAGCAAATCAAAGACATGGCGACCTACATCCAGATGGAAGCGCCAAAACCACCAGAAATGTCGCTGGCGCAGATGAAAGAGACCCGCAAGGTCTATGTCGAAGAAGCTGACTACCCAACTGAGCCTCTGCATGGCCGTAACTGGGAAAACTTCTTTGTCGTCATCGAACGTGACGCCGGTAAAGTGGCTGTCATCGACGGCGACACAAAAGAAGTTCTGGTTCACATCCCAACCGGGTATGCTGTGCACGTTCTGAAAGCTTCAGAGCACCACAATATCACCGAGCCTGAGAACCCTGGCCGCTTCTGGTACACAATGGGCCGCGACGGCAAGATGACCAAGATCGACCTGTGGCAAACACCGGACAAGATGTTGGTTTCCGAAGTCAAAATCGCATATGACGCACGTGACGTGGCCGTATCCGGCGACGGCAAATACGTCATCGGCGGCGGCTACTGGCCTCCACACTTTGCCATCGTTGATGCGCAGACAATGGAGCCTGTAAAAGTTGTTTCCACACGCGGCGTAAACGTCGACGGTGAGTATGTAGAAGAAGCACGTGTTGCTGCGATCTACACCACACCGAACGAGCCTACATGGATCGTTGCTGTGAAAGAGCTGGGTCAGCTGTGGCAGGTGGATTACACCGACCTCGACAACCTGAAAATCGACAAAATCAACTCGGCCAAGTTCCTGCACGATGGGTTCTTTGATCCGACAGGTCGTTATTTCCAGATCGCCGCAAACGCGTCGAACAAAATGGTTGTTGTCGACACCGAAACCCACAAGCTGGAAGCTATGATCGACGTTGCTGCTCTGCCGCACCCTGGTCCTGGCGCCAACTGGGTTGACCCGAATTGTGGCCCTGTTGCCGGCACGACTCACTTGGGCGTTGGTACTGTGACTGTTTGGGGCAACGACCCTGTTGGTCACCCCGACAATGCCTGGAAAGTCTGCTACGAAACTGAAACTGACGGCGCTGGCCTGTTTGTTCGGACCCACCCGGAATCTGACTATATCTGGGCTGACCAAACCAAGCACCCTGAGCCAGAAGTTCAGCAGTCTGTACAGGTAATCTCGAAAGAGACCGGTGAGATTGTGAAGACAATTCAGGTCACAGATGTTGAAGGCAGCGCGGCTGTTCACTTTGAATTCAACGCGGACGGCACCGAAGTTTGGGTCTCCAAATGGAACCTGTCAGACTCGCTTGAGCCAAATGGTGAGATCGTCATCTATGACTCCAAAACTCTGGAAGAGATCGGTCGCATCAAAGGACTGTACGCGCCAACCGGCAAGTTCAACGTGCACAACCGTTCAAACCACGTCACCTGATGTGATTTGACATTGAAAACCGAAGGGCGGGCCCAGCGCCCGCCCTTCTTTTCTTGCACTGCGGTGCCGGATTGCGACGACCGCGGGGATGCCCGGGCACAGCAAAACAGACCCGGACTTTGCCCCCCGCTCCTTGCAATCCCAGACCAGTTTTCCCGGGAGGCCGGGGCACATATTCAGAGAGATACGGAGCCTGGAGATGACCCAGACCAACGAAACAGAAACCAAAAAGCCCCTTTGGCGGCGTTATGTCCTTTGGGGCATGCCGATCGGGGGCGTCCTTGTGGCCTTTGTCGCAGGGATCATCTTCTGGGGTGGTTTCAACACCGCCATGGAAGCCACTAACACCATGCCTTTCTGTATCTCGTGCCACGAGATGGAAGATAACGTTTACGCAGAATACAAAGGCACAATCCACGACGTGAACCGCTCGGGCGTTGGCGCGGTTTGTTCGGATTGTCACGTGCCCAAAGACTGGACGCACAAGATGATCCGCAAGATCAAAGCCTCCAAAGAAGTCTGGGGTAAGATCACCGGCAAGATCAGCACACCCGAGAAATTCGACAAGCATCGTCTGCAACTGGCGATGAACGAATGGCAGCGGATGAAAAAGACCGACTCGGTGGAATGCCGGAACTGTCACCACTTTGATTCCATGTTGCCCGAGTTTCAGAAACCACGTGCCCGTCAGCAGCACCTGAATGCGATGCAAACCGGTCAGACCTGTATCGACTGTCACAAAGGCATTGCGCACTCGGATTTGCGGGATCGTGCGGATGAGGAATATCTGGAAGCGCTGGAAGCGCCAAACCCGGATTTCGCGCGTGAAGTGCCACAGAAGTACCTCGACAGCCTTGCCAAGATCGAAGCGATCGAAGCGGAACAGGCTGCAACCCGAAAAGCTGACGAAAAAGCCGCGCGTGACGCAGTTCAGGCGCAGATTGCCAGCGCTGTAGAAGCAGCAGTTGCTGAAGAACAAGCCAAAGCGGCGGGTCAGGCAACAGAAGCGGCAGCAGGGGACACTGTTGGTGCCAATGTCGACTGGGACGCTGTTGCAGGCGCCGATCTGACCCTGTTCTTCCCGGGTCAGGCATCGTTTGAATGGGTACAGAACGGCAAGCAACACGGCGGCGCACGTCCGCTGACCAAAGGCGGCGATCAGTGCACAACATGTCACGCAGCCGAACTGGAAACCATCGGTGCCAAAGTTGCCAAAGGTGGTGGTGGCAAGAAAGATGAGCTTGAGCCGTCCGCCATTCCTGGCAAGCGCGGGTTCATCAATGCCAGCGTTCAAACTGCCCATGACGGTGAAAACCTCTATGTGCGGATGCAATGGCCGGATGCGGGTCACAACCCTGCGCCGTTTGTCGAAGGCGGCAAAATGGACCCGGACAACCAGATCAAGGTTGCCATGATGATCACCGGTACTGGTATCGAGATGGGTGAACAGGTCGGATGCTGGGCAACTTGCCACGCAGACAACACCTATATGCCCTTTGATCCAGGTGCCGAGGGTGTTGCTGCGGCCGCTGATATTGCCGCGCAATTGCAGGCAGAAGGCACAATCACCAAATACTTGACTGAAAGCCGGACAAAGGTCGAAGTCGCAGGCCGTCGTGGTAAGGCGCAAGGCGGCTGGGACAAGGTCAAAACTGCAGAAGAGATCGAGCAGCTTTTGACCGAGGGCACCTATATGGACCTTATGCGGGTCTATGCAGATGGCACCGGGTCCAATGGCTATCTGCTTGAGCGTCGCGTTGAAAACGAAGGCGAAATGGCGTCGCAAGCCAGCCTGTCGGGTGGTCTGTGGACTGTCGTCTTCTCGCGGCCTCTGAATTCGGGTGCGCCGGGTGATGTTCCGCTGGAAGCTGGCAAAACCTACACGGTTGGGTTCGCCATCCACGATGACTTTGCCGATGCGCGGTTCCACCATGTCACGCTGAACACCAGCATGGCGCTGGATAACGCAGATGCGCAACTGAACGTGGTTGGTCAGTAAACAAATCGTGGCGGCCGGTGATTTTCCGGCCGCCACGTTTCATGATAGGAGTTGGACCCATGCGTATGACCCGAACTCTCCCCATTATCCTGCTGTCGCTTGCGGCGGCTTTTCCCGTTTTTGCGGGGGATGACAACAAATCTGCAATCTGCGGCGAGGCAGAAGAACGCTATGTCGACCTGTTCGGCGGGCCGTCGTCCGAGGCTGAAGGCGTGGTTGTTGTGACCATGTATAAATACAATTTCTGTCCGGCGGAGATCACCGTGCCAGCAGGCACAACGGTGCGCTGGGTCAATGTCGACAAACGCACCAGCCACAGTGTTCTGGTCAAAGGCTCTGGCATACCGGAATCTGACCGCGCATTTCCCGAGGAAGTGATTGAATTCACCTTTCTTGAACCGGGCCCACAAGACTATCTTTGCGGGCCGCACTGGGAAACGCAAAACATGATAGGCATGGTCACGGTGGAATAATAACCATCTGAAAAGTAATGACTATTTTTAAGGCGCGCCAAAAACGGCGCGCCTTAACTTTTGTCAAGGAAAGCGTCCGCCTAAAAGGCCAGTCTCTGGTGCATGAAACGCCAGGATTCCCGAGCCAGAAACATCCATTCCGGTGCCGATAGCGGCATGGGGTCCGGTCTCTATTCCGACTATAGAACAAGCGAGACTTCCAATGACCGGTAAAGTGTACCTGATCGGCGCCGGCCCCGGCGATCCTGAATTGATGACCCTGCGGGCTGTGCGCATGCTGAAAGACGCAGATGTCGTGGTTTTTGACCGGCTGGTGTCGGATGAGATCATGGCGATGTGCCCCGAAGGCGCCGAACAGATCGCGGTTGGCAAATGCCCCAAGAACCATCTGGTGCCGCAAGAGCGGATCAATGAAATCCTGCACGAGCAAGCCCGGATGGGGCGCAAGGTGGCGCGGCTTAAGGGCGGCGATCCGATGATTTTTGGCCGTGGGTCCGAAGAGGCGGCCTATCTGATGGCGCTGGGCGTCGAGGTTGAATACGCCCCTGGCATTACGGCTGCTCAGGGCGCGTCCTGTTCGACCGGGGTTCCGTTGACGCATCGCGGGCTGGCCACCGGGGTGCAATATGTCACCGGCCATCGTCAGGCCGACAAGGTGCTGGATCTGGACTGGAAACGTCTGGCCGATCCCGACACGACACTGGTTGTTTATATGGGCGTCGCCAATATTGGCCAAATCGCGGTTGGCCTGATGACCGAAGGTTTGTCAGCAAGAACGCCTGTCATGGCAATCTCGCGGGCCACGTCGGCACAAGAAGAGCGCATGGTTTCGACCCTTGGTCGCGTCGCACAGGATTGCCGCGAAGCCGGGCTGAAACCGCCAACATTGTTTGTCATAGGCAAGGTCGTTTCGCTTTATGCCGCCAACCCTCAGGATCTTGCCGTCGAAGCGGTGAGTGCAAATGGATAGGTTTGAACGGGCATATCGAAACCCGGTGCGTCAAGTGCGCCGGCGCCGGTCTGCTTTGACGGGCAACGCCGTATTTACCGGCGCGTTGATGATTGCCACAGCCGCGCTTGCGGCAGACAGCATTGATCCGGATGCCTTGAAACGCCTTGTGCATCAGGATTGCGGATCGTGCCACGGTTTGACGCTTAAGGGCGGGCTTGGCCCCGATTTGCGCGCAGAAACCATCGAACATTATGACGCGGACGTGCTGAAAAGCGTGATTCTGGATGGCATTCCAGACACCGCCATGCCGCCGTGGCGTCCGTTGATCAGCGAAGAAGAGGCTGACTGGGTGGCGCGTTATTTATTGCAGCCGGAGAACATGTAATGAAATCCCTTTTGTGGTCGTTGATTGCAGCGATGAGCTTTTCCTCGGCGATGGCAGAGCCCACCGCCACTGGTGATCTGGGTCTGGTGATCGAGCGGGCCACTGGGTCTGTTCTTTTGGTGGACCAGTCAGATCGCGCGTCGCTGGCGCGGATCGAAGGGCTGGGCGATCTGAGCCATGCGTCGCTGGTTTATTCCCCGGATGAACGTTTTGCCTATGTTTTTGGCCGGGACGGCGGGCTGACCAAGGTCGACATCGTAACCCGAACAATCGCCAACCGCGTTGTGCAGGCGGGCAATGCCATTGGCGGGGCTATTTCGGACGATGGCACGCTGGTGGCCGTATCAAACTATGAACCCGGCGGTGTGCGCATTTTTAATGCCGACACGTTAGAGCTGGTGGCGGATATCCCCACCGACAGCAAAACAATCGGTCTGGTCGATGCGCCGGGGCGCCGGTTTGTGTTTACCATGTGGGACACGGGCGAAACCTGGATTGCCGATCTGTCAGGCGATCTGGAGATCACCAAAATCCCCGACATGGGAGACCGTCCCTATGATGCGCTGATCACAGCCAACGGGCGCACTTATATCACCGGTTTGTTCGGAGAAGACGGCCTGACCGCGCTGGATCTGTGGGCGGATAACCCCGAACCGATCCGGGTATTGCCAAACTATGGCCGCGGACAAAAGGAAATGCCGGTCTACAAGATGCCGCACCTGGAAGGCTGGGCGCATACAGGCGGTGAATTTGTTCTGCCTGCTGTCGGGCATCACGAAGTGCTTTGGATCGACTCGGACACGCTGCAAGAGAGTGGGCGGACCCAGACCTATGGCCAGCCGGTTTTTGCCATGGCGCGGCCTGATGGACGGCATGTCTGGGTGAACTTTGCGCATCCGCTGAACGATACCATTCAGGTGATCGATACCGTGTCCAAACAAGTGATCCACGAATTCAAACCGGGACCGGCGGTGCTGCATATGGAGTTCACGCCGCGTGGCAACGAGGTGTGGATCAGCGTTCGGGATGCCGGAAAGGTCATGATCTATGACACCCACAGTTTTGAGAAATTGAGAGAGATTGAGGCCGACAGCCCGTCTGGCATCTTTTTTACGGCGCGCGCACATAAAACGGGGCTTTGAATCATGAAAATTGTTGCCGACCCGATTGATCGTTTGTTGCTGGATGACTGGCAGCGGGATTTTCCGATTATTTCCCAGCCGTTTGTTGAATTGGCTCAGACGCTGGACATCACCGAAGCCGATGTGTTGGCGCGGTTGGAACGGATGCGCAAAAGCGGCCGCATTACACGTGTCGGGGCGACCTGTGCGCCCAATACGGTGTCAGCCAGCACGCTGGCTGCCGTGGCGGCACCCCCCGAACGGGTGGAAGAGGTGGCCGCGATCATCGGGCAAGAACCGGGTGTAAATCATTCCTATGAACGCGAAGATCGCTGGAATTTGTGGTTCGTGGCAACGGGCCCGGATCGGGACCATGTCAACGCTACGCTGGCCCGGATTGAAACGCGTACCGGGCTGCGGGTGCTTGATTTGCAGCTGGTGCGCCCGTTCAACGTTGATCTAGGGTTTAAGCTAATCGGCGGTGATGGCCTGAAGGGTGCGCCGCCGCGCGCGCGCCCAGTGGATTGTTCGGCCTTGAAGGCGGGCGATCAGGATATTTTGCAGGCGTTGACCAAAGGCATGGCGCTTGTCTCGCGCCCTTACGGTGAACTGGCCCAAGCGCTTGGCCAATCCGAGGCAGGCATTCTGGATCGGGTGCAATGTCTGACCGATGCTGGCATCATTTCGCGACTGGGCGTGATCGTGCGTCATCGCGCATTGGGCTGGCGGGCCAATGCTATGGTGGTGTGGGATATCCCCCATGATCAGATCACGACCGCCGGACCAAAGCTGGCCGCGCAGCAGGGTGTGACCCTGTGTTACGAACGCACACCCGTTGATGGCGTTTGGCCCTACCGTCTTTATTCCATGTTCCACGCCCGCAGTCAGGGCGAGGCGTTGGAAAATCTGAAAAATGCCGCGCAAATTCCGGAACTGGCGGGTGTGCGTCATCAGGCATTGTTTTCGACCCGTTGTTTTAAACAAACCGGCGCCATGATCACGGCCCCGAAAGAGAGTGCGGCATGAGCGAATTGGACCAGATTGATCGTGACCTGATCAACCGGTTGCAGGATGACCTGCCGCTGGATCATCACCCGTTTGCCGGCTTGGCGGATGAATTGGGGTTAAGCGAGGACGCCTTGCTGAGCCGCGTGGCGCGGCTGCGCGAAGAGGGTGTGCTAACCCGTTTTGGGCCGTTTTTTGATGCCGCAGCGATGGGCGGAGATTTCTGTTTGTGCGCCATGGCGGTGCCGGACGCGGAATTTGAAACTGTCCTGACCAAAGTCAATGCCCGCCCCGAGGTTGCGCATAATTATGAGCGCACACATCAGCTGAATATGTGGTTTGTGCTGGCTTGCGAAACGCCGGAAGGGATCACAGAAGCCGCAGATGCGATCGAGAGGGAAACCGGGCATGCCGTGCTGTGTTTTCCCAAACTTCAGGAATTTTATATCGGGTTTCGGGTTGCCGCATGACACTTGACACTACAGACCGCAAAATTGTCGAAGCCTTGCAGGGCGGACTGCCACTGATTGCCGCCCCCTATGCCAAGGTGGCCGCAGATCTGGCCCTTCCTGAACGGGAACTGACCTCACGTCTGCAGGCGATGAAAGACAGCGGTGTTATTCGCCGGATTGCGGCAGCGCCAAATCATTACAAACTGGGCATGACGGCCAATGGCATGACGGTTTGGGATGTGGATGACGCGCAGCTGGCTGCGCTGGGTGCCAGGGTAGGTGCATTGCCGTTTGTGACCCATTGCTATGAACGCCCACGTGCGTTGCCGATGTGGCCCTATAACCTGTTTGCCATGGTGCACGGAAGTTCGCGCGAGGAAGTTGCGGAGAAACGCGCTGTGATCACTGATATTTTGGGGGATGCGCTGAACGGATGCGACATTCTCTATTCCACCCGGATTCTGAAAAAGACCGGGTTACGTCTGAGAAAGCGGGGATAACCCATGTTCCGACTGACTGAATATATGCATCAGCTTGTGAAGCCGAGCCCGGTGCGGGTGCGCAACCCGGACCGCGCGGTCAAACCAGTGGTAATCTGGAACCTGACGCGGCGCTGCAATCTGAAATGCCGGCATTGCTATACCGTGTCGGCAGACGTGAATTTTCCCGGCGAATTGTCCGAACAACAGGCGTTTGAAACGCTGGAAGATCTGGGCCAGTTCAAAGTGCCTGCCATCATTCTGTCGGGTGGCGAACCGCTGGACAGCCCCTATTGGTTGCCACTGGCACAGCGTGCGAGAAAGCTGACCCGGGTTCTGGCCTTGTCGACCAACGGCACCAAAATTCACGGTGACGCTGCAGATCAGGTGGCGGATGTCGGGTTCAACTATGTCGGCATTTCGATTGACGGAATTGGCGAAACAAATGACTGGTTTCGCGGCGTTGACGGAGCGTTTGATGCGGCAGTGCGTGGTGTGCGTGAATTGAAAAAGCGTGGCGTGCGGGTTGGGTTGCGGTTTTGTCTGACCGAGGGTACCCAGCACCATTTGCCGGATCTGTTGAAACTGTGTGACGATGAGGGTGTGGATAAGTTCTATCTGAGCCATCTTGTCTATGCAGGGCGGGGTGACAAGAACCGGGGCGAAGACGCGCATCACCAGATGACCCGCAAGGGTATGGATTTGTTGTTGGAACGCGCCTGGGAATCGGCCTCTGGCGGCCGTGAGCTGGACATTGTCACCGGCAACAACGATGCCGATGCAGGGTATTTCATGCAATGGGCCGCTGAGCGGTTCGATACAGATAAATGCGCCAACCTGCGGGATCATCTTGTGGCGTGGGGTGGTAATTCATCCGGGTTGGGTGTCGCCAATATCGACTTTTTGGGCAAGGTGCATCCCGACACGTATTGGTCGGATTACACAGTTGGCAACGTCAAAACGACACCGTTTTCCGAGCTGTGGACCGGTGATGATCAGATGCTGGCAACGTTGCGCACCCGTCCCCGCCCGCTGAAAGGGCGCTGTGGTGCTTGTGCGATCAAGGATGTCTGCGGTGGCAACACCCGCATCCGGGCCTTGCAGGTCACTGGCGATCCATGGGCCGAAGATCCGGCCTGTTACCTGAGCAATTCCGAGATTGGTGTCGATGAGGCCGAGCGGCTGAGCGTCACCCCTTTCCGAGGTAAGAAACATGACCCGCAACATCAGTTCTTTTGACTCGACCAACGGTGCGCAAGTGGCATCTTCGGGTGCCTCCGGCGGGAGTATTTTTGGCAAAATGAAGATGGCGGGACGGTGTGTTGTTCTGGCGGGCGCGTTTGTGGCCAGTGGAGCCGTTTGGGCCGGGCCGGGTGCGGATTATGCTGAGCATTGCGCCTCGTGCCATGGAGAGGCGCGTTTGGGCGGCACGGGGCCTGCGCTGATTCCGGAGACTTTAAAGCGGATGCGTGGCCCGAAAGTGGCAAATGTTATTCTGAACGGGCGGGTGGCCACGCAAATGCCTGCGTTCCAAGAAGACCTGACGCCCGAAGCGGTGGAAGCGTTGTCGGCGTGGTTGAAAACGCCGCTGGAGCATGTGCCCCCCTGGGGTGAGGCAGAGATTACAGAGAGCCGGGACATGAACCCGGAATATGTGTCAGTTGAGGCGCCTGTTTGGGCATCGGACCCGATGAACATCACGCTGGCTGTGGAAACCGGCGATCATCATGTGAGTGTTCTGGATGGGGATACGTTTGAGGTTCTGGACCGGTTTCCAACGCCTTTCGCCGTACATGGCGGGCCAAAATTTGACCCGACCGGGCGCTATGTTTTTATCATGTCGCGTGATGGCTGGGTGCAGAAATACGATATATATGCGCTAAAGGAAGTCGGCCGCGTGCGCGCCGGGTTGAACAGCCGCAACATTGCCATGAGTGCTGATGGTAAATGGCTGGCGGTGGCGAATTATCTGCCAAATACGCTGACCATTCTGTCGACCGACGATCTGTCTGTGGTGCGGGTGCAAGAGGTTAAAGGCAAAGACGGCACGCCCAGCCGGGTGTCTGCCGTGTATCAGGCACCGCCGCGTGAAAGCTTTGTTCTGGCGCTGAAAGATGTGCCGGAAATCTGGGAGATTTTTTACGGAAAGAACCCGCCCCAGTTTGGCTTTGCGCATGACTGGCGGATGGAGGGCATGGCGCCCAATGACAACCCGTTCCCGGTGCGTAAGATCACCACGCCGGATTATCTGGACGATTTCTTTTTTGACCAGACCTATGAGTACATCATGGGCGCGTCCCGGTCGGGAGAAGGCGGGCAGGTGATTGACCTGGTGATTGGTCATAAGATTGCCGATCTGGAATTGCCGGGCATGCCGCATCTGGGGTCTGGCATTACGTGGAAACGGAACGGAACAACCGTGATGGCGACGCCGCATCTCAAAGACGGTGTCATCTCGGTGATCGACATGACCACGTGGGAGACTGTTGAGCAGATCAAGACCGAAGGGCCGGGATTTTTCATGCGCAGCCATGAGAATACGCCTTATGTCTGGGCGGATGTATTCTTTGGTCCCAATAAGGACAAAATGCATGTGATCGACAAGCAAAGCCTTGAGATCGTTGAAACCTTGCAACCGGTCAAAGGCGCCACAGTGGCGCATGTCGAGTTCACAAAAGACGGGCGTTATGCGTTGGTGTCTGTTTGGGAAGACGACGGGGCAGTGATCATTTATGATGCTGCCACGCTGAAAGAAGTGCGCCGCCTGCCGATGCGCAAACCCTCGGGAAAGTACAATGTCTGGAACAAAATCACATTCTCTGAAGGCACCAGTCACTGAGATTGACACAAACGAGGGGCCGTATTGGTCTGTTCAGCGGCTGTCGATCTGGTTCTTTCCTTTTGCCTGGGGGGCGGTGGCCATCAACCTGTTTCTGATCGGGTTGATGTGGCAGGCGATAGATTTGCCGGTTATCGCGCCCGTGGCCGCGATCCTGCTGTCTTTTCCGCTGGCGTTTCCGGCAACATGGGCCTGTGCGCGCTGGATACGCGGGCTGATGGACGAGGCCGAGGGTTGACATTGGTCGTTTCCTGTCGAACGGCCAAGTCATCCATAGGCGCGGCACAAGTCACTGCGCAGCGCCAGTTTTACTAGGCAGACGCTGCGTCTAGTGCGGAGTCCATCAGGGCCTTGATCTGTTTCTTGGATGTACCAGCGACAATGCGGCCCAGTTCCTGATCCCCTTTGAGCGCCACAAGCGTTGAGCGGCGGGGGATGTTCATTGAGCGCACGAGGTCGGACCCGCGATAATTGTCCCAGTCGACGTTAATGAAAACGATGTTTTTTTCGTAGGCAGGGTTGTCCGATTTGAGCGCATTGATCACCCGTTCCTGCGCGGCGCAGGTTGAACACCAGCTGGCCTTGAAATCAAGGAACACTGTGTCGCCCTCGGCGAGATGCTCTTTGACCAGACCGGGGGTGTAGTTGGCGGCTCTGGCATGTGCGGCCAATGGCAGGGTGGCTGCGGCAGTCAGTATAAGAAATTCGCGACGTTTCATGGGGAGGCTCCTATGAGGTCAGAGAGAAACAGACAGATCGACCAGCCAGTCGGGCATGATGCCAATAAGCCAGGCTTCGATCAGGTGATGTAAGTTGAAAAACAAGGCCAGACCTGTGACGAGAAAGATCACGCCCATGGCAGGGCGGGCGGCAGAGGCAAGGCGGCGCATCAGGACCTGACGGGACTGCAGCGCCGACCGGGCACCGTAGCCCAGAGCTAAGATCAGCGTGGAAACGCCAAGTGCGAATGCCACCATGATCAGCCCAGCCTTGAACAGGCTTTCGCCCTGACTGGCCAGCGAAATCGCGCCGCCCAGTGTGGGCCCAACGCAAGGGCTCCACACCGCGCCAAGCAGCAGGCCGCCGAGGAACTGGCCTTGGACAGAATTGCGCTCGAGTGTGTCCATGCCGCTGTCGGCGCGTGCGGCAATGCCCGCTGTCGCTGTGGAAAAAGCGATTGAAAAACGAGGGATTAGCAGTACCGCACCAAATACGATCATCAAAACGGCCCCGGCCCGCGCGATGGTATAAGGCGTCAGGCCGATGGCGTGGCCAAATGCCGTGACCGCCACACCCAGGACAACAAAAGACAGGCTCATTCCGGCGGCCAGAGCGGCGGGACCATAGCGGCTGGCTTGCAGGGATGTCGCCAGTACAATGGGCAACACCGGCACAACGCAGGGGTTGATCAGGGTCAGCAGGCCAGCGCCATAGGCAAACAATAATTCCATGCTGCATTTGTGCCAATTGCGCGGCCAAAAGTCAGCCTGAGAATGGCTAACGGGTCATCACTTGCGCGTGTTGGAATGCTTGGAAAGCTGCACGGCCAGAATGCCTGCTGCGATGATCACGACGCCAATCACATCCGTCAGACCCAGGGCCTCTCCCAGAATGACGGCGGCGACGGCAACGCCAAAGAAAGGGTTCAGAAAGTGGAAGGTGGCGGCCTTGATAGCCCCGATGCGCTCAACCAGTTTGAACCAGATCCACGTTGCCAATAGACCGGGGCCAAACAGGGTAAATGTAAAGGCCGCGCCCATGCGCAGGTTCCAGTTGAACTCCCATGTTTCCAGCAGCAGCGATGCGACAAACAGAACCGCTGCGCCGACGAACATCTGCAGCCCGACGATCATCATCAGGTTGCCGCCAGACAATGCCCCGCGCACCATCAGCGTGGCGACCGCGAGCGCCGTTGCCCCGATAACGCACAGGATAACGCCAAACATATCAACGCCTTGCCCGATGCGACCGCCCATGATCAGCACAACTCCGGCAAAGCCGAGAACCAGACCAAACGCTGCCAGCGGAGACAGCTTTTCACGCAGCGCTGCCCAGCCCAGAAAGGCCACGATCAGCGGCATTGAGGACGCGATGATTGAGGCCAGCGAAGCCTCGACCGTGGTCATGGCCATAAAGTTCAGGCCCAGATAAAGCGCGTTCTGGCACAGACCAAAGATCAGCGTGGCACGCCATTGGTCGCGGGTCAGATGCCAGTTTTGACCCATCATGCGGGCAATGGCGACACCGATAAGACCAGCCAGCAAAAAGCGGATGGCAGAGATGGCAAACGGCGGGGCGTCGGCAACGATAATCCGGGCAGAGGTGAAGGCTGCGGACCACAGGAATGCAAACAGCAATCCCATTGCAATTGCACGGATGTCCATCGGCAATGCCCCTCACATGTTAACCAATTGCCGCGATGTAACAGCATCGCGGCAGGGGTCGCAACCGCATCAACCGCGACAGGGCAGTCGAATCATGGTTAACGCGCTGGCGCCACGTCGAAATTCGGTTTCGGCACCGCGTCGGCATAACGTCGGTATTGCGGCGGTGCAGTTTGGGTTGATGTGCGGGGTTAAGACTGCGCGCGTTGCGCGGCACGGCCTTTGCGCGTTAATCGTCTGAGCCCGCCACGTTTGCGATCAGAATTTCGTCTCAGCGGGAAAAACGCATCCACAACAAGATAGGCAATCAGAACAAACCCGAGCGCAAAGCCAATTTGCAAAAGCCGGTCCAGCATCTGAACGTCTGCGTCATCGCCAAACGGCGCGACAGAGCCTCCGTAAAGAATGATCAGGGTTGAAAGCGACGATCCGGCAAGCGATGCATCCGCACGATCCGACACGAACCAGCGGGCCAGCGCCAGCGCGACGACGGTCATCACCACCATCGCAACCAGCATCAGCGGCGCAATCACCGTGATTTCATAGGCGATCACCGCAGCGATGCCTCCGATGGCGTTTGCTTTGAGCATGCCCTTGGCCACAACCGGCCCGGCACCTGTGGCCGCGGCGAGTTGCATCGACAACAACGCAACAAAGAACAACGTCACAAGCATGCCACTGCCTGACAGGAAAAACAGCATGGCAAATGGCACGGTCACAAATGACATGCGCAGCACAAGCCGCCCGGGATCAACCTTGCCATCGCCGCCTTTGGCAGCCCCTTGCGGAAGTGGGTCGGGCGGGAAAACATAGAACATGAACACGGTCCAACACCATGCAATCGCCAGATTCGCAGGCACCCAGATCACAAGCATCAGCGCGAGTTCGCGAGATGTAAGTACCAGATTGGGAATCATCAGCGCCGCCATCAGCGCCAGCACAACGGCCAGTGTCCCGGCACCGCGCGTGGCCCAGTAAAAGCTCATTGAGACAGCCATGGCGACGGCCATCAGAAATGGCACCGGATAGACCGCCAGCATAGACGCCAAAAGCCAGGACGTGGACAGAAAGACAAAGCCGGTCTGTACGAGTTTCCAAAGCGCACTTGGCGGCATCGGGGCGGGACCCTGAAGAAACAGCACCACAAACACCGCTGAGAAGTTGGCCATTGGCCAGCCCAGCACAAGAGCAAGCGCAAAGCTGGCGCTGGCACCCAAAGCCAGTCGAAGACCACGTTTGTCAGCCGCAGGCGACAGGACGGGGCGCGCTGTATCGATCAGCTCTGGTTCGGGACCTGTGACCGCCTGCGCGCCGCCCGTGTCAGTAGGCATACGAGAACCATGCCACCACAGTGATATAGGCGCGTCCAATGGTGTTCAGCAGAAAACTGTCGGACGTGTAGACAATCACGTCGGCCTGACCGTTGATGTTGAACTGCACGTCGTCGGTTTCGTCACCGGTATTATAGTCAGGCAGGATGATACGCACCGGAAACGGCTGCGGAGCGCGCAGCCAGCCGCTGGCGCGCGGGATCGAAGCCAGTTGACCGGGACTGGAACTGGTGCCGTCCGAACTGGCATAGCTGAAGCTGGCAACCTCGCCCTTGATGATGCGCCCGGGGTGCATATCCAGCACGACGTCCACAGGATCGCCGATTCTAACCCGGCCAAGATTGTTTTCCGTCAGATATGCTTCGACCCAGACATTCGAGGCGTCCAGAAAGGTCAGAAGATCCTGACCGGCGCGGGCATAACTGCCAGCGCCAAGGTCGAGGTCGGTCAGGACGCCGCGCGCGGGTGCATGCAATGTGGTCCAGCCAAGATTGAGTTCCGCATCAGCCAGCGCCGCCAGCGCTTTCTGGATTTGCGGATTGTCCTGTCCGGTGCTGCCCAGCGAGGTCTGTTCGCTTTCCAGATCGGCCCGGGCGCGTTCAACATCGGCTTCGGCCTCGGACAGGCGACGACGGGATTCGTCGGCCTTGGCGATGGGCACCAGCCCTTTGGCTTCGAGGTCGAACACCCGGCTGGCCTGAAGCTTCTCGGTCTCCAGATCGGCCTGCGCGCGTGACAACGTGGCCTGCGCGCTTTCGACATCTGCTGATCCAGCGCCAACGTCCTGAGTTGCACTGGCCAGTTCGGCCTTGGCCTTGTCGCGCTGGATTTCATAGCTGCGCGGGTCGATAACGGCGAGAATATCGCCAGCTTCAACGAGTTCGCCGTTGCCAACGCGCACTTCGGTCACGTTGCCCGAGATTTGTGGTGTGATCGGTGTGACGATCGCCTTGACCCGTGCGTTGCTGGTAAATGGCGTGATGCGGTCAGCGGCCAGATACCAGCACAGGATGACAATCAGAATCGAAAATGTGGACCAGAATGTGCGCTTCATGTTGCGTCCTCGACTGTCTCCTCGCCCGCAGCTTCGTCAATTTCGACGGCCATCCATGCCATGACCAGTTCATAGAACACTGACAGGATGACCGGGCCGATAAAGATGCCGACAATGCCGCCCGACAGAACGCCGCCAATCACGCCAACGAGGATCACAAGGATCGGGGTTTCCAGACCGCGCGCAATAAAGATCGGACGCAGGAAGTTGTCCATGATCATCACCGGCACCATAATAACGGTGAAAACAAGCGCCATACCGGGGGTCATGGCTGACCATGCCCAGATAATGACCGGAATGATCACCGGGCCGGGGCCGACCTGAATAATTCCCAGAATCAGACAGACAACTGCAAGTGGTCCGGCGGCATCGATGCCAAATATCAGCATCACCAACCCGGCGAGGAACGCCTGAATGGCGGCAACACCCAAAACCCCGCGCGATACGTTGCGCACTGTGGCTGCGGCCAGTTCAACAAACTCTCCGCCCTTGGGGGCAAAGACGCGATTGCCAAAGTTTTGCAGCATATGACCCAGCTGGGGGCCGGGGGACAGCATCATGCCCATAACAATTACCGACAGAGCCATGGCCAGAAGTCCAACGCCAACACCGGCGAGTTTGCCGAGAACAGATGTGCCGAACTCAAGGATAAACGACCCGTAGCGGTCAAGCGCGGCAGCCAGATTATTGTCAAACAACGCCCAGACTTCTTTGATCTTTGGGCCCATAATCTCCCATTCATTGATCCGTTCAGGCAACGGCGGCATGGTCAGCGTGCCACTGGAAATCTCATGGATGAGATCGGCGCTGTATTCCACCAGGCCGGCAATAGATGCGGCCAGCGGGCCAATTGTCAGAAACAGGCCAACCAACACGGTGATTGTAGCCGCCCAACCGCGGCGCCCGCCCAACAGATTGGCAAGCGATTCGAATAGCGGATAGATCGCGACGGCTAAAATGGTCGCCCACAGGACAATGCCGGCCAGCGGCGCAACAATCATCAGGGCGGCGTAAAGAAAGACCGCGAGGAACAATAGACGTATTCCGAGGTCAATAATGCGTTTGTCTTCAATTCCGGTCATGGCAATATCCTTCCAATGTCAGGACTGTTAAGCATAAGCTGACATATATTAAAACCAGCACTTGTCGGCCACTGTGGCACAGCATGTTCAATTCGAGGACTGAAAATTTGAAAGATACACAAAAAAGTAGCAATTTTAAGTCTTTGATGACCACGCATCGCTGGACCATTCTACTGTGTGTGCTCACATTTTTAATCCTTTTGGATGGGTTTGAACGCCACATCGGCTGGCTGGATGAGGCGTCTCTTGTTGCGATGAGCCTGTTGTTTATGGGGGTTGTGGGCGCCACAGAGCGGCGCACTTGGTTGCGCGCGGTGATGGCTGTGCCCGTGGCGACATGGTTTTTGCTGGTGGTCGTGAACGGGTTTTGGCCCAGTGCGTCGGTGAATGTCGGTCTGGTCATTGTTTCGGCGATTTTGTTGTTTGGGTGCATGGTCATCGGATTCCGCCAGCTGTTTGCCCCGGTGCATTCGGAATACGAACGGTTGTCGAGCGGCGTGTTCAGCTATCTGTTGATGGCGATGATCTGGGGGCTGATTTATTGGCGCATAGAATTATTTGACCCCGGTTCGTTTAACCTGCCCGAAAACCTTGGTGACACAAAACGCGGGGCGTTTATGTATTTCAGCATGATCACCATGACCACAGTGGGCTATGGCGAGATTTCTCCAGCGACTGATCTGCCGCGCACATTGACCGGGTTGCAGGCCGTGGCTGGTACGATGTTTGTGGCGATCTTTATTGGGCGCAGCGTCGGGCGGCTGAAATGACCGCGACGGCGGGTCAGATAAGTTGGGTCTATTGCACGAATTTGGCTGAAACAGTGCCGTTTTACCGCGATCTTTTGGGGTTGCGGATTGAGCGGGATGCGGGCGTTGCGATGATCTTTGAGACTGTGCCGGGGGCGTTTATAGGTGTTTGCGAAGCTTTTGGAGACCGCGAGGTAACCCCGTCCGGCGGGATGATCACCATTCTGGTAAATGGCGTGGCGGCGGTTGATGCGTGGTATGATCGTGTGCTGTCGGCCAACACACCAACAAAAGGCGCGCCAGAGCGAATAGAGCGGTTCGGCATTTATAGTTTCTTTTGCATGGACCCGAACGGCTATGTGATCGAGGTGCAGACGTTTCTGGACTAATCAGACCCATGTGGTCGCCGTGCGTCCAGAAACCAAACCAATCCCGCCACAACCACGATCAGAGCGCCCCAGACCATGAAATAGGGTGCGGTGCTGGGCAAACGGACCAGAGTTGGCGAAAAACACATGATCAGCGCCGCGAGGCTAAAGGCCATGTCGATACCCACTTTGGTGCGCCCGATTGTGTCGGTGGTGCTGCGTTCCAGAACGCGGCCATCGATGACAATCCGGCACAACCAAACTGTCATACCCATCGCGCAATGCAAAAGCGCCAGCATCGGCAACGATGTGCAAAGTGACAGCCCGAAGGTTGCGCAACCGACCAGAACCGCAAAGACATATTCCATGTTGTGCGCCGAGACCTTGCGAATCCCAAGGCTGAGCAAACCTGCCGCCAACATCCCACCAACAGGCCACGCTGCATCCACGATGCCAAACGCGCTGCTGCCTTTGCCCAGATCATCCCGGATAAACGAGGACAGTATAGCGTTTGAGAGCTGACCAATCGGCAGGCTGACCGCAGCCAGCAGAGCCAAAAGTCGCAAAGGCCGGCTTTGTCGAAAAATTTCAAGGCCACCGCGCAGATCACCCAGAAAGGCGGGTT
This sequence comes from Shimia sp., assembly GCF_039969785.1. Lineage (GTDB taxonomy): Bacteria > Pseudomonadota > Alphaproteobacteria > Rhodobacterales > Rhodobacteraceae > Shimia. The sequence continues at coordinate 22,417 of NZ_JBDVNC010000017.1, read as the reverse complement.
TGGTTGATCCGTTTGATGTCGGGGCCGTGTCGGTCACGAACAGCATTGGCACAATCAGCAAGACCGATGCAGCGGCGGAAAACAGAAATCCGGCGGCAGGTGACATTTGTTCGATCACAAACCCGGCCAGAACAGTGCCAAGCGCCGTCGCGCTAAGATGCACACCGCGAAACCGTGCCACGGTGCGCATGATTCTGTTGGCGGGCACAATGGACTGGATCAATCCGTCATGAGCGGTGTTGTGCAACAATCTGAGCGCGCTGGCGGCGGCGATAGCCGCAAATAGGAACGGCAGGCTGGGACTGGGCGCGCTGATCCAGATTGTCCCAAGCAGGCAAAGCAACACTGCGATGGCAAGATGGGCCAGAATAACCAGCCACTTGCGGGTGTGCCTGTCAACAATAGTGCCAATAAACGGCCCCGTCACAATCAGCGTGAGCATGGCAATGATAAACACCTGCCCAACCCGGCTGACGTCATTGGTGACGATCAACGTGGTCCAGCCTACGCAGACAAGAAAGCTGCCGCGCGAAATGCCCGAAAACAGCTCCATCACGAACAACAGAATAAGGTTAGTGGGCAGGCGTGTGGTCATGACGCTAGGTAGACATGCGCGATGTTGGCCCGCAAATCACGAATTGTGAGCGTTGGAAACGGACCCGCAAACAAAAAGGGCCGCCCAATGGGCGACCCTTTGAGTAAATCGTTAAGCCGACTTAGCCGTTCACGCTGTCTTTCAGCGCCTTGGCAATGGTCATTTTGACCACCTTGTCAGCTTCTTTCTTGATCTGTTCGCCGGTGGCTGGGTTGCGCACCATACGCTCGGGGCGTTCGCGGCAATAAATTTTGCCAACACCGGGCAGAGTTACAGCACCGCCGCCTGACACTTCGCGAGTGATCAGAGCGCAAACAGCGTCCAGTGCTGCGCCTGCGGATTTCTTGTCAGAGCCCATTTCTTCGGCCAGAGCGGCAACGAGTTGGGTCTTGGTCATCGGTTTTGCCATTTCAGGTCTCCTTGTTTGCCCGACTACTTGGGCCTCATGGCGGGCATTTAACGGGATATGGTATGCGAACACAATCAGTAGTGTAGTCAAAAACTATGTTTTTTAGGGGTTTCTGGCCAGTTTTCGCCGGGTCACAGGAAGGCGGTCTCATCAAACGAGCGCAATTTCCGTGAATGGAGCCGTTCAAGAGGCATTTCGCGCAAAGCCTCCATGGCCCTTATGCCGATTAAAAGATGGCGTGCAACCTGCGTTTGGTAGAATTCGGATGCCATGCCGGGCAGCTTAAGTTCGCCATGCAGTGGCTTGTCGCTGACGCATAGAAGCGTGCCATAGGGGACGCGAAACCGATACCCATTGGCGGCGATGGTCGCGCTTTCCATGTCCAGCGCAATGGACCGCGACTGGCTGAGCCGCTGAACCGGGCCGGTGTGCTCCCTGAGTTCCCAGTTGCGATTGTCGATTGTGGCCACGGTGCCGGTGCGCATCACCCGTTTCAGGTCATAGCCGCGCAGTTCGGTGACATCCGCCACGGCCTGTTCTAATGCGATCTGCACTTCGGCCAGTGCGGGGATTGGAATCCAGACCGGCAGATCATCATCCAGCACGTGATCTTCGCGCAGATAGGCGTGGGCCAGTACAAAATCACCCAGCGACTGCGAATTGCGCAATCCGGCGCAATGGCCAACCATAACCCAGGCATGCGGGCGCAGAACGGCGATGTGGTCGGTGGCAGTTTTGGCGTTGGACGGGCCGACGCCAATATTGACCAGCGTGATGCCCGACCCGTCGGCGCGTTTCAGGTGATAGGTCGGCATCTGTGGTTGCTTGTCGACCGGCGGAATTGGCGCGTCGGCGCTGGTGATCTCGGTATTCCCGGTGCTGACAAAGCTGGTATAGCCGCTGTCCGGGTCTGCCATCACCTTGCGCGCATAGGCTTCAAACTCGGTCACATAGAATTGGTAGTTGGTGAACAGCACGTGATTCTGAAAATGCTCGGGGTCAGTGGCGGTATAATGGCTGAGCCGCGCCAGAGAATAGTCAACGCGCTGGGCAGTAAAGGGGGCCAGCGGGCCAACGCCATTTTCATCATGGCTGTGCATGCCATTGACGATGTCGTCATTGGTGGTCGACAAGTCGGGCACATCAAAGATGTCGCGTAGGGTAAAATCGGTGGCTCCGGCCTGAGGTACGCTCAGATCCGTTTCAGAGGTCACGGCAAAATGCACCGGGATTGGCGTTTCTGAAGCGCGCACCGTGACAGCGACATTGTGATTGCAGAGCAGCAGGTCGATCTGTTGTTCCAGATAGTTGCGAAACAAATCGGGGCGGGTGATGGTGGCCGCATGCACCCCCGGTTCTGCAACATGGCCAAAAGACAGGCGGCTGTCGATCTTGGCAAAGCTGGTCGTGGTGATGCGAATCTCAGGGTAGAACGCGCGGATGCGGTGTCCCTCGGGACCATTGCGCAGCGTGTTGCGGAACTGTTCACACAGAAAGGAAACGGCCGTTTGATAAAGCTCTTCCAGCCGGGTGACAGCATCGGCGGCGCTGGTGAAGGCCTCGGGGGCCGGGACATCAGGGGTCAGTACAGAAGTGTGTTGCGGTGTCATTCAGTGGCCTTAATCACGTCGGTGAGTTCAAATTTAGTGACATCGACAAGGCCGAGGTCAGAAATACGCAGGTCGGGGATCACGACAAGCGCCAGCAGGGAATGCTGCATATAAGCGTTGTTCAGCGTGCAGCCGCATTGCTCCATTGCGTCAACCATGGCCTGCGCGCTTGCGGCGACATCAATTGCCGGGCTGTCTGACATCAGACCGGCGATGGGCAGTTCCACCAGCGCAATCTCCTCGCCGTCTTTAAAGACAGTGACACCGCCGCCAACGGCACCAAGCCGATTGGCCGCCAGCGCCATGTTGGCTTTGTCTGTGCCCACCACAATCATATGGTGGCTGTCATGCGCCACGGTCGAGGCCATCGCCATATTGCCGGTATATCCAAAGCCCGAAACAAAACCGTTGGTCGTGGCCCCGGTGGCGCGGTGGCGTTCGACCAGCGCAATTTGGGCAATATCAGTCTCTGTATCGCCCTGAACGATACCATTTTGAACCGACAGCGCGGCCGTCAACGCCTTGGTCGGGGCCTGATTTTCAACCACGCCAATCACGTTGGCGGTGACAGATGTGGCGCCCTCAGGTGCGGGGATGTCAAAGTCTGGCGCGGTCCGGTCGCGGCCCAGGTTCACAGTTTGGCGGGCATGGTCGGGCCAGTCATAATGCGGGCAGTCGACGGCAATCACACCATCGCGCGCCACGGTCTGTCCGCGCGCAATCACGTGCTCAATGGGCAGGGTTGTCAGATCGCTGGTCAGGATCACGTCGGCACGTCTTCCGGGTGCAATAGAGCCTAATTCACGTTCCAGGCCAAAATGCGTGGCCGTGTTAATCGTGGCCATTTGCAAGGCAATCACCGGGTCGCATCCACAGGCAATTGCATGGCGCACAACGCGGTTCATATGACCGTCATTCACCAGCGTGCCAGAATGGCAATCATCCGTGCACAGGATAAAGCTGCGCGGATCCAGACCCTTTTCTGTGACGGCGGTGATCTGAGTTTCCACATCATACCACGCGCTGCCCAGTCGCATCATCGACCGCATGCCCTGACGTACACGGGCAATGGCGTCGGCCTCGCAGGTGCCTTCGTGATCATCCGCCGGGCCGCCCGCCGCATAGGCATGAAAGGCCGGGCCAAGATCAGGGCTGGCGTAGTGCCCGCCGACGGTTTTACCGGCGTTCTGGGTGGCGGCGATTTCGGCCAGCATTTGCTGAGAGCCGTTGACCACGCCGGGAAAGTTCATCATTTCGCCCAGCCCGATAATACCCGGCCAGCTCATCGCGGCGCTTACGTCATCGGGGCCAATTTCGAACCCTGTGGTTTCCAGCCCCGGTGCGCTGGGCGCGCAGGACGGCATTTGCGTAAAGATGTTGACGGGTTGCATCAGCGCCTCGTCATGCATCATGCGCACGCCCTCAAGGCCAAGCACATTGGCGATCTCGTGCGGGTCGGTGAACATGGACGTGGTGCCATGCGGGATCACGGCGCGGGCAAATTCGGCCGGGGTCAGCATACCGGACTCGATATGCATATGCGCATCACACAGCCCCGGGATCATAAACCGGCCATTGGCCTCGATGATCTCGGTATCGGGGCCAATGCAATGGCTGGCATCGGGGCCGACATATGCGATGCGGCCTTCGGCCATCGCAATATCGTGTTCTGGCAAAACCTCTCGGGTGTGTACATTCACCCAGCGGCCATTGCGGATGACCGTGTCTGCGGCGTCACGTCCGGCGGCTACGGCAACAAGGCGGGGGGCCACATCGGCCCATGATCTGAAAAGTGTTCGCTCCATGGCGCACGTTGACACGGGCTGCGGCAGTGATCAAGCTCGCCGCATGTGAAGCTTTTGCGAAAGGTCCTTGTGGTGGATTTTGAAACAGTTGGAGCCGGGGATTTCGGGCGCTCTCTGCGTGGTGTTGGGCTGAACCTTGTGGTGCGGGATGTGACCGCACTTTGCGGTGTACTAGAGACTGTATTTGCCATGAAATCCCATCAGGTCACGGCAGATTTTGCCATCGTCACCTATGGCGAGGATGTGTTTCAGCTGCACAGCGACGGAACCTATCATTCCAATCCTTTGCTTGGGCTTCTGCCAGAGGCAGGCGCGCGGGGGGCCGGGTTGGAAATCCGGCTTTATGACACAGACCCGGACATCGCCGCCAAAGTGGGGCAAGCGGCGGGCATGCATCTGTTGCAGGCGCCAACCGACAAGCCCCACGGGCTGCGGGAATGCTATTTGCTGTGCGAAAACGGATATGCGTGGGTGCCCAGCCGACCGTTGGAGTAGGTGCGGGCACGGGACAACGCGATTTTTGTTGGCAATGTCGCCGATGCATGTGCAGGCTTTGGCGTGGCATCGGAGGATACGTAGATGAGCATCACAGAACTGCGCCCCAATATGGAGCATTGGCAGGAACGCGTTGACATGGCGGCGGCGTTCCGCTGGACCGCGCGGCTGAACATGCATGAAGGCGTGGCCAATCATTTCAGCCTGTCGATAAATGACGATGGCACGCGGTTCCTGATGAACCCGAACCAAATGCATTTCAGCCGTATTCGCGCCAGCGATTTGCTGGTGGTGGATGCCAATGACCCCGAAACGCTGACCGGGCCAGATGCACCGGACCCAACGGCGTGGGGGTTGCATGGCGGGATGCATCGCCATTGCCCGCACGCCCGGTGTGCCATGCATGTGCATTCGATCCATGCCACGGTTCTGGCCAGCCTTGCAGACAGCAGGTTGCCACCGATCGATCAGAACTGTGCCACGTTCTTTAACCGCTATGTGATCGACGAGTCCTATGGCGGGTTGGCGTTTGAAGATGAGGGCGCGCGCTGTGCCGGGTTGATGCGCGATCCTAAGCAAAAGGTGCTGATCATGGGCAATCATGGTGTGATGGTCATTGGTGACAGCGTTGCCGACACATTCAACCGACTGTTCTATTTCGAACGGGCTGCTGAAACCTATATCCGGGCCTTGCAAACCGGTCAGCCGCTGCGTGTGCTGCCCGATGACATTGCGGAAAAGACCGCGCGCGAGCTGGAGGAATACCCGGAGCAAGATGTGCGCCATCTGGCAGAGCTAAAGGCCATTTTGGACAGTGAGAAATCAGACTACGCGACCTGAGATGTGATTGAGGCGCGCAGCGCGCGTGGCGTGGCGCCAAATTCGGTGCCAAAGGCGCGGGTCATGGCCGCTGGGTTGGCGTATCCGCTGCGCAGCGCAATTTCGGCAATCCCGAGATCGCTGTCGACCACCAGCTTGCGCGCCAGATTAAGGCGCAGGCGACGGTAGACCGTTGTCGGTGTGGTTCCCAGTTCGGCGCGCACTCTGAGTTCCAGCGCCTTTTGTGTGCTGCCCACCCGGCGCGCGATTTCGCCAATCCTAAGCGGGTGTTCCAGATGATCCTGCATCAAGGCCAGCGCGCGGTTCACGACACGTCCTGCCGGGCTGGCCCCGCCGCTGTGAGAGCGGGCAGAGTCGCGTGTCATGAACAAATGCGCGACCTCCAAAGCCAGGGCCTGACCGTGGTCGCGCCCGATCATGTGCAGCACCAGATCAAAGGCAGCCATGGCCCCGGAACACGTGACCCGGTTGCGATCTATGACAAAGCGTTCGCGCCGGGCGTCGATCTCGGGGAATCGTTCGGCAAAGGCAGAGAGTTCTTCCCAGTGAATGGTGGCGGTGTGTCCCTCTAACAATCCGGCCTCTGCCAAAAGCCAGCTTCCGGTGTCCATGCCCAACAGCGTTTGAAACCGATGCGACGCGGCGCGCAGCCCAGATTGCGTGGACCATCTGGCGTGATCGCGAAATCCGTAGGATGGCATCACAACCAGCGCGTCTCCGGTTGCCGCGCTCAGCTGCCCGTGCGGCACCACGGGCAGGCCGCTGGAACTGCGCACAGGGCCTGCGCCCAGCGCCAAAAAGCTCCAGTCATAAAGCGCGCGATTTGACAGCATATTGGCCGCGCGCATCGGTTCGATCGTGTTGGCGAGGCAATGATTGGAAAAGCCCTCGAACAGCAAAACGCCGAAATGCTGCGACGCGGCGGGTGATTTTGTCCAGCTCTGCATGAAAAAACACTAATCCTGCATGAATGATTTCCGCAAGCGGTTTCAAATATTGCGGCAACAAAGGATCAGCGCGATGCAATATGGGTTGAACGAAGAGCAGGAAATGATTGCCGCAACGGTGCGCAGTTTCGTGGAAAACGAAATCTACCCACACGAGGACATGGTCGAGCGAACCGGAGCGGTGCCCGAGGACATTGCTGCCGGGATCAAACAAAAGACGCTGGATCTTGGGTTTTATGCCTGCAATTTCCCCGAAGAGGTCGGTGGTGCCGGGTTAAACCATCTGGAATTTGCTCTGGTCGAACGGGAATTGGGGCGCGGTTCGATGGCGCTGACGCATTTCTTTGGCCGCCCTCAGAATATTTTGATGGCCTGTGAGAGCGAACAGCGAGACCGGTATCTGTTGCCTGCGGTGCGCGGTGAACGGATGGATGCGCTGGCCATGACCGAGCCGGGCGCCGGGTCGGATGTGCGCGGCATGAAATGCGCGGCGGTGCGCGATGGCGCGGATTGGGTGCTGAACGGCACCAAGCATTTCATTTCCGGCGCAGAACATGCGGATTTCGTGATTGTATTTGTCGCTACCGGCGAAGACATGACCCCGAAAGGCCCCAAAAAGCGCATCACCACGTTTCTGGTGGATCGCGGCACGCCGGGGTTCACAATCCGCGATGGGTACGCGTCGGTCAGCCATCGCGGCTACAAGAATATGGTGCTGGACTTTGATGATTGCCGCCTGCCTGCCGCTCAGGTGCTGGGCGAGGTGGATGGCGGCTTTGCAGTAATGAATGAATGGCTTTATGCGACCCGCCTGACGGTGGCGGCGTTTTGTGTGGGACGTGCCCGTCGGGCGTTTGACTTTGCGCTGAACTATGCCGCGCAACGGGAACAGTTCGGCCAGCCGATTGGCAAATTTCAGGGGGTTGGCTTTCAGATTGCCGACATGATCACCGAAATTGACGCGGCGGATTTGCTGACTTTGGCGGCGGCGGACCGACTGGACAAGGGGTTGCCTGCCAACCGGGAAATCGCGTCGGCCAAGCTCTATGCCTCGGAAATGCTGGCGCGGGTCACGGATGCCGCGATTCAGGTGCATGGTGGTATGGGTTTGATGGATGACTATCCGTTGGAACGATTCTGGCGCGACGCCCGGGTGGAACGTATCTGGGACGGCACCAGCGAAATTCAGCGTCATATTATCAGTCGCGATTTACTGCGCCCATTAGGGGCGTGAGGCGCGTGCAGACCGACCTTTCCAGATTGTTTTGTCCGACCAGTGTCGCGGTGATTGGCGGTGGGGTGTGGTGCCGCGAAGTGATTGTGCAATTGCGCAAGCTGGGCTTTGCGGGCGACATCTGGCCCGTGCATCCCACAGCGCAGCATATTGCAGGTGAAGCGGTGTTTGCGCGGCTTGAGGATTTGCCGCGCGCGCCGGATGCGGCCTTTGTCGGGATCAATCGCCACGCTTGTATCGAGGCCGTCGCGGTGCTGGCACAAATGCGGGCCGGGGGGGCGATCTGTTTTGCCTCTGGCTTTGCCGAGGCTGCGGTTGAAGACGTCGCCGGGACCGATCTTCAGTCCCGGTTGGTGAAGGCGGCGGGTAATATGCCGATTCTGGGGCCAAATTGCTATGGGATGATCAATGCCATGGACGGCGTGGCGATTTGGCCGGATCAGCATGGGTGCGATGTGGTGTCAGGCGGGGTGGCCATTCTGACGCAAAGCTCAAACATCGCCATCAACCTGACCAATCAGCGCCGCGCCTTGCCAATTGCCTTTGTCGCGACCTGTGGGAACATGGCGCAGCTTAGTCAGGCGGCGATTGCGTTGGCCTTGCTGGAGGATCCGCGCATCACCGCCATTGGCCTGCACGTCGAAGGCTTTGCCGATCTGCGTGGTTGGGAACGTTTGGCGCAAAAGGCCCATGAACGTGGCGTGCCGGTTGTTGTGCTTAAGGTTGGCGCGTCGGAACTGGCGCAGGCGGCAACCGTGTCGCATACGGCGTCATTGGCTGGCAGCGATGCGGGGGCGCAGGCGTTGATTGACCGGCTGGGGTTCGCCCGCGTGCATGATCTTTCTGTGTTTCTGGAAACGCTGAAACTGTTGCATATGACCGGGCCCCTGGCATCGTCGCAGATTGCTTCGATCAGTTGTTCGGGCGGCGAAGCCAGTTTGATTGCGGATACGGCGCAGGCTGTCGGGCTGACCTTTCCGCCACTTGGTGAACATCAGAAACGCGCCTTGGCCGAGGTGCTGGGACCGATGGTGGCTCTGGCCAATCCGTTGGATTACCACACATATATCTGGCGCGATGTGGATGCCATGGCACGGGCGTGGGCGGCGATGATGGACTCGGGTGTTGGGTTGACGGTTTCCATCGTCGATTACCCGCATGAGAACCGGCAGGATTGGGAATGCGCGACGCAAGCGGCAATTCGGGCATGTGCCGCGACCGGGCGTCCGATGGCTGTGGTCGCCAGCCTGCCGGAACTGATGCCTGCGGATGTCGCGCAGGCATTGGCCGCTGGTGATGTCATGCCGTTGTTCGGGTTGCGTGATGCGGTTGCGGCTGTTGCGGCCGCGGCGTCGATCAGGGCACCTGATGCGCGCGCGTTGGTTTTGCCGGGGGGTGCGCGGTCGTGTGAAGTGCTGGAAGAGGATGTCGCCAAATCCCATCTTGCGGCATTTGGCGTAGATGTTCCGCGTGGGGTTACGGTGCAGGCCGCGGACGATTTTCTGTCGCTCACGGCAAGCTTGCGCGGGCCCTTGGCTCTCAAAGGTCTTGGACTGGCACACAAGACGGATGCGGGGGCGGTTCGGCTTGGATTGCAGCACGCAGACCTGACGGAAGCCACCCGGCAAATGCCTTGCGACCGGTTTCTGATCGAGGAAATGGTACAGGACGGAGTTTGCGAGCTGTTGATTGGTGTGACCCGGGACGCGGCACATGGGTTTGTGCTGACGCTTGGGGCTGGCGGCGTGTTCACCGAAGTGTTGGAAGACTGTGTTTCGGTTCTGGTGCCAACGGACCGGTACGGTGCGAAACAGGCACTATTCCAGCTGAAAACAGCCCCAATTCTGAATGGATACCGTGGAAAACCAGCTGCGAGACTCGGTGCCATTCTGGATGCCATTGAGGCGGTGCAAAACTATGTGCTTGCCAATGCAGACACGCTTGAAGAAGTTGAGATTAACCCGCTGATCTGCACGCCCGAACGGGCAGTGGCAGTGGATGCGCTGATACGAAAGGGAACAGCATGAGCGACGGACCTGTGAAGACGCGGAGCGAAGGCTCGATTCTGGAAGTGACGCTGGACAGGCCCAAAGCCAACGCCATTGATCTGGTGACAAGCCGGATGATGGGCGAGGTGTTTCGCGCCTTTCGCGATGATCCCGAGTTGCGCGTTGCGATCCTGACCGGTGGCGGGGACAAGTTTTTCTGTCCCGGCTGGGATTTGAAAGCGGCGGCTGATGGTGATGCGGTGGACGGTGATTATGGCGTCGGTGGGTTTGGCGGCTTGCAGGAATTGCGAGACATGAACAAGCCGGTGATTTCCGCGATCAACGGGATTGCCTGTGGTGGTGGGTTAGAGCTGGCGTTGTCGGGTGACATTTTGCTTGCGGCGGATCATGCCAGCTTTGCCTTGCCTGAAATACGGTCCGGCACCGTGGCGGATGCGGCCAGTGTTAAGTTGCCCAAGCGAATCCCGTATCACATTGCCATGGAACTGTTGTTGACCGGGCGTTGGTTTGATGCTGACGAGGCGCACCGCTGGGGGCTGGTGAATGAAATTGTTCCGGCTGATCAGCTGATGACCCGCGCTTGGGAGCTGGCGCGGCTTTTGGCCAGCGGACCGCCCCTGGTTTATGCGGCGATCAAAGAGATTGTGCGCGACGCCGAGGATTCGAAGTTTCAGGATGCCATGAACCACATCACCCAGCGCCAGTTGCGCAGCGTGGATGTGCTTTATGCAAGCGAAGACCAGATGGAAGGCGCGCGTGCCTTTGCCGAAAAGCGCGATCCGGTGTGGCAGGGCAAATGAACGACCAGGGTGTAAACTGGCCTTGATAGAGCGCCGGACGTCTCTGGCGGGAGTATTCTGGAACAATGAAAAACGGCGCCAATTGGCGCGAGGGCGCATATTGTGACCACGCAACACGTACATGGCGTGCGCGAAGTTTGGGCGCATCGTCGCAGTGGGGGCAAACACACCCATTAAATCGGACGCTGACCTTGTGTCCCGGGCGGTGCAAAGGCAATTTGCGGACATGACACAGACTTTGCTTTCTCTGGGGCATGGCTACACCGCCCGTGCGCTTGCCCGTCGTTTGGTGCCCCAAGGCTGGACCGTTATTGGCACCGTGCGCAACGCGGATCAGGTTGAAATTATTCAGGCCGAAGGCGCGCGCGCATTGCTTTGGCCAACAGATCTGACAAAAGCGCTGGCGGGAGTTACCCATGTGCTGACATCGATCCGGCCGGACAAGGCGGGCGATCCGGTGTTGCGGGTCGGGCGCGACGCGCTGGCGGCGGCGCCAGATTTGCAATGGGTTGGATATCTTTCGACCACCGGCGTTTATGGCGACATGGATGGCGGTTGGGTGGACGAAGACACGCCGCTTGATCCCGGAGGCGCGCGTGGCAAAATGCGGGTGCTGGCCGAGGCGGAATGGCGCGATATCCAAGGCTTACCGCTGCATATCTTTCGTCTGGCGGGCATTTATGGCCCCGGTCGCGGACCATTTGCAAAGTTGCGCAATGGCACGGCACGCCGGATCATCAAGAAAAATCAGGTGTTTTCGCGCGCGCATGTCGATGACATAGCGCAGGTGCTGGAGGCGTCGATGAAAACGCCCAATCCGGGGCGGATTTACAACGTGTGTGACGACACGCCCGCGCCGCCGCAGGACATTCTGGCATATGCCGCCGAATTGCTGGGCATGGACCCGCCGCCCGAAGTGCCGTTTGAGACTGCAGACATGACACCCATGGCGCGCAGTTTTTACAGCGATAGCAAAAAAGTGCGTAATGACCGCATCAAGGACGAATTGGGCGTTGTTTTGAAATACCCGAATTATCGCGATGCGCTAAGATCGATGCTGGCTGAGGAGCAAAGCGCGGACCGCTAGGCGCGCTTTGTCGTCCGGGTTGGTCCGTTTTAGAGTTCGCACTTTTGTTGTGCGCCGTCTGTTACGGAGTGCTCACAACCAGATACCTGTCGGTGTTCGTGAAAAAGCCCGGAGCATTGACCCGGGCTTTCCTATCCAGTTTCAAGCGTAGTTTTAGTGCACCACGGCATCATCCGGTTTGGGTTTGTCGGTGGTGCCCACGCGATCCCCTATGATCAACCCGTCGGCGCCGACGCTGACCGGAACCGTGTCGCGGTCTTTGATGTCGCCGGCCAGCAACGCCTCGGCCAATGGGTTTTGCAAGGCACGCTGGATCACGCGTTTCAGGGGGCGCGCACCAAACACCGGATCGTATCCTTCGTCCGCCAGCCACGTCTTGGCGGCATCGTCCAGCGCGATGGTGATCTTGCGACCGGCCAGCCGTTTGCGCAGCAGACCCAGCTGAATGTCGACAATGCCATCCATATCCGCGCGGGCCAGACGGTCAAAGATGATCGTCTCGTCCAGACGGTTCAGGAATTCGGGCCGGAAATGGGCGCGCACGGCGTCCATCACATCGCGACGTGCATCCGATGCATCCGCCCCTTCGGGCAACTGGCTGAGCGCCTGCGCACCAAGGTTCGACGTCAGGATGATCAGCGTTTGCTTAAAGTCCACGGTGCGGCCCTGACCATCGGTCAGCATGCCGTCATCCAGCACCTGCAGCAGCACATTGAACACATCCGGGTGCGCCTTTTCGACCTCGTCAAACAGCACAACCTGATAGGGTCGGCGCCGCACGGCTTCGGTCAGAACACCGCCTTCGTCATAGCCAACATAGCCCGGAGGCGCACCGATCAGGCGGGCCACCGAATGTTTCTCCATGAATTCTGACATATCGACGCGCACCATGGCGCTGTCATCGTCAAACAGGAATTCGGCCACGGCTTTGGTCAGCTCTGTTTTACCCACGCCGGTTGGCCCAAGGAACAGGAAGCTGCCCAATGGGCGGTTCTCGTCGTTCAGACCGGCACGCGCACGGCGTACGGCGTTGGCGACAGACGTGACCGCCGCATGCTGGCCGATCACCCGGCGATGCAGGTCATCCTCCATGCGCAGCAGCTTTTCACGTTCGCCTTCCAGCATTTTCGAGGTCGGAATACCTGTCCAGCGCTCGACAACCAAAGCGATCTGTTCCGGGCGCACGGCTTCTTCGACCACCATGTCCGCCCCGGCGGCTTCGGCGTCTTCCAGCTGTTTTTCCAGACCGGGGATCACACCATAGCTGAGCTCGCCCGCCTTGCCGAGGTTGCCCTCGCGCTTGGCGATTTCCAGTTCGGCGCGGGCGTGGTCCAGCAACTCTTTCAGATCACGGGCCGAGGCCAGTTTATCCCGTCCGGCCTGCCATTGCGCGGTCATCTCGGACGAGCGGTCCTGAAGGTTGGCGAGATCTTTCTGCAGGGTTTCCAGACGGTCCTTGGAGGCCTGATCATCCTCAAGCTTCAGGGCCTCTTCTTCGATCTGCAACTGCAGGATCTGGCGATCCAGCGCGTCCAGCTCCTCGGGTTTGCTGTCTACTTCCATGCGCAGCCGCGATGCGGCCTCGTCGACAAGGTCAATCGCCTTGTCGGGCAGGAAACGGTCGGTGATATAGCGCTGCGACAGGGTCGACGCCGCCACCAAAGCTGAATCAGCGATGCGCACACCGTGGTGCAGCTCGTATTTTTCCTTGATGCCGCGCAGGATTGAGATTGTGTCTTCGACGGTGGGTTCTTCGATCAGTACCGGCTGAAATCGCCGGGCCAGTGCCGCGTCTTTTTCCACGTATTTGCGATATTCGTCCAGCGTGGTCGCACCAATGCAATGCAGCTCACCGCGCGCCAGTGCCGGTTTGATCAGATTGGCCGCATCCATTGCGCCATCCGCCTTACCAGCGCCAACCAGCGTGTGCATCTCGTCGATGAACAGAATGATTTCACCGGCTGCTTCGGTGACTTCGGTCAGCACGGCCTTGAGCCGCTCTTCGAATTCACCACGGTATTTTGCGCCCGCGATCAGCGCGCCCATGTCCAGCGCCAACAGCTTTTTGTTGCGCAGGGATTCAGGCACATCGCCATTGATGATGCGCAGCGCCATGCCTTCGGCAATCGCGGTTTTACCCACGCCCGGTTCCCCGATCAGCACCGGGTTGTTCTTGGTCCGACGGCTGAGCACCTGCATGGCGCGGCGAATTTCGTCGTCGCGGCCAATAATCGGGTCAATCTTGCCCTCGGCCGCGGCATCGGTCAGGTCGCGCGCGTATTTCTTAAGCGCGTCATAGCCTTCTTCGGCAGACGCGCTGTCGGCGGTGCGGCCTTTGCGGATGTCGTTGATTGCCGAATTCAGTGCCTGCGCGGTTACGGCGCCTGCTTCCAGGGCGTCTTTGGCTTTGGATTTCACCATCACCAGCGCCATCAGGATGCGCTCGACCGGTACAAAGCTGTCGCCCGCCTTTTTGGCAATCTTTTCAGCCTCGCCAAGCACCTTGGCGGTGGCATTGTCCAGATAGGGCTGACCAGTGTCGCCGCTGACCTGTGGGATTTTGCCCATGGCGGTGTCAATGGCGTCGCGCACGCGATCCGGCGCGCCGCCAGCACGGCCAATCAGGTTGGCGGCAAGCCCCTGGTCATCATCCATCAATGCTTTCAAAAGATGTTCGGGCACCATGCGCTGATGGTTTTCCCGCATCGCAATGGTCTGTGCAGCCTGAATAAAGCCGCGCGACCGCTCCGTGAACTTGCTCAAGTCCATCGTCACTCTCCTTTTATAAGCGCCCCTTTGAAAAAAACGCCCGCTGTGCGGCACGTCCCGGTATGGGCCTCAATCCCAATGTGGGGCGTGTTTGCCCCGCGTTCAAGAGAGTGTGAGGGGGAATCAGGAAAGATAGCGATAACAGCGCGCTGAGCCACGGAAAGGATAGGAAATCGCCCAATGGCCTGACCAATTTCGCCGCATTCTGAACCGATGATGGGCGGCACGAGCAGTAAAAAATAAAAAGTGAGGACGCCATGCACGTCACTGATATTCAGATTTCCAACCCAACCTATCGCCAGTCTCTTGGTGAACTCAGCGCCGTTGTTTCGCTGAGCGCCGACGCACGCGACGTACGCGTCCTGTGCAACGTCGAGAGCCAGCCCGAAGAAGAGCCAACCAAGGGACGACTGGCCTTGATCCGGGACGCATTGCGCCAATTGCGGCGGATGCCGGAATTGCGCGCTGGTCGCGAAGAACTGTCGTTTGCCCCCGGCGTTTACCCGTCAGAGCTCTGAGCAGGACTTGACGTCGCCCGAAAGGGCGGCAACAAGGGCGCATCCCAAATTCAGGAGCGCCCCACGTGACCAGTCCGTCCGACGACCGTTTGATCGTAGCCCTTGACGTGCCCAACGCACTTCAGGGGCTGAAGCTTGCCGAAACTATTGGCGAGTCCGTGTCTTTTTATAAGATCGGGCTGGGCATGTTGACGGGTGGCGGCCTGGCTTTGGCCAATGAGCTGAAGCAGGAACATGGCAAGCGCATCTTTCTGGACATGAAGCTGTTTGATATCAGCAATACGGTGGAAAACGCTGTGCGCGGGCTGGCCCAGTTTGATCTGGACTTTCTGACCGTTCACGGTGATCCGCATGTGGTGCGCGCCGCCAAAGAAGGTGCGGCCGGAACCAATCTGAAAATTCTCGGTGTGACCATTCTGACGTCACTGGATCGCGGTGATCTGGACGCAAGCCTGATCAAACCGGGTGACGTTCAGGAGCTTGTGGTCGAACGCGCCGCGCGGGCGCTTGATGCCGGTGCGGACGGTGTGATCGCAAGCCCGCAAGAGGCCGCGCTGATCCGTGCCTTGCCCGAAGCCAGTGGCCGCCTGATCGTGACCCCCGGAGTGCGCCCGACCGGTACGGCGCTTGGGGATCAGAAGCGCGTTGCCACACCGGCAAGCGCAATTTCGGATGGGGCCGATCATATCGTTGTCGGGCGTCCGGTCTATGCCTCGGACAACCCGCGCGCCGCGGTAGAGGCGATCGTGGCTGAACTGGCTGCAATCTGATTTCTGACGGCTTGCCGAAATCTTACGCGGCAATATCGCGGCCCGAAACCGGGCCGCGTTCTGATCAGTGACCGCCACCTAACAGTCCAACACCCAACAGGATTGACCCGAAAACCTTCAGGCGCAATCCGGCAGCTTTGACCATGCCGGTGGCGCCGATGATATGGCCCGCCGTGCCTTCGAGGTTGGCCGTATAAGCCTGAACAATGCAGCCGGAGCCATCCAGGAGCATTTCTTCATGCTCTTTATGCTTCAG
Source organism: Shimia sp. (assembly GCF_039969785.1). GTDB lineage: Bacteria > Pseudomonadota > Alphaproteobacteria > Rhodobacterales > Rhodobacteraceae > Shimia. The sequence continues at coordinate 6,273 of NZ_JBDVNC010000017.1, read as the reverse complement.
TTCCAGAAACACCAGAACCGTGCCACGTTGCGTCGCCTTGCCCATATCCAGCAACTGAGAGTCAGGTGACACCTGCCCGGTGGCAATGGCGGGTTGCACCGAACTCACATGCGCTGGCATCACCGAATTGCGGAACATCAGATTTGCATTGCTGTCGCAGGCGATTTCGGCGGGCATGCCTTCATAAATTGTTTCCAGTGCGACCTGAGAAAATCCAGCCGTTATACGCGTTGGAATATCGGTCGGCCGATCCGGGATAATGATCATCGCCGGGCGCAGAACAAGCGTCGTGGCCGGGCTGCCGATTGCCAGAGAAAGCTGGGTCACTTCTCCACCAGTCAGGCTGTGCACTTCGGTGAACGCCAGCGCGGTCTTTGCCGATTCAATTGCAGCTTCTGCGGCCTTGCGTTGTGCAGGCAACGAATCTGCAACGTCGATCTGCGCGAGATCCAGCTGCGCTTCGGCGGCTTTGATTTCGGCCTCGGTTGCCGCGACCGATGTTTCAAGTGACAACACCCGGTCCGCGCGGCCAACACCGCGTTCCACAAGTGTTCTGGCATCTTTCAGGTCATCCACGAATTTGGCGAGCTGTGCCTGAGCTTCGTCAACTGCGGATTGGGCGACGATCACTGTGTCTTTGGCCTTGGCTTCGGTCGCAGTCAGCAGATCCAATTGTGCTTCGGCCTCGGCAAGTGCAGCTTTTTGCGCGCTGTTTTCGATGCGAAACAACAGATCGCCTTCTTCGACACGTTGTCCGTTGACGACCGCGATTTCAGTGACCGGACCAGATGTCTGGGCCACAACCGAGACGGTGCGGAATGGCACAACACCGGCATAGGTTTTGGGGTGGAAATAGAAGATGGTCAGGAACAGGCAGAACGCCAGCGCCGCCCACAAGAAAACCGCTGTTTTCATGTTCCAGACGGTCATGGCCTCGCCACGTCGTTTCAGTTGGTAATAGCGAAAGATTGCGGGGAAGGATGTAAACAGGAGTTCAAACATCTGAATTCTCCTCCTGCTCTGTTTTCTGGGCAACGGCGTCCGCTGCTGATTCCGCGACATGTACCGAATCTGCGTCGAATATGTTCTCGCCCGCTCTTATTCTGAGATGAAAGCGCGCCCAATCGGCCATTAACGCAATCAGAATGGCGCTCAGCGGCAACAGGATGTGAAAGTGATTGAGCGGGAACAGTTCATACAGCAAAGCAATGGCCAGCAATGTCGGGATGGTTTTGGCCAACGGCGTGCCTTGTGCCTGATGTTCGGCCCAACGGTCAAAGGCAGCATAAAGATACACCAGCCCATATAGTCCGGCGACCAGTATGACCATCGCCACCACCGCGAAAAAATCAGCTTCTCCCGGTGGCACAAACCAACTTGGTTCGGCATGACCGCCTGCTTGTTCAGTGCTCATAAATTCAACCCGTTCCGTCAGATGGCCACCTGAAAAACATGGCAGCCGTAGTCAACATTATCAGGCAAGGCTTAGTCGATCATCATAAATTAGTCTACTGAGGTGGGGCTTCAGAAAACGCTGCCTGTCGACGGCTTGGCCAATGTACGTCAGTGTTTTGACCTGTTTCTTTCTGAACTCTTCGTGATCGTGATTTGCAGCCGGGAAATTCGCTGTACACTCTCATAAAATTCGCAAAGCAGCTTTGACACGCATCAACACGAAAGAACCACTATGAATGTTTCAATGGAACAAGCCTTCGACGTTGTCGAATTCCTTGGCCTACTCTTTGTCCTGATTGTCGCCATTATGGTGGTTGCGGCGGCGGTTATGTTTGTCATCGACCGATCCCAGACCGGGGATGCCATTCGGCGCAACTATCCGGTGATCGGACGGTTCCGGCATGTGTTTAGCGAATTGGGCGAATTCTTCCGTCAGTATTTCTTTGCCATGGACCGGGAAGAGTTGCCGTTTAACCGTGCGCAGCGGGAATGGGTGGCGCGATCCGGGTCCGGCGCGGGCAACACCATTGCGTTTGGATCGACGCGCAACCTGAATGTTGCGGGCACGCCGATCTTTGTGAATGATCCGTTTCCACATTTGGACGACGAATACACCAGTTGCGAACCGCTTTTGGTTGGCCCCACCGCCCGCACGCCATTTCTTGCGCCGTCGATCTTTAATATTTCGGGCATGAGCTATGGTGCGATCTCAAAGCCAGCGGTGCAGGCGCTGAGCCGGGGTGCGAAGGAAGCGGGCGTCTGGATGAATACCGGCGAAGGCGGGGTCTCTCCGTTTCACCTCGAAGGCGGGGCCGATCTTGTCTATCAGATCGGTACTGCGAAATTTGGCGTGCGCGATGAAACCGGTGGGCTGTGCGACGACAAGCTGCGCGAGGTCGCATCGCATGAATGTATCCGCATGTTCGAGATCAAGATGGCGCAGGGGGCCAAGCCCGGCAAAGGTGGCATTTTGCCCGGCGCAAAGGTCACCGAGGAAATTGCGAAAATTCGTGGCCTGAAAGTGGGGCAGGACGGCATCTCTCCCAATCGGCACCGCGAGATCGACAATTTTGACCACCTGCTGGATATGATCACCCATGTAAGAGAGGTCACTGGCAAACCGGTTGGGATCAAAACCGTGGTAGGCGCCGAAGAAGCGTTCCGCGATCTGTTTGAAACCATCGCCCGACGCGGACCCGAGGCGGCGCCCGATTTCATTACCATTGATGGCGGCGAAGGTGGCACCGGTGCTGCGCCCATGCCGCTGATTGACCTTGTTGGTATGCCCGTGCGCGAGGCGCTGCCGTTGGTGGTTAATCTGCGCGATGAACACGGGCTTCGTGACCGTGTCCGCATTGTTGCCAGTGGCAAGCTGGTCAACCCCGGCGACATCGCATGGGCGCTTGCGGCGGGGGCTGACTTTGTCACCTCGGCGCGTGGGTTTATGTTTGCGCTGGGCTGTATTCAGGCGCTCAAATGCAACAAGAACACCTGCCCGACCGGAATCACCACGCACGACCCGCGTTTTCAAAAGGGGCTTGTGGTCGAAAGCAAATACAAACGCGTCGCCAACTATGCCAAGGGCATCATCAAAGAGGTGGAAACTATCTCGCATTCGGTTGGCGTTTCAGATCCGCGTAAACTGGGCCGTCGCCATGTGCGCATCGTTCAACCCAATGGCCGGTCAGAGCCGATGAACAAGATCTATCCAAGTTACAGTGCGACCACGTCATCGTGAGATGACGTGTCTGGTGCCCGCGGGCCCACATATAGTACAGCCAAACAAACTGAATGACGGAGAACCTGATGGCCAAACGCTGGACGAACGACCTGACACATGCCGATGTGACCCCCGAGGGGGCCTTTCTGAACCGACGTCAGATCATGGCCGGCCTTGCGGGGATTGGCATGGCAGGTCTGGCCGCCCCGGCGCGCGCCAACACTGACCTTGAGCCAACCGATTGGGATGTCATCACCCAGTACAATAACTTTTACGAGTTCGGCACAGGCAAAGACGACCCGGCGGCAAATGCCCATACCCTGACCACCAGCCCGTGGACCATCAAGATTGACGGGATGGTCGACAAGCCCGGCGACTATGCGCTGGACGATATCATGTCCAAAATGACCATCGAGGAACGCATCTATCGTTTCCGCTGTGTCGAGGCGTGGTCGATGGTTGTTCCGTGGAACGGGTTCGAGCTTAAGGATTTGCTGGATATGGCCGGGGTCAAACCCGAGGCCAAATACGTGGCCATGGAAACGCTTTTCCGCCCCGAGGAAATGCCTGGTCAGAATGTGCCGTTTATTGAATGGCCCTATGTCGAAGGGCTGCGGCTGGACGAGGCGATGAATCCGCTGACCATTATGGCGAGCGGCATCTATGGCAAGGACATCCCCAATCAGAACGGAGCGCCGTTGCGATTGGTTGTGCCATGGAAATACGGGTACAAGTCGATCAAATCGGTGGTGCGCATCACGCTGACCGACAAAGAACCGCCGACCAGCTGGAACAAGGCGATCCCAAACGAATACAAGTTCTACAGCAACGTGAACCCCGAAGTGGATCATCCACGTTGGAGTCAGGAGACGGAACGGCCAATTGGTGGTGGGATTTTTGCCAAGCGCAAGCCAACCCTGATGTTCAACGGGTATGAGAAAGAAGTTGCGTCGCTTTATGAAGGCATGGACCTGAGGAAGTATTTTTGAGGGTCGAAACCCACTCTCTTTTGACATGCCCGTCCTGCGGGCATGAACAAGTGTTCGTAATGCCAACGGACTCGTGCCAGTATTTTCTGGAATGCCCTGCCTGTGAGATGCTTATCAAACCCGAGGACGGAGATTGTTGTGTCTTTTGTTCTTATGGAACGGTTCCTTGCCCGCCTATTCAAGAAGGCAAGGAATGTTCTTCCTGAGGGCATGGACGGATCAGACGCCCAGCCGCTGGCGCAGAAGCGGCATTGGAACAATCATGCCGTTGTTGACGTTCGCATGTGCGATTTCCTGCATTTCATCGATGAACATGTCACGGTGAGACAGGGATTTGGGGATATACAGCGGCTTTTGATCAGAGAACGTCAAAACCAGCGCCGGACGCGTCGCATGCGGGCGAATTTCAAGCAGGTCATCCATGGCCCGGACCTGACGTTTCATGTCTACGCCATAGGTGGCTATCAGCCCCTGACCCCAGACCACGCGCTGCTGAGACAACACCATAAACCAGCAATAGCCGAAACCCAGATAAATGCCGCCAAGGATCATCCGCTGCGCGGACGCAGAGCTGATGCCAATCGAACCAAGCATAGACGCGACATCCGACACCATCAAAAGCGCCAGCGCCGCCAGCGGCGCAATCAGGCGCATGGCCAGAGATGCACGCAGTTCGTGCAGCCCGTTGCCCAGATCAACGGGACTCTGACGGAACACTGTCGACAGGCTGGCGGCACCGGTTTCTTCAAGGCTGCCGTTTTTTGCATGGATCGATGTGACGTCCCGGTTGCGCACCCAACGCGTCACGCCAAAGGTGACCAACCACGATGTGGCAAGGCAAAGAATAAGAAGAATACTGTTCTGGTCAAAACTCATAAAAACAAACCCTGTGGGAAAGTGGAAATTTTCGCACCGCAAATGACTCGCGGCATGGATCTAAGATCACTGCGCAATGGGACTGAAATTGGGCGGGGATGCGAAGAAGTGCAGACTTCTGTGCCGGGTCTCTGCCATGATGGTTAACAAGAGGTTAGTTTTGATCGACGCGCTCAACCAGTCATTGCGCCGGTTTCCGGTGTGGACGCTTTATATGCTGTCCGTGATCTATCCGGTCTGGCTGTTCTATCGGGCTGTAAACGGCGGGCTGGGCGTAGACCCGGTCAAGGTCATGGAGCACGATATGGGCCTTAAGAGCCTGCAGCTCATGATCCTTGGTCTCAGCATCACACCGCTGCGCCGGTTTGTCGGTCTGAACCTGATGCGGTTCCGGCGGGCGATCGGTCTGATCGCTTTCCTGTATATATGTCTCCACATGTTGATCTGGTTGGTGCTGGATGTTCAGATCCTGTCCCAGATCTGGGCCGACATTCTAAAGCGTCCTTATATCACCATCGGTATGACCGGCTTTGCTGTCTTGGTGCCGCTGGCTGTGACGTCCAACAACTGGTCAGTGCGCAAGCTGGGGCGTCGTTGGAACAAGCTGCACAAACTGGTCTATCTGGCGGGGCTATTGGGGGGCGTGCACTTCTTTATGTTGTCGCGTGGATTTCAGTATGAACCACTGATCTATCTTGGGGTGGTTGTCCTGCTCGTGGGGCTGCGCGCCATTCCCCGGCGCCGTGCGGCGCGCGCCTGACGCGATTCTGCGCAATGAGACCGTCGTGATACCGACATAATACCGACGGGATGCCGAAAGCGTCCTGTTTGACCCGAGTCGCCGCCGTTGCGACTCGCGAGTCGGGCCTGTCCTGTGATTTGCGGCGCGATTCCTGTCGAAATGAGCCCTGGAATGCAGGCGTATATAAGAAAGGCTGTGGATAAGTGCAGGTGCAGCATTAACGACGTATCAAGGGGCGTAATTTTGTTGCGTTTGAGAGCGTGTTTTTGAAATCGACCTTGGGTAAGGTATTCATTTTACAGGGAAAATAGGAAAAAACAGAAAAAGATGAAGTTTTTGAGAAAAAGGGGTTGCGGCCATGGCGATCAAACCGTAGAACCCCCCTCACCGGCGGCGCAGAGATGCACCAACGGGGCGCCAGACGGAGCGGCGGACGGGATCGAGAGAGACAGTTCGGAAGCGAAGCGCGGCGGAAAATTTTGAGGTTTATG
>NZ_JBDVNC010000016.1:0-305622 GCF_039969785.1 Shimia sp. | reverse complement strand
CCCCCATTCCGCGCTTGATCGGCAGACACCGGACGACGCATATTGCGCAGGCTTGGAGCAACGACACGCAGCATGAAACCTAAACACGATACATCTTAGAAACGCTGCAAACCTGTCCGAAAAGATGGGACCACTTCAATCTGTCAATTGGTGTCAAAGCGCTGTCCATAGGGGGCAAACTATGTGGCCACCTAAATCATGCCCGAAGGAAAAGGAACTTTAGTTCCCTACAAAATGGCCCGTCCAAAGAAGGCTTTTTCACAGATGTCGTTGCCGATCGCGCCATGAATGTTGGGTGAATTCGTCTGAGCCCAAACTTATTGGAGCAAGACCGGGTTTCGCAAACTGCGGGCGGGGTTGCCATATGTTTCGTGTAGCGTATATTGAATAGGACAAATTAATCACAACCTATTTTGAGGCGCGACGAACAGATGCCACATTCGCAACAGCGCAACGGTGAAGCGGCCTATGTGGGGCGTCATGGGCTTGCGCAATTGTTGCTTTGGAGTGCGTTCTATTATCTGCTTCCGGCGCTTTCGGGGCAAATTGCGCTCGAAACCGATTGGTCTGTGCTGTTTGTCTCGTCCACGTTCACGCTGGCCTTTCTGCTCTGGGCTTTGTGCGCGCCGATTGTGGGGCGCTTGATTGACGCCGGATTTGGTGCGGCGGTCATTCGAACCGGGGCAATTGCCGGAACGCTGATATTGCTCTGCCTGTCACAGACGTCGGACAAAGTGATGTTCAGTGTTTTGGTTGTTTTGCTTGGAATTTGCATGGCGGCGACGCTTTATGATCCGTGCTTTGCCATGATGATGCGGCGGCTCAAGGTGGCCGGGACAAATGCGGTGGCTTCGGTGACGCTGATTGCCGGTTTCGCGACACTGCTTACCTTTCCTCTGGTGATTGTGCTTTCATCCGGGATGGGGTGGCAACGGATTGTGCTGGTATTTGCCGCGCTTGCGGCGATTGCTGTTGTGGCGTTGCCAAAAGAGATCACGGGTCAGCCTGACACAGAAAAAGAGCGCGCCGGAATGCGGCTTGAAAAGGGTCCTGTGCTGATTGCTTTGGCCTTTGGGCTTGTGATGATGGGCCATGCAATCCTGCTGTTCTTGCTTCCGGTGGTGTTGATGCAAGGGCAGGGGGACACGAGTGTCGCCTTGCTGTCGCTGGCGATACTTGGGCCTGCGCAGATCGCCGGTCGGGTCGTCTGGAAATATTACGGGGCGGCGTTCAGCCCGCAAAACTGTGCTGCGGTGATGTTTGTTTGCCTGTGTTTGCCCGCGTCGTTATTGCTGTTTTTTGGCACCGCGCCGTTTATTGTCTATGCGGCTTTGATTGTGCAGGGCGCGTGTTACGGTATTCACACGATCCTGCGTCCGGGGCTGGCGCAGCGTTACCTGGCGGTGTCACATCTCGGGCGGGGCTTGGGTATGATTGCTATGGTTGGATTGCTGATGATGGCGTTGGGCCCGGCGATTGGCGGCGCGATCTGGACGTTTGCCGGTGCAACCGGACTTATCGGGTCAATTCTGGTGATTAACGGATTGGCGCTGGTACTTGGTCTGGTTCTGCGTGGCGTGGCACCAAAGGAGGCGTTGGTTTGATTTCAGATGTCCTGATCGCAGGTGGTGCAATGACGCCGTTTAACCGACGCAAAGATGGCAGTTCCTTTCGTGATTGGGCGCGGGCTGCGGTATTTAAGGCGCTCGAGGATGCGGGGCTTGAGGCAGCGGATATTGACACGCTTATCGTTGCTTCTGAAAGCGATTTTTTCACTCTGCAACTGAACCCGGCCGCATTGTTGGCGGATGAATGTGGCATGATCGGTGTTGCAGCCAAACGGGTCGAGGGTGGCGGCGCATCGGGCCATGTGGCGGTACATGCTGGCGTGGCAGAAGTGGCCAGCGGCATGTCACGGCGTGTGATGGTATTGGGTGTTGAGCCGTCAGCCTCCCATCTAAAAGGTGTGGATGTCGGCGCTCTCTATGGTCTGTCCTTTGATGCGTGGACTGACGGGATGACGGGCATCGATTCAACCTCGCTTTACGCGTTGTCCGCGCAGGCGTTTATGGCGCGGACCGGTGCCACCACGAATGACTTTGCCGCGATTGCTGTGGCCAACCGGGCACATGCCCGTGCGAACCCCAACGCCCATTTGCCGTTGGACATTTCCTTGCAGGATGTTGAGACTTCGCCGGTTGTTGCGTCGCCCTATCGCCGGCTGGATTGCTCTCCGCTCAGTGATGGGGCGGCAGCGATTATTCTTGGCCGCAAACAGGATTTGCCATCAACGGCGCGCTGTCGGGCGCGGTTTCGGGCGGTGTCCAATTCGGTTGACACCGTTCGTTTGGGCGAGCGCCGCGATCCCGGGTGTTTCCATGGCAAGCATGTTGCCGCACAACGTGCCTATACGGCGGCGGAGTTGTCGCCTGTGGATATCGGTCTGGCCGAGGTTTATGACAGCTATTCTGGCGCACAGCTTCAGGCGCTGGAGGCGTTGGGGTTGGGTAGTGACGAGATAATCAACGCCGCACGTGACGGTGTTTTTGCAGCAGACGGGGCTTTGCCTGTGAACCTGTCAGGTGGTTTGCTGGGGCAAGGGGCGCCGGTCGGCGCGACGGGCGTCGCGCAAGTTTTGACGGCAGCATTACAGTTGGAGGGCCGGTATTTCGGACTGCAAGCCGGACATGCACCGCGCTTTGCGCTTGTAGATACGCATGGCGGGATCGCGACCCTGAATGCCGTTAGCATTTTGGAGGCCCCGTGAAACATCGATTGACGCTGGATTATTCCGTCCCGGTGGGCGACTTGGCCCCTTATTTTGACGCCCTTGCTGAAGGAAAAGCGCTGGCCAGCGAATGTAGCGGATGTGGTTTTGTTGCCTTTCCCGCGCGCAATCTGTGTGGCGCGTGCGGGTGTCGAGACATGAAGTGGCGACAGCTTGAAGGCTCGGCACGCCTTTTGTTTCGCAGTGACGGTAACAGTAGCTTCGCACTGGTCAAATTCGACGGAGCCGACACCAAAAGCACGGTTGGGCTGATCCACCCGGAACGTACAACGCAAACAGGCGAGTTGGCAGCACCTTTGGGCGATGCGCCCGGGCTGTGGCTTGCATTGGCGGACGATAATGAAGGAAACGACGATGGAAAATGACATGTTTCAATCCTGGACCGATGCGAATTTGGCGGACATCGGGCTGGCGCGGGGTGCCGGGGCAATCGAGATCGATATCCCACAGGATGCAAACATTTATCATATGACCGTTGGTGCCCAGATTGCGGCGGGGCATGGGGATGCCCCCGCAATGATTTTTGAACACCCGGACGGGACAGTGGATCGCTGGAGTTTCGCTGATATCGATGCCGAGGCTGCGGCGCTCGCCGCGGAATTGCGCAAACGCGGTTATGGGCGTGGTGATCTGATCGGGCTTCATACCGGCATGCGGCCCGAAACTGCGATTGCCCATATGGCCGTGTGCAAACTAGGCGCAACCGCTGTCACGTTGTCCCAACTGTATGGCCCGGATGCACTGGCACATGCGTTGAACCACTGTCAGGCACGGTGCCTGTTGAGCACAGAGGCGGCGTGGGCCCCGTTGCGGGCCGAGGCGGCACGGGCGTTTCCGCATCTTACCGATGTTTTGGTTTCCGGGAGCTCTGCAGCTGAGGCGGATTTGACTGAAATCCTGCGTACACCTGCACCTGCTGATTTTGAGCCAGACTACACCGGCGCAGATGATGCCGCGTTGTTGATGTACACGTCCGGTTCCACTGGCATGCCCAAAGGCATTCTGCATGGGCATCGGGTCCTGGCCTCATATCGTCCGTCGATCAGCTTGTTCTTTAACCTGTCGATGCACGACGAGGATGCGGTTTTCTGGTCGCCTTCGGATTGGGCGTGGGTCGGCGGATTGTTGGATATGTTGTTCCCGGCGTGGCTTGCCGGACGTCCGGTGGTCACGTCAGAAGCGCGATTTAAGGCAGATTATGCCTATGATTTTATGGCGCGCCATAAAGTGACACATACTTTTCTCGCGCCGACTGCGATTAAGCGGTTGGCCGAGACAGCCGCGCCGCGTGACGCGTTTGATTTGTCGCTTCGGGTGATCTGTACGGGCGGCGAAGCGTTGGCGGCTGAAACATTGGCCTGGGCGGAAAACAGATTGGGTGTGGTTTGCAATGAGTTTTACGGCATGACCGAGGTGAACCACCTGATCGGAAATTGCGCGGCGCTTTATCCGCGCAGGCCGGGATCAATGGGCATTGCCTATCCCGGTCATGACGTGCGGTTGGTTGATGACGCGGGCAATGATGTTGCCGTTGGCGAACAGGGCGAGATTGTCACGCCCGATACCGCCCCGACGCGGTATCTGGGGTATCTCAGGAATGCTGAGAAAGACGCGGAATTGCGGTTGGGAAGCTTTATGCGGACCCACGATCTGGCTGTGCGGGATGCTGAAGGTTATTTTTGGTACAAGGGGCGGTCAGACGATCTGATAAAATCGTCCGGCTTTCGGATTGGTCCTGCTGAGATTGAAGAGTGCCTGTTAGCACACCCGGCCGTGGCCGAAGTTGGCGTTATCGGCAAACCGGATGCTGACCGGGGCAGCATCGTCAAAGCCTTTGTCAGGCTGGCCGTTGGGGCCGTTGGGGATGACGTGTTGTCGGCGGAATTGAAATCTCATGTGCGGGACCGGTTGGCGCCTTACAAAGCCCCGCGTGAGATCGCATATGTGGATGATTTTGAAATGACATCGTCAGGCAAAATCAATCGGCGGGCGCTCAGAGCCAGCGAAACGGCCTGAGAAGATGGTTGACCCGATTGATTTGTTAATACTAATATATACTAACAAATCAGAAATTGTTGAGGGGGCATTATGAAGTTTGGAATCCATGCAGGGCTTTGGATGAAAGCCTGGACGGATGATCCGGCCCCGATCTTCAAAATCGCTGCCGATATCGGTTTTGACGGCGTTGAATTGTCGCTTTTGGGTATTGGGACAGATCGCGCCAAGATGATTGGCAAGCAAGCAGCGGATTGTGGATTGGAGTTGACCTGTTCAACTGGTCTTGGTCCCGAGGCTGACCCAACTTCGTCAGATGCAGATGTGCGCGCAAATGCCGTTGCAGTTCTGAGTGAAGCCATCACAATAACCAATATGCTTGGTGCGCGTGGGTTGGCAGGCGTTGTTGCGGCCCCATGGGGGGTATTCGATCCCGACAACAAAGTCGTGCGCGCTGAGCGGGCGGCGCAGACATTAAGCAAGCTGGACGGCATTCTTGCAGATCAGAACGTGACGCTTGGCATTGAAGGTCTGAACCGATTTGAAAGCGACCTGACTTCGACCGCAGCTGAGACCTGTGCGATTGCGCGCGCGACTGGATCGCGCCGCATTGGGGCACTGCTTGATAGTTTTCACATGAACATCGAAGAAAAACACCCGTCTGCGGCCTTGCGCGCAGCGGGGGATACATTGGTGCATTATCACGTGTCAGACAATGACCGTGGCGTGCCGGGCAGTGGGCGTTATGATTTTCCAGCAGACGCCGCAGCGCTGCGCGAAATTGGATATGATGGCTGGGTCGTGGCGGAAATGTTCGTGATGGCTGGAAATCCAGCCAGCCGTGATCTGAATATCTGGCGTGATATTGAACCCGATCCAACTGTCGCCGCCACCCAGACATTGAAATACATGCGCGAGGTTTTTGGCGATGTCAGCTGAGGCATTTTTTACCCGCCTGCTGGCTGTCTTCACGGAACAGATGGCACATTTGAATGCGCTGGATGCAGCCGTTGGTGATGGCGATCACGGATCAACCATGCTGCGCGGCCTGACGAAAGCGGCCGCTGCAGAGGATGGTCGGCGTGCCAAAGCGTTTATGCGGGCCTCGGGCGGGGCGTCTGGTACATTGTTTGGTTTGATCCTGATCGGCATTGAGGCGCACCTGGAAAAGGGTGCAGATTTGCGGGCGCAGTTGCAAACTGCGTGTGGGCGGATTTGCGACCTTGGCGAAGTCAAAGTCGGTGACAAAAGCATGGTGGACGCGTTGTCCCCTGCTGTGGAAGCAATGCAAGACGGTGATCTTGGTGCAGCAATATCGGCGGCTGCTGCCGGGCGGGACAGCACCAAACCACTGGTCGCGCGCCGTGGTCGGTCACAATACGTAGAAGACGGCGGCAGGGGGCATATTGATCCCGGGTCGGTCTCGGTTGTGATCTTTCTTGAAACATTGGCCGCAACGGGACCCACCACATGAAAAAGCTGTTCAACACCGCCGAGACGATGGTTGATGATATGCTGGATGGATTTGTCAGCGCGTTTCCACAGGTCAAACGTGGTGCCAATGATCCGCGGGTCATTGTGCGCGACAGTAATGCCAAAAATGCGGATGAAAAAGTGACTTTGCTGATCGGCAACGGATCTGGCCATGAACCAATTGCGATGGGGTTCGTGGGGCAGGGCGTTCTGGATGCGAATGTGGTTGGGGATGTTTTTGCCGCGCCGTCGGCTGATCTGATCCTTGATGGCATCGCCGAAGTGTCGGGCAAAGCGGGCACCATTCTGCTGATCTCGCAGCATTCCGGGGATATGATTAACGGACGTGCCGCAACGATGATGGCGCAGGATGAGGGCATCAACGTGCTTCACCTGCCCATGTATGACGATATTTCCGCTGCCCCACCTGAGCGCAAGCATGATCGCCGGGGCGCGCCGGGTACGATGTTTATCTACAAAATTCTGGGTGCCGCCGCCGAAGAAGGCATGTCCTTGAACGATTTGTTTGAACTGGGCGAAGCTGTGCGCGATCGCATCGTCACGCTTGCTGCGGCTGTTTCGCCGGGTGTGTCTCCGCTGACCGGTCAGGCAATGTTCACCTTGCCGGATGATGAAATTTTCCTTGGCATGGGGGTGCACGGTGAACCCGGTGTTGGGCGTGTCAAAGTGGGCCCGGTGGCGGAATTGGTGGATCTGATGGTCGACAAACTGCTGGCGGATCGTCCTATCGAACAAGGTGGTCGAGCGTGTGTGATCATCAATGGCATGGGCGGCACAACAATGATGGAACAATTGACCATTTGGAATGAAACCCGTTCCAAGCTGAATCGCCACGGCATAACGGCCATTGCACCGATGATCGGCAGCTATGTCACAACACAGGAAATGGGAGGCTTTTCGATTTCGTTGCTGGAACCGACGGATGCGATGCTGACCTATTGGTGTTCAGGTTCTGACACGCCGTCCTTCCCTTCTATTTCTTCGGTCCAAAAGGAAACGACCTCATGAGCAAAGACATATTAAAGCTTGATGGCCCGGTGTTTGGCGTTGCTGTGGATCAGGGAAGTGGACTGGCCGCGGCAATCAAGGATGCGCGCGGCAATGCCGCGCAGGATGACGATTTGCTGCAATTCAAGCGCATCGTTGTGGAAACTCTCAGCCCCGAGGCCACCACGCTTTTGGTTGACGCCAATTACGGTCGCGAGCTGTTGCCTCACTATGATCCGAACTGCACTAAGATGCTGGCATTTGAGGCGGACGTTTACAAAATTTCGGATGAGGACCGCATCACGGCGCTGCCTTCCGGGCTTGAGGTTTCGGACTTTCCGCAGTTGGGTGCGCAAATCCTCAAGTTTTTCCTGTATTTCGGGCCAAATGACGCGCCAGAGCTGAACCAGCGCAAGTTTGATCTGGTGGAGGACATCGGGCAACGCTGTCGAGAAAACGGCGTAACGTTTCTGTTTGAACCCATCGTCTATGACCGTGCCATCCCGGATGGGACATCCGCAGACTATGCGATGGTGAAGCCAGAACTGGTGCGGGCCGCGACACAGGCATTTGCCGACCCAAAATTTGGTGTGGATATCCTGAAGGTCGAAATTCCGGTCAATTTCAACTTTGTCGAAGGAACCGGCGCACCACTGATGTCGCGGGCTGATGCAGAACGCGCATTTGTCAGCGCGGCTGAGGCTGCCGGAGATATTCCGTTGTTGTATCTGAGCGCGGGCGTCACGTTTGAACAGTTCCGCGACGCGCTGTCATTCTCGCGCAATGCCGGGGTGGATGCGCTGGGCTTTATGTGTGGTCGTGCGATCTGGAGCGATGCAATCGGCATATTCGGCGCTCAGGGTCCGGCGGCAATGGAGCGATGGATGCAGACCACCGGGCGCGCACGTCTGGCGGACCTGAAAGAGGCCATCGCATGAAGCTGTTAGAGCCCCATCGGGATGTATCGGCGTTTCTGGCGACATCGCAGGGTTTACGGATCGCGGATGCGCGCGTTGAAACCGGCGCGCTTTTGGATGTGATTGACCCTTCGTTTGATACGTTGGCGACGCAGGTTGCGATGGGCTCGGCAGAGCATATTGATGAGGCTGTTTCTGCTGCGCGACAGGCTCTTGCCGGTCCATGGGGCAGCATGACAGCGCATGATCGCGGTCAATTGCTGTGGCGGCTGGCGGATGCGATTGAGGCCAACAAGCAGATATTCGGTGAGTTGGATGCCATAGATAATGGCAAACCGATGCATGTCGCGCGCGATGTGGATGCGGTGTATTCAGCGCGTCATTTTCGATATTTCGCAGGTTGGCCCAGCAAGATCGAGGGCAAGACCATTCCGGTGTCGTCACCCGGTAAGATGAATTTGACCAAGGTGGAGCCGGTTGGTGTTTGTGGGCTGATCACGCCATGGAACTATCCCACGCTGATGGTCGCCTGGAAGCTCGCGCCTGCGTTGGCCGCTGGCAATACCGTTGTCCTGAAACCAGCAGAGCAAACGCCACTGACAGCGCTCTATCTTGCGGATCTGGCGTTGCAGGTTGGGTTTCCGCCCGGCGTTCTGAACGTGGTTCCCGGATTGGGACGCGATGCAGGGGCCGCTTTGGCGTCGCATCCCGGGGTCGATAAGGTTGGGTTTACCGGATCAACCGAAACCGGGCGGCGCATCGTTGAGAGCTCTGTTGGCAACCTCAAGAAAGTGTCTCTTGAGCTTGGTGGCAAGGCGGCGAACATTTTGTTTGCGGATGCTGATCTGGACAAAGCCGGAGCAGGGTCTTTCTGGGCATTGTTCGGGAATAACGGGCAATCGTGCACGGCGGGTGCCCGTCTGTTTGTACAGCGCTCTGTGCGTGACCAAGTCGTAGAGCGGCTGGCCGAAATGGCCAAGGCTTTGTCTGTGGGGCCTGGAATGGATGCGGCGGCGCATGATCTGGGGCCGGTTATTTCGCGTCCGCAAATGGACAAGGTGCTGGGTTATATTAATGCGGGACAGGCGCAGGGCGGCGAGATTGTTGCCGGGGGCGGACAGCAGGGTGAGACTGGGTATTTTGTGTCTCCGACAGTGATGCATTCCGTGACCGATGACATGACCGTGGCGCGTGAAGAGATATTCGGACCGGTTCTTTGTGTGCTTGATTTCGACGACGAAGATGAGGCGATTGCGCGCGCCAATGACACCGATTTCGGGTTGGCAGCGGGTGGTTGGACCCGTGATCTGGACCGCGCTATGCGACTTTCTTCTCAGCTTAAGGCAGGCACGCTTTGGATCAACACATGGGGAGATACCGATGCTGCTTCTCCCTTTGGTGGCATGAAACAAAGCGGTTACGGGCGTGAAATGGGCGAAGAAGCCATCGCGCTATATTCTCAGACCAAAAGTGTCTGGTTCGGCTAGGGAAATTCTGATTGGATATAACCAATTAATCTTATCCGCGAGGCGAGGCTCATGAAAGACACTGGAATTCCCAAATATCAGGCCGTTCACGATGAAATCTTGGCGCGTCTTATGGCGGGGCATTATTCCATTGGCACCCGGCTTCCGACTGAGGAGTTGTTATCCGGGACTTTCGGAGTCAGCCGTGTCACAATCCGCAAAGCGCTGGAAATGCTTGTGCGGGCTGGGTATTTGACCGCAAGACAGGGCAGCGGATATGTTGTTGCGACGCTGTCACCACCGTCTTCAACTTGCATGGCGTCCTTTACCGATCAGGTTCTCAACGAAGGGCGGATACCCGGAGCGCGATTGCTGGGCGTTGAAAATCCGACGAGCACGCTGTTACCTGCGGTGGCGCAATTGTTTGATGAACCGCTGATTTTGGTCCAACGGTTGCGCACGGTTGACGGCATGCCGCGCATGTTCACCCAGACATGGGTACCTGTTCGATTGGCGCCGAAAATGTCGGCATCAGATTTTCCAGAAGCCGGACAAGGGCAATCCATCTTGCGGATCTTCCGTCAGGGATTTGGCATTGACTGGACAACAGCGTGCGAAACACTGGATTCAGTTGTGGCCAATACAGACATTGCCGCGCAATTGGATATCGCCCCCAATACCCCGATTTTATCGCAGGCGTGCACCGCCTTTGACCTCAAACAGCAGCCCGTCTTTTTTGATCAGGTCTATCGACAAGGACCGATCAATTTTGATCTCTCGGGCGGCACTACACAACAGACTGGCACCTGACAGATGGAGCAAGCCCCATGCCTTTGACGATTGGCCTTATTAACGCGTCTTTGCCAAGCTATTTCCCGCAGCGTCACGGCGTTTTCGAGTCTGCGCGTACCATGCTTGACGGCATGTCTAAACGGGATGGTTATGTAATTGTCGAGGCGTCGGACATCCCGATGGACGCAATTCAGGCGCGTGCAGCGGTCGCAGAGGTCAAGGCTGCGGGGGCCGATTTCATTTTGTTGCTACATGGCGGTTTTACCATGGGCGACGTGGTGCGCGAGATTG
Source organism: Shimia sp. (assembly GCF_039969785.1). Taxonomy (GTDB): domain Bacteria; phylum Pseudomonadota; class Alphaproteobacteria; order Rhodobacterales; family Rhodobacteraceae; genus Shimia. The sequence continues at coordinate 294,892 of NZ_JBDVNC010000016.1, read as the reverse complement.
CAAGAGACAGCCTGCCATTGGGAGTTTGGGCTACACCAGAACCGACACTGGTCGATGATGTTCAGTTGAACAATTTTGTGTCTCTGAACATGTCCATGTCGATCGCCCGGGGAGTGCGCGACATGGCGCGCAACCCGGTTCAATGGTATCTTGGTGCGCCCGACGACGCCGCCTTGGTGGCCCGGCTGGATCAAACATTGCGCGCATTGTCTGCCCGCAAGGCTTTGAACGGCGCGCGGATTGGTGTGGTAGGGGGCTTGGCGCCGACATTCTACAACATGGAAGTGTCCACCGACACATTGATGCAGTCTTTGGGCGTTTGGGTTGAACATGTCGACATCCACAAGATGACGGATTTGATGGCCGCGCAGGATAGCGCTGCTGTTGCCGCTGAACTGGCCGAAATGTCAGATGCGGCGCAGGTAAAGGGCGTTTCGGACGCGCAGATGGCACTTACGGCGCGCGCGGCTCTGGCGCTGCGGGCGATTGCGGTTGAAGGCGGATACGACGCGTTGGCAGTGTCTGACTGGCCAGCGTTGCAGGAAAACCCGGGGATGCATCCGGGCGCGGCGTTCAGTTGGCTTGAGGAGAAAGACAAGCTGCCGGTTGCCTCTGAAGGGGATGTTTTGGGCGCTGTGACCCAGCTTGCGGTTAAGGCACTAACCGGGCGGGTGGGGTGTTTGCTTGATATGACCTCGCCTGATCTGGAGCGCGATCAGATTTTGATGTGGCACGGCGGAGGTGGCCCTCTGTTCATGGCCCGCGATGGTGTCGCCTGGATTAACCATCCGATGATCGGTCGCGGAACCAAAGAGGGGCCGGTATTCGGTGCCATTGCAGATTATGAATTTGCGCACGGACCGGTGACGGTTGTGCGGGTTGTGCGACATGGAACGGCTCAGTTTGTAGTGCAAGGCGACGTAAACGAAGGTCCGGCATCGGGTTTCACCGGGTGCCGTGGTTGGGTCGGGTCATTTTCCAGCGACGCCAAAGCGTGCACAGCAGCGGACATCGTCACAACGGTGATGGAGCAGGGGCTTGAGCACCATTTTGTGTTGGTTCCCGGCCACTTGGAAGATGTTTTCAGCGAATTTGCGGGGTGGTGTTGCATGCAGCCGCTTGATGTAATCGCGGCGCATTCCGGGCTGCCAAAGTCGGTGAACTAAGAATCTTAACTGTTGACAGAGTCAAAAAATCGATCATATTTGTATTAACAAATTGAACGTTATGACTTTCCGAAAAGGGGGACCTGCGTGACAAAAGTTCAGCTCAAAGGCGTGCGCAAAGATTTTGGCGCATTCACTGCGATCTCGCATATTGATCTGGATATAGAGTCGGGTGAGTTGGTCGCTTTGCTGGGGCCATCCGGGTGCGGCAAGACCACGACGCTGCGGATGATCGCGGGTCTGGAAGTGCCAACCACGGGCCATATCCTGTTTGACGATGATGACGTTTCCGAAATGCCGGTTCAGGAACGTAATGTCGGCATGGTGTTCCAGCGCTACGCACTGTTTCCACACATGACCGTGGAAAAGAATGTTATGTTTGGCCTCAAGGTGCGTGGCACACCAAGTGGCGAGATCAAACAGCGGCTTGAAGAGATACTGGACGTTGTGCAGCTTGCGCAGTTCCGCGAGCGTTTTCCTGCGCAGTTGTCAGGGGGGCAGATGCAGCGGGTGGCGATCGCGCGCACGTTGATTACAAACCCCTCAGTCTTGATGATGGATGAGCCGCTGGCCAATCTTGATACCAAGCTGCGTGGCGAAATGCGCAGGTTCATACGTGAGCTTCAGCAGCGCCTTGGCATCACGACAATTTTTGTGACCCATGATCAGGTCGAGGCGATGGAGCTGGCGGACCGGGTTGCGGTGATCTTTGATGGGAAACTTGCCCAGTATGATGCGCCCGACGCATTGTATCAGCGGCCCAACAGCGTTGAAATTGCCGATTTTATGGGGGCAAGCAACATCTTTGAGGCTCAGGTCAGTAACGGCGTTGCCAAAACGGCCTTTGGTGATCTTGAGCTGGATACAACGGCAACGCCTGTCCGCAATGGCGCAGGGCGTGTCCTGTTACGTGGTGAGGCGATTGATCTGCTGCTTAACGCAGGGGAGGCGGATCAGAATGTCATTGCCGGGAAGGTGATCGCGCGTGAGTTCTTTGGTGCAACGGTCAACTATACGGTCGAATGCACAGGCGAAACGATCATCGTGAACGAACAGTCTCGGCGCATGATTGACGTGGGTCAGGACGTTTGGCTGACCATTCAGCCACAACGCATCTGGGTCATCCAGGATGGTGCGTAAGCCTTAAATAGAATTTTATGGGAGGAAGAAAAATGAAGAAGCTACTGATGGGTTTGTCAGTCACGGCATGTCTGATGACCAATACTGCAATCGCCGAGGACGCCGATGCGGCTGCGTTCCGCGATGGATTTTTGGCTGGGAATGTAACCTGGGAAGACGTGCAGGCGCGGGCCAAAACAGAAGGCACTGTGAACCTGTATTATTGGGGTGGGAGCGATCCAATCAACATCTGGATGGACCAGATCGTTGCCCCGGATCTCGCCAAGCTGGGTGTAACTCTGAACCCGGTGCGGATCACTGGCACAAAAGACGCAATCGATCTGGTGCTGGCGGAAATGGGCTCTGGCAAAGGTCTGGGCGAAGGCAGCGTCGATGCGATCTGGCTGAACGGCGAGAACTTTGCCACGCTGAAGCGCCAGAATGCATTGTTCGGCGCATTTGCCGATAAGGTTCCAAACAGCGGCAACATCGAATGGAATGCGGATGATCCGCGTGCGCTTTTGAACCTGCGTGACTTTGGTGTTGAGACAGGTAATGCCGAAATGCCATGGTCGGGTGAGCAGTATGTCTGTGCAGTCAATACCAATCGTCTGGATCGCGCCAACGCGCCCAGCACATTTGCTGAGCTGCAAAGCTACCTCGAAGCCAATCCCGGCAAGTTCACATATGTGAAGCCGCCGCATTACATCGGCAATACATTTGTGCAGGCCGCGGTCTATGCGCATAACCCCGATGGCACTGGTGCTGAACCGTTTCAGCAGTCCATCAGCGAAGTAGGCGCCGAAGAACTGGCGCGCCTGATCACACCGGGTCTGGAGTATCTTGAAGCGCTGGAGCCGCATCTGCTGGGTGCACAAAGTGGCAATGCCCGGTATGCCGAAGACAATGGTGCGCTGGACGGATTGTTCCTGAATGGCGAGATCGATATCGCCTGTAAATTCGGCCTGTATGCGGTTGCGACCGGCCTGTCGAATGGCACGTATCCTGAAGGTGCCGAGGCGATTGTGTTTCCAGAAGGTAACATGATCAAGAACAAGAACTATCTTGCCATTCCCGCCAATGCGCCAAACCCTGCGGCATCGCTGGTGATGACCAACTATATGTCATCGGTCGAAGCGCAGGTTACCAAGCTGAAGTTCACTGGCATGCCTCCGGGTGTTGACCCATGGAAGCTGAGTGAGGCGGATGTTGCAGCCCTGACCGAAGCATCCCCGGGTCTGATCGGTGTCACCCAAGCTGATCTGGATGCGAATACCGCACCGGATACCAACGCGACTTTGGTGGATGTCATCGAAGCGACGTGGCTTGAATACATCGAACGCGACAGCTCTGACGGTATCGATGTGATCGTCGCACGCGCTGTTGAAAATCTGGCACAATGAACTCCCCGATTGTGACCTGATTAATCAGGACCCCGGTTCCGGCCGGGGTCTTGGTGGCCTCTCGTCTAAAAGGACAACTCATGTCGACCCCCAAAACAACGGAATTGGCCCGCCACCGCAAGGAACGCATGTGGATGTGGGTTCAGTTGATGCCCGTCCTTGCCGTACTCAGCGTTTTGTTTGGCGGCGCGTTGATTCTAGCGGTGATGCAATCGCTGGGATTTGCGCCGTGGTTTGGGGTGAATACTTTTCCCGACCTGAGCTATTTTAACGCGCTCTGGGGAAACTGGTCATTCTGGCAATCTCTTGCGCTGACCCTGTACTACGCGATTGTTTCTACCGTGATTGCGCTGGTGATGGGTATTTTGCTTGCGTTGGCATTGATCCGCATGTTTCCGGGAAAATCCCTGTACAAGTATCTCTATAAACTGCCTTTGATGATCCCCTATACGGTTGGCATCGCGTTGGCAGTGATCATGCTGGGCAATGGAGGTATGATCTCGCGGATATCTGCTTTCGTCGGCCTGATTGGTGATCCATCCGAATTTCCGCAGATCCTGAAAACGCATTATGGCTGGGGCATCATTGCAGTCTATGTTTGGAAACAGACACCTTTTGTTACGCTCACAATCTATGCGGTTCTGCTTGGGGTTGGGCGTGAAACAGAAGAGGCCGCAGCCATTCTGGGGGCCAACAAACGCCAGATATTCTTTCAGGTGACATTGCCGCAGATTTTGCCGGGTATTGTGTCGTCGACCCTGATCATCTTTGCATTCAACATTGGTGCGTTTGAAGCGCCATTTATTCTGGGCGGCGGTTTCCCGGATACGCTTCCGGTGGTGGCTTGGCGTTACTTCAATGATGCAGACTACACGCTGCAGCTTCAGGGGATGGCCGTTGTGGTGTCCATCGCTGTGATCGCAAGCGTCATCCTTTACAGTTATCTGGCTTTCTATCGCCGGTACGAACGCCGGATCGGGAGAAACTGATATGGCCCGCCGACAGATCAAAGCCGCCCTGAACACACGTCTTTCGACCTTTCAGAAAATATACTTGCTGCTGATTGCAGGATTTATTCTTGGTCCATTCATTCCGCTGCTCATCCAAAGCTTTGCCTTTCGCTGGGCGTGGCCGGATATGCTGCCCAGCACGTGGTGGTTAGAGCAACGTGAAAAGTCACTGTTACCCTTGGCGTGGGATTATGTGCTGTCCCCCTACAGCCGGGTCTGGGAGGCGACGGTAAACACCGTTTTCATCGGCACAGTGGTTACGGTGATTTGTCTGGCGATTTGCCTGCCAGCCGCGCGCGTTCTGGCGCGTGAGAAGTTCCGCGGAAAAGCGGCGTTTGAGTTTTTCCTGTCGATGCCCCTGATCGTGCCTGAGGCCGCCATCGGCATCGCGCTGCTGATGATATTCATCAAACTGGGACTGGCGGGAAGCTATATCGGCATCATCATTGTGCACCTGATCCCGACGATCCCCTACATGATCCGCATGCTGACGGCGGTTTATCAGGGGCTGGGCCGCGACTTTGAAGAGCAGGCCATGATCCTGGGCGCGTCGCGTTGGCAGGTCATGCGGCTTGTGACATTGCCAATGCTGTTGCCGGGTGTTGTGGCGGGTGCTTTGTTCACCTTTCTGGTTTCAACCAACATCTTCCTGCTGACGTTCTTTATGGGGCAAGGCAAGATTATCACGCTGCCGACATTGCTGTTCTCGAAAATTGCCGGGGGTACGCTTGATGCTTCTGCCGCAGGGATCACGTTGGTTGTGACCATTCCGGGGATCATTCTGTTGCTGATCACCGAACGCTTTATCAAGGAAGAGGCCTTTGGAAAAGGTTTCGGAAACTAAGGAAATCCCATGACGTCACTTGCTGAAATCGCCGCCCGTTTTCCGAAACTCGACCCTGCCTTGATGGAGAGCCGTCTGAGGCGTCCGGGATCGAACGCGCGCGTGATCATTGACACTGATACTGCGAACGAGATTGACGACCAATATGCGGTGGCGTGGGCGTTGCTGTCGCCGGAGCGATTGAGGCTGGAGGGCGTGACGGCCGTGCCGTTTTCATTCCAACATCATCGCGAGGGGCTGATCAAGTCTGTAGAAATCTTGCGTAACGGTGGCCCGCAGAATGAAGTCGAAGAGAAGTTCATGGGCGGGCTTGGCGGCTGGGCGCAGCGGATCATTGATGCCGGGCGCAAGGCCGAAGAGGTGAAGTTTGTGTCACCCGAAGAAGGCGTCGAGCTGTCCTATCAAGAAATACTGACTATTTTTGAGAAATGTGGTGTGCCGTCCAAGGGCAAGGTTTTTCGCGGCGCGCCCGGGTACCTGACGGATTACGATACACCTTTGGAAACCGAGTCCACACGTTTTATCATCGAACAGGCGCGCAAGCGTGATGAGGGGCCGGTTTATATTCTGGCGATGGGGGCGCTGACGAATATCGCGTCCGCGCTTTTGGTTGCGCCTGATATCATCGACAATATCGTGGTCGTCTGGACCGCGTCATTCCCGAGCTATGCGCCCTTTTGTAATGCTCCGTCTCTAAACCTTGTGCAGGACAAGCTGGCGTCGCGGCTTTTGTTCGAATGCGGCGTACCGCACGTATATCTGCCCGGCTATCACGTGGGTGCACAGTTAAAGATTTCACATCCGGAAATGGAGAAGTTTGTAAAACCCAAAGGCGCTATTGGCGCTTATCTTTGGCATCTTTACACAAATAACCCCCTGCACGAGATGTTTGCGATCACCGGTCAAGAGACCAAAACATGGGTGATTTGGGATATTATCAATGTCGCGTGGCTGTTTGACGACGATTATGTTTCCATGCGCATGACGACGTCTCCAGCGCTGAACGAAGAGTTGTACTGGGAAACGGATGCAGATCGGCACATGATGGCCGAGGCCTATGACTTGAACCGTGATGCGATATATGAAGATTTCTACCGCACACTGGAACGCGCGCCCTAAACGCGAAGCTTGATCAACTTGCGGTCAGGAGTTTTGTGCGATTGATTGAAATCGTATCGTTTGCACGAGGTTTGGCTTGAAGCTGTTTTAATCTCGTGTCGACGTTATCTCGAAATACTCCGGATAGAGATCCATCATGGCAGGCAAGGTGTCCTTGACTGCGGTGATATGGCCGCGCAGCAACTGTTCCGCTTTGGCGGCAGTGCCATCGACAATGGCGTCCAGGATTTTTGTGTGATCGGCGATGACGTACTTGCGTCTTTCCTCAGACAACGACAAATACCGGAGCCGATCCAGATGAGCTTTCTGTTGGCGGATAAGGGGCCAAACGTGGTCGTGGCCTGATACCTTGCAAATCAGCTCGTGAAAGGCTTCGTCAATGGCGTGAAAACCGGCGGCATCGCCTGACGCGGCACGTTTATGGGCCGCAATGCTTTCTTGCATGTCCTTGATCAGCCGGGGTTTATCTACGACCAGGGCTACGCGCAGGCATTCTGCTTCTAGCGCGGTTCTTGTAAAAACGGCGTCATGAATTGCGCGCAGGGAAATTTGCGTGATGAGCGTTGGGCGTTGCGGTCGGATTGCCAGAAACCCCAGGCTTGAAAGGCGGAAAAACGCGTCTCGGACAGGTTGACGCGACACGTCGAGCTGTTTCGCAAGCTCGTATTCCGAGACTTTTGTTCCGGGCGGCAGTTTGACGGAAATCACCGCGTCATAGAGCGCGTCAAAGACGCGGTCCGTCGCTGTAACTCCTGACGATTTCGGCAGTTCAATGGCAGGGACTTCGACGCGCATTTTCTTTCCAAAGGCAAGTTCCGGCCACTGTAGAAGCAATTGAGTTTTGACTCAACTGATCATCTAGCATATTAGAAGACCAGATTCAGAATGTGAGGCTTTCTCCTGTGACTTTGACAGACCCGGACCGTCTTTTCCCGGCCACCCAGCGTCAGCGTGACATGGCGCGTGCACTTTATGCTTCGGTGGCTGATCTCCCAATTCTAAGCCCGCATGGGCATTGTGACCCAAGTTGGTTTGCGGAGAATGAGCGTTTTCCAAACCCGGCTGAGCTTTTTGTCGTGCCAGATCACTATGTCCTGCGGATGCTGGTCAGTCAGGGTGTGTCGCTGGCCGATCTGGGTGTCCCCCGCATAGACGGTGGCGCAATTGAGGGTGATCCGCGCAAAATATGGCGTCGCTTTGCAGATGGCTTCGCGCTTTTTCGGGGAACTCCGTCGGCCATGTGGTTGGATCATTCGTTTGAGCATGTGTTTGAAATTTCTCAGGCTCTGTGTCCGCAAACGGCGGATGCAATATATGATCAGATCGAAGCGAAACTGGCGACAAATTCCTTTCGTCCACGCGCCTTGTTTGAACGATTTGGTATCGAACTGCTCGCCACAACTGAGGGCGCACTGGATGATCTGCGCTGGCATCAGGCGATAAAGGACAGCGGCTGGACAGGCCGCGTCACGACAACATATCGCCCCGACGCGGTTGTGGACCCTGAGTTTGAAGGGTTTGTGGAAAATGTCGCGGCGCTGGGTCAACTCACTGGTGAAGATACAATGACGTGGTCCGGCTATCTTGGGGCGCACCGCGCGCGCCGGGCGTTTTTCAAGTCTTACGGGGCAACAGCGTCGGATCACGGCCATCCGAGCGCGACCACCGCAAATCTAAGTGCCCACGAGGCGAGCGCACTGTTTGACAGAGTTATTTCTGGCGAATTCACAGCTCAGCAGGCCGAGATGTTCCGCGGCCAAATGTTGACCGAAATGGCCAAGATGAGCCTTGATGACGGCTTGACGATGCAAATTCATGCGGGATCACGTCGCAATCACAGCGCGGATGTTTTTGCGCGGTTTGGGCGGGACAAAGGGTTCGATATTCCGGGCCGCACAGATTACGTGGAAGCGTTGAAGCCGCTTTTGGATGCGGTTGGGATGGAGCCAGATCTGACAGTGATCTTGTTCACCTTGGATGAGACGGTTTATGGGCGCGAGCTTGCGCCCTTGGCTGGTGCTTATCCCGCGTTGAAGTTGGGGCCACCCTGGTGGTTCTTTGACAGTTACGAAGGCATAAAACGGTTCCGCGAAGCGACAACCGAAACTTGTGGTTTCTACAATACCGCCGGGTTTAACGATGACACACGGGCGTTTTGTTCTATCCCAGCGCGCCATGACGTGTCGCGCCGCTCTGACAGTGCGTATTTGTCCACGCTAGTGACCACCGGCCGCCTTCGTGAAGCGGAGGCCTTTGAGGTTGCCCATGACCTTGCCTATGGCCTTGCAAAAACAGCCTATAACCTTTGATTTGAAAGCAACACTATGACCAAGACACAAACCCGATACGCAATAGATCCTGCAACGGTAAAAAAATTCGACACCGAAAAGTTGCGTGAGCATTTCCACGTGGGTGATTTGTTTGCCGACAATGAAATCCGGTTAATTTATTCTCATTATGACCGTTTGATTTTGGGCTCGGCGGTTCCGGAAAATGGTCCGCTTTTGCTGGATCATGTGGCGGAAACGGGCACGTCGAGTTTTCTTGAGCGACGCGAGATGGCGGCGCTGAACCTGGGCGAGGCCGGGGTAATCAAGGTTGATGGCGAAACGCACCAAATTGGAAATGGTGAGGTGTTGTATATCGGGATGGGCGCAGGGCCTGTGACGTTTGAGAGCGGTCGTTTCTATCTGTTATCGGCACCCGCGCATCGCAGGTGTCCGACAACGCTGATCAAATTGTCAGATGCCCGTCGGGTTGAACTTGGCGCGCCTGAGACGGCGAACGAGCGGGTTATTATCCAGCTTTTGCATCCGGACGTTTGCGACAGCTGTCAGTTGTTGATGGGGTACACGCAATTCGCGCAAGGGTCTGTTTGGAACACGATGCCTGCGCATGTGCATGACCGCCGCATGGAGGCGTATTTGTATTTTAATGTCCCCGAAGATCAGCGGGTGTTCCATTTCATGGGGACACCGGATGAGACACGCCATATCGTGATGGCCAACGAGGAAGCGGTTATTTCGCCGCCCTGGTCGATACATTGTGGGGCTGGCACGTCGTCTTATTCGTTCTGTTGGGCAATGGCTGGCGACAATGTCGACTTTACCGACATGGATATGGTGGCGATGGAGGACCTGCGATGAGCGATCCTTTTCGATTAGATGGACGACGGGCTTTGGTCACCGGGGCAAATACGGGGATAGGCCAGGCGATTGCGGTGGCCCTGGCAGGCGCGGGTGCATTTGTGATTGCGGCCGGCCGGTCGTCTTGTGCAGAGACACTTGGCTTGATCAAAGAACAGGGGGGGCACGGCGAGGTCTGTGCGATGGACCTTTCAAATCCCACAAAAGGGAAAGAGGTTCTGGACACACTTGGCGATCTCGACATTCTTGTGAACAACGCGGGTATAATTCGGCGCGCTGACAGCGTTGATTATACCGAAGCCGATTGGGACGACGTGATGGACGTCAACCTTAAGGCTGTGTTTGTGTTGTGTCAGGCATTCGCCCGTGCAGCAATTGCGCGAGACGCTGGCGGGCGCATCGTGAACATTGCGTCGTTGTTGTCGTTTCAGGGCGGGATCCGTGTGCCAGCCTATACCGCTTCAAAGCACGGCGTTGCCGGATTGACCAAGCTTTTTGCCAATGAATGGTCCGGGCACGATATCAATGTGAACGCGGTTGCGCCGGGATATATTGCCACAAATAACACAACCGCGCTGCGCGAGGATTCGCAGCGTAACGCGGAAATTCTGTCACGCATTCCAGCCGGTCGATGGGGAGACCCCAGGGATATTGCCGGGGCCGTGACGTTTCTGTGTGCACCTGCCTCGGGTTATATCACGGGGGCCGTTCTGAATGTTGATGGGGGTTGGCTTGCCAGATAGTCCGCGGTTGAACCGAGAGGGGCCGGAACCCAATATCGGGATTGTGCATCTTGGGCCCGGAGCGTTCTTTCGGGCTTTCAATGCGGTCTATACCGACGAGGCAATGCAACTTGAGGGCGGAGACTGGGGTATCGCTGCCGTCAGTTTGCGAAGCCCTGCCGCCCGCACACAATTGGAACCGCAGGGCGGGGTATTCACGTCTGTGACGCTGGCCCCCGAGGGGCTGCAGCCGTGTGTGATCGGATCGATTGCCCGCACGCTTGTTGCCCCCGAAGATCCGGGTGAGGTCATTGCCACAATGGCTGATCCGAAGGTCAAAATTGTTTCGCTGACAATCACCGAGAAAGGGTATTGCACCCTGCCTTCGTCTGGTGCGCTGGACCTTGGCCATTCGGATATTGCGCATGATTTATTGCATCCTGAGCAGCCGCGTTCGGCCATTGGATTTATCGTCTCAGCGCTGGATGCGCGCCGCAAATCCGGGTGCGCGGGGTTTACGGTCTTGTCGTGTGACAATCTTCCGTCAAATGGATCCTTGGCACGGGCGATTGTCTTGGAATTTGCACGTCAACGTGACGGCGCCCTGGCGGACTGGATTGAGAGCGCGGTTTCGTTTCCGGCAACGATGGTGGATCGGATCACTCCGGCGACAACGCAGGACAATATTGAAACGCTTGCAGAAATAGCGGGATATCACGACCCGGCTTGCGTTTTTCACGAAGGGTTTCGCCAGTGGGTGATCGAGGATGATTTTGCGGATGGCCGTCCCGCATGGGAGAGCGCCGGCGCACAGTTTGTGACCTCAGTTGAAGCGCATGAGATGATGAAATTGCGGTGCTTGAATGGAACGCATTCAACGCTGGCCTATTTGGGTTATCTGGCTGGGTATGGAACAATCGCAGACACGGTTGCCAATCCCGATTTTGCCGCTTTGTGCGAGATGCTTTGGCGAGAAGAGATCACACCAACGCTGGAGCAGCCGGATGGTGAAGATTTGCCTGCCTATTGCGCGTCTTTGCTAGAACGCTACCGGAACCCGTCGATCCAGCACATGACCTGGCAAATCGCCATGGATGGAAGCCAGAAGCTGCCACAGCGTTTGCTTGGCACGATTGCTGACAATCTGAAGATAGGGCGGGACCCAAAAGGGCTGATCCTCGCCGTCGCGGGGTGGATGCGGTATGTTGGCGGGCAGGATGAAAGTGGTCAACCGATTGACGTGCGGGACCCTCTGGCGGCTGCGCTACATAAGGCTAGCGATAATGCCCAAACAAATGCAGCCAAGGTCGCGGCCTTGCTGGAGTTCGATAATGTCTTTTCCGGAACTCTGACAGAAAATGCGCGTTTTCGCACTTTGGTTACGCAAGCCTATGTCGATCTGGTCGAAATGGGCGCGAAAGCTGCGGTAAAGGAAATGACGACTGCTTAGCCGCGCTCTTTATCCGGCGCTTGCGAGGCTGTGAAAGCCCGCTAAACTGACTTGAAAATGTGATAATTGAAAGTTTTGAGGCGGACTGTATGCACAGCCCGCCCCACAAATTTTTAGAACAGTGACGGCAGCCAGAGCGAAACCGCAGGTACGTAAGTCACAAGGATCAACGCACCGAGGATGGCCAGATAGAAGGGCCAGATCGATTTCAACGCGTCTTCGATCTTGATCTTACCCACAGCGCAACCGACGAACAGGCAGGTTCCGACAGGTGGGGTACACAAGCCGATGCCGAGGTTCATGAGCATCATGATGCCGAACTGGGTTGGGTCCATGCCCAGACCTTTGGCGATTGGCAGGAAGATCGGCGTACAGATCAGGATCAGCGCGGCCATATCCATGATCATGCCAAGGATCAGCAAGATCACGTTGATCATGAGCAGGATGATGATCGGGTTGTCTGAGACCAGCACCAGCGCGTTGCTCAGGCGTTCAGGTACCTGGTAGAGCGCCAACAGGTACGCAAAAGAGCTGGCAAAGGCGATCAGGATCATCACCATCGCTGTGGTGCGCACGGTGCCTGTCAATGCTGTGATAAAGGATTTCCAAGTCAGGCTGCGATAAAAGAACGTCGTCAGCAAGATGGCATAGATGGCTCCAAACGCGCCGGACTCTGTGACCGTAAAAATACCGGACAGCGTGCCGCCAACAATGATCACGGCGGTGAAGAAGCCCGGAATTGCGTCGCCAGCCGCGCGGCCCACTTCGGCCCAGCCGGGGAACGGTTCGGCTGGGTAGTTATGTTTGACAGACAGAACATAGGCCGCAATCGCAAGGCTGAAGCACATGATCATGCCGGGGATCACACCCGCAAGGAACAGGCCAGACACTGAGATGCCGCCACCTGCGGCCACTGCAAAGATAATCATGTTGTGGCTTGGTGGAATGACGATACCGGCAATGGAGGATGTCACAGTAACATTCACCGCGAAATCAGGGCGATACCCGCGTTCTTTCATCACTGGTACTAGGATTGACCCAAGCGCTGAGATGTCGGCCACGGCTGAGCCGGAAATGCCGCCAAACAACATAGACGAGAAGATGTTGACCGTGGCAAGACCACCCTTGAGGTGCCCGACAAGCGCCGAGGCCAGTTTTACAAGTCGCACAGCAATTCCGCCGTGCAGCATGATTTCCCCGGCCAGAACAAAGAAGGGAATGGCAAGAAGTGAGAAGACAGATACCCCGGCAGTGGCCCGCTGGAAGGTGATCAGCATCGGAAAGCCTTCGTACCAGAAGGCAGAGGCGGCAGCGATGCCCATGGCGAAGGCAACCGGCATCCCGATTACCACACCCACGCCAAAGACAAGCAATAGAATAGTCAGGCCCATCTTAGGACTCCTGTGCTGAATGGGTAGGGTTCCAGGTGCGGAAGGTCAGTATACGGATCAATCCGCGTGACCCCGCGTGCAGGACGATCAGTCCGCCGCACAAAGTGATTGCAAGAGTTCGGAAGCTTTCGGGGATTTCAAGCATGGGCAGAAGCGAATCCCAGCCGAATTTCATCAATTCGATCCCGGCGAGGAGCATGATCACGCCAAAGGCCGCCAGAACGAAATCGATCACCACGATAATGATCTTTTGAATTGGAAGGGGCAGCATATCTCGAAACAGTGTGACCCCAAGATGTGTATCGTCGCGCACGCCGGCTGCTGCACCCAAGAACGCGATATAACAAACGAGCATCAGGGCGAGTTGTTCGACCCATGTTGGTGTTATGTTTAAAACGTAGCGGCCGAACACCAGCCATCCGAACGTAACGACCAGAATAACTAGGGCCATCGAGGCTGTGAATATACTGAGCCATTGAACGCCAGCGAGGAGAGTTTCGCACCGATCAAGCAGGGTTTTGCGTCCGCTCATTGTCGCCTCAAAAAATTATGGAGTGATATTGGAAAAACGGCCCATGCCCTTTTATGGGTCATGGGCCGCCGGGAGTTTGAAGGATTAGCCTGCGTCGCGGATCATGTTGACGAGATCAGCGAGGTCAGGATTGGCCTTCAAGAAACCTTCGTACACGGGTGCCATAGCATCCTGGAAAGGACCTTTGTCAGCGATAGTGTTTACAACAGTACCGCCTGCCTGAACGATCTCCATCGAAGCCGCCTCACGGGCCTGCCATAGTTCACGCTGCAAGTTGGCGCTTGCGCGACCAGCTTCCTTAACGATTTTCTGTTGGTCAGGTGTCAGCTTGTCCCAAGACTTTTTGGACATGCACAGGCACTCAGGAATAATCAGGTGCTCGGTCAGTGAGTAGTAGGACGCAACTTCGTAGTGCGACGTGGATTCGTAAGATGGTGGGTTGTTTTCCGCACCGTCCACAACACCCGTCTGGATCGACTGGTACACCTCGGCGAATGCCATTGGCGTGGCGTTACCGTCCATGGATTCAACCATCTGAACAAACAGATCATTGCTCATCACGCGAATTTTCAGACCTTCAACGTCAGCCGGTGTGTTGATTGGGCGTACAGAGTTGTAGAACGAACGTGCGCCAGCATCGTACCATCCGAGAGGTTCAACGCCACGAGCGCGCATACCTACAGAAATTGCTTCACCAACTTCACCGTCCATCATTTCGTACATCGCTGGGATGCTTGGGAAAATAAATGGCAGGGAAACAACGTTCGCTTCAGGAACAGAAGTCCCAAACGGGCCGAGGCTGAATTCACCAAAGTCGATGACGCCAAGGCGCAGTTGCTCGATGGCGTCAGGCTGGCTGCCTAGTACACCGTTGTGGAAAGTTTTGGCTGTTACTTCGCCATTTGTACGCTCTGCAACTTCAGCAGCGAAAGATTCCATTGCAATGGAAACAGGGTAATCTTCGACGTGGATGTTCCAGCCGCGAAGTTCACCGGCTGTAGCAGATGTAGCAGCAAGTGCCAGACAGCTGCCAAACAGCGCGCTGCGAAGTGTGAAACTTTTGGTCATGTTATCCTCCCAGATACATTTATGGATCGTTTGCCTGCCTGAAGTAAGATGAATCAGGTAGACGCCCTAACAGGTATACTAGTATTGTAGGAAAATCTTAAAGTCAATAAATCCTGATAACTCAATTGTGACCACGTTCGTCGCACGGGATCAGGTTAGACAGTTCCGCGATGCGGGCGGTCGTTTTTCTTGTTAAAAATCATACCATCAAGCAATTCCGCAAGCTCGGGCCGGGCCGCTGGTCCATTTGAAATCGCCGCAACAATCAGGCTCGAATCTCCGCGCAATACGAAAATTCCGGGCTCGGCAAAGCGGCCTTCAGCCTCTTCTGGCGACAAGGGCTCAGTCACATAAACACCGAGTGTCGCCATCTGGTCTTCGCTAAGGCCATAGCCCAAATCGAACCCCCAGTCGAATTCGGCCAGGTCTGCCTGTGCCCTTTCGAGCGAATCCGCTGAGACCACGGCGATGTCAAAACCGGCCTCGGTCCAATCCGTCCGCATTTCGTTGAGGATGTTTAGGTATTTTTTGCACCGTGGGCAATGCTTGCCGCGATAAACGACAAGAAGGGTCCAGTTTTCTTTCTGACCTCCAACGGTGATCTCGTCTCCGTTTACGCTTGGAAACGTCAAAGATGGCAGGATGCTTCCGGGGATCGGTTTGGGTGTCGGCATTTCGAGCTCCAGTGCGCGGCGGCATTGACAAAAGGTTAGTGACAGTCTTTATCTATCCTACTAGGATACTAGCCTTATATCTAGCGCAAATTGTTGCTGCTGCGGCCATTTTTGCATTTTCATTTCATTGCAGCTTATAAAATCAGGAAAGATCCGATGCTTACTCTCTGCCGCCTCGACAGCGCCGATGCTGACCGAATGATTAATGGCGCTCGGGCGAAAGCCGAAGAAATCGGCGTACCCATGTGTATCGCCATCACCGACGAAAGCTGCAATTTGTTGGCGTTCTTGCGGATGGATGGTGCCAAGATTCCTAGCATCACTTTGGCGATTGATAAAAGTTATACAGCCTCCGGTACGCGCAAGCCGACACACGACCTTGCTGAGCCTAGCATGCCAGGAAATCCGGTTTTTGGTCTTACTTCTACGATTGGCGGGCGGATTGTTGTGATTGCGGGCGGTTTGCCAGTTGTTTCTGAGGGCGAAGTCATCGGTGCAATCGGTGTAAGTTCCGGCACACCCGCGCAGGATCTGGCTGTCGCCGAAGCAGGTATGCAAGCGTACAGCGCGGCGTGACCAAAGCAAAGATTGTCGGTCACGCCGTGCGGGTTTTAATTTTTTAATTCAACGAAGTAGTCGAAAATTTCTGGGACATTACCCTGACCATTTCCTGTGTCTACGGCTGCCTGAAGGTTGAGTGACGTGCCTTCGCCAATCACCGATTTCGTTCCCAGATCTTCGAGCATTTTGAGAAAATAGCCGAGGTCTTTGTTGGCGTTTGCAAGGGAAAAGCCCAAATCGCTTACACCGTCGACCGCGTAGTTTTTGCAGAATCCCATGAAGGGCGAATTCGACGGGCCTGTCGACATGATGTCGTAAAGTTGCTGACGATCGACACCGGCGCGTTCAGCGACTGCAAATGCCTGGCTCATGGCGCTAACGGTTGTCATGCCCATAAAGTTATTGATCAGTTTTGTTGTGTGGCCAGCACCTAGATCTCCGAGGTAAAAAACGTTTTCACCCAGGATGTTCAGAACGGGCGTTACCTTGTCAAAGGTGTCTTTGTCGCCAGCGGCCATGATGTTGAGCAGACCGTCTTTTGCGTGAGCAGGTGTCCGACCAAGTGGCGCGTCAATCATGCCAGCGCCTTTGGCAGCAAGATCGGCGCCAATTTTTCGTGTTGAGGCCGGAATGGACGTCCCAAAATCAATAACCACAGCACCGTTTTTGATCCCTGCGAGAATGCCATTATCCCCGTAAACCAAGCCTTCGACCACGTCTGAAGTCGTCAGGCACAGCATGATTATGTCGCATTGTGATGCGAGGTCTTTACCAGAGGTCGCTTCGCTCGCACCCCGACTGACGACAGACGCAACGACGTCTTTGTTCAGATCCATGACAACGGGTTCAAACCCATTTTTTTGCAGGCATTCGACCATATTGCCGCCCATGAGGCCGAGGCCTACGAAGCCAATAACGGGTTGTTCCATGTCTTTTTCCTCCCAAACACGCGCCTTATTTTAGACTCACGATACTAGCCTACTAATTACTAGTATACTAGACTTAACTGTCAGATTGTGCGGGACTTTTAAGCTGATTGGGCAAAAAACAGCGCAACTTTTTGTTACTTCCGAACGCCCTCAGCTTGGGTCCCTGATAATTCTTTGTGGCTCTGTAATTCAGCGCCATTATTCCCGTAAATTGCAAAAAACCGTTTTGCCAGCGGGACTGTGAAAAAACCTCTTTAAGTGTCGGGCGTTTTTGGAGAGATGCCAGCTGCCTAAAACACATAGAGCAATCCGTGGAGACAATTTTGGCCGCGGCGATCTTCATCAACGTAGCCAGCGTTGAGAACTGTGGGCAAGCCACGTTAGGTGTCTCGCCGCCACAGCCCAAGTGCGGAACTTAGCTTAAAAAATCTCGTTGATTTCCGCAAACCAGAGATCAGAGCTTAAAAAGTTTAGACCGAGAAGTCCGTTTGACTGACAGGCACCAGTGCGCCACGTGCCTGAACGACCGCACCAGATAACTTACACGCGGCGGCAATGCTTTTTGGCAGCGAAATACCATCGCTCAACCCGGCAATGATTGCCGCATTAAAGCTGTCACCCGCGGCCGTTGTGTCGACTATTTTGGCAATAGGGGGCACAGAGACCGTGCCTCGTTCTTCAGGGGTGTGATAGTAAATTTCATCTGCGCCGTTTTTGACGACAACGGTTCTGGCTCCGGCAGACAAGTAACGCTGTGCAGTTGCTTCCGGGTTGGCGTCATCGAACCAGGTGGCCTCGTCTTCAAACGACGGCAAGACAATGTCAGACGCGTGTGCGCCTGCCATTGTTACCTTCAGCATGGTTTCCGTGTCGCTCCACAAACGGGGACGCAGGTTTGGATCAAAAGCAATTGTTTTGCCCGCGTCTCGGCCTTCGTGCAAAGCGGACAAAAGGGTCTGTCGTCCATCTGCATCCAGAATCGCAAGCGTTATGCCCGAAAAATAGATCAAATCATGTTCTTCAATCGCGCGCTTGAGAGCGCTTGGGTCGGATGCGAGGCGACGTGCCGCTGACTCCCCGCGCCAATAAGAAAAGCTGCGCTCGCCGTTATCCAGCGAAATCAGATAGAGACCGACGGTTCTGTCTGGCACCTGAACGCCGTATTGGTCGTTGATGCCGGCGTCTTTGATAACGGCCCGCAGCTGATCGGAAATCGTGTCAGTTCCCAAACCTGTAAAGTATGAAACGCTGATGTCGGGATTTATACGGCGCAGATACCACGCCGTATTAAAAGTATCGCCAGCGAAACCCAGGTGAAATGTCCCGGCTTCGTTTTGTGGGGACATTTCCGCCATGCACTCGCCGATAGAGAGGATTTTCATGATAGGAACCTATAGGAAATCATCACGGCGTGGCGTGAAACAGTCAATCAATGTTCCCGGCTCAAGACACACACACCCGTGGATCAATTCGCTTGGAATAACAAAGCTGTCACCCGGGCCAACTTCTTTTTCCTCATCTCCCAGTGTGAAGCGAAAACGCCCGTTCTCGACATAGGTCGATTGCACATGAGGGTGATTGTGCAATGCACCAATCGCCCCTTCAGCCGCAAAACGGAACGCAACGACCATCATCTCGGGATGATCAGAGAGAACCTGCCGCGTTACGTTTTCGCCGGTGGAAACAACAGGGAAGTTTGTCATTTTTAGTCCTTTGATGAGCGATTAGCTGAACAGCATTCCGCCGTTGAGATCGATATTGGTACCGGTGATAAACGCGCTGTCGTCACAAGCCAAGAACAACACCAAGTTTGCGGCGTCATCTACATGACCCTGCCGCTTTAACGGCGCATTGGCTTCGAAGCCACGGCGGCCTGCGTCAGGTGTGTGGATATTGTGAAAGTCCGTATCGATCATGCCGGGGCACAGCGCGTTGACGCGGATATCCGGACCCACTTCTTTGGCCAAACCACGTGTCATCGTCATCACGGCGCCTTTGGATGTGGCATAAGCAACCGCGCCCGGCCCGCCACCATCGCGACCTGCCTGGCTGGCAAGGTTGACGATTGCGCCGGTCTTGATGTGGGCGAGGCACGCTTTGGTCATCATGAACGTGCTTGTCAGGTTCAATGTCATGACCGCATTCCAATGGTCGACATCCATCTCGGCAATCGTTTTGCGCGCAATCAGACCGCCTGCGTTGTTAACAAGCACGTCGATACCTCCAAAAGCGTCGATTGTTTTTGAGATCAGCGTGTCGACATCTGCTTGCTTGTTCAGATCGCCTTGCACGGCAATCGCATTGCCGCCGTCCGCTTTGATCTTAGCAACTGTGGCGTCCGCGCCTGCAGAGCTAGCAAAATAGTTGATGGCGACATTTGCGCCCTCGGCGGCAAGTTTGGTGGCAATTGCGCTGCCGATGTCACGGCCGCCACCTGTCACGATGGCCGTCTTTCCCTTGAGTTTCATGGTTGTTCTCCATTTAGTTTTTGCCGGCCGTTGCCGGATGTTAGTTTACGTGTTGGCCAGTTTTTTCATGACGACCTTGAACGTGTTTTCGTCTGCGTCGGTAAAGTAGAGGTCGGCGTCATAGCCCTGATCGTCGAGGAAATTGAAAATCCGCTTCGGCGCATCAAGTTTATACGGCACCAGAAGGGTGGCGATCCGGTGGCGGGTCGACGCGGGGTAACGCGCCGTCAGAAAGGTGCTGACTGGAAGCCCGTCGTAATCCTCAGGATCGACATCTGGAAAGCCGGTTTCCTGCATCATTTCGGGCTTGCCCGCTTCGGACCAGACGACCTGCCCGTAAAAACCCGCTCGCTCGCCCGCATTGCGGAAGGATGTTTTGCCCAGTTCGAACGGATTGTTGGCGTGAAGGAGCCAGTCGATAGTCACAGGGGTTTGCGCGTCTATTTCATCGACGATGACAAAATAATCGTTGCGCACAAAGTAGATTTTGCGCTCTGCACGGGTCACTTCGGGAGACGTGCTTTGATAGGCCGGGGTCGCGTCGCCCTGAATAAAGATGTGATCCTCGTGCGTTTCGGCGGCAACGATTTTTCCTGTCGCGGCCATTGCTTTGGATTTGTCTTTTTCGGCGTACTGGCCTTTCCCATTGATCAGGATTGCGTTCTTTGACCGTGTCTGGCGCCGCCACTTACGGTGCATGGACGAATTAAACGCAACATAATGGCCCGACTGGATCGCGAGGTCTTCGCCGTAAGCGGACATGCAAAAAGCGTTTTGGTCACCATGGCTGTGGCTGATTGACCCAAAGGGTGAGGACTTGAACACGAATTGTATGTGATTGTCCGGATCGTCCATTGCGTGTTGAACGCCGACCCAGCCGATCCCCTTAAAGTGGCGCAATCCGCCTTCAGGTGCCGTCGGTTCAACCACAGGGAAATCGGTCTGAAATACCAATTCGTCGAAATTGGTGTCCCACCAGCCCCAGTTATAAAACGCCATCTCGGTGCCGGGGTTCAGCCGCATGTTTTCTTCGCAGTACCATTGGTATTCGCCCTTGCCGGTCGCACCGGCAAACTGGCGCATGTTCAGACCGGTTTTGATGCCCGGCAGATCGCCTTGGGTGCTGTCATCGCCAAACGTGGCGCGGCGCGTGTTGGGCGCTTTGCAGAAGAGTGCAAAATCGCCGGTATTCTGAAAGAATGGCCGCTTGTAGAGGTCAAGCCCGGTGTAAGATTTCAACCGGTTTGCGGCGTCGATCAGATAGGCCATGCCCATCATCCAGTAATTCGAGCCTTCGGCCCAACCGCCATCGCTGTCGCCCCAAGGGGAATAGACCGTAAACAGGAATTCGATGCTGTAATTGAGCCAGTCCAGAGCCTCGTTTTCGGGATCGTCACCCAACAGGGCAATACATGCAGGGATGATTGTCAGTGACACCGAACGCACGGCGTGGCTGTCATATGGGAACAGGTGAATTTTGGCATTGATGATCGCGTGTTCGGCAATGTCACGGGTTCGTTCCAGCAGCACTGCGCGCACAGTCTCGCGTTCATCCTCGGAAAGGTCGTTATAAAGCCAGTCATAGCCCCAAGCGAGCGCGTTGGTGACACGATAGGCCCATTCGTCCGTATAGGCGCGTGATGTCACCCCGTTTGGGTCCCATGATGCAACTTCCAGCAACCATTCTTTGGCGCGGGCGGTCATTTCCGCATTGCCGGTGACGCGGCCTCCGATGGCAAGATGACGAATGGCGTACCATGCTTCCTGCAAGTCGATGTAAGTTTGTCGCCAAACCGGTGCCACGCGGACGTTGTTGGGATACCCTGCCGGTTCTTTCATGACCTCGCGGTCCATCCATGGCAGCACAGATTTCTCGTAGAACGTTGACCAGGTGCAGTGGTCCGGGTTTGTCTTAACGGACTCACAAAACGCATCGAGCCGATCTGTCGTCATCCACAGGCGCGGATGTGTTTGCGCGGCGCCCTTAAGGCGGGTGTCACGTGCTGGCAGGGGCGTTTGTGGCAACCCGTCCTGAATGGAGAAGGTTCGGGAGCTGCTCCACGTGGTGACGGGCTTGCCCGTCGTCGGGTCGCACACGGCATAGGCCCAATGATACTCACCCGCGGCCAAGGCCACATCAGGGGTGAAAAAATTGAGCGCGATCGGGGCAAAGAGCTGAGTGTCTTTGACGGGAAATTTTGGGTCGGTTGAGATACGCACCACATAGGTGGCCTCATCCTCGATCACTGGAATCCACGAAAAACGCGGCGGGTTCTCAACAATTTGAGTGGTCGCAACAGGTGCGTACTGGATCGTCAAGCGCCCGGCCTTGGGTTCATCAAGTAATGGAAGTGGCGTAGCGGGCATCGGACATCCTTTGGTCGGTTATTCTGTTGAAAACGTGCTGATGGCCGAGACAAACCCGGCCATCAGTGTAGAGTTTGAGTGTCAGCCGTACTGTCGCTTGTAAGCCGAGTTGATGACTTCGATTACGTCCGAGTAGCCCATTTCGTTGAGCGTCTCGATATAGGCATCCCAGTCTTTCACAACATCGCCAGTGCCAAGGATCCAGGCTTGGTTGCGCTCCAGCATATAGGTGCGCAGCGATGGCCAGTACCGATCATAAACCGCCTGTTCGTCTTCGGTGAAAGCAACGCCAAGGAACTGGTCTACAAGCAAATCCTGAGTGTCATAGAGTTCAATGCCTTCGCGAGCCGCCTGTGCGGTCCACTGCCATTCATAGCGGTAATCCTGGAAGTACCCGCGCTGAATTTGCGCACCTTCAAGATACATCTGGCTATTGATCGCGGCATCCGCGTTCAGAACTTCGGGCTTAAAGATAGGTTCGCCGTCGACCATGTCCCAAGTTTTGCCTTCAACACCGAAGTTGGCCAGCAAGCGACCTTCTTCTGTGAACCAGAAGTCAAAATACTTGATCGTTTCGACCACGTTGTCGTTCGTGTGGCTGATTGCCCAACCGTCCGGCTTAACCGGAATGCGGCGGTGCTCTTCCATACGCACACCGTTTGTCGAGGCGGGCGGCAGGAAGGGGATAAAGTTGAACCCATCAATTTTATCCGCAAGTTTGCCGTTATAGCCGGAAGTCGACGCAAACCAGTCATGGGTCAGACCACCAAGGTTTTCCGACAGCAAGAAGTCACGAGAAGACGACCCACGTGTGAAGATTTCCGCATCAATGAGACCGGCTTCGTACCAGCGCGCAATATTTGAAATACCGTCGCGATAAGTATCCTGAGCATAAGGATGCGCAATCGATCCATCTGCCGTGATGTAGAAATCGTGATACGTGTCAGAGCCGGAAGAGCGTGCATCCCAAAGTGTCAGCAAGCGGTTCACTTCTTCCCACTGACGCGCAAAATACGGAACTTCATCCGCCGCGCCGTTCCCGTTCGGATCATTGTCACGGAAGGCAATAAGGGTTGCCTCCAGCTCTTCGACGTTTTGTGGCTGCTCCAGCCCCAACGCATCAAGCCAGTCCTGACGGATGAACCAAGCCCGGCCATATTTCCCGTCGGGCAGGTAGGGAATGTAGTAGTAATTGCCGTCATAGGCAGTAATGGACGCCAACACCTCAGGACGAGAATCCCAGTATGCCTGAATGTTGGGCGCATGTTCTGCAACGAGATCGTTCAGCGGTACAAATGCACCTTGCGGGCCGAATTCGTTGACCGGCTGTTTGATCAGGTGGCCGCCAACAATGTCGGGCATGTCGCCTTGGGCGATCAACAGGTTCATCGCTTCGGCGCTATCGGTGCTGTTACGACCGGCTGTCGCGTCTGTCAGCGAAATCCCTGTCATTGCGCGCGCGGCTTCTTCGACCGGGTAAATCTCGCTGGGGGAACCGCCAACTCCATAGCCCTGAGCGCGAGGCCAGTGCATGTGAATCGTCAGCTCCAGCGGGTCGTCAACAATTTTTAGGTGTCCGTCTGCAAAGGCCGGTGCCGTAATGGCGGTGGTCCCGAGCATGGCCAGTGTTAGTGTTAGTTTGCGCATAATATCCTCCCTGATTGCGACTTTCTTATTGTGGTCATTCCTTCACTCCGCCCAGCAAGATACCTTTGCTGAAGTACTTTTGAAGGAAGGGGTAAATGAGCAAGATCGGAATGATCGAGCATATGATAATTGCGGCGCTGACAGTCTCGAACGAATAAGCTGATGTCAGCAAAGAATTGGCAAATTCTTCGTCGTCAGAAAGCTCAACAATGACATGGCGCAGATAGACCTGGAGCGGGATTTTGTCTTCGTCCTGCAACAAGACCATGGCCCAAAAGAACCCGTTCCAGCGCGACACGATACAGAATAATGCGACCGTTGCGATGGCAGGCTTAGAAAGCGGCATGTAAACTTTCCAGAGTACCTGAAATTCATTGGCGCCATCCATTCGGGCGGCTTCCTCAAACGACTGTGGGATTGCTTCAAAAAAGTTGCGCAGCAAGATGATGTTAAAGCCGTTGACCGCGAACCCGATGATGATGCCGATGTAGCTGTCCAACAGGCCCAGATCGCGCATGTTGAGAAAGAACGGGATCAGACCGGCGTTAAACCACATGGTAAAGGCAACCATCAGGTTCCAGAACCGGCGGCCGTATAGTTGTGGGCGCGACAATGCGTAGGCGCCGGGAATGATGAACACGAGGCTCATCAATGTGCCAAAGAACGTATAGATGAAGGTGTTCTTGTAGCTGGTCCAGAATTGGGCCTCGCTCAGCACCTGTTTGTAGGCTTCAAGTGTAAAGCCCACAGGTGTCAGGATGACGTTGCCTGCGCGGGCCTCAAAGCCGGTGCTCATTGAAAGTGACGCGATATAGATGAAGGGATAAAGCGTTGAGATCGTAAAGATCCCAAGCAATATCATGTTCACTATGACGAAGAGCTTATCACCACGAGAATAGAGATTCATATTAGCCATTGCTTCAATTCCCCTACCAAAGTGACGTGCGCGAGTAGCGCTTTGAGATTGTGTTGGCCGTCATCACCAGGATGAAGGCGACGACTGCATTGAACAGGCCCGCTGCCGCAGCGAAATCATATTGCCCACCCTGAAGACCCTGACGGTAAATGAAGGTGTTCACGACGTCGGCAGTTTCGTAAGTGGCGGGCTGATACAGCAGGATGATCATCTCGAACGAGATCTCGAGGATGTTGCCGATACGAATGATCAACATGATGATGATCGTGGCCATGATCGATGGGATTGTGATCTTCCACATCATCTGCCAGCGCGATGCCCCGTCCACCACGGCAGATTCATACAGCGTAGGTGAGACACCGGCGATCGCCGCAAGATAGACGATGGATTGGAACCCGGCCTCTTGCCAGATGCCCGTGCCGATAAAAATCGGTCGGAACCATTCTGGTTTCGTCAGAAAGTAGATCGCGTCGATCCCAAACCATCCCAGCATGGTATTTACGATACCTGCCGAAGGCGAGAAGGACGTGATGACGATACCCGCGATGATCACCGACGAAATGAAGTGCGGCAAGTACACGATGGTCTGAGCGGATTTCTTGAAGGTCTGGTTCAGAACTTCGTTGAACATCAGCGCCAGAAAGATTGGCACAGGAAAGCCAAACAGCAGACCATAGGCGCTCATGATGATGGTGTTTTTCAACGCGCGTAGAAACTGATCATTGTTGAACAGGTTTTCGAAATGTTCCAAGCCAATCCAGGCGCTTCCCGCGACTCCGCGGAAGATCGAGTAGTCTTTGAACGCGATCTGCAGTCCGTACATCGGCTTGTAAAGAAAGACCAAAAGCCAGATTATTGTGGGGAGCAGCATCGCGTATAGCTGCCATTCCCGTTTCAGGTGATCGATAACGCGGCCAACTTTGCTTGGGTGGCGCTTACGTTGGGCTTCGGCTGCATCAAAAACCAACTGCTCGGTTTTTGGGCCGGTAAAGTTGGGATCGTTTGTCATTGCACTGTCACCTGATCAGGTAGTGCTGACCCGGTTTCGGCGTCAAAGACGCGGATCAGATCCGG
Source organism: Shimia sp. (assembly GCF_039969785.1). Classification (GTDB taxonomy): domain Bacteria; phylum Pseudomonadota; class Alphaproteobacteria; order Rhodobacterales; family Rhodobacteraceae; genus Shimia. Next base: position 269,286 of record NZ_JBDVNC010000016.1, on the reverse strand, counting down.
TTTGATTTTGAAGCCGGATATGCCGTCCAGTACATCCATCTGACCAACAGTTTCGGTGCGGATGACAAAAGGTTCTTTCTGCAGGCTGCCGTGGATCAAAGCTTCGGAACCAAGCGTTTCAATCAGGTCAACATCGACGGGAATAGCTCCATCGTCTTTTGTGCGTGACACAGTGACAAATTCCGGTCGGATACCCAGAATTACGTCTTTGCCAACGGCGTTTTGCAGGGACGGAAGCTGTGCAAGAGGCAGTTTATTTCCGTCAAATTCTGCTACCGGTCCGGTATCGCCAGAGCCGATGCGGGCTTTGACCATATTCATCGGGGGCGATCCGAGAAATCCCGCAACAAATGTGTTAACCGGATTGAGGAACAGTTCCATCGGAGTTCCGACTTGTTCGATCCGTCCGTCATGCATAACGACAATCCGGTCCGCGAGGGTCATCGCCTCAACCTGATCGTGTGTTACGTAAATTGACGTTACGCCAAGCCGTTTGTGGAGTCTCTTGATCTCGGCGCGCATCTGAGTACGCAGCTTAGCATCAAGATTGGACAGGGGCTCATCGAACAAAAAGACCTTTGGGCGACGGACAATCGCGCGCCCCATAGCGACGCGCTGGCGCTGACCACCAGAAAGATCGGCAGGGCGACGCTCAAGGTAGGGTGTCAGCCCCAAAATCTCGCCAACTTCCTGAACCGAAGAGGCGATGACATCTTTGCTTTCCTTGCGAATACGCAGGCCAAAGGCAATGTTTTCAGCGACATCAAGGTGAGGGTAAAGGGCGTAGTTCTGGAAGACCATCGCGACATCGCGATCTTTGGGGGCCACTCGGTTCACAAGTCGACCATCGATTGTCAGATCGCCATCGCTGATCTCTTCAAGGCCGGCAATCATGCGAAGCGTCGTTGACTTACCACAACCCGATGGGCCAACTAGGACGACAAATTCCTTTTCTTGAACTTCCAGGTCAATCCCGTGGACAACCTGTACAGCGCCGTAGGCCTTAACGAGCCTTTGTAAGCTGACACCTGACATTCTTACCCTCCCGTGCTTTTAGCGACTGACTATGTCGAATGGCCGTGACTCCGACGATTCGATAGCGGTCTATACTAGAATACTAGTTATTTTGCTGGCATACTAGTTAAAAGTTCAGTAGAACGAATGAAGCGAGCCTGTTGTCCAGTATGCAACTTGTGTATTGGGTAGCGTTTGTAAGGCTTTATCGACAACGCACTGCGTTTTGGGAGCAGCCTAATTGACGTTGCAACCATCTTAAGAGGAGATGATGACATGGCAAATTTAGTCCGAACAACCGAGCGACGCACAAGTGTTGATGAGGTTTTTGACTATCTTCACGACCAGATAGTCTCTTTGGGATTGCGTCCTGGTGACAAGATTTCCGAGGCTGATATGGCCTCTCGATTTGGCATTTCACGCCAGCCTGTCCGTGACGCCTTTAGCCGATTGGCAAACCTTGATTTGCTGTTGATCCGGCCTCAGCGTGCGACGGAAGTCAAAAAATTCTCTATGCGTGAGATCGAGAAATCGCGCTTTGTGCGCGCTGCGGTTGAAATGGAAGCTCTGCGCCGTGCGGCCAAAAAATGTGATGATGACGGTGCCGCGCGTTTAGATGCGGCGATTGAGGATCAGGCCAAGGCCATTCAAGATCGCGATGTCGATGGCTTTGGGAATCTGGATTATGAGTTCCACAGAACATTGTGTGAGATTGCCGAAGCCGATTTTGCGTTTGATGTGATTATGGCGGAAAAGGCCAAGGTTGATCGCCTTTGCCGGCTGGGCTTGTCAAAAGAGCAACGCATGCCGGACCTGATGGCCGATCACAAAAATATTGCTGACGCCGTCAAAGCGCATGATGGCGATCTGGCTGTGGAAGTCGGGATGTTCCACCTGTCACGGCTGGACGAAACGATCGAGAGAATTACGGAAACAAACGCGAACTATTTCGAAGCGGCAGACGGCTAAGCGCCTTCGCTTTTTTTTATCGCCCTTTCTACGTTGCGCGCCAAACGTACAGCCTACCGGTAAGGAAATCGGTTCTATTCGCATGTCTAAATTTTCGCCAGATTCAGTAAAGACTACTGCGCTCCAACACAACTGGAGAAGCGTCCTTGGATTGGCGTGGCCGATGACGCTCAAGGCTATTATCCTTCATGGTACAGTGGTCATTGACGCCTACCTGGTTTCGTCTTTGGGCGAGGCAGCGCTTGCGGCCATGGGGCTTGCGGCCGCAATTGCCGGGTTTATTTTGGGGGCGATATTAGCATTTTCCAACGCCATGCAGATCAGAACAGCGCAGGCGTTTGGCACAAAAAATGCGGTTTTCTTGAAATCGGCGCTGGTATCGGGCCTGACGGTAAGTCTGGTTGTTGGCGGCGTTGGTTTGGCCGTGCTCGCAGTTTTCGGCGGGTCGTTGATTGGTGCAATGGCGCCATCGGCGGAGGTGGCCGAGATGGCAAAAGGCTATCTGGCGGTCTTTTCAATTGTCATATTGGGCGAAGCTATCGGGCAATGCCTGTCGAGCTATTTTAACGGTTGTGGCCGAACGAGATTGCCACTCTACAGTTTTTGTCTGTCGCTCCCGATTAATGTGTTCACAAGTATTGTGTTTATTCATGGATATCTGGGGTTGCCTGCCTTTGGTGTCACTGGTGCTGCCATGGGGAGCGCGCTTGCAATATGTGTTCAGGTAGGGTTTCTGATCTATCAATTGGCGCGTGTGGACGGACATCTGGCACGAATACCGGGTTGGCGTCAGGTGACGTTTGCCAAAACACTGTTTCGTCATATCAGCTTTTCGTTGCCAATCGCGGCGACCTTCATCAGCGCGACCTTTGCGGCCCATTTTTGCACGCTGATTTATGCCAAGCTGAGCTTGAATGAGTTTGCGGCGATGACTCTTATTGCGCCGTGGATCATGGTCGCGGGCACAATCGGAATGCAATGGGCGCAGGCGACAGGGATTATCGTCGCCCAATTGTTGGGGCAAAACCCGTCCGAACACGTACTTGACCGTTTCCTGAGCAGTGCGTGGCGAGGGGCATTTGTCGCCGCCAGCATCGTTGCTGTTATCTACCTTATTATTTGCGTGTCAGCGACGTATCTTTACACCGATCTCAGCATCGAGACGCGCGCGATCCTGTTTGGTTTTCTGCCTATTTTGCTTGTGTTGCCGTTTCCAAAGCAATCGAACGCGATCTGTGGGAACACGTTGCGCGCCAGCGGCGACACTATCTATGTGATGCACATTTTTGTCTGGTCTCAATGGCTTTTCCGAGTTCCGGCAACGGCACTGGCCGTGATGTATTTTGATGTGCCTGCGTTTTGGGTGCTCTCGATCCTGTTTTTTGAAGAAGTAATCAAATTCCCGCTGTTTCATCGGCGGTTGTTTCAGGGTGCGTGGAAAAGGGCCGAAGTCGCGAGCTGACTCTGCTCAGGTCGTGTGGCGGCGTCTTTCCTTTGTGCAGGGTTAAGTGTCCGACGACTGAACGTCGCCTATAAAGCCGCCAGACTGACGTTCCCACAAACGGGCATAAAGCGCGCCGTGTTTAAGTAAGTTCTGATGGGTTCCACTTTCCACAATCGCACCGTCATCCATAACGATAATGCGGTCCATCTCGGCAATGGTCGAAAGCCGGTGCGCAATTGCGATCACTGTTTTGCCTTCGATAATGGTTCTCAGCGCTGTGTGAATGTCTGCCTCGACTTCACTGTCCAGCGCGCTTGTGGCTTCATCCAGGATCAAAATTGGCGCGTCCTTTAAGATCACTCTCGCAATGGAAATACGCTGGCGTTGCCCGCCCGAAAGCTTGACCCCGCGTTCGCCGACATGCGCGTCATAGCCCGTGCGCCCGTTGCTGTCTTTTAAGTCGAGAATAAAATCATGGGCCTGTGCTTCGCGCGCCGCCGCTTCGATTTGCTCTTGCGTGACCTTGCTGTGGCCAAGCGAGATATTGTCCCTGACGGATCGATTCAAAAGCGCTGCTTGTTGGCTGACCATACCGATGGCATGACGCAGGCTCTCTTGTTCAACCGTGCAGATATCCTGATGATCAATCAGAATTTGACCCTCTTCCGGGTCATAGAACCGCAATATCAAATTAACCAAGGTTGATTTTCCGGCACCTGATGGTCCAACCAATCCGACCTTTTCGCCGGGTTCGATGGTCAGGTCGATCCCCTCAAGCCCGCCCTGTCCTTTGCCGTAATGATGCCGAATACCTTTGATTGCGATACCGCCTCCGTTCAATTCGAGCTTAGCCTCGTTGCCCGTCATCGGGATCGTCAGGGGCTGTGAAATTGTGCGCAGTGCTTCGCGGACCGAGCCCACTTGCTGAAAGATCGACCAAATAGATTCTGATACCCAATCGGCCATTGTGGTAATGCGCAAGCTCATCGCAACGGCGGCGCTTACAAGGCCTATCGATGCAGCCCCCTGTGACCAGAGCCAGACACCGTACCCGACAAAGCCCACTATAATCACGCCTTCAAGCCAGACCGTCAAAGTGCGCATCCCGACGCTGATCTGGCGCGACCGAAACAACATCTCGCGCGTGTTTTCCAACCACGTCCGGTGATCGTTTTCGATGTCTTTGCGGCGGGCAAACAGGCTTATTGTGTCGAAGTTTGAAAATGTATCGACAACCCCACCCAACAGCGCGGATTTTGACGCCATGAACGTCTCCATCGCGTTAACCATGCGTGGAACAATCAGCACCATAATCGTGATGTAAAGCACGAGCCATACCAGCAATGGCAACGCAAGTCGGATGTCTATTCCAGCCATAAAGGTCACAACGCCGATCATGTAGACCAGCCCAAACGCAACCGCATTTAACGAGTGATAGATCACGTCGGTGGCGTAGTTGCCCATCAGAACCAGGCGAGAGGCTGTGCGACCGGCAAGGTCTTCCTGAAACCATCCGACGGATTGCCTGGTCAAATGGGCGTGCGCGCGCCAGCGAAACAGGTTGGCGGCATTGCATTGCAGGGCGATGTCATTTGTTGCGTGGCGCAGAAACTGCGACAGAGGTCGAAACAGGATTACCATCAAGGCAGCCCCCAGCAGGCCGCCGATGTGACGATGCCAGATTTCTTCGCGCGGGGTGTCGGCGAGCATGTCGATCAATCGGCCCGCGTAGCTAATGAGCCAGACTTCGACGCTGGCTGACAACACGGTGACGCATAAGCTGAGGACCAGAACCCATCGCAGAGGCTTGAGGTGCGATCTCAGGTATGGCCAGACGTGACCGGAAGGTTGTCCGCCTGTCCCGTCCACATAAGGGTCGGCCAGATTAAGCGCGAGCCGTGTTACCCGATTGTACAATTTAAACATGGTGTACCCGGTTGGAGGTGCCTAGTAGTCCCATAGAGTGCCATCTTCCAGTCTGACAACTGGATGGCTTCCCGGCTTGTAGCTGTAGTTTTGGGCCTCGGATTCATCAAAATCCACACCCAACCCCGGGGCGTCGCTGACATAGACCATCCCGTTTTTCATTCGATGCTCCGACGGAAACAACGCGTCGCATTCGGGCGTGTCTAACACCAAATATTCTTGAATGCCGAAATTTGGCGCCCATGCGTTCAGGTGATGTTGCGCTGCCATACTGATAGGGGAATGGCTTGGCGCTCCATGAAACCCGGTGCGGACGTGATGCAGACCGGCGAGATCAACGATGCGTTTCACATGTGTGATGCCCCCGGCATAGGTCACAGCCACGCGGATAAAATCAATCAGCTCCTGTTCAATGAGCTTGTTGCATTCCCAGATCGAATTGAACACTTCGCCGATGGCGACAGGCACGGTTGAATGCTGACGCAAAAGTTTAAGCGCGCTCTGATCTTCGGCAGGTGTAGGGTCCTCTAACCAGTATAGGCCAACCGGCTCAACAGCCCTGGCAAATTCTGCGGCCTCGCGCGGGGTCAGACGGTGGTGAACATCGTGCAAAAGTTTGAGTTCTGGTCCAAACCGCGCGCGTATTTCGGCCAGCGCGCCGGGCATGTAGCGCAAGTAGCGATCCGAATTCCAGATCTCGACTTTGGGTCGTATGCCGCTGAAATCGCTCATGTAGTGTTCATTCTCACCGGGCTTATCCGGTACCGCATAGCTGGCGGTAGGCATGCCCGGAATGCCGCATTGCACCCGCACGGCGCGATACCCCTGTTCGACATATTGTGAGATGCTGTCCATCAGGTCTTCTAAATCGGCGCCGGTTGCATGTGCATAGACCATGGCCCCGTCACGGCTCTTGCCGCCAAAAAGCTGGTAGAGAGGCATGTTCGCCAATTTGCCTTTGATATCCCAAAGCGCCATATCGATGGCGCCAAAGGCCGCCATAGCGATCGGTCCACGTCTGAAATACGCGCCGCGATAGAAAAACTGCCAGATATCTTCGCTATTGCGGGGATCCATACCAATCAGGTTTGGGATGAGGTAGTCCTGCAAGTATTTTGCTGGCAACGTTTCGCGATTGTTCAGCGTCGCATCACCAAGTCCATATATGCCTTGATCCGTGATGATCTTTAGCGTGACGTAGTTTTTCCCCGGGCCCCCGACAAATACTTTTGCGTCAGTAATTTTCATATCAGGTTCTCCTGTGAGCGGGTGGTCGCGTAGTTTGGAGCGATGCGAAATCTGTGGGCAAAACTGCTTAGACCGACTCTGAAAACATGTTTTGATCCCGACAAGACATACCGCTTAGTTCAGATTTTACATCATCGCGTCTCATTTGGATGACTAGTATACTAAGATGAAAGAAGGAGATTCGCAACTGGCTTCACGCATTTGAAAATACAAAACCGTAACCAAAATAAGGCCACATGCAGAAAGTTAGGCTTCAGATCTTGTACGGAGTGCGACGTGAATTTTGCGAGATGTTGCAGAGTCTTAAGGACAGAATACGATACGTGCACAATCAAACTGGCATTTTCCAATCCCAAGTGTAATCAAAAGACCGACCTGAAGTTCCATTTTGTCGGGCGGCCGGGAAGCTGATTCAGTTTAGGACGATTTGACTTCTCGAAGGCGCGGATAGGCTTTGATTGCTGCTCGTGCGGAGAATGACCGCTGGTCGGTTTGAGAAATATCCGCAAGGACAGATTCAAATGCGCTGTTCCATTGGGAATAGTCAGATGCAAGGTTCACGACGGGCCAATCGCTCCCAAACATTGTGCGGTCGGGGCCGAACATGGTTTGGACATGGTGGATGTAGGGCGCAAGATCGGTGATGTCCCAATCATGACTGGCCTCTGTTGCAAGTCCCGAAATTTTGCAAAACACATTTGAAAACGCGGCAATGACGGCGATTTCATCAGCCCAAGGTTGGAATAGGTTGTTGCGGATTTCCGGTTTGGCGCAATGATCGACCACCGTCGTTAAATTGGGGTGTCGTTCCAAAAAGGTTTTCAGGTGAACAAGGTGTTTTGGCAGGACCAGCGCGTCAAATGTCAGATTGTGAGCTTGCATTGCCTCTATTGCAGGGAGGATTTCCCTTTTCAACATCCAGTCGTCTTCAGGAATGCTTTGGATCATTGGGCGCAGACCAACAAGGCGAGAGTGCTGAGCAAGCCGCTCAATGGATTGAACTGCGTGAGGAGCCTCCATATCGACCCAACCTACAACACCTAAGATCCAGTCATACTGATCCGTCAAAGACAGAAGATATTCTGTTTCGGCTTCGGTTTCGGCCGCTTGCACGACGATTGTACCGTCAACACCGTTCGCCTTTAGCAGCGGGGCAAGGTCGTCGGGAAGAAAATCTCTGAAAATCGGCGCCAGATCGGGGGTGAGCCAGTCATAATCGCCACGGTCCAGTTTCCAGAAATGTTGGTGTGCATCTATTTTCATTTTCTCAGCCCAGTTTGAATGGGTTTTTTGGGGGTGTCGGCGCATCGCCATGCAGCAGGTTTTGATCCCTGAGAGCCTGCCAAAACTCATCCGGAATTGTGTGTGAAGCCCATTGCAACGTTTGCGTAAGCTCTTTGCGACTGCGAAGACCCGGAATTACAGAAGCTACACATTCATGTCCCAACGGGAATTGCAGCGCGGCTGCGGGTAACGGCACTCCAAAGGATGAACAGATATTCTTCAACTGACGAACCTTGTTGACGATTTCATCTGGCGCAGCGCCATAATTCCATGTGTCACCGCCAACCAGAATGCCCGAATTGTATGGCCCACCAACCACAATGGACACGTTGTTGGCCACGCATTGTGGCAGTAGATCGTCGAGCGGATCTTGTTCAAGCAATGTATAGCGCCCAGCCAAGAGAAAAACGTCCCATTGTCCGTGATTTAAAGCTGCGCTGCAGACGTCTGCCTCATTTACTCCCAGACCGATGGCTTTGATCAGACCGGCGGTCCGAAGCTCGTCAAGTGCGCGGTAGCCGCCCGTCATCAATGCGTTAAAATGCGCTTTGTTGTCTGACCCATGTGTCACTTCTCCAATGTCGTGCACATAGAGAATGTCAATTCGATCCAGACCCAGCCGCTGCAAGCTGTCTTCAAAGGACCGCATGATCCCATCGTACCCATAGTCATACTCCGGGTGGAAGGGCAATGGATCGGGCCAGCCCATACCGGCAGGGTCGGCTGGAAGACCGGGCTTCAAAAGCCGCCCAACCTTGGTGGACAAAACATAGTCTTTGCCACGGAGTTCATTTCCGACGACGTGTTCGGACTTGCCGAACCCATAGAATGGCGCTGTATCGACATAGGTCATACCGCTCGAAAGCGCATCACCCAAGGTTGCGAGCGTTTCTTCGCTGTCTACAGCTTCCAGAAGCCCCCCCAACGGTGCACCGCCAAAGCCCAGTGTCGGAATCTTAAGTTGCGTCTTTCCGACGACCCGTTTCGTAAACGTCATTGGTTTTGTCCCTTGCCTTCGCTTGGTGATTTTCCGCAGTACAAATCAGTCAGTTCCTGGGCGAGAGATTTGAATAATGTGACAACTTCTTCCTGTGACGGAACTTTCAGGTCATCAACGCGTTTGAGATAGGGACAGCTGAGAACGGCGGCGACGTTGCCGGAAGGGCCGAAAATCGGGAATGCCAAATTGGTCACCCCGATCAGAGTCGCCGAAGGCATCAGTTCGAAACCTTCGTTGCGAATTCGCTCCAGATGTCCCTCAAACTCGGCGCGATCCAGCTCGGGCTCTCCAATGGCTCGACGATGTTGGTCAATTAAGTCGTCAACTTCTTCATTGGATCTAAAGGCGGCCAAAACCCGCCCGGTTCCTGTGTTCCAAAGCCCGACCACCGTACCGGTCCTAAGCGCCAGTCCCCAATTTCCGGGAGATTCTGCGGATGCAACCACGACAATGTCTCCGCTGCTTTCCATGCCCATGTGGCAGGACTGCCAGGCAACCCGTGTGATTGCCCGCATCCGGGGCAAGGCGGCCTCGATAACGCGCCCTATCGGGGGGTGGCGCTGGCTTAACGAGAACATTTTCAGGCTCAGTGAATACCGATCACCAGACGCTGAACGCACAACATAACCGCGACGCACAAGTGTCGACAACATCCTGTAGATCTCACTTTGTGAGCGTTCCAGCGATTTTGCGATTTCCCCCTGCGGCAACCCCTCTCCATGACCAGCCAAAAGTTCAATTATGTCCAGCCCTTTTTCCAGTGCGGGGGCTCTGTATTTGTCGTTTGCGCTGTCCATTTCTCTCCGCCGGGTGGTTTTCTATCCGTTTCACCAAGTCTCTCAATGATGCCCCCATTGTCAAGCTTGATTTATTTATGAATAAATGTTTTACATACAAATGTTGCTGCACGTTAGATACGCGATGCTGTCATCGCACCAAGGGAGGAAATGATGAAAAACACTAAGGTTTTAAGGGCTTTGTTTGCCAGCGCCGCAATTGTTGCTGTTGGCGAATCAGCTCTTGCTTCGGATTGGGGGAGCTATGAAGGCATCACCGTCGAGGCTAAATTGATCGGTGGCCAACAGTATGAAGGTCTGTACGGCCGGATCGCGGATTGGGAGGCCGCCACCGGTGCCAAAGTCGACATCATTTCCAAGAAAAGCCACTTTGAAATCGACAAGGAAATCAAGTCGGACATGGCTGCGGGCACAACGAAATGGTGTGTGGGCTCCAACCACTCATCCTTTGCGCCTCAGTATGAGGGACTGTACGTAAATCTGAACGATCACGTGTCGAAAGACGACGTCGCCGGATTCGTTGGGGGCAACATCAATGCCTCGACAGTAGGTGGTGAGCTGCTGATGCTGCCACGTGCGCAATTCGACGTCTCTGTTTTGTATTATCTGAAGTCAAACTACGAAGACGCAGATAAAGCCGCGGCTTTTAAAGCAGAGTATGGTTATGATCTCGCCGTGCCGGACACCTGGGACCAGGTCAAGGATCAGGCAATCTTTTTTGCAGACCCTCCAAATTTCTATGGCACGCAATATGCCGGTAAAGACGAAGCCATTGTAGGCCGTTTTTATGAGATGGTTGTTGCCGAAGGTGGGAATTATTTGGACGAAAACAACAAGCCGATCTTTAACTCTGACGCCGGCCAGCGTGCGTTACAGTGGTTTGTCGACCTGTATGCGGCCAAGGCGGTTCCAGCCGGGACCACCAGCTATGTTTGGGACGATTTGGGTCAGGGCTTTGCCTCTGGTACGATCGCGCTGAATTTGGATTGGCCAGGTTGGGCCGGGTTCTTCAATGACCCTGAATCGTCCAAAGCTGCAGGAAACGTAGGTGTTGCGGTGCAACCAAAAGGAACTGCAACGCGCACTGGCTGGTCGGGTCACCACGGTTTCTCGGTTACCAATGACTGCGCCAACAAAGACGCGGCCGTTTCCTTGGTTCAGTTCCTGACAAGTGAAGAAAGTCAGCTGGCTGAATCTGCTGGTGGGTCGCTGCCAACGCGGACGTCAGTTTGGGAAGCGAATGTGGCCGCTGCCAAAGCCGGCGACGATCCATTCCGTGCCGAATCTTTGGCAGCCTTCGCTGAAGGTGCGAAATACGCATTCGCTGTGCCGCCAATCCCGGAATGGGGCGAAACCACCAACATCGTCTTCCCAGAATTGCAGGCCGCAATCGTCGGTGACAAAACTGTTAAGGAAGCCCTTGATGACGCCGCGGCTGAAGTCGACGAACTGATGCGCGAATCCGGTTACTACTAAGTTCAAGAAAATGTCTGGGGCGGGTTCTTCCGCCTCAGCCTCCCAAGTCAACTCCCCGATAGGTGTAAAATGAGCCGTCGCCGCTTGCCCGAGTGGTTTGTCCTTCTGTTGCCTGCATTCATCGTAATTGCGGCAGTCGTGCTGATCCCTCTTATATTTTCGCTGTATTCCAGCTTTACGCCGTACAAGCTGACCCGCCCGTCGACGCTCTGGAAATGGGTCGGAACCTACAATTACGAAAAGATATTGACCGACGCGAAGTTCTGGGCCGCGTTTGGCCGGACCGTGTTGTTCCTGACTATCGTTTTGAACCTGGAATTGCTCCTGGGCCTTGGCATTGCGTTGATGGTCAACAAGGTCACGTGGGGTCAGCGCAGCCTGCGGACTGTGTTGATGTTCCCGATGATGTTTTCGCCTATCCTGGTGGGCTTTCAGTTCAAATTCATCTTCAATGATAACATCGGACTTGTGAATAATGTGCTCCAGTCAATGGGCTTCAATGCTGCCTTGCCTTGGTTGGTTGATGGCAAACTGGCAATGTTTTCAATTATGTTTGCGGAAATCTGGATGAGTACATCGGTGTTCGCAATCCTGATCCTTGCAGGTTTGTTTGCGATGCCACGTGACCCGCTTGAAGCGGCCAAGGTTGACGGGTGTACAGCATGGCAAACGTTCCGTCACATCACGCTGCCGTTTTTGATGCCCTTTATCTATATCGCGATGACGATCCGGTCGCTGGATGTGGCCCGTGCTTATGACATCGTACAGATCATGACTGGCGGCGGGCCAGCAAGACGTACCGAGCTGTTGTGGACCTTGATGAGCCGGACGGGATACGTCGATGCGCGCATGGGGCTCGCGAATGCGATGGGCTATGTGTCGATCCTTTTGTCGATCCTGTTCACCGTCTACTTCTTCAAAAAACTCAGCGCGGCACGTGCTGAAATTGGCATGGCAGGGTGACTGAGATGGATCGAAATCAAAGCCATCGCAACCGCAAACGTATGCTTAAGGCGCTGCATTTCGCAGCCCTGTTTATGACGATGTCGATCATCTGCATTCCCGGTTTGTGGATCGTGCTGAACTCTTTCCGCCCCACGGTTGAGATTATGGCAAAACCGCCGGTCTGGACACCATCGTTTACGTTGGAACACTACCGCGCCATGTTTGGCGGTGCGGGCGAGGGCGGCGTTCCCGTGTTCAGTTATTTCCGAAACTCGATTATCGTTTCCGTGGTGTCGACCTTGATAGCTATTCTAATAGGTATGTCAGGTGGCTATGCGTTCGCGCGGTATCGCTTTAAGGGTAAAGCGGGTTATTTTGTCGGGCTGATGTTGTTCCGTGCCGTGCCCGGTGTGGCTCTCTCTTTGCCGCTGTTCATCGTTTTTGCCCGAGTTGGTATCATTGACACGCATCTTGGTCTGATCCTCGCTTATGTGGCGATGAACGTGCCATTTACAATTTGGCTGACCGACGGATTTTTCCGACAAATCCCCAAGGAATTGCATGAAGCTGCCGAAATCGACGGGTGCAATCGCTGGCAGGCATTCTGGCGGGTGGAATTCCCTGTCGCTCGCTCGGGCGTTGCCTCTGCTGCGATCTTTGCCTTCCTGACATCATGGAATGAGTTTGCTCTGGCCTCACAGCTGACACGCTCTGTTGGCTCCAAGACAATGCCGGTTGGATTGCTCGATTTCACAGCTGAATTCACCATCAACTGGGGTGGCATGTGCGCGTTGGCAGTGCTGATGATTGTGCCCGCCTTAATTCTGACCTTCCTGGTTCAGAAACACCTGATTGCCGGCCTCACGTTCGGTGGCGTCAAAGGATAAATGAGATGACCGAAGTTACCCTTTCAAACGTAGTCAAACGCTATGGTAAGCATCAGGCCGTGCACGGTATTGATCTGGGCATCGCGGACGGCGAATTTGTTGTTCTGGTTGGCCCTTCGGGCTGCGGCAAGTCGACGACGCTGCGCATGATTGCCGGCCTGGAAGACATTTCCGGAGGCGAAATCTCGATCGGGGGGCGGGTCGTAAATGACCTCCCGCCGCGCGAGCGCAATATCTCGATGGTGTTCCAGAATTACGCGCTTTATCCGCATATGACAGTGCGCGAGAACCTGGGGTTTTCTTTGTCTATTGCCAAGAAACCCGTGGCAGAAATTGAAAGCGCGGTCAGGCAAGCAGCGGAAATTTTGGGTCTTGATGAGCTAATGGAACGCAAGCCTGCGGAATTGTCTGGGGGTCAACGCCAGCGGGTCGCGATGGGGCGGGCCATTGTGCGCCACCCGGATGTGTTTCTGTTTGACGAACCGCTCTCAAATCTGGACGCAAAACTACGCACTCAGATGCGCGTGGAAATCAAAAAGCTGCATCAGAAAGTCGGCAATACCATCATTTACGTGACCCACGATCAGGTCGAAGCGATGACGTTGGCGGATCGGATTGTGTTGATGCGGGACGGACATATTGTTCAGGTCGGCACGCCGTTGGAGTTGTTCAACAAACCTGTGGACACGTTTGTAGCAACCTTTATCGGGTCCCCTCCGATGAACTTGATTAATGGCACTGTGATGGGGGCCGAAGTGATCCAACTTGCAGACGGTGTTAGCGTTCCGGTTCCGTCAAGCGCGCGCGGTTTGGTGACGGATGGACAAAAGGTTCATTTTGGTTTTCGGGCAGACAATTTGATGCCAGAGGGGCACTCAGTACAAGAGGAGGGTGAAAAGGCCAGTCTCGATCTGTCGGTCACTTTGACCGAACCTTTGGGTACAGAAACACTGCTTTTCACCGAAATTGCCGGCACTGAAGTGCAGGCCAAAATGTTGAACCCACGTCCTGTCCGGCCCGGCGAAAAACTGACATTCCAATTGATGCTGGACAAATGCCACGTGTTCGACGCGGCCAGTTCCAACGCTATTCGGAGCTAAGTCATGGCCACAATCGAACGCGTAGAATTGCAGATGATTGACCTTGTCCCCAAGGTTAAACGTGTTGACGCCATCCAGTCCTTTGTGTCTCAGGAAACGCCGTTTGTTACGATCACTGACAGCGATGGAGCCGTGGGCACGGGGTATTGCTATACGATCGGCACGGGTGGACCATCTGTGATGGCGTTGCTTGAGCATACCTTAGCACCTGCCCTGATCGGTCGTGATCCCGAACGGATCGAGGGAATCTGGCGCGACCTGATGTTCTTGACACATGCCACCGCTGTCGGGGCCATCACATCTTTGGCGCTGGCGGCGATTGATACAGCCTTGTGGGACCTAAAGTGCAAGAAGGCAAAAATACCCTTGTGGAAGGCGGCTGGAGGGGTTCGAGATCGGATTCCGCTTTATTCCACTGAAGGTGGTTGGTTGCATCTGGAACAGCAGGCGTTGGTCGATGATGCCTTGGCCATGCAATCCAAGGGGTTTCGGGGTTCGAAGATCAAGATCGGTCGTGAGCATATCAGTCAGGATGACGCGCGACTTGGGGCAGTTCGCGCCGCGGTTGGCGCGAGCTACGAAATACTGACCGATGGCAATCAGAGCTTTGTTCTGTCTGAGGCGATCCGGCGGGCGCAGGTTCTGGAGGAGCATCGGATCGGTTGGTTCGAAGAGCCGCTGCCTTCCGATGATATACAGGGCCATGTTGAACTGGCACGACGCACATCGGTGCCGATTGCAGTTGGCGAAAGCATGTATTCTATCAGCCAGTTCAAGGATTACTTGCAAACCGGGGCGGCCTCGATTGTGCAGGTTGATGTGGCGCGGATTGGTGGGATCACGCCGTGGCTCAAAGTGGCGCATATGGCCGAAGCCTTTAACGTCATGGTCTGCCCGCATTTCTTGATGGAGCTGCATTTGCCACTGGTATGTGCCGTACCGAATGCGAAATGGCTCGAATACATTCCTCAACTGGATGCTGTGACTTCGATGGGTATGCGGATCGAAGATGGGTTCGGTGTTCCGTCTGATGCGCCGGGGTTGGGCATTCAATGGGACTGGGATGCCATTGACGCTATGTCTTTGGGATCGCGAACAATTACCGAGGGTGCATGATGCAACGGATGGGCATGGTTATCGGGATCAAACCTGAAAAAATAGACGAATACAAACGGCTGCATGCTGACACTTGGCCTGACGTTCTGGCGCAGATCAAGAACAGCAATATCCGAAATTACAGTATTTTTCTGCGAGAGCCCGAGAACCTGCTCTTTGGATATTGGGAATATCACGGCACCGATTTGAATGCCGATCTTGCAGAGATGGCCAAGGATCCCAGAACACAGGAATGGTGGAAACTCACCGATCCGTGCCAATCACCCCTGGCCAGTCGTGCGGACGGAGAACAATGGTCAATGATGGAACAAGTTTTTTTTACGGATTGAGAACATGACACAAACGAAAGGCCGGCTGGCCGGAAAAAAAGTACTGATAACGGCAGCAGGCCAAGGCATCGGTCGAGCGACGGCCGAGCTGTTCGCGCAACAAGGGGCACATGTTTTCGCAAGCGACATAAACGATGAGAGCCTCGCAGAGCTGGACGTGATTGATGGCATCACCGCAGTTAAACTGGATGTGACCAATGCCAAGGCCGTCGAGGTGGTGGTTGCGCAGCTAGGCACATTGGACGTTCTGTTCAACTGCGCGGGTTATGTCGCCAGTGGCTCTATTCTGGAATGTGCGGAAAAGGATTGGGACTTTAGCTTCGATCTCAACGTCAAGGCCATGTATCGGCTGATCGCTTTGACGCTGCCTGCGATGCTGGAAAACGGCGGCGGGTCGATCATTAATATGTCTTCGGTCGCCTCGTCGATCAAAGGTGTGCCGAACCGGTTTGCCTATTGCGCCTCCAAAGCAGCCGTGATCGGTATGACCAAATCGATTGCTGCGGACTATGTCACGCGAGGCATTCGTTGCAATGCGATCTGTCCGGGCACAGTCGACAGCCCATCGATGCATGACCGGCTGCGTGCAACGGGTGACTATGAGAAAGCCCTATCTGACTTCATTGCCCGCCAACCTATGGGGCGGATTGGAACTGCCGAAGAAATGGCGGCTCTGGCTCTCTATCTCGCAAGTGATGACAGCGCATTTACCACAGGCCAGACACATAACATTGATGGCGGCTGGTCCATCTGAATTCTCAGGAGATACAAACGATGAAACTTTTGCGTTTTGGCCCGAAGGGTGCCGAGAAACCCGGATTGTTGGATTCCAACGGTGGAATCCGTGATTTGTCTGGTGAGATTCCAGATGTCGCGAATGGTGCCCTGAGCGATGCAGAGCTTGATAAACTGCGTGCTTTGAACATCTCGGACCTGCCTTTGGTTGATGGTTCTCCGCGGATTGGTCCTTGTGTCGGGCAGGTGGGCAAATTCATCTGCATCGGTCTAAACTATGCGGATCACGCTGCCGAAAGCGGCATGGCGCTACCCGAAGAGCCAGTTTTGTTTTTCAAGGCGACTTCGGCCATCACTGGCCCGAATGACCAAGTGGCAATTCCACGGAACTCTGTAAAAACCGATTGGGAAGTCGAATTGGGCGTGGTGATCGGAAAAGACGCGAAATATGTTTCGGTAGAAGATGCATTGGATCACGTTGCCGGATATTGTGTGGTCAATGATCTGTCAGAGCGTGATTTCCAACTTCACCGGTCGGGGCAATGGGTCAAGGGCAAGTCTTGCGATACCTTCGGTCCCATCGGCCCATGGCTTGTAACGCGCGACGAAGTCGCCGATCCGCAAAATTTGGCGATGTATCTTGAAGTCAACGGGCACCGCTATCAGGACGGATCGACCAAGACGATGCATTTCGATGTGGCAACGGTGATTTCGCATGTTTCGCAGTTTATGAGCCTGCAAGCTGGCGATGTGATTTCCACCGGGACTCCCCCCGGCGTTGGCATGGGGCAGACTCCAGAGACCTATCTGAAACCCGGCGATAGGATTGAATTGGCTATCCAGGGATTGGGTACGCAAGTTCAAACCGTGGTGGCTGACCAATGACCCTAATCACAGGGCTCCGCACGCACGACCTGCGTTTTCCGACGTCTGAATCTTTGGATGGGTCAGATGCAATGAATCCGGACCCTGACTATTCCGCTGCTTATGTTATTCTGGAAACCGATGGTGATCACGAAGGTCACGGACTGACATTTACGATCGGGCGCGGCACGGAAATTTGCGTCGCCGCTATCGAGGCGATGCGTCACTTGCTGGTCGGTGTAGATTTAGATTGGGTGCGCCAAGATATGGGGCGTTTTTGGCGTCACGTGACAGGTGATAGCCAGTTGCGTTGGATTGGTCCCGACAAGGGCGCTATTCATTTGGCCACCGGAGCTGTTGTCAATGCCGTGTGGGATCTTTTGGCCAAAGAAGCGGGCAAACCGGTTTGGTTGTTGGTTGGCGAAATGTCACCGGAAGACTTGGTTCAACTGGTAGACTTCCGTTACATGACGGACGTTTTGACCCGTGATGAAGCGCTGGCATTGTTGAAGGCTGCAGAGCCGGGCAAAGCAGAGCGGATCGAAAAACTCAAGGCTGAGGGCTATCCTTGCTACACGACTTCGGCTGGATGGCTGGGCTATTCGGACGACAAACTGCGACGTCTGTGTCGCGAAGCGCGCAATGCTGGGTTTACTCATACCAAGTTTAAAGTCGGGCAGAATTTGGATGATGATATTCGACGTCTGACAATCGCTCGAGAGGAGCTGGGCGACGACATGAATATCATGATCGATGCCAATCAGGTTTGGGAGGTCGATGAGGCTGTTGAATGGGTGAAGGCGCTCGCTTTTGCTAAGCCACTTTTCATCGAAGAACCCACGAGTCCGGACGATGTTTTGGGACACAAGGCGATCCGGGACCGGGTGGCCCCAATCAAAGTCGCAACAGGTGAAATGTGTCAAAATCGCATAATGTTCAAACAATTCATCGCTGGCGAAGCGGTTGATTTTGTTCAGATTGACAGTTGCAGGCTGGGTGGGTTGAACGAAGTTCTGGCAGTCCAATTGATGGCTGCCAAGCACGGTTTGCCCGTATGGCCGCATGCTGGTGGCGTCGGTCTGTGTGAATATGTTCAGCATCTGTCAATGATCGATTATGTTGCCATAACGGCGGAAAAAGACAGCAAGCGCATTGAGTATGTTGACCATCTTCACGAGCATTTTGTTGACCCTTGTGTGGTAAAAAATGGCGCCTACCAAGCCCCGTCTAACCCAGGGTTCTCGATCCAGATGAATGCAAAGACAATCCGCGACTTCCAATTCGAGTGAACCTTTGTGTTTAAGCAGATCCGGCCCGTACAAGGTGGTCTCTCGCCTTGAACAGGCTGGGTCGCGCCCAAGGCTCATTTGTGAATGCTGCGGGCGCAATCACGGTTGTTTTCAAGAGCATTGGAATTGGGCGCTACCTTAACCCGTCAATCGAACGTGCTTTGAATATTCGCTGCCGTTTCTTTCAGTGCCGCCTCGATTACTGTTTTTTGTTTTGAATAGCGCGACGATGGGACAGGTACAGAAATTGCATGCAATTCACCGCCCCAGTCGCGAAAGCAAAAGCCGATTGCGGAAACACCTAACGAGTGTTCGTCATGGTCATAGGCGAGCCCAGTTTCGCGAACTGTATCAAGTTCTCGAAAAAGGTCGGCAATGTCCGTTTCAACGCCGTTCCGATCCCATTCATTTTTGATGAGTTTCACAGCGGTAGCTTTGTCCAACGCGGCAAGGCAGGCTTTGCCATTTGCGGTTGTCGTGAGCGGAAACACTTCGCCGACCTTTGATACAGTGGTCAGTCTGTGCGTTCCTGGAACCTGATCCAGAAAAACCATTCCGATCCCGCGCATTGACGCCAAATCGGTGGTTTCGCCGGTTTTTTGCGTTAACTCGGTCAACAGCAATCGGCAGTGTTCGACAATATTGTACTGTGCAGCGCCGGCCAGAGCGCTGATTTCTGGCCCAAGTCGCAATCCCCCGCCGTTGGCATCGGATATAACAAACTTTTCCTCGGCCAAAGCGCGGGTGATTCTCTGTACCGTAGAGCGGGGCAGATCGACCTGATCGGCGATTTTCCCCAAACTCAGGCCGGATTGCGTTTCCTTCAAAAGACGTAGGATCGCGGCGGCGCGGCTGATGACCTGAATACCAGAGCGGTCATTTTTTTCTTTTTTATCAGGCATATGAGGAGTGTTTCTTTCGATTCGCCGTTGGGTGCAGGGACAGGATACAAGTAAACTGAGTGTTCCGCAATGCGGTACAGTTGGGCCGTATTGCGATTTTTTCTTGACCGCAATGCGGTGCACGTGCATCACTATGTGAGACAGGTGGGAGGAGCCACCCTGACATTTTGATATCACTAACGCCGGGTTTTCGGCGAACAGAGGAGATATGCGCGATGGTTGAAATACGTGGCATTGAGTTTCAGGCAAACACCGACAACGACATGGGATTGGAGTTCTATAACCTGAGCCATCGATTTGGATTTCAGAATCCAAACTGGCCGTATTTTCAGGACACCAAGATCGAGCGCATCCACTATATGGCCAAGTCTGGTGTGTTGAGCCAACGCATCACAACAACAATGCATGCCACAACGCATATCGATGCACCCGCGCATGTGGTGCAGGGAACACCATTCATTGACGAAGTACCGCTACCGCATTTCTTTGGGACCGGGATCGTGGTGTCGATCCCCAAGAAAAAGTGGGAGCCGATTACCGGCGAAGATCTGGAAAAGGCGTGTGGGCACGCGATCCGCAAGGGGGATGTTCTTATCCTCAACACCGGCTGGCATCACGATTATGAAGACGGTGACTATTTTGCGTATTGCCCGGGGCTTGTCGCATCCGCCGGAGAGTGGATGGTCGAAAAGGGCGTTAAAGTTGTCGGCCATGACACGCAGGCCAATGATCATCCGCTTGCAACCGCGATCGGTCCACAACGCAACGGTCCTTTGTTGCCGCATCTGGAAGACGAATATCGCGAATGGTCCGGCGGCAACGATTGGAAAGACGATTTTCCGGATTGGGAACCTGTGCACAACATCTTGTTTAAGAACGGTATTCTGGGCATCGAGAATGTAGGCGGTGATCTGGACGCAGTCACTGGCAAACGATGTACATTCGCCTTTTTCCCATGGAATTGGGATCGCGGCGACGGGTGCATCATTCGCCTGGTGGCGATGATCGACAAGAGCCAGAGCTTCCGGATCGATGACGGATCAGAATTTTAAGTAATCTGGTTGGCCGCCGGGCAACTGGCGGCCTCATTTTCGCCGAGCGGGAGTATCCGAATGCATCTGAAAAAATTCAATGACGCTGTCCCTTATGAAGCACCAAATCACTTTGGAGTGGTTGGTTTGCGACTTCAGGGGTTTGAAGAGGGCGGTCCAGACAATCAATGGGTTGGGCTGAGCCAATTCTTGCCCGGTGGCGGCGCAGGGCCGGATTCGACACCGTTCGAGAAGGTCTATGTAGTCCTTGAGGGCGAAATGACCGTCATCGTGGATGGCGTGGAGACAACATTGGGCAAATACGACAGTTGCACAATTCCTCCCAACGAAATTCGCAAGATCGAAAACCGTCGTAACGACGTGTGCACGATGCTTGTGGTTATTCCATATACTCCGGAGGCTTAAGATATGACACCTCATGCGATGTTTGATGTGCGTGACAATGTGGCGTTGATCACTGGTGCGTCCGGTGCTTTTGGGATGGTTGCAGCGCGTGTGCTGGCAGGGGCGGGGTGCCGGTTGGTGCTTGTGGCTGGAAATCAGGCGTCGCTCAATGAAATTGCAACCGAATGTCGCGGGATGGGGGTGGAAGTCACAACGATCAATGCGCGCCCTATAGACGAAGATACGTGCAATGGGTTGGTTGCGAAAGCTGTGCAAACCTATGGGCAACTCGACATTCTGGTGGTGGCATCGGGCATGAACAAAGTAGCCCTGATCAATGACATGCCACCGGAAACATTCAATGCGGTGATGGATGCCAATGTGACGCAAACCTGGCTTTTGGCCAGAGCGGCGGCGGCTCAGATGAAGCAACAGGGCCATGGCAAAATCGTTTTGGTGAGCTCTGCGCGTGGGCTGCTGGGACATCCGGCTGGGTATACAGCTTATTGCGCGTCCAAGGCCGCAACGGACGGCATGACCAAAGCTTTGGGGTGCGAATTGGGGGGGGACGGTATCACGGTCAACGCGATCGCTCCAACAGTGTTCCGTTCGCCACTGACGGCATGGATGTTTGAAGACACCGAAGAGGCCACAAAAGTGCGCAATGGTTTCTTGAGCCGCGTCCCCAAGGGGCGATTGGGCGAACCAGAAGACCTTGCCGGACCGCTACTGTTTCTCGCATCCAAGGCGTCTGATTTCTACACCGGCCATATTTTATATGCCGATGGCGGTTATACGGCGGGCTGATCAGATGGTGACGAAAAATCAAAATATCGCAATGGTTGGCGCCGGGCTTATGGGGCACGGGATTGCGCTGATCCTGGCACGTGCTGGTCAAAACGTTGCGATCACAGATCCGAACGCCGAAGCGCGGGACAGCGTGATTGATCGAATACACCAAAGCATGCAGGATCTGGGTGAAGACGGCACATCCACCGCCAATGCGCTGAAACGGATCAGAGTTGATGACAGCATTGCAGCGGCGGTGCGCGATGCACATTTTGTGTTTGAGGCGGCCCCAGAAAAGCTGGGCCTAAAGCAACAGCTATTTGCCGAAATCGAGGAGCATGCACCACAAGACTGCATCCTGGCGTCCAACACCTCTGTGATACCAATCACTCAAATCATGTCAAAACTGCGCAACAAGGCGCGGGCCGTTGGAACACATTGGTGGAACCCGCCGCATATGATCCCGCTGGTCGAAGTGGTGCGGACCGAATGGACTGATTCAAACGTGGCGCAGTCTATGTACGACCTGTTGCAGGATGCTGGCAAAACACCGGTTATGGTACACAAGGATGTGCCTGGCTTTATTGGCAATCGCTTGCAGCATGCATTGTGGCGCGAGGCTGTAAGCCTTGTGGAAAACGGGATTTGTGACGCCCAATCCGTTGATACGGTGATCAAGGCAAGTTTTGGCCGTCGGCTGGCAGTTCTCGGACCGTTGGAAAACGCGGATCTTGTTGGAACTGATCTGACGCTGGATATCCATGAAAACGTTTTGCACGACTTAGAAGATAGGCAAGGCCCGTCGCCTTATTTGGAACAACTGGTGAAAGAGGGGCGGCTGGGCATGAAGACAGGCGAAGGGTTTCGCACTTGGACAGAGGCCGAAGCACAGGCCGTCCGTGACCGGGTGACTGCCCACCTGAAGAAACTGGACAACATTTTGTAGCACGAAACGGAGGCTGGGAAAGGTACCAGCGCAGGGAGGACCAGACATGAAGAAGAAACAAACGACTCGCAGATCATTCCTATTGGGGGCAAGTGCACTTGTGGCGACACCCGCCATTCTCAAAAGCTCGCGCGCCTATGCCGCGACGCCGACACTGCGCATTGGCCACGTCAGCCCGCGCACCGGTCCATTGGCCGGTTTTGCCGAAGCGGACGAATATGTGTTGGCAGGCATTGAGAAAGCCTTTGCCGGTGGCATTGAAAACAATGGCAAAAGCTGGAGCGTCGAAATCATTTCGAAAGACAGCCAGTCAAACCCAAACCGTGCCGCCGAAGTGGCCGCCGATCTGATCCTTGGCGATGAGGTGGACATCATTGTCGCCGCATCAACGCCTGACACCGTTAACCCGGTTTCAGATCAGGCCGAGGTCAACGAAGTGCCGTGCATCACCACTGATTGCCCGTGGCAGCCTTATTTCTTCGGTCGCAACGGGGTGCCGGGCGAAGGGTTTGCCTCGACCTATCATTTCTTCTGGGGCCTGGAGGACGTGATTGGCGCGTTTCTGGATATGTGGGGAAGCACCGGTGTGCCAAAGACCGTTGGCGGGTTGTTCCCAAATGATGCGGATGGCAATGCGTGGGGTCATGCAGAGCTGGGATTGCCCAAGCCATTGGCCGCAGCCGGATACAATCTGATCGATCCGGGCCGGTACCAGCCGCTTTCGGATGACTTTTCGAATTATATTGCAGCGTTCAAGGACGCAGGATGTGAAATCGTTACCGGTAACATGATCCCACCTGATTTCGCGACTTTCTGGTCTCAGGCGGCTCAACAGGGCTTCAATCCCAAGATAGTCACTATCGGCAAGGCGTTGCTCTTCCCGTCGGTCATTGCATCGCTGGGCGATCGTGGCGACGGGTTGTCGTCTGAAGTTTGGTGGTCGCCCAATCATCCGTTTGCGTCTTCGCTGAGCGGGGCGTCATCAAAAGAGCTTGCAGACGGATATGCGTCATCAACCGGACGTCCCTGGACGCAGCCGATTGGGTTCAAACACGCGTTGTTTGAAGTGGTGGCGGATGTCGTGTCTCGCGCGGAAGACCTTGAAGATCCCGAGGCCATCGTTTCGGCGATAACCGGAACCAATCTGGACACGATCGTTGGGAATGTGAATTGGGCCAATGGGCCAATCAACAACGTCACGAAAACGCCGTTGGTTGCCGGTCAGTGGCAAAAGGAAGGCGACGCGTTTGACCTTAAGATCGTGGCAAATTCCGCGGCACCTGACATCCCGGTAACGGCAGAAATGAAACTGTTGGCGTAACGCACAAAGCGGCGCCGGTTCAAGGCGCCGCACTCTCATTCCTGAGGCGAAAATGAGCACTCTTTTAAAACTGGATTCTCTGAACAAAGCTTTCGGGGCGGTGACTGTTGCCGATGCGCTAAGCTACGAGGTTCAGCAGGGCGACGCGCTGGGCGTGATCGGACCAAACGGCGCGGGCAAAACGTCGATGTTTAATCTGATCACCGGGACGCTTGGGCCAGATGCAGGGCAGGTTCAGTTTGACGGACAAAACGTAACAGGCTGGACAGCTGCGCGCCGAAGTCACGCCGGGATCGCAAGGTCGTTTCAGGTACCACAGCCATTTTCGGGCATGACGGTGTTTGAAAACGCAATGATTGCCGCCACGCAGTCGGCCGGAATGCGCGGACATTCGGCCGAAATGTTTTGTCTGTCGGTGCTGGAGAAAACCGAATTGCTGGCCAAAGCAAACGTGCTGGCAGGCAGCTTAACACTGCTCGAGCGGAAACGACTGGAGCTGACACGCGCCTTATGCGCCAAGCCAAAACTGTTGTTGCTGGACGAAATCGCGGGTGGCCTGACCGAGGCCGAGTGCCAGTCTTTGGTACAAACCATCAGGGAAATTCACGCAGGCGGCGTCACGATTATATGGATTGAACATGTCGTTCACGCTCTTTTGGCAGTGGTGGACAGGCTTATCGTGATCGATTTTGGCAGAAAAATTGCCGAAGGCGACCCACATGTCATCATGGACAGCCCGGAAGTCAAAGAAATTTATCTGGGGATCGAAGCGGATGCCTGACACAATTCTGCAAATATCGGATCTTGATGCTTTTTATGGCGATTTCCAAGCGCTCTATGGTGTCGAACTGGACGTGAAACCCGGTGAGATTTTGGCCATTATTGGCGCTAACGGAGCTGGTAAAACCACGCTGATGCGCTCGATAACCGGGTTGTTGGACAACGGCGCGAACCAGATCAAATATCGCGGAAAAGATATCAGCAGCCTGCGGGCCGACGAAGTGGCCA
Organism: Shimia sp.; assembly: GCF_039969785.1. GTDB lineage: Bacteria > Pseudomonadota > Alphaproteobacteria > Rhodobacterales > Rhodobacteraceae > Shimia. The sequence continues at coordinate 244,461 of NZ_JBDVNC010000016.1, read as the reverse complement.
TGCGTGGCCTGGCAATGGTGCCCGAAGGCCGGCAGCTTTTCCCGTCTCTTTCTGTGCGTGAGAACCTGATGATCGGGGCGCAGGTTGGGCGGTCTGGTCCATGGGATTTGGATGCGGTTTACCGGCTTTTTCCAATTCTGAAAGACCGCAAGGATCAAGGGGCGACATCGTTGTCGGGCGGCCAACAGCAAATGGTTGCGATTGGCAGGGCCCTGATGGCGAACCCGGATTTGATCTTGTTTGACGAGATCAGCCTTGGGTTGGCGCCGATCATTATCAAGGACATCTACAAGGCTTTGCCTGACATCATCGGAGAAGGGATGAGCGCCATGATTGTCGAACAGGACATCACAAAGGCGCTGTCCGTTTCTTCCCGTGTCTATTGCCTGCAAGAAGGGCGCGTGTCCCTTGAAAGCGCGTCTGACACGGTTTCCCGCGAGGACATCTCGCGCGCTTATTTTGGGATCGAATGACATGGATTGGCTGAATGCTATTGTTCAGGGCACTTTGCTGGGCGGGCTTTACGCGCTGTTTGCAGCTGGTTTGTCGTTGATTTTCGGGGTGATGCGATTGGTTAATATCGCCCATGGTGATCTTATTGTGCTTGCGGCCTATTTGGGGCTGACGGTGACATCGGCAACCGGGATACACCCGCTTGTTGCCTTGGTCCTTGTGGTGCCGACGATGGGCGCCATTGGCTATGTGCTGCAGCGGGGCTTGTTGAACCAGACATTGGGAGACGACCTGCTGCCCCCTCTTTTGGTGACTTTCGGGCTGAGCGTGATTTTGCAAAATGGACTGCTGGAAGTGTACACTGCCGATCCGCAAAAAATGGATGCAGGGGCATTGGAAACGGCAAGCTTTGCGCTGGGTGATCTAACACTTGGTGTGCTGCCGGTCCTTACGTTTTTGGTCGCCCTTGTTGTGATCTGGGGATTGCAGTGGACCTTTTACCATACGAGCCTTGGGCGGGCTTTCCGTGCTGTTTCGGACAATCAGGATATTGCGCAGTTGATGGGCTTGAACAGACGTCACATCTTCGGGCTGGCCATGGCGCTTGCATTGGCGGTGACGGCCATTGCGGGCATCTTGCTGGGCATTCGCACAAGCTTTGATCCCTCCATTGGCGGTGGGCGCCTGATCTTTGGGTTTGAAGCCGTGATAATCGGCGGTCTTGGAAATCTGTGGGGAACGTTGGCAGGCGGTGTCATTTTGGGCGTGGCCCAGACCGTGGGCGCAAAAATTGATCCCGGATGGCAAATCCTGTCCGGACATATCGTCTTTCTGGTGATCCTTGCCATTCGGCCAAACGGCCTGTTCCCGAGGATCGCAGCATGAGCATTCAGGACTATTCTGTAACCCGTTCGTCCCGCGCTGCCCAGGTATCTGCAGTGTTGGGCGCGCTTGTCTTGATCACTTTGATCGCTGCCCCATGGTGGGCCGGGCGAGCCGATATGCGCCTTATGGGGGAGCTGTTTTTGTATCTCGCCCTTGCAAGCCTTTGGAACCTTATGGCGGGGTATGCCGGGCTGGTCTCTGTCGGACAGCAGGCTTTTGTCGGGTTTGGCGGCTATATGCTGTTTGCCCTGACGATGTTAGGTGGGCTGCACCCTGTGGCTGCGATCGCGTCGGCAGGTGTTTTGGGCGCGCTGATTTCGGTTCCGGTGGCGGTGCTGATTTTCCGGTTGCGCGGTGCCTATTTTGCGATTGGAACATGGGTGATAGCCGAAGTGTTCCGGCTGGGGTTTGCGCAGATTTCGGCGCTTGGCGGCGGGTCAGGTTCCTCGTTGCCCGTAGCCATTGTCAAATCACTCGCTTCCAAGCGCGCGATGCGGGAGTCGTTAAGCTACTGGCTGGCACTAGGGGCCGCAGTGTTGGTCGTGACGGCGGTATATCTTTTTCTGAGATCGCGAAAAGGACTGGCCTTGACTGCGATCCGCGACAACGAACTCGCCGCAGGGTCACTGGGCATCGACATCTGGCGCACTAAGTTCACTGTCTACGTTGTTACTTCGGCGCTGACGTCGATGATCGGCGCGCTGATTTTCCTACAAAAACTGCGCATTTCACCCGATGCCGCATTCAGCGTAAACGACTGGACAGCATTCGTAATATTCATCGTTGTAATCGGAGGTATTGGAACCATCGAGGGGCCAATCATCGGGACGCTGGTATTTTTTGCGCTGCGCGAAACACTTGCTGACCTTGGCACGACTTATCTGATCGTTCTTGGAGTGGTGGCCATCGTTATGATGTTGAAAGCCCCCAAGGGCATTTGGGGACTAATCCGCAGCCGATTTGATTTGCAGCTTTTTCCACTGGGGTATCGCGTGATTGCCCCGAAACAAGAAAAGGGAGTCTGACATGGGACGTCAAAAGAAAACAATTATTACATGTGCCGTTACCGGTGCAATCCACACGCCAACCATGTCTGACGCGCTGCCATATACGTATGACGACATTGCAAAGCAGGCGATGGATGCAGCCGAGGCGGGCGCGTCGATCCTGCATCTTCATGCGCGCAATCCCAACGACGGATCTCCCTCAGTTGATCCCCGCGATTTCGCGCCATTTTTGCCACGCATTAAGCAGGCATCGGATGCCGTTGTGAACCTGTCGACCGGGGGGTCGCTGACGTTGTCCATTCAGGACCGGATCACCCCGGCCAAAACCTTTAGCCCCGAGATGTGTTCGCTGAACATGGGGTCAATGAACTTTTCATTCCATCCCCTGGCAAACCGATACAAGGATGACGACTGGAAATTCGATTGGGAAAAGGACTATGTGGCCGGGTCAGATCAGAATATTTTCCGCAACACATTTCGCGACATCAAAGAGGCGGCGGAAACGCTGGCGCCACACGGTATCAAGTTCGAACATGAATGCTACGATGTCGGGCATCTGTATAACCTGAAGTTCTGTATGGACATTGGACTGTTCGAAGCACCGGTCTTTATTCAGTTCATTTTTGGGATACTGGGCGGGATCGGGCCAGAGGTCGATAACCTGCTATTCATGAAGCGCACTGCCGACCGGCTTTTTGGCGATGACTATCGCTGGTCTGTCCTGGGGGCCGGGGGGGCTCAGATGTCGCTGGCAACGACGGCCAGCCAGATGGGCGGCAATGTTCGGGTCGGATTGGAAGACAGCCTGTTTATCAGCCGGGGCCAACTGGCCGAGAGCAATGCCCAACAGGTCGCGAAAATTCGTCGGATCGTCGAAGATTTAGGATGTGAGGTCGCAACGCCGGACGAAGCGCGCGAAATTCTGGATCTGAAAGGCGGGCATAAGGTGAAATTTTGAGGCTCTGATGGGTCTCAAATAGAACAGTTAGGTTTCATGCATGCGTTCAAAACTGGAGGTGTCTGAGTTTCCGGGTTTAAGCGATACGATTGTGTTCTGGTCGTACCCAACGTCCGGGAAAGATCATGGTGCGGATGATTGCGCCCAGAATTGATATCCGGCATGATCTCGCGTGTGGAAATTTGCAGGTATTTTGGCGCATCATGCGAGTCATTCAGACAATGTAAAATCCGCACAATACACGGGCACCATTCACAGTCTATTTTCGTCAGCACTCTTTGCGTTTTGCGACTTCTATGACTTGCATCGGCGCAGCTTGAGGCTCGCGTGCCGCTTGCACCGCCGCGTGAGCCAGAAACTCGCCCGCCCGGGCAATGTCTTCGTGTTCTGTGAGAATGCCGGGCCTGAACATGGACAGAAACGGCACGGTCTCTTTCGAAAAAAGATCGACATCTTCCATGACTTTCAGACCCACAGATTCCAACCCGGCAATCGCGGCCATGGTTGCGTTCGCGGACCCTGAGATAATCCCGTCATAGGCATCGTCGGTTTTCTGGGCCTGCGCAATCGCGTCTGTGATCAAGTCACGATGACTGTCGCTGGTCACAGTTTCTGCGATACTCAGCCCAACATTGCAGTCTTCGGCAGCACGTTTTGCCCCGCCAATCATCTCAAGCGCATAACTTTGATCCGTCGGAGGCGCAACCAAAAGCAAGTTCTTACGCCCTTTGGCGGCCAGAGTTCTAACCGCGTTTTCAGCAAAGATGCCATTGTCGTAGTCATAGTACGAATGCTTGTCTGACCAGACTGACCGACCATGTGTCGCAAAGGGGAAATTACGCTCCATCATATATTTAATGCGGGGATCGTGGGGGCGAATCCGGTTAATGATAATTGCGTCCGCCGACCCGGTTTCGACGATGTATTTGATCGGCTTTAACAGATCGTCGCCGGGGAATTCTGGTGTTACCACAAGATGATAGGGCGTGTCGCGAAGCCCTCCTGCCACGGATGAGATCAAACGTGCCGTCAGGTTCATAACATCATGGTCTGTCGACAATACCAAGCTGATAACGTTGGTACGCCCAGTGCGCAGCCGGACCCCGGCGCGGTTGGGAATGTATCCGATTTCATCCGCAATTTGACGTACGCGCAGCTTGGTTGATTCGCTGATATCCGGTGCATTGCCCAATGCGCGTGACACAGTCGGAACAGCAAATCCACTGATCTTGGCGATTGTTTTCAAGGTGGGCTTCTCTGTCATCGGCTTCCAGTTCTAAAGCGACATCTCGCTTTTTAACGTCGTCGGCCCACTGTTTGCAACCGCAGCAAGCGTTTGAGACGGCGGAGATAATTGGCGCAGATGTTCGCCATATAGCAGGTTAAATTGATCATAATCACCACCGCCAAGATTTGCACCCCGCCTTGCAGATCTACGAAAAAATGTCTTGTCAGGTCAATCTAAAACGTTATAGGCGTTTCTATAACGATTTAGTTCAGGGAGGAGAGAACTATGAAGATTGCAAAGAAACTGCTCTGCACGGCGGCACTTGTTGGTGCGACCAGCGCGCATGCGACCGAATTGGAAGTCATGCACTGGTGGACATCAGGTGGCGAAGCCCAGGCGGTAAGCGAATTTGCCAAAGCATTCGATGCTACGGGTAACACGTGGGTAGACGCAGCAATCGCGGGCGGCGAGGCGGCGCGTGCGGTGATGGTCAGCCGTTTGACCGGTGGCGACCCGATGGGCGCATTTCAGTTCAACCACGGCCGTCAGGCGGAAGAGTTGATCGAGGCAGGTTTGCTACGTGACATCACCGATATCGCCGAAGCCGAAGGTTGGGCCGATTTGGTGAACCCATCGTCGCTGCTTGACGCGTGTACCGTGGACGGCAAAGTTTATTGCGCTCCAGTGAATATTCACTCATGGCAGTGGCTCTGGGTTAGCCATCAGGCGTTCAAGGATGCCGGTTTGGAAGTCCCAACAACTTGGGCTGAGTTTGTCGCCGGAGCAGACGCTTTGGAAGCGGCAGGCAAAATTCCTCTCGCGATGGGTCAGCAAGGCTGGCAGCAAGGCGGCGCATTCAACGTGATGATGGCAAGCCTGCTTCCAAGCGACGTTTTTGTCGGCGTTTATGGCGACAAGAATGCGGAAATCGCTGCTGGCGAAGATGTTGCGTCGGTTTTTCAGGCCGCAGCCCAAGCCCGCGACATGTCGGCCAAGTCAACTGTTCAAAACTGGAACGATGCGACAAACCTCGTGATCACTGGCAAAGCAGGCGGACAGATCATGGGCGATTGGGCTCAGGGTGAATTCGCTATCGCTGAGGCGGTCGCAGGCGAAGACTATAGCTGTCTGGCAGGATTGGGCGCGAACCCACGACTGTCCACTGGTGGCGATGCATTCTACTTTCCGGTTCTAACCGACGATGCTCAGATTGCCGCGCAAGCAGAGCTGGCCGCGTTGTTGCTGAAGCCAGAAACACAAGTCGCCTTTAACCTCAAAAAAGGCTCGTTGCCTGTTCGGGGTGACATCGACCTCTCCACTGCAAACGACTGTATGAAAAAGGGCCTCGCATTGTTGGCCGATGGGGCGTTGCTGCCTGACGTAAACATGCTGATCACACCAGATACGAACGATCAGGTCAGCACGTTGTTCACAGAGTTCTTTGCGGATCCATCGATCAGCGCAGAAGATGCTCAGGCAAACTTCGTGAGCATCATCGAAAACGCTGAATAATCGACTCCTCCTGGTCGAACCGGCTCCCTACGGGGGGCCGGATAATCTCACTCAACTGAAAATGGGACAAGCCAATGGCTTCGCATCGCCCTAACCAGTTGTTCCAAAACATGAACGCCAAGATCGCCTCGATCCCCATGATCGTTACTGCGCTCTTTGTTTTTGTTGGGGGCACCGTCTGGACCGTTGTCTACAGTTTCACCAAGTCGGGGCTTCTTCCGCGACTGAAATGGGTTGGGCTGGATCAGTACGAACGTCTCTGGAGCACTAAAAAATGGCTCGTGTCCATCGAGAACCTCGCGATCTACGGGCTGAGTATGCTGGTGCTGGTCTTTGTGATCGGGTTTATTCTGGCCGCCTTAATTGATCAAAAAATTCGGTTTGAGAATACCATACGAACGGTCATTCTGTATCCCTACGCCTTGAGTTTTGTTGTCACCGGTCTGGTCTGGCAGTGGATTTTGAACCCAGAGTTTGGTGTCCAGAATATCGTGCGTGGTTTGGGATGGGAGAATTTTACATTTGACCCTCTTTACTCTGCAGACATTGCGATTTTTGGCGTCCTGATCGCCGGTTTATGGCAGGGCAGCGGGTTGGTAATGGTTCTGATGCTCGCAGGCTTGCGTGGCATCGATCAAGAGGTATGGAAAGCCGCGCGTGTCGACGGCATTCCGGCATGGAAGACGTATCTTTTGATTGTCATTCCGATGATGCGCCCTGTGTTTGTCACCACGCTGGTCCTGGTGGTCACTGGCATTGTCAAACTCTACGACCTGATCGTTGCGCAAACAGGTGGCGGGCCGGGTATCGCCACCGAAGTGCCCGCCAAATACGTTTACGATTCAATGTTTAGGGCAAACAACCTGGGTCAGGGCTTTGCGGCCTCAACGATGATGCTTCTCACCGTGGCGCTTGTCGTTATCCCCTGGGCAATTCTCGAATTCGGAGGCTCGAAACGCAATGGTTGATGTTTCAACATCCATGCTTGAGGGACCACGTGGCCCAAAACCCGGAAAGGCTTTGTCGCGCAAAAATATCTTTCTCTATGGCACGTTGCTGATCGTCACGATTTACTATGCGATCCCGCTATACGTCATGGTGGTCACGTCGCTAAAGGGAATGCCCGAAATTCGCATGGGCAACATTTTTTCGCCGCCCATGGAAATCACGTTTGCCCCTTGGGTCAAGGCGTGGTCCGAGGCCTGCACCGGCCTGACTTGTGAGGGTCTGAGCAGCGGTTTCTGGAATTCTGTCAAAATCACAATCCCGTCGGTTTTGATCTCGATCGTGATTGCATCGGTTAATGGTTACGCGCTGGCAAACTGGCGTTTCAAAGGTGCCGATATCTTTTTCACCATCCTGATCTTTGGCGCGTTTATTCCTTATCAGGTCATGCTCTATCCAATAGTGATTATGCTGCGCGAGATTGGTCTCTACGGGTCTCTTGGCGGGTTGGTGCTTGTGCATTCCGTGTTTGGCATGCCGATCCTGACACTTTTGTTCCGGAATTACTTTAGCTCGCTGCCCGAAGAGCTGTTCAAGGCGGCGCGCGTGGACGGCGCGGGGTTTTGGGGCATCTATTTCCGTATCATGCTGCCGATGTCCGTACCGATTTTTACAGTTGCGGTCATTTTGCAGGTCACCGGGATCTGGAACGACTTCCTTTTTGGCGTCGTTTACACCGGGCCGGATGCCTATCCAATGACGGTTCAGCTGAACAATATCGTCAACACAACGCAGGGTGTGAGAGAATATAATGTCAACATGGCTGCAACGATCATCACTGGCCTTGTGCCGCTCTCCATTTACTTTGTCTCAGGCAAACTCTTCGTACGCGGTATTGCCGCTGGCGCTGTGAAAGGCTGACCCAATGAGCAACAGCAATTCTTCCGTCGAAATCCGCGATCTCGACCTGCATTTCGGAGAGGTGAAAGTTCTCCAGAAACTGAACCTCGACATCAAGGAGGGCGAATTCCTCGTCCTGCTGGGGTCTTCGGGGTGTGGCAAGTCAACCTTGTTGAACTGTATCGCTGGTCTGTTGGAAATCACCGACGGTCAGATTTTCATAAACAACCAAAACGTAACCTGGAAAGAGCCATCCGAACGCGGCATCGGCATGGTTTTCCAGTCATACGCGCTTTATCCGCAGATGACGGTCGAGGGAAACCTGTCCTTCGGGCTCAAAAATGCGCGCATGCCCAAAGATGAAATTGCCCGGCGGATTTCAAACGCGGCAGATATTCTTCAAATTCAACCTCTTCTGAAACGCAAGCCAGCCGCATTGTCTGGCGGACAGCGTCAGCGTGTTGCCATCGGGCGGGCGCTGGTGCGTGATGTCGATGTTTTCCTGTTCGATGAACCTCTGTCAAATTTGGATGCCAAGCTGCGAACAGATTTGCGGGTAGAGCTGAAACGGCTGCATCAACGGCTGGAAAACACGATGATCTATGTGACGCATGATCAGGTCGAGGCGATGACACTTGCCGACCGGATTGCGATCATGAAAGGCGGAAAGATCATGCAGCTTGGCACGCCGGATGAAATATATAACCGCCCCCAAAACCTCTATGTGGCAGATTTCATCGGCAGCCCTTCAATGAACTTTTTCAAGGGTCACCTGAAAGGCAACACTGTCGAGGCAGCCGGCATTACGATGCCTATGGATGGGTATGAATTTGCCGATAACCAAGACAATGCGGGTGAGGTCACCATCGGCATTCGCCCAGAGCATCTGATCACAGGGGAACTTGCCAGCAAGGCACCAGTCAAATCTTCGGTAACGGTCGAACTGGTCGAACCCATGGGCTCTGACACGCTGGTTTATGCGGCACTAAACGGCAATCAAATGCGGATTCGCATGGAAGGCAACGCCAGGGTTCAGGCCGGTGACAATCTGGCCATTGGTATTGACCCTTCCCGCGCGTCGCTATTTGATTCCGCAACCGAACTGCGGCTGTAAGCCGAACACAATATCAGGATTGTTAATCATGACTTCTATATCTTATCAGCTTTACGGTTCGCGCAATTGGCCTTTGGATGAAACCATGTCGATGGTTTCCAGGGCCGGATATACACAGGTCGAGGGGTATGGCGCTCTTCTGGAAACGCCAGACCCGGTTTTGGCTGCCCTGGACGCATCTGGTTTGCGCATGACAACCGCGCATTTTGGTCTTGAAACACTTGAGAGCGACGCAAGCGGACCAATTGCTTTGGCCAAGCGGTTGGGGCTTGAAGCGATTTTCGCACCCTATATCGCTGCGGAAGATCGCCCTGAAGACCTTGCAGGCTGGCAGGCATTTGCGGCACGGCTTGTCGAGGCCGGTAAGCCGCTTCAGGACGCCGGGTTGACCTTTGGATGGCACAATCATGATTTCGAGCTGGTTGATCTGGGAAATGGTATAACGCCGTTGAATGTTATCGCAGAGGCGTCGCCTGATCTGTGCCTTGAGCTTGATCTGGGCTGGGTCATCCGTGCCGGCGGTGATCCTTTGGATGCAATTGGCAAGTTCGCCGGGCAGATTAACGCCGCGCACATCAAGGACATTGCCCCGCAAGGTGAAAATCTGGACGAAGACGGATGGGCGGATGTCGGACATGGCACGGTTGATTGGGCGCCGATCCATGCTGCTTTGCAGAAGGCAGGTGTCAAACGCTATGTTGTTGAGCATGACAATCCCAATGATCATCAGCGTTTCGCTGAGCGGTCATTGAAAACAGTTTCAGATTTTTGAGGGCGTCATGAGCGAACTTGGTATTGGTATTATTGGCTGCGGCAACATTTCGGCGGCCTATCTGCGGCTTGGCCCGATGTTTCAGGGTCTGAACATGCGTGCGGTGGCGGACATCAACATGGATACGGCACGCGCGCGGGCGGAAGAGTTTAAGGTGCGTGCCGAAACTGTCGACGGTTTGCTGGCGGCCGACGATATTGACGTAATCGTTAACCTCACGATCCCGGAAGTGCACTACGACGTGTCGCGGCGTGTTTTGGAAGCGGGCAAGCATGTCTATTCGGAAAAGCCATTTGTGTTGACTCTGGAAGAAGGAAAGGCGCTGCGCGATCTGGCCACCGCACGCGGCTTGCGTATTGGCTCAGCGCCGGACACGTTTCTGGGCGGAGCGCACCAACTGGCGCGCGCTGCAATTGACGAAGGGCAGATTGGCGAAATTATCGGTGGCACCTGTCATGTGATGTCGCATGGCATGGAACACTGGCACCCGAACCCGGACTTTTTCTTTCGCCCCGGAGCCGGTCCGGTTTTGGACATCGGCCCATATTATATCACCAATCTTATTCAGTTGATTGGACCGGTCCGCGCCGTTAGCGCGATGACCTCAGCCAGCTTTCCTGTGCGCACGATCACCAACGGTCCCCGAAATGGCGAAACCGTGCCGGTTGAGACGCCAACCAATATTCACGCGCTTCTCGAATTTGAAAACGGTGCGATCATTACCTTTGGTGCCAGCTGGGATGTCTGGACAAGCTCTCATCCAAATATGGAGCTTTATGGTTCTGCAGGCAGCATGAATGTGCCGGATCCAAATTTCTTTGGCGGTGACGTGAGCGTGTCGGACAAAGGCGGCGATATGCAAGTTGTCGCAGAGCGCGCCCATCCTTTTGGTATTCCTAATGAAACACATGATAACGGTGAGCAGGCAAACTACCGGTGTGCCGGGCTGGCGGACATGATCCTGGCCATCGGCGAAGGGCGGCCGCATCGATGCAGTCTGGAGCTGGCTCTGCATGCGGTTGATGTCATGACGTCGATCTTGCTTTCTGGGGAAACCCGGTCTTGGGTCGCCATGACCACAACTTGCGAACGGCCTGATGTTTTGGGTCCGGATCAAGCGGCAGCGCTGTTGCGTTGAACGGGTAATAATGAATTTGGAATAGTTGAAAGCTCTCGCCTTTTTTCGGGCGGGGTCTTGTACTTTTGTCGCTAATCAGCGGGGATCATTTGCCAAGCCGAGCGTGGCTATCCCGCACTTTCCAGCGCACATGACGGCATTCCGCCGCGAATTGTGGTTGCTTTTGCTCCCGCCAGATTACCCGCCAGCACACAATCGTTAAGTGCGGCGTTTTCCGTCCATGCCTTTAAAAAACCGGCGTTGAACGCATCTCCGGCACCGGTTGTGTCGACGATTTCGGTTTTGATTGCGGGGCGATAAACTCTGCCCTGCGATCCGAACGCCATTGCGCCCGCGGCCCCTTGTTTCACCACAGTTAATTTGCCGAATGGGTCCTTTAGACCAAGCTTCTTCAGCATCTGGAATTCAGCCTCATTGGGGAGAAAAACGTCTACTTCTCTGAGAAGTGGTGCCAGTTTTGAGGCGTTAAGGTCATCATCCCAGCTGCAGTCAAGGGACAGCGTCGCGCCGATATCCTTTGCAATATCAATGAGGTTCGGGTGATCTGTCAGGGTGGTTGCTTCGCCAATATGTATGTGGCAAATTCCGTTGTCGCGCAGATCGTCAGCACGGATTTCAGGTAGCGCAGGGCCCGCGCGATGGGACACAAAAGCCCGTTCCCCCTGATGGACAAGCGCCATTGTCACCTGGGGTTTGCTATCTTGTTTGGCTGTCTGGCAGAGGTTCAGATCTACGTTTTCTCTTTCCAGCCTTTGGCGCACGATTTCGCCAAAGGGTGGAGCGGGCAAGATCGATGCCAGCGCCGACGGATGGCCAAGGGCCGACAGGTGAGCGGCAGTGATGGGGGCGCCGCCGCCGGGGTGCAGGCCAACGTCGCCTGCAAAAACTTCGGTGCCCAATGTGGGCATGCGCGGCAGGTCTGTGAAGATCAGATCACAATAGAGGCGACCCACGCAGAGTATGGTTGAGGGCGCGGTCATGCAGAGGATTTCACCACGGCGCCAGTGGCCGCATCAAACAGATGAAGGTTTTCCGGCAGCGCGCCAAGTTCAACGGTCTGACCAACAGCAGGCGGTGTGCGCCCGTCGGCCTTAGCCACATATTCTCCGACGTCTGTTTCGACGTAAATCAGCGTCTCGTGGCCCAGGGGTTCGCTGACCGCGACCTTGCCTTTGAGCAACGTCGCCGGTGCGTCGGGCAGGAAATCTTCGGGCCTGACGCCCAGTGTGATTTGTGTACCCTCAGGCAGGGACGTTTTCATATCCACCCGCCCACCGGTGTCGAGCTGAACGACGCCTCCGGCGACAACTGAGCCGGGGATCATGTTCATGGAAGGCGCGCCGATAAATTGCGCGACAAAGGTATTGGCCGGGGAGTGATACACCTCGGATGGGGTGCCAACCTGTTGAATATGCCCATCTTTCATGATCACGATGCGATCGGCCATGGTCATGGCTTCGACCTGATCGTGGGTGACAAAAATGATGGTAGACCCGACGCGCTGATGCAGTTTCTTAATCTCAAGACGCATTTGCGTGCGCAGTTGAGCGTCAAGATTGGACAGAGGTTCGTCAAAGAGAAACACAGCCGGATCGCGCACCATGGCGCGCCCAATCGCCACCCGTTGGCGTTGTCCACCAGACAGCTGGCTGGGCTTGCGATTCAGCAAATCGGTCATGCTCAGAAGCGCGGCGACCTCGTCGATGCGCTGTTCTTTTTCGGCCTTGGTGGCAGATGAACTGCGCAACCCGAACCCGATGTTTTTGCGCACAGTCATATGGGGATAGATGGCGTAGTTCTGAAACACCATCGCGATATCGCGGTGCTTTGGTTCTAGATTATTGACGGTCCGACCTGCAATTTCGACTGTGCCAGAGGAGACCTCTTCCAGCCCTGCAATCAGACGCAGGGTGGTGGATTTTCCGCACCCCGACGGTCCGACGAACACAACAAATTCACCGTCCTGAACGTCTAGGTTGATACCGTGCAGCACTTCGGTTTTATCATATGTTTTTACGAGATCACGGAGGGCTAGATTGGCCAAGGGGTCAGGTCTCCAACAGGGATTTGAAGGCCGCGTCGCGTGCCGTGTCGGCCGCTTGAATGCGCGAAATTCGGGTTCGGTATTGCGTCTGTATTGCGTCGGTATCGCGTCGGTACTGTTTAAGCGCTGCGTCCAGTGCTGTTGGCGCCGGGCCGCCGGGGCGGTCGCGACGGGCGACAAAGGTTTCGGGGGCCGTGGCATCCGAAAATTCCGCCGCGCTCAGATTGGTCTGGCGTCCGGTCTCGGCCTGAAACGCCCCGGCAAAGGCGGCGTAGCCCTGACCAAGCGCCAACCCCGTCTCGATCACCGCGCGGGATGTGCGCGAGGCGACATCATGCGCGGCACGAAAGCTGAGACCTTCCTGACGTACCAGCGTATCGGCCAGTTCGGTGATGGTGATACAGGCCGCGTCAGTTGTTATCTTTACGCGGTCTGGATTGATCGAACAGGCGGGCAACAAGGCGGTCATCAGGCTCAGCACGCGCGCACCGCTATCGAAGGCGGCATATCCGGCCTGCTGGACCTCGCCCTCGCTGTCGTTCATGTCGGTGAACGGGGTGTTGTGCATTGTATTCACCACCATGTCACAACGTCCGACAGTGACCGAGGAAAGGTGGCGCAGGTGTTCGATGGGCACCGGATTACGTTTCTGCGGCATAATCGAAGAGACCTGCACCATGGCGTTGGGCACATAAAGCTGGCCAACCTCAAAGGCGGACCAAAACGCCATGTCCTGAATAACGCGGCCCAGATGCAGGAAGATCAGTTTCATGCCTGAGTAAAGCCCGGTGACATAGTCGACCGATGCGATACAGCCATATGCGTTAAGCTTTGGACCGGCAAATCCCAGCAAGTCAGCCACACGGGTACGGTCGATGGGAAAGCCTGACGTGGTGATCGCAGCCGCGCCCATGGGGCAATGATCCAGCCCATCCATGGCGGCCTCCAGCCTTGTGGCGTCGTTCAGCAGCACTTCGATGGCGGCAGAGAGGTAATGCCCGAATGTCGACGGCTGGGCCGGTTGGCCGTGGGTGTAGGCGACGATCAGCGTGTCACGTTCGGCCTGTGCCTTGTCCGTCAGCGCGCGCGTTAGGTCGAGCACTTGAACCATCAGGTCGGACGCTTTTTGGCGCAGCGTCATTTTAAAAAGCGTGTGGTCCATATCGTTGCGCGACCGGGCCGTGTGCAACGCGCCGCCAAGATCACCAAGGCGGGATTTGAGCTGGGCCTCGACCCAGAAGAAATAGTCTTCGTGTTCGCCTGTATAGGAGAGTGCAGCGAGATTGGTGTTGGTCTGAATGTGGCTGAGCGCCTCGGCGATTTTCTGGCCGTCCTTGTCAGACAGGATGCCGGTTTCGACCAGCATGACCAGATGGGCTTGATTGATCCGGTCCATTCCTGCCGCATAGTGGGCTTTGACGCCCTCAAACAGCGGGGCCAACACAGTGTCCCGGTAGACCGGGTCGGGGAATTTGGACGTGTCGGTCATGGTGTGCCCGGTTTGTTGGAGGTGACCCAATCGCGCACGGGCGTGTGGTCATAGGTGGTGACTTCCAGATGATTGCCATCAGGGTCCTGAAAATAGAATGAAAAGGCCAGCTGATGGTCTTCGGCGTCTTGTACCCGAAGCGGCCTTCCATTTCGGGCAATAACGTCTGGGTGGGGCAGGGTTTGGGCGAACTGAATGAAGGTCTGGCCTGAGACACGGAAAGCTGTGGTGTGATCTCCGTCCGAGGGCGGTTTGCCGACAAAGATCGTGGCGCAATACTGGCCGCCGGGGGTGGCCATGTATTTGCCATCCTTCAGGCGGCGCGACGATGGCAGCACACGCAGACCCAGAACACGTCCGTACCAGTCTGCGGCCGCGTCGGTATCGGCGGCATAAAGGTGTACATGATCCAGAGCTTCGACCTTGATCATCCTTTGAGCCCTGCCATAACCACACCGCGGATAATGAACCGCTGGAAGATCAGAAACACGATCAGCGTGGGGATTGTTGAGATGGCCGCGCCGGTCATGATCAGTTCCCATGCGACGTCAGCCTCGTCACCAAAGGAGGAAAGCCCAACCGGCAACGTGTACATTTCCACCGAGTTCGTAACGATCAGCGGCCAGATAAAGGCAGTCCAGTTGCCCAGGAAGACAAAGATGGCCAGCGCAGCAAGCGCCGGTTTGACCAGCGGCATGGCGACGGTCCACCAAATTTGCAGTTCGTTCAAACCGTCAATGCGGGCGGCCTCGATGAAATCGTCGGGGACGGTTTCAAAGAACTGCTTCATCAGGAAGGTGCCAAAGGCGGTCATTAACCCCGGGAACATGATGCCCCAATAGGTGTCGAGCCAGCCGAACTGTTGGCTCATCAAATACCAAGGGATCACCAGCATTTCGGTCGGGATCATCAGCGTCGACAGGATTGCGATGAACACGATGTAGCGCCCGGGAAAACGGAATTTGCACAAGGTGTAGCCGACAAGGCTGTCAAACAGCACATTCGAGATTGTGGTGACTGTGGCGATCACGATGGAATTTGAGAACCATCCAAAGAACCGGCCATCTTCCAGCACATAAGTATAGTTTTCGATGGTTGGTTCGTCGGGGATCAGTTTCAGATTATAGACCTCGTGCGGCCATTTGAGCGAGGTTGAAAACATATAGGCGATGGGCATGACCATCAGGATGCCGCCCAGAAACAACAGCAGAAAGCGGATGATCTGTCCCATGTTTGCGGGGCGTCGGGGTGGCTTGACGTTCAGCAAGGTGTCAGAGCTGGCGCGGATGTCTTCGGTCACAGCCATCAGCGGTCCCTCATCAGGCGCAGTTGCAGCAGGCTGACGATCAGCAACACAACGAATAGCACCACCGTCTGGGCAGCAGCATAGCCCATGTCAAACGAGCTGAAGGCGGTTTCATAGATCATCAGAACCAACGGTTTGGTAGAATTGAGCGGTCCGCCGGGGTTCAGCGTGGTCATGTTGAAGACGTGGTCAAATATGCGCAGGAAACCAATTGAGGAGAACACAACAATAAACACGATGGTGGATTTCAGCAGCGGAATGGTGATCTCCCAAAGGACGGTCCACGAAGATACACCATCGATATGGGCGGCCTCGTAGTAGCTTTTGGGGATCGCACGCAGACCGGCCATGAAGATGATGATCTGAAAGCCGAGGCCCGCCCAGATGGCAGGGGCAAGGATCGCCGGGAGCGCATTGGTGGTGGAGTTGAGGAAATTGATCTGCGGTATGCCGAATGTGGCCAGGAAATTGTTAAAAAGGCCGATGGGGACGGGTTGATAGAACCAGCGCCACACCCAGGCCATCGCCACCGCACTGGTCATGAATGGCAGGAAATAGAGCAGGCGCAAAAAGCCGTGCATGAAACGAAGCTTGTCCAGATGGTAGGCTATGACAAAGGACACAACGAGGCTGATCGGAGTGCCGAGCAGGAGATAGACAAAGGTGTTCTTGAAGACCTTCCAGAAGACGGGGTCAGAGAACAGCTTGACATAATTGTCCAGACCCGTCCAAGTGCGCGCGCCCAGCAGGTTCCAGTCCTGAAAGCTGATCAGGATGGCGTTACCGGTTGGGTAGAACCGGATCACGGAATAAAACAGGACCGGCAGAGCGAGGAAGGACCAGGCCCAGACAATCTGTTTTTGTTTTATTGTAAGGTTGCGGTAGAATTTCATGCCGCGCTCCGAAGGGAAGGGTCCCGGCGACAGTGCCGGGACCAATCGGGTTAGTCGGCGTAGTATTCGTCGAGGATCTTCTGCTCAGCTTCGGCGGCAATGGCGAGGCTGTCTGCGGCTGACATGCCCTGAAGCGTGATCCGTTCGACCATTTCCACCATCAGCTGACGCTGCGCGCTTTCATTGGCGAACTTGGTGGTGTTGGCATAGGCCAGACCGCGAATGAAGGGGCCGTAAACTTCGTTGTTGGCGTTCTCATCCGTCAGACCAACAGAAGGTTTTGCGGGCAGTTCACCAACCACATCAAGCCAGACCTGCATCGCCTCATCCGAGGTGACATATTGCATGAACTTCACCGCAGCGTCGTATTTTTCGTCAGTCGCTTTGGTGGTGATGGCGTTAACCCAATAAGAGGAATAATTGGACCGGGTGCCGTCTGCTGTGGCGGGGAGTTCGGTTACGCCCCATTTCAGCCCACGTGTTTTGTTGAGCGAACCAATCCGGAACGAGCCGTCGATATGCATGCCTGCGCGGCCCGCTTTGAAAGCGGCCTGAGGTTCATCCATAAAGCCAAAGGCCGTAATCGCGTCGTCGCCGTCAGCCATGCCAACATACATTTCCAATGCTTTTAGGCCTGCTTCTGAATTGTAGGCTACGGTATGGTAATCATCCGTATAAGGCTCGCCGCCCATCTGGCGGATCAGACCTTCGCGCCACCAGTGGTGATCTTGCGCGGTCATACCGGCCGTCATGCCAACCTGAGTGATGTTGCCAGCGCCATCGCGCTTGGTCATTTTGGCGGCAGCTTCCTGCAGTTCTGCAAAATTGGTCGGGGGCGCTGTGACACCGGCCTCTTCCATCAGGCGGGTGTTATAGAACAACGCAAGGGACCGAACGGCGGTCGGCAAAGCCCAATACTGATCGCCATCTTTCATGGCCTGAACCATTGGGAAGAATTCTTTGTCCACCATGCTGGCCGGGAACGTATCTGCGGGCAGGGGCTGGATCAGGTCAGCCGCCACATAGTCGTTCAGCCATCCGTAAAACAGCTGTACCACGTCGGGCCCTTCGCCTGCTGGAATCGCAGCGGCGACCTTGGTGCGGTAGTCCGCATAAGGAAAGTGGGTCATTTTGACGGTGATGTCGGGATTGGCCGCTTCGAAGTTTTCGATGAGCTGATCCATCGCCGCAACGCGGGCATCGAAGAAATATTGCCAATACTCAATTTCCACAGCGTTGGCGACCGAGCCAACCAGTGCCATCGTGCTTGTGACTGCGCCCAGCGCAATCGCCTTGAACGTACCGAATTTCATAGATTGTCTCCCTGCTGTTCTCGCCAGCCCAAGCTGAAATCCAGCTTTGGGCGGGGCCGCATGTACCCGAAGGATTAGCTCAACTGTATTGAATTATCAAGTAAGTTGAGTTAATCGAATAACATGATCACCCAATCTGACAGTATAGTCGGCGCGAATGCCGGACGGTCCCGCGGCCACAACCGGCAGGTCGTGCTGGGTCGCATTCAGAATGCCGTGAAAATTGGCCGTGCCGAGATCGCGCGCGCATCCGGGCTGTCTACGCAAGCGGTGTCAAACATTATTGCAGACCTTCTGGCCGACGGGTTGATCGTGGAAAAAGGCTATCGTGCGGCCTCTCGCGGGTTGCCGGTGGCGCAATATGCGCTGAACCCCGATGGCGGATTTGCGGTTGGTATTGAGATCAGGCCGGATGCCATCTCTGCCGCGTTGCTTAATCTGTGTGGCGAGCCGGTTGCGCTGAAGCGCAAGAAGATGGCGATCCGAAATCGTGCTGATGTGGCGCGGGCTGTCGGGGACATGAAAACGGCTGTGGTGGAAAGCGCAGGTGTGTCTGAAAGCGCGTTGTTGGGTGTGGGTGTCGTGATGCCCGGACCCTTTGGAAAAACCGGGTTGCGCGGCGGTGCCACTGAGCTGGCGATCTGGGACGACACGTCGCCGCAATCCTGGTTGTCAGATGTGCTGGAGCTGCCGGTGGTTGTCGAAAATGATGCCAATGCGGCGGCCATATCGGAAAAAGTTTCCGGGGTCGCGCAAGGTCTGGAAAGCTATGCCTATATCTATTTCGGAGCCGGGCTTGGGCTGGGTGTTGTTCACAAGGGGCGGCTGATGGCCGGTGCCTTTGGCAACGCGGGTGAGATTGGACATCTTAGGGTGCCGTCGGACAATGGGCTGGTTGCGTTGCAGGATGCGGTCAGTCGGTTGTCGCTGACCCGGGCGCTTAGGGCGGATGGGTTTGAGGCCACAAGTGTCGAAGATTTGTCGCAGCTGTTCCGGCGCGAAAACCCGTCTTTGGTTTCATGGCTTGAACGTGCGGTTGAACCTTTGTCGGCGGCGGTGTCCACGGTGGAATGCCTTTTCGATCCGCAGACAATTATTCTGGGCGGCGCGATGCCGGATAATATTCTGGACCATCTGGTGTGCACCACGCCGTTGTTGGACAGTTCTGTTTCGAACCGACCCGACCGCAGCTTTCCGCGCCTGAGTCGGGGCACATCGGGGCGCATGACTGCGACCCTTGGGGCTGCGGCACTTGTGGTTAATCAGGCGTTCACTCCCAAAATTGTGCAACAGCCGCAGGAGGTTTGATGCCGACGCCCGATCAGATGAGACTTGAGCAATTGCGTGCGCGTCCCCGCATTATGGAGTTGTGGTGGGCCTTGCGACCGCTGACATCGGTGGTGCGCTTTATGCAAACCGGCGCACATCCGGATGATGAGATTACCGGCATGTTGGCGGCGCTGGCGTTTCGTGATGGGGTCAACCTGTCTTATGCCTGTTCGACCCGGGGCGAGGGCGGGCAGAATGACATCGGAACCGAGTCTGGTGCGGCGCTGGGGGCGTTGCGCACGCGCGAGATGGAGCGAGCCTGCGATGTGTTGGGCATGCGGATGTACTGGCATTCCGAGACTGCGCGGGACACGATCACGGATTTCGGGTTCTCCAAGAGCGGTACCGAGACTTTGGGGCGATGGGGGCATGAACGCACCTTGGCGCGGTTTGTCGACATTGTCCGTGTTGAACGGCCAGACATTATCTGCCCGACCTTTCTGGACGTGCCGGGGCAGCATGGGCACCACCGTGCCATGACCGAGGTCGCACATGAGGTGATGGCAGCTGCGGCTGATCCTGAGTTTCCGTCCAACCGCCCGCTCTGGCAGGTGAAAAAAATGTATCTGCCCGCGTGGTCCGGGGCGGGGCAATCTTATGATGATGACTTGCCCCCGCCGCCTGCGACCCTCACGATTGACGGTTCGGGGTGCGATGAGGTCAGCGGATGGAGCTGGGAGCGTATCGGGCAACAGTCGCGCGGCTTTCATCGCACGCAAGGCATGGGGCGCTGGCAAAGCGCCACGCATTCGCGGGATTGGCCGCTGCATCTGGCGCAAAGCCATGTTGATGGACCGGATCACGATCTGTCTTCTGGGCTTTGTGTGACGGTCGGAGATTTGGCAGCGCTGCCCGGGGCCGAGGTCGTGGCGAATGATTTGCGCGCTGCGCAGGGCCAGATCGATATCGCCGTGGCAGCCTATCCGAACTTTGAAGCGGTGGCCGAGGCGGCGATTGCCGCACTTTCGCTGATCGGCAGGGTTCGGTTGGCGTGCCCTGCAGCGGTTAGGGACGAGGTCGATCACAGACTGGATGCCAAAGAGGTGCAGCTTGCTCGCGTTGTGCAACTGGCGCTGGGCGTGGATGTGACGTGTTTTGCCGAGGATGCATTTGTCTCACCGGGATCAGAAACCGCGATCACATTGGACGTGGGCAAAGGGTTGGCCGAGGATGTGCGCGCCTCGCTTGAGTTGCCGGATGGCTGGTCAGAAGCCAGTGGCGTGCTGCGCATCTCTGAAAATGCGTTTGAAAGCGACGGGTGTCGCGCAATTTATGATCCGATGGTTCCGGATGCGCCGGCGTGTCGGGTCTGGATTACGTGGCGTGGCGCGAACGTGTCTTTGCGCATGCCAATGGACAATCCGCCCGTTGTGCTGCCTGCGTGCCGTGCGCATGTCAGCCCCGCAGCGCGGTTGGTCAATTTAAGCCAGCCCGGCCAGACGCTCACCACTCGGGTTGATGGCGTCTATCCCAAACCGGCCGATGCCACAATTTTGACGCCGGAGGGCTGGCGTGTCGCTGGAGCGGACGGGGATTTCTCGATCGACTTCCCAAAGCAATTATCAGCCGGGCTTTATGAATTGCCGGTGCTGTCAGGGGGAGTCCCTGCGCAAACTGTCGATACGGTTGCGTATGCGCATGTTGCGCCGACGGCGGTGTCATCGGCAGCTCAATTGAGGGTTCTGGCGCTTGAGGCGCAATTGCCGGATGTGCGGGTTGGGTATGTCGGGGCGGGAAATGACCGCGTCGATTATTGGCTGAGCGCGCTGGGCATGGATGTGACAGGCGTGACTGATGAGATGTTGACAAGTGACGCCGCACTGAGCGCGTTTGACACCATTGTCATTGGGATTTTTGCCCTGCGGTTCCGGCCCGGCCTGTCCGAAGCGATGCCCGCACTACATCGCTGGGTCGAGACGGGAGGTACGCTTGTGACTTTGTATCACCGCCCGTGGGACAACTGGGATCCCGTCACGACCCCACCACGACATATCGAGATCGGACAGCCGTCTTTGCGCTGGCGGGTCACGGACGAGACGGCAGAGGTGCGCCATCTTGCCGAACATTCGATTTTTCAGACGCCCAATCAGATCGGACCTCAGGACTGGGCCGGGTGGGTTAAGGAGAGAGGTTTGTATTTTGCTAAGAGCTGGGACGCGGCATACATACCGTTGATTGAAATGGCCGACCCTGAGGAGGCATCGCAGCGCGGCGCGTTGTTGGTGGGAGACGTCGGGCGGGGACGTCATGTGCACACTTCGCTTATCCTGCATCACCAGATGGAAAATCTGGTACCAGGCGCTTTTCGATTGATGGCCAACTTGTTAAGTAAACGGTAACTTGTTCCGCAGCGTCTGCATTTGAAATTACACTGGAAAAGTTTGCGCGCGTAAACTATTGATAGATGAGACGACTGCATTTTCGGCTCACCAATCCTGAAAGACCCCCAGTTTATGGACGATCAGAAGATTAAGAATATGGAAGAGTTCGCAGCCGTCAGCGGACTGTCCCGTCCGACGATATCAAAATTTTTCAACGATCCGAGCAGCGTGCGCAAAACCACACGCAGGCGTATAGAAGAGGCGCTGGAGCGGTTTGATTATCGCCCGAACATGTATGCGATTAACCAGAACCGCAGGCTGACCAAGAATATTGGTATTGTCGTGCCTTATCTGGCTGACCCTTTCTTTGCCGAAATCGCCCGTGTTATCGAGACGTTGGTTTTAGAGGCTGGGTTTCGCCCGGTGTTGCTGGGTTCGCATGGTGACCCTGAGCAGGAAATCGACAATCTTGAAAACTTGCGGTTGATCAAACCAGCGGGTGTGTTGCTGGCGCCACTGGGGCGTTTGTCAGACGCGGACAGGATCGCAGCGTTTTGCGAAGAGGTGCCGACAGTTCTGTTTGACTCCAGCATTGATGGCGTGGGCGAAGCGTTTGTCGGATTGGATAGCTTTCAGGGCATTGGACTGATCGTTGATTATCTGTGCCGCACGGGCGAGCCGCCTGCATTTTTTGAAATGGAGAAACCGACCAACCCAAACGCATATAAACGCCGGTCGGCCTATTTGGCGGCGATGGATGAACTGGGACATACACCGCAATTGATTCAGGCGCCTGGCGAAGGGTGGGAGTTCGAGGAAATCGGCTTTCGCGAAGGGTCGCGGATCATTCGGGACGGCAACCTGACAACCGATACCATCCTTTGCAGTAATGACCGGCTTGCAATCGGGTTTTTATCGGCTGCGTATCAGGCGGGCAAAAAAGTTGGCATCGGGGCAGGGTGCGCATTGCGGGTTGCCGGACATGATGACCACCCGTTTTCGCGATATACCTGCCCGACTTTGACCACGGTGGCACAGGATTATTCCGCCATCGCCACAAAAAGCGCAGAGACGCTTTTTGGTGTGATTGAGGCCGGAACAAGGCTTGATTCGCGTGAGGTTACGTTCTTTGACGGCAAGTTGATCATGAGAGGGTCAGCTTAATAGTTTGTTTTTGAACGATTAAAAAACAAAACTTTACACGCGTAAAAGAAATTGTTGACGGCAAGCAAGGCTGGACGCTATCGTTATCTTGCAACATCCAAATACAGGGAGGTAACGGATGCTTATTAAGAACGCACTTCGTGCGGCAACAGCCATATCGGTTGTTATGGCCGGAACGGCTTATGCAGAAACACTCACTATTGCGACAGTGAACAACGGCGACATGGTCCGCATGCAGGGTCTGACTGACGATTTCACTGCAAAAACCGGTCACGACGTTGACTGGGTAGTTTTGGAAGAGAATGTGTTGCGCCAGCGCGTAACAACAGACATCTCGACCAAAGGTGGTGCTTTCGACATCATGACCATTGGTATGTATGAGACCCCAATCTGGGCTGGACCTGTCGCGGTTTGATGCCGCTCCTTTGATAGCATTTACTGCAACAAGGGAGACATACTATGGGACTGAAACGTATGGACGAATTCCGCCAAGATGCGGTGCGCATAGCGCTGATCTGACAAGCGGGCTAACGCGTAAGCAGGTGGCCGGTGACCTTGGCGTTGGGATGTCGACGCTGAACAAATGGGACGCGGCGCACAGAGACACAGACGTGGTGTCGAAGGAGGATTTAAGCCTCGCCCAAGAGAAGGATCAGCTTCGACGTGAGAACCGCATTCTCAAGGAGGAGAGGGAAGTGTTAAAAAACCGTTCCGGGCCGTTGCCCGCCTTTGCGCGGCATAAACAGCTTATGCTATGTTGGATGCGAAGGGCAGTTGCCGATGGCTTATTGGTGGTTCTGACCCTGTTAAAAAACGTGGCACATGGGCTGATGCGCACTTCAGAGTGGTGACGCTGCCATTGCGGTGATCCCGGTTAGGAAGATGACGAACTTGCATGGCCCACGCCGTTCGATCAAAGCGGAGGAGACGCCATGACAAAGCGTAAGACCGGCGGCCACCCGGATTCGAAGTTGGTCAATCCAACTGCGGCAGCCGTCGATATTTGCTCCACAATGCATATGGCAGCGGTGATCGCTGATGTCGCTGCGACAACTGTACGCGCGTTCGGGACATTTACCCAAGACCTGCATGATCTTGCCGACTGGTTCCAGTCTTGCGGTGTCACGACAGTAGCTATGGAATCGACAGGTGTTTACTGGATCCCGGCTTTTGATATTTTGGAAGCGCATGGATTTGAGGTCATCCTTGTGAACACCGGTATCCCAAAAATGAACCGGGGCGCAAAATCAATGTGAGCGATGCGAGTTGGCTACGACAGTTGCATTCCTATGGCCTGTTGCACGGAAGCTTCCGCCCTGAGGCAGAGATTGCCACCTTACGTGCGTACATGCGCCAACGCGAAGGCCTGACCGAGTATTCGGCTGCCACATTCAGCACATGCAGAAGGCACTGATGGAGATGAACTTGCAATTGCATCATGTTGTCTCCGACATTACTGGCGCTACAGGGATGAAGATCATCCGTGCCATCGTTGCAGGGGAACGTGACGCTGAAGTCTTGGCCACGTACCGCGATATCCGATGCAAAACCTCAGTCAAGACGATCAAGACCGCCCTGGTCGGCAACGACCGTGACGAACATGTTTTCACGCTGACACAGTCCCTTGAACTCTACGATTTTTACAAAGCCCAGATTGCGGCCGGCGACAGCAAGCTTGAAGCGGCGGTCAACACTTTGACAGTAAGGGGGACGGAAAGCAGGATCCCCTCCCCAAAGCGCGGATCAAGGGCAGGCAGCACAACGCTCCGGCATTTGATGTTCGAGCTGCTCTCTACGGCGTACTTGGGTTAGATTGACGCAAATCCATGGCATTGGTCCGTCACTGGCATTGAAGTTGATGGCCGAATACGGTACGAACCTGCGAGCATGGAAGAGCGCTAAGCACTTCACATCATGGCTTTGCCTCGCGCCGGGCAATAAAATCTCCGGAGGCAAGTTGTTGTCCTCAAAGACACGCCGATCTTCAAGCCGTGCCGCACCCCTTTTGCGATTGGCAGCCGTGACGATTGGCCGAAGTGGCACGGCCTTGGGTGCGTTCTATCGGCGCCTCTCAGCACGGATCGGTAAACAGAAAGCGGTGACGGCAACGGCCCGCAAGATCGCAGTCCTCTTCTACAACGCAATCCGCGAAGGCATGACCTATCAAGATCAAGGCGCAGCTGCATACGATGAACGACACAGACGGCGTGTTTTGAGCAATTTACAACGTCGGGCCAAATCGTTGGGATTTGCGTTGGAACCTGTCCCATCCGAAGTGGCTGATTCTTAGGAAGGCCACGGTGTTCTTCGCGAGCCAAAAGCCGTGAGGTTTAAGTTCATCGAGGAGCACCAATCTACGTTTTCCATTGGCCGGATGTGTCGTGTCATGAACGTCAGTTCTCGTAGCTTGCGAGCATTCCGCAGCCGTCCTGCCAGTCGCCGACAACGATCTGATTTGGTCACATTAGCGCATATCAAAGAACAGTAGCGTCTCAGCCTGGGCAGTTATGGTCTGCCTCGGATGACAGAAGAGTTGAAGGAGATCGGCCTGAACGTTGGTCACCGCCGTTTGGGGCGTTTGATGCGCCAGAACGGCATATCGGTCGTCAGAACGCGCAAACATAAGGCTACGACGGATAGCGGCCACAAGTTTAACATCGCGCTAAACCTTTTGGATCGGAACTTCACAGCGGATCAGCCAAATCAGAAGTGGGCTGGTGACATTA
Source organism: Shimia sp. (assembly GCF_039969785.1). Classification (GTDB taxonomy): domain Bacteria; phylum Pseudomonadota; class Alphaproteobacteria; order Rhodobacterales; family Rhodobacteraceae; genus Shimia. The sequence continues at coordinate 218,964 of NZ_JBDVNC010000016.1, read as the reverse complement.
CCTACATCTGGACGCGTGGAGGCTGGCTATATCTTGCCGACATTCTCGACCTGCATTCTCGGCGCGTGATCGGTTGGGCCGTCAGCAACCGCATGAAGCGCGACCTCGCGATCCGGGCGTTGAAGATGGCTATCGCTTTCCGGCAACCGCCCAAAGGCTGCATTCATCACACGGAACGTGGGTCACAATATTGTTCGCACGACTATCAGAAAATCTTACGCCAGCCCGATTCAACATATCGAGGTCTGGGAAGGGTAATTGTTATGACAACGCCGCTGTCGAAACGTTCTTCAAGACGATCAAGGCTGAACTGATCTGGCGCGAAACTTGGGAAACCCGCAGGCAAGCTGAGATGGCGATCTTTGAGTACATCAATGGGTTCTACAATCCGCGACGCCGCCACTCAGCACTGAGCTGGAAAAACCCTGTCGCCTTCGAAAGGAAGGTGGCTTAAACGAGCGCTTGGGCCGGCGCGAAGCCGTGTCAGATCCACAGTTCACCATCTGGGGCTGAATCGACGTGCTGACCGACGCAAATATCAAGATCACCATGGATGGGAAAGGCGCGTGGCGTGACAACCGCATAATAGAGCGGCTCTGGCGGTCTCTGAAGTATGAATGCGTCTATCTGCATGCCTTTAAAAGGGCTCAGAAGAGAAAGTGGGCATCGGAATATGGCTGACTTATTACGACGCCGAACGTTCGCACTCGACCCAAGGAATCTTGACCCCTGACGAAGCATATGCGAGCAAAAAGAACCAATGAGATTAGCAGCCTGGTGTGAAATCCTGATCCATCTTAACAAAGCTGCAAACTGGTCGAAAATGTTGGACCACCTATTACCACTTCAAAAGCGGGAGGCTCACCTCTATTGCCTATCAAATCGGAAATTTTGCGACACAGCCGTCGATAGTATTCAGCTAAAAGTAATTCAGAAGGACGCTTATACTCGCGAAGACACGATGTACTCAGACAAACAAGCTTCGCAACCTTGACTCCAGATTAACGGAAGCCATTTGCAAAATGCGTCTGAGAAAGATTGAGAATCGCACAGATCGCCATAGATCTTGCTCTGCTCCAGCCACGCAGCCGGTCGGGCCTTCGCATCTTGCGCAATTCTAGTCAAATCCTCCCAGATTGGATCGTTCGCTTCAATCACGCTGCCATTTTCTCGGTTGCCAGCACACATGCGTGCCCATAGTGCTTCCACAAGAGCAAGACCCTCCACGGAGCGCCCGGCTGAAAGCCGATCGCGCACAATAGGTAGGACAAAGCCCGTGTGACGCGCGGAACCGTCGAATGCTACCCGCTTTGTCGTATCGACAATCCGTGGGTTCGAGAACCGTTCTTCGATAAGGTTCACATAGTCTACTGATGTCTTGCCGGGGACTGAGGAGACCGTTGGTGCGATTTCGGTTCTTTGAACTTTGCCGAAGAAAGCCAAAATGCCGGGGTTTTCCATGCATTCGGCAATGGTTTCGATACCGAGGATCTCGCCTACATTGGCTATAATCTGGTGACCAGCATTGAGGATTCGGATCTTCATGGTCTCGTAAGCATGGACATCGTTCGAGAAGGTTGCGCCCACCCGATCCCATTCTGGGCGTCCGCTACAGAATTTGTCTTCGATGACCCATTGGCGGTAGGCTTCGTGGGTTACCACTGCGGCGTCTTTGATCCCGAAATTCGCAGCCAAGTCTAGTTCGTTTGGGCCAGTCGCTGGGGCGATGCAATCGACCATTGAGTTTGGGAAGGTTGCATTGGTGTCGATCCATTCAGCAAGTTCGGGATCAGACATCCGTGCAAGAGACACGACGGTCTGACGCATGATATCACCGTTGCCCTGCAGGTTGTCACAACTGAGGCCGGTAAACGGCAAATAACCAGCGTCGCGGCGCAGGCGCATGGCTGCAACGATCGCACCGAAAGCGGTACGGGGCGTATCCGGGTGGGCTGCGTCAAAGACCAGATCAGGATGAGCAACGTCAAAGCTTTTCTTGACGGGGTCAACGTAATAACCGCTTTCGGTAACGGTCATGGCGACTATGCGTATGGCCGGGTCTGTCATCTGGCGGATTAGTGGAGCGTTGCCTTCCTCAATGGGCAGGTAGTTGATCATCGACCCTACCACTTCGGCTGACACGTTCTTCGGATCAAGTTCGATCAGCGTGGTCAGGCAGTCTTGCACCAGCAGTTTTTCCCGCATCGCGGCGTCGTAGGGGCGCACGCCTGCGCCGATAATCGCCCAATCCTGTGCTTGGCCTGCCTGCATCAGGCGATGCAGGTACCATGCTTGATGGGCGCGGTGGAAATTTCCAACTCCGATATGCACGATACCGGGGGTGAGCAAAGCACGGTCGTAGCGGGGACGCTCGACGGTCAATTGCTCAAGTGTCGAGTTCGATAGAGAGATCAGCTCATCCATTGTCCACCATCCACATTGTAGGTTTGCGCAACGATGTAGTTCGCCGCGTCGCTTGCAAGAAAGACGGCCATGCCCGTCAGGTCATCCGGTGTGCCCATGCGCCCAAAGGGCACGGCGGCACCAACTTCTTGTTTCTTTTGGCCTGGCGCCTTGTCTTCATATTTGGCAAAGAACGCATCGACGCCGTCCCAATGTTCTCCGTCCACCACACCTGGTGAGATCGCATTGACGTTGATGCCGTGTTTGATCAGGTCCAACCCCGCAGATTGCGTGAGGCTGATCACCGCGGCCTTGGTCGCACAGTAAACCGCCACCAGTGGTTCGCCGCGCCGTCCAGCCTGAGAGGCCATATTGATGATTTTGCCACCCTGACCGCGTTCTATCATGTGACGAGCGACGGCCTGCATGGTAAAGAGGGTGCCTGAGACGTTGATGTCAAAAACGCGGTCAAAATCTGCGCGCTCGATCTCAACAACAGGTGCGGCGGTAAAGAGGGCTGCATTGTTGATCAGAATGTCGATGCCACCAAGGGCGCCAATTGCTGCGTTGATGGCAGCGTCGATGCTGGCCTGATCGGTAACATCCATCATCACGCCCAGCGCCATGTCACTAAGCTCGCCCGCGGTCTCAAGAGCGCGCGCCGCGTCGATATCCGCGATGACGACACGGGCGCCTTCACGGATATAAGCTTCCGCAAAGGCCCGCCCGATTCCTCGGGCGGCCCCTGTGATTAGGGCTGTTTTGCCAGCCAGCTGCATCAGTCGATCCTCAGACCTTTGTCATCGAATTTGTGAATCTGCGTGGCATCGGGTGTCAGATAAACGATGTCGCCGTGCTTGACGTCGATATCGCCTGCCGCGCGCACTGTCATCGGGTCACAGCCTTCAATCCCATGAATGTGGATGAAAGTGTCTGAACCTAGATGTTCCGCCACACCAACGGTGCCCTTCCACAAGCCGTCGGTTTTCGAAACTTCGACATGCTCGGGGCGGATGCCAATGGTTTCTGCGTCGTGCTTTTTGGCCTCAGTCCCTTCAATCAGGTTCATCTTCGGGCTGCCGATAAAGCCAGCCACAAATTTGTTGCAGGGGCGGTGATAAAGCTCCAGCGGACTGCCAACCTGCTCGATCACACCAGCTCGCAACACAACGATCTTGTTGGCCATAGTCATCGCTTCCACCTGATCGTGTGTCACGTAGATCATCGTGGTCTTCATGCGCTCGTGCATCTCGGTGATCTCAAGACGCATGCCAACCCGAAGGGCGGCATCAAGGTTCGACAATGGTTCGTCAAACAAAAAGGCTGATGGATCGCGCACAATGGCACGCCCAATGGCGACACGTTGGCGCTGGCCACCGGATAGTTGGCCCGGTTTGCGGTCCAAATAATCGGTCAAGTTCAGCGATTCAGCTGCGGCTTCAATGCGCTTGTTCTGCTCTTCTTCGCTCATACCCGCCATCCGCATTGGGAAGGCAATGTTCTTTCGCACGGTCATATGCGGGTAAAGCGCATAGGATTGAAACACCATAGCCAGCCCGCGTTTTGAAGGGGAGACCTCAGTGACATCTTCATTGTCGATGAGGACTTTGCCCGAGGTGGCGTCTTCCAACCCTGCAATGACACGCAACAACGTGGATTTACCACACCCAGAGGGGCCAACAAAAACGGCAAACTCACCGTCTTCGATAGTCAGGTCCAAGGGCGGGATCACCTGTGTGTCTCCAAAGCTCTTGGTTACTTTTTCAAGTACAATACGTCCCATGATCTTTTCCTATTTCCCGAGTTATTTGACCGCGCCAAAGGTGAGACCTTGGACCAGTTGTTTTTGACAGAACCAGCCCAATACGATGATCGGACCTACGGCAGCTGCGGAGACAGCGGAGAGGCGTCCAAAGAACAAGCCTTCCGGTGCGCGGTTGCCTTCGATGAGTTTAGAGAGCGTTGCCGCTTCTGTAGTGGTCAACCGAACGGTCCAATAGGCCTCGTTCCAGCAAAAGATGAAACACAGCAGCGCGGTTGAGACGATACCCCCCCATGCCAGTGGGATCAGGATTTCGCGAATCTCACCCCATGTATTCACACCGTCCATTTGACCTGCTTCGATGATGTCTTTCGGAATTTCCTTAAAGTAGGTGAAAAGCATCCAGATCACGATTGGTAGGTTGATTAGGCACAGGACCAAAATAACCATAAAATGCGTATCAAACAAACCGAGGCTTTTGGTGAGGAAGGTCATCGGATACAGTACTGCAGCGGCAGGCAACATCTTGGTCGAAAGCATCCACATCAGCACGTCTTTGGTCGCTCGCGTTGGATTGAATGCCATGGCATAGGCACTCGGAATGCCCACAGCGAGCGCAAATACGGTTGCGAACACGGAAGTGATGACCGAGTTGGCCGCAAAGCGCCAGTAGTCATAGTTCTCCGTCATGTTCGTGTAGTTTTCGAGCGTCGGAGTGAACCAGATCAGGTATTCAGGTTTCACGGCATCTGCGTCCGTCTTGAAGCTGGTCAGGACCAGCCAGAAAATGGGGAAGAAGAATATGAGCCCGACAGCCCAGGCCAGAATGGTCCGACCGGTTTTTCCGTATTTCGAGGATTGTGCAACGATAGCCATGTGATTTCCTCCTATTCCATCAATGTCTTGCCAACCGCGCGCAGCAAGAAGATCGCTACAATGTTGGCTAGGATTACTGCGAAGATGCCGGTGGCGCTGGCTGCACCAATGTTGTTATTGGCAAATTCACCGATCAAATAGGGCAAGTTCTTGTTACCGTTGCCCCGGCTTACAATTTCGATTTCGGCGTATAGCGACAGGTGGAAGATCGCCTGGATCATCACCACAATCGCGATGGGCCGTCCCAGATGCGGCAGTGTCAGGAAGCGGAACTGCGACCATGTGCTAGCCCCATCCAAAATTGCGGCTTCTTTCTGCTGCTGATCCTCTGACTGCAGAGACGTCATCAAGATCAGAACCGCGAAGGGTGTCCATTGCCAGGTTACCATCATGATCACGGCATAGGCGGATGTCTGCGTGGCACGGAACGAAATCGGATTGATTTCAGGCCATAAGTTGAAGAATCCTCCGATAAGGGGTGCGGTCCGAAGCCCGTCGATCATTTCGTTGAGTCCGGCCACCGCGATACCTTGCAGTCCCAGAACCGGGTCAAGGATCATGTTGATCCACAATACCGCGTTCACCGCAGGCATCACAAAGAACGGGGAAATCAGAAGAACCCGGACTATCCCTTGTCCCGGGAAGGACTTGTTAATCAGCACGGCGATCAAGACGCCTAGGATCACTGTCAGGAATAGAATGCTGCAAACAATGAGCAGGCTGTTCTGAATTGCGAAAAGGAAATCTTTGGACTTTAGAACAAACTCATAGTTACCAAAACCGCGCCAGTTGCTTAGCGCCGGTGATGTCCATTCGGGACGGCGCAGGCTGTTCAGCACGTATCGAATAAACGAAAAGTAGAGAGTCATCGACAACGGGACCAGCATCCAGATCAGTAGCAGTATAACTGCTGGTGATTGAAGCAGGCGTGGAAGCGTTCTGTTAGACATGACTTATAGCCCCCTTGCAAAGCAAAATGCTTGCAATGTTTTTAATCTTCTAGGAATGTTCGGGTTTTGCGGTGCTGGCAGGCTGGCTATTAACAACAGCCGCGATGTCAGCAAGGTTAGTGGGGTGGAAGGCCCAGACCGGCCGGGCCTTCCGAATGTTTTAGTAACCTGCTTCGGTCATGATTGCTTCAGCTGCTGCTTGCGAAGCCGCCAGAGCGTCGTCAACCGATTTGGCACCGGACAGAGCCGCAGCGATTTCTTGTGCGACGGCAGAACCCACTTCTGGGAATTCCGGGATCGCTGCGAACTGAACACCAACGTATGGCTTCAGGTCTGTCGCTTGAGGCGCGGCAGAGTCGATCGCTGCCATCTCGGCGGCGGCAAAGCCAGCTACAGCCTGGAACTCAGGCAGAGCGTATGTGGAGGCACGCTGACCAGTTGGGACTTTTGCCCAGCCGAAATCAGGGTGGTTACCAACGGCTTGGACGTACTCTTTCGAAGTTGCCCACTCGATGAACGCTTTTGCTTCGTCAGCGTTTTCGGTGCCCGCAGGTACGGCCATTGCCCATGCCCACAGCCAGTTTGCACCAACTGGGTTACCGGCGTTTGGCGACTGAGCGTATGCTACGCCGTCAACTGTCAGGAATGATGCCGCGATTGTGGCGTCAATCCACATGCCGCACTTGCCTTCGTTGTAGAGAGCAAGGATTTCGTTGAAGGAGTTACCTTCGGAGCCGGGAGGGCCGTAGTTGCCCAGCAGATCAACGTAGAAGTTGATAGCTGCTTTCCACTCGTCAGAGTTGATGGTTGGTTTGTAGTCTTTGTCGAACCAAGCACCACCGAAGGAGTTAACCATCGTTGTGACGAACGCCATGTTGTCACCCCAACCTGGCTTACCGCGCAAGCATGCACCGTAAACACCGTTGTCAGGGTCGTGCATCGCAGCCGCGGCTGCTTTCACGTTGTCCCAGCTGTCGTTGTCAGCAATGGATACGCCAGCTGCGTCGGTCAAGTCCTTGCGGTACATAACCATCGAGCTTTCGCCATAGAAAGGTGCCGCATACATGGTGCCTTCGTGGGACAGACCAGCACGGATTGCAGGCAAAATGTCGTCGGCGTCATAATCAGCGCCGAAGTTCAGCGGCTCGATCCAGCCAGCAGCGCCCCAGATAGGTGCTTCCTGCATACCGATGTTGATGACGTCGTACTGGCCACCACCGGTTGCTGTGTCGGACTGTACTTGCTCGCGCAGAACGCCTTCTTCCAGCGAAACCCATTTCAAAGCAACACCGGTTTCCTCGGTATACGCTTCTGCAACTTTCTGCATGTTAATCATGTGACCGTTGTTCACGATCGCGATTGTCAGCTCTTTCGTATGGCCGTCAGCGACTGCGCCGCCCGCCATGAAAAGCGAAACTGCCGTGGCAGCATAAAGTGCTTTCTTGATAGACATCCCAAATCTCCTCCTAGTTGGGTGATGTTGGTAGGTTACTCAAAATGATGACGCGTAGTCAATTAAAAATTGTCTCGCGTAAAGAAAAATCTATAATTCATTTAAATACAATATGTTAGGCTGAATTTCTCATAATTAGACGCCCTTCAAATGTAGTCTCTGTGCGTTCAGAGAGGCGTTCTTGATGCTCTAACAATTCAAAAAGTTCGCTAACGGCACGATTCGCGATCGACTCGTAGTCTTGCGCAATTGTCGTCAGCGATGGGCAGGTAAATCTGGAAAACGGGTGATCGTCATGGCCTGCAATCCGAAGGTCGCAGTTTTTGCCACGCCCAACGCGCAGGCCAAGACTATAGGCTGCCGATAGCAATCCAATTGCAAGGCGATCATTACTGCACAGAATTGTGTTGGTTGTAAAAGCATTGGAAGATAGCAGTCGCCCGCCTTCGATGCTGCCAATTTCTTCTATACTCCAGCCTTCGCCGTCAGCCTGAAAAACGCGTGGCCCAAGTCCTCGACGTTCCATGCTTTCAATATAGGCTTGGTGGCGCTTGTGGGCATTCGGGTTTGACGGGGACTTCATCTCGAAGAAGCAGGGCGCGTCGCCACTGCGGCACAAGTACTCCACCATGAGATCGATGCTCTGGAAATTGTTTGTTCCAAAAAAAGCCTGACCGATATCACTCATGTTGGCGTCAAACAGAACGAGAGGAAAATCTTGGTCGAACGCCTGAACCGCCTCTTTGTCTGACATCCGTCCGAACGGCGCGAGCAGGACGCCCGCTGGTTTGAGGGCTCTCAGAGAATGCAAGTTGTCCCGTTCCATTGCCGCACTGCCGTGCGAACTGAGCACAATGGGGCTATACCCCGCATCTATGCAAGCCAGCTCAATACGCCTTGCAATTTCTGTAAAAAACGGGTCGGCGAGATTTGGGACCACGACACCTATGTTCTTTGTCGTGCGTCTATTCTGGTTCATTGCGAACACGTTGGGCTGGTAGTCATGTTTTTTAAGCGCGGCTTCGATTTTCGCCCGCGTCGAACTGCGAACGCTCTCCGGGTCGTTGAAGTACTTGGACACTGTCGGACGGGAAATTCCGCTTATTGCAGCAAATTCTTCCATATTTCGAATCTTCGAGTGACCCATCTTGACTCCTGTTGACTATAAAAGTCTCGCGCGATAATATTTAACAAATGTAAGAGGGGGATCTGGAAAACGTCAAGAAGTAATCATGTTTCTATCCTGCACTCCTGACTGGATGTAAGATGTGCGAACACTTCGCGCCTATATTACGTTACAACCACATACACTCATTACGGGTCTGTTTCGATAATTTGCAGAAACACGCAGCTTTGTAGCCAAGTCCGTTTTGGGGACGCCAGCGATGGTGCGCAGTCTTTTCAATCGCCATCGGTTTCCGACAGCGGTAATCCAGTGCGCAGTACCTTGATCTTGCCGCCTTGGGCTGTCTTGTCGAGATGTATAGGAATTTCTGGCAGAGCGTAGCATCGATGTGGGCAAGTAGACTACTCACCATGCTGGATTGCCATTATTCGAGCATTTAGAGTGGACTAGTACGAACTCTCAGGACAATTTCTGGATTTCCCTGAATTGGGATGGAGGAAGTATTCATGACGACGAAGAACGCGACATTCACCGCAAACTGTCAAATAGGACCACTCAAGTGGAGCCGCTCAGCGAGTCAAACCTGCCTCATATCTTTAACCCTGACTACAAGTGCTTCACAGCAAGAACGACATGTGGCGATGCCCGCCTTGGGATGGCAGGTATGAAGGATTTTTCGAGTAATGGTGTGGTCGCGGACCAGGCGTGGATCAAAATGTCATCAGTGCAGTTGCTGTCTTTACGCGCGCACAGCTTCGTACATTTGCCGTTGCTGATATCGATTCCGCCAAAATTTGGTTAAATGAAGCATAGAGGCCCATATTTTCTCTAGGTGTTTGGTCCCATGGTTCGATGGTGCGATCTATTCTTTGGAACGGAAGGAAGCATTATGGGACAAGTTCGTCATGGGAACGCGACGACAAGCACGCCGTCAGAGCAGCAATACAGCGATCGCAAGCTACGAACGTGGCGCCAAGCCGGGAACTTGGGATCAATGTCAACACTGTTGCCAAGTGGCGTAAGCGCGAGACGCTAAAGCACCCCGCCTTTAACTTGAGACATATCCGGCGGCGTTGAAGTAGTTCCAGCACTCTTCGGGTGCGTACAGATCGCAAATCTCAGCGATTGCCGCGAACATTTCAGTGAAACTGCGTGCCCCAATGCGGCGCAGGCGAGACTTGAGTTTGGAGAAGGCCAATTCAATCGGGTTGAGGTCCGGGCTGTACGGCGGCAAGAATAGGAACCAGCACCCGGCTTCGCGCATGGCTTTGGCTGCCTCGGCGTTTTTGTGAGTGGCGAGGTTGTCGAGAATGACGACTGTTCCGGGGGTGAGTTCAGGCACCAGCACCTTTTCGACGTAGGCCGCGATTGCCGGGCCGTCCATCGCTCCTTTGATCATCCAAGGTGCGATCATGGCATCCGCCGTTAGCCCGGCAATGAAGGTTTGCGTACCCCAAGCCCCGAACGGCGCATCCATCACCAGCCGGTCGCCGCACGGTGCTCACCCCCGCTGTCGCGTCAGGTTCGTCTTCACCGAAGTTTCGTCAGTGAACACAAGTCGTTCTGGGGCTGCGCGCATCGGGGGCATGCGCCGCTGTTCCCAATCAGCGCGCCGTTTCCTTACCCGCGCACGCAGGCGTTCGGTGGCGACCAATGTCTTTTTTATACGTGTACCCAAGCTTACGGAGGAACTTGCCGATGGAATTGGGATGCGCCTGCTCACCGGTTGTCTCAAACAGAGCCGCGTCCAGCTCGGGCATCGTGATATCCGCATCCTAGTCAATGATCTCAGTAAGGAAGGCACGATGCGGATCGAGTTTCCCCTTGCCCGTTGGTCGGCCCTGGGGTGCAGCCCGCGCTTGACCAGTGCGACGAATCGCAAGCAACCATCGTGCCCCTGTCGAAGGCGAAAGCTTCAGGCGCAACGCCGCGGCCCGCCCGCTTAACCCTTCTTCAATATATCGCTGAAATCGCCCTCGAAGTTCATTCGGCAAAGGTGCTGACATGATCCGTCCTCCTGAAAAGGATGAATCACAATCTCAGCCTCAAGGGAATCCCCAATGATTCAGGTTTTGGGCGGGGCCCTTTAGAAGATCGCAAGACTGGGCCAACTGAACCCAGTTCCACGGTTTTGAGTGCGGGTGAGGAAGCGATGGTGGTGGCCTTCAGGCGTCATACGCTGCTTCCGCTCGATGATTGCCTATTTGCCTTGCAACCGTCGATCCCACATCTGACGCGCTCTGCCTCCTCCCGAAGCAAGTGGTTCTCATTCCGCAGTTCGGCGACCTCGCGCTCAAGATCGGACTGGGCGGCTGGCTTCCAAGGATTGCGCCGATTCTGCTGGATCCAACGTCTCAGTGTCGAGAAGCACCCTCACGGTAGATTGCTTCGCAATCGTCTGCCGGGCAATGGACGCCAAAATCCGCCGCCACCTGCATTCGCGGCAGGCCGCTGGTCAACGCTACTCGCACTGCTTCCGCGCGGAATTCTGGGGTTGGTTGCTGTGCCATGATATTTTTCCGTTGTGGCAAAATACCAAATCAAAGGCGCGAAACAATTCCGGGACAGGTCCAAAAACCCTTGGCATTTGAACGAATGGCCGCATAAATGAGTTGAGAGACCGGGTCTTGAACAGGACAATGTCACGCAGTTTGCGGATGCCTCGTGATACAAGTGAACCCGAATTGACAATTTAAGAACTGAGAAAGCGAATACTTATGATCCTATGCTGCGGTGAAGCCCTGATCGATATGATCCCGGCTGCAACAGATACCGGGCGCGACGGGTTCGTTCCCCATTCCGGCGGGGCCGTATTCAACACGGCCATCGCTTTGGGGCGCCTTGGCGTTCCGGCAGGTATGCTGACCGGGCTGTCCGAGGACACGTTTGGGCATCAGCTGACCGAGTCATTGCGCGCCAGTCACGTGAACACGTCGCTGGTGATCCGTTCGCAACGGCCCACAACGCTTGCGTTTGTGCATCTTCTGAACGGTCATGCGACTTACACGTTCTTTGACGAAAACTCGGCCGGGCGCATGCTGTCGGTAGAGGATCTGCCTGAGATCACTGACGAAGTGTCGACGTTGTATTTTGGTGGAATCAGTCTGGCTTGTGAGCCCGGCGCAGACACATATGCGGCGTTGTTGGAACGCGAGGGTGCGAACCGTGTGGTCATGATAGACCCAAATATCCGGCCAGGTTTTGTGAATGATCTGGGCCGCTATCGGGATCGGCTAGACCGCATGATCGCGCGCGCCGACATTGTCAAAGTGTCAGACGAAGACGTGAACTGGATCATCGCCGAGCCGCTTTCGTTGGACGAAAAGGTGGCCCTGATCCTTGAAAAGGGACCCGCGGTCGTCATTCTGACGCGTGGCAGCGAAGGATCTATGGCGTTTTTGCCCGGTGGCAGAAGCGTGTCCGCCCCGGCCAATATGGTCGAAGTTGTAGACACCGTTGGGGCCGGGGATACGTTCAATGCAGGTGTGTTAGCGCAATTGTTCAAAACCGGCGGCTTGTCCAAGTCGGGAATTCGGGAACTGTCACCCGAAGCCTTTCAGGAGGCTCTTGTGAATGGTGCCAAAGTGTCTTCGGTGACAGTGTCGCGCGCCGGGGCCAATCCGCCCTGGGCTGATGAAATCTGATTACCTGTGAAAAAATGGGTCAGGCGGCGGTCGTCGGTGCCTGACATCGACCTTTGACGTTGTTTTGCTGAAAGCCTGGCCCTATACCGATTGCAGCACCGGCGATGGCGTCGCCACATTCCACATTGGAATGCGCTACTTTCAACAGTCCTGAACGCCGGGACCTCTTTCACGGGAGGTCAAAATGACTGCACGTCCAGAATTCTATCGTTTTCACAATGGCGAAAAAGCGTCTCTGCAGTTTGCAGATGACGAATATGCGGCCCGAATTGCGGGTCTGCGCCAAATCCTTGCCGATACAGGCGTCGACGCTGCCGTTTTCACGTCGATGCACAATATCTCGTATTATTCGGGGTTTACCTATTGTTCCTTTGGTCGTCCCTACGGTTTGGTTGTGACGCCAACCGAGTGTGTGACAATTTCGGCCGGGATTGACGCGGGTCAGCCTTGGCGGCGCTGTTATGGCGATAACATCACCTATACCGACTGGCAGCGCGACAATTACTGGCGTGCGATTTTGTCGGTGACCGGGGCGAATAAGGTGATTGGGTTCGAAGGCGACCACCTGACCCTATTGCAGCAAAGCAAGCTGACCGGGTTTTTGACCCCATCGACGATGGTGGATCTGTACGAACCAACGATGCGCCAGCGGATGCACAAATCGGCTGCCGAAATCGTGCTGATCCGGGCAGGCGCGGCGGTGGCTGATGTGGGTGGATATGCCATTCGCGACGCGATCAAAGAAGGTGTGCGTGAGATTGACGTGGCTATGGCCGGTCGCGATGCGATGGAGCTTGAGATTGCCAAGCGGTTTCCAGAAGCCGAGTACCGGGATACGTGGGTTTGGTTTCAATCCGGTATCAATACCGATGGCGCACATAACCCGGTCACGGGGCGGCAGTTGCAGCGCGGAGATATTCTGTCCCTGAACACATTTCCAATGATTTCAGGTTATTACACCGCTTTGGAGCGCACTCTTTTTGTGGGCGAAGTGGACGAGGCCAGCCTTAAGCTGTGGCAGGCCAATGTCGGGGCGCATGAACTGGGCATTTCTCTTTTGAAACCCGGCGCGTCCTGTGCGGACATCACTCAGGAGATCAATGCCTTCTTTGCGGAACGGGATTTGTTGCAGTACCGGACGTTTGGATATGGCCATTCCTTTGGGGTGTTGTCGCATTATTATGGTCGCGAGGCCGGGTTGGAGCTGCGTGAAGATATCGAAACGGTGCTGGAGCCGGGCATGGTGATCTCGATGGAGCCGATGTTGACCGTTGGCGCCGACGCGGCTGGTGCGGGTGGATATCGTGAACATGATATTCTTGTCATCACCGAAGACGGGAATGACAACATCACGGGCTATCCATATGGACCGGAGTTCAACGTCGTCGGCTAACCGCTCTGTCGTGTTTCCGTCGAACTTTGAAACTCTGTAGGTGGAAATAAGCTGGCAGAGCGAAGAAAAACCGCTCTGCCGCAACCGAAACACGTGCGATCGGCTGTGGCGCGGTTCTGATCTGATTTAGCGAACAGGGGAGTCCTGTGCTTTCAATGGGATAGCAGGGCATCGCCGCGATATGTGAGCAGTGCTGTCATGCGCGCGGGTGGCCATTTCATATGAATGTTGGGCTAAAAACCCGCAAAATCCTTGTCCTTAGCTTTCGTTTGCCGTTAGATACGAAAGTGAATTTTGCAGGAACGAAAGCAATGAGGACGTCAAAGAACACGCAAACGCGCCATGCTTCGATCTTGAAACACCTGAAGCAAAACGGTCGCGCGACGGTGGACGAGTTCGCCGCGCTGCTGGCAACAACGCCACAAACGATCCGCAAAGACCTGAGCCAGCTGGCGACTGAGGGTCAGGTCATGCGGTTTCATGGCGGCGCGTCTCTTTTGGCAGGAACAGAATATACGCAGTTTTCCGTGCGACAGGAGATTGCGCGCGAAGAAAAAGAGATGATCGGGCGTGCAGTGGCTGACATGGTGCCAGACAATACCGCCGTCATGATCAACTCGGGCACCACCACGGCAGCTGTGGCGCGCCATTTGCAACATCACACCGGGTTGAGGATTGTCACGGATTCCGTGTCAGTTGCCAATGAAATAAGGGGTTTTCCGGGTGTTGAGGTTGTCGTGCCCGGAGGTGTGGTACGCGCGTCAGACGGGGCGATACTGGGCGAACAGGCGGTGGATTTCATACGCCAGTTCCGTACAGATATAGCGGTGATCGGCGCCGCAGCGCTTGGGCCGGACGGAGCGTTGCTGGATTACGACCTGCGCGAAGCGTCGGTCGCGCGGACCATAATAGACAATGCGCGCCACGTGATTCTTGCTGTGGACAGTTCCAAGTTCGACAGAATGGCGGCGGTTTGTATCGGTCATTTGTCACAGGTGCGCACTTTGGTGACAGACAGCCGATGCCCGGACGCCTTGCGTGCCTTGTGCAAAACGCATGGGGTAGGTCTGGTCGAGGCCTGAACGACCGCCGTGCTGTTTTTCTTGACAGGTTGCTTCGGATTGTGATCTTAATCGAAAATAACGAAATAAAAACGAACCGTCTTTGCGCAAGCTAATCTGGGACCTTCGGGGAGGAAGGTAATAGAATGGCAGTTTTGAATTTACTTGCATGGGTAAATACGTGGCTTCTGCGTGTCGGCAGGACCATTGGCTGGATGGCGTTGGCTTTGATGGTCATCGTGATTCTGACACAGGTCTTTTGTCGCTATGTATTGAACAGCGCCTTGCCCTGGCCCGATGAGGCCGCCCGTTTTCTGATGTTGTGGATGACCGGTCTGGTGGCGCCGTCGGCGTATCGCTGGGGTGGGTTTGTGTCGATTGATATGCTGGCGTCCGCGTTGCCAAAGGCCGTGGCCGCCGCGTTGACTATTGTGCTTTTGCTGATGTCGCTGGCGGTTTTGTTGGTGGCTGTCGAGCATGGTCACAAACACACGGTGGGATTTGGCGGAAATTTTGACAGCTCTTCCCTGAAAATTCCGGCCGATTGGATCGGGCTGGAATCGATCAAGGTAAAGCTGCGCTATATGTATGGGTCGCTGTACCTGTGTGTTCTGTTGCTAGTCTCGGTCAATGTCGAACTGTTGCTGCGTTCGGTGTTTATGTTGGTGTCGCCCAACGCGTCCTTGCCGGATGACGATGGGTCCGGATTTGAAATGGAGGCCGATTGATGCTTGCGCTGTTTCTGCCAGTTTTCCTCGTCTTCCTGATGATCGGGTTGCCGGTTGTTTTTGCCCTGTTGTTCGCGCCCGGATTGTTGTTGATGCTGAACGGGCAAGAGCGCGACATCGCGCTTTTGTACCGCAATGTTTACAATGGCATGGACAGTTTCCCGCTAATGGCATTGCCGTTCTTTGTCCTTGCGGGCGAACTGATGAACCGGGGTGGTATCACCACCCGTCTGGTTGAGTTCAGTCAGGCGCTGATGGGGCATATGCGGGGCGGGTTGGCCCATGTGAATATTCTGAGTTCGATCTTGTTTGCCGGGCTTTCCGGCTCGGCCGTGGCCGACACCTCTGCGTTGGGGTCCACGCTGATCCCGGCGATGGAAAAGAACGGTTATACGCGTACATTCGCGGCGGCTGTGACGGCGGCGAGTTCGGTGATCGGGCCGATCATTCCGCCCTCTGGGATCATGATTATCTATGCCTATGTGATGGGGGAAAGCGTTGCGGCGCTGTTCCTGGCCGGGATTGTTCCGGGCATCATGGTGGGCGTCGGTTTGATGTTGGTGGTGCGCCTGATGGCGGACAAATATGACCTGCCCAAAGCCGAACGGATTGTGCATACGGGGCAGACGATCACACGCTTGGAATCCTATGTCAGCTTTGTCCTGCTGCGCCTGAACTTTGCCGGTGTTCTGGCCGGGTTGTTCTTTGGCGTATCCGCGTTGTTGCGTCTGGCGGGTGTGCATATCACGGCCAACGGTTGGCTCGTGTTTCTGGTGTTCCTGCCGATTGCGCATTTGCTGCTGATGCGGCTGCGTACAAAGGTGCAGCCCGATTTCCGCATTATCTGCAAAAAGGCCGTGGCGCCGTTGCAGACGCCGATTATCATTCTGGGCGGTATTCTGGTAGGTGTGTTCACCCCAACAGAGGCCAGCGCGGTGGCGGTGGCTTATGCTTTGGTGGTGTCATTCTTTATTCTGCGGTCCATGAAGGTTGGCGATTTGCCAGCGGCGTTGTTGCGCGCAGCGCTGAGCTCGTCGACAGTGTTGTTGTTGGTGGGTGCAGCAGTGGCGTTCAAGACGGTTGTCAGCCTGTCGCATGCGCCTGAAACCATGGCGCATTTCATTCTGAACCTGTCCAATAACCCGTTGATATTGCTGTTCCTGATCAACATTCTGTTGTTCGTTGTTGGCATGTTTCTGGATGCGGGCCCGGCGATCATCATCCTTGGGCCGATTTTGGGACCGATCTTTGTGGATCTGGGCGTACACCCGGTTCATTTCGCTATCATCATGAGCGTGAACCTGACCGTTGGTTTGGCGACGCCGCCGATGGGATTGGTTCTGTTTGTGGCCAGCTCTGTGTCTGGCGAAAAAGTGGAAGCGATTTCACGTGCAATACTGCCCTTTTTGCTGGTCGAGGTGGCGGTGATATTCCTGATCACTTACGTGCCGGCAATTTGCATGACGATCCCTAGGCTAACGGGTTTCGTTCAATAAAAAACTGAAAGTTCACAAGGAGGAAGTGAATGATTAAATCGACCCTAAAGGTGCTGACAACAGCGGCGATGCTCGCCGGGTCAGCCATTGCGGCACAAGCCGCGGATTACACGATCCGTGCGACCGCAAACTCAAACGAAAACGACGAAGATTATGATGGTCTGGTTGTGTTCAAGAACTTCGTAGAAGCCGCGTCTAACGGGGCCATCGAAGTCGAATTGTTCATCGGGACCCAGCTTTGCGCCAAAGGTGCTGAGTGTTTGCAGGGCGTCGCAGATGGCACGATTGACGTGTACATTTCGACCTCGGGTGGTGCATCGGGCATCTTCCCATATGTGCAGGTTCTTGATCTGCCCTATCTGATGGCGAATGATCGGATTGCAGAAACTGTGCTTGCGGGTGATTTCACACGTAAGATGCGTGAAATGGCGCTGAATGACAGCGGTGGTGCGATCCGTTTGATGACGATTGGTAACACCGGCGGCTGGCGCAACTTTGCCAACACAAAACGTCGTGTGCAGTCACCCGCTGACATGGAAGGGTTGAAAATCCGGACCGTGGTTGCCGACCTGCCGCAAGAGCTGGTGCGTTCGTTGGGTGCATCGCCGACACCAATTCCATGGCCTGAGCTGTTCACCAGCTTTCAGACCGGTGTGGTTGAAGGTTCCAAAAACGGCATCACCGACATCATGGGCATGAAGTTCCCCGATGCGGGGCTGCAGTATGTGACGCTTGATGGGCACGCTTATATGGGTGCGCTGTGGTGGATGAACAACGCCAAGTTCATGGACATGCCAGAAGACATGCGCCGTGTTGTGGTTGACGGGTTCTCGGCACTTCAGCAGGCGACGTTTGCCTCGCCCAAGCGCAAGTCGATCCAGGCCTATGAGGACTTTGTTGCCGGTGGTGGTGATCTCTACGTGCCAACTCCGGACGAAAAAGCAGCCTTCAAAGAGGCCGCTGCGCCGGTTCATGACTGGTTCAAGGCCAACATCGATGGCGGCGAAGAAATCTTTGACGCGCTGGTTGGTGCGGTTGCCGAAGCAGAAGCAGACATTGACGCCGGGATGATGAAAGATCTGAACTGATCTTCATTCTCAACATTCAGGGGCCGCCAGCACGGTGGCCCCTCTACTGGCCTACCGGAACGGGTAGAGCCACACACGATAGTCGTCCACCAAAACATGAGCCTTTTCAATTTGTTCTTTGGTCATCTTCTTCACCACTTCCTCAAGGGAAATGGCAGCGTCCGGGTCGCCCCCGATGGCGGAAAGCGTGTACCACATGTAGGCTCTGACAAGGTCTGGAGCGGGCATGCCGCGTCCAACCTCGTAATACCATCCAATGCCAGATTGCGCCCCGGCATGTCCCTTGAGCGAGGCGCGCAGATACCATTCAAAGGCGCGGACATCGTCGCGCGCAACCCCCAGTCCCAGTGCGTACATGACACCGATCAGCTCTTCGGCTTCGGCATTGCCGGACCGCGCGGCTGGCAAAAGTTCCTGCATCGCGGCGGGGTAATCCTTGGCATCCATCAGGTCACGCGCGGTTTCAATCTCGGCCAGCGCGGGGGTCGAGGTCAGCAAGAACGCAAGGGCAAGGTGTTTCATATCGGCTCCGGTCTGGTTGTTTTTTTTGGCGCGCTTGCATGCGCGCCCGCGTATGGGAACCCGCTTCCGGCGCCAATGCAACCCTCTGATTTTGTGCAGTTCGATAGCGATCAGGCCAGGCTTGGCCAGTTGTTGTTCTTTGATCCGATCCTGTCAGGAAACCGCAATATCGCCTGTGCAACCTGTCATCATCCTGAACATGGGTCTGGCGACGGCCTGTCCTTGGGGATTGGCGAAGGCGGCACCGGGTTGGGTCCCGATCGATTGCCCGGTGAAGGGGATACACGGATCATCAAGCGTATTCCCAGAAATGCGCCCGCGCTGTGGAACCTTGGGGCGCGGGACGTCGACGTCATGTTTCATGATGGGCGCGTTTCTGTATCCGATATTTATGACAACGGTTTTGATACCCCGGCGCAGGAATGGTTGCCCGAGGGGCTGAATTCGATCCTCGCGGTGCAGGCATTGTTTCCGATGACCTCGCAATTTGAGATGGCCGGCAACCCTAAGGAAAATCAGGTGGCCGGGGCTGCCCATGATCGGATTGACGCGGTTTGGCCCATTCTGGCCAAGCGGGTGCGGGTGATCCCGGAATATGCCGAGATGTTTGAAGCGGCGTTTGATGATGTGAATGAACCGCTGGACATCACGATTACCCATGTCGCCAATGCGCTGGCCGCCTTTGAGGGGACAGAGTTTCAGAGCTATGACAGCCCGTTTGACGCCTATCTGGCCGGAGATCCGGCGGCGCTGGACAATACGCAGCAAGCCGGGATGGCGTTGTTTTATGGCAAGGCCAATTGCAGTGCATGTCATTCGGGGCCGTTGCTGACGGATCAGGATTTCCACGCGTTGATGTTGCCGCATTTTGGTCCGGGTAAAACGCGCCAGTGGGATCCGATAGTGCGGGATGTGGGGCGGATGGGTGCGTCTGACCGTCTTGAGGATGCGTATCGCTTTCGCACACCTTCGTTGAGAAATATCGCATTAACAGCGCCTTACGGGCATAATGGTGCTTATGCCACACTAGAGGGTATCGTCCGGCATCACCTGGACGCGCGCGCGGGATTTGAAGCGTGGCGTGCAGACATGGCGCAACTGCCAGACGTCCCATGGCTCGCGTCTGGTGACATGCTGCCCATGCAGGATTTGCGCGAACGGGCGCGGTTGGCGTCGCAACTGGATTTGCCGTCGCAGGATTTGAGTGACCCGGAAATCGCACAGATCGTGGCCTTTCTGAACGCCTTGACCGGCACAAAGTCAGTCATGGGCCGTCTCGGGCGTCCGGATGCAGTGCCCAGCGGGTTAGAGGTGCCATAATGAACAAAGTTCTGTGTGTTGGTGCGGCCGTTGTGGATTTTGTGTTCCATCTGGAGACGCTGCCGGACAAGGCCGAGAAATACGGTACAGAAAGTGCGGCGATTGTTGGTGGGGGGTGTGCCGCGAACTCTGCAGTTGCGGTTTCGCGGCTAGGCGGAGAGGCCATTTTAGGGGCGCGCCTAGGCGACGATCCAATTGGTGATCTGGTGATTGCCGGGTTGGCAGGGGACAATGTTGATACGTCCAATGTGACGCGCACGCCGGGCGCGCGCAGTTCGTATTCTTCGGTCTTTATTGATCAGCGTGGCGAACGTCAGATTGTAAACTTTCGCGGGCAGGGGCTTGTGTTGGACACAAGCTGGTTTGACAGCGTTCAAAACCTGGGGGCTGTTTTGACCGATACGCGCCGCGTTTCCGCGGCCAGGGATGCCTTGATGCTGGCGCAGCAGCGCGGCATTCCGGGCATTCTGGACGGTGAGGCGCCGGTTGATCCCAACCTTGTCGCGCTGGCCAGTCACGCCGCGTTTTCGTTGCAGGGTTTGCGCGATCTGGTGCCGGGCACCACGCCCCAAGAGGCGCTGACCAAGCTGCGGGCAGAGCATGGTTGTTGGGTCTGTGTGACCGACGGCGAAAACGGTGTCTGGTTTACCGATCAGGACAATATGCGGCACGTGCCAGCCTTTGAGGTCGACCCGGTCGATACGTTGGGGGCTGGCGATGTTTGGCACGGCGCGTTTGCGCTGGCGCTGTGTGAAGGCCAATCCGAATTGAATGCGATCCGTTTTGCCAATGCGGCGGCGGCACTGAAATGCACGAAATCAGGCGGTCGGGAGGGAGCACCTACCCGATCTGAGACAGAACAATTCCTTAAGGAGAAGACCACATGACCCTTACCCCTGGAAAACTTTGGGGACTACGCCGTATGGCAGATGCCAATGGCATCTTCAAAATGACGGCCGTGGATCAAAGACCCCCGATCAAGGGACCAATCGCCGCCCATCTGGGCGTTGATGCCGCCCCCTGGGAACAGGTCGCGCGGTTTAAGGGGTTGCTGGTGGAGACCCTGCAGGATCAAAGCACAGCGATGCTGTTGGACCCGCATTATGCCATTCCCTACAGCGTTGATGTGTTGTCTCCACAAAAGGGGCTTATCGTGACGCTGGAGGATTCGTTGTTTGAGGAGACCCCCGAAGGTCGTTTGTCGTCTGACATCGATGACTGGACCGTCGCCAAGATCAAGCGCATGGGCGGCGACGCGGTCAAAGTTCTGGCGTGGTACCGGCCCGATGCGGGGGATGCGGTAAATAAGGCTCAACAGGACTACGTCAAACGGATTGGCGAGGAATGCGCGCGCTATGACATTCCGTTCCTGTTTGAACTGCTGGTTTATCCGCTGGCGGCGGATGCGCATCAGACAAAAGAATATGTTGAGATGAAGGGCAAAAAAGCGGACGACGTTCTGGCGTCGGTCGAAGAATTTGCCAAGCCGGAATACGGCGTAGATGTTTTCAAGCTGGAAAGCCCGGTCAATGCTGCTGATGCAGATGGGTCCGCCGACGTTCAGGCGGTGTTTGACGAGATGGGCCGGATTGCAGGTCGCCCATGGGTGATGCTGAGCGCGGGGGCAGGCAAGCCGGAGTTCCGCAAGGTTTTGGAACACGCATTTTCTGCCGGGGCCTCGGGCTTTTTGGCGGGTCGGGCGATCTGGCTGGATGCGTTTCAGGCTTACCCGGATTGGGATGCCATTCGGGCGGGTCTTGAAGGTGGGGCTGCAGACTATATGGCCGATATTTCGGCGCTGGCGGATGCCAAAGCGGCCAATTGGTCAAAACACGCTTGTTTTGGCGCGGATGGTGCGAAATTTTCGCCCGGTGACGCGAGTTTCCGCAGTGGATATTCGGATTTTGGAGTGGCCTGAATGAAACTGGGAATTCTCCCACTGGGGCGTCCGACGTTTGACGTGCCTTACGCCGAAACCAAGTTGGCAGCGATGCTGACGGCCCTGGATGCGACCGGTCATGAGATTTGCGGGCCGCGGGATTTGCTGTTTGATGCAGATGCAACGCGGGCAGGGATTGCCACGTTGCAAGCTGCCGGGGTGGATCACGTGATGCTTTTGCAGGTCACGTTTACGGATGCGTCGATGACGGTGGCGGTGGCCAATGCGTTTGAGCAACCATTGTCGATTTGGGCCGTACCCGAGCCGCGCAATGGTGGCCGTCTGCGGTTGAATGCGTTTTGCGGTCTTAATCTGGCCAGTCATGCGTTGCGCCGCAATGGGCGTGATTTTGGCTGGTTGTATGCGGACCCGGGCGCGGATGTCGCATCTGATCTGGAGGACGTGCTAAGTGGTCAGCGTCAGGCCGGAAAGCTGGTCGCCAGTGATCGGCCGCCTGCGACCGAGGACGGAACCCGGATTGCAGACGCGATCCGCGGACGTCGGATTGCCCGGATTGGTGAACATCCAGAGGGGTTTGACACCTGTGCTTATGATGGCGACGCAATGCGGGCGCTTGCTGGGGTGACGGTCGATGCGCTGGCCTTGGAGGACTTGTTTTCCAGGGCGCGCGCGGTGCCGGACTTGACCGCAAAAGTGTTGCGCAACGAGGCGGATCAGGTTCTGGCCGGGTTGGACGAAGTTGATCAGCCGCAACTGGATCGGTCTTTGCGGCTTAAGGCTGGGTTGGACGCGTTGCGCGGGGCGGGGCAGTATGATGCCTTTGCCATTCGGTGTTGGCCCGAGACCTTTACTGAATATGGCGGGGCGGTTTGTGGCCCGGCGGGCATGTTGGGCGAGGCAAAAGTGCCGTGCGCATGCGAGGCGGATGTCTATGGTGCGTTGACCCAGTTGATCCTGATGGAAGCCGCGCAGGCGCCAGTGTTTTTGACCGATCTTGTGGATATGGACAGCGACGATGATACCGGCGTTGTCTGGCATTGTGGGCAGGCGCCCATGTCAATGCGTGATCCCAACGTGGCGGCCGAAGCGACGGTACACACCAATCGCCGTCAGCCGCTGTTATTTCAGTTTCCGCTGAAGCCGGGCACGGTCACGTTGATGCGGATCAGTCAGGCCGATAGGGTGCCGCATATGGTGTTGAGCACGGCAGAAATGCTGGAGCGGCCCATGGCCTTTACCGGCACATCCGGTGTGATGCAGTTTTCCAGCCCCGCCAGGACGGTTCTGGATCGCATGATCGCCAGCGGATTAGAGCATCATATGGCTTTGGCTTATGGAGATCATGTTGAAACGCTGAAAGGTGTGGCCGGGGCCATGAACCTTCCTGTTCTGGAGCTTTGCTGACATGACACTTCGCTACGGTCTTATCGGATCAGGCATGATGGGACAGGAGCATATCCGCAACCTGTCGCTGCTTGAGGGATGTGAAGTCACGGCAATTGCCGACCCGGATGCCGGAATGCAGGCGTTGTCGTCGGACACGGCAGGCGGCGTGGCGACCTATGCCGATTACAAGGACATGCTGTCGGCAGGCGTGTGTGACGCGTTGTTAATTGCGGCGCCCAATGACACGCATCACGGCATTTTGCTGGACGTGCTGGACACAAACCTGCCCATTCTCTGCGAAAAACCTTTGTGTACGACGTCGGCCCATTGTCGCGAGGTGCTGCGGCTGGCCGAAAACCGGGCCGCGCCGGTTTGGGTAGCGATGGAATATCGCTATATGCCGCCTGTGCAACGCATGTTGCAGGAACTGGCAAAAGGCAGCGTTGGCACACCGCGCATGATGTCCATTCGCGAACATCGCTTTCCGTTTCTGGAAAAGATTGGTGACTGGAACAGGTTCTCCAAGCGCACTGGCGGCACGCTGGTGGAAAAATGCTGTCATTTCTGGGACTTGATGCGCCTTACATTGGAAAGCGATCCGGTGCGGGTGTTTGCGTCAGCTGGTGTGGATGTAAATCATCTGGACGAGACCTATGGCGGGCGACAGCCCGATATTGTGGACAATGCCTATGTGGTTGTTGATTTCGCCAATGGCGCGCGGGCGATGCTGGATCTGTGCATGTTTGCCGAGGGGTCGTATTGGCAGGAAGTGATTTCGGTCACGGGAGAAAAGGCGCGGATCGATGCCAAGGTGCCCGGACCATCAAGATTTTCCGCAGATGGTAAGGAACGCGCATCTGAAATCGAGATTTCGGATCGGAGCAGTAAGACAGTGACCCGGGAAGAGGTGGAGGTGGACGAAGCCATTCTGGCCGCCGGGGATCACCATGGGTCAACCTTCTTTCAGCATCAGCGGTTTCGTGATCTTGTGCGCAATGGCACAGGTCAGCCCGAGGTGACCTTGCTGGACGGACTTTGGTCAGTGATCGTTGGGGAGGCTGCGGAAGAAAGCGCCAAAACCGGTCAGGCAATTGAGGTGTATCTATGAACGACATATTTGGCACGATGCCCAACGGAGATCCGGTCGAGCGGGTTAAGCTGACAGGCGGTGGACTGACCGCCCATGTAATGACATATGGCGCCGTGCTGCAGGACTTACGCCTTGATGGGCATGACCCATCGCTTGTGTTGGGGTTTTCCGAATTTGCGCCCTATCTTGATCAATCCCCCTATTTCGGTGCCATGGCCGGGCGGTGTGCCAACCGTATTCGTGACGGACATTTTGAGATTGATGGAGAGACTTTTCAGCTGGACCGCAACTATCTGGGCAAGCACAGCTTGCACGGCGGTGCGGACGGTACGGGAAAGAAAGTTTGGCAGATCGAAGCGCAGACAACAAACAGCGTGACCCTTTCGATAGAGTTGAAAGACGGTCATATGGGCTTTCCCGGCGACCTTCGGGCAAGCGTGATCTTCTCGCTTTTACCTGATGGAGTGCTTGATGTTGTGATGCAGGCGGTGACCTCCAAGCCGACGTTGTGCAATCTGGCGCATCACGGGTATTGGGCGCTGGACGGCGGTGCGTCCGTTGAGGATCATCTGATGCAGATTTCGGCGGATGGGTATCTTGTGGTTGACGACGAGCTGATCCCGACCGGCGAGATTGCACCCACGGCGGGGACTCGGTTTGATTATCGGACACCCGCGCCAATCCGTCAGGGTGCACCGCTTGATCACAACTTCTGCCTTTCCAGCGCCCCTGAGGCGCTGCGCGATGTGGCATCCGTAAAGTCAACAGTCTCGGGCGTTCGGCTGGACATTCGAACCACAGAGCCGGGGCTGCAAATTTATGACGGTGCAAGAGTGAACCCGACAGCCTTAGGGCTGGATAATCAGAACATGGGGGCACATGCGGGGATTGCGATTGAACCGCAACGGTGGCCAGATGCCAATCATCACGCTGGGTTTCCGGGGGCAGTCTTGCGTCCGGGCGAAACGTATCGCCAGCATACACAATTCAAAGTTTCAAAGGACACGAAATGACCAGCTTCAATGATTTTCTGCTCGAATCCAATCTGATTGGCGACAGCTGGAGTGCTGCTGACAGCAAAGAAACAATCGATGTCACCAACCCGGCCACCGGCGAGGTGATTGGCACGGTGCCAAACTGCGGCACCGATGAAACAAACCGCGCGATTGATGCCGCAAGCGAGGCGTTCAAAAGCTGGTCGCGCACGGATCTGATGGTGCGGGTCAAGCTGATGCAGGACCTGCACGACGCGCTGATGGACAATCAGGAACCGCTGGCACAGTTGCTGACCGCAGAACAGGGCAAGCCGTTGTTTGAAGCCCGCGGCGAGATCGCCATTGGCGCGGCCTATATCCGCTGGTTTGCCGAAGAAATCCGCCGTGCCAAGGGTGAGATTGTCCCGGCACCAATGGGCGGGCGTCGTCTTTTGGTGACACGCCATCCGGTGGGTGTTGTGGGCGCGATCACGCCGTGGAATTTCCCGTCATCGATGCTGGCGCGTAAGCTTGGGCCAGCTTTGGCGGCGGGTTGCACAGTTGTGGCGAAACCCGCGACGGCAACGCCCTATTCCGGATTGGTCTGGGGCAAGCTGGCACAGGATGTTGGTTTCCCGGCAGGTGTGGTGAACATCGTGACCGGAAGCTCGCGCCATATTGGCGGTGCCATCATGGACAGCCCGGAGGTGCGCAAAGTGACCTTTACCGGGTCGACGGAAGTGGGCAAAACGCTGATCCGTCAATCTGCAGACACGGTCAAGAAAGTGTCGATGGAGCTGGGCGGCAACGCGCCGTTTATCGTGTTTGACGACGCCGATCTGGATGCCGCGATTGAAGGCGCGATGATCGCGAAGTTCCGCAATATGGGGCAGACCTGTGTCTGTACCAACCGGTTTTATGTGCAGGCGGGCATTCACGACGCTTTTGTCGAAAAGCTGAAAGCCGCCACCGCAGCGTTGGTGGTTGGCAACGGTGCGGATGACGGTGTTGCCCAAGGACCGCTGATTGACGACGGCGCGGTGGCCAAGGTCGAAGCGATGATTGCAGATGCGACCTCAAAAGGCGCGCAGATCGAGCAGGGCGGTCAGCGCCATGCGCACGGTGGTTCGTTCTTTGAGCCAACCGTGATCACCGGCGCCACAAGTGAGATGCAGGTTGCGGGCGATGAGATTTTCGGCCCGCTTGCGGCTGTGTTTAAATTCGACACCGAAGAGGAAGCTGTGGCCGCAGCCAATGACACTGAGTTTGGATTGGCCGCTTATGCCTATACCCGTGATCTGGGGCGGGCTTTTCGGTTGAATGAAGGGTTGGAATACGGGTTGATTGGCATCAATTCGGGCCTGATCACCACCGTCGAAGCGCCATTTGGTGGCCTGAAAGAAAGCGGAATGGGTAAGGAGGGCGGCTCTCAGGGGTTGGATGATTATCTGGAGAGCAAGTATCTCTGCCTTGCGGGGCTGGACGCGTGATCCTGATAACTGAATTCATGGACGAGGATGCTGTGGCCAGATTAAAGGCTGCACATCCAACGACTTATGCGCCTGAACTGGCCGACCAACAAGACGACATTCCGGCGCTGATGGCGGGTGTGCAGGTGCTGATCGTGCGCAACCGGACGCAAGTGACAGAGGCTTTGGTGCAAAGCGCCCCGGACCTGAAAATGGTCGGACGTTTGGGCGTTGGGCTGGACAATATCGACCTTGTGGCCTGTAAGGCGCAGGATGTCATAGTTTGCCCCGCAGTCGGTGCCAATACGCTTTCAGTGGCGGAATATGTGCTGACCAACGCGGCCATTTTGTTGCGGGATGCCTATCAGGCCAGGGCGCGCATGTTGGCCGGGGAATGGCCGCGCGGTGACTGTTCCGGGCGCGAAGTGGCCGGGCGATGCCTTGGGTTGGTCGGATTTGGGGAGATTGCGCGGGTGACGGCGCAACTGGCGCAGGCGATGGGCATGAAAACCTGTGCGTATGATCCGTTTCTGCCGTCTGACAGCCCGCTTTGGAAAGGCACCGAGCAGCGTGATCTTGAGGGGGTTCTGGGCGGGTCAGATGTGATTAGCTTGCATGTGCCGCTGACTGATGCGACGCGCCACATCATCAACGCAGATCGGCTGGCGATGATGCAGTCTGGTGCGGTGTTGATCAACGCGGCGCGTGGCGGCACGGTTGATGAAGCCGCACTGGCTGCAGCGTTGCAGGGTGGTCAAATCGCTGGCGCGGCGCTGGACGTTTTTGAGACCGAGCCGCTGACACAAGAGGCCGCCCGCATTTTTGACGGGCTGCAAAATCTTATCCTCACGCCTCACATTGCCGGTGTGACCGTAGACAGCAACATACGCGTCAGCGCGATGATCGCAGATCTGGCGCTTGAACAGTTATCTCAGGAGTAGACATGGCCACAGACATAGACAAACGGATCGTTTCTGACCTGACGGACAGAGGCATAAACTTTATCACCACGGTGCCCTGTAAGCAGCTGGCCGGTGTGATCGAAGTGCTTGAAGCGTCGCCTGATGTGCATCACGTGCCGTCCAACAAGGAAGACGAGGGCATGGGGTTGTGTGCCGGGGCATTCATGGGCGGCAAGAAGCCTGCGATCATCATGCAGAACACCGCGCTCGGCGTGACGATCAACACGCTGGCAACGCTGATCCAGTATTACCGGATGCCGCTGCCCATGCTGATTTCCTATCGTGGCGAGCTGGGGGAACCGGTGGCGTGTCAGGTGGAAATGGCTGTACATACCAAAGCGTTGCTGGCCCAACTGAATATCCCGACCTACCATTTTCACAAACGCGGTGACGTCGAGGAATTGGGCAAAATCATCGACTATACGTTCATGTGCAACAAGCCGGTGGCGATCCTGACAGATGCGTCGTTCTGGGGAGGATATTGATATGATCCGTTCTGAAATCCTGAAAGAGATTGCACCAATTTTGCGGGACGAACTGGTGGTCTGTAACATCGGCATTCCCAGTCAGGAATTGCACGCGATTGATGATCAGCCGACCAATTTTTATATGCTGGGCACGATGGGGCTGGCCTCGTCCATTGGGCTTGGGTTGGCTTTATCGCAGCCCAAAAAGGTTATTGCCATTGATGGCGACGGGTCGGTTCTGACCAATCTGGGCACCTTGCCGACAATTGCCAATAATGTAGCAGACAACTATGTGCTGCTGATTATCGACAACGGGTCCTATGGCTCGACCGGGGATCAGCCGACCTATGCGGGCATGAAAACGTCGCTGGCCAAAGTGGCCGAGGCGTGTGGGTGTGACAACGTGATTGAGTGTCAGGCAGAAGACACCGGACGCGTTTTGCAGGCAGCGCTGGACGGTGATCAGATGACCATCATCGTGTGCAAATGTGAGAGCGGCAATGCCAAGATGCCGGTGATCACTATGGATCCTGTGGTGATACGTGATCGGTTCATGAAGTCGGTCGCCGTGTGAATTCATACGCAGGCCGGGCTAATCCGGCCTGCGTTTTTGGGGCCTAAGTCGCGATCATGAAGCCTGAAAAGAATGCGGACAATTCCGCGTATCCGTCCAACGGCAGGATATGTCCGACATATTGATCGGGTCGGACAATCACGATGCATCCCTGTTCCCGGTCGATACCGCGCAGATTGTAGATGTCGCCATTGCGCTGATCCGCGCAGAACATCTTTTCGTAGTCCGTCAACCCATGCTTGCCGGTGGCGGGTAACAGCAATTGAGGCATCGCGGCGATATTCAGGTCGCGGTGATGTTGCTGATATATAGCCCTGACATCGATGACGGCATCCATATCGCCATCATGTGGCGTGAACATGTTGATGGGAGATGTTGGGTCATTTTTCAGATAGGCACAAAGTCTGGCGACGGCCGAATTCGGGGACATCGGGTCTTCCGAGTCCGCAAAAGCAAACAGGCGCCAGCGGGCGTCGACCTCAATCACGTGGCCGAGCTGCATTGGTTTTGCATCGGCAAACCGGATTACCGGTGCTGAGTGTAGTCGGGTGCCAATTTCAAACCCGGTCGCCAAATGTTGCCATTGGGGTGTGCCTGTTAAGCGGGATGGTTCGTATTTGACCGAAACCCCCGCTGTGTATCGGCCATGTTCGACAAAGTAGCGCTGGAACAAGGGGGCTTGAGCTGACGATGTGTCTGACGTCGACGGAGCCCCCATGATGCGGGCCCATTCGTGATCAAATTCAATCAGGTCCTTGGCCACCTTTTGGCGTTCATCTGAATAGCTGTGCAACAATTCGGGCGGGCAGCGCCCCTGAAGCACCGAGATCAGCTTCCACCCCAAATTGAACGTGTCCCCCATCGAGACATTCATACCTTGCCCTGCCTTAGCCGAGTGCGTGTGGCAGGCGTCGCCCGCGATAAAAACATGCGGAAGCCGGGTTTCGATCCTGTCTGTCGGGACTTCGTCAAATTTGTCTGTCAGGCGATGGCCCACCTCGTAAACCGACCACCACACGACCTCTTTCACGTCGATGCTGTAAGGGTAGAAAATGCGGTTGGCGGCGTCGATCAGAGTGGCTTCGGTCAGGTCGTTCGTGGAAATGCGTTGCCCTTCGGAAAGTTCGTCAAGTTCCACATACAGGCGCACCAAATGGCCGCCTTCGCGTGGAATGAGGAGGATATTTCCTTCACCTGCGGATTTGATCAGTGCTTTCAGGCGAAAGTCGGGGAAATCAGAAACGGCCAGCACGTCCAGGACGCCCCAGGCCTGATTGGCGCGGTCGCCTTTGAGAGTTCTGCCTATTTTCTGGCGGACAACGCTGCGCGCACCGTCGCAGCCGACAACATAACGCGCTTTGATCGTCTCTTGCTGAGGCTGCGTGCCGGGAGAGTGCCATTCCAGCGTTGCGGTAACCGGGTGGGTTTGATCGTCAGAGGTGACGGTCAGGTCTATCAATGTGCGGTCATAATCGGGGGCGAGACGGGCTGGTGCGTTTTGCATGATTTCCAGAAAACGATCATGCACGCGGGCTTGGTTCAGGATGACATGGGGCATTTCCGACAAGCCGTCCTCGACATCCTGAATGCGGCCCGAGCGGTGGATGTTGGTTAGGTTTTCGGGGTCTGGCGACCAGAATGACGTTTCATTGACCCAATAGGCCTCTCTTATGATTTTCTCCGCAAATCCAAAGGCCTGAAACATCTCCATTGACCTGCAGGAGATGCCGTCAGCCTGTCCTTTTTCCATCGGACCCGATTTTTGCTCAACAATCCGGGTGGTGATATCGGGAAACGCGGCCAGTTGTGCCGCGAGCGCAAGGCCTGCGGGGCCACAGCCGATGATCAGAACATCAACCGCTGAAGGGTTTTGAACCTGATTAGCAGCGGGCTTGATGTCAGGATCACCGGCGTGAAAGCCGTTTTGATGGAATTGCATGGGGCACCCCTGGGTCGAGTCGGTTGGATATATAGTATGTATACATATTAGTTGTGGTCAATGAATAAGATATGTATACTTATTAAGTTGCTGACGTGTTGCGACGACTGTGTTGCGGAGAGAGCCAAATGTTGGAAATGTACCAAATGCCCGCGCATTTGATCCGCCGATTGCATCAGGTGTCGACACAGGTGTTTCTGGCCCGTGTTCAGAGCACCGGGCATGACGTGACACCGGTTCAGTTCGCGACGATGCAGGCGCTGGCGGCTTTTCCGGGGGTCGAACAGGCGCAGGTGGCGACGCTGATCGGATATGATCGGGCCACGATTGGTGGTGTGATTGATCGGCTTGAAAATAAAGGGTTTATTCGTCGAAACGTTAGCCGACGAGACCGGCGCGCCCGCGAGGTAAGTCTAACTGAAGAGGGCGCGCGGGTTTTGCAGGTGCTAACGCCGATGATCCGCGAAGTTCAGGACGATATTTTCTGCGGTCTTGATCAGGATGAAGCCGAGCAATTTTTGACGTTGCTGGGCAAAGCATTGGCCTCACACGCGGCTGCACCTGATGCGCCGAAAGACTGAGGCGGGCGAAGAATGGCGGACAATACGCCGCCATTCCTGGATTAGTATTCGGTCTTAAGCTGAGCGTTCCGGCTCAGCGAACAGAAACCGGCTTGCCTGTTTCGTATGATTTGGTTGCCGCATCTGCCAGAACTTGCGCACGCAACCCGTCGTGAATGCTTGGGTTAGCCTGCGAACCGGCATTCAGAGCTGTCACGAATTCGGCGATTTCAGCCCGATATGCTGCCTCGTAACGTTCCAGAAAGAAGTGCTGTGCAGGAGCCCGGCGGAAACCGGATTCGGTGGCGGACTCGACGGTGTTTTCCAGCATGTTTTCGGCGCGCAACATACCATTGGCACCATGCACCTCGATGCGTTGGTCATAGCCATATGTGGCCCGGCGTGAGTTGGAGATCTGGCAGATCTTTCCGGACGCGGTGGTCAGGGTCACGGCTGCAGTGTCGACATCGCCAGCCTCACCGATGGCTGGATCCACCAAAGACGATCCGACCGCGTAGACGCTGACAGGTTCTTCGCCCAAGAGGAAACGAGCCATATCCAGATCGTGGATCATCATGTCCCGGAACAAACCACCAGAGGATTTGATATAGCTGATCGGGGGTGGGGAGGGATCGCGCGACTGGATTGTCACCAGCTCAACATTGCCAATTTCACCAGCGGTGATACGGGCGCGCACATTGGCGAAATTCGGATCGAACCGTCGGTTAAACGCGGTCATAAATGCGACACCCGACGTTTCGACGGCCTTGATGCAATCGCGAATGCGATCTGCAGACATGTCGACAGGTTTTTCGCAGAAGATCGCCTTGCCAGCCTTGGCGGCTGCGTGGATCAGATCGTAATGTGTGTCGGTCGGCGTGCCGATGATCACCGCGTCAACGTCGGCGCTTTGGATCAGCGCGTCTGCGTCCAACACCTGACACCCGATCCGGGCAGCCAGCTCTGCAGCGGGGGCTTCAAACGCGTCTGCGACGACTGTGACGACCGCGCCTTCGGATTGTGCGACCGATCTCGCGTGGACCTGACCGATGCGGCCACATCCCAGAATACCAATATTAACCATTTCAGGCTCCCTTGAACGCTTTTAGAACTTCGCGTGTTGCCACAACCAGCGGGTCGTGTGTTTCCTTGAGGATCTGGACACGGTCGAAACGTTCTGGATTAGAGTTAACAGCCGTACGGAGCGCCTGGCCAAAGACCATGCGCAGTTCTGTACCAATGTTGAATTTACAAACCTTCGACGTTTGAGCCAACAGGGTGCGCTGCGCGACAGGGACGCCGGAACCACCATGGATTACCAAGGGAACCTCTGTAACTGCTTCGATCGCGCGAATGCGGTCTTCGTCCAGTCCACCTTCTTTGTCCTGTTGCAAATGCACGTTGCCCACCGAGATAGCCATGGCGTCTACGCCGGACTCGCGGGCAAATTGCGCGGCTTCCTGAGGGTCTGTACCGTCTGAGCCTTCGCCACCAGAATAGCCCACAAAGCCGATCTCGCCTTCGCAGGAAACGCCGGCAGCATGGGCCATTTCGGCAATGGCAGCGGTTTCGTCGATGTTTTGAGCCAGCGGTTTGCGCGACCCGTCAAACATCACCGACGTGAACCCGCTTTCGATCGCTTCGCGGCATTCATCAAACGTATAGCCGTGGTCCAGATGGGCCACGACCGGCACGGATGCGCCTTCGGCCAGATGGCGAAACATTTTGCCCAGAACGGGCAGGGGCGTATGTTCGCGGCAAGATGGGCCTGACTGAAGAATGACGGGTGTGTTTTCGGCTTCGGCAGCGGCTACAAAGGCGCGCATGTCTTCCCAGCCAAGGGTCACAAGACCTGCTACAGCATGTCCGTTGTGCAACGCGGGTTGCAGGACGTCTTTCAATGTCACCAATGTCATTTGAACTTTGCCACCATATCTAGGATGCCGGGGATTGTGTGCAATTGCTCGGCATGGGTTGGTTGGAAATACTGTTTCAGGCCGCGCTGGCTGAGCCCGCCCAAGATAGTGAAATAGTACATTTCATATCCCGGCAGTGCGGCGCAGGGGTGATACCCTTTGTCGATGCAGATCGTTGACCCATCCATGATGTGATAGGCATCGCCGGGCTTGTTGTCTTCGCGCTGAAGCATCTGAAGACCAGATCCGTAATCAGGGCGAAACCGGAAGTTATACGTCTCGTCATGACGTGTTTCATCCGGCAGACGGTCCGTGTCATGCTTGTGGCTGGGAAAGCCGGACCAGCCGCCCTGACCAACTGTGTACAGTTCGCTGACCAGCAGACGCCCGACTTTGTCGTGATAATTCGCACCCAGAATATGCTTGATCTTGCGATGCGTTTTGGTGTCGTCCGAGCCGTATTGAACCACGTCCAGCTGATCGGCGCGCACGTCGAAAGGTTCCAGAACCTTGTCGTATTTTGCGCCGGCAATAAAGGTTTCGGTGGCATCCGTTTTGCACGTGATGCGCACCTTGGCACCCACTGGCACATAGACGCCTTCGGGTTCACCATCCCATACGTTTTCGGTTCTGTTGCCCAGATCCGGATAGGTCGCGCCGTCGACATCGACATCGACTGTCCCGGTCGCAGGCACCACACAGGTTTCATACCCCGGTACGCGATATTCGAATGTTTCGCCCTTTTGCAGTTTGACGATATTGAAGTAGTTCAGGGGCACCAGAGCGTCGTCCGCATCAACGATGGGGCTGTTCTGGTTGTCATGTGGGGCGATGTGCAAGCGAAAGCTCCTTATTCAGCACTCAGTCGGGCCGGGGTGCGAGGCCAGAAAGGCTTCGAGCTCCGCAGTTGTTGGCATGGCACCGGCACAGCCGGGTTGGGACACGACGATAGACGCACAGGCCGATCCGCGCAGCACAGATGTGCGCAGGTCATGACCGTCTGCAATCGAAGCCAGAAGCCCAGCCATAAAGCTGTCGCCTGCACCGTTGGGTTTCACTGCGGTGACAGGAAAGATGCCAGTGCGGATTTCGGCCCCATCGGCAAACGTGACCGCGCCTTCCTGACCCATCTTGTAGACCACCATGCGTCCGGGTTTGGCTGCCAGTTCGCGCGCCTTATCCATGCCTTTGTCTATGCCGCCAGCCATAAAGCCGAACTCTTCGTCGTTGCCAACGATCAGGTCGCTTTCATCGCCCGCTCGTGACAGGACATCGGCAGCAATCTGGGGGGAAGGCCATGAATACGGGCGGTAATCCACGTCGAAGATAACCGGCAATCCCGCCTTGCGTGCGTTTTCAAACGCCCGGAACGTGGCGCTGCGCGATGGTTCTGCGGCAAAGACTGTTCCAGCCGTGATCAGGGCGCCAAAATCGCCATAGTCGACCGCGTCCATTTCAGCTTCGGTCACCTGAAAATCAGCAGCGCCATTGCGGTAAATCACGTTCTGAAAGTCTTCGATGCAGCTTTCATATACCGCGAGCGATGTGCGGCTTTCGCCGCCCACGTCACGAACATAGCGCGTGTCGACGCCGTAATGGGCCAGCTTGTTTTTGCAAAACCGCCCCACCGCATCGTCTGAAACCGAGGTGACGAGTGCTGACTCGCCCCCCAGTTTGCACAGACCTGCGCAGATATTCGCAGACGAGCCGCCCAGATCGGCGCGGAACGTATCTGCATGTTCGCTTTTTACGCCAGCAGGGTCGGCATACATATCCATGCCCGCCCGTCCAAATACGGCAAAGCGGTTGCGCCGAATTCCGTCAATCAAAGTGTTCATTATACGCCCTTGCGTTGTTTGGCGCGGCTGGATTCCCAGTCGATATGCGCGTTGCGGACGTTTTCATCTTCGGTGATGTGCGGCGTTCCGACTTCCCACCATGTGTGACCCTGTTTGGTCCATCCTTCGTAGGGATCGACATCCATGATAATCACATAGGTTTTGTCCGATGCCTTGGCGCGTTTAAAGGCGTCTTCCATTTCTGCCGGATTGGAAACCCGTTCCGCAGTGGCACCCATCGCGGCGGTGTGTGCTTCGAAATCCACAGCAAATGGTTCCGGAATGGTCGGGCAGTCTTCCAGCAGGTTGTTGAAGCTTTCGTT
This sequence comes from Shimia sp., assembly GCF_039969785.1. GTDB lineage: Bacteria > Pseudomonadota > Alphaproteobacteria > Rhodobacterales > Rhodobacteraceae > Shimia. The sequence continues at coordinate 183,744 of NZ_JBDVNC010000016.1, read as the reverse complement.
GCCGGTGTTGTTCTGCAGCTTGTTGATGACAGCATACCCGCCATTGTCGAGCAGCATGACGATCAGTTTCTTCTGGCTCAGCACCGAAGAATAGATGTCGCTGTTCATCAACATATAGGCGCCGTCACCGCAGAATGTGATCGTGTCCTGATCTGGTTCCTGCTCGGCCTGCGCAATGCGGGCGCCCCAGGCACCAGCGATTTCATAACCCATGCATGAGAACCCAAATTCCACGTCCACGGTCCCGATGTCGAGCGTGCGCCAGTTCGCGGTCAACTCAGCAGGCAACCCGCCGGCCGCTGCAACCACGCGGTCACGTTTGTCACAGAGTTTGTTAACGACGCCGATTGACTGAGCATAAGAGTTCGGTCCGTTGCCCTGACCTGTGTTCTGTTCGACATAGGCCTGCCAGGTGTTGCGTTCGGTCTGTGCGAAATCGACCCAGTCTTGTGGCGTTTGGTAATCCAGTGCCTGACCAAGTGCCGTGAGGCTCAGCTTTGCGTCGCCCACAATTGGCAGTGACATGTGCTTGCCCGCATCGTGGCGCGCGGCATTGATCGCGACCAGTTTTGCGTCCTTGGCAAAAGCTGTCCAGGACCCTGTTGTGAAATCCTGCAGTCGTGTGCCAACGGCCAGAATGACATCAGCTTTTTCGGCGACCGCATTGGCCGAATCCGAACCTGTCACACCAATCGGACCGATGTTCAGCGGATGTGTATCCAGCAGGTTCGCCCGCCCCGCGATGGTTTCGACCACCGGAATATTGTGGGTTTCGGCAAATGTTGTCAGCTCTGCAACCGCGCGCGAATATTGCACACCACCACCGGCGATGATCATCGGGCGTTCTGCGGCTTTCAGGGCTGCAACTGCGTCTGCAATTTCCAGCGCGTCTGGAGTTTGACGGCGAATGCGGTGCACTTTCTTCTCAAAAAAGACGGCCGGATAATCATAGACCCAACCTTGCACGTCTTGAGGCAGGCCAAGAAACGCAGGTCCGCAATCGGCGGGGTCAAGCATCGTCGCCAAGGCGTTGGGCAGCGATTGAATGATCTGCGCGGGGTGCATGATCCGGTCCCAGTAACGCACAACAGGTTTAAACGCGTCGTTCACACCAAATGTGGGATCGTTAAAGTTTTCCATCTGCTGCAAGACCGGGTCGGGCAGGCGGGTCAGGAAAGTATCACCACACAAAAGCAGCATCGGCAAACGGTTGGCATGCGCCAGCGCGGCGCTGGTGAGCAGGTTAGAGGTGCCGGGGCCTGCGCTGGCCGTACAGAACATAAAACGCTGTCTGAGCCATTGCTTGGTATAACCAGCTGCGGCGAAACCCATGCTTTGTTCGTTCTGGCCACGGTACAGTGGCAATTCTTCACGCACATTGTTCAGGGCCTCTCCGAGACAGGTGACGTTACCGTGTCCAAAGATGCCAAAGCCGCCGCCGCAAACGCGCATTTCGACGCCATCGATTTCAATATACTGGTTGGAAAGCCAGCGGATAATGGCCTGAGCCGTGGTGAGCTGAAGTGTGTCGTTATTGAGTGTCATATCTGCCTGAGCCTTTGAGGAAAGAGCGCCTGTGCGCCGAATGCAGCTTGGATGTGTTCGATTCTCACGATACAAGTTTTGCAACCGGTTGCAAACTGAAATTCGCTCACGAGCGCACGAAGATGAAAAAAAGTTGATGCCGGAAGAGGAATCGCTGTTCGAAACTGAGGAATTGGGGCGCGACTCACTCCAACACAAATCCTGATTTTTGTGAAAAATGCCCAAGTAGTCGTTCTTTGCGTTCGTGGAGTTGCCGGATATCGGGGGGGGGGCAATCTTCGACAGCACATGAGGCAGCGTAAAACATAGACAAGATGAGCAGGTGTAGCAATTTGCAAAAGCGACATGGGCACACGTTATATGCGCTTGTGTAGGCCAAAAGTTGACGGCGAGAAGCTCCCAAAGAGTGCCGCGGGAGTAAGCCTAATTGATCGGCATTCCGCGAGCGTTCGCCGGGATATCGTTCACATGGCATGGTTCGAGGATCGGATGAGCTTAAGCTGGGTCAATCAATGCTGTGCTTAAGAAGTTGAAGCTCCTCGGGTTTGGTCGGGTCCGCCCGGTTTGACAAAATGGGATTTGGGTTTTCGAAAAGTGGTCCTGAAAGGTTCTGCGAGCGTCCAAAAATTGCATTGTGTGGGTGTGGCAGACATGGCCGGTCTCTGAATGAAGGTCCGACTTCGGGAATCTGTTTCAGCGGATCGTCGGGGTGCAATGCTCACTTTGCACGTGCCCCAGAAAATGGACTATCCGCGCAACCTTAAAGGGCATGATGTATGCTTCAAGATTAAGGCGCGCATAGAGCTACCCGGCGCGAAAACCCGGCCAATCTGCAGTGCCGCCCGAATGACTGGCCATTTTTGCCTTTGATAGACAGTTAAGGTCGCCGGACGTGCAGCGAATACATCTTGAGCGGTAAGTGTTGCATGTAGCTTGCGTTGGGAATTGGTTTGAAGGGTGTGTGCATTGACCTTGCTTTTAGGAGATCGCCTCCGATCTGGTCGCGATGAACTAAGAGTAACACGTCGCAAGGAAGTCTGGTTGAAATCAGTTTTAGAGCAAGTTCTGGCGTGGCCTTTCGATTCCGGCAGCAAGAGTGACTGCGGGATAATCGGTTCGGATTGAGGACGAAATTGCGATTGGAGTGTGCAGGGATGGCAATAGATCCTGACAAGTTGCCTTGGAGTAGCGGATTGCCCGGAGAGCGAGCTTCAGATTGTTGCGGTCATGGATGCTCGCATGGAAAAAATTATTTTAAATGAATGTGTTATACACCTTCCAGAGAGATGCTCATGCGCTGTGCGCATCACGTGTCATGCATTGGTTTAATTGAATTGTCTTTTTCGGTGTGATGTCAAAACAGGGACCTAAAACAAGGCACCCAATGTCCGTGAGTGCTTGGGCAGCTGGTCGGTTCAAATGATCGCGAGGTGTCGGCGAGGCCTCGGAAATTGGCTTGAACAGTGGTCAACCTGGTTGGTGAGGGGCGATGCCCGTCCGACCTGTAACCGTTCACGGGAGCAACGAAGGCAATAGGAGTGGGTAATAATGATTTTGATAGGTCCCGGTGGAACCAAATCTCTGGCGGGTGGTTCCGGGCCTTGCCGTTTCACGTGCTTTGCTTTGGATTGCTGCTGGACGCCAAGTGCTGCTCAATAATTGTACAATTGGTCCAATGTCGAGAAGTGGAGTTTGCGAATGAGACTATTGATCTGACCAACTGATGGCGGGTCCAACTCCTACATCAAGAGCCAACGATATCGGCGATCTGCGGCTTTGGGTTGAATCGCAGGCGGTACCAAGGTCACCAATTCGAGCGCTTTAAGGATGGCAATTAACCGGTCTTGGTTTCCAATTGAGACACGGGAAATTCACGCAAAGTGCCGCGCTCCACAATGGAACATGGAAAAAGTCGCGCTTCCGGATAGCGATCCGGCTCGTCCAGCATCGCAACGACCAATTCAATCGACGAGTTCACAATCTGTTGGATGGGTTGCCTGATCGTGGTCAGGTCAATGTTTTCCCAGCGGGCCATTTCCATGTCGTTTAACCCGATGATGCCTATATCATCGGGCACGTTCAGACCGCTTTCTTCCACAGCAGATAGCGCGCCAATCGACAATACATCGTCGCCGCAAAAATAGGCCTGTGCCGGTCCTGAAGCAATCAGTTTGGACATTTCTTTTCGCCCGGCCTCAAAGGAATAAGCGGTGGCAAATGTATAAGAAACCTGGATGTCTGGGCGTGTTTCCATCTCGGATACAAACCCTCTGAGGCGGTCCTGCGTCGAGGTTGCATCTTGCGGGCCACCCATAAACGCGACGTTTTTGTATCCACGTGCGATCAACGTTCGCGCGGCCATGCGCCCACATTCCACGTTATCGATACCAACGACATGAACCTGCGGGTTTGAAGTGTGTCGCCCAAACGAATGCACAACCGGCACGCCCGCGTCTCGAAATGACTTGGAAAACCCTGGCGGCAAAGTTGAAGAGGCGACAACTACCCCGTCAACTGAGTACTGGCGTAACATGCGTACCGAATTGGCCGGGTCAGTTTCGTCTGTAAGGTTTACCAGCAACGGGCGTAAGCCGCGGTCTTGAAGTGCGCGCGTAAATAGGTCAAAGACTTCGAGAAAGATTGGGTTGTGAAAGTTGTTGGACACGAGTCCGATTAGTTTTGTACGCCCGGTTGTGAGTGAAGAAGCCAGTGCGTTTGGGCTGTAACCAAGATCACGCGCTGCCTTTTCGACCTTGCGTCTCATCTTGCCCGACACAGACGCGCCATCGGTGAAGGTTCGCGAAACAGCGGATCGCGAAACTCCCGCGCGTTCTGCAACCTCTTTCAATGTTACGGCCATGTCTAATTCGCTCCCAAATTCAACACCTGTTCATTTATCGGGAATTTCCAACCGCTGCAGCAAAAAAAATGTGCGTGATTTACTGCAACCGGTTGCAAAAAGGTTTTTCTTAATGATTTGAAATGCCTCGAAGAACTGGGTTCACAGCTCATTCACCATTTATAGTGAAATTTGGGAAGACACTATGAAATCTGGTCAAAAGAAACGTGCCTTAGCGTCTGTCGTTGCCAATTAGCCTGTGATCGTCGCTCCGGCGGCCTGTTCGAAAAGCGAGAAATGTACTCTGGTGAGTCATGCGCCTGACGGCGACAGATGGTGGAACACTTTCAAATAAGGTATCGCTCTTGCTGGTGAGCAAGCGAAGGTGGAAATTGACAACCCGAACCAACCTACCGACGTTTTGCCGAAAGGCGCGTAACATTGGCCAAGCAGCAGCGTCTGGCCCGAACGGTATCATCAACACTCTGACAATTTATGACGTGTTGAGCGGCCAAATGAGAATGCCGTGGCACCGGGTGTTGACGTGATCATCATGAACACGGGCCCTACCGAGCAAGCATGTGATTTTGGCGCGCATATGAAGGTCGTTTAGCCTGAATGAAATACGGGTGTTGTCACTGAATTGCTGGCAAAGGGTGGCGGTTTCATATCGCTCCTTTGAGTAGGCCATTCTATTCAGCAGCCTACACTGGCGCAGAGCTACCAAAGCTTCGCAGATGGCCTAGCAGCTGAACTTAGCGTCACGGTGCTGGATAGCGGCGCCGATCTATCGGAAGTCAAAAATCGGGTTCAGGCCTATTTGTCGATCAGGTCAGATATAGTCGCTGTTCTGACGCGGGTGCGATATATTCTGATCCAACGCTTTTTGACTCAAGACGAAATCGATTGGTTTGGCCGAAATTTATTTCGGCACCTTCGAACTGGGTGAAAAATTCTTCAAAGGCATCACGGCTTACGACCACCGGTACGGTGTGCTGTCCGGCAACAACATCAACTCTGGCCAGGATTTGCGGCGGCAGAAAGTCTGTCGCGGGTCGAGCAATTTCCTTGGTAAGACGACAATTATTTAGACCATGTCAATGGTGCACCAGCCTAGGTACGGTTGCATTGAATTCAAAGGCACGCAGTTGTAATCAGCAGACCGACGTGATGCGATCGCTTTGGGTATCGCTGGTGCGACCATCACGCATAACGTGCGTCACTCCATGGCGTTTTCTGCGCTCAGCCGTACCAGGCCTGTGATATCGGCGTTGCTATTCTGAGTTGGTCAATGGCCCGCGCCGCGATCTGATCAACGACATCTGAAATGCCAGATGGTTTGAGGTAAAACGCCGGGGCAGGGGGCATAACGGTGGCGCCCATTTCTGTCACAGCGATCATATTGCGAAGATGCGCCAGCGTCAGAGGCGTTTCGCGCGCCAGAAGGATCAGTTTGCGTCGTTCTTTGAGCTGCACACTGGCGGCGCGTGTCAGCAGATTGTCGTCTAGCCCGTGTGCAATGGTCGCCAGGGATCGCATGGAACACGGGGCAACGATCATCCCGGCAACCGGAACAGACCCGGATGCGATGCTGGCCCCGATATTGTTGATGTCATGTGACCGGATCGCCAACGCCTGTAACCATTGATAGGCGTCGGCGCCGCATTCCTGTGTGAGCGTGAGTCTTGCCGCGCGGCTGACCACAAGGTCGATTTCTGCACCGATACCGGCAAGCTGGCGCGCTGCAGACAGAGCCAGTGCAGCGCCAGACGCACCAGAGACCCCCAGAATCACGCGTGGACAGGTCATTTGTTCAATCCCGGCAGGTTTCGCGCGACAATATCCATCGCAAAGGCGATGTCATCCGGCGCGCTGTGCATGACTTTGCCCCAGTCCCTGTGTGTTTCGCTGTCGATCTTCGTGGTGGCGTCCAGCCCGATTTTCCCTGCAAGACCCGGTTCGGGGGACGCAAAATCCAGATAATCCATTGGGGTATTGTCTAGCAGCATGACATCCCGTCCCGGATCCATACGGGTCGCCAGCACCCATGCCACGTCATCCCAGTTACGCGGGTTGATGTCGTCATCAACGACAACAATCATCTTGGTATAGCTGAACTGAGGCAGCATACCCCAGAGAGCCATCATCACCCGCCGTGCCTGACCGGGGTAGCGTTTCCTGATGCTGATCACAGCCATACGGTACGAGCACGCGGCCGGGGGCAGCCAGATGTCGTGAATTTCCGGTATCTGATCTTGAATCGTGGGCAGCGCCAGCTTGTTGAAAACCTCTCCGATGATGGCGGGTTCGTCAGGCGGGCGACCGGTATAGGTTGACAGGTAAATCGGGTTCTCACGATGTGTGATCGCGGTGACATGCATCACGGGAAAGGGTTCGGCTTTGTTGTAATAGCCGGTGTGATCGCCAAAGGGTCCCTCTGGCGCGGTTTCTGTGGGGCTTACCCATCCTTCCAGAATGATCTCGGCATCTGCGGGCACTTGCATCGGAATGGATTTAGCCTGCACCAGCCGGGGTCGGGTCGCGTTCAGGGCCCCGGCAAAGGTCAGCTCAGAGACGTTTTCGGGCAAGGGCAAAGCGGCAGACAATAGCATGGTGGGGTCTGCACCCAGCACAACCGCCACCGGTGTTTTTTCGCCCGCTTTTGCCCAGTTTTGATGGTGTTTTGCCCCGCCGCGATGTGGCAGCCAGCGCATGATCAGCTTGGTCTTGTCCAATACCTGCATGCGGTAAACGCCCGCATTATAAGCACTGACGTCTGAGGCAGAGCTGTCATGGGGCCGGGTCAGCACAATTGGCCATGTGATCAAGGGGGCTGCATCGCCGGGCCAGTGGGTCTGAACAGGCAGCGATGTCAGATCGACATCACTGTCCAGCTGTGTGGCCTGTTGAACCGGGGCCTTTTTGACTAGCTTTGGGCGCGTCGCGAGCGCCGCCTTAAGCATGGGCCATTTTGAAAGGCCGTCACGCAATCCGCTGGGTGGGGTTGGTGATTTGAGCGCCGCGAGGAATTGGCCAAGGTCGTCAAGCTGATCTGGTTGCACGCCCAAGCCTGCAGCGACGCGGGACGTTGTGCCAAACAGGTTGGTGACAACCGGAATAGGCGATACGGCGCCATTTTTCAGAATCGGACGATTAAACCGCAAGACCGGTCCGCCCGCTTCCAGCACGACCCGGTGCACTGCGGTCATCTGATGAAGGACCGACACCTTGTCAGAAATCTCGCGCACTTCACCAGAGGCGTCCAAGTGATCAAGGAAGCTGCGCAGGCTGGGATATGGGGGCAGGGTACGTACGGTCTTTCTCCCGATGGCATCGGGGAAAGCGCCTAACAGCAATTTGGCAGACCAGAATTGACCATCGTCAATTCCCAAGCCGCAACAGAGGCGTAGGCAGAAACGCACATAATGTTCATCGACAAAGGAAATGTGAGTGTCCGACACTTCCCCGTTGATCCCAACAGTCCCAAAAGCCGCCGCGATGGCGCTTCGGGTGCTGCCGCTTGCGCCGATCTCTGTTTCACTGACAGCCTACAGTCGCCGCGTGGCCAAATCTCATCCCGGTTTGTTCCGACGTTTAGGAGAGTATGACCACACGCCGTTTGTGCTTGATCCGACTGACCTGCCAATTGTGGTTTGCCTGAACCCAAATGGCGGTAAACCGCGTGTCAGGGTGTCACGCGGACAGGGCGACGGGGCGGCACGTATTGCCGGACCGCTGGCGGCCTTGTTGGGGCTGGTGCATGGCGCGTTTGATGGTGATGCGCTGTTCTTTTCACGTGATCTGGTGATCGAAGGCGACACGGCTGCGGCGCTTGCGCTGCGCAATGCTGTGGATGACGCCGAACTTGACCTGTCAGAAGAGGTTGCGCAGCTTTCCGGGCCGTTTGCGGCGCCGTTGCGTTGGGCGATGAATTTTGCGGAACGGCGTACAGGTGTGTGCCTGACACGACCCGAGGAGGCCGGATTATGGTGATGGAAATCGTTTGCCCGGCTGGTACGCCGGCATCCTTGCGGGCCGCCGTTAAGGCCGGGGCGCACACGGTGTATTGCGGGTTCAACGATGAAACCAATGCGCGCAATTTCCCGGGGCTGAACTTTGACCGTACCGAAATGCGTGAGGGCATTCAGTTTGCCCACAAACATGGGTCCAGGGTGCTTTTGGCAATCAACACGTTTCCGCGTGCCGGGGATGAAGCAATCTGGCATCGCGCTATTTCGGACGCCGAAAGATGTGGTGCGGATGCGGTGATTCTGGCTGATATCGGCCTGCTGGATTATGCCGCCAGACACCATCCGGGCCTGCGCCGCCATCTGTCGGTTCAGGCGGCTGCAGCCAATGCTGACGTCATCAATTTTTATGCGGAAACATTTGATGTAAAGCGGGTTGTTTTGCCTCGTGTGCTTTCAGTGCCAGAAATCGCCGCCATCAATGCGGAAACCTCGGCGGAAACCGAAGTGTTTGTCTTTGGGGGTCTGTGCGTGATGGCTGAGGGGCGTTGTTCTTTGTCTTCTTATGCCACGGGCCTGTCCCCCAATATGAACGGGGTGTGTTCACCCGCGAGCCATGTTGCATACAGCGAGCAGAATGGCGTGCTGGATGCACAATTGGGGGGGTATACAATCCACCGTACCAAAAGCGGCGAGAGCGCGCCGTACCCCACGTTGTGCAAAGGGTGTTTTGGCGCAGGCGACAAGGCCGGATATCTGTTTGAAGATCCTGTCAGCCTGAACGCGGAACAACTGATACCGCAATTGCAAAAGGCTGGTGTCACGGCGCTCAAGATCGAGGGGCGGCAGCGGTCACGGTCTTATGTGGCGCAAGTTGTGCGTAATTTCCGCGCCGCCGTGGACGCGTTAGAGGCCGGACGGGATATGCCGTCGGGGATGCTGGCGCAATTGTCCGAGGGTCAGGCGATGACCACCGGCGCCTATAAGAAAACCTGGAGATAAGTCATGGAATTGACCGTTGGACCCAACCAGTTTTTCTGGTCTGCCGACCGCTGGAGCACCTCTTATGCAGAGCTGGTGCAATCCCCGGTGGACCGCGTGGTGCTTGGCGAAGTTGTGTGTTCAAAACGCCTGCCATTTTATCAGGACCGCATACCCGAAGCCGTGTCCATTTTGGCGGAGGCCGGAAAGCAAGTGGCGCTGAGCAGCCTTGCGCTTGTGACCTTGAAACGGGAACGCAAGCAGACCGCTGATCTGGCAGAAATGGGCGTAGAGGTTGAAATTAACGACCTGACCGCGCTGAGTTATCTGCCTGAAAATACGCCGTTTTTTGTAGGTCCGTTGGTGAATGTTTATAATGAGGGCACGCTTGGCTGGCTCGCGGCGCGCGGCGCGACCCGGGTGTGTTTACCGCCCGAGCTTCCGTTGGACTCTGTGACGACGCTGGCGCGGAGGGGCAACGAACTTGGGGTGGTGATTGAAGTCTGGGGGCATGGGCGTTTGCCGTTGGCGATTTCGGGGCGTTGTTATCATGCGCGGATGCATGGGCGGACCAAAGACAATTGCCAGTTTGCCTGCGAAGACGATGTTGATGGACTGGACGTGCGCACGATGGAGGACCAACCGTTTCTCGCCATGAACGGCGTGCAGACGTTGTCTGACAGCTATGCCTGCGCGGCTTATCAGGTCGAAGACTTGCGCAATGCCGGGGTTAAGGCACTGAGGCTTTCACCGCAGTCTCAAGGTTTTTCGCAGCTTTGCGCAATGTACCGTCAACTGCTGGACGGGCAGATTAAACCTGCCGATATTGCGACGTTCAGCAAGCAGGGTGACGCCCCTGTGCGCTTGTCTGACGGGTTCCTGACCGGGGCGCGCGGGGTTGACTGGTCCGGTGAAGATGCGGGTCAGTAAGGAGGGTAAATCATGAGAATTGGCTATGTTTCGTCGCAAATCCCGGGTGAAACGGATGCGCTTTTATCCGGGCTTGCCAACAGGTTAAAGAGCGATGGTCGTAATTTGGCAGGTATTGTCAAAGACACGACATTTGACAGCCGGTTTGAAAACGGATGCGACATGAAAGTGCGGGTTTTGCCTGCGGGGCCGAGCGTCAAGATCACGCAGGATCTTGGGGATGGATCGGGTGCGTGCCGGTTGGATCCGGGTGCGATTGCAACGTCCGTCGCGCGCGTGGAAGCCAGTGCTTTGGATCAGGCGGATCTGTTTATCCTGAACAAATTCGGCCCGGAAGAGGCCGCAGGGCGGGGGTTTTGCGATGTGATTGGGACGGCGTTGGAGCTGGGCGTGCCTGTGCTGGTTGGGGTTGGTCAGGGGCTTATCCCTGAGTTTGAAACCTTTGCGGCGGGGCTTGCAACGCGGGTCGCTGCCGAAGAAGCAGCGTTGTTTGAATGGTGCGCAAGCTCGGATATCGAGGCGTGAGAGATCGTTCGATTTTCGGGATCGGCAACGCGTCGGTATAACGTCGGTATTGCATCGGTTTGGTTTCGCCGGAATTCAAGAGCGACCAGCTGGCGCAAAAAAGGGGCCAGTGGCCCGTTAGTCGCGTCAGCGGATGCGCAGGCCTGTATCCGGGTCAAACAAAAGCGCCCGGTTTGGGGGGACGTTCAGGCCGACTTTCTCGCCCTCAATGCTGCGCGCGTCACCGCGTTCTTCGACAATCAGTTTTTCACCCTGCGCCGTCGACAGATAGCAATAGGATACGCCGCCCAATGCCTCGGTCAGTTCAATTGACAACTGCTCACCGCTCTTGTCGATTTCCAGATGTTCAGGGCGAATGCCCAGCGTGACCTTGGTGGCGCCGGCAGGGATGGGAATGTCGACAGTCAGGGGGGCTGACAAAGCAGGATGCACGAGCGCGCCGTCGACCACGTCGCATTCCAGAAAGTTCATGGATGGCGAGCCGATGAAACCTGCGACAAACCGATTGTCGGGATTGCGGTAAAGTTCCAGAGGCGCGCCGACCTGTTCGATACGGCCATCGCGCAGCACCACGATTTTGTCGGCCATCGTCATGGCTTCGACCTGATCATGGGTCACATAGATCATGGTTGCGCCAATTTCCTGATGCAGGCGGGCGATTTCCACGCGCATGTCGACGCGCAATTCTGCGTCGAGGTTGGACAGTGGTTCGTCAAAAAGGAACACCTCGGGGCCACGCACAATGGCGCGCCCGATGGCGACGCGTTGGCGTTGACCACCCGAAAGCGCCTTGGGTTTGCGTTTGAGATACTGGTCAAGCTTCAGAATGGCCGACGCTTTGCTGACTTTCTCGTTGATCTCTGCTTTGGGCACACCGTTCATGCGCAGGCCAAAGCCCATGTTTTCGGCCACGCTCATATGCGGGTAAAGCGCGTAGGTCTGAAACACCATCGCAACACCGCGCTTGGCCGGGTCAAGATGTGTGACGTCACGGGCCCCAATACTGATAACGCCTTCTGAGGTTTCTTCGAGCCCTGCGATCATTCGCAATAGGGTGGACTTGCCGCATCCCGAAGGGCCGACAAAAACGCAAAACTCCCCATCTTCGATATCAAGGTCGATACCGTGAATGACCTGAATTTCGCCGTAGCGCTTGACCGCACCCTGAAGAGTTACGCCTGTCATGATGCTGCCTTTTCGTTTGATTGGGATTCGGGGAATCGCCAGTTCTGGGCTTCTCGTCCGATTTGGGCGGCGGTCATTGTGACGTTGGGCGCCCATTCTGTGAGTTGGTCATAGTTTGTCCGGTTGGTGGGGCCGGTGATCGACAATGCACCCAGCATGCGCCCGTTTTCGGTCAGGATGGGCGCGGCAATGCAAATAATTCCGGGCTCGTGTTCTTCGCGGTCAAAGGCATAGCCGCGGTCCCGAATTGCGGACAGTTCGGCGCGCAAATCCGCTTCGCTGCACAAAGTCTGGTCGGTGAAACGATGAAAGCTTTGTTGCGAGATGGTGCGTGCTAACGCGTCTTCGGGCAGATAAGCCATCATCGCCTTGCCGACGCCTGTGCAATAGGCCGGGCCGACTTTGCCAGCTTGTGAGAACATTTCCACCGGTTCGTGTGCGTTGCGTTTGTCGACATAAAGCACCTGAGAGCTGTCGAGTTGGGCAAGGTGCACGGTTTCACCCAGTTGATGGGACAGTGTGTCGATATATGGGCGGGCAACGGGGGCCAGCGAGCTGTGGGTCCATGCGGAATGGGCCAGTCGCACGAGCCGCATTCCCAGAGAATAGGTTTGCCGTTCGGCGTCGTAAGATAGCATGCCCTGATTGGTCAGGGTTTGTAGGAATCGATAGAGCGTGGCCTTGGGGAAATTGCTGCTGTCGAGCAATTCGCCAAAGCGGACCGGGCGATTAAAGGCCGCAACCTGATCCAGCACTTCACATGCTTTTCCGACTGTTCCGTCTCCAGACATGTCTTGTCCGTACCCTCCCTTATTCCCGCCTCCCCGCAGGAATCTGTTGACAACTCTAGCCGATTCGATGTGTAGTTTTCAATATGTAAAACAAGGTTTCATTATTTGGAACTTTGAATGTGGGAGCTAAAGGGAGGAAACCATGCATTCCATAATGAAACGGACGGTGGCCGCATTTGCGGTTGCGGCGGCGTTTGCAGTTCCGGCAAAAGCCGACCTGAGTGGAGATCTGACGATTTTCCTGGATACATCGAACCCGGCGCCGCGTGCGACGATGGAAGCGATGATCGCGCGTTTTGGGGAAAAGCATCCCGGCCTGAACATCGAAACCACGGTGATCGACCGCGAGGCGTACAAAACCCAGATCCGCAACTTTCTGACCGCGAACGCGCCGGATGTTGCCACCTGGTATGCCGCCAATCGCATGCGCCCTTATGTCGAGGCGGGTTTGTTTGAGGATGTTTCCGACCTGTATGCCGAGCCGGAAATCGGAGCGGCGCTGGCGTCGACCAAGGGTGCGCTGACCATTGATGATAAGCAGTGGGGCGTTGCCTATACCTATTATCAGTGGGGTGTTTATTACCGCAAAGATATCTTTGACGAGCTGGGTTTGAGCGAGCCGAGCACATGGGGCGAAGAAAAGGCCAACTGTGCCAAGATCGTTGAGTCCGGCCGTGCCTGTTACACCATCGGCACCAAGTATCTGTGGACCGCTGGCGGTTGGTTTGACTATCTGAACATGCGTACCAACGGGTTTGACTTCCACATGGATCTGGCCGCGGGCAATGTCAGCTGGGAAGATGATCGCGTGAAAGCGACCTTTGGCAACTGGGCTGAGCTGATTGAAATGGGTGCGTTTATTGATAACCACCAGACCTATAGCTGGCAGGAAGCGTTGCCGTTCATGGTCAAGGGTGAGGCCGCCGCATATCTGATGGGTAACTTTGCTGTGGCACCGCTGCGCGAAGCGGGTTTGACGGATGATCAGCTGGATTTCTACCAGTTTGTAAAGATCAACCCGGATGTAGAATTGTCGGAAGATGCCCCGACGGATACGTTCCATATCCCGGCCAATGCCAAGAACAAAGAAGCGGCACGTGAGTTCCTGCGGTTTGCGACGTCGGCGGATGAGCAGACGATCATCAACAATGGCGCAAATCTGGGTCAGTTGCCTGTGAATGCGAGCTCTGGCGTGGATGATGATAAGTTCCTGAACCAGGGCTTTGAAATGCTGAGCACAAACAGCACCGGTGGTGTGGCCCAGTTCTGGGACCGCGATGCACCGGCTGAAATGGCCAAAGTATCGATGGAAGGTTTCCAGGAATTCATGGTCAAGCCCGGCAATGTCGACAAGATTTTGGCCAAGCTGGAACGCGCACGCGGCCGCATCTACAAGTGATGATTTTCGGGTGGGTCTGATCCCGCCCGGTATTCACCATCCTGAGAGGGCGGGTTTGTCCTGCCCTCTCGCCTCAGACGACGGGACGGGTCATGACGGTATCTTCTGACATTGCAAAAGACGAAAGCTGGTTTCGCCGCAATCAGCAAACTATTGCGCCCTGGCTGTTCCTGACGCCGGGCATTTTGTTCTTTGCGGTATATGTGATCGCCCCGGTGTTTCAGTCGTTTAACCTGTCGCTTTATGAATGGGACGGGTTGGGGCAGGCCGAATATGTGGGCCTGCGCAATTATGAAGATCTGTATTGGGAATTCTCTGATCGTGACGCGTTCTACATCGCGATGAAGAACAATGTGATTTGGTTGGCGATGTACTTGCTGGCGATTCCGGCGGGATTGTTCATTGCGTTGTTTCTGAACCAGACCGTGCGGGGCATCCGCATTTACAAGTCCTTGTTCTTTTTCCCTTTTGTCATTTCGCAAGTTGTGGTCGGTCTGGTCTTTTCGTGGTTTTACGATCCGACGTTTGGCTTGCTTAACAAGTTTCTGGGCATATTCGGCATGGGGCCGGTGAATGTTCTGGGGGATGAAAATCTGGTCACGTTTGGCATTATCTTTGCCGGATTGTGGCCGCAGACGGCCTATTGCATGATCCTGTATCTGACCGGATTGAACGCGGTTGACCCCGAGCAAATCGAAGCGGGCCGGCTGGACGGCGCCAAGGGCCGCAAAATGTTGTGGTTTATCATTTTGCCGCAATTGCGTCCGGCCACATTCATTGCATTCGTCGTGACAATCATTGGCGCGCTGCGGTCGTTTGATCTGATTTCGATCATGACCGAAGGCGGACCGTTCGGGACGTCCCGCGTGCTGGCCTATTACATGTTCGAAGTGGCGCTGTCGGAATATGGCTTCCGCATGGGCTATGGTGCGGCCATCGCGGTGGTGCTGTTCCTGATCATGATGTGTTTCATCGCCTACTTCCTGTGGTCGATGTATCGCGACGAAAAGGGGCACTGAGATGTTTCCGACACCCATCGAAAAACAGTCGTCCGGCGCGCAGATCGCTTATAAAACCATGCTGCCGATTG
Organism: Shimia sp.; assembly: GCF_039969785.1. Classification (GTDB taxonomy): domain Bacteria; phylum Pseudomonadota; class Alphaproteobacteria; order Rhodobacterales; family Rhodobacteraceae; genus Shimia. Next base: position 168,491 of record NZ_JBDVNC010000016.1, on the reverse strand, counting down.
CGTTGCTGATGTGGCTGGGGCCGCTGTTGGCCGTGGCTTTGTTTTCGGTCAAACCGGACACGGATTTTACCAATGCCAATTATTGGGGGCTGCCGTCTTCGTTTGAGTTTACCCGGAATTATGGGCAGGTGTTTTTCAACAGCGACATGCCGCGATATTTGCTTAATTCATTCCTGATCACCATCCCAACCGTGATCGGGGCTGTTGCGCTGAGTTGCATGACCGGCTTTGCGCTGGGTGTGTACAAATTTCGCGCCAATCTGTGGATATTCTTCATGTTCGTGGCGGGCAACTTTGTGCCATTTCAGATTTTGATGGTGCCGGTGCGTGACCTGACGCTTGATCTGGGGTTGTACAATACCAAGACCGGGCTGGTCTTGTTCCATATCGCGTTTCAAACCGGGTTTTGCACGCTGTTCATGCGCAATTTCATCCGGGCTTTGCCGTTTGAGCTGATCGAAGCGGCGCGGGTCGAAGGTGTGAGCGAAATCCGCATCTTCTGGTTTGTGGTCTTGCCACTGATGAAACCGGCGCTGGCTGCGTTGAGCGTGCTGATATTTACCTTTATCTGGAACGATTATTTCTGGGCTGTCGTGCTGACTCAAGGGGCTGAAAGCCAGCCTGTTACGGCCGGGATCACCAGCTTTAACGCACAGTTCCGCGCTGCCTATCATCTGATGAGCGCGGGCAGCATTGTGGCGGCATTGCCACCGGTGGCGATGTTCTTTCTGATGCAGAAACACTTTATCGCAGGTCTGACACTTGGCGCCGTTAAGTAGCGCCGAACCGGAGAAACGACAAATGACCAAAATCGCCTTTATTGGTGCCGGTTCCACGATATTCATGAAAAATATCGTGGGAGATGCGTTGCTGACGCAAGCTCTTGCGGACAGTCATTTTGCGCTGATGGATATTGATCCGGCGCGGCTGGCCGAAAGCGAAACAGTGGCCAAGGCGATGATCGAAACCGTTGGAACCGGGGCCAGCGTGACAACCCACACGGATCGGCGCGCTGCATTGGACGGGGCGGATTTTGTTGTGACGGCGTTTCAGGTTGGTGGGTATGAGCCCTGTACCGTGACGGATTTTGAGATCCCCAAGCAATATGGATTGCGTCAGACCATTGCCGATACGTTGGGCATTGGCGGCATCATGCGCGGGCTGCGCACTGTGCCGGTCTTGTGGAGCATTGCGCAGGACATGGCCGAGCTGTGCCCGGATGCGACGTTGTTGCAATATGTGAATCCGATGGCGATCAACACATGGGCGCTGGCTGAGCGGTTTGCGAAGCTGAAACAGGTTGGATTGTGTCATTCGGTGCAGAACACCGTCGAAGAGTTGGCGCATGATCTGGACCTGTCCAAAGACGGATTCCGGTATCGGGTGGCAGGCGTGAACCACGTGGCGTTTTTTCTGCGGTTAGAGCACGAAGGGCGTGATCTTTATCAGGCTTTGCGACAGGGTTATCGCGAGGGGCGTCTGCCCAAGCCGCCGTTGTTGATGCCGCGTTGCCCCAACAAGGTGCGCTATGAGGTGATGGAACAGTTTGGGTATTTCTGCACGGAAAGCTCGGAACATCTGGCTGAATATGTACCGTGGTTCATCAAGGACGGGCGCGAAGATCTGATCCAAGAGTTCGGCATTCCGTTGGATGAATACCCGTCGCGGTGCGTGGAACAGGTCGCCGGTTGGAAGGAGCAAGCCAGGGCCTTGCAAGCAGCCGGGCGAATTGACGTAACCAAGAGCCACGAGTTTGCAGCAGAGTTGATGAACGCGGTGGTCACGGACACGCCGTATGTGGCCTATGGCAATCTGCCCAACACCGGCCAAATTCCGCAATTGCCGATAGGCGCGGCGGTGGAAACACCGTGTCTGGTGGATGGCAACGGGGTTCAGCCCAGCGTTGTGAATGACATTCCACCGCAGCTGGTTGCGGTGATGCGCAGTCAGATCAACGTTCAGGAATTAACGGTGCGGGCTTTGGTTGAAGAGAACCGAGAGCACATTTATCACGCGGCAATGATGGATCCGCACACGGCCGCCGAGCTGGACCTGCGCCAGATCCGCAGCATGGTGGATGATTTGTTGATCGCGCATGGCGATTGGATGCCTGCGTGGTGTCGCATGTCCCGGGCAGCGTAAGAAATGCATCGTTGCGGTGTCATGGTGGGCCGCAACGGACTATTAACTTGGCCCGAGCCCGTGTGAGAGCGCGGTGAGACCAAGAAGGAGAAGAGTTGATGCAAGCAAATGCAACCTATCGCGATCTGGCTGGAAAGTCGGTCTATATCACCGGCGGAGGGTCTGGCATTGGTGCGTCGTTGACGGATGGGTTTATGGCGCAAGGGGCCAGGGTGGCTTTTATTGGGCGCTCGGATGCCAGTGCTTTTGTCGATGAGATGAAAGACAAGCACGGCGTCGCGCCGTTGTTCATTCAGGGCGATATCTCCAACATCAGCGTTTTGCAGGACAGCATGAAGCAGGCCGCCGCAGCGCATGGGCCCATTGATGTGTTGGTGAACAATGCCGCAAATGATCAGCGCCACAGCCTGGAAGAGGCCACCGAGGAGTTCTGGGACCAGATGCAGGCGATCAACCTGAAGGCTTATTTCTTTGCTTGTCAGGAAGCCGCGCGCCAGATGACACATGGGGGCGCGATCATCAATTTCAGCTCAATCAGCTATATTATGGGCAATGCGGGGTATGCGTCCTATACCACGGCCAATGCGGGTATCACCGGTATGACGCGCAGTCTGGCGCGGGAATTGGGACCGCGGGGCATTCGCATGAATGCGCTCGCTCCGGGGTGGGTTTTGACGCAAAAGCAGCTGGACAAATGGGCCACGCCCGAAGATCTGGCGAGCCATCTTGAGCGTCAGTGTCTTAAAGAGCATCTGGTGCCGTCTGACATTGTTGAGCCAACGCTGTTTCTGGCGTCGCAGGCCAGCAGGATGATGACGGGACAATGTATGGCCGTGGATGGTGGCGTGGTCGTTTCGGGGTAAGTCATGAATATTAAGGCGGAATGGATAGCGGTTGACTGGGGCACGTCCCGGTTACGGGTCTGGGCGATGCAGGGCCACAAGGTGTTGGCGCAGGCGCAGTCTGACAAAGGCATGGGTCATGTGAACAAGGGCGCGTTTGAGGCCGCTTTTCTGGAACTGGTCGAGGATTGGTTAGGGGCTGCTCCGATTGACGTGATTGCCTGTGGCATGGTTGGTGCGCGTCAGGGCTGGGCCGAGGCGCCATATGCCACCGTGCCTGCAACGCCTTTGCCTGAAATGCCTGTGCGGGTGCCGGGCACCGACGCGCGGATGCGAGTTTATATCGTGCCGGGATTGCGCCAGTTGAAACCGGCTGATGTGATGCGGGGTGAAGAAACGCAGATCGCAGGATTTTTGGCGCAGAATCCAAATTGGGATGGCGTGATCTGTCTGCCCGGAACGCATACGAAATGGGCGCAGATCAGCGCCAACGAAGTTGTCAGCTACCAAACCTTTATGACTGGGGAAATGTACGCGCTGTTGTCCAGTCAGTCGGTGTTGCGCCATTCCATTGGCCAGGGCTGGGACGAGGCCGCGTTTCAGGACAGTCTGGCCGAAACCCTGTCGCGTCCAGAGAGCCTTGCGGCGCGGTTGTTCGGGCTGAGAGCCAAAGATTTGCTGGAAGGGCAGGCGGGTGACACGGCGCGCGCAAGGCTGTCGGGGTTGTTGATCGGCGCAGAGTTGGCCGCGTCGCGCCCATATTGGCTTGGTCAGCGGGTGGCGGTCATAGGGGCCGACACAATTGCAAAAGTGTATGCCAGTGCACTGCAGCCCCAAGGTGCGCCCGTGACGATATTGGATTGTAACGAAATGACGATTGCCGGGTTGATTGCGGCCCGCAAACACGTGAGGGCAATGGCATGAGCCGTGCAATTATTGCAATTTTGAGAGGCCTGACCCCGGACGAAGCGGTACCGGTTTGCGAGGCCCTGATCGGCGCCGGGCTCGACAAGATCGAAGTGCCGCTGAATTCGCCGGACCCCTACAAAAGCATTGCAGCGATTGCGCAGGCATGCGGGGATCGCGCACTGATCGGCGCCGGAACGGTGTTGTCTGTGAGCCAGGTGGATACTGTGGCCGACGCGGGCGGCAAGCTGATCGTGTCGCCCAATGCGGATGTGAATGTGATTGCCCGGACGGTTGAGCTGGGGCTGGAAAGCTGGCCGGGGGTGTTCACACCGACCGAGGCGTTTGCAGCCCTAAATGCTGGCGCAACCGGGCTGAAGCTGTTTCCGGGGAATATGGCAGGGCCGGGCGGGCTAAAAGCCTTGCGGGCTGTTTTGCCTGTGGGCACTCAGGTTTATGCCGTGGGCGGCGCCGGGCCAGAGAATTTCGCAGAATGGCTGGCGGCCAGTGCCGATGGGTTTGGGCTTGGCTCGGCTTTGTATAAGCCGGGCATGAGCGTCGGGGACGTGGCCAGTCGCGCTGTTCAGATCGTGCAGGCCTATGATGAGGCTGTGGCATGAGCGTTGTATTTGATGATCGGACGTGCGCGCTGGGCGAGGGGCCGCTGTGGCATCCGCGCCGCAGCCAGTTTTTCTGGTTTGATATTCTGGGCAAGCGATTGATGAGCCAGAAAGGCGGGGCGCAGGTCAGCTGGCAGTTTGACGAATATGTTTCAGCGGCAGGCTGGGTCGATGAAGATACGTTGATTGTGGCCTCTGAAACCGGGCTGTGGCGCTTTGACCTAGCGACGGGCGACAAGGCATTGTTGGTCGCACTGGAAGCGGACAATCCCGTCACGCGCAGCAATGATGGGCGTGCCGACCCGCAAGGTGGGTTTTGGATTGGCACGATGGGATTTGACGCCGAGCCGGGCGCGGGGGCCATCTATCGTCTCTACAAAGGTGAGTTGCGCACCGTGGTGCCGAACGTGACCATTTCGAACAGCATCTGTTTCGCACTGGATGGCAAGACCGCCTATTACTCTGACACGCCGACCCGCCAGATTATGCAGTTGGCGCTGGACCCCGAGACCGGATGGCCAGTTGGCACGGCGTCGGTGTTTGTGGACCTGACCGAAGATGCGTTGAACCCGGACGGTGCCGTTGTCGATGCACAAGGTGTGATGTGGTGCGCGCAATGGGGCGCTGGCCGGGTGGCGGCGTATGGTCAGGATGGCCGTTTAATGCGCGCTGTTGCATTTCCCGCGACGCAGACCACTTGTCCGGCCTTTGGCGGTGACGATCTGACGACGTTGTTCTGCACCTCTGCGAATGTCGGTATCACGCCAGAGGATCAGGCCAGCACGCCGGAACACGGCATGACATTTATGTCCCAAGGCGTGGCCAAAGGGCAGGAAGAACACCGGGTTTTGCTATGACGGCTGAATTGGGGGTTTGTTATTACCCGGAACACTGGCCGGAACAGGGCTGGGCAGAAGATGCCCGCCGGATGGTTGCAGCAGGCATATCGTGGGTACGGATTGGCGAATTTGCGTGGTCCCGGATGGAGCCAAAGCCAGACATCTGGACGCTGGACTGGCTGGACCGGGCGATTGATGTGCTGGGGCAGGCAGGTCTGAAGGTGGTTTTGGGAACCCCTACGGCGACGCCGCCGCGCTGGATGCTGGACCGCCACCCCGACATGTTGGCCGTGGATGCAGACGGGCGTGCGCGCAAGTTTGGGTCGCGGCGGCATTATTGCTTTAGCCATTCGGGATACCGCGCGGAATGTGCGCGCATTGTTGAGGTTTTGGCCAAGCGTTACGGGGCAAACTCGCATGTTCTGGCGTGGCAGACCGACAATGAATATGGCTGTCATGATACGGTTTTGAGCTATTCCGATGCAGCGACGACGGCATTTCGGAGGTGGTTGCAGGAGCGGTACGAGACGGTTGAGGCGCTAAACGCCGCGTGGGGCAATGTATTCTGGGCGATGGAGTATGACAGCTTTGATCAGATTGATCTGCCCAACCTGACCGTGACTGAACCGAACCCGGCGCATGTGCTGGCATATCGGCGGTTTTCATCGGACGAAGTTGTGGCGTTCAATCAGATTCAAACCGAAATTTTACGCCAGTATTCGGATGCGCCGCTGATCCACAATTACATGGGGCGCATACTGGAGTTTGACCATTTCGACGTGGGTGCCGATTTGGATATTGCCAGTTGGGACAGTTATCCGATGGGATTTCTGTGGGACCGGCTGGAAGGGACGGACGAATATCGACAAACTTATTTGAGGCAGGGTGATCCGGATATGCAGGCGTTCCATCACGACCTGTACCGCGCTGTGGGGCGTGGCCGTTGGTGGGTCATGGAGCAACAGCCCGGGCCGGTGAACTGGGCGCCCTACAATCCGGCGCCTTTGCCGGGCATGGTGGCATTGTGGTCGCTTGAGGCGATTGCGCACGGGGCCGAGGTGGTCAGCTATTTCCGTTGGCGACAGGCACCGTTTGCACAGGAACAAAACCACGCCGGATTGTTGCAGCCAGACGGGATAGAGGCCCCCGGTTTGGGCGAGGCGCGCGTGGTAGCGGACATTCTGGAAAAGCTTGACCCAGAGGTGACGCGTCAGTCGCCTGTGGCGATTGTGTTTGACTACCCGTCAGACTGGGCTTGGGCGACGCAGCCGCAGGGGGCGGATTTCAATTACTTCCGGCTGGTCTTTTCGGCCTATCGCGCGTTGCGGCGGGCCGGGGTGTCGATTGATATCGTGCCGGCCTCATGTATCGATTTGAGCGGCTACAAGCTTGCCCTAGCGCCTGGGCTTGCCACTGTACCGCCCGCGCTGGTTGATGCCGCCAGGGCGTCGGGGACGCAGCTTGTTCTGGGGCCGCGCTCCGGGGCGATCACGGCGGAATTTTGGATACCGGCTGCGGGGCGCCCTGATGTCGCAAACCTGAACGTGCGGGTTGACCAGATCGAGAGCCTGCCCCCCAGTGCTGTCGAACCTGTCGCGGGCGGTGGTGGCGTATGTCACTGGCGTGATCATTTGAGCGGCTCAGCCGAGGTAGTTATGGCGTTGGAGAGCGGTGATCCGGTGCTGATGCGTCAGGGCGAGCTGTGGTATCTGGGTGGTTTTCCGGATGAAGATTTGTGGGATCGGCTGGTGACCACGCTGGCCGGGCATGTCGATTTGCAGATTGACCCCTTGCCCGCAGGACTGCGCAAACGCAGATTGGGCAATCTGGAATTCCTGATCAATTATAACGCACATCCGGTCGCGTTTCGTGGACACAACATTGCGCCTGCAGGGGTGGTTGTGGTGCAAGGCGCAGAAACCGTGGCGCAAAGCGCAGCGACGTAAGATTCGCAATCCAAAAAGATGTTAGCGCACCAACTTAGGCCTTCGGGTTGGTGCGTGGGTCATAATGTGTCGCAAATGCGCAGTTTTTTGGCGATTTGCGAAATCTTTACTTTACACTTTTGACATAACAGCGCTTTTTTACGTGTGTACAATTGTGTACCGACTGAAAAGCACAGCCAGACCAGAAATGGTCCAGCGATGGAGGCCCCGTTGAAGCCAACCGATACCAACGACCCGGAATACTTTCATAAGGTTGTTGACTGCCAGTATGCCTGTCCGGCCCACACTCCCGTACCGGAATACATTCGCCTGATTGCTCATAAACGCTATACGGACGCCTATATGGTGAACTGGGAGAGCAATGTCTTTCCCGGTGTTCTGGGGCGGACCTGTGATCGTCCTTGTGAACCAGCTTGCCGACGCGGACGTGTCGAAGAGGAGCCGGTTGCGATTTGCCGCCTGAAACGGGTGGCCGCAGATTTCAAGGGTGACGTCAAAGGGCTGATGCCCAAGGCGGGGCCAAAGAACGGCAAGAAAATCGCCCTGATCGGCGGCGGACCTGCTTCGTTAACTGTGGCCCGTGATCTGGCACCGCTGGGATATGAGTTGCATCTGTTTGATGCGCAGGTCAAAGGCGGCGGTTTCATGCGCTCTGAGATACCTTCGTTCCGGCTGCCTGAAGAGGTGTTGGACGAAGAGGTTGGCTATGTTTTGGATATGGGCATCGATGCACATTTCGACACCTATATAGACAGCATGGCCGCGCTGCTTGAGAAGAATTACGACGCGGTTTTTGTCGGTTGTGGCGCGCCACGTGGTCGCGATCTGCCGAATTTGCCGGGACGTAAAGAGGCTGAGGCCAATATCCATATTGGTTTGGATTGGTTGGCCAATGTTGCCTTTGACCACACGCAGAAGATCGGTAAGAAAGTGATTGTTCTGGGTGGTGGTAACACCGCGATGGATTGTTGCCGTACTTCTCGCCGTCTTGGTGGTGAAGAGGTGAAGGTGATTGTGCGTTCGCCGTTTGAAGATATGAAGGCCAGCCCGTGGGAAAAAGAAGACGCGATCCACGAAGGTATTCCGATTATCGACAACCATGTGCCCAAGGAATTTGTTCTGAAAAAGGGCAAGCTGGTTGGCATGTCCTTTGAAAAGGTTGAGGCGGTTTACGACAAAGACGGTGGTCGTAAGCTTGTCGCAACCGGAGAAGAGCCGGTCTTTGTGGAATGTGACGATGTGCTGATTGCCATCGGCCAGGAAAACGCGTTTCCGTGGATTGAGAAGTCCACAGGCATTCGATTTACCAGCTGGGGCACGCCGATCATCAATGACGACGAAACGTTCCAGTCTACCCGCAAGGAGGTTTTCTTTGGCGGGGATGCGGCCTTTGGCCCGTCCAATATCATTACCGCAGTGGCCCATGGTCACAAAGCGGCGGTGTCGATTGATCTTTTCTGTCAGGGCAAAGACTTGTCGGTGCGTCCCGCGCCGCATGTCACGCTGGTCAGCCAAAAGATGGGCATTCACGAATGGAGCTATGACAGCATTCCTGTGGATGACAAGCGCGAGGCGGTCCCGCTGGTTGACCTGAAAGAGGCGTTGCAAAGCAAGACGCTGGAGGTCGAGCTGGGATTTGATGCGGATATGGCATTTGTTCAGGCGGAACGCTGTCTGAACTGTGATGCGCAAACCGTGTTCACCGAAGGCGATTGCATCGAATGTGATGCCTGTACAGATATTTGTCCGACCAGTTGCATCAGCTTTATCGAAAACGGCGACGAGGACGATCTGAGAGCGCGGATAATAGTGCCTGCGGAAAATCCCGAACAGGATCTTTATGTGTCCGATACTTTGCCCACGGGTAAGGTCATGGTCAAAGACGAAGATGTTTGTTTGCATTGCGGATTGTGCGCTGAGCGATGCCCGACGGCGGCTTGGGATATGCAGAAATTTTACTACTCGGTGGCCAAGGCTGCCCCGGTTCTGTTGACGGAGGCTGCGGAATGAAACAGATCAAGGGTATTAACGACTTTGTCGTCAAGTTTGCCAACGTAAACGGCACCGGGTCGGCATCGGCCAACCATTTGTTTGCCAAGGCAATTTTCCGCATGGGTATTCCGGTTTCACCGCGCAATATTTTCCCATCCAACATTCAGGGCCTGCCGACGTGGTACGAAGTGCGCGTCAGCAAAAACGGCTATCTGGGGCGGCGCGGTGGTGTCGATATGATGGTGTGCGTGAACCCGCAGAGCATGGAAAAAGATGTCGCCAGCGTCGAGCCGGGCGGATATTTCATGTATGATTCCACCAAGCCTCTGGCGAGCCATCTCAAGCGTGACGACATCAGCTATATCGGTGTGCCGCTGACTGAAATGTGCATGCGGGAGTATTCGGTGCCACGCTTGCAGCAATTGCTGAAAAACGTCGTGTATGTGGGCGCGATGGCCGCGCTTTTGGATATCGATTTCCGGATTTTGAAAGACCTTTTGAATGATCAGTTCAAGGGTAAGGAAAAACTGATCAGCTCGAACGTGCATGCGTTGGAAATGGGCTATCAATATATCAAGGAAAACTATGCCTGCCCGCTGCCGATCCGTCTGGAAAAAGGTGGCAATGTTGCGCCGCATATTCTGGAGACGCCGCATATCCTGATGAACGGCAACACGGCGGCGGCGCTGGGTGCGATTTATGGCGGCGCCACTGTGGCCGCATGGTATCCGATCACGCCGTCCACGTCGGTTGTTGATGCGTTTGCAAAATACGCCGAGCGCATGCGGATTGATCCGGGCAGCGGCAAAAGAAACTTTGCCATTGTGCAGGCCGAAGACGAGCTGGCGGCGATGGGTATGGTTGTCGGGGCCAGCTGGAACGGGGCGCGGTCGTTTACCGCGACATCCGGGCCGGGGCTGTCGCTGATGAGCGAATTCCTTGGGCTGGCCTATTTTGCCGAGGTGCCGGTGGTTCTGATTGATGTACAGCGATCTGGCCCGTCAACAGGGATGCCGACGCGCAGTCAACAATCGGATATCCTTGCCGGGGCCTATGCCAGCCATGGGGATACCAAACAGGTGTTGCTGTTCCCGGCGACGCCGCGCGAATGTTTTGACATGACTGTGCAGGCGTTTGATCTGGCGGAGCAATTGCAAACGCCGGTGATCATGATGACCGATCTTGATCTGGGCATGAATGACTGGATGTCGCCACCGTTAGAATGGGACGACAATTATGAAATGGATCGCGGCAAGGTTCTGGACGCCGAAGGGCTGGACAATGTCGAGGTCTGGGGGCGGTATCTGGACGTAGACGGTGATGGCATCTGCTATCGCACATTGCCCGGTACGCATCCTGATAAAGGGGCCTATTTCACCCGCGGATCGTCCAAAGATGAGATGGCGGTCTATTCCGAGAGCGGCGAAGACTATGTGCAGAACGTCGACCGTTTGCTGCGCAAGTTTGAAACCGCCAAAAGCTATGTGCCCAAACCCAAGACACATCCGCCAATTGCGGTGAAAAAGCCCAAGACGGATCTGAAACTGGGGGCGCTGTTCTTTGGCACGTCAGCTTCGCCCGCCTATGAGGCGGTCGAGATGCTGGCACCCGAAGGGTACCCGATTGATACCATGCGCATTCGGGCGTTCCCGTTCCATGAAAGTCTGGATCAGTTCATTCACGACCATGACATGGTGTTTGTCATTGAACAGAACCGGGATGGGCAAATGCGCCAGTTGATTATGAATGAGTGTCAGATCGCGCCCAGCCAGCTGACGTCGGTGCTGAATTATTCCGGCACGCCGATCACTGCGCGCGATATTGCCAACCAGATCCGTCAGGCGCTGAAGACAAAGAGCGCCGATATTGTGCCCCTGAAGCGGGAGACTGCCTGATGTCTTATATCAAACCAAAGTTCCGTCACCCGCGTCTGCCGACAAACCGGCTGGGGTTTACTGTTGCTGATTATGACGGGGCGATTTCGACCCTGTGTGCAGGGTGTGGTCATGACAGTATCTCGGCGTCGATCCGAAATGCCTGTTTTGAGTCGTCGATCCCACCGCACCGGATTGGCAAAATTTCGGGTATTGGGTGTTCGTCCAAGATGCCGACCTATTTCCTGGGTAAATCGCACGGGTTCAATTCGGTGCATGGGCGGATGCCGTCCGTGGCGACAGGCGCAAGTCTGGGCAACCGGGATCTGACCTATATCGGCGTGTCCGGCGACGGGGATACCGCGTCGATTGGCATGGGGCAGTTTGTACACCTGATCCGGCGCAACGTGAACATGACCTATATCGTGGCCAATAACGGTTGTTACGGCCTGACCAAAGGGCAGGACAGCGCGACGGCTGATCTGGGATCGGTGGCCAAAGGTGGCGCAGTGAACCCGTTTGACGGGATTGATCTGGCGACGCTGGCACTGATGCAAGGCGCGAGCTTTGTGGGGCGCAGTTTTTCGGGTGACAAAACTCAGTTGGAGCCGCTGATCCGTGCTGCGATGGCGCATAAGGGATTTGCCTTTATCGACGTGGTCAGCCCTTGTGTGACGTTCAACAATCACAATGGGTCAACCAAAAGCTATAGCGAAACACGCGAGCATCTGGACGCGATGCCGGTGGATTTTGTTCCCATGCGCGAAGAGATCAAGACACAGTATGATGAGGGCACAACACAGACTGTGACCTTGCATGACGGGTCTGCCATTCATCTTCACAAGGCGGACGCGAGCTATAAAGCCAACGACCGCCGCGCGGCGATGGATGCGGTGCAAAACGCGCGCGAAGAAGGGCGGATTTTGACCGGGCTTATGTTCCTTGATCCGGATTCTCAAGACCTGAACCAGAACTTGAACCTGGCAACCCGGCCTCTGAATGAACTGGGCAAAGACGAGCTTTGCCCGGGCAGCAAAGTACTGGTGTCAATCAACGAAGGTCTGCGCTAACCCGCTATTTTCGCAAGAAAACCTGAGCAGCGGCTGTGATGGCCGCTGCCAGTGCGGCGCCGGTTTCGATCCATCCATAATACCACATCTTACCGGCCAATGCGTCTTCGGCGTAAGAGGCCGCGAATTGTGTCTGGCCATATTTGGCGAGCCCAAAAGCCAGGACCGTAATCAGCGCAAAGGCCATAAGACGTTTCATGGGCGTCGACATACGGGTGGCAAGCGTGGCGACAATTGCGCCGATGACTGTTCCAATCATCAGCGTTTGCTGAGACCACCAAGGGTGCGCGCCCAGTGGTTTTGCGACGTCCAGAACGATAAGCACCGCCATTATCAACACGGCGATGAGGGCGGGAAGTAGCGTGCGCATGGGATCTCCTGTCAACTTTGCAAAACACTTAGTCATAAAATGAGATGTGTTCAGCCTTGTTTCAGCGGACTCTCAGAGACGTGAAAATTTCCGAAATGTCGAGTTCACGCTTTTGTGAGAAAACGGTTGCTGCTGTCCTGCACACCTGCGTACACTTTGGCGGTGAATACATTTACAGCGAGGCAATTCATGATTGAATTTAGTATGAGAAAAGCGGCATTGGCCGCGTTTTGCGCAACCTTTGCGTCAGCATCAAATGCACAGGGCAACACAGTCGAAGGGTGGACGATTTTGCGCCACAATGAATCGGGTGCTTGTGTCATGGAGAAGGTGAACGAGGACGGATATCTGTTCCGCATCGGCAAAACCGAGGCCGGTGGCCGGTTTGAATATGTGGCCGTCTACACCAAGGACAAAGACGTCAAACTTTACGGAAATGTCGCCAAAAAGGTCGAGATCGACATGGACGGTTTGCGTTTTCCGGCCAAGGCCACAGGTGATCTGCGTGACGATGGCTATCGCGGCGCTTATGTGAAGACAGACGATCCCGCATTTTCAGAAGCGCTGGCGCGGAAATACGTGCTGACTGTGGACCCGGATAGCAAGACGCCATTTGCGATCAGCCTTGACGGGACGTTCAAGGCGATGGCTGCGACCAGCGACTGTGAGGCCGAAAGCATGGCTGCCAGTACGGTGTCAGACGACAGCAAGCGTGGCGAACTGGAAGCCGCAGCGCAGGCGTCATGGGCGTCACTTTTGGGTCAGAACGAACGCGCCAAGGAAATGTCTGAAAGCGCAACGGCGGCCCTGGTCTTTCCTAAGGTGACCAAAGCGGGTCTGGGCATTGGTGCCGAAACCGGTAATGGGGTGCTGTACGAAGGCGATGTCTCCACCGGGTATTATCGCACGTCATCCGTCGCGGTTGGTGCCTTGGCCGGGGTGCAGACCTATGGCTATGCCATCATGTTCATGAGCGACGACGCATTGGCAAAGTTCAAATCCAAAAAAGGGTATGAGCTGGGCGTGGACGGATCGATTGCCGTGATCGAGGCAGGCGCGACCGCCAAGGTAGACACGACGAACATCAAGGCCGACACCGTGGCGTTTGTGTTTGACGAAAAAGGTCTGATGGCCAGCGCGGCCGTGGAAGGATCACGAATCAAACCGATTAACTAGGATCGAAGTGATTGGTTAGGGACGGCGGGGCATAGCCTCGCCGTTTTTCTGTGGGGCATGACTAAACGTCGGCAATTGGTGGGATGGCGCGTGACAAGCAGGGCCTGGACAGGGTAGGCATGAGATATGAAACATGTTCCCAAAGAAACCACCGATGACGCCCTTATTCAGGAATTCTTGAACAAAGGTGGCAAAGTGAGCGTTGGCAAAACCAAACCGCCCCGTCCCGAGCTGGGGCTGAGCAAAAATGTATGGAACGCCAAGCTGACCAAAGAAGAAAAAGCCGCGCGCGACGGCAAGTAACGCGTTGCGTTATTGAACCCGGGTCGCTGCTTGACAGGGTTGCCCTGCGCAAGTCGTGCGGGTCACGGGCAGACGTAGTCGATGCGTTCCTGATTTTCCGTCAAGGCAATGACGCCGCCCTGAACAATCGCGAAATTGGCATAGGTCGCCCGGTGTGCCGCGCCATTGATCACGATGCTGCCAGTGCCCTGTCCGCCGGTCATGTTTGGCGCCTCGATGTGCACAAGCGCGCCGCCGCCCTGAAACTCACCAATCATATAAAGCGTGCCCGGAATTTCATGCGCCCGCCCGGTTTTGATCATCGTATTCATCTGACTGCGCTCTCCGGCAGAGCCTAGCCCGGTTGCGCCGGCATATTGGAACAGCTGAATTTCGATGACCCCGGTAAAGGGGATATTGCGATAGCTGGACTGACACTGCATGCGCGACAGCAGCATGCCCTGCGCGATTGTCGTGGTCGCCGTGGTGAAAAGAAACAGAAGTGCTGAAAAGAGCCGGATGAGCATGACATGTCCTCTCGAAAGGGCAAGTATAGCACATTTTGGGTGGGTTTTGGGGAAGGGACGCCGAGGCCGTTAAGCGAGGGAAGCTTTGCGGGGCGGCTGACGATCGTGCCGGGCGTCGACTGGCCGTGGGAGGGCGATGATACGGTATTGGCTGGACATTTTATCGTTTGGTCCACATCCGAAGATTGGACATGATGCGGCGTTTCCAAATCGCCCGCCCATGGGGCGGTCGGGCGATGCCCGGCGGCTTGCGGAGCAAGCCTTTATTCCGGGCTAGCAATGCCTCACTCTCTGATTTGCGCGTATGCAAGCAATCTAGCAAACGTGTCAAAGCTTTCAAAGCATTCTCTGCTGGTTCCTTGCATCTCTAGCGACTTGTACTCAGCAACGGCCCTAGCCTGACAGTTTATGGATTTTTGAGGATTAAATTCGATGTCCGAATATCCATAAAAATCTAGATTCCGATATACCCAGTCTCTGTGTGGATAGATCGCCCGAATGTACAGCCAGTCGTAGAATGCGTTCTTTGGTTCAGTTGGAAAATCACGACCGAAACAACGGAACGCGATTATTTCGCCTTTGCCCAGTTCTCGCACCCTCTTCTTTGCTGCATAAGGGTCCAACGAAATGATTTCGGGAAGCTGCCCAGACTCCGAAAAAACCTTTGAACTTTGATACACGGATTCAAGAAAAAACATTTGCCCCTCGACTTCTACTTTTAAGCTAAAGGCGCTCAGTCGCCTTCCTAACTCAATAGGAGACTTTGTTGAGACCTCCAACACTGGATGAATTCCCATATTGCGCGCCTCGGCGTGCAGTGCCGCAATTGAATTTTGTTTTTGGCTAACACTAAATCCCGGATGCCATTGGAATTCGACCGGGACCCACTCGTAGAGTGAGCCCCGCTTGATGGATGGGACAAAT
The DNA here is from genome assembly GCF_039969785.1 of Shimia sp. GTDB lineage: Bacteria > Pseudomonadota > Alphaproteobacteria > Rhodobacterales > Rhodobacteraceae > Shimia. Next base: position 152,981 of record NZ_JBDVNC010000016.1, on the reverse strand, counting down.
ACTGGACGTGTGACCACAATTGGCGCTCGCTTCTAGGATTTTCCTTTGATCAAGCTTACAGGAACGCACACTGGAACCAAGACTTCGATTTTCTCGGCGGCTGAGATACGCCGTTTGAATTCGTCTACATCCTCAAGCCACTTGGGATTGTAGAGAATTTCTACATCAATTGACTCTGCAACTGCGGAAACCCGTTGAAATCTAGCACCAATTGAGTTCGCCAAACCAAACGAAATTCTAACGTTGGGAAGCCGAAGTACGTTAGGATCGATTTGCAAGAATACCTGATCTGGATGTCGACCATCGTGTTTACATCGATAGGCCATGGCGTTGTTGGTGGTCAAACACAGACTAACGTCATTGTAAATTCCGTTAATTCTGTCGCTAATTTTGCTTTGCTCGTCTCCCCCAGAATGCTCTGGCTCGATACCTAGCTCTTCTTGTCTTTGTTTTGACAGAATTCCGTGCTTTCTGATGCATGGCAAATTTGTTGCGTCAGTGAAGTGATAGACAAACGGATTTCATTTACTTGCACGAATCAAACGCACCAAATTTTTTAGTTTCATCTGCCCCATTCCGATTGTTATTTAACAATATGAGAATAGGGAGATATTTTTGCAACCCCTGCGCGAATGTCACTGCGTAAAATTCTTGCGCTTCAACCGCCTTGGCATCAGGGGCACCGAGCCTTTTCGCCGGGGTGCGCACGCGTGTTTTCTTTGAAAACAAGCTTTCGCGCACGCCTTGAACCCAAACGGCAATCCCAACAAGCTCACCCTATCGGGTGAACTTTTTGTGCTTGAGGCGTTTGGGCTCGAGGGCATCCGCGCCCAGACGACGTTTTTTGTCTTCTTCGTAATCCTCGAAGTTGCCTTCGAACCATTCCGCGTGGGCTTCGCCTTCGAAGGCCAAGATATGCGTGCAGATACGGTCGAGGAAAAAGCGGTCGTGTGAGATGACCACGGCGCAGCCTGCGAAATCGACAAGCGCGTCTTCCAGTGCGCGCAGGGTTTCGACGTCCAGATCGTTGGTCGGTTCGTCGAGCAGGAGGACATTGCCGCCTTCTTTGAGCAAACGCGCCATGTGCACACGGTTGCGTTCACCGCCCGACAGCAGGTTCAGCGGTTTTTGCTGGTCGCCGCCTTTGAAGTTGAACGACGAGCAATAAGCGCGGCTGTTCACCTGAGCGTCGCCCAGTTCAATAATTTCGGACCCGCCAGAGATCGATTCCCACACGGTTTCTTTGTCATTCAGGTCATCGCGGGACTGGTCAACATAAGAGAGTTTGACCGTGTCGCCATATTCGACAGATCCCTCGTCAGGTTGTTCCTGACCTGTGAGCATGCGGAACAGTGTCGATTTACCCGCGCCGTTGGGGCCGATCACGCCGACAATGCCGCCCGGGGGCAGGCTGAACGACAGACCTTCGATCAGTTGCTTGTCGCCGTAGTGTTTGGCGAGGTTTTCCACCTCGATCACCTTGGATCCCAAACGAGGGCCATTCGGGATGACAATCTGGGCACGCGCCAGTTTCTCGCGCTCGGACTGGTTGGCCAGATCGTTATAGGCGTTGATCCGGGCCTTGGATTTGGCCTGACGCGCCTTGGCGCCCTGACGCATCCATTCCAGTTCGCGTTCCAGCGTTTTCTGTTTGGATTTATCTTCGCGGGCTTCCTGCTCCAGACGTTTGGCTTTTTGTTCCAGCCATGCGGAATAGTTGCCCTCGTAAGGGATGCCTTTGCCGCGGTCGAGTTCCAGAATCCATCCGGTGATGTCATCCAGGAAATAGCGGTCGTGGGTGACGATCAGGATTGTGCCTTTGTAGTCGATCAGGTGCTGTTGCAGCCACGCGATGGTTTCCGCGTCAAGGTGGTTGGTCGGCTCATCCAGCAGCAGCATTTCGGGCGCTTCGAGCAGCAGTTTGCATAGCGCGACCCGGCGTTTTTCACCACCCGACAGGTTGGCGATGTCAGCGTCATCGGGGGGGCAGCGCAGCGCCTCCATCGAGACGTCAATCTGGCTGTCGAGATCCCAGAGGTTTTCTGCGTCGATCTGATCCTGCAGCTCGGCCATTTCCTCGGCGGTTTCGTCCGAGTAGTTCATGGCGAGTTCGTTGTAGCGGTCGAGAATGGCCTTTTTAGGGGCCACGCCCAGCATCACGTTTTCACGCACGCTCAGGCTTTCGTCCAGCTGTGGTTCCTGTGGCAGATAGCCAACTTTGGCACCTTCGGCGCACCATGCTTCGCCGGTGAAATCCTTGTCCAGACCGGCCATGATTTTCATCAGGGTCGATTTACCCGCGCCGTTGACGCCGACCACACCGATTTTCACGCCGGGCAGGAATGAAAGGTGGATGTTCTCAAAGCACTTCTTGCCGCCGGGATAGGTCTTGGAGACACCCTGCATGTGATAGACGTACTGATAAGATGCCATTCTAGCCGACTCCGATGAAAAACTGGTTCAGGCGGGTCTAGCTAAGACAGAGCGAAAGGGCAATTGTCCAGATCATGTGGGGCGAGATTTTGCGTGTCTTGCTAGCAAATGCCGGGGGCAACCAAGGCTGCCCCCGAACGATTTGGATCAGTGGTTGTGTTTATGAGGCGTTGACAGCATCAAACCCGGCGCAGGTTTGTCGAGATCATGCGCGTTTTGCCCTTTGGCGGGGATTTCGACCCATGCGTTATCTTCGTTTGCACATTCTTGCACAGTTGGGAAAAACAGCATCTCGTCAGGGGTCAGCGAGCCATCCAGTTTGGCGCGGAAAACAAACTCGTCATAGTGCGCGTCTGCGAGTTCGCCGGTCCAGACCACTTCTTTGACGCCTTCTGAGACGTCGGTGCCGTGCAGGTCATAGGTGTGTTCATACGCGCCTGTGACGGTTTCCAGGCCCCAGCCGGGTTTTGGCATTGGCTTTACGGATACGACGCCTTCGGGAATTGTGACCCGGACTTTGAGCGTGGCTTCGCCGGAACAACCATGCCCAATGCGAAACACGGCCTTGTAGTATGAGCCGGTTTCGGCCTCTTGTTGTTCCAGTGTGGCGTGCGCAATTGCGGACGTTGCGAGGAGTGCGGCGCCGAAGGCTGCCGACAGAACTGATGTCAGTTTCATTTTTTCATTCCTATTTCACATAAAGAAGTGCCCGAATGGGGTCGGGCGCGGTCGTCATGTGAATACAGGCGGTGCGCGAGCTTTGTAGGCCAGTGGCCGCGATGCGTGATGCAGAGCAGTGCAGTAGGGGCAGGATTCCAGCCCGGAAACCGCCGGTGTCCAGTCGAGCAGGTCTGAGCTGGCAAGCAGAACGAGGTTTTCAACAAGTGTGCAGTTTGGGCAGGACGAGGAATTGCCACCGTTTTCGCCGTAGCCACAGATGTCATCGACCGTAAATCCGAAACTGGCCAGTTCGGACGGTACAACTGTGATAGGCGTGAGCGGGCGCGCAATATGCAACCCGGACAGGATCGCAAAGCAAAGCGCTGCGATCAGCGCTGGAAAGGCCTTGTGTCCGGTTTGAATATGCATGGTGTTCCGATGAACGACTCGATCAATGAGACCGCAATTACCGGTCAGCTGGCGAGAAACAAATGCATTCAGTTTTCGGAATTCTTATGTCTTTTCGGAGGGTTGTCGGGCGTGTCGTGTTTTGGTTTCACAAGTGCTTTTCAAAAAAGAAATCCGGGTAGGGGTCGTCGTTGAAGCGCTCAATTTCGTGCCAGCCGGTGGTTTCATAAAGGCGGATCGCCTCGGGCAGGGCGGAGTTGGTGTCGAGCCGCAAGGTGGTCATGCCCAGTGTGCGGGCGGTGTTTTCAACGCTGTCCATCAGGCGTTTGGCGAGGCCTAACCCGCGAGTGGCGGGGGATATCCAGAGGCGTTTGATTTCGCCGTACCCTTTGTCGGTGCCTTTCAGGCCAACGCAGCCCAGCGGCAACCCGTCGGACATCGCCAGAACAAAGCTGCCGCGCGGGGGGAACATGTCTGCGGCGTCGGGATCTGCCGAAAGGTTCACGTCAAAGCCTGTGTCCAGACGGCGGGCGAGTTCGGCGTAGTATTCTTCGAGACAATAGATCGCGTCGGGCGTGCGTGGATCGACTTGGGTCAGCTCGATCGTGTCTTGGGCAAGTGCGGATGCAATGAGGTCCATCGCGTCCAGCAGCGCTTTGGGTTTGGGGTGTTGTGACAAGAGCGACTGGGCGCGTTCATCAGACAGCGCGTCATAGGCGGCGAGTTCTGCGCGGCCAGCTTCGGTCAGGTGCGCGATGCGTCGTCGTCCATCATTGGGGTCGCGGTCCAGTGTGACGAGGGAGTCATCCTGAAGCGTTTTCAGAAACCGGCTGAGCAGGGTTTTGTCGAGGCCAAGATAGGTGCGCACGGTTTCCAGATCAGCATCCTTGCGCCCAATCGCATGCAGGACACGGGCCGGGCCAAGCGGGCGGCCGCGTCCGAGAAAGGACTGATCCAACGCGCCGGTTTCGCGGGTCACGGCACGGTTGAAACGGCGGATGCGGGTGATGGCATTGAGGGTCATGGTTTACTCTGGTCAACTATTTATAGTTTACTTAGGTCAATCATTTCGCCCGGTCAAGGAGGTTTGCTGTTGACACATTTGCCGCGTGAGGTGAGGTAATCAGCCGATGAGCTATGGACTTCCATATGTTGAGCGCGGTCAGGTGATTGGCCTGTTGGGCGGGTCGTTTGATCCCGCGCATGACGGGCACGTGCATATCACCCGAGAGGCGCTCAAGCGGTTTGGGCTTGATCGCGTGTGGTGGCTGGTGTCGCCCGGAAATCCGCTAAAGGCACGCGGGCCTGCGTCGTTGGATCGGCGGATGGCCGTGGCGCGTGATCTGATGCGCCATCCGCGGGTTCACATTTCGGATTTTGAGGCCCGGATTGGCACGCGCTATACGGCGCAAACGGTGGCCGCCCTTCAGGAAGCCTGTCCGCAGGCCCAGTTTGTGTGGTTGATGGGCGCGGATAATCTGGCGCAGTTTCATTTGTGGAAAGACTGGCAGGAAATCATGTTGCGTTTGCCTGTGGGTGTGCTGGCACGTCCCGGTGATCGGGTGGATGCCCGCACGGCCAAGGCAGCGCAGGTGTTTCGCGCAGCGCGCATTGCGTCGCGCAACAGTGCATCGCTTGGAACCATGCGGGCCCCGGCGTGGTGTTTTGTGAACATGCCGATGGTGGATGCCAGCTCAACCCGAATTCGCGCCAACGGTGGTTGGAGTTAATCGGAGGTGCGTCGGCTCAGGCTGGCGCTGATGATGCCCGCGCTCAGGATCAGGGCAAGCCCGGCCCATGTGTAGGCATCCGGCAGATCGTTGAACACGGCCCAGCCCAGAATAACCGCGCCGACCAGTTGGAAATACACAAACGGGGCCAGAGTGGCCGCTGGTGCGCGCGCATAGGCGAACAGCAACAGAAAATTGCCACCCATGGAAAATATCGCGCTTGTGACCGTCAGGCCCGCGATCGTTGGTGTCATGGGCGGGATCAGATGCCAGCAAAACGGTGTCATGACAATCAGACTGAGAAACAGTTGCGAAAACAACAGGCTGGTTGGGCGGGCCACAGGCGCCAGCCAGCGTGACGCGGTCAGGAATGATCCATAGAACAGGCCAGCAAGGACGGCATAGCCCATACCGGGGCCCATATTGGTGCCGGGGCGTACAACCAGCACGACGCCGAGAAAGCCCACGATCATCAAAGCAGTCCGAAGGGGTGTGACGCGTTCGCCCAACAGCAATACCGACAGGCCGTAGCTGACGATTGGGCCGATAAAGAACGCGGCAAAGACATCGGCGACAGGGGCCTGAGTCAGCGCGGTCTGAATAAACGAAATGCCAGCCGCCAGCAAAAGCGCCCGTACCCAGATGCGCCAGTCGCGCAAAATGCGCAGCGTATCCGGGCGAATGAAAGGGAGTGTGATCAGGCTGCCCAGTAAGAAACGGGACCAGGCGACAAACAACGGGCTGGCCCCATATTCGGAGGTTAGCAGTTTGCCAGCCGTGTCTCCGGCTGGGATCATCGACATGGCAATGAACATGAGGGCGGGGAGCTTCCACATGATTGCGCCATAACATGCTGAGAGGGCGCTCAAAAGTGTGTTCTTGCGCTTGTAAGCCTGCGGAGGACAGGGTTAGAGTCGGGCTATGTCAAAGTGCTTTTCCAGACGTGCTTTTTTAAGTGTATTGCTAAGCGGTGCCGCGCTTCCGGCGTGGGCGAACCCACCGGCGGTTTCGCTGCGCCCGGTTTTGCGCCCGGCGTCGGTTCCCAAATTGTCGGCGCCGGACGTGGGCAAGCTTATTCAGTCAGAAGGGTTGGGCGGCAAAGTCAGCTTTGCTGTGGCGGATGCAGGCACCGGCAGCCTGTTGGAAGGGCACAACGCGGATACGGGCCAGCCCCCGGCCAGCGTGACCAAAGCTTTGACGGCGCTTTATGCGCTGGAATATCTGGGACCGGCCCATCGGTTTAATACGAGCGTGGTGGCGACCGGCACGGTCGAGAATGGCGTTCTAAAGGGCGATCTTGTATTGCGCGGCGGCGGCGATCCGACGCTGGACACCAATGCGCTTGCCGAGTTGGCGCGCCAGCTTAAGGCGGCGGGTGTTCGTGAAGTGAAGGGCAGGTTTTCGGTATGGGGCGGGGCGTTGCCCAGGATTGACCGAATTGACAATTTGCAGCCCGAACCAGCGGGATACAATCCGTCGGTGTCCGGGCTGTCGCTGAACTATAACCGGGTGCATTTTGAGTGGAAACGTGGTGCCAAAGGCTATCAGATTTCCATGGATGCACGATCTAACAAGTATCGTCCCGAGGTCAGTGTTGCGCGCATGAAAATCGCCAATCGGAACCTGCCAGTGTACACGTATAAGCAGGCCAATGGGGTTGATCATTGGACTGTCGCAAAATCAGCTTTGGGTCAGGGCGGTGCGCGCTGGCTGCCGGTGCGCCAGCCAGAAATCTATGCCGGACAAGTTTTTCAAACGATGGCGCGCGCGCATGGCATCGTTTTGAAAACGCCGGTTTTACAGACATCCGCGCCGCGTGGCACGATCGTGGCCACCGTCAAAAGCGCGCCTTTGCGTGACATCCTTAAGGGCATGTTGAAGTACTCGACAAACCTGACCGCTGAGATGGTGGGCATGGCGGCAAGTCAGGCGCGCGGGGCGAATGTAACTTCGCTCAAAGCCTCTGCAGCCGCAATGAACGCGTGGGCGGGTGAGGCGCTGGGGATGCAACATGCGGCTTTGGTCGATCATTCAGGGCTGGGCGAGAGATCGCGCATGCGGGCGGATGAGCTGGTGCGCGTGCTGGGTGCAGCTGCCAGCCATCAGGGTTTGAAACCCATCCTGAAAGAGGTGCTGCTGCGTGGCAGAAATGGCAAGATTGACAAGGCGCATCCGCTGAAAGTGCGTGCCAAGACCGGGACGCTGCATTTCGTGAGTGGGCTGGCGGGGTATGTGACGGCGCAGGACGGCACAGAGCTGGCGTTTGCGATATTTGTTGCTGATACGGGCGCGCGTGATCGGTTGATCGGACCGGATCGCGAGCGACCCAAAGGTGCGCGAACATGGAATCGCAAGGCCAAAAACCTGCAACAAAAGCTGCTCGAGCGCTGGGGAATAGTTTATGGATCATAGTGGCACGGCGGGGCGTTTGGTCAGACAGGCCGGCGCGATGCTGAAGCTGTGGGTGGGTGTTGCCTTGCTTTGGGGAACTGCGGCGGCAATGCAATGGATCGGGACGCGCGAAAAGCCGGTGCCCGCGCTGGAGTCGCCCTCGGATACCGTGATCCTGTTCACCATGGACGGCATTCGCATGCTGGAATTGATGGACGGACCTGACCCGGAATTGACCGATCAGGTGGGGGGCGGCACGCTGATGCCATTCCTGATGCAGGAGGTTGTCCCCAAAGGTGGTTTTTTGGGGGTGCCGAAACTTGGCAGCCAGTTTGGGTTGGGCAATCCGATGGGATTGAGCATGCCCGGCTATCAATCGATTTTCAGTGGGCGGGTCACAGCCTGTTTCACAAATGAATGTCTGCCGCTCAAATTTGGAAATCTGATCCACAGCGTTTCTGACACGTTTGGTGCGGAAACCGTTGGGTTCTATTCAAGTTACGGCCAGCTGTGTGACACGGTGGCTTTGCCGGACGGATGTACCAGCGTTTGTATGCGGTGGAGCGATGAGAACGCCGCGTGGAAAGGCAAGCCACACGGCACCAGAGACGGCATGGTGTTTGACGCGGCTATGGCGCGGTTCCGCGAAGATCCGCCCAAACTGCTATATATCGGGTTGGAAGAGACAGATCTGGTTGGGCATCTGGACAAATACGAGTCCTATATGCGGTTGTTGCGAGAGTATGACGCCTATCTGCGCACCCTTGTGGATGAAGTCGATCGGCTGAATGCGCAAGGGCATCGCACGACGCTGATCGTGACCACGGATCATGCGCGCGGCAATGGCGACGAATGGGGTGAACATAGCTGGGATGTGGCAGGCACCGAGCACCTGTGGTTGATGGCCTATGGGCACGGTGTGACAGCGCAGGGGATGCTTTCAGGTGGGCCGAAACGGTCGTCATTGAATATCCGGCCGACAATACAGCATTTGTTGGGGCTGAAACCCGGATGGCAGCCGGTGCTGAGCGAGTTGCTTGAAAACAAGGCGCGCTAAAGGACATGCGTTCCGCCAGCGATGTCTGGCGAAACGTGGGAAGTCCGGGTCAGGTCATGTGGCGCGCGCGGGCGCCGCGTTCAATACCCGCCGCGTGCAGGCGATCAATGCTCAGCTCATAACGTATTTCTTCGAGCAGGCGCAGTTCTGGTTCTGCAAGTGAACCGTCAGCGGCGGCCACGTCGCACGCCAGCGCATAAGCGGTTTCAAACATGCGTTCAGGAAGATTGTCGCGCACCAAACCAAATAACGCGGCCAGACCGTCTTCTTGTTCAAACAGATCGAACACAACCTGGCTGACGGTTTTCATGCGATCAATGTCATATTCGGCAAAAATCGGCAGGTTGTTCACCGCCGACTGGATTTTGACCAGCTCTGCGGTGCGGATGTTTTCGTCGCTTGCAGAAACGGCGATCATCACGGCAACAAGACAATCCTGAGGCGTGAGAGGCGTGAAAGTGTTTTGGGGCACGAATGGTTTCCTCGTAAATACGGTGTTGCGGTGCAGAATATTGACTGCCACCGTCAGGGGCAATAGGAAGCGTCGGATTGCCTGTGCATTGGTGTGCAGGCAGCAAAATACCGCCTGAACCGGAGATGGACATGTCTGACCTGCGTGACGCAGCCCTCGTATCAAAAGCCTGGCCCTTTGAAGAAGCGCGCCGTCTGCTCAAACGGTACAAGGACAAGGCTCCGGAGAAGGGCTATGTTTTGTTTCAGACTGGTTACGGCCCGTCGGGTTTGCCCCATATCGGGACGTTTGGCGAAGTGGCCCGGACATCGATGGTGCGTCATGCGTTTGAGATGATCAGCGACATTCCAACCAGGCTGATCTGTTTTTCCGACGACATGGATGGATTTCGCAAAGTGCCGACCAACCTGCCCATGCAGGACGAGTTGAAACAAGATCTGAACCTGCCTTTGACGAAAGTGCGCGACCCATTTGGCACGCATGAAGGGTTTGCCCAGCATAACAATGCGCGCTTGTGTACGTTTTTGGACAGTTTCGGGTTTGAATACGAATTTGCGTCAGCCACAGATTATTACCAGCAGGGTAAGTTTGACGGCATGTTGCAAGTGGCGCTGGAGCGGTTCGACAAGATCATGGAGATCATGTTGCCCACGTTGGGTGCCGAGCGGCAGGAAACCTATTCGCCGTTTTTGCCAGTTTCGCCAAAGACAGGGCATGTTTTGCAGGTGCCGACCCTGGAGCGCAATGTCGACACGGGCACAATCGTTTATGAAGAGCCCGATGGAGAGCGCATCGAAGTGCCCGTGACCGGTGGTCATGTCAAAATGCAGTGGAAGCCGGACTGGGCGTTGCGCTGGGCTGCGTTGGGTGTGGATTATGAAATGTCAGGCAAAGACCTGATCGACTCGGTGACGCAATCGAGCAAGATTTGCCGTGCGTTGGGGCAGCGCCCGCCGGAAAGTCTGTCTTATGAGTTGTTCAACGACGAGCAGGGGCAGAAGATTTCCAAGTCGAAAGGCAATGGTCTGTCGATGGAAGAGTGGCTGACCTATGCGGCCCCGGCATCGCTTCAGTATTTTATGTATCTGAAACCCAAGACCGCCAAGCGGTTGTATTTCGATGTAATCCCAAAAGCGGTGGACGAATATCATCAGCAGTTGCGCGCGTATCCGGGTCAGGAGCTGAAGGCACAGTTGAACAATCCTGTGTATCATATTCACGGTGGCAACGTGCCCGAGAGCAATATGGTTGTTCCGTTCGCGATGTTGCTGAACCTTGCGTCGGTGGCGGGTGCAGAGGAAAAAGACCAGCTTTGGGGCTTTATCCAGCGCTATGCGCCAGAGGCGGGCGCAGACAGCCATCCTGATCTTGACGCGGCGGCCGGATTTGCGGTGCGGTATTACAATGATTTTGTGAAGCCTGCCAAAGTGTACCGCGCGGCAAGTGATCAGGAGCGCGCGGCGTTGGAAGAGTTGCGGGACAAGCTGCGTGACTGGGATGGTGGTCTGGACGCAGAAGAGCTGCAGTCGCTGGTGTTCTCGGTGGGACGTGAGCGGTTTGATCCGATGCGCGACTGGTTCAAGGCGCTGTATGAAGTGTTGTTGGGGGCGTCGCAGGGACCTCGGTTCGGCGGGTTCATTGCCCTTTACGGTGTGGATGAGACCATTGCGCTGATCGATAAAGGTCTGGCTGGCGAACTTCTTTGAACGCTGCTCAACGGAGCGCGCCAGAGGCGCGCGCTTGATAAGCTTTGTCCTGCCTTTGGCGGGTCAAAGCGAATGGCATTGTATTTCGACTGGTCCGCAATAACCTTGGTCGCTGGACAGGCACAGGATGTACCACGCCTGGATTTTTTCGCGGAAAGTCCCCCAATTTCTGGCAGACGAAACGCAACGCTCAAGGCATTGACGGATAACGGCTAAGTTTGGTTTCTGCTGTGAATTGGCAAGAGCACCGTCACGGTGTTCAAAGGCCACGCTAACCTGAGCTCTGATATTCCCTCGCTGCGCCGGCATGTGTGCCGGGCTTTGATACAAGCAGCGCAGTGACGACACTGAACATGTGTTTCGAGTGCGGAAAGGGATTTGATGAACAAGGCGATTACGGATGGGGTGCTGTTTATGCCACCCCGCTTTGAAAATGGTCTGGATGTCTGGTCGAGCGGCAATGGCACGCCCGGATCGGACACCTATGAGAACAATGCAAATGCCGCATTTGTACCGGCGGATCAGGATTTTGGCGGGTGTCTGGAAATTCTGAAAACCAGCAGCACACAAAAGCTGCGTTATATGGGTGAAACACCGATTTTGCCGGGATGCTATTTGCGTGTGACCGCGCAGGTAAAGGCAATCAGCGGAAACCTGCCATCGGTGCGTATCGCCGCCTGGGCAGGGGATGGCAGCAACGATCATGTGTCCGGATTAACAGAAATTGGCCAGAGTGATGCCCTGTCCAGCTATGGCGAGATTGTCGAAGTGTCGGCAATCATCGGCACCGGCGCGCGTGGAGGCGTGGACATGGTCTGGGGCGACCAGCCGGTTTACGGGCATTTTGGATTGGACCTGACCGGTTCCAACGGTGGTGTGGTGCGGATCGACGACATTGTCATTGAAGACATCACGAGCGCGTATTTGCGCGACATGATGAGCCAGGTTGATGTGAAAGACTTTGGTGCGATTGGCGATGGGACGACGGATGACAGCGCGGCGTTTGAAGCTGCGGATGCGGCCGCAAACGGGCGACGGGTTCTGGTGTCAGAAGGTAACTTCTTTCTGGGCAGCAGCGTGACGTTTGACAATCCGGTGGATTTTGAAGGCACTGTCACAATGGGCACGGCCAGCATTTTTTCGCTGACAAAGAATTTTGACCTGCCCAGTTATATTGAGGCTTTCGGCAATGAAGAGCTGGCGTTTAAGAAGGCGTTTCAGTCATTGCTGAACAACTCGGATCACGAAAGTCTTGATCTTGGTGGGCGCAGAATCACGATTTCAGAACCGATAGACATGCAGGCCATTGTGCCCAACAGAACTGAATATGCGCAGCGGCGACACATCGCCAATGGTCAGTTTTATGTGACGGGTGACAGCGCATGGGACCCGGATGTTGTGACCAGTCAGGCGTCGTACAGTTCTGATGACGGTCGGGTTTTGAGCAATGTGACCAATGTTGCCAATATCCAGATTGGCTCGCTGGTGACCGGTAACGGCGTCGGACGTGAAATCTATGTGCGGGCTAAGAACGTTTCCACTCAGGAAGTCACGCTCACGCAGCCGCTTTATGACGCGGAAGGAACGCAGAATTACACGTTCACACGATTTAAGTATCTATTGGATTTCAGTGGGTTCTCCAAGCTGACGTCGATGTCTATTTCTGACGTGGAATTCCTGTGCAACGAATTGTCCAGCGGTATCCTGTTGTCACCCAGCGGCGTGATTTTTCATTTGCGCGATTGCTTTATCACGCGGCCGCGCGATCGTGGGATTACATCGCCCGGCGAAGGCTGTCAGGGCATGCTGATTGACCGCTGTCAGTTTTTGACACGTGAAGGTGGCACGCGCGCTCAGGATCGTGTCACAGTTGCAATCAATACCAACGCCAATGACGTGAAACTGCGTAACAACCGTGCCAGCCAATTCCGCCATTTTGCGGTTATTGGCGGGGCCAACTCGACCATCACAGGCAATCATTTCTTTCAGGGGGATGCAGAGTCTGACGGGGTGCGCACCGCCGGAATTCTGTTGGCCCAAGGCTATACATCGACAACAATTGACGGCAATTATGTCGACAATTGCTCGATTGAGTGGAGTAACGAATACACAAACAGCCCGGACTTTACCGGCGGGTTTTCGTTTGGCGCGCTGTCAGTGACTGACAATGTGTTCTTGTCTGGCGATGTTGCACCATGGTTCGCCTATGTTGTGATCAAACCTTATGGCACGGGCAATTATATCACCGGCCTGAATATGACCGGGAACAAGTTCCGTTCAATCAATGGTTCGATTGATCGTGTGGACCGTGTGGACACCAGTTTTTCCGATCTGGATATGTCCAAGGGTAAGAACATTCATGTGTCAGGGAACACGTTCCACAATATCGGCACGTCGATCTTTAACCCTTTGAAGATCGACCACGATCAGAACACTGTCAGCGCGGATTGGGTCATTGATACGGAAGGCAAGCTGCCGTTTGGTGGACGTTGTCGCGGTGTGGACTCAGTTGTGGCCACGTCGAAGCTGAAGAACAGCAATAATGTCACTGTCTACGCGACACCCTATGTCGATCTGGAAGATGGATCAGATGGGGATCAGGTGCGACTGAACTGGGAAACAGCCCTGAGCGGCGATGTTAGCGTGGTCGTGCGGGTCGACTAAAACCGGCTTTGACGGCAGACACAGAAGGGGTGACGCCTATGGCGTTGCCCCAGATGGGATTCAAAGACGTTGGCGTCTGCGTGGGTGGGCCTCTCGCCAGACCAGAATTGCCGCCGCCAGAAGGATGAGCCCGGCGCCGATCCATGAAATCACATCCGGAAAGACCGCGAAAACCAGTGCGTCATAAAATGCCGCAAACGCCAGGGCCATGTAGAAAAACGGTGAGACAAAGCTGGCATCCGCGCGCGCCATGGCATTTACAAAACAAGCCTGTGCGGCGGCCATTAGAAATCCGATTGCGGCCAAAGCGGCCCATTGTAGGGCGGTGGGGGGGTGCCAGACGAACAACACGGCAACGGTCGCAATGGTCAGGCCAATGGCGTTGTTGGCCAGCAAAATCTGAAAAGGGCGTTCCCGACCAGACAACAATTTGATGAATATCAGCTCGCTGCCCATGCAGAGCGCCGCACCCAACGCCAATAGCGCGCCAAATTCAAGAGCGCCAGCGCCCGGCCGCACCAGAACCATTGCGCCACTAAAGGCTATGACGGCCGACCCCCAGCGCCACCGGCCGATGCGCTCTCCCAGAAATGGGATTGCCAGCAGCATGCCGACCACAGGGTTCAGAAAGCTGATCGCAGTGGCGTCTGACAGGGGAATGTAAGCGGCGGCTGCGAACATCAGCGTGACGCCGCCCCATCCCAGCGTTGAGCGCCCGATGTGTAGACCCCAGTTCGGCTTTGCGATCTTGGGGCGCATGAACGCCGCTACGGATGAGATGGCGAGCAATGCAAAGAGAAACCTGCCATGACTGATCTGGAGCGGATGCAACGCAGGGCCAAGCGCGCCGGTTCCCAAAGCTTTGGCGAGCAAGGTTGTGCCCGCAGCAAAGGCAGACGCGGCCAGCGTGAGAAACGCGGCCAATGCCGGATTTGATTGGGTTTCAGGAGTTTGCAGGCGCGTCATTTGCGCATCTATGAGCCGCCTGTGGATGCAGAGCAAGAGCGTTCGAGACAATTTCGCTTTCTTTCGGAGCAAGATAGGGCTATGTCCCGCGTTATGAACACACACGCACATATCCTGTTTTTGCGACGCCGACGCCACAACGCGTAACCGGCCCCGTTTGTTCTATGCGCCACACATTGGCGCGCTCTTAACCTAAATCGTTGACCTTATCGCCCTAAGTGTTGCAGTCACTGGGGTTCAGATATTTTAGAAGGATGATCCTGATGATCCCCTCCGTACTACCGACCTATTCGCGCGCACCGCTGACCTTTGTCAAAGGCGAAGGCAGCTGGATGATCGAAGCGGATGGCCGACGTTTTCTGGACCTCGGGGCCGGGATCGCAGTGAATGTGCTTGGCCATGCCAATCCTGTTTTGGTCGATGCTCTGACCACGCAGGCCGGGAAACTGTGGCATGTGTCAAACCTCTATAACATCGAACAACAGCAGGGTTTGGCTGACAAGCTGGTCGCGGCGACCTTTGCTGACACTGCTTTTTTCACGAATTCAGGCACCGAAGCCTGTGAGCTGGCTGTAAAGATGGTGCGCAAATACTGGTACGAAAAGGAACAGCCAGAGCGCACAGAAATCATCGCATTTGAAGGCGCATTTCATGGGCGCAGCTCGGCCGGGATTGCCGCCGCCGGCAGTGAGAAAATGACCAAAGGGTTTGGTCCGCTTTTGCCCGGCTTTGCGCAAGTGCCCTGGGGGGATCTGGACGCTGTCTCGGCCAGTATCACCGATCAAACGGCAGCCGTTATTGTAGAGCCGGTTCAGGGCGAGGGCGGCATTCGCCCGATGGAAGACGCCACGCTGAAAGATTTGCGCACGATTTGTGATGACGCGGGCATTCTGTTGATTCTGGATGAGGTCCAATGTGGCATGGGGCGGACCGGACGTTTGTTTGCCCATGAATGGGCGGGCATCGCGCCGGATGTGATGATGGTGGCCAAGGGCATTGGCGGAGGGTTTCCGCTGGGCGCCGTACTGGCAAACGAAAAGGCCGCCAGCGGAATGATCGCAGGCACACATGGGTCGACCTATGGTGGCAACCCGTTGGCCTGTGCCGTGGGCTGCGCAGTCGTTGATACGGTTGCCGATCCGGCCTTTCTGGAAGAGGTGAACCGCAAGGCCGGGTTGTTGCGCCAAAAGCTGGAAGGCTTGGTGGCCGCGTATCCTGACGTGTTTGAAACGGTGCGCGGGGCTGGTTTGATGCTGGGCCTGAAATGCAAACCTGCCTGCACAGATGTGGTATCAGCTGGCTATGATAACGAAGTGATTACGGTTCCGGCGGCGGACAATGTCGTGCGGTTGTTGCCCCCTCTGAACATAGAAGACGACGACATAAGCGAAGCGGTAAAGCGTCTGGAAGCGGCTGCCGCACAAGTTGCCGCCGCGGCAAAGGAATAAAGACATGACTCATTTTCTGGATATCAACAAAACCAGCGTTGACGATTTGCGCGGCATGATTGATGCCGCCAAGGCGATGAAGACAGCCCGCAACGGGCGCCCCAAGGGCGCGCTGGACGACGACCAGCCGCTTAAGGATCACATGGTTGCACTGATCTTTGAAAAGCCGTCAACCCGGACACGTGTCAGCTTTGACGTTGGTGTGCGCCAAATGGGCGGGCAGACGATGGTGTTGTCGGGCAGCGAAATGCAGCTGGGTCATGGGGAAACCGTGGCGGACACCGCGCGTGTGCTGAGCCGTTATGTTGATTTGATCATGATCCGCACGTTTGAAGAGGCCACATTGCTGGAGATGGCAGAACATGCCAGCGTTCCTGTGATCAATGGTCTGACTAACCGGACGCACCCATGTCAGATTATGGCGGACATTTTGACGTTTGAGGAACATGCTGGCCCGATCGCAGGCAAAAAGGTTGTCTGGTGCGGCGATGGCAACAACGTGTTTGCCAGCTTTGCCCATGCTGCCGGGAAATTCGGGTTTGATCTGACCTTCTCGGGGCCGGAACCATTGGACCCTGAGATGGGGTTTGTCGAAGAGGCCCGCGCGTGTGGTGTCAAAGTCGAGATCGAACGCGACCCGGCCAAGGCCGTTCAGGGGGCTGATCTTGTTGTGACCGACACGTGGGTCAGCATGCATGATGTGCCTTCTGCCCGGGAACGCCGCCACAATCAGTTGCGCCCCTATCAGGTGAATAAAGAGTTGATGAGCCATGCTAGCGATGATGCGCTTTTCATGCATTGTTTGCCTGCGCATCGAAATGAAGAAGCCACGAATTTTGTGATGGATGGCCCCAATTCGGTGATCTTTGACGAGGCCGAAAACCGTCTGCATGCGCAAAAAGCGATCATGCGCTGGAGTTTGGGGAAGTAACCCGCTCAGAAGTTTTGATTTTCAGAGGCGCTGCACGAAAGTGTGGCGCCTTTTTCATATTTCGCGCTAGAGTTGATTTGCCAAAGATTTGCCTCAAATGGTGCCTAGAGCAGATGTGGATTGGGGAATCGAGTTGAATACAAAGAGGTACGGATGGCCAGCGGCGCGGAAAAGCACAGAGCAAGCCCAGGGATTGTCGTTGCCGGTGCAGGCAGTGTCGGGTGTTTTGTAGGCGGTATGCTGGCCCGGGGCGTACACAACGTCACGTTGCTATTGCGCCCCTACATGAGCGAAGAAATTTCGCGTCAGGGGCTGACCCTGAGCGATTTTGGAGAGCTGGACGAAGAATTGTCGCCTGACATGTTCAGCCTTGCGACTGATCCTGTCTGCCTGGCTGAGGCGGATATTATTCTTGTCACGGTCAAAAGCGGGGCGACATCAGAGATTGCCAAACAGATTGCCAGACACGCGTCAAAATCGGCGATAATTGTCAGCTTACAAAACGGTGTGCAAAACGCCGGTATTCTGCGCGAGGCGCTGCCGGGGCGGGATGTGCGTGCAGGCATTGTTGTCTTTAACGTGATTGGCATGGGCGGCGGGCATTTCCATCGCGGGACCAGCGGTGACATTCTGATCGAGAAGGGGCCGGGACATCTGGCGCGTACCTTGTCTGTTGGCGGGCTGCAGTTTCACGAGCGTAAACGGATGCCTCAGCTGCAGTGGGGCAAATTGCTGATCAACCTGACAAACGGTCTGAATGCACTGTCTGGATTGCCAATCAAGAAACAAATCGGGGATATGCGGTGGCGTCGGTTGATGGCGGACCAGATGTCAGAGGCGTTGAAGGTTCTGGATGCGGCTGGCATTGAAACTGCCAATCCGGTGCCCGGACCGCTCGCGATGCGTCATGTTCCGGTTGTTCTGCGCCTGCCAACGGCTGTTTTCCGGGTGGTGGCGCGGGCGATGTTGTCCATCGATCCAAATGCGCGCAGTTCGATGTGGTTTGACCTTGAGAAAGGGCGCGACACGGAAATCGGGGAACTGCAGGGGCAGATAGTAAAAATGGCCCATGAGCATGGCATCCCGGTCCCGATCAACGAACGGGTTGCCGAATTGGTTCGGCAATACCAGGCGGTGGGGACAGGGTCCCCAAAACTGTCGTTGAAAGAGGTGCGCGGCCTTTAAACGGCGGAACGCGACCTTACGAAATCAGGCTGTTAAGCAGCACAAAAATAATCGCCGACATGAGCGCGGCGGCAGGCACCGTAATCACCCAGGCGGCGACAATTGTCATAAAGTGTGACCGGCGGACCAGCTTGCGACGGCGGCGTTCTTCGGGGGCGATACGTTTTGTGTTCGGGCGGGTGGCCGCAGATTTGCGTAACCGCCGCTCGTGATGCCATTCGCGGAAAAAGCCAACGCCAAATACGCCGCCAACGGCGATATGGGTCGAGGATACCGGCAGGCCCAGCCAGGAGGCGACAATGACCGTGATCGCCGCCGACAAGGCCACGCAATAGGCGCGCATCGGGTTCAGTTTGGTGATCTGTTCACCGACCATGCGGATCAGTTTTGGACCAAACAGGAACAGCCCAAAGGAAATCCCCAACGCGCCAATCACCATGACCCATGTCGGGATGGCAACCTTGGCGGCAAAATCTCCAAATTCAGACGCGTGCACAATCGCCGCCAGTGGCCCAACGGCATTGGCCACGTCATTGGCGCCATGCGCAAAAGACAGCAACGCGGCAGAGAAAACCAACGGCATGCCGAACAGAACTTTGAGCGACTTGTTGCGGTTTTCCAACCCTTCGGATTGTTTGCGGATCAGCGGCGCGGTGATCACATAGGTGAGGGCACCAGCGATAAGCCCGATCAACAGCGCCGTTGGCAGGTCGATTTTCACAATCCGCTTAAGACCTTTCAGGGCGAGATAGGAGGCGAAGGCAGCCGCCATGATCCCAACCAGAACCGGCACCCAGCGGCGCGCGGCGGCAATCTTGTCTTCCTGATAGATGATCTTGGCCTTGATAAAGGCCAGAAAGCCGGCGGCGACTATGCCTCCGAGCAGTGGCGAAATTACCCAACTGGCGGCGATTGTGCCCATGGTCGGCCAGCTGACGGCCCCAAACCCGGCCGCAGCGATCCCGGCGCCCATGACCCCACCCACAACAGAATGGGTGGTCGAAACGGGTGCGCCAACAAACGTGGCCAGGTTGACCCAGAGCGCCGAAGAGATCAGCGCTGCCATCATTGCCCACATAAATACACGGGGGTCAGAAAACCCGGCTGGATCAATAATGCCTTTGGAAATGGTTGAAACCACGTCGCCGCCCGCCAGCAAAGCTCCGGCGCTTTCACATAGTGCGGCGATCACAATGGCCCCGCCCATGGTCAGAGCATTGGCGCCAACCGCCGGGCCCATGTTGTTGGCCACGTCATTGGCGCCGATATTGATCGCCATATAGGCGCCAAAACCAGCCGCCGCGACGACAACAAGATTTGAGGGGAAGGCTCCGAAGAAGAGAGACGCGACAAGTGTTGCCAGCACAATAAACGCCAACGCGATACCCAGCCCGACAAGCGGGCGCGATACGTAGTTGGTCGCATATTCGATATGGGAGATGCGATTAAGGTCTTTGTCTAGCGTGGACCAGTTCTTGTCGCGTCCGGAATTAGCCATTCTATCCCCCAAGCTTTTCGAGCGGGGGGCTATCCGGGAATCACGTAGAAATCAATGCAGTTGCTGAGCAGGCTAAACTAAGCTGTCATATTTGTCGCAGAAGTTGCTGCAAACCGGGCTCTTCGACCATGTCAGCGGCGGCTGTCGGGGACACCCATTTGCGATTGCGTTCTTCCATTTCGGGAAACACATCGACCAGCTTGTCGACTTCTGTGGCGTACACCTGAACTTCGACTTTCACTTCGGCACCGCCGTCCAGCCGTTTGTCATAGTCATAAGTGCCCAGAATTTCCGGATCGATGGTGGCTTTTTTGACACCCGCCTCTTCCCACGCTTCCTGAAGGGCGCTGCCCGGTGCGTCCAGACCGTCGATTGGCCAGCCTTTTGGCAAAACCCAACGTCGCGAGTCACGTGACGTGATCAGCAATATTTTTCGGGTTGCGCCGTCGCCACGAAAACAAAGGGCTGCGACCTGCAACCGTTTTGGGCGACGCAACAAGGGTACCACCACGCTCGAAAGCGCATTTTTGAGGGCGTCAGTCATGAGATTATTTTCTGCTCGCGTATTTTTGTCTGTGCATTGTATATACGTTTTGCGCGCGCAATGCAAGGGCGTGTTTGAAAATGAGTGTTTCGTGTGTGTAAACGCCCGTTTTTCAGGGCGACCTGCGTTTGGTCCGGGTTGTCGGCGCTGCGTCTGTGGGGTCGTCAGGCCAGGGGTGTTTGGGGTAACGGCCCCGCATGTCTTTTCGTACGTCTTCATAGGAGCTTGCCCAGAAGCCCGGCAAGTCCATTGTGGTCTGAACCGGCCGTTTCGCGGGCGACAACAGGGTGACACGCAGCGGGGTATTGCCAATGGTTGGATGCGTGGTCTGGCCGAATAGTTCCTGCAAGCGTAGCTCAATTGCCGGGTTTTCACCGGAGTAATCAATTGGCACCTTGCGCCCCAGCGGGGTGGTGAAACTGGCGGGGGCTTCGCGGTCCAGAACCTGCATTTGCGACCAGTCCAGCCGCGCGCGCAAAGCGTCCAGCAGATCGAATTTTTTCCAATGCTCCGCAGACTTAACGCCGGATATATGTGGCAACAGCCAATCTTCCAGCGTGCCCAACAGCGCCTCTGAGCCAAAGTCAGGAAGGCTGTGCCCGGCCTGTCGCAGCAGGGCAACGCGGGCGATGAAGCGGTTGGCGGCGGCAGAGAATACCAACCCCAGATCGCGCACGCCGTCCAGCATGGCCACTGCGACATCATCGGCGGGCGCGTCTTTCCAAATGCGGTCGTCCAGAGTGATAGCGCCCAACAATTCCTGTTTGCGGGCCACAACGCGCCGCTCTCGTTTCGACCACGCGCAGATCTCGCTCCATGTGATCTGATCACCAAACAGGCCGCGCAGTTCCGGTTCGGTGATTTGGATAGCCTGTCGAATTCGGGCTTCACGCGGATTGCCATCCGTGTCGGTGACAACGATCAGCCGGGCGCTGGCCATTGGGTCCGTGTCGTCCATGATCGCGCCTTTGCCACCGGACTGGATAAACCTCGGCGCGTCGCCTTTGCGGTGCAGGCCGATACGATCTGGATAGGCCAAAGCCGCCATTTCTGCGGGGCTGAGCATGTTGTTTTTTGTTGACTTTACAACGGTTCGCAGGCGTTTTGCCTCGTCGCGAATGCTGTTCAATGCCGCGCGATTGACCTGCCAGGGGCGCCGGTCTGTGAAACGTTTGAGATCATTTACAGCCTCAAGTCGCAGCGCCAGATCGATAGGCGCCCCGCGCGTCAGCGGATCGCGGGCCGCCAGCAAGGCAGCCATCGGCGCGGCCTGTGGCCCAGCCATTGTCAGCATATGCGCCAGCCGGGGGTGCAGCGGAATACGGGCAAGGTTCCGGCCGTGATCAGTCAGGCGATTTTGGCTGTCGAGCGCCCGTAGCATGCGCAGCACGGATTGCGCCTCGGCAAAGGTGCCGGAATTGGGGGGCGACAGAAACGCAAGTTCCTGGGGCTTTGCGCCCCAAAGCGCGAGTTCCAACGCCAGTCCTGTCAAATCGGCGGAGTCGATTTCGGCAGGGGGATAGGGCAGCAGCGCGCCTTCTTCGCCTTTGGTCCACAAACGATAACACGTGCCTGCGGCCACACGTCCGGCGCGCCCCTGTCGCTGGGTGGCTTCGGCACGGGTGACGCGTTCGGTCACAAGCCGGGACATGCCCGAGCCGGGATCAAAGCGCGCGCGCCGGGAACGTCCTGCATCCACCACCACGCGGATGTCCTGAATGGTCAGCGACGTCTCTGCGATGGAGGTGGCCAACACAATTTTGCGGCCTTGCTTGGCGGGCCGGATGGCGGCTTGTTGGTCCTTGAAGGGCATGGCGCCGAACAGCGGGTATATCTGACACTCGGCTGGCAGGTTTAGCAGCGAATGGGTGCGGCGGATTTCGCCTTCGCCGGGCAGGAAAACCAGAACACCGCCTTCGGTTTCCGAGACTGCGTGAGTGATCAGTTGTGCGGTGGCCGTTTCCAGCCGGTCATTCTTGTGCAGCGGCGCGTCGCGCCAGCGGGTTTCAACCGGGAAAGCCTGTCCGCGCGAGGTGATAACAGGCACCTCGCCCATCAGCGCCGCCACCGGTTCTGCGTCAAGAGTGGCGGACATGGCGAGCAGCACCAGGTCGTCGCGCAAAGCGTCCGCGATTTCCAGACACAGCGCGAGCCCGAGATCGGCGTTCAGAGAGCGTTCGTGAAATTCGTCAAAAATGACCGCGCCGATGCCGGACAATTCAGCGTCAGACTGGATCATGCGGGTCAGAATGCCTTCAGTCACAACCTCGATCCGGGTGGTTTTGGACACACGGCTTTCGCCGCGCACCCGGTAGCCAACCGTTTCACCGGGGCGTTCGCCCAGCGTTTCGGCCATGCGTTCTGCCGCTGCGCGCGCCGCCAGCCGTCGCGGTTCCAGCATGAGAATTTTGCCGCGTGTGACACCGGCCTTAAGCATGGCAAGCGGCACAATGGTGGTTTTCCCGGCGCCCGGCGGGGCCTGCAAAACCGCACGGCCGCGCGTTCTCAGGGCGTCCAGCAGGGGATCAAGCGCATCATGTATCGGCAGCGGTGTCATAGGGCCTTTATCTGGCAACGCCGCTTTGAGGTCCAGTCAGTCCTGACGATAGAGGCTGGCCTTGCCGTGCCGGGTTTCGACCCGGATCGTCGTCGCGCGCCAGCCGGTTTCGCTGCGATCATAGCTGACCGAGATCGGTGAGGTTTTCATTTCGGCCAGCTCGTCGGCAGTATACCCTCCGATCCGGTCATATGTGCCGCTGCATGTCACGGCATCCTGGTCGCCGGTTCGGTTGGTCAGCGTGATGCGCACCAGCCGGGTGCCGTCAAACTGGGTTTGGTTCAGTCTGCACAGAGTGGCATCGGTTTTGTCCTTAAGGGACTGCCACATGACAGTCATGGGATCATGCGCGCCACGCAGAGCCTTTTCTGCAATCGGCACGGCGGGCGACTGGGCACCAGATGTTTTGACAGGTGCACGCCCTGAAAAATCCAGCCGGGTTTCCGAGACACGGCGTCCGGTATCAATTTCGCCTTCATAGGCAAGCGGGCGATACCCGGAAGACGTCACGCGCCCGCGCGACGACACGGTGAACCGAATACGACGCAATACCCCGGCAAGGCCGGTGGTGCGAAAGCTGCCTGTGCCGGTGTATTGATCCGGGCTTTCTGATACGCTGAGCTTTAACTCACCAACTTTGATGCCAAATGCATGCACCGACCACGACTGGCCCTCGGCCCACACTGGCGTGGCGCTGCTCAGGGCTGCGGCACAGGGAAGCGAAAAACACAGAAAAATCCGAATGGCGGCCCGGCGGGCTGGACAAAGGTAATCGTGACGCGGCATGAACACTTTCCAACGGGATTGGACGGGGGACGGAAATGGACATCGCAGACTTACGCGACAGGATATTGAAACAGGACCGTCGCGCACTGGCAAGAGCGATCACGCTGGTCGAAAGCGCGCGCCCGGATCACCGCGCCATGGCGGCGGAGCTTTTGGAATTGCTGCGGGGCGCGGGGCGTCAGGCGCAGCGCATTGGGCTTTCCGGGACGCCCGGAGTTGGAAAATCCACATTCATCGAGAGCTTTGGCATGATGCTGACCGGGCAGGGGCTTAGGGTCGCTGTTTTGGCAGTTGATCCGTCTTCGGCCCGCTCGGGCGGGTCAATTCTGGGCGACAAGACCCGCATGGAGCGGCTGAGTCGCGACCCCAACGCGTTTATCCGCCCGTCGCCAAGCCAGACCCATCTGGGCGGCGTTGCCCGGCGCACACGCGAGGCTGTGGCACTGTGCGAGGCATTTGGCTTTGACGTGGTGCTGATCGAGACGGTTGGGGTCGGGCAGTCAGAAACCGTCGTGGCAGAGATGTCGGACCTGTTTTTGTTGTTGCTGGCACCGGCGGGCGGGGACGAGTTGCAGGGTGTCAAACGCGGCATTATGGAAATGGCGGACATTATCCTGATCAATAAGGCAGATGGCGACCTGAAACCGACCGCCATTCGGACCTGTGCGGACTATGCCGGTGCATTGCGCTTGTTGCGCAAGCGGCCACAGGACCCGACCGGTTTTCCCAAAGCGATGACGGTGTCTGCCGTCGAGCAGGACGGGCTGGACACGGCCTGGGCGGAAATGGGCGCGCTGACCACGTGGCGACGGGACAATGGTCATTGGGATGCACGCCGTGTGGCGCAATCGGAGTATTGGTTTCACCAGGAGGTGCGGCAAGGCGTTCTGGCGTTGCTGGAAAAAGGCGCGGCCAAAGATGCAATCGACCGGTTGGGGCGCGATGTGAGTTCTGGCTCAATCACGCCTTCGGCTGCGGCTGACAAGGTTCTGGCACTGTTGAATGTGGATGCAACCTGAGGAAATTGTGGCCCGGGTCAAATATCGACCTGCCGGGGTGGAAAGCTTGGCTGAATCACTTGACGCCCCCCGCAATTCGGCCTAATGACGCCAAACGAAATTCCGGGCGCGGTCCAGACGGCGCCCATTTGCTTTGACGGGGCCGATCCCCGCTGACCGTAGAACGAGGATGTACCCATGTCACGCCGTTGCGAACTGACCGGAAAAGGCCCGATGACTGGCAACAATGTCAGCCACGCCAAAAACAGAACCAAGCGTCGTTTCCTGCCGAACCTGAACGATGTGACCCTGCAGTCCGAAGCTCTGGGACGTGGCGTTAAGCTGCGCATCTCGGCAGCGGCGCTGCGCTCGGTGGATCACCGGGGTGGCCTGGACGCGTTCATGGCCAAAGCCAAGGACACAGAACTGTCGTCCAACGCGTTGAAAGTTAAGAAAGAGATTGCCAAGGCACAGGCCGTAACTGCCTGATCTTGTTGATCTGACGATCTGATTGAACAGCCCGGCCCGCTTGCGGACCGGGCTGTTTCCATTTGCCGCGAGACATTGGTCTGGGCCTGTGTCTATATGCGGATGATGACGGTTCTGCGTAGATATTTTGCCGGTATTCTGGTGCTTGCGCTGGTCCTGACAGGGCACAGCATGGCCATTGCACGTGGCATGCCCGGATCTGCGGGATACGCCGAATATTGCATCGGCGAGACAGCAGTGATGGTGCCGGTCGACGGTCAGGGAAATCCCACCGGTCCGGCGCATATTTGCCCTGACTTTGGCCTGTCGCTTTTAGATTGGGTGGCTGAGGCGACGATCACGGCCCGCCCGGTTTCTGACGCCGCATCCCGAATCGAGATGTGGCACGATGTTTCAGCGCATGTTGTGCGCGCCGTTACCGCGTCTGCCCGCGCACCGCCGGTTCATTTGTAAGTTCCTAAAACCAAACAAAACTTACAAATATCTGAACTGGAAATACAAATGTCCCTGAAAACTTTCTCATTGGCGGCTGTGACCGCTATGGCTTTTGCTTTGCCTGCCGTTGCAGACAGCATTATCGCGGTAGATGACCCTTATGCGCGTGTCTCGACCAGCATGTCGAAATCCGGCGCTGCTTTTATGGTGATCGAAAACACCGGCGACGAAGCCGATCGTTTGATCGATGTAAAATCCGACATTGCCAAACGTGTGGAGTTGCACACGCACAAGGACGACGGCCACGGCAATATGTCCATGATCCATGTCGAAGAAGGATTTGAAATTCCGGCTGGCGGCAAGCACATGCTGATGCGTGGCAGTGATCACGTGATGTTCATGGGGCTGGCGCATGGTCTGGAACATGGCGATGTGGTCAATGTGACGCTGGTGTTTGAAAAGGCAGGCGAAGTTGCGCTGGAGATTCCGGTGGATCTGGAACGCAAGGCCGACCACAGCATGAAGCATGGCGAGATGAAGGTCAGCGAATAATCGGATTCGGGACGCTCCTGACGCGTCCTGAGCTGAGCGTTTCGTCTTGGGCCACCCCTAAAAGTTGGGGTGGCCGTCGCCGAAGCCGCGAAAAAGACGGGCCTTGAGGGCCCGTTTTTTCATGGGCGCCTCTGGCTAGGTGTGGCGATCAAGTTCAGAGCGTACCCAGTCTGGCACAGTCTGTGTTGCGGCCCCAAAACGCGTTTCGGCAAAATCTGAGACAGTCGCCGAGGGCGCGAGATTTATTTCGATGGTATGAGCGCCGTGTTGCGCGGCCTCCTGAACAAACGCCGCTGCCGGGTAGACTTCGCCCGATGTGCCGATGGCCGCAAACAGATCTGCGTCGGTCAGATGGCCCCAGATTGTGTCCATGTGATAAGGGATTTCGCCAAACCAGACCACGTCAGGGCGTGTGGCAAGGGCCTGACAGGTGGGGCAGGCATCTGACGTGTGCATAACGTCCGGCGCCCGCCAGCGTGCGCCACAGCCGCCACAAAGCGCCCCGGCCAGCGCGCCGTGCATGTGGATCACGTTGCGCGATCCTGCCATCTCATGCAGCCCATCCACGTTCTGGGTGACAATGACCACTTCGCCTTGATGCGCGTCCTCAAGTTGGGCCAAGGCAGTATGCGCCGCGTTGGGGCGGGCTTGAGCCGCATGCGTGCGGCGGGCATTATAAAACTCGTGAACAAGGTCGGGGTTGCGCGCGAACCCTTCGGGTGTTGCCACATCTTCGAGCCTGTGACGTGTCCAAAGACCATCCGTATCACGAAACGTCCCAAGCCCGCTTTCGGCGCTGATACCCGCGCCTGTGAGGATAACGATTTTATCAGTCATGCAGGGGCCTGTGTTTGAGAGTGGGCAGTGTTGCAGGGCCAGGTGTTGCGAGCAAGAGAGGGTTGACCCGAGCGATATGCGCGCCAAGAAAGGGCGCGACGGGGAAGGGAACGCGCGATGAAGGTTTTGTTTGTTTGTCTGGGGAACATATGCCGGTCACCAACGGCAGAAGGCGTGTTTCGCGATCTGGCGCCTGAGGCAAAGACAGACAGCGCAGGGACCAGCAACTGGCACGCAGGCGATCCGCCTTATGGGCCGATGCAGGCCGCCGCCAGCGCGCGCGGATATGATCTGTCGGATTTGCGGGCACGTCAGTTTGTGCGGGCGGATTTTGAGCGGTTTGATCTGATAGTGGCGATGGACGAAAATAACCGACGCGACATTGAGCATCTGCGTCCGGCAGGCAATTCAACGCCTGTGCGCGTGTTCACGGACTTTGCACCACAGACCGGTGCAACAGAGGTGCCTGATCCATATTACACCCGCGAATTTGATGGGGCGCTTGATCTGGTAGAGGCATGTGCTGCAGGGTTGGTCATCGCGCTGAAGGACAGACGCTGATTTCAATAACTGAAAATCAATGCTCGTCTTCCAGGACGCGAAACTCTCCTTCCAGCCATGGAAACCGGTCTATGGCAGGAGAAATCATAAGCTGCTGAAGCAGGCTGCGCACGGTCTGGGCGACATCGCGGGGCACCGAGTCGGCCCAGTCTGCATTGGCGAACAGCGAAATGTTGCGACTGAAAGGCTGAATGGGCAGTGGGTGTACATTGACCCGCTCATGAAAGCGGGCGGCCCTGAGATAGCTGAGCGGTGTGGTAATGGCCCATCCGATGCCGCGCGATACCATGGCCAGCAAGGTCGGATTGGACCCGATTTCGAATCGGTTTTCAAAAGTCAGGTTCAGGCGGCTCAGATGGGCTTCGATCTGGCGCGAAATCAGCTGTTCCTGATCGTATCTCAGCATCGGCAAGGCATTAAGATCATCCAGTTGCAACGTGCCGTTGGTTGTCATTTCCGCAGGCGTCACCAGAATGAAAGGGTCCCGCGCCAGAGGGTATTCGACCACACCGGGCAAGACTTCACCGGTCGAAGCCGCGACGCCCAAATGCAGGCTGCGATCCTGCAGGGCGCGGGTTACTTCGTGACTGGGGGCAGTCACCAGCTTGAACTGGCAGCGCGACATTGACTTGGCCAGGGTGGTGACAAGTCGTGGTGTCAGGTCATTGTCAAAATCGTCGATGATACCCATGCTCATTTGCGTCAGGTGGGTCAGATCCATCACGCTGAGTTCGGATTGGGCGAGGCGCAGTTGCGACAGAACGGCAGTCGCCCTTGCGAGATAGGAACGTCCGGCTGAGGTGAGTTGCATGGGGCGTTTGCCATGATCCAAAAGTTGGGTACCGAGTGCTGTTTCCAGATTTTTTATCTGCTGTGACACAGCCGGTTGAGACAAGCCTGTTGCCTCGGCCGCCCGCGCAACGGACCCGGACGCGGCCAGAGCTTCGAAAACCTCAAGGCCGCGGATTGTGACACCCTTAATCATCATGAATTATTCCCGCCAGATTTACCTTTTGTGAATTTGAGGCGCGTTCGGGTCAAGGGAATTATGTTTCGATACGGTTAACAAGTCACCGCAGGTGACCACAGGACGCCGCCACTACTGACCCGAATTCCTTGTAGCGCAGCCAGAATTTTTCATGGCTGGAGCGATCAGACTGGCGAATTACCTGAGCTTTGTGGGGTTCCGAGAAAAATGTTGCTGCCATCTTTTGATCAGTGCGGGACAGGTTTTGATTTGCGACCTGTTGAATGCACCGGCACATGCTGCGGGTCGCGGCAGGGCGGTCAGATCGCAGGCATGCCCGCGACATCGTGCTGGCCTCGGCCATTGTCGAAAAGAGTGGAATCGTCACAACGCCGATCAGCGCCGCGCAAATTAGTTTGGTCATGGTCTGCCTCATATTGCGGCGGTGGCGCCCGTGTTTTCACGGTGTCATCCATCGTCGATCGTGGGGTGTTTATGCCCAATGCGGCGGTGAATTTCAATCCGGTTCAGAATAGCAGCCATATGCCCAGCTTGAATTTCGCGGGATTGTTACCGGCGTGAATAACTTCTGCCGTCAAAAACACCTGTTCGATAATCTGGAAAGCGTAGCCCGCTGAGATTGTGAACAACGCAGACGAATCGGATTCTTTTTCGGCCGTCGCTTTGAGCGTAATTTTGCCTTTGGGCGGAATTGTCAGGCCAACAGTTGTTTCCAGTTTCGAGATCGAACGGCTCAGGCTGGGCACATAGGTCAGCGTTGCATCGACCGACGCCCAGCCATCAAGATCGCTGAGTTTGAAATTTCGTCCCCAGCTTAGCCTGGGCCGGATGGCAAAGGCTGTTCCTACACCTGTGATCTGGGAGCCAATGCCGATTTCCACGACGCCCCTGTTGCGTTCGCTTTGCCAAAGCCTGGTGCGCCAGAACCCAAAAGCCTTGGAATACCCGAGCGAATTGGCGCCGACATCAAGCCCGAGCGTCCATTGCGGATGTGCGCCATATTCATAGTAAAGCTAGCTGTAAGCTTGCGAGCGCAAGTCAGGATCAAATGGGGGTTCCACAGCAAACGCAAGGAACTGGTCACCAATTGGGTGCAACCAGGGGTCCTGCAAATGCATGAGTTGATAAATGAATTAAGGAAAATCGCGTAAGAGGTCGAATGTACCATAGCATGCCTCGGTTCAAGCATTTGGCACATATGGTAAATAAGAGGTTAATACCGGGAGAAAGTCATTATGCGAAACCAGTAGCCAGTGTCACCGGGCGTGGTCTAAGCTGAGCAGAGCAAGGAGGACACAATGCCTAGAATTTCCGATGACACGCAACTTCAGACAGTGATTACAACCTTTGAAATGAGCCCCGGAACTTGTCAGGATTTACTGGATGCCCTGGCCGATGCGTATGAGGTCTTCATTTCAAAACAACCGGGCTTCATTGGTTCCGGATTGCATGTGAATGATGCACAAACACGCATCGCAAACTATTCCCAATGGGAACGCCGAGAAGATTTCCAAGCCATGTTGCGCACAGAAGAAATGCGCAAACGCAATCGCCAGTTTAACCAGCTTTGTCGTAGTTTTGAGCCGGTGATGTACGACGTTGCGGCGTCGTTCAACTGAAACGGCTCAGACTGACCTGAATCAAGGCCAATCCCCGATGGAACACGTAATGTAAGCATACCCGATAAGGAGCGGTCGCATGTACAGACACATTCTCATCCCTGTGTCATTTGACGATGACAGGAATGCCGAAATGTCAGTGGCGGTGGCACGTCGTCTGGCGGATCCAGAGACCCGTGTCACGATGATTCACGTTATGGAACAGGTTCCAAAATACGTGATCAACTATATCCCCGAAGGGTTTCACGACGAAGCCAAGACGGCGATTGTCGACAGCCTTGTTACGTTGGGGGCAGATTTGCCCAATGCACAAGGGGTCGTGATCGAGGGACATGCAGGACGGTCCATTTTGGAGTGGGCCGAAGACAACGAAGTAGAATGTGTTGTCATCGCGTCGCATCGACCGGGTATGCAAGACTATTTTCTGGGCAGCACAGCCTCGCAGGTTGTGCGCCACGCACGGTGCGCGGTGCACGTTGTGAGGTGACGCGTCCAAAACAGGTAAGGAGACCTTGAGATGTACAAGACATTGTTGGTGCCAGTGGCGTCTGATCACGATCCGAAAACTGAAAATGCCATGAAAGTGGCGCGTTTGCTGTGTGATGAAGGGGGCAAAATCACTGTTTTGACCGTGTTAGAGGCCGTGCCGGAGTTTATTTTGACCCAGCTGCCAGAGGGGCAGATGGAGCATAATCGCAAAGAATTGCAAACCGGGCTTGCCGAGGACTTTGCAGGCGCGCAGGATGTCGATATCGTTGTGATTTCAGGTCACGCGGGCCGTACGATTGTTGACTATGCCGAAGAACAGGGGATTGACTGTATCGTCATGAACTCGCATCGTCCTGACTTGTCAGACTATTTTCTGGGAAGCACTGCTGCGAGAGTTGTTCGCCATGCACAATGTGCGGTGCATGTGCTGAGGTAAAGTTAGGAGAAAATCATGCGAGCCGCGATCTTGAGTACGTTTTTGGGATTGGGGCTTGCGGTCATGATTGGCCCGGCGATGGCCGAGGATGACGGTAGCTTGTCTGAAATTCAAGTGCAGCGGGCGGTTAAAATTTTCACCGAGGGTGCCAGGGCGTGTGATGCAGCCCCAAAAGTTTACCGGGTTGATTGTTATCAGGTTGTATTTGGAAAGACGGCGCGCATTTTTGGAAAAGCGTCGGCTTACTGGGAGGCCGAAGTTGCATTGACACGTGTAAGCCGAAGCCTGTTCACATTCGTGCGTGGCCACACCGACAAAAACCTCGGCAAGGAAAAGATAAACGGTTCACGGATCAAAGCCGTGACCGAGGCTTCGCTGCCTGAGGCGCAGACACTTTATGTTGCCGCGGTTGATAAGGCGGCGGGTGTGTTGCGGGGCGGGACGGCTGTGGAAAACAGATATTTTGAGCCGATGGCCGATGCGGTCGAAGCTGTGCGAGACAAATTGAATTAACGACCAGTTTATTAAACAGAGGTACGCATGAGTGATCTTCCTGTCATCGGGGCTCAGCTG
The DNA here is from genome assembly GCF_039969785.1 of Shimia sp. Classification (GTDB taxonomy): domain Bacteria; phylum Pseudomonadota; class Alphaproteobacteria; order Rhodobacterales; family Rhodobacteraceae; genus Shimia. Next base: position 121,568 of record NZ_JBDVNC010000016.1, on the reverse strand, counting down.
ACTGTGCTGGATCTCGACAAGCACCGGGATTGGGTGTTTGAAAAAAACCGCGATCTGGAATTGCCGGAATTTTGCATGGCCGACATCCTGCGCGCGCCGGATGTGTTTATAGATATGGCCAAGTCGCGGCTGGATGGATGGACCGGGCGGCTGGGCATTCACGGGCCATTTACCGGCTTTGAAATTGATACCAAAGATCGCGACATGCGCGCCGTGGTGCAGGCCCGTCTGGATCAGGCGCTGAATGTATGCGAGTCGCTTGGCGCGGTGCAGATGGTCATTCATTCCCCGTTTGATCTGTGGGACAAACACAATTTTGGCAATGGCCCCAAAGACCTGGACAAGCGCATCGCGCAAATCTTGGAAACGCTGGGACCTGCACTCAGACGGGCCGAAGGGTGCGGTGTCGTGATGGTGTTGGAAAACATCAAGGACATTGACCCGGCACATCGCGCGGCGGTGATTGACGCGGCAGGCAGCCCGGCGTTGCAATTGTCGGTGGATACAGGGCACGCGAACTGGGCGCATGTGATGGCGGGTGGCCCGCCACCGGACCGTTTTATCAGCGAAGCTGGGAACAGTCTGGCGCATGTGCATCTGCAGGATACGGACGGATATGCTGACCGGCATTGGCCTTTGGGCTGTGGCACAATTTCCTGGCATGCGGTTTTTGAAGCGCTCAAAGGCTGCAAATCTGATCCACATCTGATCGTCGAAATTAACGATTTTGACCGGGTCCAAGAGAGTGTCGCGCATCTGGAAAAGCTGGGTTTGGCACAATAACCGAGGCCAAAATGCACGTCGGCAGCGCGTCGGTATTGCGTCGGTATGGCATCGTTCAGGGGGTCTCTCAGAATTTGCTGACGCATACGCCAAACGTTGCAAAGGTCAGCTTTTGCGACACGTTAACGGGGCGCAGCAAATATGGTACAGTGTCATCGGCGCCAATTGAATAGGGCGCACATCGGCGCGTTTGCGCGACATTGGAGGAAAAGACATGTTTGCAAGGATTACTCAGTACAAAATGAAACCCGGCTCGCGCGAGGCCGCCACGGCCAAGCTGGAAACGGTGCGCGATCAGATTATGGGCATGCCAGGAATTATCAGCTTTACGAATGTGATGAACGAAGATGGCAGCGGCTGTGTGGTCTCGGTTGTGGACAGTCAGGAAAGCTCGGACGCAAATGCGCCGCGCGTTGCCGAGATATGGGGCGCGTTTGCGGAATACCTTGAAGGGCCGCCAACGCCCGTGGGCTATGACGTGATCGCGCATTGGAGTAACTGATTAGGGTCAAACATATCGACCGGGTGGGGGCGGCTGTTGGTCGCCCTTTTTCATGGGCTGCTGCCGATCTGACCTGTCGCAACGAGCGAAAACGCGGTGGGGTTTCAGAGGCGTCTGAGATCGTTTCAGGACAGTTGCGCCGGGGCGCATGCGCGGAATGTGCGTACCTCGGGCGCGGCGCCGTCGAGCGGGAATTGCAGAATGCGGTTTTGGGTCAGGGCGACGGCGGTGTCGTTAAATTCCAACCCGTCAAGCACATTGCCAAATCCGGTATCTGCGGTGCTGAGCGCGGTGGCGTCGCCTGAGAGCGTGTGACGCGAAGTGGCAATTTCAATCGGGGTCGGGCCGTCAAACCGCATGGCAAACCACAGTGACGGCGCCCAAGAGTCCTGCGCCAATGTGATGGTGAGGCTGTAGAGTGGTTTGGCCGGATCGTAGGTCAGGAAAATATTGGCCGCTTCCGTGTCATGAGACAGCGTACAAATCGCACCCACCGTGGCCTGCCATGCCTGCGCAGGTGTGGCGAGCATGAGGGCCAGCAACAGCGCGCGCATCAGACCAAACCGGGCAATGTGAGAAACGCCAGCAGGATGGCCGGTGCCAGCACTAGCGCAAGCGCCCATTTGGGGGCCTTGTTCCGATAGGTGAGGATCAGGGCCGGGATCACAAAGATCGACGTGACGAGTATGCCAACAGTAAGAAACCCCAGCGCCATGCCCCGCCCGGCGGCATCCATCGACCCGGTGGCTGTGTCAAACCACGCCCAAGCGAAGAAGAAGGCATAGGCGAGGGAGAGGATGTAGACGGGGCGTTTCATGGCGGTGAGGGTAAGGGAATTGGGGATATGTGTCGACCGCTTGCCTCACACACCCTACGAGACGCAGAGCATTTCGCGCGCACCCGACCCGCTCCGAGGGGCAGGCGATCCGATTGGTGTCTTTGCGGCGATTTCTATTGAAGCGGTCACGAATCAGAACAAACGTAATACGCTCCGCCGACCGCGACCGCAGCGATCGCGGCGGCGGTAACTGTGACCGGCGCCGTTAGAACAGAGAGGCCGGTCGCCCCAACGGTTCCCAATGTGCCTGCAATATATCCGCTGGAACCGGTCAAGATTACGGCGCCAGAACTATGCGCCACCGCGGTTACGCCAATTCCGCTGGTGCCAAGGGCAGCCGCCCCTGTCGCACCAGCAGCGAGTCCTGTCGCGCTCATGACAACACCCTTCGCTTCCTTGAAGTTTTCGCAGAAGGTTTTGTTGCTCTTGCAAGTCAGGAATGCGTCGCGTTTGTCTTTCGCAAATCCGACATAGGTCTCGGACTTCGAGTCGAACACCAAACAGTAGTCCTCTCGGTCGTCGGCAGCGAGATGTGGCGTGAAGTGTTTCAATACTACTGCGGAAGGACACGTCTGATTGCCAATCAACCAATCTCGCGCATCATCAGCTTTTTCCCATGACTCAAAATCTACACCTCGGATTGTTATGAGGAAGTCCTCACGCCATGTGTATTCCGAGTAATACAGCTCTGATGGGGTGTAGTGAAATTGCTGTTCGACGTCTGCAACCGAAGCGATACATTCAACTTTTTCCGCTGAAGATGGCGTAGAAAGCAGCGCAACTGATATGAGTGCTACAGTTCCGATAATGAGGTTTTTCATGCTAATTTACCTACTTTGGGTGAATCTAGGTCTAGTCAGGAAAATAAGCATTGTCGGATGATCACGCTTTGGAATTTGCGCCAGTTTCTTAGGAAAATGCGCCTTTGGCGGCGAGCTCAAGAAACGACTACCGCCCCCGCCGCCGCACATTCCCCCCACGCTGCCCCGGTCGGCCTGCTGTTGAGCGGCCCTTGCCTTTCACGGCTTTTTCGGCGGCGGCTTCGACCGCGTATTGCCGCGCCATGGGGTCATCCGCGATGGCCAGATCAACCGCTTCCAGCCGCTTGACTTCGTCGCGCAGGCGGGCGGCTTCTTCGAATTCGAGGTTCTCTGCCGCTTTGCGCATGTCGCTGCGCAGACCGTCCAGAACAGCCTCAAGATTGCCGCCATGCAGCGGTTTGTCGATTTTGGCGGTCACACGGGACATGTCCGTGTCGCCTTTGTAGAGACCGGACAGCACGTCCTCGACGTTTTTCTTGACCGTGGCGGGTGTGATGCCGTGTTCTTCGTTATAGGCGACCTGTTTGGCGCGGCGGCGGTCGGTTTCACCAAGCGCGCGCTCCATCGAGCCGGTGATGCGGTCGGCATACATGATCACGCGGCCTTCGGCGTTGCGCGCGGCGCGGCCAATGGTTTGCACCAGCGAGGTTTCCGAGCGCAGGAAGCCTTCTTTATCAGCGTCCAGAATGGCGACGAGGCCGCATTCGGGAATATCCAGACCTTCGCGCAACAGGTTGATGCCGATCAGCACGTCAAACGCGCCAAGGCGCAGATCGCGCAGGATCTCGATGCGTTCCAGCGTGTCGATGTCGGAATGCATGTAGCGCACCCTGATGCCCTGTTCGTGCATGTATTCGGTCAGATCCTCGGCCATGCGTTTGGTGAGTGTGGTGACAAGGGTGCGGAAACCATCCGCCGTGACTTTGCGCACTTCGTCCAGCAGATCGTCGACCTGCATTTCAACCGGACGGATTTCAACCTGAGGGTCAATCAGGCCGGTGGGGCGGATCACCTGTTCCACAAAGACACCGCCGGTCTGTTCAATCTCCCATTTGGCGGGGGTGGCCGAGACAAACACGGATTGCGGGCGCATGGCGTCCCATTCCTCGAATTTGAGCGGGCGGTTGTCCATACAAGAGGGCAGGCGGAAGCCGTGTTCGGCCAGCGTGAATTTGCGCCGGTAGTCGCCTTTGTACATGCCGCCGATCTGGGGCACGGAGACGTGGGATTCATCGGCAAAGACAATGGCGTTGTCGGGGATGAATTCGAACAGGGTGGGGGGCGGTTCGCCGGGGGCGCGGCCTGTCAGGTAGCGGGAATAGTTTTCGATGCCGTTGCAGACGCCGGTCGCCTCAAGCATTTCCACATCAAAGTTGGTGCGCTGTTCAAGGCGCTGGGCTTCGAGCAGTTTGCCTTCGTCCACCAGTTGATCAAGACGGGTGCGCAGCTCTTTCTTGATGCTGATAATCGCCTGCTGCATCGTTGGCTTGGGCGTCACATAGTGCGAGTTTGCATAGACGCGGACCTGTTCGAACGTGTCGGTCTTTTCGCCGGTCAGGGGGTCAAATTCGGTGATGCCTTCCAGCTCTTCGCCAAAGAAGGACAGACGCCATGCGCGGTCTTCAAGGTGGGCCGGGAAGATTTCAAGGCTGTCCCCACGCACCCGGAACGAGCCGCGCTGAAACGCCTGATCGTTGCGTTTGTATTGCTGGGCAACGAGATCGGCCATGACCTTGCGCTGATCATATTCCTGACCCGCCTTGAGATCGAGCGTCATGGCACCGTAGGTTTCGACCGACCCAATGCCGTAGATACAGGACACAGAGGCCACGATGATGACGTCATCCCGTTCCAGCAGGGCGCGTGTGGCCGAGTGGCGCATGCGGTCGATCTGTTCGTTGATCTGGGATTCTTTTTCTATGTAGGTGTCAGAGCGCGCAACATAGGCCTCGGGTTGGTAGTAGTCATAAAAGCTGACGAAATATTCGACCGAGTTTTCCGGAAAGAACCCCTTCATTTCGCCATAAAGCTGCGCCGCTAGGGTTTTGTTGGGGGCAAGGATGATGGCCGGGCGCTGGGTTTCTTCGATCACCTTGGCCATGGTGAAGGTTTTGCCGGTGCCCGTGGCACCCAGCAACACCTGATCACGTTCGCCGTCATTGACGCCCTGGGTCAGTTCCCGGATCGCAGTGGGCTGGTCGCCTGCGGGATCAAATTCCGTGTGCATGACAATTCTGCGCCCACCTTCGAGTTTGGGGCGTGTCTTTACGTCTGGTGCGGGCGTATTCAGGATCGGCGCGTGAGCAGCATCCATCATGGGTGAGTCCTTTCAGTTGCACCTAGATTTGATCTCTTTTTGTTCTTGTTCAAGTCTGATTGTGCCAACTCAGCGTCGGAAAATGCTGACATCGCGTGCGAAAGTGTCAAACCGCGTCTTACTCAGATCGTTTGCATACATCGATTCGGCAAAATCTGGCGGCAATCCGCCTAAAAATTGTGCGGTGAATGCTGCAGAGCGGAAAGTTGATCGTGCAGTTGCGGCAAAAGTGCAACAACAATGTTCGCAAAAATGCCAAAAATCGGGAAGTTTACCCAGGGGAAGCTGGCTGGTAGTCTGAATTGGTAAGTGTAGCTGTCCGGTTTCGCAATTTTCACAAAATTCTCGTGGTTATCTCGCAATTAAGAAATACCATACTTGATTAAAGTGTCAGCCAGTCTGTATCTTTGGTGTGCAAGCAGCAGACTTGGTCGCCGAGGCGAACCGCATTTTACACCCCTCGCTCCCCGTGGTTTGATTGGCGGCCAAGGCTGCTTGCAAGCGCTCCCAAAAAGTTAACAGGCGACATTCCCTTGCGGCAAAGAGCCTCTTGCTCAGGCCGCGAGAATCCGGGATAAAGCACCAGAGCCAAGGAGAGTGCGATGATTGCCCGTATCTATCAGCCCGCCCGCACAGCGATGTCGTCTGGTGCCGCCAAGACCAAAATCTGGATTTTGGAGTATGGCCCGTCGCAAGCGCGCAACATTGACCCTTTGATGGGCTGGACCGGGTCCGGCGATACACAAAGTCAGGTTAAATTGCGTTTTGAGACCAAAGACGCCGCGTTAGATTTTGCGCGCGAAAAGGGTATTGATGCGCAAGTCGTAGAGCCCAACAAACGCAAGCCCAACATTCGCGCGGGTGGTTATGGTGAGAACTTTGCCACCAATCGCAAAGGTGCTTGGACACACTGACCCCGTCACGGGAGCTGGTTTGGCCTGTCCTTTGGGCGGGCCATTTGCCTTTTTGACATCTTAAGGTTGATCGCTTAACCTGTTGCCACGAGACCCCGGATAAACCGGGGCTGGCAAATATATTGAGCAGATGTCGCAAATCGACACCAAAAGAGACGTTGGCCCGACCGACGCTGAGCTGCTTTCCATTGGGAAGCTGCATTTCCTTGCGAGTTTTTGCCCTTTGCACCGCCGCATGCCTGCACTGGGCCTGGCGCGCGTGTTTTATCCAGCATTGAACAACAGCTGCGTGCGGTTTTTCGAAAACGAGGCAGGCAAAACAGCGGCTGCGTTGATCTGGGCGCGGTTGTCCGACGACGTGTCCGGGGATTTGACGCAAGCGGGCCGCATTCCAACTGAGGATGAGTGGGTCAGCGGGTCGCGGCTTTGGTTTCTGGATTTGATTGCGCCATTTGGGCATGGCCAGATGGTGGCGCGCAGTATCGCGCGTAATCCGCCAAAGGAACCGTTTTGGTTTGCGCGGCTGGATGGCAACGGCAAGCTGCGCAAAGTTGTCCGCGGGGATGCCTCGGCACCAATGGGGCAGCGTGTCGCAACGCAGTTTGGGTCAGATCCGGGCAGGGCGGTCTGATGGGCATACCTATTGCAGATACCGGCGAAGTCACCGAGGACAGCGGTGTCGTTGGTGGGTTTCTGAGCGCTAGCGGAGATGTGGATTATTTAATCGGCGATGATTCCGGCGAGTGGACAGCCGAGACCATAGCCGGGGCGTATGGGGGCGAGTTGATCATCGATGACGATGGCGTCTGGATCTATACCGCTCTGAATGACCATCCGGCGATTGCGGCGCTGAACACAGGTGACACGTTGACTGAGGTGTTCACCGTTACCTCCGATAATGGCACAACGACGATCACGATTACGATAAACGGCAACACGGACCCACCTTGTTTTGTGCGTGGAACGCTGATCGACACCCCCACCGGGGCGCGGGCGGTCGAAACGCTAAAGGCCGGCGATTTGGTTTTAACCCGGGATCAGGGCGCACAGCGCATCCGCTGGGTTGGTGCCAGCGCGGTCGACACACGCGACCCGGACCGCGCCCGACAACTGCGCCCCGTGCGCATTAAGGCAGGGGCGTTTGGGCCGGGAATACCCGCGCGTGATTTGTTGGTTTCACCGCAGCATCGCATTCTGATTGACATGCCGGATATGGCGTTGCTGTTCGGGCAATCAGAGGTGCTTTGTGCCGCGCAACATCTGGTGAATGATTTCACCATTGTTCAGGACCCCGGCGACCTTGTGATTTATCACCACCTTTTGTTCGATACGCATCAAATTCTTATGTCCTCTGGCTGTGCCAGTGAAAGCTTTTTCCCCGGGCAGGTGGGAATGGATCAGTTTCATCTGGACACCCGCGAAGAGCTGTTCACGCTTTTCCCGGAATTGCGCGTATTGCCCGAGAGTTATGGCCCATCCGTGCGCCAGGTTCTGCGTGGGTACGAGGCGCAGTTGGTGCGGGATCGGTTGTTGCCCGACATTGACGCCGTCGATGTCAATCCAGCCAGTACGCGTAGCTTCTGAGAATAATTCGCCCGACTTAAAGGCAATGATCTTTGAGTGTGTCCCTTTGGCCGCATTCCCGAAACTGGCCCGAATTCGCAGACATATTCAGGGATGTTGACAGGGGGGAAAGAAAATGCTTAACATGACAAGTAATATTGTGCTGGCTTGAAGGCGGGAAAACGCCGGATTGCCCACTGGGAGGATGGTTCATGACCGCACTTGAACAGAATATCGCGAAGCTAACTGGATTTCTGGGCCGCTTTCAGGACACTGGTATCAGAAACCGTATTGCCGGAAAAGACCGGCCCGGCGCGGGGGGCGTGTTTCAGACAGTTTCTCCGGTGGATAAATCGGTGATCTGTGATGTCGCCCGTGGCACCGAGGCAGATATCGATGCCGCAGCGACAGCGGCGGCGACAGCCTTTCCGGCGTGGCGCGACATGCCAGCGATTGAGCGGCGCAAGATTTTGTTGCGGGTTGCCGACGCGATTGAGGCGCGCGCCGAAGAGATTGCGCTGTGCGAATGTTGGGACACCGGCCAGACGTTGCGATTCATGTCCAAGGCAGCGCTGCGCGGGGCGGAAAATTTCCGCTACTTCGCGGATCAGGTGGTTCAGGCGCGCGACGGCCAGCATTTGCAGTCTCCAACCCTGATGAATATCACCACACGCAAACCCATTGGCCCGGTGGGGGTGATCACGCCGTGGAACACGCCCTTTATGCTGTCCACATGGAAAATCGCCCCAGCTCTGGCGGCGGGATGTACGGTGGTGCACAAACCGGCAGAGGATTCCCCGCTGAGCGCGCGTTTGCTGGTTGAGATTGCCGAAGAAGCCGGGTTGCCGCCCGGTGTGCTGAATACTGTGAACGGGTACGGGCATGATGCAGGCAAACGGCTGACCGAACACCCCGCGATCAAAGCGATTGCCTTTGTCGGAGAGAGCCGTACCGGTTCGACCATCACCAAACAGGGCGCAGATACGCTGAAACGCATGCATCTGGAACTGGGGGGCAAAAACCCGGTGATCGTGTTTGATGACGCTGATTTGGATCGCGCGCTGGATGCCGTGATTTTCATGATTTATTCGATCAACGGCGAACGCTGTACCTCGTCCTCTCGTCTTTTGGTGCAAGACACGATCCGCGAAGAATTTGAGGCGGGGCTGGTGGCGCGTGTGAACAACATCAAGGTGGGTCATCCGCTGGACCCGGCCACGGAAATCGGGCCGCTTGTCACCAAGGAACACTATGACAAAGTCACCAGCTATTTTGACATCGCCAAGGAAGACGGCGCGACAGTGGCCGCGGGTGGGGTCAAGGTTGGGGATAACGGATATTTCGTGCGTCCCACGCTTTTCACCAATGCTTCCAATGACATGCGTGTCGCACAGGAAGAGATTTTCGGCCCGGTTTTGACCTCGATTCCGTTTTCGACTGAAGACGAAGCCTTGGCGATGGCCAATGACACGCAATACGGTCTGACCGGCTATGTCTGGACCAATGATCTGACACGTGCGTTGCGGTTTACAGACAGTCTGGAAGCCGGAATGATCTGGGTGAATTCAGAAAACGTGCGCCATTTGCCGACCCCGTTTGGCGGTGTCAAAGCCAGCGGAATTGGGCGCGACGGCGGCGACTGGTCGTTTGAATTTTACATGGAACAAAAACACATCGGGTTTGCCACAGGTCAACACAAGATCATGCGTCTGGGGGCCTGACGCCGACCCGAAAGATGCGCGACATATTCTGGGAGGAGCCCGCTATGGGAGAGATTGTACTTGCCGCCAAGATGACCCACGTACCGACACTGTTGATGTCCGAGCAAGAGGGGAGAGTGAAGGGAAAACGTCAGCCCGCAATTGATGGTCATCGCGAAATTGCACGCCGTGCCAAGGCGTTAGGCGCCACGACTGTGGTGATTTGTGACACGCATTGGGTGATCAATGCAGGCTTTCATATCAATGCGAACAAGCGGTTCGAAGGGCTGTTCACCTCAAACGAATTTCCGCAATTCATCCAGAACCTGCCTTATGCCTATGACGGTAATCCAGAGATGGGAGACGCGATTGCAAGGATCGCGTCGGACAAGGGCGTCTACACGCTGGCACACCATCTGGACAGTCTGGAACTCGAATATGGCACGCTGGTTCCGATGCGTTTCATGAGCCGCGAGCATGACATGAAAGTGGTGTCGGTGGCGGCTTGGGCGACGGTTCATGACCATGACGAAAGTCGGGTGATTGGTGAGGCCATTCGCGAGGCGATTGAGGCCAGCGACGAAAAGGTGCTGTTGGTGGCGTCAGGGTCGCTGAGCCACAAAATCTGGGCCAACAAGGATTACGCAGCGAACAATGGGACGTTCACCATCAGTTCGGAGTTCAACCGTCAGATGGACCTGCATGTTCTGGAGATGTGGCAGCGGGGAGATCACGCTACGTTCCTGAAAATGCTGGGGGAATATGCAGAATTTTGCTGTGGAGAAGGCTCGATGCACGACACGGCCATGCTGTATGGTGCGTTGGGGTGGGATGCGTACAAGGGCAAATGCGAAGTGGTGACACCGTATTTCCCATCTTCGGGCACCGGTCAGACCAACGTGATTTTCCCGGTAGGTTGATCACATGGCGGATTGCTACGGGCGGTGAAAAACCGCCTTCGGCAAAACGTCGGTATCCCGTCGGTATTGCGTCGGCCTCGCTCAGGCCGGAGCGCTCGCCTTGAGGTGGTGAAAACAACCATGCAACGCGGCGGCGTCTTCGGTGATCAGGGCGACCGGAATGTCGGCCGGGTGCACAACGTCCATACCGGGGGCCAGGAATGTGTCGATGAAAGCTGGCAGAGCGGCTGATTCAAGCACGCCGCGTGACGCGCTTCCTGCAAAGACCAAACCATCGCGGGGCAGGTATTGGCAGATCATGGTGCGCGCCAGTTGGCCCAGACCATTGGCAAACAGATGAACGGTGCGGGTGGCGTCGGGGTCTGTGTCGGCCTCAAACGCGTTCATGATGTCTTCACCGGAAAGCGACCGTCCGGCGACCGCCTGATAAAGCCGTTCCAGACCGCTGCCGCAAAATGCGGATTCGACCGTCTCAAAACGATCTGCCTTGTCGCCCAGTTCGCCGCGCAGAGTGGCCATGACCGATGCGGGAACTTCGGCGTGACCCAGCTCAGCCTCAAATACCACGGTGCGCCCATCAAGGCCGGGTTTGGTCAGGCTGACGTTAAAACCTGTGCCCATGCCAACAACAAGCGCCTGTCCGTTGGTGTTGTCGGGCTGGTGCCCGCAGATTTGCGCGAGCGACAATTGCGGCAGGGCATTGCCCAGAGCCGAAAGATCGTTGATCAATTCGCAACGTGGCGCGCCAACCTTGGCCGCGATTTCAGAAGCCTGAATATCCCAGTCCCGGTTTGTCAGCCGTCCCTGTCCCAGTTGAACGGGACCGGCGATTGCAACACACACACCGTCGAGCGCGTTGCAATCATGCTTTTCCATGTAGGTGCCAATAACGCTGGTCAGGCTATCATGATGTTCGTTGCGGGCGCGCATCAACGTTTCGGACCGCAGCCCGGACGCATCCGCCAATGACAGACGTGTATTGGTGCCGCCCACATCTCCTACAAGATATTTCATGATTCCTGACCTTTGTTAGCCCTAACAGTCCACGCCCTCGGGCCTTTTGCCCAGAATAATCATTCCAAGCAAGTCATCATCTGTCACATCGGACACTTTGACCGTGCCAACCAGCTGTCCGTTTTTCATGACGCTGGCCCGATCACACAGTTCCATGACGTCGTGAATGTCGTGGCTGATCAGGAAAATGCCGATGCCTTCGGCCTTAAGCTGTTGGATCAGTTCTGACACCATTGCCGTCTCGTGTGGTCCCAGCGCGGCGGTGGGTTCGTCCATGATCAGGATGCGCGCATTGAAATACACTGCCCGTGCAATCGCGACCGACTGGCGTTGTCCACCCGAGAGGGCCGATACCGGTTCTGCGAACTTTTGAAAGTTCGGGTTCAACCGGCCCATGATCTTGCGGCATTCCGCTTCCATGGCATCATCGTCAACTGTGCCAAGCGCTGTGACCAGTTCGCGCCCCAGAAACAGGTTAGACGCAGCATCGAGGTTATCGGCCAGAGCAAGGGTCTGGTAGATGGTTTCGATATTGTATTTGCGTGCGTCACGCGGGTTGTTGATGTCGGCCTGTTCGCCGTTGACGTAGATTTCGCCGCCATCGGCTGCATAGGCGCCCGACAGGATCTTGATCAGTGTCGACTTGCCGGCCCCGTTGTGGCCCAGAAGGCCCACAACTTCGCCCGGGTAGAGATCGACCGAGACGTGATCGACTGCTTTGACGCCACCAAACGAGATGTGCATGTCGCGCATTTCGACGAGAGGGGTTTGCTTATCCATAACGTTCTCCCTTATGCGCCGGTACGGCGGCGATAGACGATGTCGACCCAGACGGCAAAGACCAGAACGATCCCGACAACAATATTCTGCAGCGGTGCGTCAACACCCACCGAAGCCATGCCCGATTGCAGTGATTGCATGATCAGCGCGCCGATTACGGCGCCATAGATAGTGCCGGCGCCGCCACTGAGCGCAGTGCCGCCAATCACAGCCGCCGCAATCACGCGCAGTTCGTCCAGCGTGCCCAATCCTACATCAACCGCGTTCAGGCGGGCGGATGCGATGATCGATGCAATGCCGGTCAGCGCGCCCATCAGGGCAAAGACCTTGACCGTCAACAGGCGAGTGTTGATGCCCGACAATTCTGCGGCTTCGGGGTTGCCGCCGGTGGCATAGACATAGCGGCCAAAGCGCGAGCGGCGGGCGATGATAGTCATGACCAACGCGACGATCAGCAAGATCACGACAGGAATGGCCACGCCGTGGTTCCAGGCCATACCATCGGTGTATTCGATGCCTTGCGCGGCGGTGATACGCTTCATCGCGCCTTTGGGGATCGGATAGCTGTTCATGATCCAGACAAAGCACATGATCAGACCAACAGAGATCGCCATCAGGATGCCTTCGGCCCAGACCGGTTTCACCGAGAACCCGTGGCTGGATTTACGGCGACGGCTGAGCAGCATCAGGGCAACCGCTGCAAACGCGGCCACGAGGCCAAATATCCAACTGACAGTCTCGCCCAGTGTGCCTTCGGCACCGCCCCCCAAGAGACGGAAGACAGGGTCAAGCGGGGCTTGGGTCTGGCCTTTGGTGACCCACCACATTGCTCCGCGATAAACCAGAAAACCACCCAGCGTGACAATAAAGGCGGGCACTGCCAGATAGCCGATGATCCAACCCTGAAATGCACCCAGCAGAGCGCCCATGGCGATGGCGGTCAGTGCGGCAATGATCCAGATCGACCAATGTCCCAGACCCAGCACCTGTGGCAACCACTGAACCTGAATCGCGGCCACAGTCATTCCGATGAAGCCCAGCATTGAGCCAACGGAAAGGTCGATGTTGCGGGTTACGATGACGAACACCATGCCGGTGGCCATAACCGCGACAGACGCTGTTTGAACGCTGACGTTGAAAAAGTTGCGAGGTGACAGAAAGCGCCCGTCTGTGAAGACGCCAAATACAATCCAGATGATGAACAGAGCGGCGATCATCCCAAGTAGACGCGCGTCTAACCCAAGCTTGGCAAGGGTTTTTTTTGCCGAATTATCCATAGTGAGGTTCTCCCGGTGGCGAACAACTGGTCCACGCAAAGTTCAGCTGGTTGCAGCGGCGCAGACCGATGCACGTAACTTTACCGCATTTTCCAGGAAGAGGGGGATGTCTCTCCGACGCGAGGTCGGAGAGACGAGGTGTGTTTAGTCGCAGATTGCGATGGACGCGCCCGCACAAACAGCTTCTTTGTTGATCCACTTGGCATCAATCACAACATTCAGGTTGTCCTGAGTGACGGGAACGGGTGCCAGGAAGCGTGCGTGCATTTTGGTGCCTGATGGGGACGTCCAGATGCGCGAGCTGTCCACTTCGGACATTTTTTTGCCTTCCGCCATACGAAGGGCGATTCCACCAGCAGCCATGCCCAGTTCGCGAGCGTCTTTCCAGACAGAGACGGTCTGAGTACCCAGAGCAACACGGTTCAGCGCGGCGTGATCGCCATCCTGACCCGATACAGGGATACCTTCGAGGCCCTGAGCCGTCAGCGCAGCCACAACACCACCGGCAGTGCCGTCGTTAGAAGCGACAACGGCGTCAACTTTGTTGTCTTGCGCTGTCAGGATCTGTTCCATGTTGCGCTGTGCGTTGGCTGGAACCCAGCCATCTGTGTAGGCTTCACCAACAATGGTGATGTCACCTTTGTCGATAGCAGCCTGCAACACTTCCTGTTGTCCACCGCGCAGGAAATCTGCGTTTGGATCGGTGGGCGAGCCTTTGATCATCACGTAGTTGCCGGTTGGCTGTGCGGCCAGAACGGCACGGGCCTGCATGCGGCCCACTTCGACGTTGTCAAAAGTCAGATAAAATACGCGTTCGTCGTCGATCAGGCGGTCATAGGCGACCACACCGATACCTTCGTCCGCAGCAGCCTGAACTGCTGGTCCAATGGAAGCGGCGTCTTGCGCCAGAATGATCAACGCATCAGCGCCCTGAGCGATCAGGCTTTCAACGTCTGAAAGCTGCTTGGCGGACGAGCTTTGCGCGTCTGCGGAAATGTATTTCGCGCCAGCTTTGTCCAACGCAAATTTGATGGCTCTTTCGTCTGTCTTCCAGCGTTCTTCCTGAAAATTCGACCAGCTGACACCGATCACGAGATCTTCGGCCAGTGTTGCGGTTCCGATGAATGCGCCGGCAATGATCGCCGCCGCGGATGCAAATAGTTTCATGAACTTCCTCCCAGTTGTTAACCCGCACCTTCTGTTTGACGTCAGGCGTCAGGTTGAGAAGTAAGTTACGCCATTAAATTTGAAAGTCAAATTAAATAAAGAGCACTTGCAAAAATCTGTGGGATCGGTGCTGTTTGTTGGACGGCTTCATAGCCGGGGTTGAGGCCACGGGGCGGCGACTGGGAAGAGCGATTGGCAGGAAAAATGTCTGTAAATCAAAGAGAAATTGGTCGACGCGTGTTGCTTTCAGACATCCGAAAGGCGCAAAAAATACCGCGTATCTTTCTGGCCGAACGCACAGGAATCAGCCGCGCGACCGTGACCACGATCACCGCTGAATTGCTGCGCGAAGGGTTGATTGAGGAGGTCACCAGCGACTCAGCCGACAAAGATGCGCGCCGGGGCCGTCCAAAAGTTGACCTTAAGATTCGCGGAGATGCCCACCTTATCGGGGGTGCCAAAATCGCCAACAAATCGATCTCGCTTGTCTTGCAGGATTTTGAAGGAAAGCCTCTGGCCGACCACAAGGTTGATCTGAGCAAAAGCGTTTTCGAACCCGAGGAACTGGCGCGGGTTCTGGCCGAAAACGTCGAAGTTCTGGCCGCAAAGGTGGGGCGAACAGCTGACCAGATATCGGGGTTGGGTGTCGGTATTGCCGGGATCGTTGATGCACCACAGGGATTTGTGCACTGGTCCCCGTCGCTGAGCGTGCGCAACGTTGAATTTGCCAAAGTGCTGGAACACCACATTTCTATTCCCTGTTTTGTCGAGAATGACGCGAACCTTGTCGCGGTGGCGGAAAAATCCTTTGGGTTGGGGCAGGATCATTCGGATTTCATCGTTATCATCATCGAAAGCGGTGTTGGTATGGGGATTGTCATCGGGGATGAGATTTACCGGGGCACACGAGGATGTGGCGCGGAATTCGGCCATACTAAGGTGCATCTGGATGGCGCCCTGTGCCGGTGCGGACAGCGTGGGTGTTTAGAGGCGTATGTCGCTGACTACGCGCTGACGCGCGAGGCGATGAGCGCAGGCGGCGGGAGCGACGATCAGCCAATTGAAGCTTTGTTGGCGCGCGCCAGCGACGGCGATCCTGTGGCCAAGTCGATTGTGAATCGGGCCGGACGCATGTTCGCAATGGGGCTGGCCAATCTGGTGAATATCTTTGATCCCGAGCTGATCATTCTGGCGGGTGAGCAGATGCAGTTCAGTTATTTCTATGCGGACGAGGTGATCCACGCGATGCGGAATTCCATTGTGCAGATTGACAAGGCACCGCCCGAGGTCGTGATCCACAAATGGGGTGATCTGATGTGGGCACGTGGTGGCGCGGCCTATGCGCTGGATAAAGTTTCTGAAATTGCGTTGGCGGAGATGTCTGAACATGCGGGTTAATTTGATTGCGGTGCTGTGGTTGGGGGCGACAGCGGCATCGGCGGATGTTGTGTTCGAACCTGTTGATGTGGTGGCGCATGAATATACCGGTGGATGGGAGCATTATGTCGGCGGGGGCGCAGCGGTTTTTGACTGCAACGGTGATCGGCTGCCGGATGTGTTTGCGTCTGGTGGCGCGTCAGCATCGATGTTGTTGCGCAATCAGGGCGGTATGACATTTGCCGCGGATACACCGGACAGTCTGGCCATTGACGGCGTGATCGGTGCCTATCCGTTGGATATTAACGGCGACGGACACATGGACCTTGCGGTGTTGCGGGTTGGTGAGAACCTGTTGATGCAAGGCGACGGGACGTGCGGATTTACGGAAATGGACATGCCCGGGTTTGACGGACGTGATCGGTGGACCACGGCATTTTCTGCGACCTGGGAGGCTGGAAATGGCCTGCCAACGCTGGCGTTTGGCAATTATGTCAACCGCGATGATCCAAAGGGGCCATTTCAGGCCTGCGACGAGAACGAGATTTTCCGGCCAGATGGGGACGGTTATGACATGACCCGGTTGCAGCCGGGGTTCTGCGCATTGTCGATATTATTCAGCGATTGGGGCCGCCAGGGGCGCGCCGCCCTGCGGGTCAGCAATGATCGGCATTATTATGTGCGCGGCGGACAGGAACAGATGTGGGCAATGGAAACCATGCCCCGGCTTTATGGCGCAGAAGAGGGCTGGACCGCGCACAGGCTTTGGGGAATGGGCATTGCGACCCGCGATCTGGATCACGATGGGCGCTCTGAGGTTTTTCTGACCTCAATGGGTGATCAGAAGTTGCAGCGCCTGACAGGTGAGGCAGGACCCGCGTACGAAAATCTGCCGTACAAGACGGGTACAACGGCGCATGTTCCGTATCTGGGCGGGGATGGGCGGCCGTCGACCGGGTGGCATGTGGCATTCGGGGATGTACAAAACGATGGTCTGGACGATGTGTTCATCACCAAAGGCAATGTGGAACAGATGCCGGGCAGCGCGATGGATGATCCCAATAACCTTTTGATTCAAAAACCTGATGGCACATTTGAGGAACAAGGCGGGGCGGCCGGGGTGGCCAGTCTGGTGCGAGGGCGTGGTGCGGGGATGGTTGATCTTGATCTGGACGGGCGTTTGGATTTGGTCGTCGTTAACCGGCGCGCGCCGTTGGAGATTTATCGCAATGTCAGCGAGGGGACAGGGGCGTGGGCGTCTGTATCGCTTGAGTGGAAAAGCCCAAACCGCAACGCAGTTGGCGCGTGGATCGAAGTGAAAACCGGTGCCCGGGTGATGTCGCGCGAAATCACAGTGGGCGGTGGTCACGCCGGCGGTACGGCGGGACCAGAGCATTTCGGATTGGGCAGCGTCGAACATGCAGCCATGCGGGTGATCTGGCCAGACGGCGTTACGTCCGATTGGGCAGACCTGCCGCTTAATGCGTATTCAACGCTGACAAGAAACGGTGACGTGGCGGTACTTGTCCCGCATTGACCGGCGTATATTGGCCTTATCGGCGTGCGGTTTTTGCCGGGCGTTGTTTGGCCCATGGCGGATTGACGGTAGGGGCGCCAAACGCAAACCCCTGAAGGCAGTCAAACCCCAGCGCATGCAGGGTGCGGGCATCTTGCGGCGATTCCACACGGCTGGCGACAGACATCATGTCAAATTTTTCGGCAATGGCAGCGACGGCACTGGCCAAAACCTGATTGGCCTGATCTGTGCAGATATTTCGGCTAAAGCTGCCGTCCAGTTTGATGAAATCAAAGGGAAATTCCCGGAATACAGCAAATGAGGTCATGCCTGCGCCGTAGTCGTCTAAGGCAAAGCTCACGTTTTGTGAACGCATGTCGGTCATGAAATTGCGAACGATGTCGGGCACCAGATTGACCGAATTTTCCGAGATTTCAAGGATCAGCCGGTCGCCCAAAGTAGAGGTGCCGCCGACCGCTCGTTTCAGGATGTCAGCCCAGGGACCATAGCCGATTGAGCGCGCGGACATGTTGATCGACAGCCGCAGGTTTGGGTGCCTTTCCAGCGTTTGCAGCCCCAGTTCGAGGGCGAGACAGTCCAGTTGACGCCCCAGTTCGGTATTCTCGACCGCGTCCATGAAATCTTTGGCCGGTATAATACGGTCAGTTTCGTCCAAAACCCGGATCAACCCCTCATAAAAGGCGGGGGTTGTGGTGTTTTCGGCGCTGACAATCGGCTGATAGGCCAGCATAACCTGTTTATGGCGGATTGCGGATTGTACCATTTCCAACGTGGCGCGATCCCGCGAGGCTACCGCGAAATCCAGTGGATTGCGTTGTTCGCGGGTGGTGGACCCCCGAGGAGGTTTCTTTTTCTTTTGACGGATCATGTGATCACCCGGCAGATTGCTAAGGACGTGGTCAGAATGATGCCAAAACCATGAACGGCGTCTTAAAGATTGCATTTGAATGAATCTCGATAACAGGCAGACAAAAAGGGAAATCGGATGAGCGAAAGATGTGGCTGGGCAGGGCCGGACCCGATCTATCTGGACTATCATGATACTGAGTGGGGTGAGCCGGAATATGACAGCTGCGCGCTTTGGGAAAAGCTGATACTGGATGGTTTTCAGGCGGGGTTGAGCTGGATCACAATCCTGAAGAAACGCGACAATTTTCGCGAGGCTTTTCAGGGGTTTGATCCCTATGTAATTGCCAATTGGGGCGAACAGGACGTTGCGCGTTTGTTGCAGAATGCAGGCATCATTCGCCATCGCGGCAAGATCGAAGCGACCATTGGCAATGCCCAGGCCTGGATCGCGATTGAAGAACGCGAAGGGTTTGACGTTTTTCTTTGGCGCTATGTGAATTTTCGCCCGCTTCAGAACGAATGGAAGACCTTGCAGGACGTGCCTACGCAGACAGAATTATCGCTACAAATTTCAAAGGATTTGAAGAAAGCCGGGTTCCGGTTTTGTGGACCGACCATTGTCTATGCCTTTATGGAAGCCGTTGGCATGGTGAACGACCATCTGGTGGCGTGCCCGTCACGTGAGCGCGTTGCCGGGCGTGCACATAACCCTAAATTTCTGAACCTTTCCGAATAATTCAATCTAAGGATCTGTTGGCGGTGGGCAGCGTCAGTAGCGAAATCTTAGCCCAAGCCCGGCGCCATGATCATAGGGGCGGTCTGCCCCGATCCCGACCAGAAGATCGGCATAGAGCGAGACCCCGGGGCCGATATGTTTGCCGAACTGGAATTCAGCGGTGGCCGGCCAACGGTCATTTTCCCAGTCATAGGGCACTTTCAAATCTGCCTTGACCCAAAACCCTTCGCCAAAGGATTGCAGGGCAATCAGGCGCACGGCGGTCTGGTTGATGTCGGTCGGGCCATTGTAGGACACAAAGTGCTGGGCCAGCGGGATCAGGGTCAGGCCTGTCGCCTCATGCGTGAAGGCAAAGCCGCCAAAGGGTGAAATCTGGTCCGACCCGGAGCCAGTGCCGGTTGTCGGGCTGCCAAAGTCGAGAATCCATTCCAGCCCCAAAGCGGGCTTTCGGCTCCAGCCGCCGGACGAGGTTGGCTGGAAGAACTTGATCAGTTTGAGGCCAACAGAGGAAAAATCTGACTGACGCGTACCGGTGGAATCGGTGGAGAGATAATGCAGTTCGTATTTGAACTTGAGATCAGGGCGCAGCATGTAGGCGCCATCAATAAAGGCGTCTCCGGTGCTGGCTCCGTTGCCAAGGTCAAAATACTGATACCGCAGATCGGTGTTATTCACGGCGGCCAAAGGGTTCGAGGCGTTTTCCTCGCCCCAGACAGGGGCCACTCCCAGCGCGCACAGCGCGGTTGCGATCAGGGTTGTTCGAAAGGGCATAGTCACCTCCTAAGACAATTGGCGCGCATCGGATGAGAAAGCATTGCATGTCCGGGGCGGCGAGGCGAAGGAAAATCACGAAGCGATCGTAATATTCTTTTGGTTTTTCAGGGGGCTGATAACATGTGCCGGTGCCGGTCCCGGCGCATAAAACGGCAACAGGGCCGCGCGGGGGAATCCCGGCGCGGCCCTGTTTGCATAGGCTTAACTGGCTTAGGCGGCTTTTTTCAGGAATACGCCGTTACGCTTAGCAATAAAGGCTGCGCGACGTTCGCCACGGGCCCAAGGCATCTCTGGTGAGCCTGATTTAGATGCTGCAACAACCGATTTGATGAAACGTGTCTGACTGCTCATGTTTTTTCTCCTGTGACCGGTTCCCTTTTAGGAACGCATTGTTTCTGACTTGAGATCAGTTTGTCCTCGGATTGGGGCAGAGATGGGGCAGGAATGGTCAGATTTAAGGAAAATACGTGAGAGATTTTAAGGCAGTCAGATCAAAGTCTGGTCAGAGCCGAATTACAGCCGGATGACGGAGATCAGGCGTCCGTAATCTGCTTCGCCCGCGTGCGTGCTGCGCCGATAAGAGTAAAATCTGTCGGGGTCGGAATAGGTGCAGTGGCGAATCCACTCGGCCTGACCAATTCCGGCGCGACGCAGACGGTGCAGGCCGTAAGCGGGCAGGTCAAACTGCATGCGGTCGTCCTGACCTGCTGCAAAGAAACGGGTGTTGTCGGGGTCTTCCATCTGGAAATCATCCAGAAACTCTGGGCCAACCTCGTAGGCGCGCTGAGAAATAGAGGGGCCGATGGCGGCGTTGATATTCTCGCGGCGCGATCCGAGCGCTTCCATCGCGTCCAAAGTGGCCTCAAGCACACCGTCCAGCGCACCGCGCCATCCGGCATGTGCCGCGCCAACCACGCCAGCCTCGGGATCGGAAAACAGGACCGGCTGGCAATCGGCGGTGAGAATGGACAGGGCCAGCCCCGGTGTGGCGGTCACGATGGCGTCTGCCTTGGGTTTGGCGCCATTGAGCGGCGTATCAACCGTGATCACGTCGGGGGTATGGGCCTGATAGACGGCCACTAACTCGGCGTCAGACACATCCATCGCCTGTGCCACACGGGTGCGATTGATTGCCACGATTTCGGACTGATCCGAGCTGCCGGTACCACAATTCAACCCCTGAAACACGCCCGAAGACGCGCCCCCGCGGCGAGTGAAAAATCCGTGTCGGACCGGGCCTAAGATGTCAGCAGTGAGAATTTCCAGCGTCATGTGTCACATCCGGGTGGTGGCAGGGTGCCCTTGGGAAACAGGGCAAGGACCTTGAACAGATTTCCCATTTCTTCGGGATGCGTCAAGCGGCGATGCGCGCTGATGTGATTTTGTAATGCGTCACCCGACAGGTTTTGCGCCAATGTCTGCGCGCGTTGGGTGATGCCGAGGCGCTCCAGAAACATGCCTTGTGTGGTCATGGGTGCATGCGCACAGGGGGCGGCGTTGGCGAGGGCCTCAAAGTCGACATGCGCGGTCAGGTCGGCGCTGCCGGGATTGCTGAGCGGGTCGACAGGGGTGTGATTGCGCAACGCCTGCAGGGTATCGCCGTTAGAGCGCCAGTCGCCGTAGTCGATGATCAGCGCAGCACCGCCATGGGCCTGAATGCGCCCGCCGATCCCCTGGATCAGGGCCGGGGCGGCGGGGCAGGTTTCGACGATGTTCCCCTCGACGGTGTCGGTCAGGCGGTGGTCGAGGTCCGCGCGGGGTTGTTCCGGGCCCAGCCCGATGGTCAGCGCATTGTCGCGCAGCCCCACCAGCCGCTCGCGCCACCCGGTGGCGCCGCGCAGAAACTGGTGGATTGGCAGGGCGTCAAAGAATTCGTTGGCGATCAGGAACAGGGGCTGATCGGGCAATTGTTCCAGATCGTGCAGCCATGTCGGGCTGGTGCCCAGCAGCTCTTGCTGGCTGGCGCGCAGGGTTGGCGAGGCTTCGACCAGACAGAGCTGCATCGCGTCGTGAAACCCGGGCACGGCGCGGGTGGCGCGCAGGATGTCCGCCATCAGCGTGCCGCGTCCCGGTCCCGGTTCGGCCAGCGTGAACGGCGTTGGGGCACCCTGATCCAGCCAGCTTTGTGCCAGTGACAGGCCGATCATTTCGCCAAACATCTGGCTGATCTCGGGGGCGGTGGTGAAATCGCCCGCTGCGCCCAGGGGATCGCGCGTAGTGTAATAGCCAAAGGTCGGGTGCAGCAGGGCCTCGGTCATGTATTCGGCGATGGTCATCGGGCCGTTGGCCTGCACCCGGGCCATAAGATGCTGCAGCATGGGGGTCATGCGCGGGCTCGTGAAATCAGCCAGACCCCCAGCAGGATCATCGGCAGAGACAACAGCTGACCCATGGTGAAACCATAGCCCGACACCTGCAACGCAAGCCCAAGCGGGTTGCCCTCGGCCACGAAATGCGCGTCCGGCTGGCGGACAAATTCGACCAGAAACCGCGCCAGCCCATAGCCTGCAAAGAATGTACCTGCCACCACGCCGGGCGTTTTCAGCGCGCCGCGTTTCCATGCCAGCCAAAGCAGCACGCTGCCAAGGATCAGACCTTCGAGCAGGGCTTCGTAAAGCTGGCTGGGATGGCGTGCGCACACGCCGGCGACCTGACCACAATCCTGCGCGTAAAAGCCGGGAAATACGACGCCCCAGGGCAGGTCAGTGGCGCGGCCCCAGAGTTCGGCATTGATAAAGTTGGCGATGCGCCCAAGCAGCAGACCCGGCGCCACGCCAAGTGCCAGAGCGTCTGTGAACTGCAATTTGAACAGATTGTATTTGCGGCAGAACAACCATCCGGCCACAACCACGCCCAGCATACCGCCATGAAACGCCATGCCCCCGGTCCAGATCTGCATAATCTCGCTTGGGTTCTGCAGATAATAGGCGGGTTTGTAAAACAGCACATAGCCCAGCCGACCACCAAGAATAACGCCGATGATCGCCCATGTCAGGAAATCCTCGACCTGTTGGGCGGTCATGGGCGCGGTGTCTTTGGGCCACAGTCGCGGCGTGCGTATCGCCGTCAGAACAAGCCGCCATCCGATCAGGATGCCGACAATATAAGCCAGCGCATACCAGCGCAGCGCGAATTCCGCTCCGAAGAGCGAAATTGAAAACAACTCCGGAGAGATGTCGGGAAAGGGAATTTGTGCTCGCATTTGGGGCAACCTTTGGCCACGCCCTGCGGCAACTGTCAACCTTGTGTCTGCCGCCCGGCGTGCCCATATAGGCTTCAAATGCAATGTCGGAGAGAATGATGCAGACCAAGAACAAATTCGTAGATGACATGTCGCAGCTGATGACCAACGCCATGGGTGTGGCCCAGGGTGCGAAAGACGAAGCTGAAAACGCGATGAAGTCACTGATGGACCGCTGGCTTGCGGATCGTGATTTTGTGACGCGCGAAGAATTTGATGCCGTGCGCGCGATGGCCCAGAAGGCCCGCGAAGAGAACGAAGCGCTGAAATCGCGCATTGAGGCGTTGGAAGGCAAATAACCGCGCTGGCCTGCGTGGTTTGAAGGCATCAAGATATCTCGATTGATGAGCGGAGCCCGTTGTGGCTCCGTTTCTTTTTGCGAGTTGATTGCCTAGGGTAATACGGCTTAATTTGGGCCAACGGACTTGGGGCGCTGCTTGGCAGTAGACGGGCATCACATGCACAGGCGCAAATTCATGATGATGGCGGGTGCCCAATTCGGTTGGGTCGCCGGTTGCAGCGTGGGCGAAGATTTTGTTCGGCCCAGCAAAGATGTTCCAGATCAGTTCTTCACGCGGCAAAACGAGTCGTCTGGGCTCGGAAACAGTGCTGATTGGTGGCGGGCTTTCAATGACGACAAGCTGAATAGGTTGGTCGAGTTAGGGTTGAAACAAAATCTTGATATACAGCGCGCAGTTGCACGGGTCGAACAGTCCCAGGCCATTCTTGGCGCCGCCGGATACCCGGTTTCTGGTGTCAGTCGTGTGGGTGAGGCACGGGCGTCGGCGGGTGGCGAAGACGGGCGCACCGAATCTGGGTTTGTACGTGCAGAGGCCAGTTGGCAGGTTGATCTTTATGGAAAGCTGAAACGCGAGAAAGAAGCCGCGTTTTACCGCCTAGAAGGCGCATATGCGGATGCAAATGTGGCACGAACAACCTTTTTGAGCGAGCTGGCTACGGCCTATGTGGATGCGCGGTACTTTCAGGAACTGATCCGCATCCTAAGGCGCGTCGTGGATTCGCGCGAAGAGACGTTGGCCGCAACACTGAAGGCGCGACAGGCTGCAGCAACTGGGGCCAAGCCGGAAGATGGCACGACGCTTCCTGAAGTGTCTGAGCTGGATGTTGCGCAGGCGCGCACATTGGTGGCAACTGCACGGGCGGACCTGCCCGAGGCGCGGATTTTGTTTTTCAAGAATGTATCGCGTGTAGGCTCGTTGTTGGGGCAGGCTTGGAACCAGCCAAGAGAAGGACTGGACCGAACCGCGCCGCAACCAGTCCCGCGCACGCATAGCCTTAGGACAGGTATTCCGGCGGATCTTGTGCGCAATCGGCCGGATGTGACGTTGGCCGAAAACCGATTGGCAGAAGCGGTGGCCTTGGCAGGCGTGGCTAAGGCCGAACTGTACCCTGAACTGCATCTGACCGGGAATATCAATATCGGTTTCTCTGATGACGCATTTGTACCAACAGCCGGATTCCTAAGGGTCGGGCTCGACGTGCCCTTGTTTGATTTGCCAGAGCGGCGTTCGAAAGTGGCTTTTCAAAAAGCGCGGGCCAAAGAGCTTTTGTTTGCATGGGAACGCGAAGTGATCGAAGCAGTGGAAGAAGTGCAGGACGCGTTGGTGAGCCTGAACAATCACGAGGATTCGGTGCGCTATACCGCTGAGGCTGTGGCGCAGACTAAGGAAGTGTTGCGGCTGGCGCGCGAGGCCTATGTGGGTGGTGGTGCAAGCTTTTTACAGGTGTTGGATGCTGAGCGGGCCTTGCTCAGTCTGGAAAATGCTCTGGCTCAGGACCGACGTAATTTCGCCGTGGATTATGTGAACCTGAGTGTTGCGTTGGGAGGCTCTTTTAAGTGACGCCGCGACAGGTGCGGCGTGACGCATGGACATGGCTTGTCCGATTTGCGTAGGCTGAGCGCGAAAGAGGGGCGTTATGGTCGAGGATGCGGAACTTTCTGGGCAAACGACGTTTACCACACGCGGACTTACCAAGGTCTATGGGACCGGACCGGCGGCGGTGCATGCGCTGCGCGGGGTCGATCTGGACATTCCCAGAGGCGAAATCGTTGTGTTGCTGGGGCCAAGCGGGTCAGGCAAATCGACATTGCTGAACATCATCGGCGGGCTGGACCGGGCCACGGATGGCGAGGCTTTTTTTGAAGATCAAAACCTATCGCAGATGAATGACCGCGCGCTGACCCTGTATCGGCGCGATCATGTGGGGTTTGTATTTCAGTTCTACAATCTGATGCCATCGCTGACCGCGCGTGAGAATGTTGAACTGGTGACAGAGATCGCCGAAAACCCGATGGATGTGGAGCAGGCCCTGCGGCTTGTTGGGTTGGGCGAGCGCATGGACCATTTCCCGGCGCAGATGTCGGGGGGCGAGCAACAGCGGGTGGCGATTGCGCGCGCGATTGCCAAAAATCCGACTGTATTGTTTTGCGATGAGCCGACCGGCGCGCTGGACAGCACCACTGGGCGTGCGGTGCTGCATGTGATCAACGATATCAACCGCGAACTGGGCGCCACGGTGATGATCGTGACCCATGCTGCTGCTACTGCACAGATGGCGCATCGGGTGATCCATTTTGCGGATGGTGCCATTCGCGCCGTGGAAGAAAACGATCACCGGGTCAGCCCGGACGAGATTGCATGGTGATCTGATGAGCGCCCTGAACCACAAACTGTTGCGTGACCTGTGGCGGATCAAGGGACAGGCGGGGGCCATTGCGCTGGTGGTCGCGGTGGGCGTTCTGTTGCTGGTGATGATGAGCGGCATGATCTCATCGCTCGAAGAAACCAGGCGCACCTATTATGAACGGTATCGGTTGGCGGATGTGTTTGCGCCGGTTGTGCGCGCGCCGCAGAACATCCTGGATCGGCTGGCTGAAATCCCCGGGGTGGATGCGGTCGAAGGGCGCATTCAGGGCAGTGCTCTGGTTGAAATCGCGGGTCAGGATTTGCCTGTGCGTGCGCAGGTCGTGTCGCTGCCGCCCTGGCGCGAGGCACGTCTGAATGGTGTGTATCTGGCGGATGGGCGCATGCCACAGGCCGGACGCACCGAAGAGGTTTTGGTGCTCAAAAGCTTTGCCGGGGCGCATGGTCTGGGGCTTGGGGATCACCTGTCGGCCACGATGTATGGCAATCGGCGCGCGTTTCGCATTGTCGGGATCGCGCAGGCGCCTGAGTTTCTGTTCACCACGGCACCGGGCGAGTTTGTACCGGATGCGGCCCGGTTTGCCGTGTTGTGGATGAACCAGGACGCGTTGGAAGCGGCCTATGATCTGAAGGGCGCGTTTAACGAGGCGTTGTTGTCGCTTGAGCGTGGCGCGCGGGTTGAACCGGTGCTGGCGGCGGCGGATGCGTTGTTGGACCGGTATGGCGGATTGGGGGCCTATGGTTTGGCGGACCAGATGTCGAACCGGTTTCTGAGCGAAGAGATAAAAGGGCTGCGCACCACGTCGGCGGCCGTTCCGCCGATCTTTATGGGGGTGGCGGCGTTTCTGCTTTATATCGTGGTCAGCCGCATGGTGCAGGCCGAACGCGAGCAGATCGGGTTGATCAAGGCGTTTGGCTATACCGACTGGGAAGTGTCGATGCACTATTTCAAGCTGGTTGTGTCGATTGCCGTCTTTGGCGCTGCGCTGGGGTGTGCCGGGGGCGTGTGGAGCGGGCGACTATTGGCCGGGGTCTATCAATCGATCTATCATTTCCCGTTTCTGGTGTTCCGGGTTGAGCCGTCGGCGTTTGTTTCGGGCGTTTCGGTCAGCGTGCTGGCCGCGATGGCGGGCGGCTTGTTCGTTTTGCGGCAGGTGTTTGCGCTGACACCGGCGGTTGCGATGCGCCCCCCTGCGCCCGCGGATTATTCGCGTACAGGTGCGATGCACCAAAGCCTGAAACGCTGGCTGGATCAGCCGAGCCGTATGGTGTTGCGCCGGGTTTTGCGCAATCCGGGTCGAATTTTTGGCGCGGTATTGGGCATTGCGGCAGGCATGGGGTTAAGTTCGGCGCAAATGTCGGTGATGAGCGGGTTCAATGATGCGCTGAGCCAGACGTTTGATGTGATTGACCGGTCCGATGTGACGGTCACGTTCTTTGAACAGATGCCGGAAAAGACCGCCTTTGCGCTGAAACATGTGCCCGGGGTCATCGAAGTTGAACCCACGCGGGCGGTGGGCGCGGTGTTGCGGCACGGGACCAACAGCTATCGCGGCGGCGTGACCGGGTTGGTGGCGGATGCGCGACTGAACCGGGCGGTGGATGCGGATCAGGCGGAAATTGCCATGCCCGATGACGGCATCGTTCTGGCCACAGCGCTGGCTGATATTTTGAAAGTCGAACCCGGCGATACCGTGACAATCGAAGTTCTGGAGGGGCGTCGCCCTGTGCTGGAGATGCCGGTGGCGCGCATTGCCGACACGATGCTGGGCGCGCCTGCGTTTGTCAGAATGGATGTCCTGAACCGCGCCATGAACGAACCGGGGCGCATATCCGGGGCGTATCTGAGGGTGGATTCCGAACAGTATCCGGGGCTGTTTGCCGCGCTGAAGCAAGTGCCGAGCGTGGCCGGTGTGACCCGCAAATCCGATGCCCGGGCCGCAATGAAAAAGCTGATGGACACTGGTGCCGGCACTATGCGGTTTGTGATGGCCGCAATTGCCGGGATTATTACGTTTGGCATTGTTTATAACTCGGCCCGGATCAGCTTTGGCGAGCAATCGCGTGATCTGGCCAGCCTTCGTGTCATGGGATTCACCCAGGGCGAGGCGTCGTTTATCCTGTTGGGGGAGCTGGCGATTGTGGTGTTTCTGGCAATCCCGCTGGGGGTTGGGGTCGGTTATGGGTTGTCCTTTCTGGTCGCAGAAGGGTTCAGCACCGATATTTACCAGATCCCTACCGCCTTTCGCCCGGACGCTTATGGCGCGGCGGGCGCGGCTGTGGTGGTGGCTGCGGTCATCTCGGGGTGGCTGGTCAAACGTGATATTCAAAAGGTCGACCTTGTGGCGACCTTGAAGACGAGAGAGTGATCAAGATGGCAAAGCGACAGTCTCGGCGGGTTCTGACAATTGCGGCGACGGTTCTGGTGGCCGCTGGTCTGGCGGCTGCTTTCTGGCCCCAGCCGATGTTGGTGGACACAGGCGATGTGCGCCGGGGCGCTATGATCAAAACCGTCGACGAAGAAGCCCGCACGCAGGTGCGCGATCCTTATGTAGTTTCGACCCCAATTGCAGGGCGTCTGATGCGGGTCGAGCTGGAACCCGGGGATTATGTCGAAGCAGGCAAGACGGTGGTGGCGCGCATGTTGCCGACCAATCCGTCTGCGCTGGACATCAGAACACGCGAACAGGCCCGCGCCGCCATTCAGGCGGCCGAGGCGGCGTTGCGCGTGGCCAATGCCGATCTGAACAAGGCGATGGCAGACCGCGATCTGTCAAATGAAGATCTGAAACGTGCGCGCAAGCTGTTTGATCAGGACACGATTTCGCAGGCGGCACTGGACCGGGCGGTCAGCACCAGAAAGTCGGCAGAGGCCACGGTGGACACCGCGCGCGCCGCCATTTCGATGCGGATTGCCGATCTGAACAACGCCCGCGCGCGGCTGATCAGCTTTGACGATCAGGGCGTGTATGACGCTGGGAAAAGTGCAGAAGCGCCACCAATCGCATTGCCGTCCCCCATAACCGGGCGGGTTTTGCGGGTTATTCAGCGCAGCGAAACCACGTTGGCCGCAGGTGCGCCAATCCTTGAGGTGGGAGACACGCAAAGCGATTTGGAAGTGGTGGTTGAATTGCTGTCGACCGATGCGGTGCAGGTCAGCAAAGGCGACCGGGTGATCATCGCCAATTGGGGTGGGCCGGGTGATTTGCAGGGCGAAGTTGAGCGCATTGATCCCTGGGGGTTCACAAAATATTCGGCGCTTGGTGTTGAGGAACAGCGGGTCAACGCGGTGATTGCATTTACCGACACGCCGGAAAAACGCGCCACATTGGGGCATGGGTTTCGGGTTGAGACCCGGATTGTTGTCTGGGAAGCCACGGACACATTGATTGTCCCGTCCAGCGCGCTGTTCCGACAGGACGGCGAATGGGCGGTGTTTGTCATGAGCGCAGATGGGCGCGCCATGTTGCGCAGCGTTGCACCCGGGCGCAACAATGGTATTGACGCGCAAATCCTGGAAGGGCTGGAGGCCGGAGAAACTGTCGTGTTGTATCCTTCGGCCGGGTTAACAGACGGGGCAAAAATCGCGCGGCGCAGCGCAAGCTAGGCGCGGCGCCGGATTTTCCATGGATGCACAAATTGGCGTGAAGACACGGGCAACTCTTGTGCTTTGATACAAGTAATCCACAACTTATTGCGTTATCCACAGATATTTTGCTTTACACAAAGCGCTGGGCACAGCACCATATCTGGTAAGAACTGCGGAGATTTTCGCAGTCTCTAGAGCAGGCACCAAGCGCTAGGGGCGCTGCCAGTCCCTTGACGCAATAGCAAAAAAGAGGTGGCGCCATGGCATTGTCAGAGCAGTTTCTGGAAGAAGATCTTCATCCGATTGATATCGTAGAGCACATCGCAGAGCACCACGACTGGAGCTTTGACCGCATTGCCGATGATCAGATCGCTATGGCGATTGAAGGACAGTGGAAGACATACTCGATCACGCTGGCGTGGTCGGCCTATGACGAAACACTGCGATTGGTGTGTTCGTTCGAAATGGAGCCGCCAGAGGGCAAGCTGCCCCAGTTGATGGAAGCGCTGAACGCCGTAAATGATCAGTGCTGGGCCGGGGCATTCACCTATTGGAACGAACAAAAGCTGATGATTTATCGCTATGGTCTGGTGTTAGCGGGTGGTCAGGTGGCCAGCCCCGATCAGATCGACATGATGATCAACGCAGCCATTGTCAGCGCCGAACGCTTTTATCCCGCGTTCCAGTTGGTCGTTTGGGGCGACCGTGACGTTGAGAATGCCATGCAGGTTGCCATTGCAGAGGCTTACGGGCGGGCGTAACACTTCCCCCCAAAGAGAACAGGGGGGACACCATGAATATGAGCGTTGTGGCGGAAAAAGGTCTTGTGCTGCTGGGATGTGGCAAGATGGGATCAGCCATGTTGCAGGGTTGGTTGGCGGACGGACTGCCGACCAGTTCGGTTTGGGTTCAAGACCCGTTTCCAAGTGACTGGGTGAAGAATTCGGGCGTGCACGTCAATGCGGCACTGCCATCTCATCCGGCGATTGTGCTGGTGGCGGTTAAACCTCAGATGATGGCCGAAGCGCTGCCGGTATTGCGGGCGATGGGCAATGGCGACACGTTGTTTGTGTCAGTTGCGGCGGGCATTTCCATTGAAACCTACGAAACCATGCTGGGCGATCAGACTCCGATTGTGCGCGCCATGCCGAACACGCCTGCGGCTGTTGGCAAAGGCATCACAGCGGTGATTGGCAATGCCCATGCCGGAGAGGCGGGCGTTGCGCTTGCCGAAACGTTGTTGCGGGCCGTGGGGCAGGTGGTGCGGCTGGACAGAGAATCGCAGATGGATGCCGTGACCGGTGTCAGCGGTTCAGGACCAGCCTATGTGTTTCATATGATCGAAACGCTGGCCGCAGCAGGCGAGACACAGGGGCTGGACCCGGATCTGGCCATGGCATTGGCCAAGGCGACAGTTGCAGGGGCGGGCGCGTTGGCCGAGGCCGCCGACGAAACCCCGGAACAATTGCGCATCAACGTGACCAGCCCAAATGGCACCACACAGGCCGGGCTTGAGGTTTTGATGGACACATCCAAGGGATTGCCGCCGCTGATAATTCGCACGGTTGGCGCCGCATCTGACAGATCGCGGGAGCTGGCAAATGGGTGATCTGACGTTTGACGAATTCCTACAGGTGGATATCCGCGTAGGCACCGTGGTGCGCGCCGAGCCTTATCCCGAGGCCCGCAAGCCCGCGATCAAGCTCTGGGTGGATTTTGGGGATGAGATCGGCGAGCGCAAAAGCTCGGCCCAGATCACCAAACATTATGATCCTGAGATGTTGATCGGCAAACAGGTGATGGCGGTTGTGAATTTCCCACCGCGCCAGATTGGCAAATTCATGTCAGAAATACTGGTACTTGGATTGCCGGACACCGAAGGCGAGATCGTGTTGATCGGACCTGACGGGCCGGTGCCAAACGGAGGGCGCATGCATTGAAAACCCTATTGATTACGCGCCCGATGCCGGAACCGGTTTTGGACAAGGCGCGTGCGCGTTTTGAGGTTACGGTGCGCCAGAGCAACCTGCCTTTACAGGATGGCGAACTGCGCGATGCGTTGCGCGACTATGATCTGGTGATGCCCACATTGGGCGATCAGTTTTCACAACAGGTTTTTGTCGACGTGCCCGAACCGCGGTGCAGGTTGTTGGCCAATTTCGGCGTTGGTTATAACCATATTGACGTTAACGCCGCCCAGACCGCCGGCGTCGCCGTGACCAATACGCCGGGGGCCGTGACAGACGCGACAGCCGACATTGCGATGATGCTGATGTTGATGAGCGCGCGGCGCGCCGGTGAAGGCGAACGGCTGGTGCGATCCGGTGATTGGCAGGGGTGGCATCCCACCCAGATGCTGGGCCTGCATATGTCCCGCAAGACGGTTGGTATTATTGGGTTGGGACGGATTGGTCAGGCGATTGCGCACCGCTGTTTCTTTGGGTTTGGCATGACGGTTTTCTATTTCAACCGGTCGGCCAAGTTCATGGAGTTTGAAGCGGAACGCTGCGAAACCCTGCCAGAGCTGGCCTCGAAGGTTGATTTTCTGGTGACGGCGTTGCCGGGGGGCGGTGAAACCCACCATTTGGTCAATTCTGACGCGTTTGACGCGATGCAACCCCATGCAAGGTTCATCAATATATCGCGCGGCGACGTGGTTGATGAACAGGCGCTGATTGCCGCGTTGCAAGCGGGATCGATCGGAGGCGCCGGGTTGGATGTGTATGAGCATGAACCCAATGTTCCCGAGACGTTGCGGCAGTTGGAAAACGTGGTCTTGCTGCCCCATCTGGGTACCGCTGCGTTAGAAGTGCGTACGCAGATGGGTCTGATGGCGGTGGCTAATTTGGAAGCGTTTGATCAGGGTCAGCAATTGCCGAACCAGGTGTGACACGTCGCTATTGTATTTCGCGAAAAACCTGAATCACTTAATGCTGCCTGATGTATCAAGTATTGGGCCAAGTGCTTTAAAGGGCGGTTTTAACCCGGACGGCGGACCAGTAGACTGACAGGCATGGAATCGGCTCTGGACTATCATAGCGCACGTGCCCTGCTGGAATGGCAGGTCGAACTGGGGGTCACAGAAGCCATTCTGGACGCGCCGCTGAACCGCTATGAAGTGCCGGATAAACCTGCAAAGGCCAAACCCGTTGCGACGGCAGAACCGGAAACGCCGGTGGCCGCGCTTGAGGCGGACCCGGTGGCCGAGGCCCGCGCCGCGGCGCAGGGGGCAAGTGATTTGGAGGCGTTGAAAGCGGCGATGGCGGCGTTTGAGCATTGCGAGCTGAAACGGGGCGCGCGCAATCTGGTGTTTTCGGATGGCAACCCGGCGGGCCGCGTGATGATCATTGGCGAAGCGCCGGGGCGTGAAGAGGACCGCGAAGGCAAACCGTTTGTGGGGCGCGCCGGGCAATTGCTGGACCGGATGCTGAGCGCGATCAATATGGGGCGCGATACGCCGCTGTCAAAAGACGCGGTGTATATCACCAACGTGCTGCCCTGGCGTCCGCCGCAAAACCGGGATCCCAAGCCTGAAGAAATCGCCATGCTCAAGCCGTTCCTGCAGCGGCATGTCGAGATTGTCGCGCCGGATGTGATTGTTTTGATGGGAAATATCAGCTGTGACGCGGTGCTGGGGCGGCGCGGTATCACCCGGCTGCGCGGCAATTGGCAAGAGGGGTTTGGCAAACCTGTGTTGCCGATGTTCCACCCGGCCTATTTGCTGCGTCAACCGGGGGCGAAACGTGAATCCTGGGCTGATTTGCTGATTTTGATGGCCAGGCTGGAGGAGATGCCATGAAGGTTTTGGCATTTTCAGACCTGCACCGTTCAGCGCGGGCAGCGCGCGATATTGTCGAGGCCAGCGCCGACGCAGATCTGGTGATTGGAGCAGGCGATTATTGCAATCAGCGTCAAGACCCTGACGGCGCGGTGGCGCTGTTGGAGGGCATCAAGGCGCCTATGATCCTGGTGCCGGGCAATAATGAAAGCGAAGACGAGTTGCGCCAAGCAGCCCCAAAAAATGCGACGGTCTTGCATGGACAACAGGTCGATTTGGACGGGCTGAGCATATTCGGGCTGGGATATGCCGTGCCGGTCACGCCCTTTGTCGACTGGTCCTGTGATCTGAGCGAAGAAGCGGCGGGTGCGATGCTGGAACGCTGCACCCAAACTGACATTCTGATCAGCCATTCGCCCCCCAAAGGGGTTCTGGATCGGGCCTCTAACGGCATGTCTTTAGGGTCTGTAACAGTTCTGGATACGATAAAACGCGTGCAGCCCAAGCTGGTTTTGTGCGGGCACATTCATGATTGCTGGGGCCAAAGCGCCAACATTGGCGAGAGCCGCGTGGTCAATCTGGGGCCGACGGTCAACTGGTTCGAATTCGACTGACGACAAAGGGGTGGGGCATGGGCCGTATCGACGAAAGCAAAGAGTTTATCCCGGTACGCATCGCTGTGCTGACCGTCAGCGACTCGCGGTCGTTGGCCGAGGATCGGTCGGGGGACACATTGGTGGCCCGTCTGCAAGATGCCGGTCACGTGCTGGCAGATCGCAGTATCGTGCAGGACGAACGCACCCTGATAGCGGACAAGCTGCGCGACTGGTGTGCAGACGATGGCGTGGATGTGATCATTTCGACTGGTGGCACCGGATTGACCGGGCGCGACGTGAGCGTTGAGGCGCATCGCGACGTTTACGAAAAAGAAATCGAGGCGTTCGGCACCGTATTCACCATGGTTTCAATGCAAAAAATCGGCACAAGCGCGGTGCAGAGCCGGGCCACGGGCGGGGTCGCGCAAGGCACCTATTTGTTTGCTTTGCCGGGCAGTCCGGGCGCGTGCAAAGATGCATGGGATGAGATCCTGAAATGGCAGCTGGATTACCGTCACCAACCCTGCAATTTCGTTGAGATCATGCCGCGTCTGGATGAACATTTGCGGCGCAAATGATTTGACGCCAAACGGACAATGTCGCGTTTAGATTTCCGTGGTTAAACGCGCACGTGCGGCCCTCAGCGACACTTTTTCGGCATTAGTGCTTTTTTTTGTGACGGAAACTGGCGTAGGGCACGTATAAGTTTCAAGTTGGATTGGTGTCTGCCGGTTCAAGCCTTAGAATTCAGGGCGCAATACACGGTGAAGAGGTCGGCCATGCGATTTTTGCGACAATGTCTGACAGGGTTGTTTCTGTTGTCTTTAACAGCGGCAATGCTGCTTATTGCGGGTCAGATGGTGCGCGATGCAGTCGAAACGCGTTTGGCGCGCGAGACCAAGGCCCCCCCGACGCGCGAGCGGGTGTTCACGGTGAATGTTGTCACCGCCGAGCCGGTTACGGTGACGCCGGAGTTGGTGGCATTTGGTGAGATCCAAAGCCAGCGAAGTCTGGAAATCAGAGCCTCGGCCGCCGGGACAATTGTGAAACTGTCCGAGCATTTCGAAGACGGCACGGATGTATCCGCAGGTGAAACGCTGGTGCAGATTGATCCCACCAAGGCGCGGTATGCGCTTGATCGGATCAAAAGCGATCTACTGGACGCCGAAGCCGAAGAACGTGATGCGGTTCGCACCTTAGAGCTGGCTCTGGATGAGCTGGAGGCCGCTGAGGCGCAGATGGGGTTGCGTACCAAAGCCTTTGAACGCCAGACAGATCTGCGCGAACGTGGTGTCGGCACAGCCGCGGCGGTGGAAACCGCAGAGCTGGCGCAAGCCGTTTCAAGCCAGGCAGTATTGTCCAGCCGTCGCGCGCTGGCCCAGGCAGAGGCGCGGATCGATCAGGCGGAAACCCAGCTGGAGCGGACAAAGATCGCACTGGCAGAGGCCGAACGCGATTTGAAGGACACTGTCATTCAGGCGGATTTCTCGGGCACTTTGTCCGATGTGTCGGCGGTACAAGGCGGGCTTGTGTCGCTGAACGAAAAGCTTGGCCAGTTGATAGATTCCAATGCGTTAGAGGTCGTGTTTCGCGTTTCAACGCCGCAATATGCGCGGCTTTTGGATGCCGACAGCCAATTGCACCAGTCAGAAGTTGCTGTGTCGCTTGACGTAATGGGGGCCGACCTGACGACAACGGGTGTGATTACACGCGATGCGGCGGCGGTTGGCGAAGGTCAGACTGGACGCGTGCTGTATGCGCGTCTTGACGGTGCGCGCGGATTGAAGCCCGGCGATTTTGTGACGGTGCGCGTGCGCGAACCTGAGCTGAGCAATGTTGTGCAACTGCCTGCGACCGCCCTGGACGCGGCGAGCGGCGTTTTGGTTGTTGGCGAAGGCAATCGGTTGGAAGCATTGGAAGTGCGTTTGTTGCGCCGGCAGGGCGATAACGTTCTTGTGCGTGGACGTGGATTGCTTGGGCGTCAGGTAGTGACCCGGCGCACGCCATTGCTGGGCGAGGGTATCGCCGTGAAACCGCTGAGCAACACCGGCGAAATACCGTTGGCACCGGCGATGGTGAAGCTGAGCGATGAAGACCGGGCAAAGTATTTGTCGTTTGTGGAAGGCAATCAGCGGATGCCCGAAGGTGTTAAGAAACGCATGATTACCACGCTGAAGGAACCGGAAGTGCCGGTTCAGATGATTGATCGGCTGAAAAGCCGGATGGGGGGCTAGCGCCATGCGGGAACTGGGTGATCGAGCCGGGGGTATTCTCTCTTACTTCACCCGGCACGCAACGGCGGCCAACCTCTTGCTGGTTGTTCTGATCCTTGCCGGACTGGTGGCGTTTCCACGGATGCGCGCCCAGTTTTTTCCCGATGTCATTATCGATAATGTGACCGTCTCCGTGACGTGGGAGGGGGCGGGGGCCGAAGACGTAGACGCCGCCGTCGTGCAGGTTCTGGAACCTGCCATGCTGTCCGTCGAAGGGGTCGAGCAAACCAATTCCCGTTCGACCGAAGGCAAAGCCACCATCACGCTGGATTTCGAGCCCGGCTGGGACATGGCCCGCGCGACCGATGACGTTCAGGTTGCTGTGG
Source organism: Shimia sp. (assembly GCF_039969785.1). Classification (GTDB taxonomy): domain Bacteria; phylum Pseudomonadota; class Alphaproteobacteria; order Rhodobacterales; family Rhodobacteraceae; genus Shimia. The sequence goes on along the minus strand of NZ_JBDVNC010000016.1, from coordinate 85,230 downwards.
ATGCGATTTCGACCCTGCCCGAAGAGGCCGACGATCCGGTTGTGCGGCGTGGGGTCTGGCGGGACCGGGTCACAGATGTGGTGATCACCGGCCCTGTGGGGATCGATCAGATTGCGCGGTTTGCCGATGAATTTGTCGCTCGGCTGTATACCGAGGGTGTGACCCGTACGACCATTCGCGGGCTGGCCGAACGTGAGACCATTGTCGAAGTGTCGTCAGTTGCGCTGATCACGCATGACATTTCCATTGAAGAGATTTCGGACGCCATTGGTGAAGAGGTGAATGCAGACCCCGCCGGAGACGTCAGCGGAGCCTTTGCGCGCGTGCGCACGGGTGTTGAAAAACGGGCGCCGGATGAGATTGCCGGCATTGTGCTGCGCTCAAACCCGGATGGCACCAAGCTGACCATCGGTCAGGTGGCCGATATTCGTGTCGAAGGTGTGAACCGGAACCGATCCTATTTCGTGGGCCAGGACCCGGCGATTTCGATCCGGGTGGACCGGTCAGACAAAGGTGACGCGATTGGTATTCAGACCTCGGTCGAAGAGGTCGCCGCAAAGATGCAGGCGACGTTGCCTCAGGGTGTGGAAATACAGCTGATCCGCACGCGGGCGGAAGCCATCACCGGACGACTGAATATCCTTTTGGACAATGGTGCCATGGGATTGGTTCTGGTTGTGGTGCTGTTGTTCTTGTTCCTGAATTTCCGGACCGCGCTTTGGGTGGCGGCGGGTATTCCGACGGCGATGCTGGCGGCTGTTGCGCTGATGTATGTCGGCGGTTTAACGATCAACATGATTTCGTTGTTTGCGTTGATTATCACGTTGGGCATTGTCGTGGACGACGCCATTGTGGTGGGTGAACACGCGGATGCGCGGGCACGGCGGTTGAATGAATCGCCCGTGGTGGCGGCCGAAAATGCAGCACGGCGCATGTCGATGCCAGTGTTCAGCTCGACCCTGACGACGATTATTGCCTTTTTCGGCCTGACGGTGATTTCCGGGCGGTTTGGCGATTTGATCGGGGACATTCCCTATACTGTGATTGTCGTGCTGACGGCCTCGCTGATTGAGTGCTTTCTGATCCTGCCGCATCACATGGCGCACGCGCTGAAACACACCGCCAAAGAACATTGGTATGATATTCCCAGCCGGGTGGTGAACCGAGGGTTCCGATGGTTCCGCGATGTGATTTTCCGCAGGGTGATAAAGCTGGTGGTGGTGATGCGCTATCCGGTGTTGGCGGGGGCGCTGGTGATTTTTGCAACACAAGCGGTGCTGTTCATCAATGGCGATGTTAAATGGCGGTTTTTCAATGCGCCCGAACGCGGGTCAATCACGGGTAATTTCGCGATGCTGCCCAGTGCGACACGCGCAGACAGTCTGGCGATGATGCAGGAGATGCAACGCGCGACCGAGGCGCTGGGTAAGGAATACGAAGAGCGTCACGGGCTCAATCCGCTGGATTATGTGATTGCCGAAATTGGCGGCAATTCGGGGCGTCCTATTCCGGGGTCAGATACGATGGATGCTGACCTTCTGGGCGGCATCGCGATCGAGCTGATTGATGCGGATCTGCGCCCCTATTCCAGCTTTGCCTTTGTCGGAGAGTTGCAGGACCGCGTGGCGCGCCATCCTTTGGCGGAAACCGTATCGTTCAGGGGCTGGCGATCCGGCCCCGGTGGTGATGCGCTGGATGTGCAGTTTTACGGTGCGAGTGGCGATACGCTCAAGGCCGCAAGCGAGGCATTGAAAACCGCGCTGGACGAGTTCCCCGAAGTGTCAGCTGTCGAAGACAGCCTGAGCTATGACAAAGAAGAGTTGATCCTTGAGCTGACCCCGCAGGGGCAGGCGCTGGGGTTCTCGATTGACGGGCTGGGCAAGGTGTTGCGCCACCGCTTGAACGGGTTGGAGGCTGCGACTTATCCCGACGGACCGCGCAGCGCGCGCATTCGGGTGGAACTGCCTGACGGTGAGTTGACCGCCGATTTCCTGGAAGGCAGCCTGATGCGCACGCCCACAGGGCAATATGTGCCGTTGGCGGATCTGGTCACGGTTCAGAGCCGCACGGGTTTCAGCACGGTGCGACGCGAAAACGGCGTGCGCCAGATCAAAGTGACAGGTGACATTTCCGAGGACGATCCGGCCCGCGCCGAGTTCATTCTGGAACAGTTGCAATCTGACATCCTGCCGACGATCGCCAGTGTACAGCAGGTGGAATGGCAAATGGCCGGTCTGGCAGAGCAGGAAAATTCATTCCTGAGCGATGCGCGCACCGGGCTGATCCTGTGTCTGGCTGGGATTTATCTGGTGCTGGCTTGGGTGTTTTCAAGCTGGACACGGCCCGTGGTGGTGATGGCGATCATTCCGTTTGGGTTGGTGGGCACGATCTATGGCCATTATATGCATGGTGTGCCGCTGAGCATGTTCACGGTTGTCGGGCTGATTGGCATGACGGGGATTATTATCAATGATTCCATCGTGCTGGTCACGACAATTGACGAATATGCGCAGGACCGGGGGTTGATCCCGTCGATCATTGACGGGACGGCGGACAGATTGCGCCCGGTGTTTCTGACGACGGCGACAACTGTGTTGGGACTGGCGCCGCTTTTGTTTGAACGCTCGCAACAGGCGCAGTTCCTGAAACCCACGGTGATTACGCTGGTTTACGGGTTGGGATTTGGCATGGTTCTGGTGTTGATTGTTGTGCCAGCGTTGATGGCCATGCAGGCCGACGTGTCGCGTCAGGTCGCAGCATTGCGTCGGGGCGCACAGGCGCGTGCGTTGCGCGGTTTGCTGTTCGGAGCGGGCAGTATCTTGGTGGGCTGGTTGGCGGTGACGCTTGGCTGGACCGTATGGAAAGGTGGCTTGCACCCCGAATTGGTGGCGCTGGTACCTGCGATGGGCAATGTGCAGGGTATTGGCATGACGTTGGGCGTGTTCGCAGCCGGGGCGCTGGTGATTACGTTGGTGGCCTATGTGTTGGGGCTGTCAGGCGTTCTGCTTTCGCGGCGCCGCGATCGGGCCGCGAGCTGATAGTTGCGTGACTGTGAAGACGTGAAGTGAGCGCCCGGGGTATCCGGCGTCAGCCGGTGCAGCCCTGAATGTCTACCGCGTGGCGGGTGCCAAGAACTGTGATGCGAATGGCGGAGCGGTCCAGAATAAAGGCTGTTCCGTCGACATGCACCAGTTCGGTTTCCGTGATCAGCGCACTGCCCTGACGGCGTGTCGAACCTTCGGCGACCCAGACATGCGGGTTGTCGGTTTCAATCACGGCCACTTCAGAGCCGCCTGCGCTGGGCATGTCCACACGTGCGGTCAGCTTTAGCCCGTCCTGTGTCGGGCTGAGTTTGCAGGTTGCGCCGCGCACGCCTGCCTCGTCACGATGCAATGGTCGATCAACAAGCGCGGCAGCAATTCGCGCGTCGCGTTTGCCGTCAACAGGCAGTTCAGCTTTAACTTTGAACTTCATTGGCACACAGATATCGCGGCACACACCAACATCGAGCACGGCCTTGAGGCGCACTGTTTTGGCTGGCGATTTTGGGGTGATGCGCACTGGCAGGATCAATTTGTCTTCATATCCGATCGAGCGCAAACCGCCTTGCAGAAACACTTCCGGCGTCGGCCAGTTGACCTCAATCGCTGAGAGATTGCGCGATCCGTCCCATCTGATCTGAGGCGGGATGCCCGCATCACCCGGCGCGCGCCAATAGGTATGCCATCCCGGGTTCAGCGTGATCTGAATGGCCGCCACATGGGTGCCATCGGGATTGCGCCAGCCCGGCAGAATGTCGGCCTGGGCCACCTGGTCAAAGGATTGCGCGGTTGCGGGCAGGGTAAAGCCCAGCATCAAAAGCAGGAAGGATAACAATCTAAAGGTCATACACCTCATGTGACTGAAAGCGGGTTCAAAGCCAACTCACATTCCGGCGATATGTCGCGAGCGCTCTGAAACATGGCGATCTGACTTGCGTCCGCGCGCCGGTCGGCACATGTTGGGAACAAGGGACCAAAATCGAGGCAAATGAGTGACCGACACGTCTGACTCTCCGCTGGATCTGACCGGATGCATGTTGATTGCGATGCCGGGCATGGGCGACCCGCGGTTCATGCATTCCGTGGTGTTTTTATGTGCCCATTCCGAAGATGGCGCGATGGGATTGATCGTGAACAAGGCGATCGACAAAATGCGGGTTTCGGATTTGCTCAACCAATTGTCAATCTCGTTGCAGCGCCCGGAATATGACGGCAATCTTTATTTCGGCGGTCCTGTCGAGGGCGGGCGCGGGTTTGTGCTGCACTCGCCGGAATACCGGTCTGATCTGTCGACTTTGCGGGTCAGCGACGGGTTTGCAATGACCGCCACGCTGGATGTCTTAGAGGGCATGGCGCAGGGCAAAGGGCCGGAAAGAACGCTTGTGGCGCTGGGCTATAGCGGTTGGGGACCGGGGCAGTTGGAAAGCGAGATTGCCGCAAATGGCTGGTTGATCTGTGATGCGACCCAAGAGCTGGTGTTTGATCTGCCCAATGCCGAAAAATGGCCCGAGGCGTTGAAAAGCATTGGCGTGGACGCGCTGAGCCTGTCGTCAACCGCAGGGCATGCCTGACCGGCGCTAGTCTCGAGGAGCTGCGGCGCGGGCAAGGCGGTCATTGATCGCGCGCCCCAACCCGTGATCGGGGATCGGTGAGACCGCAATCGTGTCGGCGCCCTTAGCATCCAGCGCATGCAGATGGCCAAACAGATTGGCGGCAGCTTCGGTCAGATCGCCGGCGCGGCTGAGATTGAGCGCGGCGTTGTCCACCGTGCCAAAGCCCAACAGGATTTCATTGGGCTTAAGGTCGGTTGCGTTCAGGCGCATCCTGGCACCCGGCGCATAATGCGACGTCATTTGTCCCGGCGCGGTCAGCGGATCGTCTGATTGATGGGTGGCCACCGGGGTGCCAAGTGCGGCTTCGAGGGCTTCCTGTGGCAGACCGCCCTGACGCAGCAAAATGGGCGTGTCCCACAGGCCCAGAATGGTTGATTCGACCCCAACACCACAGGCCCCGCCGTCCAGAATGGCGGCAATGCGCCCGTTCAGACCATTGTGCACATGTGCCGCCGATGTGGGGCTGATCTTGCCAGACGGATTGGCCGACGGGGCCGCAACCGGGCCACCAAATGCCGACAACAGTGCACGCGCGACCGGGTGTTCGGGCACGCGCACAGCAACAGTGGGCAGGTCGGCTGTGACCAGCGGGGACAGCCCTGATTTTTCACGCAAAGGCAGCACCAGCGTCAATGGCCCCGGCCAGAAGGCGGCGGCGAGCCGGTCGGCTGTTTCGGACCAGTTTACAAGGGCTTTCACGGTTTCGATGTCTGAGGCATGCACAATCAGCGGGTTGAACCGGGGCCGTCCCTTGGCCTCGAATATGCGCGCAACAGCAAGGTCATTGCGCGCATCCCCACCCAGCCCGTAAACCGTTTCCGTGGGAAAGGCGACAAGCCCGCCCGACGCAAGTACATCGCTGGCGCGCGCAAGGCCGGGGTGATCTGGCGTAAGCATTTCGGTTTGCACGGATCGGACGCTCCTGTGACGCTGCGTTTTTCTTTCTTGGGGCGATCCTGCCCCTTACCGTGAAGTAAAAAGCTGCATACAAGCGCCAGCACTCAAAGCCAAGCCAATTGGAGATTGTCATGCCCTTTCGCGCCCCCGTGACTGACTTTCAGTTCCTGTTCGACTATGTTGTCGATTTTGCTCAGGTGACGGCGACGGACCGTTTTGCCGACGCCGACAAAGACGTGACCGAGGCGATTTTGTCAGAGGCCGGGCGCATGTGCGAAGAGGTGCTGTATCCGGTGCAGCGCAATGGCGATCTGCAGGGTGCTGTGTTGGAGAACGGCGTGGTGCGCACGTCGCCGGGATATGCCGAAGCCTATGCCAAAGTGGCCGAGGGCGGCTGGATTTCGACCAGCGCGGACCCGGAATATGGCGGTATGGGCTTGCCCCATTCGATCACCATGGCGGTGAACGAGATGATGAGCGCGGCCTGTCTGTCATTGCAGTTGAATCCGCTGATGACGCAAGGCCAGATCGAGGCGCTGGAACATCATGCCAGCGACGAGATCAAGGCGCTGTATCTGCCCAGGCTGATCACCGGCGAATGGGCCGGGACGATGAACCTGACCGAACCTGCGGCGGGGTCGGATGTAGGGGCCTTGCGTTCCAAAGCAGTGTCCAACGGGGATGGCACGTATGCGGTGTCGGGACAGAAGATATTCATCAGCTGGGGTGACAATGATTTCACCCAAAACATCTGCCATCTGGTTTTGGCGCGTCTGCCTGACGGAGCGCCGGGTACAAAAGGCATCAGCCTGTTTCTGGTGCCGAAATTTCTGCCGGATGAAAACGGCGCGCCCGGCGTGGCCAACAGCCTTAAGGTGGTCAGCCTTGAGCACAAGCTGGGCCTGCATGGCAGCCCAACGGCGGTGATGGAATATGACGGCGCAACCGGTTGGATGATTGGTGCGGAAAATGGCGGCATGCGCGCCATGTTCACAATGATGAACAACGCGCGTCTGGGTGTGGGCGGTCAGGGCATTGGCGTCGCCGAAGGGGCCTTTCAGCATGCGCTGGGCTATGCGATGGAGCGTAAACAGGGGCGTACGCCGGTTGAAGGCGGCAGCGGCACAATTGTGGATCATGCGGATGTGCGGCGCATGCTGGCGACGATGAAGGCTGACATTTTCGCGGCCCGCGCCATTGAAATGGCCTGTGCTGTGGCCATCGATATGTCCACCGCAACAGCGGAAAAAGACTGGGCCGCGCGGGCGGCGTTTCTGACCCCGATTGCCAAGGCCTTTGGCACGGATACCGGCATTGCCGTTGCGGAAATGGGGGTGCAGGTGCATGGCGGCATGGGCTTCATCGAAGAAACCGGCGCGGCGCAATATGCGCGTGATGTGCGGGTGACAGCGATTTACGAAGGCACCAATGGCATTCAGTCGATGGACCTTGTCGGGCGCAAGCTGATGGACGGGGGCGAGGCCGCCTATGCGCTTTTGGATGAGATCGAAGACCGCGCCGAATCGGTGCGCGCCACTATGCCGGATCTGGCAGAACCGCTGTGGCAGGCCACCGAGACACTTCGCGAGGCCACCGAATGGATGGTGACGCAGGACAACATGAATGACCGCTTTGCCGGCTCGGTGCCGTTTTTACGGGGGTTTGCCCGCGTTCTGGGTGGATATTTCCATTTGCGCGCAGCAATTGCCGAAGGCGGCACGGGCCCGCGCAGCATATTGGCGCAGTTCTATATCAAACGCCTGTTGCCCGAACATACCGGGTTGCTGGCGCATGCGGTTCAGGGTGCGGATGACCTCTATGCCTTAACCCCCGAAGAATTGGGCGCCGCGTGATGGCGAAAGGGACGGGTGGTATTCGTTACCCGTGGGAGACGCCTCCGGGTGAAGGCGAAGCCATTGAGGTGGCGGACGGTGTTTTGTGGATGCGTCTGCCGCTGCCGATGGCGCTGGATCACGTCAACATCTATGCGCTGGACGAGGGTGACAGCTGGACGGTGATCGACACCGGTTTTGACAGCAAACGAAGCCGGGCGATCTGGCAGACCCTGATGGATGGACCGCTGGGCGGCAAACCGGTGTCGCGTGTGATTGTGACCCATCATCACCCCGATCATGTAGGGTTGGCGGGCTGGTTTCAGCAAGATTTTGGCGCTGAGCTGTGGACCACACGCACGGCGTGGTTGTTCGCGCGCATGCTGCAACTGGATGAACAGGCGGTGCCACGTCAGGAAACGCTGGATTTCTATCGTAAATGCGGCATGGACGAAGAGATTTTCAACGAGCGCAAAAGCGAGCGCCCGTTCAACTTTGCCGATGTCGTCGCGCCAATGCCGTTGGGATTTCGCCGCATCAAACAAAACGATGTTGTGCGTATTGGCGGGCGGGATTGGGATGTGCATATCGGCAATGGCCATGCGCCTGAACACGCGACGTTCTGGAGCCGAGATGATAATTTGGTGCTGTCTGGTGACCAGATATTGCCGTCGATCAGTTCAAATATTGGTGTTTATGCCACCGAGCCCGAGGCTGACCCGGTGGCGGACTGGTTGGAAAGCTGCGAACGGCTTGCGTTGTTTGCCCGACCGGACCAGCTTGTTCTGGGTGGACATAAGCTGCCTTTTACCGGCGCGCCGCACCGGATGCGCCAGTTGATCGACAATCACCACGGCGCCTTGGCCCGGTTGCAGGAACATCTGGATACGCCGCGCACCGCGGGCGAGTGTTTCCTGCCGTTGTTCAAACGCAACATCGACAAGGGCGCTTATGGGCTGGCGTTGGTCGAAGCCCTTGCTCATCTCAACCACCTTTACCATGTTGGAGAAGTCAGCCGCACGCTGCGCCCGGATGGGGCGTGGGTGTGGCAGAGGCTTGATTAAAGGGGCGCTTTGCCGATGAACGAAGAGATCAAAACCACCGCCGAGATTGCCGAGGCGGCGGCCATGCCGCGCCGACACGAAGTGCATGCCGATCCAAACGTCGCGCCCTGTGCCGTGCCTGACAGTGTGGCCAACACGCCGGTCAAGGAAAAGAGCGCTGCGGAATGGGCCTATGAGCGCCTGATCCTGTATATTCAGAACTTCGAATCCCAGTTGGACAATGAACACGAGGTTGCGATGGGGTTCACTGGCGGCAATGCCGGTGTCTTGCGGATCGAGGGTATGGGTTTCTTTGATCCGGACATGGTGACGTTTTACGGATCTGACTCAAACGGGATCAAAACCCAGCTTGTACAACACGTTACCCAGCTAAGTGTTATGCTGCGGGCTTTGCCACGTCAGGTGGACGAGGGCGAACCAACCCGGATCGGGTTCCGGTTGGCTCAGGATCTGTCGAAAACCTGATCGCCTGCGCCGCAATGACGTGGTGACAGGCCCGGATGAATACGTTATCCAGCAAAAAAAGACATTGAAGGAACGCGAACATGGCGGAACATAAACACGGTTCGATGGACATCGAAGTTCAGGAAAAAACGTTTGAAGGCTTTATCAAAGTGTCAACTTGGGTTGCCTGCGTTTCAATCGGCATTCTGATCTTTATGGCGCTGGTTAACAGCTGACCTGATACGGGCGGGATGTCTTATGAAAACTGTGATGCGCCTGTGTGTGGCGTTGCTGGTTATGGCGTCGCTTTCGGCTTGCGCGGTACGCAACCCGCCTGAAACAAATTCCCCTGACGCAGAAGTTGCCCGGGCGCGTTATGTGCATTCCGGGCCACCCAGCCTGACGTTGTACACCATGATTTCGAACTCGGCGGGATCGGGTGCGCATACATCCTTGATGATCAATGGCAGCGAACGCGTGGCGTTTGATCCGGCAGGCTCCTTTCGCGCTGAAGGCATCACCGCGAAAAATGACGTTGTGTATGGCATGACTCCGTATTTGGTTGATCAATACACCCGGTATCATGCGCGCGAGACGTATCACGTTGTGGTGCAGACCATTCCGGTCAGCGCGCAGGTTGCTGAAATGGCATTGATGAAGTCCAAGACGCTTGGCCCGGTGCAAGAGGCGAAATGCGCCTATACCACCTCTGCGCTGATCGCCAGCCTTCCGGGGTTTGAGGACGCGCCAACATCGTATTATCCGGTCAAGCTGTCTGAATATTTCGCTGAGAAAGGCGCGAGTTATGATCGCCTTTACGAGAATGACAGCGACGATAAATCCAAGGTTCTGGAAGCATTTGTTCCGGAATATGAGCTGGCGAACAAGCGTACCAACTGAACGCTTTTTTGGCTGGGATCAGCCGATGACATAAAGCCCGAGAAACAGCGTGACTGCACCGCAGACAATGCCGAGCAGCACGTTTTTCGTCCAATATCCAATCACCATTGTGACACACGCCGCCGCAATACGCGCCGGTTCCGGTGCGCCGTCATTTGCGGCGGGCCAGATCACCAGCGGGGCCACCAGTGCGGGCAGGATTGCGACTGCCGTATAGCGCAGATGCCGAAGCACCCAAGGCGGCAACGTTCGATCTCCAACCAGCCCAAGGAATAGGAAACGCAGCGAAAAGCTGCCAATGCCAAGCGTGATGATCATGATCCAGAGCGTCATTGTATCTGTCATGACAGGCGCCTTTTCTCAAACCAAAGCTCTGCCTGAGCACCTGCCATCATCCCGGCAATCCCGGCGATGATCAGGCCAAGATTGTAAGGCACAGCCGCAAAGATCAGCGCGCAAGCCACGGACACAAAGGCCGCGACCATATGTGCTCCGGTGCGCAGCATCGGTCCGATCATGGCGATAAAGGTAATCGGCAGCGCAAAGTCCAACGCAAGTTCCGGGGGAATTGTTTTGCCGATCAAGGCCCCGACAATGGAGGCGATCACCCAGCTGGGCGCCACCAGTGACACGTTGCCGACAAAATAGCCATATTTCTGGGCCAGCGTCATATCCGGGGATTGTTCATATTTTACAGAGCTGAGCGCATAGTTCTGATCCACCAGCAAAAAGGCTGCAAATGCACGGTGCCGGAATGGCAATCCCCCCAGGTGCGGGGTCAGGGACGCGGAATACATGGCCATGCGCAGATTGACGGCCAGCGCGGAGGCGATGATCACAATGGTTGGCGCATTTTCCGACATCAGCTGCAGGGCGGTGAACTGGGCCGCACCGGCAAAAACCACAATTGTGAATGACAAAATCTCAAAGACCGACAACCCGCCTTCGGTGGCAACAACCCCAAACAACAGGCCAAACGGCCACACCACCAAAAGAAACGGTGCGCCATCACGCATGCCGCGCAAGAATGCAGAATTATCAAAAACGGAAGACATCAAGGCGCCCTGTTCGTAGCCCAAGTGTCAAAGGCGTAGCGCGGTGACGCACCAGTTGCAATGCGGCGCGCCGATATTGTGAACTGGTCGCGTCGCGCGACCATTCGGTTGTGGCAAAACCCCGGCAACATGCGTAATTTCGCAGGAACATCCAACCAGCGGAGCGCGCATCGTGTCGAGCCTTGATGAATTGTCAGACTATCTGATTGCCCCTGATCCGGGCGCACCCCGATTGACGCGCAGTGTCAGCGGGTTTGACCATGACGGGCAGGCGGTGGACATCTCGGTTGTCGAAGAGCGTCCGCTGACGATCTACCTGAACAGTCAGGAAATCGTGACGGCGATGACAATTGGCGATTATCCCGAATATCTGGCGCTGGGGTTCCTGCGCAATCAGGGCATGCTGGCGGCGGATGAAACTGTGACCGGGGTCGAATACGACGAAGAGCTTGAAGTGGTTGTTGTGCGCACGCTGAGCCAGACCAGCCATGAAGAAAAGCTGAAGAAAAAGACCCGCACGTCGGGCTGTGCCGTCGGCACAGTGTTTGGCGACATGATGGAAGGGTTAGAGGATGTGCGCCTGCCGCAAACCCCGGTGCGCACGTCTGACCTTTATGCGCTGGCACACAAGATAAATCGCACCCCGTCGCTTTATCTTGAGGCAGGGGCGATTCATGGGTCGGTTTTGTGTCAGGACAACCGTCCGCTGGTCTATATGGAAGATGTCGGGCGCCATAACGCGGTCGACAAGATTGCAGGGTGGATGTTTGACACGGGCACAAGTCCGCAGGACAAAATCCTGTACACAACCGGGCGGCTGACCTCGGAAATGGTAATCAAAACCGCGCTGATGGGTATTCCGGTGCTGGCGTCACGATCCGGGTTTACCGCATGGGGCGTGGAAATCGCGCGTCAGGTTGGACTGACAGTTGTCGGACGCATGCGTGGGCGACGGTTTGTGTGTCTGAGCGGCGAAGAGCGGTTGGTGCGCGATGTCGACCCGGCGCAGGTTGCCGAAGAAGACCGCAAAAGCCGCCGCAAGGGAGCGCCCTCATGAAACAGCCATTGGGGGTTATTCTGGCCGGGGGACAGGCCACGCGTATGGGCGGCGGCGACAAGGGGCGGCTGACGCTGGGCAATAAGACGATCCTGTCCCATGTGATCGACCGGCTGGAGCCGCAGGTTGGGGCTTTGGCGCTCAATGCCAATGGCGATGCGACGCGGTTTGCCGATCTGGGATTGCCGGTATTGCCGGATGGGATCGACGGCTATGCAGGCCCTTTGGCAGGCGTTCTGGCCGGGTTGGACTGGGCCGCAGAGCAAGGCGCAGAGACCATCGTGACGGCCGCGGCGGACACCCCGTTCTTTCCCTGCGATCTGGTGCCGCGTATGTTGCTGGCGACCGAAGGGATGACACACCGCCTTGCGCTGGCCGCGACGCCGCGCAAAGCCGGTGACGCGACCAAATCGATGTCGCGGTCTGGCCTAATCCGCCATCCGACCTTTGGCATCTGGCCGGTGGCGCTGCGCGACGATCTGCGCGCCGCGTTGCAAGCAGGATTGCGCAAAGTTGTGCTGTGGAGCGATCCACATGACGGACGGTTGGCCGAATTTGATACGGATGCGGGGGACCCGTTCTTTAATGTGAACACTCCCGAGGATCTGGAACAGGCTCGGATCATGGCAACAGGGGGCTGAAATATGCGCATTTACGGAGTGACCGGGTGGAAAAACGCGGGCAAAACCGGCCTGATGGAGCGGTTGGTGGCCGAGATTTCCGGGCGGGGTTTCAGCGTGTCGACGGTGAAACACGCCCATCACAGCTTTGACGTGGATCAGCCGGGCAAAGACAGCCATCGCCATCGTAGTGCAGGCGCACGCGAGGTGTTGCTGGCGTCGGGAACCCGCTGGGCCTTGATGCATGAAATGCGCGGCGCCGCTGAACCGCCGCTGGACGTTTTGCTGAGCAAGCTGGAACCGGTCGATCTGGTGCTGGTCGAGGGGTATAAACGTGAAACCCACCCCAAGGTGGAGGCCCACCGCGCAGAACCGGGCAATGCGTTGATCGCACCGGGCGATGACAGCATCCGCGCCATCGCTTCGGACATCCCGCTGAGCATGGATCGGCCTGTGTTTGATCTGAATGACACCGCAGCAATTGCGGATTTCATCCTGCAAGACGTCGGGCTTTGAGCACGTTTGACACATTTGTCATGGTGGATTGGTCCGGCGGAAATGACCGGGGACCAACGCCTAAGAAAGATGCGATCTGGGTTGGAGTCGTCCGGCAGGGCCATTCGATTGCCCCTGTTTATCTGCGCAATCGTCAGGTTGCAGAATTATGGCTGGAAGCCCTGATAGCTGAGGAACTGGCGGCTGGGCGGCGCCTGTTTCTGGGATTTGATTTTCCCTTTGGCTACCCAATGGGATTTTGTCGCGCGTTGACCGGGGGGGGTGATCCGCTGGAGCTTTGGGATTGGATTGCATCGCGTATTCAGGATGCGCCCAAGGCCAATAACCGGTTTGATCTGGCGGCAGAGATCAATCAGCGCTTTGGGGGGCGCGGCCCGTTCTGGGGCAATGGGCTTAAGCGCGACATTGCTGGACTGGCGCGGCGCAAGGATGGCTACCATTGTCCTTTCCCGGAACGCCGCGCGGTGGAGCAGGCTGCCAAGGGTGCATTTACCTGCTGGCAACTGGCGGGTGCCGGGGCAGTGGGCAGTCAGGTTTTAATGGGATTGCCGGTGTTGGCGCGGCTGAGACAGCGGTTTCACGGGCAGGTGGCGGTGTGGCCGTTTCAGCCTTTGACGACACCGGTGGCTTTTGTGGAAATCTGGCCGGGGCTGATCAATCCGATTGTGAAGATAGCAGAACAGACCGGTGAATTACGGGATGCAGCGCAGGTCAGATTGGTGGCGCGCGCGCTTTCGCAATTGCATCCGGACGCGTTGGCAGAGATGTTGGACGTGGATGCCCCCGAAGAGGGCTGGATTTTGGGACTTGGACACGAGGACACGCTGATGCGCGCCGCTTCAGAACCGCTGCAACCGCCGCCTTTGACAAATGATTGCTTTGCCTTGCCTGCGGGGGCCCACTGGACGCCAGTTGACGATGCGCTTGAGAACATTCGCGCGCGTTTGCGTCCGTTTGTGGGGCAGGAAAGCGTGGCTTTGGATACGGCGTTGGATCGGGTTCTGGCACAGGATGTGCGGGCCCTGCGCGCCAATCCGCCTTTGCCCAACACGGCTGTGGACGGGTATGGCATGCGCCATGTCGATATTGCAGAGGGTCCGCAAACGCTGCCACTGGTTCAGGGGCGGTCGGCGGCGGGTGATCCGTTTGAAGGCGTGTTGCCCGCAGGGCATGCGGTGCGGGTGCTGACCGGGGCGGCATTGCCCGACGGGGTTGATACAGTCATCCTGCAAGAAGATGTCACCACGGACGGCGCTGCGATTGCATTTCACGGGCCTCTGAAAAAAGGTGCCAACACGCGCAAGGCGGGCGAGGATGTCGACAAGGACGAAATAATCCTGTCAGCAGGGCGGCGGGTCACGCCCGCTGATCTGGCCCTTTTGGCGGCGACGGGTCACAAAGAAGTAGATGTATTTCAACGTCTTAGGGTTGCGGTTGTTTCAACCGGGGATGAGCTGGCCGAGGCCGGAGATGTCGCGCGGGCGGATCAGATTTATGATGCCAACCGGCCCATGTTGCTGGGCTTGATCCGGCGGTTTGGATTTGTGCCGGTGGACATGGGACGCGCGCCGGATGACCGGGCGGACCTGAGCGCCTTTCTTGACCGGGCGGCGGATCAGGCGGATCTGATCCTGACATCGGGTGGCGCGTCGGCGGGGGATGAGGACCATCTGTCGGCATTGCTGAACGAGACCGGTGCGATGGCGCTGTGGCGCATTGCGATCAAGCCGGGGCGCCCGCTGGCGTTGGGGATTTGGGGCGGCAAGCCCGTGTTTGGCCTGCCGGGAAACCCGGTTGCCGCGCTGGTCTGTGCCCTGGTTTTTGCAAGGCCCGCCATGGGGTTACTGGCCGGAGAAGGCTGGCGTATCGCACAAGCGCTGACTGTTCCGGCGGGATTTTCCAAGTCCAAGAAGCCGGGGCGACGCGAATATCTGCGGGCCCGGTTGCGCGATGGCAAAGCCGAAGTGTTCGCTTCGGAAGGGTCAGGTCGGATCAGCGGGCTGAGCTGGGCCGAAGGGCTGGTGGAGCTGCCTGACGAGGCCGTGGATGTGACGCCGGGCACGCCGGTGAAATTCTATCCTTATGGCGCGTTTGGCGTGTGATTCCGTTGCGGCGCTAAGGGGCTGAGTAAGACCGAATTTCATGCATCGGCAAAGCGTCGGTATTTGGTCGGTATTGCGTCGGCGTCAATTTGGCTCGATTGTCCGAATGCTCTTTAGGGGAAGCGCGACCTTGCCTGGTCAAATGTTGGAAATGACGTCGATCTGGCCTAGGCTCAAACTGGAAATCAGGAATTCAGGAGATGCGACGACGAGATTTTTGGATGGCCGGAGGGGCGTGGGCTATGGCGGGTATTTCGGGACGTTCCTGGGCGGCGACAGACGGTTTCTTTGTCCCGGCAGAAGAGAGCCCGCACCAGCGCACATTTATGCAATGGCCGGTGAACCGCCAGGTCTATCGGGACGCCGTTTTCCTAAGCATGACGCAGGACACCATCGCAGACATCGCCAACACCATTTCAGAGTTTGAACCGGTTACAATGCTGGCGGCGCGCGCGGATCATGCCGGGGCCAAACGCAAGCTGTTTGGTGCTGTGGAACTGTGGGACGTTCCGACCGAAGATTTGTGGTGCCGGGACGCGGGGCCGATCTTTGCTGTGAACGCCGAGGGTGATCTGGCGGTGCGTCAAATCCAGTTCAACGGGTGGGGCAAAAAACAGGTTCACCGGCGCGATGCCCGGATCGCGGGGCGGGTTGCAGAGCGGCTTGGCCTGCCGGTGTTGCCGTCGGGGTTGCAAGGCGAAGCAGGCGGCGTGGAACAGGATGGGCATGGGCTTTTGATGGCGCATGAAAGTTCCTGGGTGAACGACAATCGCAATCCCGGGAAGACACGAGACGTGGTTGAAGGGAAACTTCTGGAAGCCTATGGTGCTGAGCGCATGATCTGGTCAGACGGCGTTTGGGACGAGGATATTACGGATTACCACATCGACAGCCTTGCGCGGTTTACCGGACAGGGACGTGTGTTGGTTAATTTGCCAGATGATCCCGACATGACCGATCCTTTTCACATTGCGGCGTTGGACACGCACGACCAGCTGGTTGCGGCGGGGTTGAAAGTTGAGGTCATTCCTGAGCCGCATTATCGCCGTGTCAAAGACCTGGATTTCGTGGCGTCTTATGCCAACTACTATGTGTGCAACGGTGCCGTGATTGCCGCCGCGTTCGGGGATCGCAAGACGGACCAGATCGCGCGGGATGCGCTGTCCAGACATTACCCGGGGCGTGAAATTGTGATGCTAAACGTGGATACGCTGGGCGAATTGGGGGGTGGTATTCATTGCGCAACCCAACAAATGCCCGATCCATCCCGCGCCTGAAGGTTTCAATGTCTGACCGGCGTTCAGGATGCGTTTCTGTTTCGAAAATGGATTGAGATCATCGCTGATCGAAATCCGTGTTATGGTTCTGACGAAGCGCGGTCGTCTGGTTTGAGCGCGCAGGAAAGCTGATAGGGGATAGATATGACCGGGACAGCAAAGACATATTCAGGTGCATGTGGGTGTGGTCAACTGACCTATGAAATGCACGGCGCACCGATGATTGTGCATTGTTGTCATTGCCTTGAATGCCAAAAGCAAACCGGGTCGGCCTATGTTCTGAATGCGATTGTAGAAACGGATCGGGTTCAATTGAAAGGCAACAGAACCGAACACACGCTCTCTACGCCCAGCGGCAAAGGTCAGATTGTGACCAGATGTGCCGATTGCGGTACGGCCGTGGTGAGCAGGTACATGGTGCGTTTGGGCAAGCTGACCTATGTGCGCGTCGGGACATTGGATGATCCCGCAAGCTGTCCGCCCGATGTCCAGATATTTACGTCAAGCAAACAACCCTGGGTGCCGCTGAGTTCCGACATTCCGGTTTTTGATGAGGGTTACAAATTCGAAGACGTTTGGCCTGCAGATGCCTTGGCCCGCATGACAGCGGCGTATGAGAGCTAGGATTTGGAACGCTGTTTTGGGCTTTGATGGGCCGCTTTTCGTTGGTTTCCTGCGATTTATCGGCATCCAAGTTCTTGTGTTGGTCGCAAAGAAGGTGTTCCCGGAAATTACGACACAGTTTTTGAAGGACAAGCTGTCGCTTCAAATCAAACGATATCTTTAGTTGTGGCGGTCAGGACGAGCCATCGCGTCCGGGTTCGTCTGGATTGTCAGAAAACAGCGCGATCTTGTTGCCTTGCGGGTCGCGCAGGTAGCCAACATAAAATTGCGGCCCATATGAAGCGCGGAACCCCGGCTGGCCCTCGTTTGAGCCACCAGCGGCAAGTGCGGCGGCGTGCAGGTCACGCACCTGTTTTTGGTTTCGCGCCTGAAATGCAACCATAGCCCCGTTCCCAGCCGTCGCCGGACCGCCATCGAAGGTCGGTTTTACGTAGAAGTCCGGAGAAACCGGAACCTGACCAGAGGGCACGGGCAGGACGTAACTTAGCCCTTCCGGGCCCTCCTTAAGCCCGTAATCAAGGGTTGGCAGGAAAGCCGAGTAGAACCGTTTCGCGCGGGACAGATCATCGGCTCCGACGGTGACATAGGCAATCATTGTATGTGTTCCACTCGGGCATTTGGCAAAGGCATCAACGTTACTGCGTTGAGCGCAAACCTACCATTCTTTTAGGAGCTTGGAAGTCTGTGTATGTTCGGGGCTTGCAGGTTTAGGGCAAAGGAAATTCAAATGGCAGAGAAAATGACGGGGCAATGTCTTTGCGGTGCATCGACTTTCGACTTCATCAAGCAACCAAAGTTCGCAATTCAGTGCCATTGCCGCGACTGCCAGCAGATTTCCGGCGGCGGTCACCTTCCTCAGGTCGCGGTTCCGTCTGAAAAGTTTGTCGCTCATGGCAAGGTCAAGACCTATGAGACGGTTTCGGACGCAGGCAACACGGTTGGGATTTCGTTTTGCGGCGCATGCGGGTGTTCGTTGTTTAAGGCGACGTCCAAAATGCCCGACGTTAAATTTTTGTGTGCCGGAGCGCTTGACGAAGATTTGGTCGCTGAGCCCTTCCAAAGGGTTCTCGAAGACTGCCAGAGAGTTTGGGACAATTAGGGGGCAATGGCGCGGCTGTGTGGCGCTTGAGAGAAGCCACTCGCGCTGGTAGTTAGTGCCTTTGGGCGGGCAATGTTGGGCAGGGTCTGTGCAGTAGTGACAGTGGCAAGAGCTGGGTTTTGGTATAAAAACTTTCGATATGGTCATCGGAAGACTTAGCCTTCAAATGACATCCAGACTCCTGGTCATCCGGCCTGCGATTTTCCTGATATTTCACGGCCCGATCATTGCACAAATTCTTCCGCGAGATATCGTTTTGGGGCGGGCGTTTGACCGACGCGACGTTTCTGCCCCTGGAATTATTGGCCGTGGCGCTGAACCTTTTGCTGATGGCCACGGGTGGTGTTGCGGGGAAATTCATCACTTTGCCCGCGATCACCAAGCTGGTTGATTGGCTCAAATGGTTCTTGTTTTTTTTCGTTGTCGTCAACACCATCGCCGCGCTGTTTTCAACCACGCTGGTTGAGGTGCTTATGGTGCCAATTACGGCACTATACGCGACCTGCCTTTATAGGATCAGCAAATTTTCGGACGGTCTTGGTACACATGACATTCCTTGGCCGGCAGGGATGTCTGTAATAGCGATCACCCCCGGTTTTCCAGGCAGAATAAGCTTTGAACTCGGTGGCGGTTGCTTCGGCTTCGGCAAAACGGATCAGGAGATCATGAATGGCGTCACGCGAATCTAGGTGTTGTTTTGGACGGTCTGAGGAACACGCCACAATTTAAGATGCCTAGAATGTCCGCAGCGAGCTCAAAGTGTCAAATGCTGCGCAGCGCCTAAACTTGCGCGATGCTCGCTAATTTGCGGTAGGCTGAAACAATCAAGGCCGAACTAGAAACGACATGGATCGTTGCCAAATCACACTCGCATTGAGGCACGATCTAAGTCTGCTATTCGTCCGAGACTATCGCTTTTGACAGTTCGCTTTGTTTAGCTTCGCGCACCCGTTTCATGATGAGATAGACCATTGCAGCCAATAGCAGCACATTGATGATCACCAGTGTTGCCGAGACCGGACGGTCCAAAAATATCCAATACCCGTCGCGAGAGATCAACAATGAGCGGCGCAGGTTGGCCTCAAGAATTGGGCCAAGGATCATGCCAATGACAACGGGTGCCAGCGGGTAGCCGGCTGCTCGAAAGAGAATGCCAATTAACCCGAAAACCAACATAACTTGTAAATCGAATACTGACGCCTGAAGCGCGAAGGTGCCGATTGAACAGAGCAACAAAATACTTGGGATCAGATAAACTTTTGGGATGCGAAAGACATAGACGAAGATCGGGGTCGCAAGGATACCTGCGACGAGCAGGAAGACGTTTGACGCAAGATACATCATGAATATTCCGCCAACGACGTCCGCGTTGTTTTCGAACATGGCCGGTCCGGGTATAAATCCCAGAATGAGGAGCGCGCCCAGAAGCATGGCCGAGGAAGCGTCTCCCGGAATTCCGAGGGACAGTGTCGGCACCAGCGTACCGATACCGTGGCATTGTTCGCGGCTTCTGTTGCAACGACCCCGCCCTCTGCGCCTTCGCCGTAGTTTTCGCCCGGCTTGGCCGCCGCTTTGGCCATCGCATAGCTGGTAAAGGAACTGATGACGCCGCCTGCTCCAGGGATGGCGCCAAAGAATGTGCCGATGGCCGAGGACCGCATCAAGTTGACGTAGTGCTTCATGCTCAGAGATCGCGAACAAACCGACGACGACGGCCACAATATGGAACCCGTTCAACAGATTGTTCGATCCGAAGGTGAATCGAAGGCCCGTCGAGAAAGAGTCTGTTCCTACCGTCGCAAGAAGCAGACCAAAACTTCCCGCCAGAAGGCCCTTTATGATGGACTCGCCCGAGATCACGACGATTGCAAACAGCCCCATGATTGCCAGCATCGCATATTCGGGGGGCGCAAAGTTCGCAACAAAGCTGGCCAAGATCGGGGCACAAAAGACCAATACAACGCCGCCAATTAAACCGCCAATAGCCGAACTGGTGATGGCAATGCCGATGGCATCGGACGCGCGGCCCTGTCCAGCCCATCGGTCCGAGATTCGAAAGCCCAAGATCGATGCCAAGTTCGCCAAAGGTAGGCGCGCCGTGAAAGGCCTTCTTCGAGCTTTCAAGTTCGGACAGAACCAGAAGGATTTTTACCTTGTCAGGGTTAGATCGAAAGTTGCCCACGTTGACAAAGGCAAAGTCCAGCACCTTCGATCCGAAGTCTTTGAAGACATTTCCGTCCTGTGTGTAGGGCACGTTCTGCGCCACGCAGTCATAGGATTGCAGCGCCTTTGCGATCACCATATGCGGCAGATTGTTCCGCGACCCCTAGGAATAGCGCGATTCACCACGGTTTTCTTTGCATTAGGCCATCATCTCTTCGAAACTAGACCACCGGCCCTCATCTACTTGACCTGCAATGGCAAATGCGTTCGCAACGGCGGCGCTAAGCGGTTTGAAGTCTTTGAAATTCCAGTCGGCATTGCCCAGGATCGGTTGCAGAACCAGCGGAGTAACATAGCCTTCAAAGACGGTATATCCATCCGCAGGTTTTCCCATAGCCGTCGTCTGCGCCTTGGTGCCAGCCGCACCTGGCAGCGAGATTACAGGCATGTCCGTACCCAGCTCTTCGCCCATGGCCTTGGCAACAACTTGGCTCATCGCCATAGCATTGCCAGGGCCCCAGGGGTGAATGATCTCAATATTACGCTCAGGGAATTCCGCGAGCGCTGCGGTGGTGGACGCCGCCACGACGGCCCCCGCCAGAAGTGTGCCTTTGAGTGTTCCGAAAAGTTCCATGTTTTTCCTCCCATAGATTTTGGAATTGGTTGCGAATTACTCTCCCGCCAGCGCGACATCTGGTGCACAAGATCGAAATGTGTAAATAGCTCGGGCGGTGCATCATGCATCGCGAAATGATAGGCGATCTCTGCCTCTAGACGCGTTTCCACGGCAGCGTCTTTCAGTGGAGAATCCTGACGAGGGTCTGCGGCGATGTCGTAAAGCGTGGTTTCGCAATCTTCCAACGTGTCGCCGTCCTGACCCACTTGCGTGTTCTTCGGATCAAGCTTCATCCTCAGAGTTGGGGCGCCCTTGGTGAAATTGAATGGTGGGGCCAGCTCGCCTGATTGCAGTTCTCTAATGTCGAAAAGATCGATCATGTGCGCGGGCATCAACGTGTAGAGATGCAAGTCTTTGCCCGAAAGATCCTCTGGGTATCGGTAAGACGTTTAGGTCCCGTCGGTTACACCGACGGGACCGCCAAACATGCCGAAAATCAAACTGTTTCGAAAGGGTGTAAACGTCGGAGCAATACTCGGCCACGGTAGCGGCGGCATTGTGCGGTCGCGGGCGGCGTAAAAGTCGGCCACTTTTGCCCTTTCGGTTTTTGGGAGGGCTTGGGAATATTCACCGTGGATTTGTATTTGAAGGTGCGTCGGGCTCATTTTCAGGATGGTTTGAGCGGACGCCGGATTGCCCGGGATTTTGGCATCAGCCGGGACAGTGTTGCGAAGATGCTGGCCTATTCGGAGCCGCCCGGGTATCGGGGGACGGCACCGATCAGGCGCCCGAAGCTGGATGCGTTCACCGGCCAGATCGACCAATGGCTTGCCGAAGACAAGGCCCGGCCACGCAAACAGCGCCACACCGCAAAGCGTATCTTTGAGCGGTTGCGCGATGAGTGCGGCTTTGCTGGCGGATACACGATTGTAAAAGACTATGTGCGTGTCAGGAAGCGCTCCGGCAAGGAGATGTTCGTGCCTCTGTCGCATCCGGCGGGGCATGCGCATGCGGATTTTGGTGAAGCGCTTGTCGTGATCGGGTGTGTCGAGCGGAAAGCGCACTTCTTTGCCCTTGATCTGCCGCACAGCGATGCGTGCTATGATCAGGCCTGTCCCGCCGCGACCACCGAGGCGTGGCTTGACGGGCATGTGCATGGCTTCGCATTCTTCGGCGCGGTGCCACAGTCGATCCTGTATGACAATGACCGATGCCTGGTTGCCAGGATCATGCCGGACGGCGCCCGACAGCGGACACCGCGGTTCAGCGCGATGCTGTCGCATTATGTGATCCGGGATCGCTATGGCCGTCCCGGCAAGGGTAACGATGAAGGCAAGGTCGAGGGTCTAGTTGGTTATGCGCGGCGGAACTTCATGGTGCCTGTCGGGGCATTCCCGGACTGGGATGCGTTCAACGATTATCTGGAAGAGCAATGCTGCAAGCGGCAGGACGGTGTTCTGCGTGGGCGCAAGGCCAGCATCCGCGAACGGCTGCAAGCTGACCTGGCGGCGATGCGGGGCTTGCCCGGCGCTCCCTTCGAGGCCTGCGACCTGCAAAGCAGCCAGGTCACGTCGACGTCCATGGTGCGCTACCGTGGCAACGATTACTCGGTGCCGGTCGCCTATGGCCACCGCAGGTCTGGATCAAGGGCTTCGTGACCCGTGTTGTCATCGGCTGCGCCGCCGAGGTGGTCGCCGGTCATCCCCGATCCTACGACACGGGCGACATGGTGTATGATCCGGTGCATTATCTGCGCCTGATCGAGCGCAAGATCATGGCTTTCGATCAGGTAGCGCCCCTGCAGAACCGGGAACTGCCAGAAGCCTTCGCCACATCCAGAGATTGCTGGAAGCCCGGCAGGGCAAGGCCGGAAAGCGGGAGTTTGTTCAGATTCTGCGCCTT
The DNA here is from genome assembly GCF_039969785.1 of Shimia sp. GTDB lineage: Bacteria > Pseudomonadota > Alphaproteobacteria > Rhodobacterales > Rhodobacteraceae > Shimia. Next base: position 62,408 of record NZ_JBDVNC010000016.1, on the reverse strand, counting down.
CTGGAGCGCTTCGAGTTGGAAGTGTTGAACCTGGCAATCAGGGATGCCTTGCGGATGCAGGCGATCAGCTTTGACGCGATCAAGCACCTTGTCCTGTGCCGGGTGGAGCGGCGACCGCCGAGGCTGGACCTGGATGTCTATCCCTTCCTGCCCAGGACCAATATCGCCACCACCTCTGCCGCGTCCTACATGAGCCTGCTGGCAGGGAGGGAGGCATGATGAACGCTCCGGAACTGCTGCTCGTGCATCACCTCAAGACCCTGCGCCTGCCCACTTTCCTGCGCGAGTATGACAAGCAGGCGCGTATCTGTGCCGCTGAAGGCGTGGATCACGTGCGTTACTTGGCCCGGCTGAGCGAGCTGGAACTGATCGACCGGGAGCGGCGCATGGTGGAACCGCGGATCAAGGCGGCAAAACCCATGTCGCCCTCGGGCTGGGTCTGGCTGCCTGCCAGAAAGGATTGCCGGTCGCCTTCGTGACCGCCGCGGCCCTCGTGCACGAGATGATGGAAGCCCGCGATGAAAAGCGCCTCCTGCAGCTCCAGCGCAAACTGGCCAAGGTCAAGCTGCTGATCATCGACGAGTTGGGCTTCGTGCCGCTGAGCAAGACCGGCGCCAAGCTGCTCTTCGAATTGATCTCGCAGCGCTACGAACGCAGCTCAACCCTGATCACATCGAACCTGCCCTTCGAGGAATGGACCGAAACCTTCGGCACTGAGCGCCTCACCGGTGCCCTGCTGGACCGGCTGACGCATCACGTCAACATCCTTGAGATGAACGGTGAAAGCTACCGCCTCAACCAAAGCCGCGCTCGTCTCGCTGTCGCCTGAAAATGACCCTCACAGAATTGGCCTGACGGCCAATGCGCCTCGGAACGCGCTTGCTATATGAGAGCCGCACGCTCCAGGGCACACAGGCGCAGCAGCAGAGAAAGAGCAAATTGTCCTGTATTTCAGACATCGAGATCTGGCTGTTTTGTCGCGTGAAGGGTCTGTTTGCGGGCGGCGCCAATCCGCAGAAGTTAGTCAAAAATCCCTGCCACGCGGCCCAGCAGCATGAAGGCGCGGGAGGTGCGGGTGTCGGCGAGGTCTGCGATTTCGGAATCTGTGGCGGTTTCTTCGAATTCGGCAAAGCTTTTGTCAAAGCGACGCAGGAAATGGTGGGTGGCGTCGCGAAAGATCGGGTCTTGCTTCATTCGGCCTGCCGCCAGCGCCAGTGACGACCGGTCGCGGATGCCGCCCAGCGCAGCAATCGCGCGGCCACGTTCTCCGGTGGCAAACCGGCGCCAGATTTCCGGGCGCGCCAGATCGGGGCGCAGATCGTCCATATAAATGCCGTCCTGGCTGAGCAGGGTCAGCACATCCTGGCTGGCCTGAATAAGCGCCGAGGCCTGACGGTCGCGCAGTGCTTTGCGCAGCGCGTTAAAGCCTTCTTTGTCTTCGGCGGTCTCCGGGAAGTTCAGCGCACGGATGAAATCATTGCGCGGCAGGGGCGGCGACAATTCTTCGGCCGGGGTGCCAAGTGCCAGCGTGCCCTGATCGGCCGCGTCCGCCGGGGCGGGTTCGGGTTCGGGCGTTTTGCGAATGCCTGTGTCGTGATCACGCGAGCTGGAAAATGTCGCCAGCGCGGTTTCGGTTTTGCGCGTGGCCGCGGCAATCTCGTCAAGCTTTTTGGCCACAGAGGGTTCGATCTGGCCTGTTTGCACGGAACCCTGAGACTGCGCCACATAGGTGCGCCGCATGGCATCGATGGCGGCCTGAAGGCGCGCACTTTCTTCGCGCATCACCCGAGAGGAGCGCGCGGCAGTGGCCGCAACCCAAATCATTGCCACCGGCATGAAGATCGCCAGCAGCGTCATCATAAATCGCAGATTGTCGACCTCGCCGCCGGTGCCGGGTTTCAGCACAAGAAAGAACACCACCGTGCCCGCAAGCCAGACAAAGCTGAGCGCAACCGCGATCACCTCGATACCGGTGACTTTTGGCTGTTCCGTCTTGTCATAGATGCCCAGCGGGGTGGGCTTGCTGTCGTTGTCGTCCGTCATGCGAAATAGAGCCTGAACCGTTACGGGTTACACAAATGAGATAGTGAGGACTTCGTAGCTTTTGCCGCCACCCGGCGTGCGCACTTCGACGCTGTCGCCTTCGTCTTTGCCAATCAGCGCGCGGGCGATGGGGGATTTGATGTTCAACAACCCGGCTTCGACATTGGCTTCGTGTTCGCCAACGATCTGCCATGTCTTTTCTTCGTCAGTGTCTTCGTCAACCAGCGTGACTGTCGCGCCAAATTTGATGGTGCCGGACAGCGATTTGGGGTCGATCACCTCGGCCAGCGAAATCACGGCTTCCAGCTCTTTGACGCGGCCTTCGATGAATCCCTGCTTTTCGCGGGCGGAATGGTATTCCGCGTTTTCCTTGAGGTCGCCAAGTTCGCGCGCCGTTGCAATCGCTTCGATGATCGCGGGGCGTTCAACCGATTTCAGCTGCTTCAATTCTGCCTCAAGCGCCGTGTACCCGGCGCGGGTCATTGGTAGTTTTTCCATGGGTTGGGTCCCGTTGGTGGTGGGCCGCGTTGCAAAGGCGCAGCGGATCGTTAATCTGTTTCCAAGGCAGAGTGCCCCGAGCCGTCTTTCAAAAGCAAGAGACGGGTCGGTTTGCAAGCGTAAATATGTCAAATGCTAGCGCGAACACCTGATTTGTCCGCAAATGTCGTCGGGTTCTGATTGACGTTTTGTTCAAGAACGCGATAGCAGATGCGAAACATAATTACGCCAGCGATGCGGGAAGGGAATCCTATGTCGGAAATCGAACGCGAAGCCATGGAATATGATGTGGTCATTGTCGGGGCCGGACCAGCAGGTCTGAGCGCGGCAATCCGCCTGAAACAGCTGGACGCAGACCTGAATGTGGTCGTGCTGGAAAAAGGCTCGGAGGTGGGCGCGCATATTTTGTCGGGAGCCGTCCTGGACCCAAGCGGGTTGGACGCACTGATCCCGGACTGGAAGGAAAAAGGCGCGCCGCTGAACACGCCGGTCACGGAAGACAAGTTTTACATGTTGGGTGAAGGCGGCGAATTGCGCATCCCCAATTTCCCGATGCCGCCGCTGATGAACAACCACGGCAACTATATCGTCTCGATGGGCAATGTGTGCCGCTGGATGGCAGAACAGGCCGAAGCGCTGGGCGTGGAAATATTCCCCGGTATGGCGTGTTCCGAGCTGGTTTTTGGCGATAAAGGCGAAGTCAAAGGCGTGGTTGCCGGTGTATTTGGGCTGGAGCCGGACGGATCGATTGGCGAAGGCACAGAGCCGGGTATGGAATTGCACGGTAAGTACGTGTTCCTGTCCGAAGGCGTGCGCGGATCACTGTCCAAGGAAGTGATCGCGAAATACGACCTGCAGGCCGGAAAAGAGCCTCAGAAATTTGGTGTTGGCATGAAGGAGATCTGGGAGATCGACCCCGCCAAACACAAAGAGGGCTCTGTCACGCACACAATGGGTTGGCCGCTGAATTCCAACGCGGGCGGCGGGTCGTTCATTTACCACCTTGAAAACAATCAGGTTTATGTCGGTTTTGTGGTGCATCTGAACTACAAGAATCCGCATATGTTCCCATATATGGAGTTCCAGCGGTTCAAGCATCACCCGATGGTGGCAGACCTGTTGAAAGGCGGCAAACGCGTGGCGTACGGCGCGCGCGCCATCACCGAAGGTGGATATCAGTCGATGCCCAAGATGGTTGCGCCCGGTGTGGCGTTGCTGGGCTGTGCGGTGGGCATGGTCAACGTGCCGCGCATCAAGGGCAACCACAACGCCATGTTGTCAGGCAAGGCTGCTGCTGAAGCGGCGTTTGACGCGATCCAGGCGGACCGGTCCGGCGATGAGCTGAGCGCCTATGAGGAAGACGTGCGTTCTGGTGCCATTGGCGCTGACCTGAAGAAAGTGCGCAACGTTAAACCGATGTGGTCAAAATGGGGCCTGCTGCCGTCGCTGGTTCTGGGCGGGCTGGACATGTGGACCAATACTTTGGGCTTTTCGCTGTTTGGCACGCTGGGTCATGGCAAAAACGACGCCGAGGCCACCGAACCTGCGGATCAGCACAAGCCGATCGATTATCCCAAGCCCGATGGTAAGCTGTCGTTTGACCGTTTGACCAATGTGTCGTTTGCGATGACCAATCACGAAGAGAGCCAGCCTTGCCATTTGCAGCTGGCAGATGAAAACGTACCGATTGGTGTGAACCTGCCAAAATACGGCGAACCCGCACAGCGGTATTGTCCGGCCGGGGTTTATGAAGTTGTCGAGGAAGAGGGCAAAGACGCCCGGTTTGTGGTGAATTTCCAGAACTGCGTGCATTGCAAGACCTGTGACATCAAAGACCCAAGCCAGAACATCACATGGGTCACACCACAGGGTGGCGACGGGCCGAATTATCCGAATATGTGACCGATCTCACGGGATCGTGGTCAGTTTTGTGCCAATTCCGGGGCGACCAGTGGTCGCCCCATTGCGGTTCTGCAAGGCGCGCATTACCTTTCCGGGGTAATCTGAGCCGAGGAGCCTTTTGTGGCCAATCCATTTTTCCGTTCCGCGACCCTGTCTGTTTTGTTGGCAGCGGTATCGCTTCCTGTGCAGGCCGATGGTCTTTCCGGGTCTTATCTCGCCGCACGTCAGGCCACGATCAACAGCGATTTCGCTGCTGCTGCGCGCTATTACGGGGTCGCTCTGATGCGTGATCCCGGCAATCCGGTCCTGCTGGAAAATGCGGTGCTGGCGTATCTGTCGCTGGGCGAAATTGACCGGGCGCTGCCCGTGGCCCGCAAGATGGATGCCGACGGGTTGAGCAGCCAGTTGGCAAATATGGTGATTGCTGCAGGGCTGGTGCGCGATGGTGCCTATTCCGAACTGCTGGAGCGGCTTGAAGATGACGGTAAGGTTGGCCCGCTGGTGGATGGTTTAATGACCGCCTGGGCGCAAATTGGTCGCGGCGACATGTCCAAGGCGCTGTCGGCGTTTGACGGGGTTGCCAAAGAGCCGGGACTTGCCGGATTTGCCAATTACCACAAGGCGCTGGCACTGGCCTCGGTCGGGGATTTTGAAGGCGCCGAGGCGATATATGCCAATGACGACCTGCACGGTGTTCAGATGACCCGGCGTGGCGTTCTGGCACATCTGGAAATTCTGAGCCAACTGGATCGCAATGCTGATGCAATTGCCCGTATGGATGAGGCATTTGGGTCTGATCTGGATCCGTTCCTGCGCGATATGCACACGCGGCTAAACGCAGGAGAAATGCTGCCGTTTACCCATGTATCGGATGCCTCTGACGGCGTGGCCGAGGTGTTTTATTCTCTGGGCAGCGCGTTGCAGAACGAAGCCAACGCCGACTATACGTTGCTATACACCCGGGTGGCGGAATTCCTGCGCCCCGAACACACAGAAGCGATATTGCTGACGGCGGAATTGCTGGAAATTCTGGGCCGCTACGAGCTGGCGACAAAGACGTTGAAACGTGTCCCCGCGGACCATCCGTCCTTCCATGCCGCAGAGCTGGGGCGCGCCGAGGCGTTGCGCCAGTCGGGCAAGATGGACGCCGCCATCGAAGTGTTGCATCAACTGTCACGCAGCCATTCTGACCTGCCTGTGGTGCACACCGCGCTGGGTGATCTGTTGCGTCAGGAACGAGATTTTGCAGGTGCTGTGACAGCTTACGACAAGGCGCTGGCGCTCTATGAAGGCCAGGAACAGCGGCAGTGGTTTATCTATTACGCGCGCGGAATTTCGCATGAGCGTCTGGAAGATTGGGAAAAAGCCGAATCCGATTTTCGCAAGGCGCTGGAGCTGAACCCAGAACAACCGCAGGTGCTGAATTACCTCGGCTATTCGTTGGTCGAAAAACAGACTAAGCTGGACGAGGCGCTGGATATGATCCAACGCGCCGTCGCCGCCCGCCCGGACAGTGGCTATATCGTGGATTCGCTGGGCTGGGTACTGTTCCGGCTGGGCCGCTATCACGAGGCGGTCGGCCATATGGAACGCGCAACCGAGCTGATGCCGGTGGATCCGGTGGTGAATGACCATCTGGGGGATGTCTACTGGGCCGTTGGGCGGCATCTGGAGGCACAGTTTCAATGGCGTCGGGCGCTCAGCTTTGTCGACGAAGAAAGCGAGGCCGAAGCCAAACCGGATCGCATCCGCCGTAAACTGGATGTGGGGCTGGACGCGGTGCTCAGCGAAGAGGGCGCCGAAGCTCTGAAGGTGGCCAATGACGGTTGAGGCATTTGCCCCGGCCAAGATCAATCTGACCCTGCACGTGACCGGCCAGCGCGTCGATGGCTATCATCTGCTTGATTCGCTGGTGATGTTTGCAGATTTCGGGGATCGGCTCTGGCTGACACCGGGCGCGCAGATGGGTCTTGAGATAACCGGCCCTTTTGCGCTGGGTGTGCCGACAGATGCCTCAAACCTCGTCTGGCGCGCAGCCCGGAGTGCTAGGTGGTGCGGGCAAATCCGTCTTGAGAAAAACTTGCCCCACGGCGCCGGGATCGGCGGTGGCTCATCTGATGCCGCCGCCATTTTGCGCGCGCTTAAAACTGACGACACAGATCAGGCGCTTGCGCTGGGTGCGGATATCCCGGTGTGCATGGCCGGGCACAGCGCGCGTATGCAGGGGATCGGAGAACAGGTGACAGCGCTGCAAGGCTGGCCGTCGCTCAACGCGGTTTTGGTCAATCCCGGCGTTGCTGTGCCCACACCTCAGGTGTTCAAAGCGCTGAAAGCCAAAACCCATCCCGCGATGCCTGCGACCATTCCGCAACTGACAACAGCGGCAGATATCGCGGCGTGGCTCGCCACACAGCGCAACGACCTGCAAACACCCGCGCAACTGCAGCAACCAGTCATCTCCGGCGTGCTTGCAACGCTGTCAAACCAACAAGGCGCGCTGATTGCGCGCATGTCCGGATCAGGCGCGACCTGCTTTGCGCTGTTTGACACCGCCGCCGCCGCTGCGGCCAGCGCACAAAACCTCAAATCCGCGCATCCGGAGTGGTGGACACAGGCCTGCACCCTGTCCTGATCTTCATTTTGCCCAAAATACTCCGGGGGGAGCTTGGAAAACCTGTGGTTTTCAAAGTTGGGGGGCAGCGCCCCCAAATGCGGATCAGTTCAGACGGGCGACCACGTAATCGGCAATATCGCTCAGTAATCCACGAATGTCATGCTCAGGCAGTGTGGCAATGGCCGCCTTGGCTTTGTTGGCCCAGACCAGCGCGTCCTGACGTGTTGCCTCCAAAGTGCCATATGTGTTCATCAACGCCAGCGCATGCTCAAGGTCGCCGTCTTCCTGACGTCCCTTTTCGATGGTGCGCACCCAAAAGGCACGCTCTTCTTCGGTGGCCTGCGCCACGGCCTTGATCACCGGCAGGGTCAGCTTGCGTTCGCGGAAATCATCCCCGACATTCTTGCCTGTGGATTTTGCATCGCCCTGATAATCCAACAGGTCGTCGGCAATCTGAAACGCAATCCCCAGCGCGTCGCCATACTCAAACAACGCCTGCACATGTGTCGGGTCGGCATCTGCAATCACGCCGCCCACTTCGGTCGCCGCTGAAAACAGCGCGGCTGTTTTGCCGCGGACAACTTGCAGATAGACATCTTCATCCGTGCGTAGATCGCTGGCCGCGCTCAGTTGCAGCACTTCGCCTTCGGCAATCGTCGCCGAGGCATTGGACAGAATGCGCAGTACATCGAGTGAGCCGGTTTCTGTCATCAGCTGAAAGCTGCGGGAAAACAGGTAATCCCCAACCAGAACCGAAGATTTATTGTCCCAGAGCAGGTTTGCAGTGGGGCGGCCCCGCCGTTGCGCGCTTTCATCAACCACATCGTCATGCAGCAGCGTGGCGGTGTGAATAAATTCGACCGTCGCCGCCAGATGCACATGATACGGCCCGTCATAGCCACATAACCGCGCCGCCGCCAATGTCAGCATCGGGCGCAGCCTTTTGCCGCCAGCGCCGACAAGGTGCGCGGTCACTTCGGGAATGCGCGGTGCGTGACGGGATTCCATACGCTCTTGTATCAGCGCGTTCACCGCCGTCATTTCATCGCGTAGCAGCGCAGCCAAAGCTTCGTGCGGTTTGTTTGCGGCAATATCCAGACTCATGGTCAAGTTCCCGTCAGAGGGGTCGACAATTGCCGCCCGCTGTTCTTACATCCCTGTTATGAGAGAGCTTTTGCGCAGTAACGACCCGACGATCATTGCCTTTGCCACAGCCCTGCTTCGGGGAGAGGGTATAGACTGCTTTGAAATGGACGTAAATATGAGCGTGCTGGAAGGATCGATTGGCATATTGCCGCGTCGCCTGATGGTGCGGTCTGGTGAATTGGATGCGGCCGAACGTGTCATGCTGGACAATGACATCGCGTTGGGGCGGTCTGTGTGATCCACAACACCACGAAAAACGACTTTTTGGGCGGACGGTTAAGCCTGCGCCAGCCTACAGACGGATACCGCGCGGGTGTCGACCCTGTTTTGCTGGCTGCGTCCGTGCCTGCGAAATCCGGGCAGTCTGTACTGGAATTGGGCTGCGGTGTTGGGACAGCACTATTTTGTCTGAGCGTCCGGGTGACGGGGGTGGATCTGACCGGGGTCGAAATGCAGCCCGCCTATGCCGAACTGGCCGTTCAGAATGCGCGCGACAACGGGATTGACGCCACCATCGTACAGGCTGATCTGGCGCATTTGCCCGATGATCTGCGCCAGAAGCGGTTTGATCATGTCATTGCCAACCCGCCCTACTTTGATCGCGACAGCAGCACCGCCGCACGTGATGCCGGGCGCGAAGTGGCGATGGGCGAAGATACCGCGCTGGATACATGGATTGATGTGGCATCCCGGCGACTTGCCCCCAAAGGCTATGCCAGTTTCATTCACAGAGCCGAACGGTTGCCGGATTTGCTGTCTGGCATCAGCCGTCGGCTAGGATCGCTTCAGGTGCTGCCGCTTCAGCCGCGCATTGGACGTGATCCGGGACTTGTGATCGTGCGTGCGCGCAAGGGCGGGCGGGCTGCTTTTCGCCTTCATGCGCCGGTATTGATGCATGACGGTCTGACGCATGATAGCGACAAAGAAAGCTATACGCCCCGGATTCGGGCGGTTTTACGCCATGGGTCGCCGTTGGATTTTCCACGCTGATATCGCGGGAAAATGTGGGCGTGCTCTCGCGGAGTACCAGAATAATGCAGCGATTCCGGGGGGTTGAAATTTCAATTTTCGAACAGGCCCACGACCGCGGCAAAACGCATTGGCGGAATTCCACTGCTGCTACAAATTCTTCGTACTCCGGGCGTGACAGATGGCAGGATTTGTGCTGGACTGAGCGTGTTGTTTTAACTTGATAGGAGAATAATGATGAGCGTCACCGCGCACCTGGAAGTTTTGAAACGGAAACACGAGACCCTCTCGCATCAAGTCGAAGCCGAACAGCGGTCCCCTGGATCAAGTGATCTGGAAATTGCGGACCTAAAGAAACAAAAGCTAAAAATCAAAGAAGAGATTTCACGACTATCTGTGTGATCATCCCTTTAAGCTGGCGCGCGCAGCAATTATTGCGCCGCCGGTGATCAGAACGGTCGCGGCAGCCAGCATCCAGGTTGGCTCTGCGACACCAACCCCCACCAAAACCAATGTCGACAACAGCGGAGCCGCATAAGATGCGGTGCCCAAAAGCTGAATGTCACCGCGTTTGACCCCCACATCCCAAACATAAAACGCCAGCCCTACCGGTCCGAGCCCCAGTGCAATGGCGGAAAGCCAACCGCCTGTGCCCTGGGGCCAGACGGTTTGTTCAAACATCAGATGCATGGCGCCGGACAGGATTGCTGTTGCAACGCAAAACACGGCCACAGTGGCGGTTGGCGCAGTTCCAAGCCGACGCGAGATGACGGAATAGCCCGACCACGTCAGAGCACAGGCCAGCGCCAGCAGGTAGCCGGGCAGCGCGGCCATATCAAAGCCACCGCCGCCGCCGCCAATAATCAGCGCGGCTCCGGCAAAGCCACACAGCGCGCCCAGCAAATGCCCGTTGCGCAACGTCTCGCCGGGCAACAGGCCGGACAGCAACACGATCAGCAAGGGCCAGAGATAGGCGATCAGACCGGCCTCGGCAGCCGGAGCCAGCCGCAAGGCGCTGAAATACAGCGCGTGATAGCCAAACAGCCCCACGGTGCCAAAGGCATAGACTTTCCAGCTGACCTGTTTCAGGCGCGCAAAGCCGCCGGTACGGGCCGTCCAGATCAGCCCGAGCGTGCCACCAATTGAGAAGCAGATGGTATTCAGCAGCAATGGCGGGGTGGGTGCAGTGCCCACTGTGAACAGCGCCAGCAGCGCCCAGAGCAAAACAGCAATAAACCCGATCAGGGTGGCCTTGTGGCGGGTCATTCCGGGATGTCCTCGATAGGGGTCAAATCAAGCGATTGGGTCACGCTGGTTGTTTTAGCGATTTCTGCAAGGATCCATTCGCGGAAAGCGGCAATATGGGGTCGGTTTTCCGCCCCGGCGCGACAAATAAAGCGAAACCGCCCCTGTAATCGGATGGCGCGGTCATAAGGCGCGACAAGGCGGCCTTCGTGGATGTCTTTGACCACCAGCGCGCGCCGGCCCAGCGTCACGCCCGCGCCAACCATGGCAGCGTCAACAGCGTGGTCAGCGCCGGTAAATCGCGGGCCATGCGTGGTGTCGATGTCGATCTGCATCATGCGAAACCACGCGTTCCAATCCGCGAGCGGTTTAAGAAAGGCGATCGAGTCGTCATGAATGAGCACCGCGTCTCTGAGGCTTTCTGGCGTGGGGTAGCGTTCTGCCAGTTCAGGCGTCATTACCGGAGTGACCCATTCAGGCTCGAGCGGATGAGACCAGAGGCCCGGTTCTGGCTTGTCCAGACCAAAGCGAATGGCCACGTCGACTTCGTCCCGGGTGAAATCAAGCGCGCGCAGAGTGGCCGAGAACCGCAGATCGATTTCGGAATGGGCGCGGGCAAATTCGTAAAACCGGGGCGCCAGCCATTTTGCGGTAAAGGCCGGGCCAGCGGTGACCAGCAAAGTCTGATCATTGACAAGGCGCCGGGTCGCACGCCACGCGGCATTCAGCGTTTGAAAGCTTTCGCGGGTGCCTGGCGCCAGCGCACGCCCGGCTTCGGTCAGTTCAACCGCACGGTTCAGGCGGCGAAACACCGGCGTGCCCAGGTGGTCTTCCAGTGATTTTATCTGAAAAGACAGCGCCGCAGGCGTGACATTCAATTCGCTGGCCGCCATGGCAAATGACATATGGCGGGCGGCTGCTTCAAAGGCGCGCAGGGCGGTAAGTGGGGGCAGGCGGTCTGACATAGTCAGTTAAGTACAACTTAACTGAAGTGGTGAAAAGTCTCGTTTGTGGCATTTAATCATAATGATCATATTCAAGTCAGTTCAAACACGCTTATCAATGAGGTTGATCATGATTGAGTATTCTACTGACGCCCGTATCGCCCGGGCTTACCGCGATGCCCATGCTGAGCGCAGCGCTGTATTCACTGCTATTGTGACCTGGATATTCAGAAAACGGTCTGTTCCGCTGAACCAACCGGTTCTTACGGAGCCTTCCCGCTGCGCCTGATTAACGGGCACTTACGGGATCATGAGGGGCCGTATCCGTCGGATGCGGTCCCTTTCTTTTTGTGCCTGACTTACGCCTGACTTGCGTGTGACATCTGGTGGGAGTCATTGCGAAAATACCTGTTTCAACCAGTCGATAAACACACGCGCCTGTGGGCGGACTGGGCCTTTTGGGGTCACGGCATAGTAATTCAGCGTTTTCAAACCTTCTGTGGGAACCCGGCGCAGGCGATCAGCTGACAGTTCGTCCCGGACAAGCAGTTCGGGGGTGGTGATCAGGCCCAGCCCCTGAATTGCGGCGGAAATTTCGTAAGATGCAGACCCCAGCTCCACCGTTTTAATCTTGGCGGGGTCAAGCCCCAGCGTGCGCAGACGTGCCTCTTCATAGGCGATACCTTGGGTGAACAGCCATGGCAGGTCAGAGATGTCGGGCATGTCCGGGTGCACGATATTCGGCGCGCCTGCCACGATAAGCTGGCTTTCTACCAGAAACTCAGCGTCCAGCCCGGGCCAGTCTGGGGTGTTTACCGTGGCGCGGATGCCAAGATCAAACCCGAGAGCGGCAATATCCACAGCTTCGAGCGACGGCATCATAGAGACCTGAATGTCGGGGTGTTTCTTCCAGAATTCATGTAACCGCGGAAGCAGGACCGATTGGGCGATAAAAGTCGTGACCGAGGCCTGAACCGGTGCGCTGGCTTGCGTTGCGGTTAATTCCTGTATGCCGGATGCGATTGTGGCAAATCCATCGCTCAGATGGGTGGCGAGCTGCGCACCGGCATCCGTCATAGAGATGCTGCGCCCGGCGCGGCGGGCCAGTGAAACGCCCAGATCAGCTTCGAGGCTGCGCACCTGTTGGGCCACAGCGGCCTGTGTCACGTTAAGCGCCCTTGCCGCTTTGGCGAAGCTGCCTGTGCGCGCCGTGGCCTCAAAGGCGCGCAGAGAGGAGAGGGATGGGAGCGTATACCAGTTTGGGTCCAACACAATAGTTTTCATATTGTTTAAGAAGTTTTCATGATTTGGATTATTCGCCAAAATTACCTAAATTGCAAGGGAGAATGGCAGTTTCACGAGGTGCACGATATGCAAGTTTTTCCCACAGAAGAGATGCTGCGCGCGTCTGCAAGGTATCATTCCGACGGACGCCCCGCCGATCCCGCGCGGGAGAAATTCAGCGCGTATATGCAAAGCCGTCGGGCAAAGGCAGGGAGCCGTTCGCGCGTGCGTTTCGCGCTGCTCAACGCGCTTACGAGATTGTTTCCTTCGCCTTCCCGGTTTCGTGACACCTGAAAGGCACAAGGCTAAGTCGGAGGCAGCTGCCCAACCGGGTTGCTAAAGCGCGCTTGCCACGGCGGATCATGGCTTATGAAAGTCAGGCCGTCATGCATAGACCTGTGCGAGACGGCTTTTCATGTTAGAATTGGGCATGCCTGAACAGTTTGGTTCTGCGTATCCTGTTTCCTATTCTTTCGATTTTCTGGTGAGCCTCATGACACTAAAGTTTCTCTTTCCACCCGCGATGTCAGCGGCGGTGGCCGCTGTGGCTTTGACCGGCGTGCCAGAACAGGTCTCAGCGCAAGAACTGGGTCATATTGCCAGTACCGGTGCAGGTGATGTGGAATATTCCCCGTTTCTTGCAGAGGATTTTCCAAATCAGGTTCTTTACGGCGATACGCATTTGCACACCGCCTATTCTGCGGATGCCGGTTTGGTGGGGGCGGTTCTGACCCCGGACGATGCCTATAGATTTGCCAAAGGTGAGGAAATCACCTCTTCAAACGGGCAGCGCGCGCGCCTGAAACGCCCGCTGGATTGGCTGGCGGTTACGGATCACGCCGAAAACCTTGGGCTGCCGGTTGCGTTAGAGGATGACGATCCGGTGTTGGCCAAAAGCGCATGGGGTCGTCGGATTTCCGAGATTTATGCACCGCGCACGGTCGAATCCCGGGTGCTGTCTTATGACACTTGGATGCAAGAGGCGCTGAACATTGTGACCGACCCGCTTAAGGGGTCAGGGTTTGATACAATTATGTGGCCTCGCGTAACCGAAGCGGCCGAGCGTCATAATGTGCCCAACGCCTTTACGGCCCTTATTGGGTATGAATGGACATCCGGCCCCAACGGTAACAACCTGCACCGCAACATTATCTTTCGAGATGGCAAGGACGCGGCGGACATGATTGTCCCGATGAGCGCCTATGATTCCGAAGACCCCGAAGATTTGTGGGCTTGGATGGAAAACTACGAGGCTATTTCAGGCGGGCAGGTGTTGGCCATACCCCATAACGGAAACCTGTCTAATGGTTTGATGTTTGGTGATAAAACCCTGTCGGACGTGGCATTGGATGCGGATTACGCTAAACGGCGCGCCCGGTGGGAACCCATTTACGAAATCACCCAGATCAAGGGGGACGGCGAAGCACATCCGCTGTTGTCCCCGAACGATGAATTTGCTGATTACGGCACGTGGGACAAGGGTAGTTTTGGGCCGGAACCAAAAACCGAAGCGATGTTGCCGCGCGAATATGCCCGGACGGCGTGGCAAAGGGGGTTGGCCTATGAGGCTGATTTAGGTGTGAACCCGTTTAAGTTTGGAGTGGTTGGGTCAACGGACTCTCATACCGGGTTGTCCACGGCAGAGGAATCAAACTTTTTCGGCAAGGTGTCGTTGGTCGAACCCACGGCGGACCCAATCCGGTTTGAAGAACGGATCACGGGTCGGTTCACTCCTGATGACCCCAGCGATGACCTGATCCATGCGGATGGGTTGGCCTCTGGGTTGGCGGCGGTCTGGGCCAGAGAAAACACGCGCGAAGCGATTTGGGATGCGTTGAAACGCAAAGAGGTTTTTGCAACAACCGGCACCCGCATTCGTGTACGTGTTTTCGCAGGATTTGACCTTGCGGCTGCGGATCTGGAATTGCCGAATTTTGCACGTCACGGCTACGAAAACGGCGTGCCAATGGGCGGTGATCTTGGTCCGGATGCAAAAGGTCGGGCGCCAACAATGCTTGTGCGGGCGTTGCGAGACCCGGATGGGGCCAATCTGGATCGGGTTCAGATTGTTAAAGGCTGGGTTGATGCATCAGGAACACGTCAGGAAGCCATCTATGACGTCGCGTGGTCAGATGGCCGGGTGCCGGGTGCGGATGGCAGATTGCCACCTGTGGGCAACACCGTTGATCCTGATACGGCAACCTATACCAATGCGATTGGAACAACATTCCTGCAGGCCGCGTGGACAGATCCGGAGTTCGATGCCGCGTTGCGGGCGTTTTATTATGTGCGGGTGCTTGAAATACCGACGCCGCGCTGGACCACATACGACGCGATGGTATTTGGGGTCGACCGTCCGGCGCATCTGAGCCCGGATCAGCAAGAGCGGGCCTATTCATCCCCCATCTGGTACACGCCCGCCAAAGGCTGAGGCGATATAGTCCAAACAAAAAAAGACCGCCCGAAAAGGGGCGGTCTCTTACATTCGTAAGGGCGCGGATCAGACGAAGAACTGCGCACCGTTGGCCGAGATGGTCGAGCCGTTGATAAAGCCCGCATCGTCAGACGCCAGGAACGCCACGCAACGGGCAATCTCTTCTGGTTCACCCAGACGACCTGCAGGAATTTGCGGGATAATCACGTCGTTCAGAACCTTTTCAGGGATCGCACGCACCATTTCGGTGCCGATATAGCCGGGGCAAACAGCGTTGGCAGTAATGCCTGCGCGTGCGCCTTCCTGTGCCAATGACTTCACGATGCCCAGATCACCGGCTTTGGTCGCGGCATAGTTCACCTGAGCGAACTGGCCTTTTTGACCGTTGATCGACGAGATCACGATAACACGGCCAAACTTGCGTTCACGCATGCCGGGCCAGACAGGGTGCACGGTGTTGAAAACGCCGGTCAGGTTGGTGTCGATGACGTCATTCCACTGTTGTGGAGTCATTTTGTGAAACGGTGCGTCGCGGGTGATGCCTGCATTGGCAACCACAACGTCAATCGGGCCAAGATCGGCCTGAACCTGTGCGATGCCTTCGGCGCTGCTGTCATAGTCGCCAACATTCCACTTATAGGTTTTGATGCCTGTGGCTTCGGTGAACTTGGCGGCAGCCTCGTCATTGCCGGCATAGGTGGCCGCAACGGTATAACCGTCGGCCTGCAAGCGTTTGGAAATAGCTTCGCCGATGCCGCGTGAACCGCCGGTAACGAGTGCAACTCTTGCCATGGTAAATCTCCTGTCTGATGTAATCTCTAAGTAATTCTGTTACGCAAAATTGTGCGGGTGTGCAATAATATTACTCAAACATATTGCCGCATCCCAGATTGTTGCGGAGGTGGTGAAAAACAATTCTACTGGTAAGGACAAAAAAGGGCGCCGTACAGCGCCCTTTTTTAGTAAACGAGAGGCGCGTCGCTTATGGGCGCTCAAGGCACATGGCCACGCCCATACCGCCACCGATGCACAAGGTCGCGAGACCTTTTTTGGCACCGCGGCGCTGCATTTCAAACAACAGAGTGTTCAGAACGCGTGCGCCCGAAGCACCGATTGGGTGACCGATGGCGATGGCGCCGCCGTTCACGTTTACAATCGATGGATCCCAGCCCATGTCTTTGTTCACGGCGCAGGCCTGAGCGGCAAACGCTTCGTTGGCTTCCACAAGGTCCAGATCGCCCACGGCCCAACCGGCTTTGTCCAGCGCTTTGCGTGACGCATAGATCGGGCCAACGCCCATGATCGACGGGTCCAGACCAGCAGTGGCATAAGAGGCGATACGGGCCAGAGGCTCGATGCCGCGCTTTTCGGCTTCATCAGCGGACATCACCAGGGCACCAGCAGCGCCGTCATTCAGGCCCGATGCGTTAGCAGCCGTTACGGAGCCGTCTTTGGCAAATGCAGGGCGCATTTTAGCCATGGCTTCGATATTGGCGCCGTGGCGGATGTATTCATCGCTGTCCACGATGATGTCGCCTTTGCGGGTTTTCACGGTAAAGGGTGTGATTTCATCTGCAAACTTGCCTGCCTTCTGGGCGGCTTCGGCTTTGTTCTGCGACCCAACTGCAAATTCGTCCTGCATGTCGCGGCTGATCTGCCACTGGTTGGCGACGTTTTCAGCGGTCTGACCCATGTGGTAGCCGTTGAACGCATCCCAAAGACCGTCGCGGATCATCGAATCGATGTACTTCACGTCACCCATTTTGGTGCCGGGACGCAGGTTCGCCACGTGGGGCGACATGGACATGTTTTCCTGACCACCAGCTGCAACGATGGATGCATCGCCCAGCTGAACGTGCTGTGCGGCCAGAGCTACGGCGCGCAGGCCAGAACCACATACCTGGTTGATGCCCCATGCGGCGCTTTCTTTGGCAAAGCCCGCGTTGATGTGGGCCTGACGGGCAGGGTTTTGGCCTTGGCCGCCGGTCAGAACCTGACCGAGAATTGTTTCGGAAACTTCCGAAGGGTCGACGCCTGCGCGCTCGACCAGAGCTTTGAGAACAGTCGCGCCGAGATCATGGGCGGGGGTGTTGGCGAACGAGCCGCTAAAGCTGCCGACAGCGGTCCGTGCAGCTGAGGCGATCACTACGTTGGTCATAAATTCTTCCTTTACCAAGTGGCGGGGCGAAACGCGCCGGACCGATGGGACGGCACAAGCGCAAGCTCCTGTTTCCGCGCCGTCAATACCGCATTTGCCGCATTGCGGCAACGGTCAGGGTGTCTCAGGTCGCCCATTATGTTGGCATGGGTCCTGAAACTTTTGCGCGACGCATATACGGCCGCGTCCGGGGAATTGCGGTTATGACTTGCAGAACAAAGGTCTAAGGCATGTTTTGAGTGGGCACCTTAGGCACCCGGAGGGGGGGCGCGCCCGGCAATTGCAGTCGAGATATGCGCTAAGTGCATGGCTTTCGCGCATTTATTGATCAACCAAAAGCCCACTGTGAACAGTCGCAGGGACGCCCAGGCGATTCTCCGCAACCCCGGGGTCCTGCAAAGCGCGCAGGAAGGCGACGATGTCAGATACTTCGGCATCGCTCAGGCTGATGGGGGTCAATTCGTTGGCATGCGCAATTGCGGCAAGGTCTTCAGGCGTATTCTGCAGCGCAAAATCGTTGTCATAATCGGGCGGAAGCAACAACGCCATTGTGGGATCATAGGCGTGCAGGCTGGCGACGGGATCAAGGTGGTGACGCACAACGGCTTCGATGGTCGCATATGCCCCGGCATGGCCATAGGGACCGGTCTCGGGCAGGTTACGCAGCGACGGTGTGCGGAACCGATAAGCGTCTTCGGCAGCACCCGTCACCCGCATGCGGCCCACGTCGCGGTTATGGCTTTCAAATCGTGCGGCTTTGCCGGGGCCGATCTGGGGCATGGCGATCGCATGAAAACCGTGATCGGTCTGAAACTGGCCGGAATGGCAGCTGTCGCATTGTGCCTTGCCGTAAAATAACTCCATCCCTTTGGCCGCTGAAGCAGGCAACGGAGTGGCGTCGCGCAAGTAGGTGTCAAACGGGCTGTTGTCCGCGCGCCATTCAAACCGGATGAAATCGGCCATGACATTGGCGATGTCGTGAAACCGGACAGGCGTGTCGGCGCCGATCACTGTGTCAAAGGAAGTGCGATAGGCGGGGATCGCTTCGACACGTTTTGCCAGAATGTCCCAAGCGCCACCCGGACCGGTCAGGAATCCCTGGCGCACGACCTGTGCGACGTCATTCTCCGAGTAATGCCCGGCCATTTCATCGCCTGACAGAACCGGAAACATGGCTTGAGCGGCAAGGGCCGAGTCAAACCCGGCCTCCATTTCCGTGCCCAAAGGCGTGCGAAACCCTGAGGCGCGGGTGACATCCGTTTCAAGGCGGCCATCGTGGAAAAGACGGGTGAATTCGCTGGCCCCAAGGTTAAAGAGTGCGGGCGCGTTACGGGGGATGCGTTGTTCGGGTGGGTTTTCAGGATCAATCTTGCGATCAATGCCCAGCCCAATCCCGCCATCGCCGATTCCGAGCGACAACCCGTCGCCGGTGCCAAGGCGAGGATGGTGACAGGTGGCGCAGGAAACCGTGCGATTGCCGCTGAGGATTGGGTCATAAAACAGCTGCCATCCCAGCTCGACCCGGGTCATATCTGGTTCGGGGAACACCGCATCGGCAGAGGGCAGGGGCCCCGCGGCGGCCATATGAGGTGTGGCGAGGCTGAGAATAGCTATGGTCCAAGTCGCGAAGCGTGCGCGCAGGCCGGGCATTGTGGTCGACGATTTTTCGGCGGTCGTGGCGGCAAGCGCCCCAATCCCGGATGTGCATGGGCCATTTTCAAGGAACATACTGCCCTCCTCTTGCGTCCGTATATTTAATTAAACGCGCAAATTAAATAGAAAATGGCGTTGCTCTCGAACTTTACAGTTCATGCCACACAGAAATCGAGCAATTTCTGCGGCAAGTCGTCCAATATAAGCTGGATTGTCATGGTAGCCTTGACCTTCCCCTTGCTGGAACCTTTATGTACCCTGACAGGCGGCTCAGTCGGTGAAGTCATGACAGATTCTCAAACGATACAAATTCGAATTCAGGGCCTGAACTGTGCGTCCTGCGCAGGGCGTGCGGAACGGGCGCTGGCGGCCGTCACAGGGGTTGATGTTGCGGCTGTAAATCTGGCCAGCGAAACCGCCAGCGTCACCTTTGACACGCCCGCATCTGTGAACGATCTGGTCGAAGCGCTGGAACAGGCCGGGTATCCGGCGGTTTGTGATATCGCGCGGCTGACCATTGGCGACATGAGCTGTGCAGGATGCGTGCGGCGCGCTGAGCAAGCAATGCAATCGGGGCGCGGGGTGATCTCGGCACAGATCAATCTGGCAAGTGAGACTGCAAATGTGACGTATCTTGCGGGGGCAACAACCCCGCCCGAGATCGCGGCGCTGTCCACGGCGGCGGGGTACAAGGCAAACGTGCCGGGTGATCAAACCGCTGCGCCGGATACCAGCAAGCTTGATGCGTTGCGCGACTTGAAACGGCGCACGGCCTGGGCGGCGATATTGGCGGCGCCGGTGTTTGTGCTTGAGATGGGGTCACATATGATCCCGGGTATGCACCATTGGGTGGCAGCACATATCGGTTTGCAAAACAGCTATTATGCGCAATTCCTGCTGGCCGGGTTGGTGCTGATCGGGCCGGGCCGGGCGTTTTACAGCAAGGGATACCCTGCGCTGTTCAAAGGCGCACCGGATATGAATTCTTTGGTGGCGCTGGGCACATCTGCGGCGTTTCTGTTCTCTGCGATATCCACTTTCGCACCCGGGGTTTTGCCGGTGGGCACCGCCAATGTGTATTACGAGGCCGCGGCGGTGATTGTGGTGTTGATCCTGACCGGTCGCCTGATGGAGGCGCGGGCCAAGGGGCAGACGGGCGCCGCCATTCGCAAGCTGATCGGGTTGCAGCCCCGACAGGCGCGGGTTGTCCGGGATGGTGAAATCTCAGACGTGCCGCTGGCGGCGATTGTGGTGGGAGATCATGTGCTGGTACGCCCCGGCGAAAAAATCGCAGTCGACGGGCAAGTGGTTGAGGGTCGGTCGTGGGTGGATGAAAGCATGATCACCGGCGAACCTGTGCCGGTTGAAAAAGGTCAGGGCACACATGTCTTGGGGGGCACGGTGAACGGGCAGGGCGCATTGACCTTCCGGGCTGAGAAAGTTGGCGCTGATACGATGCTGTCCCAGATCATCCGCATGGTGCAGGACGCGCAGGGCGCCAAACTGCCCATTCAGGGGTTGGTGGATCGGATCACTGCGTGGTTTGTGCCCGCTGTGCTGGCGGCGGCGGTGCTGACGGTAGTGACGTGGCTGATATTCGGACCTGATCCGGTGCTGAGCCGGGCTTTGGTGGCAGGGGTTGCGGTGCTGATCATCGCGTGTCCATGCGCCATGGGGCTGGCCACACCCACATCGATTATGGTGGGCACCGGGCGGGCGGCTCAGCTGGGAGTGCTGTTTCGCAAGGGCGACGCATTGCAAAGCCTGCGCGCTTGTCAGGTGGTGGCGTTTGACAAGACCGGTACGCTGACACGTGGCAAGCCGGAATTGACCGACCTAGAGGTCGCGTCGGGATTTCAGGCAGATCACGTCCTTACGCTGGCCGCAGCGATCGAGGCGGCCTCTGAGCATCCGATTGCGCGGGCTTTGGTGCGTGCCGCCGGGCAGGAGGGCAAAGCGCCGCCTGTGGTCACAGGCTTTGCCGCTTTGGCAGGCTTTGGCGTGCGCGGCGAAGTGGACGGACACAACGTTATGATTGGCGCAGAGCGGCTGATGACACGCAAAGGGCTAGACGTTGGCTCATTGAGCGACCGCGCACAGGCGCTGGCGCAAATGGGGCGCACGCCGTTGTTTATCGCCGTCGACGGCCAGATTGCGGCTCTGGTGGGCGTGGCCGATCCGGTCAAGCCGTCGGCGCGGGTCGCGATCCGTGCGTTGCATGATCTGGGGCTCAAGGTCGCTATGATCACCGGGGACAATCGCCAGACGGCGGATGTGATCGCGGCTGAGCTGGGCATTGATCATGTGGTCGCGCAGGTCCTGCCGGACGGAAAGGTCAAAGCGCTGGAAACCTTGCGGGACCAGCATGGCGCGGTGGCATTTGTTGGCGATGGCATCAATGACGCGCCTGCATTGGCGACTGCGGATGTGGGCATTGCCATCGGCACCGGCACCGATGTGGCGATTGAGGCGGCGGATGTGGTGTTGATGTCCGGCGATGTGTGTGGCGTTGTGAACGCAGTGGCGATCAGCAATCAGGTGATCCGCAATATCCGCCAGAACCTGTTCTGGGCGTTTGGCTATAACATCGTGCTGATCCCGGTGGCCGCCGGGGTGTTGTACCCGTTTGGCGGGCCGATGCTGTCGCCGGTTCTGGCGGCAGGCGCCATGGCGTTGTCCAGCGTGTTTGTGCTGAGCAATGCGCTGCGTCTACGCTGGGTTCACCCGGCGCTGGACGAGGATGTCGGAACCCAAGCGGGCATCCCAACACCGGTTCCGGCGCAATAGCAAAGGAGAATGTCATGAATATCGGAGAAGTGGCCAAACGGTCAGGGCTAACGTCCAAGACCATCCGCTATTACGAGGATATCGGCTTTATCACCCCATGTCGCAGCGACAACGGGTATCGGGATTTTGATGACAGAGACCTGCACCGATTGGCCTTTATCGGTCGTGCTCGTTCGCTTGGGTTCACCATCGAAAATTGCCGTGCATTGCTGGAGCTTTACGCAGATCAGCAGCGCGCCAGTGCCGATGTCAAACGGGTTGCGCAAGAGAACCTGCGCGAGATTGATGCCAAGATTGCCGGACTTCAGGACATGCGGTCGACACTGTCGCAGCTGATCGGGGCCTGCGCCGGGGATGAACGCCCCGATTGCCCGATCCTAAAGGACCTGGATCGCAGTTCTACCAACTGACCCGGATCAAACTGTAGACACCTGAACATAGCAAAATTCAATCTTGAATGCCGGATTTTTATTTGCGCCGGACTCTGGTTTGGAGAACAGTGCAGGAGTTGACTGTGACCTTGGGGGAGAGGGTCTTCGACAATTGGCACCGTTCGCGGCCAGACCAGAGCCAGACCGGTGAACGCAGCTTGCTTGCGCCTTGGGTGACGAAAACCTTGACAGGACAGGTAGATAGTGTCGCATTAGGCATAACACTGCGTGCAACGTCAGCACGGGCAACGCAGAGTAACACAGGACAGGGACGGGGTCACAAATCGCAATGTACCAGATGTTGAACACGGGCACCGGATGGTTGGCGCGCTTTGCAGCCATTTTGGGTGGGATCGTGCTTATTGGCCTGATCATAATGACTTGCCTTTCCATCACAGGGCGCGCACTGATCCCGTTGGGGTTAGGGCCGGTTCCGGGCGACTTTGAGCTTGTCGAAGCCGGGGTCGCGTTTTCCATTTTCGCATTCATGCCGTGGTGCCAATACACCAGAGGCCATGCACGGGTGGACCTGTTTCAGGCCGCCTATGGTAAGTTTGCCAACAAGGTGATTGATCTGATCGCCGATGTAATGATGTTCGTAGCGGCCTATGTGATCGCGTGGCGCCTGTATTTGGGCATGATGGACAAGTACAATTACCACGAGACGACCTTTATCCTGCAGTTTGAGATCTGGATGGCCTATGCGGCAGGCTTTTTTGGCGCTGCTGTCTTTGTCATCGTGTCTGCCTTTTGTGTCTTGCGCAGCCTGCGCGCGATTTTCATTAAACCATCGGAACTGACCGCATGAGCAATCTAGAAATTGGCCTTTGGTCGTTCCCGGTTCTGTTAATTCTGATCTTTATCCGCATCCCGATTGGGCTGGCGATGATGGCGGTTGGGGCTGGTGGGACCTATATTGTCTTTGGCTCCACTATGATGACGATGGGCCAGATGAAGCATCTCGTGTACGGGACGTTTTCCAACTATTCGCTGTCGATTGTGCCGCTGTTCCTGCTGATGGGGCAGTTCGCGACGCTGTCGGGCATGTCCAAGGGGTTGTTTAAGGCGGCGGAAAGCTGGCTGGGGCATCTCAAAGGTGGGGTGGCAATGTCGGCCATTGGCGCCTGCGCAGGATTTGGTGCGATCTGCGGCTCATCTCTGGCCACCGCGGCCACAATGGGGCAAGTCGCCTTGCCCGAACTGCGCCGCTACGGCTATAGCGGGCCGCTCGCCACAGGCACGCTGGCCGCTGGGGGCACGCTGGGCATTCTGATCCCGCCCTCTGTCATTCTGGTGATCTACGCCATTCTGACCGAACAGAATATCGCCAAGCTGTTTGTCGCGGCCTTTATTCCCGGCATCCTTGCGGCGATTGGCTATATGCTGGTGATCGCAATTTACGTGCGGGTGGTACCGGGATCGGGCGATGCGCTGGAACCGCAACCTTATTCGGAACGCTTTAAGGCGCTGATCGCGGTCTGGCCTGTGATCCTGATCTTTCTGGCGGTTGTGGGTGGCATTTATTCGGGCATTTTCACCCCAACCGAAGCGGCAGCCGTGGGCGCAGCAGGCACCGGGCTGGTGGCATTGATCTCTGGCGGACTGAACTGGCAGAAGGTTGTGAATTCAATCCTGACCACAGCCAATTCAACCGGCATGATTTTCCTGATTGTGTTGGGTGCGGGCATGTTCAACAGCTTTCTGGCCCTGACGCAGCTGCCTCAGACGTCGGCGCAGTGGGTGCTGGAACAAGGGTTCAGCCCGTGGTTCGTGTTGTTCTGCGTCCTGTTGCTTTACCTGATTTTCGGGTGCGTGATGGACAGCCTGTCGATGGTGTTGCTGACCGTACCGATCTTTTTCCCAATCATGACCTCGCTGGATTTCGGCATGGGCACCGAAGAGTTTGCCCTGTGGTTCGGTATCATTGTTCTGATTGTGGTTGAGGTTGGGCTGATCACGCCGCCGGTGGGGATGAACCTGTTCGTGATCAACACCATGGCGCGCGATATTCCGATCAGCCAGACATTCCGGGGCACCGCGCCCTTTGTGCTGGCTGATATCGTTCGCGTGGCCATTCTGGCGATGTTCCCGTCTATCACGCTGGCGTTGGTCTGGTTGATTTACTAGCCATGCAATTCCTTAAACGCCCGCCACTCAGGTGGGCGTTTCCCGTTCCCGGGCATTGCGACGAATGGTCTGTGGCGCGCGTTTCTTCAGATGTCAGTATGGCACCGTAACAGGAGGTTTGCGCATGGCTGACGATCAACCGGATATTCGCCCCGGAGAAACAACGCTGGGCTTTGATCCAGGCGCACACACAGACGCAACATTGCGATTTATCGGGCGCATTCATACGCCGTGGCAGCGTGGCGATTGCCCCAAAAACGTCACCTCGGCGCGCGAACGTGCAGCGGCAGAGGGCGGTCAGTTCACAGTCAAACTGGATGAGGGTTTTGCGCCCGGATTGATCGGGTTAGAGCCCGGTCGTGGGATATTTCTGATCTATTGGATGCACCGTGCGCGGCGTGATCTGATCACTCAGGCACCGCGCCATGCTCAATACGCGCGCGGTACGTTTTCGCTGCGATCGCCCAACCGGCCCAATCCGCTGGCGATGTCGGCGGTGACGATCACGTCACTTGATCCCGAGACTGGAGAAATCGGGATTGATGCCATCGATTGTTTTGACGGCACGCCGCTGGTCGATATCAAGCCGTGGACAGCGGGCGTGGATACGCCCGTGCCCCTGGCTGAAGGTTAACGCGACAGAGGCGGCGACATCAGAATGTCGGCAGGTGGATCGCGCAGCAGGTCGGCGGCAAAGCTGCCCAGTCTGTGCAGCGCCAGCCCGCGCGTGTGGGTGCCACATACGATCAGGTCGGGCGCGACTTCGGTCAGCTTGTCCGTCAACGTTTTGGTGACACTGCCTGTGATAATCTCGGCTGGTTCATAGCCTTCCGGCTGTTGATACGCCTCCAGCCAGGCCTCGCGTTTCTGTTCGGTTTCCCGGCGCACAGCGCGCGACATTTCTGTGCCGTGCGACCCGCCTGTCAATCCGGCAAAGGGTACATGCAGGGCGTGAAACGCCGTCATGGTGGCCTCGGGTGCGATCACAGCGGCAGAGCGCAGCGCCGCTGCGCAAGCCTCGGAAAAGCTGATCGGGGCAAGAATGGTGTCATAGTCTGCGTCGGCGAGATCTTTGACAACGAGCACCGGCACCATGCTGGCAGCCACTATGCGTTCAGACGTGGATTCCCGCAAACGGTCCAGAAATCCGCGACGCCGATGCACGCCCAGAACCAGCAGATCGGCCTGTTCACCAATTGCATATTCATTCACCATTTCAACGGGATCGCCGGACAGAACAGTGACAGAGGTGTTTTCAGACGCATCCAGCGTACCGATATAGGTCGTCAGGCGTTCCGAAATACTTTCGGAAAGCTGGGTCACCATATCCTCGGGCATTGCGTCGTCTACGATCGAGACCACATGGGCGTGGGCCTGAAGCTTGGCCGCAAGACGCAAAGCTCGGTGCAACGCGCGATCTGAACGCGGCGACAGGTCGGTGGCAACAACAATGGTTTTCAATGGAACCTCCAGAAAGGGACGGAATGGCAGCGCCGAAATTGGCCTTAGACATAACATAGGACGAATGTGGTGCCTGACAAAGGGAACGTGACGGAAAATCGCAGGTTGCCGCGATTTTATGGGCGAAAGTCGAAATGCGCACACTCTGCCGGGCGTGACTGGCCATAAAACGTGGCAAAAAGATGCTAATACCGCATTCTGCAGCCGGTCAGGATCGTGTTCATTTTTCACGACAGCGCATCAGCACACGATAGGGGATGGTATTGGCGGCGATGCCCCAACGGTCGACCTCGGCCAGAATATCTTCGATCCTTTGGTCAACCGTTGCAAGGCAACCTCCTCCACAAGCCGCAAGCTGAAGCCTTGGCCTAGGATGTCGCCACGAAGCCGGAAGAACGCCAGGCGGAAACACCAATGGCGATAAGGGCTGCGCCAAACGCGGCTGCCGTAATCCGGGCCGCCATCAGGTCGCCGAGCGGGCTGAGGCCAAAACCAAACGCAAGTGAGGCGATTATCATGGCGGTGGCGACCGGTTTGGACAGAATCTTTCCTTTCATCCAGCCAAAGGCCAGCGCGGCATAGCCAAGAACGGTCAGACCTCCGGCGAGCGGGAAGAAGACCGCAACCGGCCCCATTGCATCGCCCGCGCCGTGATCGATGATCACATTCGGATAGTGTCGGGCCAGGTACGGCGCGATCAGAACTTCGTAGTAGTCCAGACCGAAAATCAACATCATCCCAATGAAGAGAGAGACATATCCACCAAGCCCCCAGCCGCCGGAACGGGTGGCGGTTGGTGCATAAAGTGTGGTTGTGCCCAGAAGCCCAAGCACCAAAGACAGCGCAAAGAGTGCATGGATTATCACCCAGAATGTCGAGCCGATTGTTTCCGGAGCCATATGGTGTGGATGCGACACATATGAGTATCCCAAGGCGAAACCGCTGATGATCATACCCGCCGCTCCGGCGCGGGTGATTGTGGTGACGTTCATAGGAATATTCCTTTCTGGATAGGGCGATGTGCGCGGCGACGGCCGACGGCGGCAAGGGCAAATAAAGCCATCAGCGCGGCGGCTCCGGTCGCTGCGATCTGGGCTATAGTGACAAACGCATTGGTTCGCATCGTGATACGTTGGGGCGCGACACCCGTCCCAATATCGAAGGCAACGTCGTCGAATGCGGGCAGCCCGATGCTGGTCCATGTCCCATTCGAAAACCCATAAGGTTCAACCGGAAGACCGAATATTGGCCGGTCCAGCGCGTCGTTTGCGTTTTTGTCATGATGCGCAATGATTGCGTATGTTCCGGGCGCAACCGAGCCAGACCACATTGCCCGCCCGTGCTTGATAGGGACGGACGCAGTATGCGTGACGGGCCGATGACCCGAATAGGCTTCGTTGCCTTCCATCAATACGATCCGGGCTCGCCCGCTGTCGCTGGCAAAGCCGGTCATTGTCAGGTCAACTTGCCCGGCATCAGCGCTGGTTGAGGCAAGAGCGGCGGAGAGTATTAAAAATCGCATGACGCAAGTCATCTGGTGGTGCCTTTCTGTGTTTGGACTGCTGGCATGACGTTGGCGCTTTGCTGATTTTTTGCCAGCAAGCCTTCGGAAACGTTGCGATTTCTTCGTTATCGACGTTCGTGGTACAGTTCACGAAGCGTGACCCGTACAGTCAGTTGGTGGACCAAAACGATGAAAGCGATCAGATCAAATCTTGCTTTGCGCTATGTTGTGGCGATGGCGCTGACATGTGCGCTGATGATCTGGATTTCGATCAACGAAGAAGGCAGCAGGCAGGCGATTCCCGGTCAGATCGTGTTTTGGAGTATTGCGATCACAGCCGGTTGGTTGCAGATGATCCTGATTTCGCGTGGCGTTCGCGCGACTTTTGGAACTGAGATGGTTGCAGGGTGGGTTTTATTGATGGCGACGGCTATTATCGGGGCCGTGCCGCTGACCTTTGAGGTGCGGTTTCTGCTTGACGCAATTGTTGCACCGGTGCGTGGTCTTCCTCCGCCCTGGCTGACCTATCTGAACGTGATGGTCATCAATCTGGTTTTTTGTCTGGTTCAGTACATTCTGATCGAGCGATGGCCTTTGTTTGACGAGCATAAAAAAGATCAGGCAGAAGGTGTTTCGACACCAGCAGAAGAGGGCGGTTCAACAGATATCCGGCCAAACGTAGCCCGGTTAGAGCGGCGGCCCGAAGGGCTTTCCGGCATCATTCAGTTTATGCGCATGGAAGACCATTATCTGCATGTCCATACCAACGAAGGGACCGGGATGATGTTGCACAGGATGAGCGACGCCAAGCGCGAGTTGACCAATACAGACGGGTTGCAGGTTCACAAGTCATGGTGGGTTTCGGCAGCAGCCGTGGACGAGATTCGCCACGAGAATCGAAAACGCGTCATTCGAACCAAGGACGGCACGGAAATACCGGTTGGCCGGTCTTTTGAAGGGGCTTTGAAATCTGCCGGATGGATTTGACCGGTTGCGAAATCGAGGCCGGAGATCGGCGTTCATATCGTCAGATTGAGATCATTGGACCGGCGGTGTTCAACACTAAAATGAGTGTTCTATACACTTGTCGCAAGGACCATCCCGTTGACCAGATGCACACCGCAAAACGTGGTGACACGACCTTGCCGAGCGTATCAGCAGTGGAACCAAATTGAAGGATATCAAGGGATAAAGTGGCAGCCCGTACGAGAATCGAACTCGTCTTTCCAGGTTGAAAACCTGGCGTCCTAACCGATAGACGAACGGGCCATGTGAACCGTTGGTTCCTGAATACTTCCGAAGTTTCGGAAAAATGCTTCGGTGGCAGCCCGTACGAGAATCGAACTCGTCTTTCCAGGTTGAAAACCTGGCGTCCTAACCGATAGACGAACGGGCCGTGCCGAAGCGTGAGCCGGTATTTAGGCAAACAGCCTTCGGTGCGCAAGTGAAAATATCAGACTCGGTTGCGATTTTTTCGGGATCAGGCCGGGGCGGCGTCTTCCAGTCGCAGCTGGACCGACTGGCGTCCACCCCAGCTGTTGATTTCCAGCCGTCCGGCAAGATGAAACCGGGCGCCGCCATGTGATTCCAGCGCCGGACCAAGCGGTCCGTCAAAGGCGCCAAAGCAAATGGCATCGATCCGCGCGCCTAACCCGTCGCCGAACGTGATTTTGAGGTGGCTGTCGCCGACGCGCTTGGCAAAGCGAATCTCTACCTCGGGAAAAGCAAAGCGCGGGGCGGCAGCGCCTGCGCCAAACGGGCCTGCTTTTTCGATGTCCTGAATCAACTCGACCGTTGCGGCGCCCGGCATGAGCAGGCCTTCAACCTTGAGGTCGGCCGGACCGGCATCCCCTGCGCCCTGTTTGACCAGCAATTCGGCCAGCCGCGCCATGGCGGCATCAAGCTGATCGCGGGCCACTGTCAGGCCTGCCGCCATTTTGTGTCCGCCCCCTTTGAGCAAGAGCTCTTCGGCGACCAGTTTCTGGATCGAGGCCCCGAGATCGACGCCAGAGATCGAGCGGCCCGAGCCTTTGCCCTCGTCGCCGTCCAATCCAATGACAATCGCCGGGCGGTTGGTGGCCTCTTTCAGGCGGCTGGCGACAATGCCCACGACGCCGGGATGCCAGCCTTCGCCCGCAGCCCAGACCAGCGGCGCGTCAAGCCCACGTGCTTCGGCCTGTTCCATCGCGGCAGCGCGCACAGCGGATTCGATGTCGCGCCGTTCCGTGTTCAGCTGATCCAGCCGATCCGCCATCGCTCCGGCCTCGGCCGCGTTGTTGGTGGACAAAAGACGCGCACCCAGATCGGCCTGACCGATACGCCCGCCCGCATTGACGCGGGGACCCAGCAGAAACCCAAGATGATAGGTATTTGGCGTGGCGTCCATGCGCGACACGTCAGACAGGGCAACAATGCCGGGACGGTCGCGCCGTGCCATCACCTTAAGACCCTGACGCACAAGCGCACGGTTGACGCCAACCAATGGTGCCACATCAGCCACAGTGGCCAGCGCCACAAGATCCAGAAGTGCGATCAGGTCCGGGCCTGCCGTGCCTTGGCTCCGCATTTGGCGGTTGGCTTCGACCAGCATCAGGAACACCACCGATGCGGCACACAGATGCGCCAGATCACCGGATTCATCCTGCCGGTTCGGGTTCACTACAGCGTAACAATCGGGCAGCGTTTCGCCGCCGAGGTGGTGATCCAGCACAATCACATCCGCCCCAACGGCGGCAGCAATCGGACCATGGCTCAGCGTGCCGCAGTCCACGCAGATGATCAGATCATGATCACGGGCCAGCGCGGCCATGGCGGCTTCGTTGGGCCCATAGCCTTCGTCAATGCGGTCCGGGACATAAAGCGTGGCTTGCAGGTTCAGATCGCGCAGCCACGTGATCAGCAAGGCGGCAGAGCTGCCGCCATCTACGTCGTAATCGGCAAAGACGGCAATGCGCTGGCGCGCGCTGACAGCCGCCAGAAACCGGGTGGCGGCGGTTTCCATGTCTTTGATGCTGCGCGGGTCTGGCAACAAATCGGCCAGTTTGGGCTCCAGAAAGCTGGCTGCGTCCTGCGCGGTCACACCACGCCGTGCCAGCACAGCGCACAGCGCCGGGGGCAGGGTGGTGTCCTGCGCCAGTTGTTCTGAGGCGCGGGTCAGTTCGACCGAGGGGCCAATCCAGCGACGGCCGGTCAGTGATTGTGACACGTCCAGAAAATCGTTCATGTCATGTCTTTCAGAATGTCATCGGTGCTGCGGGCCTGGGCAAATTCTCCGTGCAACATCGAAACCTCTGCATCATGTATTTGTTGCGCGCTCAGGGCAGGCAGGCCAGCGCGCCACGTGGTGCGCGCATGCGTGTCAAACGCGGCGCAGGCGTCATGGGCCAGCCAGACGTCAAAGCCCAGATTGGCCGCCATCCGCACCGACGTCGAAATGCACTGGGGTGTCGAAAGCCCCGCAATCACCACGCCTGTTGCGCCAATCTGGTGCAAATGGGTTTCCAGCTTGGTGCCGATAAAGGCCGAATTGGTCTGCTTGGCAAAGACCGGCTCGGCGCCCACAGGCGCGACAAGTGCTTTGATGGCGTTGCCGCCATTGTCGGGGTGCAGCGGGCTGGATGGGCGTGTCGAGAAGTGCTGAACATGCGCCACAGGAGCCCCGGAAATGCGAAAGCGCGCCAAAAGGCGCGCCGCATTGTCTTCGGCATCGGGATTGTTGCGGGCACCCCAAAGAGGGCTATCCATGCCCTCCTGGATGTCAATCAGGACAAGTGCCCGCGTCATTTAATCCTCGATTGGTGCGCGATAGGACATGCGCCGTACCGAGCCGGATTTCGAGCGCATCAACAGAGTTGTTGTCTCAACCCAGCCGGGTTGGCGTCTGATCGCGGGCAAAAGCGAACCGCCCGTCACGCCTGTGGCGGCAAAGATCACGTCACCGGTGACCATCTCGTCGCGGCTGTAAATCCGGTCCAGATCAGTGATGCCTGCCTTGGCGGCGCGGCCACGTTCGTCGTCGTTGCGGAACGTCAGGCGTCCCCACATCTGGCCACCCATGCATTTCAGAGCTGAAGCTGCCAGCACGCCTTCGGGTGCGCCACCAGAGCCCATATACATATCGATGCCGGTGATGTCAGCTTCGGCGCAGTGCATTACACCAGCCACGTCACCATCAGTGATTAGACGGATCGAGGCGCCGGTTTCGCGCACTTGTGCGATCATGTCTTCGTGGCGCGGGCGTTCCAGAATGCAGACGGTGATGTCGCTTGTGTCACAGCCTTTGGCCGCGGCCAGCTTTTCCACCCGTTCCTTGGGGCTCATCTCCAGGGTGACAACGTTTTCTTCAAATCCCGGCCCAATGGCGAGCTTGTCCATGTAAACGTCAGGTGCGTGCAGCATGGAGCCGCGCGGTCCCATGGCAATCACGGTCAGAGCGTTGGGCATGTCCTTGGCGGTCAACGTGGTGCCTTCCAGAGGGTCCAGTGCGATATCCACACCGGGGCCGTCGCCAGTGCCTACTTCTTCTCCAATGAACAACATTGGCGCTTCGTCACGTTCGCCTTCACCAATCACCACAACACCAGCAATTTCCAGCAGGTTCAGCTGCTCACGCATCGCGTTGACGGCGGCCTGATCCGCGGCCTTCTCATCCCCGTTGCCAATCAGTTTGGCAGACGCAATGGCGGCCTGCTCGGCAACACGTGCCAGGCCGAGTGAAAGCATACGGTCATGAAATTCCGCTTTGTTGGTCATGGAAAATTCCTTGTTTGAGGGTCCAACCCCGGAATAACTCAGTGGCAGCGGTGCTACAACCCCATGTCCGGCATGTTCCCAAATACAAAACGGCGGCCCAAAAACCAATGCACCCAACGGTTTTGCCCGTTGGGTGCGAAAGTTCAGAACATTTAGGGTTTGTTCAGACGCTCTCTATGCGCAGGGCCACAGGGTCGGCGGCCATCACGCCAGAGGCGCGCATCGCATCAATCGCGGCATCCAGATCAGCGCGCTGGGTCTTGTGCGTGACAATCAGAACGGGTGCAGCGGTGTCGTCGTGGCGGGTCTGGCGCATACGGTCGATGCTGATACCGTGTTCGCCCAGGGCGGCGGCGATTTTGGCAAGCGCGCCGGGACGATCCTGTAGCGTCAGGTGCAGATAGTACGGTGCCGGAGAGTTGGACTGGGCGGCTTTGGCCGTGGTCAGTTCAAGCGCCGGGATGCCAAAGGTCGACAATCGGAACCCGCGCGCAATATCACAAACGTCGCCTAAAACGGCGCTTGCGGTCGGGCCTTCGCCCGCACCGGGGCCGCGCATAACAACCTGTTCCACTGCGTCGCCTTCGATGACAACCATATTCGTGCCGCCCTTAAGCTGGCCCAGTGGGCTGTCTGCAGGCACCAGGCACGGCGACATGCGTTGTTCCAACCCGCGACCAGTCATCTGAGCGACACCCAGAAGCTTGATCTTATAGCCAAGATCTTCGGCCTGACGGATGTCTTCGATGGAAATGCGCTGAATGCCTTCCAGCTCGACCCCTTCGAAATTCACCCGCGTGCCAAACGCGATGGACGACAGCAGAGCCAGTTTGTGCCCTGCATCAATGCCACCCACGTCCAGATTTGGATCGGCCTCAAGATAGCCAAGCTTGCTGGCCTCTTCAAAAACCTCATCATAAGGCAGGCCCGCATCCTGCATCCGGGTCAGGATGTAATTGCAGGTGCCGTTCATGACGCCCATGACACGGGTGATGTCATTCCCGGCCAGTCCTTCGGTCAGCGCCTTGATGACGGGTATGCCCCCGGCAACAGCGGCCTCAAACCGGATCACGCGCCCAGCCGCTTCGGCGGCTTCCGCCAAATTCTGACCGTGGTGCGCCAGCAAAGCCTTGTTGGCGGTCACAACATCCTTACCGGACGCAAGTGCCGCCTCGATCGAGGCTTTGGCAGGGCCATTTTCGCCGCCCATCAATTCAACAAAGACATCGACATCGTCGCGTTTTGCCAATGCAACGGGGTCGTCTTCCCACGCATAGCCGGACAGGCTGACGCCGCGATCCTTGTTACGCGAACGGGCGCTGATGGCTGTGATGACCACGGGACGTCCGGTGCGCACGGCCAAAAGATTGGCTTTCTGGCGGACAATCTTGACGACGCCGACTCCGACGGTGCCAAGCCCGGCAATCCCAAGACGCAGGGGGGTGGTCATCTGGCGTTCTCCTTGATGGTGCATTTTTTACTGAGCGCCATGTATCCGGTTCCGATGAGCTGTGCAACGGCGCCACGTCGCGGCCTCGCAAAACAATTTGCACCAATCAGGCGATGCCTATTGAACAGGCGTGTTCCTCAGCTCCTGTGCCCGGCGTTTCAACCGATTTGCCCGCGCTTCCAGTTCGTCTTCGCTGTTTTCGGAAATCCGGGGCGTGTCCAAAACCAGCGTTTCCTCAAGCGGCACCAGATCAGGATAGTCCGCAGCCGCCGCATCACGATCGTCGATCTGTTGACTGGTCGTTTCAGGACTGCAGGCCACCAGAGCGAGAATAGAAAGAAGCAGGGCGTGTTTCATGGGGCCTCGGGATCAAAAGTTGCGCCTGTTTTGCCCCGGCGCAGGCCACAAGGCAAGCAGGGGTTTTATAAGAACACGTGTTCAGATAATCTGACCTCATGGCAAGAACGGCAGGATCACACTCTGACATCAC
Source organism: Shimia sp. (assembly GCF_039969785.1). GTDB lineage: Bacteria > Pseudomonadota > Alphaproteobacteria > Rhodobacterales > Rhodobacteraceae > Shimia. The sequence continues at coordinate 28,516 of NZ_JBDVNC010000016.1, read as the reverse complement.
TGGCCCGCGTGTGCGCGCGGCTGCGCTGAAACTGTTTGCGCAACATGGCTATGCTGCAGTGTCGATGCGCCAGATTGCGCGCGATGTTGGGGTGCAGGCGGGCGCGCTCTATAATTACACGCCAGACAAGCAGACGCTGTTGTTTGACCTGATGCGCAACCACATGCACGAGCTGATGCAGGCGCGACAAGAGTTGCCAGCCCCCGAAGATGCGCAATCCGCGCTGGAGCAGTTCACTCGGTTTCACTTGCAATTCCACGCAGAACGCCCGGATGAGGTGTTTATTGCTTATATGGAATTACGCAATCTCAACCCCGAGAACTTTGCAGAGATTGAGACGCTGCGCCGGCGCTATGAGGATGCACTGGAAGACATCCTCAAGACCGGGGTCGCCAGCGGGCAGTTTCAGGTGCACGACACCAAAATCGCAGCCATGGCGGTGATTGCAATGCTGACCGGGGTCAATACGTGGTTTCGTCAGGGGGGGCGTCTATCGCTGGGCGAGGTCGAGAAAATCTACTGGGACATGGTGCGCAAATCGGTGCACGCCTGAGGTCGGAACCGCGCCGCCCAATTTGGATCAATGGGCCGGTTTGATGAATGTGCCGTTGCGCAATTCGGAAAACGCCTGTCGCAGCTCGGCCTGTGTGTTCATCACAATCGGGCCGTGCCATGCCACTGGTTCCTGAATGGGCGTGCCTGAAATCAGCAGAAAGCGCACTCCCTGTTCGCCTGCCTGAACGGTCACTTCGTCGCCTGTACCAAATCGGATCAGCGTGCGGTCGCCCGACATATCGCGGATGTTAACCTCTTCTCCGGCGACTTCTTTCTCTAACAGAATTCCGGTGGGGGTGCTGGCATCAGCAAAGGCGGCGTCGCCTTCGAACACATAGGCAAATGCGCGCCGGTATGTATCAACGGGCAAGGTCTTTTTCACGCCTGCAGGGATTGTGACGTCCAAAAATACCGGATCAGCAGCAATGCCATCCACCGGGCCATTCTGCCCCCAAAAACTGCCGATGATCACACGCACCCGGGTGCCATCATCGTCAATGATCTCGGGGATTTCCCGCGCTGCAACGTCCTGATAGCACGGGTTGGTCATTTTGAGCGCGCCGGGCAGGTTCGCCCACAGCTGAAACCCGTGATTGCCGCCACGCGCGTCGGGTTTTGGCATTTCCTGATGCATGATGCCGGACCCGGCGGTCATCCATTGCACATCGCCTGCGCCCAGATGTCCGGTATTGCCCAGCGAATCCTGATGTTCGACCGCGCCCGACAGAATATAGGTGATCGTCTCGATGCCGCGATGCGGGTGCCAGGGGAACCCGGCCTGATATTTGGCCGGATCATCATTGCGGAAATGATCCATCATCAGAAAGGGATCAAGCTCGTCAGGATCGCGAAACCCAAAGGCGCGGTGCAGATGCACGCCGGCGCCCTCCATCGTGGGTTGGGATTTGCGGGTTTCCAGTATCGGGCGGACGGACATGATAAGTCTCCTTTCGCTTTAGAACCTAAGAACCGCGCGCGCCATCGGCAATCGGCAAGTCTGCGCGCCTGCGAACGGGTGCTGTGCAGGGCGCTGAAAAAATAAAGATCATTCACAAAGTAACCTTTTGCAATCCGCCGCCAAGTGCCTAACGTATCAAGTAGAATTGACATCTTTTACGGCAGGGGAGGGCCGCAATTGCTGGGTTCCATGATGATGCGTCCGCTTAAGATCGCGGATATTTTGACATTTGCCGCTGAGATACATCCAACGGGTGAGATTGTGTCAGCGCGCACCGAAGGCGATATCCATCGTCAAACCTATGCTCAAACGGCCCACCGGGTGGCACAGCTTGCCCATGGTCTGAGGGCGCAGGGCGCGCAGATGGGCGACCGCATTGCGACGCTGGCATGGAATGGATACCGCCATTTTGAGCTGTATTATGCAATCTCAGGCATGGGTGCGGTGTGTCACACCATCAACCCCCGCCTGTCCGCCGAGCAGATGACCTATATCGTCACCCATGCGCAGGACACGATGCTGTTTGTCGACCTGACCTTTGTGCCCATTGTGGCCGCGTTGCGGGATCAGTGGCCGGAGGGTTTGCAAGTGGTGGTCATGACCGACCGCGCCCATATGCCGGACGGGGATTACCTGTGTTACGAAGAGCTTCTTGAGGGGCAACCCGAAGAAATTGACTGGCCCGAATTCCCCGAAGAGACCGCAGCGGGGCTGTGTTATACATCTGGCACCACCGGCCATCCCAAAGGCACGCTTTACACCCACCGCTCTACGGTTCTGCATGCGATGATGGTGGGGCTTTCCTTGCCCCAGACATTGCAACCGGGGCGGCGCATCCTGCCAGTTGTTCCCTTGTTCCACGTCAATGCATGGGGTCTGCCGTATACTGCGCCCCTGACAGGCGCGTCGTTGGTGTTTCCCGGCGCGGGGCTGGATGGCGAAAACCTGTTCCGGCTGATGGAAGATGAAAATGTGTATTCCGCCTGGGGGGTACCTACGGTCTGGCTGGGCCTCTTGGGCGAGGTGCAAAAACAAGGCCGTATGCCCGGCGCGTTGAAAGACATGGTGGTGGGCGGCTCGGCAGCGCCGGCCAGCATGGTGCAGACCTTTGAAGAGGCGGGCGTGAACGTGTGTCACGCCTGGGGCATGACCGAGATGAGCCCGATTGGCACCCAAGGTAATCTGCCGCCGCATCTGGACGATATGCCGACAAGCGAACGGGTTCAGCTTAAGTCCAAACAAGGACGTCGCGTCTTTGGGGTCGAGCTGAAGATCGTTGATGAAGACGGCACACGTTTGCCCCATGACGGGGCGGCTGCCGGAGAGTTGTTTGTGCGCGGAAACGCCATCACCGCCGGGTATTTCAAAAACGAGGACGCCAGCGCTGCGGCATTTGACGACGACGGCTGGTTCGGTACCGGTGATGTGGCGACTATCGATACAAATGGATTTCTGAGCATCACAGACCGAGCCAAGGACCTTATCAAGTCAGGCGGCGAATGGATCAGCTCGCTGGATTTGGAAAACACCGTCATGGCGCATCCCAAGGTGGCCAATTGCGCAGTGATCGCGGTTGCTCATCCCAAATGGGACGAACGCCCGCTGTTGATCGTGGTGCCGTCGCCTGATGGACAACCCGTGGTTTCCGAACTGATGGACCTGCTTGGCGAACATTTCGCGCGCTGGCAGCTGCCTGATGATGTGGTGTTTGTTGATGAGATTCCGCTGACCGCAACGGGTAAAGTTTCCAAGCTGACATTGCGCACTCAGTTTGCCGACTATGCGCTTCCTGACATGCAAAAAGGTTGACAAACAGGCCTGCGACAAAGTGTCTTGTCCGTAATTGCCTTCAAGAATGGGGGTGAAAGGGGGACACGATGAAAGTGAATTTGGCTGTGTTTTTTGCTTATTTGGCGGCGCAAACTGTGTTTGCGGTGTTTTTGTTCGTGTGGCTTGTGCCGCATAAACCGGGCCATATTATGGATCAGTTTTTTGGGCATTTCGGGATGGGCGCCGCGCTTGTCATCGTTGGTGGGGCTGCAATTCTGACGCCGGACAACCGGCCCTTCTATAATCGAATAGAGGCATGGGGCATGATCATCGCAGCCTCGGTATATATTTTGGCGGACACGTTCATCATGCACCCGCCATTGGGCGTTTTTGACGGCGCGGGCCATTCAGAACAAGAGCATGTCTCGCTAATGGGGGCCATTCTGGTGATTGGAATTGGGGGCCTTGTGATGATGCGAAAATTTGGGCCAGACATTTCTCTGGCGATCAATTCCGTGGTGTTCGCAGTGGTGCTCGCCATGGTCTTTCTGAACCACCATCAGCACACGGTGGCGGGAACAATTGCGCATCACGCGACGATCATTTTTGTCTTTGTCGCGGCCTTGCTCAGGTTGCTGGATCGGCATGTTGAATTTGGCATCGCGCTCGTTATTGCGGGTTGGGTGCTTTACAGTTCTCAAATGGGCTTCGCGCATTTTGTTGATATGAACGGCCACAGCGGGGGGGCGTGGGTCGCGCTGTTTTCTCTGCTTGGGTTCCTGTCTGCCATTGGATACATGCTGATGTCTCAACATGAGCCGGAATGGCGGACCAAACCGCGAGCATAACGCGTTAAAAGGCAAGGTTTTGGCCTGATCCCATTCCGGGGCCGGATGTGACGCAATGTCGTTTCACCCTTCTCTTGCCTTGCCCGGCAACGGGTCTACCGTGGCTTTAGGGAACAGGAGACAACATATGCCCGGGGACAGCCACTTGCCTAAGGCGCTTCAGGGATTGCGTATCCCTGCTGTCGCATCACCACTTTTCATCATTTCGGTGCCAGAACTGGTCATCGCGCAATGCAAGGCGGGTGTGATCGGCAGCTTTCCAGCCCTGAACGCGCGCGAGGCCGAAGGCGATCCGCCTTTGCTGGACACGTGGCTGACCCGGATCACAGAAGAGCTGGACCGCTACAATCAGGTCAATCCTGACAGGCCAGCGGCACCATTTGCGGTAAATCAGATTGTGCATCGCTCAAACGTGCGGCTGGATCGGGATCTGGAAATTTGCAACCGCCACAAGGTGCCGATCTGGATCACCTCTTTGGGCGCGCGGGTCGAGGTCAACGAGGCCGCACATGATTGCGGCGGTATCGCTCTGCATGATGTGATCAACAACCGTTTTGCCCATAAGGCGGTTGAAAAGGGCGCTGACGGGCTGATCGCTGTGGCATCCGGGGCTGGTGGGCATGCCGGGCCGCAATCGCCCTTTGCCCTGGTCCAGGAAATTCGCGAATGGTTTGACGGTCCGCTGTTGTTGTCCGGAGCCATTGGCACGGGTGATGCGCTGTTGGGCGCGCTCGCGATGGGGGCTGATCTGGGCTATATCGGCTCGCCCTTTATTGCCACCCAAGAGGCAAACGCCGTGCAGGGCTATAAGGATATGATTGTGCAAAGCGGCGCCGAAGACATTGTGTATTCATCGCTGTTTACCGGTGTGGCTGGGAATTATCTGAAAGGGTCTGTCAGCAACGCGGGCATGGACCCAGACGATCTGCCCGAAGGCGATTTGTCGACGATGAATTTTAGCGACAAGCGCGAAAAGCCTAAGACATGGAAAACCATCTGGGGATCAGGTCAGGGCATCGGCGCGGTCAAAGACGTGCTGCCCACGGCGGCGCTGGTGGACCGTCTGGAGCAAGAGTTTATGACCGCGCAGGATCGCCTGAAAAAGCGCCTGTCATGAGCAGGATGTTCCATTTGGTGCGCCATGCTCAGGCCAGTTTTGGGGCGGATGATTATGACAACCTGTCCGAACTGGGCCATCGTCAGTCGCGCGCGCTGGGCAAAGCACTCAAGGTGCAGGGCGTCATGCCGGACGCGATCTTTATCGGCGCGCAGAAACGCCATCACCAGACATGGGAGGGGATGGAGACTGCGTTGCAGACCGGGCTTACTCCGATTGTGGTGCCCGGGTGGAATGAATTTGACTTTGCCGGCTTGCTTGAGGCGCGTTTTGCCGCGCGCGACGGCAAGCCCGCCGATCTGCACAGCAACCGCAAAACCCATTTCCGCATTCTGCGCGACACGGTTCTGGACTGGCAACGCGACGCGATTGAAAACCCGCCCGAACGGTTCGCAGATTTCACCGCCCGGGTACGTCAGGCGCGCGAAATCGTGGCTGCAAGAGGTGCCAGCACACCGCTCGCCGTCAGCTCCGGCGGGGCCATCGGGCGCACCGTTGCGGATGTGCTGGACGCGCCTGCCCAACAGATGATCCTGTTGCAATTGCAGGTCAAAAATTGCGCTGTGACCCGGTTTGTCATGGCGCGCGATGCCACGTGGTTGCACGGGTTCAACGAAACGCCACATATCACCGCTGAAAATCAGTCTGACATGCTAACCTACAGCTAAGGAGGAACGCATGCACACCAGCCACCTTGACACAGACGCGGTTTCCGACTGGCTTGCGGCCCATATGGCGGGCTTTGAAGGGCCGCTCACGGCTGAGAAAATCACAGGCGGCCAGTCGAACCCGACGTTTTTGCTGACCACGCCAATGCGCCGGTTGGTTCTGCGTCGCAAGCCGCCGGGGGTCTTGCTGAAATCTGCCCATGCCGTTGACCGCGAATTTCGCGTGCAAAAAGCGCTGGCGGGCAGCGACGTACCCGTCGCGCGCATGCAGGTGTTGTGCGAAGATGACGCCGTGATTGGATCAGCCTTTTACGTGATGGACCATGTCGACGGGCGCAGTTTTGACGATCCGCGCCTGCCAGATCTAAGCCCGGCGGCACGAGGGCGGGTTTATGACGAAATGAACCGGGTTCTGGCGGCGATCCACAGTGTTGATATCGCAGCGGTTGGATTGTCAGACTACGGACCACAGGGCAATTATTACGAACGCCAGATCACGCGCTGGACCACGCAATACCGGGCCTCGGAAACCAGGTCGCTGCCGGATATGGACGCGCTGATTGACTGGCTTGCCGCCAATACACCCGCCGATGATGGCTGGCGCACGCTGGTGCATGGTGATTTTCGGATTGATAACATGCTGTTCGCGACAGACAGCGAAACGGCTAAGGCGATGCTGGACTGGGAATTGTCGACCATCGGGCATCCGTTTGCCGATCTTGGGTCGGTGATTATGCAATGGCAGATGCCGCCCGGCGCCGAAGGGCGCGGACTGGCCGGGGTGGACCGCGCGGCGCTGGGCATTCCGTCTGATGCTGCTTTTATCGCCGCCTATTGTCAGCGCATGGGACTGCCCGGAATTGACCGGTTCGGGTTCTATCTGGCGTTTTGCTTCTTTCGTATGGGGGCGATTATTCAGGGCGTTCTGAAACGGGCGCTGGACGGCAATGCCTCTGACCCGGACCGGGCCATGCAACTTGGTGCTTTTGTCCCGCAATTCGCGCGCGCTGGGCTTGAGGCCACGCGCCATGACTGAGCCGTTCAAAAACAAAGTGGTGATGATCACGGGGGCCGCCAGCGGGTTTGGCGCGCTGGCCGCAGCGCGTTTTGCCGCCCGGGGCGCGCGGCTTGCGCTGAGCGATCTGCGCGAAAGTGCATTGTCAGACGTGGCGGACAAGCTGCGCGCGCAAGGTGTCGAGGTGCTGAGCGACCGAGTGGATGTCACCCAGGAAGCGCCGATCAAAACCCATATCGCGCGGATCGCTGACGAAATGGGCGGGTTGGATGTGGCTATTAACAATGCCGGGATGGGCCATGCCGTAAAACCGCTTCAGCATTTGTCGGTCGAAGACTTTGATCGATCCATCGCGGTGAATGCGCGTAGCGTGTTTCTGGGCATGAAATACCAGATTCCATTGATGCAAATGGTCGGGCAGGGCGCGATTCTGAATGTTGCTTCGGCCGCCGGATTGGTAGGCGCAGGGCATCTTGCGGCGTATGCGGCCGCCAAACACGCCGTTGTCGGGCTGACCCGGGCCGCGGCAGATGAAAATGCGCAGCGCGGCGTGCGTATCAACGCGCTGTGCCCGTCGTTTTCCGCAACGCCCCTGTTCGACGAGATGGCCGATCAGGTTGGTGCGCGCGCAGGGCTGAGCCGTGAAGATGCCTATGCCCGCATCGCGAAACGGGTGCCTATGGGGCGGGTGTGCGAACCCGAAGAAGTGGTGCAGGCTATGCTTTGGATTTGTGCGCCGGAAAATTCATTCATGACCGGTCAGGCCATCGCTATCGATGGCGGCTTGACGGCTGTCTGACCATCGGGCATCCCGGATGTTATGACCCTTACCCCTCTTGATCCCGAACTGAATGAGGCGCCCTATGCGCTGCAACGCCATCTTGGTTTTCAACTGACCCACTGGGACAGTGATTTTGCCCGCATAGAGCTGCCGATTGAGCATTTCCTGATGAACCGCGCGGGCATTCCGCATGGCGGGATTTATGCGACATTGCTGGACACAGTTATGGGCTATGCCGGATGTTACACAGGCGATCCGGCGCATAAAAAGCTGGCACTGACCTTGTCGATGACAACCAACTTTCTATCCCGCCCCAAGGGCCATATTCTGATCGCCGAAGGACGACGCACTGGCGGGGGTGCCAGCACGTTTTTTGCCGAGGCAACCGTGCTGGACGAAACGCAAGAGATCATCGCGCGCGGGTCTGGCGCGTTTAAATATCGCAAAACCACGCTGTGATCCGCACGTGGTCAGGCGGCCTGGGCTGTCCAGCCGCTGGCCAGCTCTGCGACAGAGGCCAGAATGAAATCGACGGTTTCATCGTGCATCAGAACGCTTAGGTTCAATCGCACAAAACCGGGTTTGCTGGCGTTGTCGCCATGCAGGATATCCGCGCGGATGGTTGATGATGTGGCGTCATCGATTCCCAGCAACGCATGTACATATGGGCCCGCACAGGAACACCCGCCGCGCGCCTGAATGCCAAAATGATCTGACAGCGCGCGGGTAAAGGCATTGTGGTCAATGCGCTCGCCCTCGTTTGTGTAGGGTACAAATGACAGGATCGGCAGACGTTCGCGCCGCTCTGATGCGAGAATATGAATATTGGGATGTGCGCCCCATGCCGCAAAGGAGCCGCGCGCCAGTTCCCAGTTGCGGGCGTCAAAATAGGCCTGTCCGATCACGTCTTTTGCAATCATCGCCAAGGCGACACGGATGTCGCCGATCACATTGGGCGTGCCGCCCTCTTCGCGCTGTTCAAGATGGGTGACGTAATCGTGCTGATGTGCGTTTACAAAGGCCACGGTGCCTCCGCCGGGGCGATAGGGCACGCTTGTGCGTACCGCGTCACGGCGCAGGATCAGAACGCCGCTGGCGCCCGGACCACCGATGAACTTGTGACCGGAAAACACAATCGCGTCGATGTCGGCACCCGCCTCGGGGGCCATGTCCATTTTCAGATAAGGTCCGCCACCCGCATAATCCCAAACCATCAGCCCGCCATGTCGTTTGACGAGCCGCGTCACCGCAACAACATCAGCGCAAACGCCAGTGACGTTGGCGGCTGCGCTCATCGCGACGATCACCGGGCCTGTTTTGCTATGTGCCTCAAGTGCTGCTTTGAGCGCCGCCAAATCCGGCCCGGCATCAGGGGCTTCAGGGATTTCGATGACCCGCGCGCCGCTTTCGCGCCAAGGCAGCAGGTTGGAGTGGTGTTCGTACGGGCCGACAAGAACGGTGGCGTTGGCATCAACATTCAGCAGATGTACCAGCTGGTTCAGACCGCTGGTGGCGCCGGCGCCGGAAAAAATGACCGCGTTATCGGCGCGTGGCGCGTTTGTCAGGCGCGCAATCACGCCTCGGGCTTCTTCGCGCAACCGCGTGGTGTGGGCGCCGCAAAAGGAGGCTTCGGTGTGTGAATTGGCGTAATAGGGCAGAACCTCTTCCATCACGAACGTTTCGACCTGACGCAGTGCGCGTCCCGAGGCGACGTAATCCGCATAGATCAGCTTGCGCGGCCCAAAGGGTGTCTCGATCAAGGCGTCCCCGCCGATCAGACCGTCGCGCAAAGAGTCGATAACGTCACCTTGCCGGGTGAGCTGGTTGGCGAAACGTTCAAATGCGCTTGGCTGATGGGACATGGGACACCTTTTTCCGTGAGTAATGTAGAGCAAAGATAAGGTGGATCATGTGGGTAAGCTTCCCCTAATTGATATTGAAAAACATCCAATTTTGTGTCATTTGATCGGAATGAAGAGAGAATTAGACCATATTGATCGACAGATTCTGGATTTACTGCAAAAGGATGCCTCATTGTCCCAGCGCGACGTTGCCGAGCGCGTTGGACTGTCGCAAAATGCCATGTGGCGCCGTTTGAAGCGCCTTGAAGAGAGCGGCATTCTTTTAGGTGCGCGTATGCGGCTTGACCCGCAGGCGCTCGGGTTGGATCTGACGGTGTTTGTGATGGTGCGCACGCGCAACCATTCCATGGAATGGGCCGAGGGGTTCCGCAAACATGTCGGGCGTATTCCGCAGGTGGCCGAGATGCACCGTATTGGCGGGGACTGGGATTATATGCTCAAGATCGTCACCCGTGGCATGTCCGGGTATGATGCCGTCTATCGGCGGCTGACAACCGGGTACGAGCTGGACACGGTGACGGGGTTTTTCTCGATGGAGACGATGCTGGAAGACCGGCCATTGGATGTGTTTGGCTGATCGCAGGTGTGGGGGCGTTGCCCCCGCCGCACACCCGTGCCGGGCGCGCGGCTCCCCCGAGTATTTTTGGCAAAATGAAGGTGCGGGTCAGGGTTTGGCCTGGCGCGCAACCTGTCGAACAAAGTCGCAACAGGCGTCGGGCGCGGTGACCGGGATCATGTGACCATGTCCGGGCAAGGTCTGCATTGGCAGGCCAAACTGCGCCATTGGCGCGCCGTGGTGGTCAGGCGACAGGATCATGTCGTCTTGTGCAAACAGAATGGCGCCGGGCGCGTGCAGATCCGTGGCGTAGCGGTCGGTCAGGTGGCGCACATCAGCGCGGGTGCCCATCAGATCAGCTGAGGCCGAGATGAATGTTTGCGGGCGAAATGCCTGAATGCCGCCTGCTTTGATCTGAAAATCTTCGACAACCACGTCCGGCGCGAAAATCTCTTTCAGCATGTGTTTGCGGGTCAGTTTGGTGGTTGGGGCCACCACCGTATGCGCCAGAGCCCGGCGCAGCAGGGGCGATTTAACCTGCAGTGGGCGAAACACGTCAGGCGTATGTGATTGCGGCTGAGTGGCCGGACACAGCAGGGCCAGCGCGCCCACGGCATGCGGACGTTCAAGCGCCATGGCCAGCGCAACCGCGCCGCCAAGGGAATGACCAACCAGAACCGGCGATGTGACGTCGCGGGCATCCAGAAATTCCCAGATCATGCGCGCCTGAACCTGCAGATGTGCCTGATCGTCCGTGTCGCGCAGGGAATAGCCACACCCCGGCCGGTCCAGCGCGATCACGCGGAAATCCTGAGCCAGCGGCGCAACCATGCCATAGGTGAAGTGATGCAGATTGCCCGCCAACCCGTGGATCATGACAACGGTCTGCGCATCCTGGCGCCCTGTTTCGACATAATGGATCGTGCCACCAGTGACGGCTTGCATGTCGCCAGCCGGAGGCAGCGCCATTTCCGCCTGTCGCGCAAGGATCCGTGACAACAGCACAAGCCCGATACAAGTGGCCAGAATGAGCGTTAATACTGTCATGTCGTCTCCGGTTGGGGTTCCGTAGAGGACGCGACAGCGCGCGGGTGATGTCAAGCGTCGCGTCCACCTGAATGTCACAAAAACTTTGCAGAACGGCGCTGGAAAGGGACTTGCGCGCCACTCTATACTTCCATAATTCATGATATATGGAAAAGAGTACCGCTTTGAACGCATTTGCCGCCCTCAGTCAGCCGACCCGGCTGGACGTGTTTCGTTTGCTGATCACCAGGGGCGACGCCGGTATGCTGGCCGGAGAAATCGCTCAGGCGCTGGATGTGCGTCAAAACACGCTGTCGGCCAATTTGTCGGTGTTGTTGAACGCCGGTCTGGTGCGCAATGAACGCCAGGGGCGTGCCATTCGCTACTTTGCCGACACGTATGGCCTGCGCGGATTGCTTGGATTTCTGCTGCAGGATTGCTGTGGCGGCAAACCGGAGCAATGCCAGCCATTGATCGAAATGATTGCCTGTGAAGAGGGACCCTGCGCATGAGCGACAGCACACAGTTAGACGCCGGTTTGGGCACATTTGAACGCTATTTGTCGCTTTGGGTGGCGCTGGCGATTGGGGCCGGTCTGGGGCTGGGGGCGGTGTTTCCCGGCATGTTTGGGTTTCTGGCCGGGTTAGAGATTGCGTCGGTCAACCTGCCTGTGGCGGTGCTGATCTGGGCGATGGTATATCCGATGATGGTGGGGGTCGACTTTGGCGCGCTGAAAAAGATTGGCGATCGTCCCAAAGGGTTGGTGATCACGCTGGTGGTCAACTGGCTAATCAAACCTTTCACCATGGCGGCGTTGGGTGTTTTGTTTTTCAACGTCGTGTTTGCCGGGCTGATCCCACCGGATGACGCGCAGGCCTATCTGGCAGGGGTGATCCTGTTGGGGGCGGCGCCTTGTACAGCGATGGTGTTTGTCTGGTCGAACCTGACACGCGGAGACGCCACCTATACGCTGGTACAGGTCAGCGTGAACGACGTGATCATGGTATTTGCTTTTGCGCCAATTGTGGCCTTTCTGCTGGGCGTGACTGACATAGTTGTGCCCTGGGCCACACTGATCCTGTCGGTCATCCTGTACGTGGCGTTGCCTTTGCTGGCGGGGTTGATCACCCGAAACAAGCTTGTGCAACAGGGCGGCGAGGCGGCAGTTGACGACTTCAAAGCCCGCGTACAGCCGTTTTCCATCGCCGGTCTGTTGGTGACTGTTGTGTTGTTGTTCGGGTTTCAGGGACAGGTCATTTTAGACCGGCCCTTGGTGATCGTGCTGATTGCCATTCCGCTGTTGATCCAGTCTTACGGTATCTTTTTCATCGCTTACGGTGCTGCACGCCTGTGGAAAGTGCCGTTCAACGTTGCTGCGCCCTGCGCCATGATCGGTACGTCGAATTTCTTTGAGCTGGCGGTTGCGGTGGCAATCTCGTTGTTTGGGCTGGGGTCCGGGGCTGCGCTGGCCACGGTGGTCGGTGTGTTGGTGGAAGTGCCCGTCATGCTGTCTCTTGTTGCATTTGCCAACCGTACGCGCGGCTGGTTTCCGTCTGAGTAAGGATTAATTCAATGATCAAAATCGCGATTAACGGCCTTGGCCGCATGGGCAAGCTGGCCATTCGCAGCTTTTTCGATCTGGGTCTGGAGGCCGAGATTGTTTTGCTGAATGATGGGGCAGGGGATGCCGAACTGCACGCGCATTTGCTGGAATTTGACACGGTGCATGGGCGCTGGCGTGCGGATTTCGGGCATGATGCGGACAGCATCACCATTGATGGGCACAAAATGCGGTTCACCTCGACCCGCGATCTGGCTGAGCTGCCGCTGCAGGAGTTGGGCGTTGATCTTGTCGTTGACTGCACCGGCGCGTTTAAGTCCAACGCCAGGCTGCAGCCCTATTTTGATGCAGGCGTGAAAAAGGTCGTGGTGTCAGCGCCGGTCAAAGATGATGGCGTGGCCAACATTGTCTATGGCGTGAATGACGACATTTACGATGCGAACCAGCATAAGGTCATAACTGCTGCGTCCTGTACGACCAATTGCATTGCGCCTGTGGTCAAGGTGATCAACGAACATCTGGGTATTGAGCAAGCCAGCTTTACCACGATCCACGATGTGACCAACACGCAGACCATTGTGGACCGGGTGCACAAGGATGCACGGCGTGCCCGGTCGGCACTGAATTCGCTGATCCCGACCACCACCGGATCGGCCAAGGCGATCATTCAGATATTCCCCGAGCTTGAGGGGCGTATCGACGGCCACGCCGTGCGGGTGCCGTTGTTGAATGCATCATTGACCGACATCGTGTTCGACGTTGCACGCGATACAACCCCTCAGGAGGTGAACGCCCTGTTCGAAGAGGCGTCCAACGGGGTGCTTGAGGGTATCCTTGGCTATGAAACCCGCCCGCTGGTCAGCTGTGATTTCACCAATGACGACCGGTCCACGATCATCGACGCGCTGTCGACACGCGTGGTCAACGGACGACACGTCAAGATTTATGCATGGTATGACAACGAATGGGGCTATGCCTTTCGTCTGGCCGACGTGACCCGCATGGTCATCGCCAGCCTGTGAGCGCCGCCCCATGACCGTTGACAGAAAACCTCAGGGCCTTGCTGCCTATGGCGCGGTCACGGCGGCCTATTGGGCGTTCATGCTCACGGATGGTGCATTGCGCATGCTGGTGCTGTTGCATTTTCACACGCTGGGGTTTTCGGCGGTGCAGCTGGCCTATCTGTTTGTGCTTTATGAACTGATGGGGGTTGTCACCAACCTGTCTGCCGGATGGCTGGCGGCGCGGTTTGGCCTGACATCAACGCTTTATGCCGGGCTGTCGCTTCAGATCGTGGCGCTGGTTGCGCTGGCGCAGCTTGATCCGCGCTGGAGCCTGAGCGCGTCGGTGATTTTTGTTATGTGTGTCCAGGGCCTGTCTGGTGTGGCCAAGGATCTGGCCAAGATGTCTGCCAAGTCGGCGGTTAAGCTTTTGGCCCCCACAGGTAATGGCGCGCTGTTTCGGTGGGTGGCCATCCTGACCGGGTCAAAAAACGCGGTCAAAGGGATTGGCTTCCTGCTGGGTGCGGCCTTGCTGGCGCTCTGGGGATTTGTCGCTTCGGTCTGGATTATGGCAGGCGCGCTGGCTTTGGTTCTGATCGGCGTGACGCTGTTCATGCCGTCGGGCCTGCCGCAGGGCAAGAATTCCGTTAAGTTTTCACAAGTCTTTTCCACGGACGCCAACATCAACCGCCTCAGCCTCGCGCGTATGTTCCTGTTCGGGGCGCGGGACGTCTGGTTTGTGGTGGGCATTCCGATCTATTTCTATGCGGTGTTGTCGGATGGGTCAGAAACGGGCAACCGTGCAGCGTTTTTCATGATCGGCAGTTTCATGGCGGTCTGGATCATCCTTTATGGCATCGTTCAGGGCATTGCGCCCAGACTGTTGAACGCCAGCACCAGCACACCGGCGCAGATCGTGCACAAAGCCGTACTCTGGGTGGCTCTGCTGACCCTGATCCCACTGGCGCTGGCCGGGGCCGCATGGGTTAATCCGCCGGGCCTTACAGGCATTCTGATCGCTGGCCTGTTGCTGTTTGGCTTTGTGTTTGCGGTGAATTCTTCGGTGCATTCCTACCTCATCCTCGCCTTCACCACAGGCGAGCGGGTGACGATGGATGTTGGGTTTTACTATATGTCCAACGCCGCCGGGCGCCTGATCGGTACTTTGCTGTCAGGGCTGTCTTATCAGCTGGGCGGACTGCCGCTGTGTCTGCTGACAGCCGCCGCAATGGCAGCTGGGTCAACTTGGGCGGCCAATAGGTTGCGCCGCTAAACCGGGTCCGCCTGAGGGTGCAACGCTGTGTTAAGCCATTCGAATTCCTCGGGCAACGGAATGCGCTGCGCCGGGATCGAAGCCACTTTGTCCAACGCCTGCGCCGCCTTGCGCGCGGCCTCTAATCCGGGCTGATCGCCCGCCTCGCGGCACACCACTGCGCGCAACAAATGCAGCCCACGATCGCGGGGCGCCAGATTTACCGCTTCACCACTTTCCTGCAGCGCGGCCTCAGTGTCGCCCAGACACAAACGCGTACGCGCAAACAGGCCAAGCCGGGTTAACCGAAATGGATCAGCCGATCCCAGACGCAAATAAGCATCCTGCGCCTCTATCGCATCGCCAAACCGCCCCTCGCGCAATGCAAGCTGCGAGCGCAATTCCACAATGCCCAAAAAGGTCGGGTTGATCCGCAAGGATTGCTCCATGTCGAACCGCGCGCCTTCTAAATCGTCCAGCATGCGCAGCCGGTACATACCGCGCGCCCAGAATACGAAATCGCTGTTAGGAGCATCCGCCACGGCCTGATCCAGATCGCGGGATAGCCAGACGTTCAGCGCCTCGGAATTGTCTTCGTGATCAATCGACCACCGATTGATGCGCGCCTGTGCCCGCATGGCCAATGACATGGTGTCATTGGGCGACAACGCCAACGCTCGTTCCAACGCGCCATAACCTTTGTCCAAATGCTCCAGCGTTTGCTTGAAAAACTCATTGACCGCACGCGCCCGCAGCTCAGAAACGCTCAGCTGGTCGGTGGTCAGATGTTCCAGCCGGTCGCCATCATGCTGAATGGTCTGAATACGCACATCCGCCTCGGCCCGGTCCAGCACATCGTCGCAAAACGCAAACACATCGCTGGTATCGCCCTCATAGGTGTTGGTCCAAACCGTGCTCATGTCCTCGCGAAACAACAGCGACAGCGTGAACCGCCCCTGATCGCGCGCCACCCGCAGCCGTCCGCGCAACAAAAACACAGTTGGCGTGACCGGATCCTGCGCCGCATCCACCGTGGTGATGCCTGTGCGTTTCAGCGAATGCTGCATCAACCCGTCATGCAAATCCGTGGCCAGCGCCTCGGTATCGCTGTCATTTGGCGCAAAACTAATCGCCTCGATACCAATCGAGGGCAGGGCACCCGCATCTGGCGCCGTAGTCAGGTTGGCAGGGCGCCACTGATACAATCGGATCGGCGTGGCGATATTCTTTAGCTTGAACACACCCGCATCGCTCAGCGCGTCACGCCGGTTTTCGGACAGCTGGCGAAACAGATCCTCGCTCAGCATCACCCCACCCGGAGGCGCCTCGGTTTCGATGCGTTGCGCGATATTGACGCCATTGCCGTAAAAATCATCTTCGTCTTCGACAATCTCCCCGATGTGACAGCCAATACGCAGCTTGATCACCTCGTGTTCGGCAAGACCGGTCTGAACTTCTTCCGCACAGCTCAGCGCAGCCTCGACGCCCGGAAACGACAAAATCCAGCCGTCGCCCATACGCTTAAGCACCTCACCGCCATAATTTGCCGCAACAGGTTCCAGCAGCTGCGATTTCAGATCGCGCACGGATTTCACCGCCAGCGCCTCGTCCTCTCCCATCAGGGCAGAGTAGCCAACAAGATCGGCACACATCAGAATTGTCAGTCGGCGGTTCATAATTTCGTCCGGTATTGATTAAAAGCGGTCTGCTTCTGAACAGGTTAGTCTAGAATCTCGGGATGACCAAACGCGGTTGCAAGGGGGCAGGTAAAGTTTCTCGAATATCCGGCGAAAATTTTCCGAAAGGACACCTTTAAGCTATCTTAGTTCGGCTCCGACATTTCAGGCGAGTGGCGCGAGCTTTTTAGCCAGCCACGCGAAGTTCGCTGGCAAAACCGGTCTTCGAGTCGAAATCGCGGGCGAGTAGTCGAGTCTTTTGGCCAAAGCATCCTGATGCTGAGACTCTTCCATTTTGCCCATCGCGCCATAGGCAAGGCTGGCAAGATGATAATGCCCGACCTCATTTGGTCGTAAGTCTGCAGCGACTGTGGCGTCATCAACCGCACCCTGGTAATCCTGATTGCAGAACCGGGCTACAGCACGAAGAAACGTTCGATAAACTTGCAATGGATCGCCTGCACCGCGGTCGACAATTCTTGAAAATGCTCGATCCGCCTCCGCAAAATCCCCCTCGCGCATCGCAATATGCCCTCGCAATTCGTGCGTTTCCAGATAGGTCGGGTTAACTTGAGCACTGCGGGCAAGGTCTGACTTTGCGCCCGCAATGTCGTCAAGAAAAGTTATGCGGAACATTCCCCGGGTCCAGAAGACATAGTCGCTGCGCGGCATCTGAATCACGGCGAAATCCAAATCGGTCATCAACGCTTCGACTTTAGGTGATGGCATGGTTTCGTAGCGTGCAGTGTGGAGCATCAATTCTGCTTCTACCCGCATGGCCAGAGATACTCCGTCCGAAGCATTCAGTGTCAACGCCCGGTGCATGAGCGCCAGCCCTCTGGCCCAGCTTTCGTAAGTTACTTTATAATATTCATTGGCAGCACGCGCCCGAAGCTCTGAAACGCTGAGATCGTTGTCCGGAACACCCGCTAGTCGATCCCCGTCAAAGGCATTGGTTTGAAGTCGCAAGTCACTCTCGGCAAGTTCGAGGATGTTGTCGCAAAACTCAAAAATATTATTTGTTGAAGACTCGTAATTCTCAGACCAGACCGGCCGCCCTTCTTCACGCAACATTAGAGTCAGCGAAAGACGCCCTAATTGTCCTTCCAACCGGAGCCGCCCTCGCAAATCATACGTGGCGTTGTCAGCGGTGCCGGCCAGTCCATCGAACACAGAAACGCCTTTGCGCTTGGACAAACGAGAAATCAGTTGGCTTCGAAGGTCTTCCACAACGCTCATGGTTTCAGTATCTGCGGGCGCATACCCGATAGCGTGAACCTCGATCGAAGGTACGTCGCCCAACTGCGCAACAGAGTTGGGCCGTGGGCGCCACTGAAAGAGTCGAGCTGGTTGAGAAATGTTCTTGAGAGCAAACGTTCCGGCGTCAGAAAAATCACTGTGCCTGGTTTCGGGCAGTTGCCGAAATATATCCTCGGTGATCATCAGCCCGCCCGGCGGTGCTTCGGTCTGAACTCTCTGCGCGATATTAACCCCCGCACCATAGAAATCGTCGTCGTCTTCAATGATCTCGCCGAGATGACAGCCGATGCGAAGTTTGAGGGACTGGTGTTTATATAGGCCAGACTGAACTTGCATCGCACAATCCAACGCGGCAGCAATGGATGGGAATTCTATTATCCAGCCGTCTCCCATCCGTTTCAAAATTGTCCCACCTGCTTTTTGTGCGAAGGGTTCCAGATGAGTCGACTTCAATGTGCGGACCGCATCTATGGCCAGACCGGGGTCCTGATCCATCATTGCAGAATACCCAACTAGATCGACGAACAGTATTATGGTTAGGCGACTCTGCACGGCGTTTCCTTTCATGGTCAGGCCACCTTAAGGTGTTGTGCCGTCAAAGTGCATTGGAGAATGTAACAGATGTCCATATCACCTTGACCAAACCCGCGTTCCCCTCCATATCCCGCAACCATGATCGACCTGACCAAAATCCGCAATTTCTCCATCGTCGCACATATCGACCACGGGAAATCCACCCTTGCTGACCGCCTCATCCAGGAGACGGGCACGGTCAAGGATCGTGACATGAAGGAACAGCTGCTCGACAGCATGGATATCGAGCGCGAGCGGGGCATTACCATCAAAGCCAACACCGTGCGCATCGACTACAAGGCCGATGATGGTGAGACCTATGTGCTCAACCTGATCGACACCCCCGGCCACGTCGATTTCGCCTACGAGGTCTCCCGCTCTATGAAAGCGGTCGAGGGCTCGTTGCTGGTTGTGGACTCCACCCAAGGTGTTGAGGCGCAGACGCTGGCCAACGTGTATCAGGCCATCGAAGCCGATCACGAGATTGTGCCGGTTCTGAACAAGATCGACCTGCCTGCCAGCGATTGTGACCGCGTCGCAGAGCAAATCGAAGACGTGATCGGCATCGACGCCACCGGCGCCATTCAGGTGTCTGCCAAAACCGGGCAGGGCATCCACGAGACGCTGGAATCCATCGTGCGTGATCTGCCCGCACCCGGAGGGGACGCAAACGCGCCGCTCAAGGCGATGCTGGTGGACAGCTGGTATGACGCCTATCTTGGCGTGATCGTGCTTGTGCGCATCATGGACGGCACCCTGAAAAAGGGCCAGCGCGTGAAATTCATGTCAAACGGCACGCTGCACAGCGTGGACCGGGTCGGCGTGTTCCGCCCCGAAATGCAGATGATCGACAGCCTTGGCCCCGGCGAGATCGGCTTTCTCACGGCGTCAATCAAACAGGTGCGCGACACCCGCGTTGGCGACACCATCACCAATGACCGCAACGGCACCGACGTCGCGCTGCCCGGCTTTAAGCCCGCGCAACCGGTGGTGTTCTGTGGTCTCTTCCCGGTGGATTCGGCCGAATTCGAAGACCTGCGCGATGCGATTGACAAGCTCGCCCTGAACGACGCCTCCTTTAGTTTTGAAATGGAAACCTCTGCCGCGCTGGGCTTTGGCTTTCGCTGTGGCTTCCTTGGGCTGTTGCACCTCGAGGTGATCCGCGACCGGATCGAGCGTGAATATAACATTGAACTCATCACCACCGCGCCCTCGGTGATCTATCACGTCTATATGAACGGCAAAGACGGTCAGCCGGGCGAAAAGATCGACCTGCACAACCCGGCGGACATGCCCGACATGTCCAAAGTCGACCATCTGGAAGAACCCCGCATCAAGGCCACGATCCTTGTGCCAGACGAATATCTGGGCGACGTGCTGAAACTGTGTCAGGACCGCCGTGGTATACAGCTTGACCTGACCTATGCCGGCAGCCGCGCGATGGTGGTGTATGACCTCCCCCTGAACGAAGTTGTGTTTGATTTCTATGATCGCCTGAAATCGGTAACAAAGGGTTACGCCAGCTTTGATTACCAGATGGAAGACTACCGCGAAGACAATCTTGTGAAGATGTCGGTGCTTGTGAATGACGAACCGGTTGATGCGCTGTCGATGATGGTGCACCGGGACCGCGCCGAACAGCGGGGCCGGGCGATGTGCGAAAAGCTCAAAGACCTGATCCCCCGCCACATGTTCAAAATCCCGATTCAGGCGGCGATTGGCGGCAAAGTCATCGCCCGCGAAACGCTGTCCGCCCTGCGCAAAGACGTGACCGCCAAATGTTACGGCGGCGACGCATCCCGGAAACGCAAACTGCTCGACAAGCAAAAAGCGGGTAAGAAAAAGATGCGCCAGTTCGGCAAAGTGGATATCCCGCAGGAAGCGTTTATTTCAGCACTGAAGATGGATGATTAGGCAGAGCAATAATAAGAATTTCCACTCCAACTTCCTCAAAAATTTCCTTAGCAATCGTCATTGATTGTAAATGGCGATTGTCGTCTTCCTGTATTTCCGGAGCGACCACCGAGCGGATGCCCGATTGTACAATGGCTCTTGCGCATTCTGCACAAGGAAACAGGGAAACATAAATTCGCCCGCCATCCAAATCAATTTGAGAACGTAGCGCAGAAAAAATAGCCCTACGTTCTGCGTGTTCTAACCAAAAGTACTTTAGGTTACCAACGCGACTAACTCGGTCACCATCTTTTGGACTTTGGGGCGTTACCAACCCGTTGGCCTCGGCCGATACTTTTACCCCGTTTTTATCAAAAATAATTGCCGCAACTTGCCGATCCGGATCATCGCTCTGTTGCATCAAATGTACAAGTGAATCAATAATGCAGGAATCATCTTGTGATTGTTCGACCGGTGGATTGCCAGTTGTAAAACTCATGTGGAGACCCATCAATGCTAGTTGGCGATCAAATTGTATCTCTTGAACTTGTCAGACCGTGTAACCAAGAAAACCTAAAGAATTCCACCTTCGATTTAACTATAGGTGAGTTATTCCCTATGGGATTAGATGGTGGAACCAAGGCGCAGAGTCTAGATGAATTTTGGCTGGAACCAAGTTGCATGTTAGCCGTTCGAACCACTGAGCGGATTGTGTTGCCTGACAACGTAACAGGGCTGGCAACTCTTGTCACTTCCTTGACGCATGATGGCTTACTTTGCCTCAATGTCGGAATTATTGACCCGGGATACGACGGTCACTTAAGTGCATATTTGGTCAACTTTTCAAGGAGGCCAAGAAAAATATGTCTGAGAAACCGCCTTTTCAGAGTTCTATTTTTTGAGCACAATCCCATTTCGAAATTGGAACCTTGGGTTTATCCAAAACTGGAGTACCAGGCGGCTTTGACGAACCGAGCGACGAACGAGTTCTCGAAAACATTTTTAGATTTCAACGGGATAACAGAGCTTGCTGAAAAATCAGCTTGGAAGATAGTTCTTGAAAGTGCAACTAGTAAGTGGCTACCCCCAATTAGCTTGATTGTCGCGATCCTATCGTTAGGTGTCGCTGCATTCAGTTACTACAAGGTTGGCTAAACTATTCTAAAAACAGTAAGGTTGGTATCCTTGATGGATATGCAATCTGCCAAAGTTTTGGCACTGGGAGCGAACCCGATTTGACATACCGCCGCGCAACCGCAACAAGGGCGCGGATGACATAAATTGGAGATGCCCAATGACTCTGACTGCTGCTGCGATGTTGGAAGCCGCCCATGCGGTTGTGCCCCGGATTTCTGTAGAGGACGCGCAGGCCAAGGTGGCCGACGGGGCGTTGTTGCTGGATATTCGCGATGCACCCGAGTTGCAGGCCAATGGCCGGGCGGCGGGCAGTCATCACATTCCGCGTGGGATGCTGGAGTTTCGGGCAGACCCCAAGACTCCGTTTCATGACCCCGAGTTGCGGTTTGACCGTCCGGTGATCCTGCATTGTGCGTCCGGTGGGCGCGCGGCGCTGGCGGGAAAATTGCTCAAAGACATGGGCTATGGCGAGGTCTGGAACCTTGGCGGGCTCAAAGATTGGGCTGAAAATGGCGGAGCGGTTTCAGAACCGGTCGACCCGGGCATGCAAAGCTGATACCGACGCGGTGCCGACGTCATACCAACGTGGTGCCGACAGGTGTTTTTGAGGGGCGGGTGTTGCGACGTGACGCCAAGTTCCGGCTGGAATAATGAGGCATTGCTCAATAAACTTGTGATCTGACGCGTCAGGGCATAATGGTCACTGAATCGAACAGAATATTTAGACAGAACACTTGGAAGGACGGAAATGAGTACCGACCGCGAGACGCTTACCCGGGATTTGATGGCTTTGGTCGCCGATGAAGGTATGGTGGAAGTGTCTGATATTGCTCCGGAAAAAAGATTGGATGAGCTAGACATCCAATCGGCGGATTTTGTCATGATCCTGATGGCGATCGAAGAGAAGTACAATGTGTACATTTCGGTCGATAATGAGCTTACCGATGTTGAAACGGTGGATGATTTGCTCAACCTCGTGATTACCAAGATCGAAGAAGAAGAGGCCGCCGAGACGTGAAGCGGGTTGTCATTACGGGAATGGGAGCCATTTCTGCCTGCGGTCGCGGTGCGGAAAAGCTGATTGAATCCACGCAGTTAGGCATGTCTGGCGTCCGTGGTGTATCGTTTCCTGAGATCGAAGTTCAGCGCGTTGAAACGGCTGCGGCGTTGGCGGATGACGTCAAACAACAGTTGGTCGAAGAGATGAAGCACCGCATGCGGGAGCCGGTGGCCAACTATGCCGTTGTTGCTGCACGCGAGGCGGTTGCGCAATCCGGGCTGACTCCTGATGATTTTGGCGACAAATGTGGTGTTTCCGTAGGATCAGGCTTTGGTGGCGCGCAAACGCTCAACAAGAATTACCTGAAGTTTGGCGCCGAAGGCAGCATGCGTCTGGACCCGATGTCCGTGCCGAAAATCATGAACAACGCGTCGGCCAGTTGGGTATCGATGGAATTTGGCGCAACAGGGCCAGCCTATTGCATGGCGACGGCCTGCTCATCTGCCAGCCAGTCGATTGGTCTGGCATATCAACTTGTACGGTCAGGAGCGATTGAACGCTGTATCACCGGCGGGTCCGAAGCGTGCCTTGAGGGCGGTGTATTTCGGGTTTGGGAATTGCTACGGGTTATGACCGCAGGCAAGAACCGCCCGTTTAGCAAAGACCGGAATGGGATGACGCTGGGCGAGGGTGCTGGCATCTTCGTTATCGAAACATTGGAAAGTGCTCAGGCACGCGGTGCCGAGATTATTTGTGAAATTGCTGGCTATGGAACGAATTCCGACGCAGGTGATCTTTTGCGGCCCGACCCAATTCGGGCGGCGTCCTGTATGCAATTGGCTTTGAACGATGCGGGGGCCAGCCCGTCGGATATTGGGTACATCAATGCTCACGGTACCGGAACGGTAGCAAACGATTTCAACGAAGTTTGTGCGTTGCGGGAGGTTTTCGGGACTGATCTGAGCAACGTTGAAATTTCGTCGACAAAGCCAATTCATGGCCACGCTCTTGGAGCGGCCGGCGCGTTGGAACTGGTCACTGCGATTGGTGCTTTGCGCCAGCAAACTGCGCCGCCAACGATCAATTTCAACGAACGCGATCCCAAGATTGATCTGGATCCTGTGGCCAATGTCGCCCGCAAGATCAATACAGATACTGTGATGTCCAATTCGTTGGCATTCGGGGGCATTAACGCGACCCTGATCATTCGCGCATATGGCTAATAAGGTTCGGGAAACCCGTGTTTCGGATATCCCGTTACCTGATCTGCAAAGCGGCCAGGCTCTGGATGGCGTGCTTTCAGGGCTGATCGGCACAAATGTGTCGATTGAAACGCCTTTGATCGCTCCGGCTATGTTATTGGGAAATCCAAAGATAGCCGCCAACACACTTGCGATGACACCACCTGAACCCCTGGGCGTTATACACGAATTTCAGTTATTTCGCCGAACCAAAGGGGCCGTTTTTCCCGACGTTTCTGATGTTGTGATCAGAGAGGAAGTCAAACCGGCTGGGGTTGTGTTTGATTTTGAAGTTAGTGCGCAGGATGATGTCATCGCGCAGATGCAAACGCGTTTGCGGTTTGTTACCGCGCGCGAGATGCAGGCCCTTAAGGGCGTTGCGTTTGCCAGCAAGTTTGAAACTCCACAAACGGTCTGGGTCGAGACCACCCCAATTGGGGCAGGGGGTGTTAAGGCCTATCTGTCGCTCTCGTATGACACCAACCCAATCCACGTTGATGACGCAGCGGCGCAGGCCGTGGGACTAGCCGGGGCAGTTCTCCCGGGAATGTTGTTATGTGGGCTTGCTGAATATGGCGTGCAGAGCATTTACCCGGATGCTCGTATCTCCGAAATGAAGACACGGTTCATGGCTGCGGTGCCGGTTGGCCAAGTGATCCGATATGCGATTGTTCCCCGCCGTCAAAACGATGAAGGTCGTTTGGAAACGGCGCGCCTGTTTGCGGTTACTCAGGACGAGATGATTGCAGCGATCTTTGATGTTAGCTGTGATTGAGGGCGTCAGCTAAACGCCAGCCATGCCCAGACCATTGCAATATAAGTCAATTGGTGCAGCGCCTGGTCGGTGCCCATTGCGTACCAGTACATTGGTTGTTCCGGCGTTAGTTTGTTATCGACGGAAAACCGCGCTTTGCCCCAGTCAATGTGGAAATGCACCACAAATTCGACAATCACGATCCACAGGATCAGCGTAGGGGCGGTTCCAAACATAACAAAACACAACGCTGACAAGACCACGTGGATTGCAGCGTGCTGTGTACGGCCCATATGCCAGTAGCGTTCGCGTCCCATAATCATCTTGGCATTTTGCAAAAAAAAGTCGGCCACCAGATGCTTGATCTGAAGCGCCGCAAAAAGCAGCAAGATAGCAGAATATTGGTCCATCGGACGTGGCCCCATCTAACCCCATTCCAGACGAGCCTAGCGTCAGAATCTCGTGATCGCAAACTTCTGATTGCCAGATTCGCAAGAAAGCGTTTGAATTCCGCTGCGTAACATTGCTAGCATCGCCTGCGACGGACAGTTTGAAATCCCCTGACAAGGCGGTTCGGGAGAACGGAACATAGAACCCACGTTATTTTCCTTCATTTGGAAATACTCCAAACGGGACCAAATGGTGCTTCTGGCGCTAACGGCGTGCCTGTTTCCATTGCAGTTTCTGACGCTTGAGCTGCCCAAACGCATTATCAACGATGCGATTGACGCGGATCAAAGCTTTATCGATGTGCTGGATTACGAGATGGCGCAGGAGACATTCCTGATCGTCCTGAGTAGTCTGTTCCTGATTTCCGTGCTGTTTCATGGTCTGATGAAAATGCGGATCAACACCATGAAGGGTGTTTTGTCCGAACGTATGCTGCGGCGGTTCCGGTTTTCGCTGATCACGCGCATCACGCGATTCCCGCAACCCTATTTGCGTCGCACATCGCAGGGTGAATTGGTGGCGATGATCACGTCAGAGGCCGAACCGATGGGCGGCATGATGGGCGATGCGATCAGCGTTCCGGTGATGCAGGCGGGGCAGATGATCACGATCCTCAGCTTTCTGTTTTTGCAAAGTGTCTGGTTTGGTCTGGCGGCAATTGCGCTGATCCCGTTTCAGGCGTGGCTGATCCCCAAACTTCAGCGGCAGATAAACCTGCACAACAAAGATCGTATTCAGGAAGTGCGCTATCTGGCGGCTGAGATTGGTGAAACGGCCTCGGGTGCACCTGAGTTGCGCGTTAACGGTGGATGGCGGTTTAGGCTGTCGCGCATTACGCGCCGTCTGGGGACGTTGTTTCTGATCCGTCTAACGATCTATCAGAAAAAGTTCTTTATGAAGTTCCTCAACAACTTCATTACCCAGCTGACCCCGTTCTTTTTCTATCTGGTTGGCGGCATCCTGGTTATTCGCGGTCAGGTGTCGCTGGGTGCGTTGGTTGCTGCGCTGGCGGCGTACAAAGACTTGTCGGGGCCCTGGAAGGAACTGCTGAACTATTACAACCGTGTTCAGGATCTGTCGCTGCGCTGGATACTGATTGGCGAACGCTTCACACCTTCGGGTATGGTCGACGAGGAACTGATCGAAGACGAGCCTGACGAAATTCCGCGCCTGAAAGGCGACATCAGGCTGACGGATGTTTATGTCCGTGATCATGACGGCGACTCGGTTCTGGAAAACCTGAATGTAACGTTCCCGCAGGGATCGCTGGTCGCGATTTCTTCTAATGACGCCGAAGAACGGCGTGCAGTTGCCGAGCTGTTTACGCGTGAAATCCTTCCAATGTCCGGGCGCATCGAGATTGGTGACACGCGTCTGTCGGAATTGCATCAGCGGGTGGTGGCCACGCGCATCGGTTATGCTGATCCGTCTCCTTATGTGTTTGAGGGGACGTTTGGACATAATGTGCTGATGCCTTTGAAACGGCAGCCCCTTTCGGATTTACCTGATCCGCTCGGCGAAGCCGAAGACAAGAAACGCGCCTATGAATCCAAGCGCACCGGCAACAGCCAGGATCGCTTCTATTCTGAATGGGTCGACCCGGCCCTTGCGGATATGGCCGACGAAGACGAGGTGCATGCATGGTGGTTGGAGCTGATGGACGCCACGGGGGCAGGCAATGCATTGTTCCGCCGTGGGTTGGACCAGACCTTCAAACAGGCTGATCATTCTGATCTGGCCAAGGCGCTGGTCCGGATGCGGCCTCAGATCGAGCAAAAGCTGATCGAGGCGGGGCTGGACAAGGTCTATTACCGGTTTGATCCGGCCGAATATAACCCGGCGCTTCCAGTCGCCGCGAACCTGTTTTTTGCCACGCCGCGCGAACCGATCTATGAGCCGTCCGCAAGCGCGATCAACGATTTTCTGTCCTTGCTGCATGAATTGGGTCTGCAAGAAGGCATTCTGCGTATGTCGCAGGAAGTCATTGAGATGCTGAACCAGACCTTTGGCGTTGACGGTACAGATCACCCCTTGTTCCGCCAACTTGGGCTGAACCCGGACGAGTTCACCAACAAAGTGGCTCTGGTCGAGAAGAGCAGAGAGGTCGGGCTGGACGCAATGGAGCGCGACGAGCTTGCCCAGATGCTGGCCTTGCCGTTTGAAGTGTCCGCCGAACGCATTGGACCCGGATTTGACGACGAACTTAAGGCGTCCATTCTGAAACTGCGCCAAAAGAAATCGGAAAAGCTGGCCGAATGGCTGGTGGTGCATTTCGCACCGCTGGAAGAAGATAAGTATGCGCCGGGGCTGAGCGTTCTTGAGAACGCCATTTATGGCAAGCTTTCTGCGTCCGCCGGGCCACGTGGCGAAGCCATTCGCGATATTGTGGCAGCCGCGCTGGACGAAGCA
Source organism: Shimia sp. (assembly GCF_039969785.1). Taxonomy (GTDB): domain Bacteria; phylum Pseudomonadota; class Alphaproteobacteria; order Rhodobacterales; family Rhodobacteraceae; genus Shimia. The sequence goes on along the minus strand of NZ_JBDVNC010000016.1, from coordinate 1,153 downwards.
GGAATGAAGCAACAGGTTGCCGAGCTTTTGTATGCGGTGCCATCCGGGATTGCCGGTGCCGGCTTGCCAACATCGTTCTCGGAGCCCCTGGCCATCAGCCGGGCGGCCATCAAAAAGCCTGACGTGTTGATTCTGAACCGCTGTCTGGCGGGTATTGATGAAGAAGACCGGCCGCGGATCATCGACAATTTGCGTCGGTTGTTGCCTGACACGACCCAGATATTCCTTGAGGACGAGTTCGAAGATACCGACGCGTTCGATATATCGCTTGAGATTGAACACGGGCGGATCAAAGACGGCGATGGAGCGGCCTTTGAAGAGACCGACAATGCCGCCAGCGCCGACTTGCGCCGCAAGATGCGGGCGCTTGTTTCAACGGACATGTTTGCGGGCTTGTCGCGCCGGCAACTGCGCCTGCTGGCGTTTGGCGCGCAGTGGCACAAGGCGAGTAGGGGGGAGTATCTCTTCCATATGGGGGATGACCCTTCGGATGGGGCGTATCTGATCCTGGAAGGTGAAGCTGGGCTTGGGTATCAGGGCGAAGATGGGACGAAGCATCTTATTGCAGTGGCCGGACCGGGGACACTGGTGGGTGAACTGGCATTGCTGCGTAAAGAAAAACGCGCATTGGATATGTATGCCCAGACAGACCTGGACATGCTGCGGCTTGGGGAATCGGAATTCATGGCTGTGGTCGAAAATGACGCCTCTACAGCATTCCGAATCCTGCAGGCCGTTTCTGGCTATGTGGGCGCTCCGAAACAAAGCGAGTCGCAAGACGAGTCGTGAATCGGCTGCAAATCGGGCCGATTCAAAAAAATCAGACGATGGAAACCGAAAATCCGGCCGATTCACGGGGATTCCCGGACATGAATCGCGGTGTAGGGCCGCTTGCGGGCACGATTCCTCGAATATTCCCGGCGAAACTGCCTCGCAAACAGGCGTCGCACCCGTGGTTTTTAAGGAAAAATGGCCTTTGCAGAGTTTTTTTGCAGAAACCTCAAAAAAGCACTTGCGGCCATGGCGATCAAACCGTAGAACCCCCCTCACCGGCGGCGCAGAGATGCACCAACGGGGCGCCAGACGGAGCGGCGGACGGGATCGAGAGAGACAGTTCGGAAGCGAAGCGCGGCGGAAAATTTTGAGGTTTATG
>NZ_JBDVNC010000015.1:0-46133 GCF_039969785.1 Shimia sp. | reverse complement strand
GAACTGTTCCCTCTACGAATTTATCCGAGGCCATCAACGCTGCGGGGATCGCTTGGACTAATGCATCTTCCCCAAGCTCAGCAAACCCTGGAACCAGCACGTTGCCAAGTTCATCGAGTAGATCCCCATCACGCCCAAGAGCAAATGTGAGTGTGACTACGGATGCACCGGCCAATCCTTCGCCAGCTTCGGCGACAATGAAACTGGTGACAAAACCGTCCACCTTGTCCAACACACCATGCGGGCTAAGCAAACCTTGTGCCATGCGCAAATCATTGAGCAATATACTCGCTGCGGCGTTGCCGAACAGTCCTCCCAGGTCCACTGCCCAACTCCAGTCCCGGGAAGTGCGCACTGGCAAATCCGATGTGTCGTAATACAAACGTGTGGGCACAATGTTAATCCTAAAAACTTTCAAATTATGGCTATGATTTTGGAGAAATTCTATACTTGGGGCAAGTCTCTAATATGGGATTCACGACGCTGAGATCTTTATTGATTAATTCGGCTTTGTTGCACAAATCAGGTGAGGATCGGACTTCCCCTTTCCCCGGACGGATTTAGCCTACGGCTTCTGTGACGGGAATGCCAAGAGCGGTATAGCGGTTGAGGACGGCGATACGGATATGGATCTCTGCGACCTGCCGATCAAAGTCTCTCGCCATGAGGCTTTGCCCCATCAGATTCACACAGTGCATCTTGGTCTCGACATGGCTTCTTCGGAGGTTGCGTGGCATAAAGGACAGCTTCACTGGCCTAGTAGAGACTGGTTCGAATTTGTCTGACACCACCCGGCCGACAGTTTGCGGCCTACCTCGGCCTTGTGCCCCGACAGAACTCGTCAGGCGGTAAGGACCGGCTCGGGCATATATCGAAGATGGGTAACGGCTACTTGCGTCGGTTATTGGTCGTCGGTGCCACTTCTGTCACACGGCGGGCGCCCACCATCGACAGCCGAACGGGTGCTTGGGTCCGATCGCTCCTGGAGCGAAAACCGACCCGGGTTGTCACCGTTGCTATCGCCAATAATACAGCACGCACTGCATGGGCACTGCTCGCGAAGGGAGAAAGCTATAAGGCCACGCCGGTCACCTGAACACAGAAAGAGATGACGGCGACTGGCATCGTCGCAAAGAGATGCAAGGGCAGAAGTGAGTGATGATGATCAAACGGGACCGCAACCGGGACACCCCGAGGTGCTGTCTTGGGCTCAAACCTCGTTCGTCTGATTAGGACCCGGTACGCGGACTTCATCAAGGCCAGCGGTTATACGCACCGCGCACAAAGGCCGGACACATGACCGCAACCTCGAACGATCAAGGTCAGCTCAAATCAATCCTTGCAAAACAGGGGCCGTCCACACGTGACAGCACCAAACAGGGGACGTCCACACATGACACCACCGTTCGAATTTGTCTGGCTCCGTTTCGCTACTATTGGGCGAGTGGCGTTAGAAGATCAATTTTGCATCGAACGCCTGCGGGTATGTTTCCATCTGGGTTGTTCAAATCCAATTGCAGTCCAAAAGTACCACTGGCTGCATCGAAAACCTGATCAATGGCTTTTATCTGTCCCTGAAACACACCATCCAATGGGGCGTTTTGCACCACCTCAAAAAACTGTCCCAACGCGATCTCATTATATGTCGCAATGGGTGCAAAGACTTCGACTTTGAGTGGATCCATTTCAGCGATTGTCAGAATTTCCAATTGCTCATGGGCGTATTCACCGACAGAAGCCTTCACTGCAGTTACAATGCCGTTCGTCGGGCTAAGAATTGTGCGACGATCCAACAGGGCCAGGGCCTGTGCATGCTCAATCTCAGCCAGCCGCCGACCGATTGCAGCTTGTTCGACGGCCAGTTCAGTAAGGGCCGTTTCCATTTTCGCGTCATCCACCGAGGAAGCCGTTGCCACTTTGCGCTCAAGTAACTTCTCTACACGCTCCAACTCTCTTTTGCTTTGCGCCAATCGGACTTTGCTCGATCTTTCTGTGACATCAGATTGCATGCGGGCCCTGGAAATTTGAACCTGAAGGCGTTGAAGACTGTCGTCGAGACGGATCAGGACGTCCCCCTTTGAGACGCGGTCACCACGTGCAACGGCGATTTCAACAATTTGTCCTTTGTCAAACGCAACCAGATTTACAACGCCTTTGGGCGTTATCAGGCAATCCAACGGTTCCGCAGAGACGCCACCAGAAAGTCCGAACAGCGCCATATAAAGCGTAACGGCGCGAAGGCGTGTAAACTGCATTTAATACTGCCTCGTGCTTGGTCAATTTCACAAACTTGCATCATCAATGTCCATGGCGCAAGGTGACGTTTCATTTACCAACATCCATTTCGGAAAGCCTCGTGGATTGTAAAGACGCCAGACTAACCTCATTTGAAACCGAGCTTCTTGATGATGCAACAACGCTTGTCGCGCTGGATTTGGCCTTTCGCCATGGTCTGATTGGAAAGCTGGAAATCACAGCGCGTGATCCCGGTTCGGCCGACGCGACCCGGCTTGAACTTGGGTTTGTTACAACCGTTTTAAGTGGCGCTGGTGCCTTGCAAAAAACGGCGTCTGGTGCTTGCAAGCTCACGCCAATCATGTGCGACCTGTTGAGCGAGAGGGGGCAGTCATTGGCGGCGCGTGCGTATTTCGGCGTTCTGGCGCTCCGGGATCTTGTCAACTTTGGTGACGCCCTGGTGAGCAATGAACCCGAGTTTCGCGCCAGAGCGCAGACTTTTAGTTTCTTTCGATACGACAGGGCGCAGAGCACTAAAGCGGCGAATGTTCAGGATACTGAGCCCTGGGTGCAATATGTTACGGCTCTTAGTGAACTTGAGGCACTGTCTTTGGTACCGATGATACCACTAGATGGGTGCACCAACTTGCTTGAAATCGGCGGTAACAGTGGTGCGTTTGCCATGGGGCTTGTCAGAGAGTGGCCTGAGCTCAGCGTCAGCATACTGGATCTTCCCGCGGTGTGTTATCTGGGCGAAAAATACCTTTCTGACAAAGATCATAGGGCGAGAATTTCGTTTGTTCCCGGGGATGCAGAGACCACGCAGTGGCCTGAATGTGATGCTATTTTGTTCAAATCAATGTTGCACGACTGGAGAGCAGAGCGAGCGGTTTTGTTTTTGCAAAGAGCCGCGCAGCACCTGCCTGCAGGTGGGCGGCTGATTGTTTGTGAGCGTGGGCCCATTGAACATGAAAGGGATCTTAAGGGCGCCATCGCGGCGACCAATCTGGTGTTCGCGCCATTTTATCGAAATCCTGAGTTTTACAAAACCGAAATGAGAAAGCTGGGTTTAATAATCGAGGCACAGGGTGATGAACCGGGAACTTCGAAAATGGATATGGAGTTCCATGTGATATGTGGTCTTAAACCGTGAAAAGGGGTCCGATCATCTCGGTTTCCGGGCGACCGGGTTCAGGTAAAAGCACTTTGTGCGCCGCGATTGCCAAGGAGCTGGCAGGCTCGGTCATTCAATATGATGCCTACGAAGATTTCACCAGACATGGTCCTGAGTTTGTTTTGGATTGGCTGGCCCGGGGCGCTCCCTACGCAGAAATAAAAACCTATGGTCTACGTCGGGATATGGAACGTCTGGCACAAGACGGGCCGGTGATCTTTGACACGCCGTTGGGGCGTGCTCATCCTGACACTGGACCGGTCATTGATTTCTCCATTTGGATTGAATGCACGGCAGACGTTGCTACGACACGTAAAGTTGAACAACTGCGCCAAGGCGTTCCGGCTGGCGAGGAAGCCGCATTTGAGCGTTGGTTGGCTGGTTTTTTGTCTGCTCAGGAAACAATCGTGGAGCCCGCCTGCCGTGTTCAAAAAGAACGCGTTTTACCACGGGTTGATCTGGTCGTGGATGGGCAGAATACGGCCGGGGAGTGCCTGGAGGTTTCTTTAAAAGAAATCGGGAACTTCAGTTTTTCCTAGGCAATTGTTTCCAATTTTGAACCAATAAAGATGCGCGTGAAATACACGAAAAACTTGCCACAACGACGCTAAATATGTGACGGTAATTGAGCAATTGTCTGCAATGAAAACACATAATTTGTTTTTCGGAAGTTTGTCACAGGTATTGGGTTTTAGGTTTTCTATCTAACCTTTTGTTTTGCTTCCTGAAATTTTGTGTGATTGCATTCTTTTCTGCATGAAAGGAACGCCGCCTTGTCTGTGCCATTTCGAATCCAGGAGGCTGGCCAGCTTCCCAAGCTTCCACTGAGTCGCCGGTTTAGATCGTGCTTAAAGCATCGAGATGGCGCGAGATTTAAGGCTTTGGAGCAGGCGGCGCGCAATTTAATGCTCGAGCCTTTGGAGCCTCGGGTGCTGCTGAACGCGGATATTCTCGCACTGGATTTAGCAGCTCTGCATCCGGACAGCAGAGACCACGAACTTACGGTGCGTTTGAACGAAGAAGTGATCAATGCTGGCGGCACAGCGACCACTGTTCAACGCGTCCAAATTCTGAATCTGGACGCCGGCTCTGTTCTTGCATTCGGTGACCTGTCTGAAATCAGCGGAATTTCCATCCTGGGCGGCGATGGTGATCAGTCTGTTGTGATCGAGGCATCCTCGTTTGAGGGAAATGCACCCTTTACGGTAGAATTTATTGGTGGCGCTGGCACGGATTCAATCACATTCGATACGAACGAATCCACCAATTGGATAATTGACGATACCAATGCGGGCTCGGCGACTGATGGGTTCGTGTCGGTGGTGTTTGAGGACACCGAATGGGCCAGAGGCGCTGCGGGCAATGATGACAATTTCACACTAACCGCTGCAGGACATATGTCTGGTGGGATCGACGGAGGTGTCGCTGGATTTGATGTTCTGACCCTAAGCGGTGGCAGCTATGACACCCTCAAGTATCAAACCGTAGATGAAACGTCGGGTTATATTCACCGGGACAACGATACGCTCTACTTCACGGGTCTCGAGCCGATTTATGATAATACGGATGCAGCCAACCTGATTATCGACATCAGCCCGACAGACGGCACCTTGACGGCAACCACGGCCACGCTCGACGTCGGCACCACCATGGACTTTGTCATAGATGGCCCAGCCTTCGAAAGCTGGGAGTTTGATGCGCCATCCAACAGTCTGACCATCACCAGCGAAACACTTTTGCTCAATCCGGTCGTCGATCTGACCATTGAAGGGTTTTCCAGCAATTTTACGGGCGATTTGATCGTTCAGACGGAGAGCATCACAGTCAATTCCGATGTGTCTATCGGTAGCAGCGGTGCTGGAGCACTCAGCAGCGTCCTGCTTGAATCGTCTGATCGTGCGGACGATGGGTCGTTGACAGAGTTGAATTTCGTCGGGATTGGCAGCGTCAGCAGCTTTGTTGACGTGCAGGGTGATATTTTTGCGTCTGGCGAAGTGTCACTTTCGGCCAAGGCCGGCCGTACAATGGATGCGACAGGTGACTTTTCTTTAACGGCGACTAGTGCGCTGTCTCCGTTGCAAATTCCGACGCTTAGCGCGGTCGCGACCGTCGGCGCAAACGCAGTGATCGAAGCCGGGGCTTTCCTGCTTGAAGCTTTGACAGACCTGAATATCACGATTGACGGCAGTCAGTCTGTCCTGAGTTCTTTGTTCAATTACGTCGGCGCAGACGCCACCGCACATGCCATCGTAACGACTGGTGCCTCGATTGATGTGGGCACTGATATGGTCACAGGAGAGGCTGTCAGCGGCCTGATCCGTGCGCAGGATTCTTCGAACATTACTCTGGATACGACACCGAATACCGCTGGTTTGGCTGGTGGTGTGTTGGATGATTTTGGTGTGTCTGTGGGCGTCTTGACCGTGACCCGTGACACTCAGGCTATCGTGAACGCGGCCAATTTTGGGTCCGGGTCATCTGGTAGTCTTGCTGTCGAAGCTTTGAACACAGGCAAATTTGTCAACAAGGTCAGCTCTGGCATTATTGGTGTCACTTATCTGAACGCGTCTGACACGCTGATTGCGAAACTGGATGGGACAACTGTGCGCGGGGACTCTTTGTCGGTTCTGGCGCGCAATACCACCACCTATGACACGCAAGCCAAGATCGCCGTGAACACGATTTCAGGCGAAACAACTGTTTTGATGGATGGCACTGACATAGAGGTCGGCAGTCTGACAGCCCTTGCAAGCGATGAAAGCAAGCTAAGTGCGTCGTCAAAAGACTTTGACGGCACTATGTCGGATTTCTCTTCGATTGACCTATCTGTTGCGGCTGGTGTCAATCAGATGAGCAAGGCGATCTCGGCAAAAATCTCTGGCGGCTCGGTTTCGACGACGACCGGCGTGCTGTCTGTTACTGCTGAGAACTCTCAACAGCTGGTGGGCATCGCGGATGCGCCATCGGTTGAAGACGGGACAGCAGATCTGACGAACTATAGTCTTTCGATGGGGGGCACTTTGTCATCCAACGAGATGTTGGGCGATACTGTTGCAGCCATCGAGATGGGTGCGGTGGTGTCTTCGGCCACTACCCTGACTGTTGAAGCCAAAAATATGTCGGTGATGGACAGCACGACGCAGGCTTCTACCAAAATCACTGGTGGGGCAAATTCGTCGGTTGGGATTTCTATCGCCTTTAACCTGGTTGGCTATGATGTCACCAATATCTTCCTGCTTGGAATTGATGCTCTGCTAGGGTTTGGCCTGGGTGCGACTCCTGGCAGTGCGCAGGCGCATGCCTATATTTCGGCATCAGAAGTCTCGTCTACGGGTGCGATGGCGGTCCGAGCTGAAAACAAGGCGCTGTTAAACGCAACCGTTTCCAATGTTGCCAAGTCAGAGGCCATCGGTGATCCGCTTCGCGAAGCCAACGGCATGGGCTTTGCCATGGTGTTTGCGTCGAACAAGGTTTTGGCAGACGCCAAGGCAGAGATTAAAGATTCCGCAAATCCTGGTGACATCGAATCTGGTGGAACGCTTGATGTGATCGCCAAAAATGAAAGCGGTATTTTCTCGAACGCTAAAGTCACCTCAAGCTCGGTGACCACGAACGACGGTGGCGCCACGCAGGTTGATGCGGCGCTGGGCGAGTATTCGATCGTGGAATGGCGCACGGATGGCGTGATTGTCTCTGAAGCGGATGGCACAGAAAGTGGGACCACAACCAAGGACATCTCATTCGGCAATCGGATTGGGTTGTCAACCGATTACGAAGCGGTGCACCCGGATGCTGGCGGGGCTGCGGGTACGATTTACCGGTATCTTGGAGATACAGATGGTGGCCCGGTTAGCATTGATCTTCTCGCCGAGAATTTTGACAATACCGATGTCTGGCAACCAGTGCCGGAAACCGAACTTGTACCAACCGGCACCAACCTAACCAAAAGTGACAGTATCGGCGTTGGCGGCATGGCCGTTCGCAACGAGCTTACATCAAGCACAACTGCGCGTATTTCGAATTCTGATGTGGAGTCTGTGGGTGATCTGAAGGTAGATGCCACAGAAAACGCAACCCTGAAAGCCGAGGCCGATATTGGTGTCGAAAGTTCCGGGGGCAGCGCATCCGGGTCGGGCACATCCCTGGCCGTTGGGGGCGTATTGACCGTTAATACGGCCAATGCCAGCGCACTTGCCGCGATTGAGAACCAATCGGATGTTGAAGCGACAGCGGGGGCAGTGACCGTTGAGAGCGACAATACCGCCCTTGTCGACGCAAAGCTTAAAGCCGCTATCAGCTCGGGTGCGGATGCTGTTGGGGTCATGGTCGCTTTCAACACATTGGGGTATGCTCCAACAAACCTTTTGTTCCAAACTTTGGATGCGTTGATCGGCACGGACATTGGGGCGCAAACCCCCTCTGACACGATTGCCCGCATCACAGATTCGACTGTTGTCGGGGAAACCGGTGTCACTGTTAAGGCTGACAACAAGGCGACACTTGACGCGACAATCAACACGGATGTCTCTGCCAAAGGGGCCGCATTCCAAGGGGCGTCGGCCATGTCTGCTCAGGGTGTTCTTGCATCGAACATGCTGTCTGGCAGTGCCAAAGCCTATATTGACGACACCGACACGACTCCGTCTGCCGTTAGCGTATCTTCCGGCAGCGGTGCGATTCTGGTTGAGGCAAATGATACGACCACGTTGGAATCCCAAACCATCATGGCCACCGGGTCCTCGCGGACGAACGACCTTGGGCTTGGCTTGTTGAACAAACTGGCTCAGGAGTTACTGGATGCCTATCAGTTCACAACGCAATCGGGCGCAAAAACGCTTGAGTTCGGAAATAAAGTTTTTGTGGCGTCTGATTATGCAAATTCCGGCGATTCCGATACAGACGAAGCAACGCGGGGCAAAGTCTATCAGTTTATGGGTGAAACTGGTGGCGCAGCAGCAAATAATGTCGATTTGAGCGCTGTTAATTTTACCGACACAAATGCCAAGGACCTGTGGAAAGAACTGGATGCCACGAACGTCATCCCATCTGTAATCTCCGGGCTTGCCATCAAGGGTGCAGGTTTGGATGCGGGATCCGCTGAGTCCTATTACGCGTTGGTAACACGGAACGAAGCCCAAGGTGGTGCCGAAGCCTTTATCGATGATTACACAATCGCCGCAGAGACCGGCGTAGGGGTAATTGCCCGCGAACGTGCGACAATGAAGGCGCTGGAAGCCAGCACAATCAATTCAAAAGACACCATTGGCGGGATAATCGCGACCAATGAACTGAATTCCAAGGCGACCGCCTATATCAAAGATAGCGATGTGAACACGACCAGCGGTGATGTCACCGTAAACGCGCTGAACCTTGCTGTGATGGATGCGACAACCTTGTCGGAAATGTCGGCTTCGGCGGATGCGGTAAGTGTTATTATCTCTTTCAACTCGGTTGGTTATGATGGTTCTAACATTTTCTTCCAGGCGGTCGATGCCTTGCTGGGATCAGACTATCTGATCGATGAACAACCTGTAGGAGCCGATGCATACATCGAGGACTCGGTTATTCTATCCGGCGGTGCGGTCGACGTTTCTGCAGAAACAAGCGAGCATCTGTTCGATTTGAGCGGCACAACGGCACAAAGCCTGGACGATATGTCAGAGACCGATGCGCTGGATGAGGATGATGAAGCGCAGGACTTGGCGGCAATCGAAGCCTTGCAGGACGAATTTAAAGTTGCAGAGATTGAATTCACCGGGGCCCTTTCGGTCGAGGTTATTGCAGCGCAAACGCGGTGGTATGTTTCGGACGAAGCCGGGCACACGTGGCAAGTCAGCATCAATCCGGACACGGATGCTTTGGAAGTGGCGCTGGTCAATCTTTTGGATGCGCGGGTGGGCAATGAAACCACTTCAACTGCCAAGAACGACAAGGCGCTGTTTGATGCCTATGTGACGGGTCAGAAGAAGGATAATAAAGGTAAAGGCCTCAAGGACTTAGAGTATGGCGCGAATGGATCTGCCGCGGGCGGTGTGCTCGCTACAAACCGGGTTGCGTCCGAAACCCGTGCCTGGGTAACGAATACGGTTGCCGATTATACGGATGCCGACACGGTAAAGGGGCTGCGGCAGGGCGATACCGTTGCGTTTGACGGCGAAGTCTATGAGTTCGTCGGTGTTGCACAGCTGCGTGAAACTGACTTTGACTACGCAAGTCGTGGTACGATCGCGGACTTGGAGGCTGGCGATCTGGTGCGTTTGCACGAAGATGCCGGCGCCTTCTCGGAAGGTGACATTCTATTGTACTCGGGTGGCAACCTGTCAGACGCGGATGTGTCTGCTCTGGTGGTCAGTGTGGCCGGCCATTTTGCGGTTGCGAACCCCGAATTGGCCATCAGCCTTGAGGATGCAGACCAAAACTATTCAAGCAATTCAGACTGGGCCTTGCGCGACAGTGGTCTGCCGACCGGCTCTGTAACAGCTGCAACTGGTGTGAATGTCAGCGCTGACGACAACGCCAACATCCGCTCTGACAGTGGCCTCGAAGTGTCTTCGGTGGTGATCAATAACGTCGATGCATTTGCCGCTTTGGCGGCGTCGCAGTTAGAGACCAAATACAAATATACCACTGAGTCCGGGTCTCAGACCCTGGAAACCGGCGATTTGATCTATATCGCATCGACCAGCGGTTCGTCCCACGATGGGGCCGTGTTCCAGTATCTGGGACTGGGCGAAGAGATTGACCTTGGCGGTTTGACCGACGGCGTCACGGGCACAAATTTGGGCAATACTACAGTTTGGGACAATGTTTCCGGGGATGCTTCGGTTCAGGATGTTTTCCCAAATATGGGGAATTTGGCAGACAGTAACTCGCGTGCCTATGGTGGTATTATTGTCACCAACGATGTTCGCGCAGGGGCGACAGCCTTGGTTGAAAACGTCACTGTGAACACGACAACAGGTGACGTTGAAATTCAGGCGGTGGTGAATGCCACTATGCTCGCGTTACTGAAATCGTCTGTATCCTCATCAGGCGGCAGTGCCTGGGGAACGGGTGACTCTTTGGCTGTTAACGGCCAAATCGCCACCAATATAGTGCAATCTAGCGCGGATGCATTGGTCAAGGATGCCGTTTTGGCGGCTGCGGCCGGCGGCGTAACAGTAAATGCGGATAACGCGGCTGTACTGGACGCAACGGTGACCTCTGCGACCAACACCGGTGATACCGGTGTTGGTGTGACGCTCAGTTTCAACACGCTGGGTTGGAAATCGTCAAATCTGTTGTTCAATACGGTGGATGCCATCCTTGGTGATCCACTTATCAATTCTGCCCTGGATGGTGAAAACCCGTCCAATGCCACAGCTCGCATTCAAGACAGCGATGTTCATGCCGGAACCAATGTTTTGGTCAAGGCTACTTCTTCCGAACTGCTGAACTCGACTGTGTCAAATGCCGTAATTTCAGATGCTTCTGCTCAACGGGACGCCAGCGGCAAAAGCATTGGCGTTGTTTTGGCGTCGAACAAAGTCAGCGGCGCAGCACATGCCGAGATCGACAGCAGCGGGGCCAGTGTCGGCGAAGACATCACGTCGACCGGCAACGTCACAGTTCAGGCAGATGACAATACGCGTCTGTTCTCGAATTCGAAAATCGTGTCGCAATCGACAGTCAGCAATGATGGCGGGGCCGCCGTTATGCAAGAAAGCCTGAATGATGAAGAGAAGGTAGACTGGACCGCGTTCAGCTCTGGCAATCAGGAAGTTGATGTCAAATTTGGCCATAAGGTCCGTCTTGATGATGGCTATTCCGGCAATGGCTCATCGGGCGGAGTCTATCTTTTCCTTGGTTCGGATGATGAAGGCGAAAACCTTGATCTGAATGCTGGCGGAGATGGTACGAAATCTGATTTCTCCAACACAGATTACTGGAAGCTTACGCTGGATAGTCAGACAGTTCCGCAAGGTTTGAATGTCACGGATTCCGACTCGATCGGTGTCGGGTCGATGTTGGTCTACAACGACCTGCGCTCGGAAGTGTCGGCCTTTATCCGTAGCGCAACTGTTACGACGACGGATGGAGATATCACTGTCCAAGCCGTTGATAATGCTGAGATGAATGCGGTTGTAGATGCCGCAACTACGTCTTCGGGTGGCAGTGCGACCGGGACTGGTACGTCATTGGCGGTTGGTGCGATTATTGCCACCAACCTGATGCAAGGCGGCGCAAAAGCTGGAGTTATCGACAGCTCACTGACCGCAAATGATACAATGGTTTCCGGCGAAGGAAATATCCTTGTCCAAGCTAAAAATACGACTGCGCTGACGGCCACCAATAATGCGCTTGTTGCCACTGGCGACACGGGCGTTAATGTTCTGCTGGCCTTTAACTCGGTCGGTTGGAAGCCATCCAATATTCTGTTCAACACAGTTGACGCGTTGCTGGGCGATCCGTTGATTTCGGATGCCTTCGATGGCGAAGCTCCTGTGGACGCAGAAGCGTTTGTTGTGAACAGCGCGTTGAATGCTGACGCCCAGGTTAAAGTTTATGCGGAAAACGATGCCTCGATTGAGGCGTCTACGTCTAATGAGACCACATCGTCAGCTTCGGCCATGAAGGACGCTAGCGGCACGGCAGTTGGCGCCGTGATCGCAATGAACAAGCTGTCCGGCAAGGCGATGGCCTATATCGATGTTGCCAACCTGCGCGAAAGCGATGGCGAGCAACCGATTTCCAAAGGCGATCGCGTGCTTCTTTTGAACGGTAATGTTTATGAGTATTCCGGTAACGAAGACCATCTGGATTTGCTGTCTGTAAACTACGCCAGCGGCGACTGGGCATTGGTCTATGATACACTAGGATATCGCAACGATATTGATGCGGGCACTGGTGTGATCGTTGAAGCAAAAGACACCAACGATATTGATGCCGACAACAACATGGAAGTGACCACAACCGTTAGCAACGATGGTGGGTATGGGCAAATTCTGACCCAGATTGAGAATGTTGCGAATGACTACGCTTACACGACCAAATCGGGCACGCAAAAGGATGTAAGATTCGGGCAACGTGTTTTGATTGCGTCGGATCACAATGTTGGCGACACGGATGCCGATAAAGGCAAGACCGGCTCAATGTACATGTACGTGGGCATTGATCTGACAGGTAATGAGCTTGATCTGGACGCTGTGGATTATGAATCCGACGGTGATTGGGTGGAAATTGATCCGCTGGATATCGAGTCTTTGGTGCCTCCTGGGTTGAACCTGAATGTTTCAGACAGCGATGCTACTGCGGCGGGTGGTATGATCGCACTGAACGATACGCGCGGCGAAGTGATCGCACGCATCAATGAAGCCACTGTGGACACGATCAGTGGTTATATAACTGTTAAATCGACAGAAGATGCATCTATGGAAGTGCACAATACCGGCAATGTCAAAGCCGATGGTGGAAGCTTCTTTAATGGTGGTGGTACGACTCTTGCCGTCAATGCGTTGATTGCAACAAATCTGGTTCAGGCTACAGCGGATGCCGCAATAGAAAACAGCGATATCGACGCAGGCACCGGTACGGTTACTGTTTGGGCGGCGAATACAGCTGAAATTGACAGCGATATCGACATGGAGACCATCGCCGAGGGTGCCGGGACGTCCATCGGGATTGGTGTTACGCTTGCGTTCAACTCGATCGGAACCGCCAGCCAAAACTTTTTGTTCAGTACAATTGATGCGCTGTTCGGTCTGTTGCCTGCAGATGAAATTCCCTCAATGGCCACCGCGGAAATTATCAACAGCGATGTAATAGCAGATGGTCTTATCAAGGTGGATGCCGACAGTGATATGGATCTTACGGCTGACATTCTGAATGCAGCCCTCTCAACTTCGATATCGCTCAAGGACAATACGGCAGTGTCGGTTGCACCGATTGTCGCGCTTAACCGGGGCAGCAGCGGGGCTGAAGCGGCCATTCGCAATGCAGATGAGGTGAAGTCGACAAATGGCAACATCGAGGTGATCGCCGACGATGAGAGCCTGATCCACGCAGAGGTTGTGTCAGCAGCTGCGTCTCTGGCTGTTGGGGCCGATAAATCTATTGCCGTCGCAGTAGCGACTTCTTTTGGCCGCAACACGTTGCGGTCCACCGTAGATGCGGGAATTTTCTCCTCTGGTTCGGACACTAGTCCAGTTCAGGCCTCTAATGGTGAAATCATTGTTGCAGCAACCCGCAATGCGCAAATCGAAGCCAGATCACAGGCCGTTTCGGCCACCCTTTCGGTAAGCGCAAGCAGTGGCAATTCCATCGCCGTTTCGGTTGGCGGTGCAGTGTCCGTGAACCGCATCTATGGTGCTGCGGATGCGAGCATCGAAGACAGCGTTCTGCGTGCGGATGATGTGAGTGTGAAGGCCAAAGGCATCTCTGCAATTACAGCGGATGTGATTGCAGTTGCCGCATCGGCAACCGTTTCTGCGGCAGGCGATGCCACCGCGGTCGCGGTCGGTATGTCCATCTCTGATAACCTCATCGGGTGGCAGGATGTAGACGTCACGGCGACCCATAATGGCGATCAGACGGTCACATTGGTCAATGGCAATACTGTTGAGGTTGTAACTGGTGCCCGTCGTGGGCAAGTCTATGAATACATTGGAGATACTCAAACATCTTCGACGGATTTATCGATCGCTGACTTCGGAGATTCGCAGGCTTGGAAACAGATTGGCCTTAACCGTGAAGGTGCGCTGACGTCGGCGCATATCGACAACACCAGCATTCTCGACGCAGTCGGGGACAGAGCGGATGTCGTGGTCGAAGCTTTGACACAACAACGGATTTCCGCCGTTGTTTTTGCAGGCGCGGTCGCCGTCGGAGTTGGCAAAGGTGGCACGTCCTTTGGGGGAACCGGTAGCTTCTCGCGTAACCGTATCGCCTCTGATGCTCAGGCCTATGTCACGGGCACTGGCGCCCATGGCATGACTGTTAATACGATACGTGTTCAGGCCTTTGACTACTCGTCAATTGACTCTTTTGTCGGGGCCGCTTCGGCAGCAGGTCAGGTCGGCACCTCTTCCTTCTCGGCTGCGATCTCTTTGGGCGTGGCCATTTCGATGAACGAAATTTCAAACGCCGCTGATGCTTACATCGGTTCCGCAACACTGACGGCACTTGGAACAGGGGCGATTGATGGCTTAGACCCATCATCGGTGGCCGTCACTTCCTTTACAGGTGGTGGTACGAAATTCGATCTTGCGAGCCCTGGGTTCGATGGTGATGATCTGGATAACGCGGCTCAGACAGATATGGTCGAAGTCGCCGATGGTCCGGATGACGATACCGATCCGGATGTTGTCGTGGATACAGTCGACCAGGCCGCAGATATCCTTTTCCTGTCGAATCTGCGCGATGCGATGAACAGTGAGCTGAGCGCTGCTGAACAGATTACCGGAGACTTGCGGGTTTCTGAAGCAGGCAAAAATAAGTGGATTGCACTGGCTGAAGATGGTCGCACCTTTAATCTGCGTTTTGAAGGGGCCGCTCTGAGAGTCGAGCGAAACTCGATCAACTCGACTGCATTTGCTGCCTCGATCAGCGCGGCCATCAGCCCGTCATCGTCCAGTGTGGCAGTAAGTGGTGCAGGTGCTTACGCCGAAAACGTGATTACTTCTCAAACCAAAGCCCATATTGATGGTTCCGTCATTTCGGGGGCCGGAGATGTGGTGATTGACGCGCAGAATGATGCGTCAATTTCTGCAACAGTTGTGGCTGCGTCGGTATCAGTGGCAGTAAGTGGGTCAACAGGTGTTGGTGTCTCAATCGGTGTTGCGATAGCGCGCAATTTCCTTGGGCAAGACCGCACGGGCACGCCGGACTCGGTTCTGGTTCACGCATATTCTTCTAGCTC
The DNA here is from genome assembly GCF_039969785.1 of Shimia sp. Classification (GTDB taxonomy): domain Bacteria; phylum Pseudomonadota; class Alphaproteobacteria; order Rhodobacterales; family Rhodobacteraceae; genus Shimia. The sequence continues at coordinate 30,828 of NZ_JBDVNC010000015.1, read as the reverse complement.
GCAGATTCATTCGGTTGGCGGCAATCTAAGTATCACCGCTGACGCAGATCAATCGATCAACGCGCTGACCTTTGCGGGTTCGGCTGCTGTTTCAGGTGGTTCGACCGGAGTCGCTGTGAGCGGTTCGGGCGTTTGGAATGAAAACGTTGTTGATGTGAATGTTCTGGCCGCGATTGACGGAGATCACGTCACTGCGCCCGGCAACACGATTGAAGCCGAGTCTGTTACAGTTTCTGCAAAAAATGACAGCGCGATTTCGGCGTTTGCCGGCGCTGCATCGGTGGCGGTTGCCTTTGGATCCACCGGGGTTGCCGTGTCTATCGGTCTGGGTCTTGCCCAGAACCGTATCGGCGGCACAGTTGAAGCCCGTATTCTAAATGCAGATGGCGGTGTCTCTTCAGAAGGCGTTTACACCCGTTCCGGGGACATCAACGTTACCGCAGAAGACAGTGCCGACATTGAAGTAACGGCTCTTGCCGCATCAATAGCCGCGGGCTTTGGGTCGACTGCCATTTCCGTGAGCGGTGCCGGTGCAGAAGCAACGAACCGTCTGAACACCACCACCAAAGCCCATGTCACGAGTAGTGATATCAATGCATTTGCAGGTGATGTTTTCGTGGACGCGGATGCAACCGGAAACATTGATGCGGTCGTTGTGGCGGCTTCTGCGGCTGTGGCTGTTGGCTCCACAGGGGTTGGCGCATCTATCGGCGTTGCGGTTGTGCGCAACTTGGTTGGGTATGAACAAACGGCAGTGGCGGCGACCAATACGACGTCTGATACGGTTCCGGATCTCACTAAGAACACCACGATCGTCGAAATCCTGGCGGGCGCCCGCAAAGGAGATGTTTATAAATACGTTGGCGACACAGTAAACGAAGCTGACAATGTGATTGACGGGGAGGGTACGACTGCCCAATTCGCGTTAAGTGCGCAAGATTATGGCAATACAGACCTGTGGGAACTCGTCAATCTTGGCGAACAACGTGCAGTGGTCGAAGCCGCGATTGTGAATAGCGAAGTGGATGCATTTGACGGCGTATCTGTAGATGCCCGTTCAGAACAATCCATTAAAGCGACAACAATCGCAGGGTCGGTTGCGGTGGCCGGAGGTTCGGTTGGTGTTGCTGTATCTGGCAGCGGCGCAGGTGTAGAAAACCGTATTGCGACAGATGTCAAAGCGCATATTTCGGGCGCTGGGTCTGCAGTGAATTCCCGGTATGTCGTTGTAAATGCTGACGATATATCAACAATTGACGCATTCTCTGCAGCGTTTAGTGTATCTGCGGCCTTTGGCCAAACAGGCGTTGCTGTTGCGCTCGGAATCTCCGTCGCAATAAACGAAATCGCTAACAATGTGTCGGCATACATTGATACGGGCGCGGATGTAACTACGACTGGTGTTGATGCCAATGGTGCAGGGATTACTGTGTCTGCCTCTACACCCGAGCTACCCATTTACCAAGACATCCTTGACCCTTCCATTCCAGGTTTGAATGCGGCCAGTCTCGATGACGCTGCCGCCGTTGAGATGGACGAGAATGAGAATATTGATGCAATTGACCAATCGGAGGATGCTGCAACACTGGCAAGCCTCAAAACAGCGCTGGATCCTCATTTCAACCTGAAGGGTGATTTGCGCATTACAGTGGTGAAGGCGCTTGAAGCCTGGACCGTCATTGATGACGAAGGCACTGTGGTTTCATTGACCAAGTCGGGTTCTACCTACAGTGCGACACGGTCTTCTATCAATGCCGTTTCGGCAGCAGCGGCTGTGTCGCTAGGTATCGGCCAGGTTGGTGTCGGTGTTGCGGGCGCAGGGGCGGTCTCGCTTAACTCGATACAGAGCAATGTCGCAGCTTATGTGGATGGCGCGACTCTGGACGCCAATGGCAATGGAGACATTCGAATTGATGCGCGGTCTGACAGTGAAATCAGCGCGACTGTTCTGTCTGTTTCAGTTGCGGTTGCCGCTGGTCAAGTCGGAGTCAGCGTCGGAATCGGGATTTCGGTGGCACGCAACTTTATTGGTCGTGATCTGACTGGTGAAGTCGTAACCGATACCGGAATGGTTTCTGCCTATGCCAAAAACAGCTCGATTGACGCGCAAGGGCTTTTGGATATCAACGCAGAAAGCGCGCAGACCATTCGCGCCCTCACAATTGCCGGATCAGTTGCTGTGGCGGCTGGTCAGGTTGGGGTCGCCGTTGGCGGCGCAGGCGTTTATGCGGAAAACCTCATCGACGCAACAACCGAAGCCTATATCGATGGTGATGGGGCCACCGGTGTGCTTGCTGATAGCGTCACTGTTTCAGCAACCGATACGTCCAGAATTGATGCAGTTGCTGCGGCGGCCGCGATTTCAGCAGGATTCGGCATGGTGGGCGTTGCCGTGTCCGCTGGGATTTCGATCGCCTCAAACACGATCCTGAGTGATGTGAGCGCAGAAATCCGAAATGCGAACACGCAGGTAAGATCGCGGTCTGGCGACGTGGACGTTCTGGCGACAAACAATGCCGAAATACAGGCGGCAAGTGCCGCTGCGGCCGTGGCGGTTTCTGCTGGTTTGGTCGGTGTGAGCTTTGCAGGGGCAGGGGCCTATGCAACCAACACCATCGAAACCAAAACTGAAGCGAAAATTGACTCATCAACAATCAATGCTTTCGGCGGTGGTGACGTACATGTCACGGCGACCGGAAACACGGAAATAGAAGCTCTTATCCTGGCGGCTTCTGTGGCCATTGGTGGCGGTGCGGTTGGGGTTGGTGTGTCTGTTGGGGCGTCATTGGCCGAGAACTATATCGGCGGTGGGGATGATACAGGTGTGTTTGCCAGCATCGACGACAGCACCGTTACCGCCGAAGGTGACATTGATGTCGAAGCTCTTGTTGAGACAGCCAAAATTGAGGCGACCGTAGTCGCCTTATCTGTTGCCATCGCTGGCGGGGCAACTGCTGGCGCCGCCGCAGGCAGCGGTTCGGATGCACTGAATGTGATTGATTACGCGGTGATCGCAGAAGTTGAGGGAAGCGATCTGACGGCGATTGGTGACAAGGTGACCGTCAAGGCGCGCGACAACTCGACTATCGATAGCTACGTTGGCGCTGCCTCGGTTGCGGGTTCAGCAGGATTGGTTGGGGGATCGGTATCGATCGCGGTTGGCCTGTCTGAAAACACGGTTTCAAACCTGGTTTCTGCAGTCGTGAACAATTCGAATGTGACCGCAGCAGACCTGGACGTCATCGCAGACGATGACAGCGTTATTTATGGCGTGGCCGAGGCCGCGGCTCTTGCAGCCTCAATCAGTCTTGGTTTCAGCGCTGCAGGCTCTGGTGCCCGGACCGTTGCAACATATAGCAACACGGTGAAGGCTGGCGTTTCAGGTATTGGCGGTGACGATGTCATCGACCTGACCGGCGATCTGGATGTGAACGCGACAGCCACCCCGAGTGTCACTGGGGAAACCGGTGTCGCATCTGCGTCGCTGGGGCTGGCTGCGCTAGCCGCGTCGGGTGGCGTTGTTATTGTAAACGCGACCCCGGATGTTGACGTCTATGCGACCAATATTGTTGTGAATGCTGATGAAGTGGATCTTTCTGGCAGTGCACAAGTGCACGCCGCAGGTAGCGCGATTGGTATGTCGGTTTCGACGGGCCTTTCGATGGGTGCCAATGATGTGAATGTGACAAGCTCGCCAAATGTTCAGGCTGATGCAGGCGGCTCGAGCAGCGAGTTCAACGTACGTAATATGACCGTCGAAGCATTGACGCAAAAGAATGCAGGCAGGCTCAATGTTGATGCCTACGCCGCGTCTTCTGCCGGTGGCTTGTTGTTGGGGGCAACTTCGACCCAAACCACTGCCACGAGCAATGAAGTCGTCAAAGCACGTTTAACCACGGGTGCTGATGTCGATGCGAGCGGAACTGTGACAGTTCGTGCGGACAGCAATATCGAACAAAAGGCCGATGCAAACTCTGCTGCACTGGGTCTGGTTGGTGCGGGGGCGTCCACTGCAGTGACGCAATCGGATACGACCATTCAGGCAATTGTCGGCCACAATGCCACGGTTGATGCAGACAAGCTGGAAATCATCGCAGATGGCACAGCGAAAAACACCGCTGAGACAACTGCTGGTTCTGGTGGGCTGGTTTCTGGAGCAGGTGCTGCGCCAGAGACAGACACTAAAGCCGATGTTTTGGCACGGATCAATGACGGCGCTGTGGTGACCCTTCAGTCCGGTGTTGGATCATTGAATGTCACGGCGTCTCACTTGGCGCGTCCGAACACCTTTGTGGTGACCGACAGCTATGGCCTGATCGCTGGTTCAGGTGCTGAGGCCGTCAATGAAGTGGATGCAGATGTCACCGTCGATATCGGTACCGATGATGCCGATGTGTCTGGGGCAACGATCACCGCCAAAACAATTGCGCTTAACGCGACAAATACTGTGACAAAATCTGCGCCACCGGATGTGAACATTGAAGGTGACGCTGGCGGATTGGCCAGCGGTGCCGCTGCAGACAGCGACATCGATCTTGAGCTGTCCACCGAAATTAATGTTACGGATTACAGCACGCTAACCACGACTGACTCTGATGGCGACCTCTCCATGAAAGCCTTCAACGAGATCAATATCGTTGATGAAATTGCGCTGTTTACCGCGGGTGCTATTTCCGGAGCCGGCGCCTATGCCGATTTTGTTGCCGATGAATTGGTGGCTGAAGTTACAGTTGGCACAGGTGCAATGGTGCATGCTGCCGGGGCTTTGGAAATCGAAGCCCAAGGCGAAAACGACATTTATCTGTCTTCGTCGAGCGAGACTTATGGCGCTGGGACAGTGGCTTTGGGCCGGGCGTTTATCGATGTATTTGCTGACAATCAGGTGCATGTCTTTGGCACAGTGTTCTCGGAAGGGGATATGTTCATCAGCACAGGCACCGACAAGGATCGCCGCCTGCCAGAGAATTCTTTGGTGGCGCGTGTTGATAACTTTGCCGGATCGCTTATTCCGATCGATGATCTGGAAACCCGTGCAGTATATATTGTTGATAACATTATTAATGTTCATTCCGGAGCTCTTGCCGAGAGTTATGGAAACATCACGTTGAATGCTGATGAAATCGGTTTGGCAACCGTCGACGGTGTCGCCAAGGCAACCAACTGGGTGTCTGCTGTAGGCGACGCAATCGACAGCGCGCTGGGTGGGAACAACACTGAAATTGGCGATGGTCAGGGATTGGCGGACGCGCAGGCACAGGTCATCGTCGATGGTACAGTGCGGACTGGCGCCAAGCGGGTCAAAGAAATCGTTATTGGATACGATGACTTTGGTGACAATGATCCAAACACCGGAGCTTTCATCGAGACGTCGGGTACTGGCGACATCACCTTTACGGCAGGGCAAGAGCAGGTTGAATCTTCGAATTATCGCCAGTTGGAAGAAGCCCGCGAGAACCTTCAGCGCTATTCGGTCACGCGAACCGATGCGGGGCATGTCGGGGAATATGTGAACCCTGATCTGGTTGCCTTCTATCAAAATCAGATCGATGAGCTGCTGGTCGAGCTTCTGGCCAGTGGCGAAGCCCAATATATCAACAACACCACCGGAGCTGTGGCGCCTGCGGGACTCACTGACTACACGGGCTACACTTTGGTGCCTTTGCTGCCAACGGTCGAGACGATCACTATTGATCCGGTCGTGGCGCAAGCTGGCCGTGTGATGGTTCTGACGGATCAACTCTCGGGTTCGGGCACATTTGATGTTCCGCGGGATTCACGCATTAGCATCATCAATGAAACACACGCCTTCCTGATTATTGAAGGTGCAGAAATTCCGGATGTGAACGGTGGCCTGATTTTCAACGGCACCGATGTATCGCTGATAGGGGATTACAACGGGGCGATCACAGCTGAAAACCTTGTTTCCGTCAACAAAGACAACAATCACCCTGATATTGTCGGCGTCCCTTCGGTTGGACTTATAACGTCAACACTCAATCTCACTGCAGCTTCCACCACGGCGTCTGGTGGTGATCCAACAATTCTGATTGAGAACGACTTTGATGTTGTCGGTGCGGGCCTGAATGGCACTGGCACCGGGGTGTGGCCTGATATCATCATCGAAGGTGATGTTCTGAACCTGCGCGGTGATATTCTTATCGATAACAATTCTCAGTATGGTTCTTCGATTGGCGACATTGTCATTAACGCCGAAGTGAACGGAAAATCTCTGGTTATCCTTTCAGGCGGCACCGTATCCATAGGCGGCGGTGACGAAGAAATCATCTATCACAATGCCGGGGATCCCTATTCCAAATGGAAGACGTCGGTTCTGACCGGTGACATCAACAATGATCTAGTGGCGGGCACGCTGGACGCCGAGAGGATTGATCAGGTTGCAATTGATGCGTTTCTCGATGTCGAGCCTTCTGGTGTCTCACTGGAAGCGCGCAAGATATTTATCGATACGTCGGTTATTAATATCAACGGCACGATCAAAAGTGGGGAAGATACCTATAGCGTTACACTCGATTCGAGTGTGAAGTCTCAGATTGAAGCGCTGCGGGACAGCGGAACCAGTACGGTTACCTTGTTGAATACAAACAACAATGACTTCCAGATCTATTACGATCCAACCGGCAACAATGGCAACGGAAAAGTTATTGTAACCGACCTTGTTGTGTCTGGTGGGTATGTGGATATCACAGGTAAGGTCGCCAACACTCGCAATGGTAAGATCATCGTAAACGGAGGCTATCCCGACATTGATATCGTCAACGAAATGGGTTTTGCCGACGGAACGCAGCCAGAAATCGTGCTGCAGGACCTGGATGCGACAACACGTGGTGACGGCGAGTTGATCCTCAAAGATCAGATTATTCAGCCGAACGGCAGCACTGTTCTTAAGGCAACGATTTATACCGTCGGAGAAGATGGTGTTACGGTAAACCGCAGCGTTGACGGTGTGAATACCGTTCTCGGATCTCGTAATGAGATCGTGAACGGCGTCAGCACCGCAATGGACGGCAGCCATGATGTTTATAATCCACAAGCTGGATATCGCTATGGCTGGACGATTGCGCAAGCCAACCGGACAGAGCTGATCGAAGAATGGACCGAAGGAGATTGGCTAGGCATTGACGCCTTCGTACCGGACCGGCGCCAGCCCGATTACGTTGATTCAACCGACTTTCCCGGTGAATTGCTACCGGACTCGAACTATTTCTATCTGGATACGTCCTTGGACGGTGATGCGTATAAGAATTCCGAAGTTGAAGTGGTCGGCTATGACTCGGGGCGTCAGAGAACAGGATATGACACTTGGTCAACATGGTACGGCACCAACTATACTTGGTTCCAGTACACAACCATCACCGAAAGCTCGACCTACGATACTCATACCATCGAAGCGGATCGGTCGATTGATATCGAATTCCTCGGTCATTCAGAGGGGTCGATCTTTGTCGATGCCCAAAACTCGAATGTTGTGGTTGATGGCATTCTTTCAAATGATCTGGGTACGACCACGATTGAAACATCTGGCACGATCCGGACGTCTCTTGCCGGTGTGAGCGGCGAAATTGGCGGGCGTCGCATTGACTTGTCCGCGGATGCAGGAATCGGGATTGCAATCAATCCGGTGCGCGTTGATTTATCGAATGCTGACGGTGTGACCGGTCAGCGTCTTGATACTGAGGCCGCAGCGGGCGCAATCTATCTCACTGAAACTCTTGGCAATATGGTTGTCGGGGAGATCACAGCCGGCGGGCGTCGCGACGTCGTTCTGGATGCGGATGATGGCATATCACGCGCGTCCGGATCGCATGGTGTGACGGGCGGTGCGATTACCTTGACAGCTGGTAGCGGAAGCATCGGTTCGTCGAGTTCGCTCTTGTCGATCGACTCTGGTGACACGGACCGTGATATCCTCAAGGCCTACGCAGAAGCTGGTGGTGTTCATGTGTCCGAAGCCACAGGAGACCTGCGTCTCTTTGAAGTTTTGGCGGCTGGAGATGTGACCGTTCAGGTTGTGGCTGGCGATCTTGTCGATGGCAATGTGAATGAGGTCAAAGACGACCGGGCGATTGAAGACCTGCAGGCGGGTCTCTGGGGCGATATGAGTCTCACCGATTACACCGACGGTGTTTACACGGGCAACGCGACCGGCAAAGTACAACAAGCCAAAGACACTCTGATCAGCGCCAAAACCGGCGAGTACGTGTCGTATTGGAATGTCCGAACGACCCAGTTGGAGGCCAGAGAAACGGACCTTCGTGCAGGGCTTGTTGCGGGTATTTTGCCCAGCGACGAGGCGGCCATTCAGGCCGATCTTGATACCTGGCATCTGACGTTCCGCAGTGGTGATGCGAAGTTTGATGGGGCACAGTTGATTGCCTTTACCGCCGAAGAATTGGCCTATTACGAAGCGTTCTATTCCCAGCAAGGCATTGACGAAGAAGGCTATACTCTGGGATCAGCTTTGCTGGCACAGTACGTGGCCGATGCAATCCTGACGCTGCGCACAAGCCGGACCGAGCAATATCGCAACCTCGACGCTGTCTATGGCAGCGATCCCGGTGAGGACGGTGATGTTGATACCTTTGATGACACCTATTCAGTCAGCCTCACGGCGGATGAAGAGACCGCGATTGAAGACTCGATCAAAATCTGGACTGAAGACGAGTTGATCAACGCCATTGGTGCAGGTTTGTTGAAGCCGGTGACCGACACGGATGTTGTGATCGAAGATACAAATATTGAGGGTGCAAATGTCAAGTTGGACGTGTTCGGTGCCATCGGTCGCACGGGCGGTCAGGAACTTATAATCTTGGCCGGAGACGTGAACCTAACGGACGATCAGCGATTGTTGCTCGGCGCTGCGGAACGTGACGACGTATTCTACCTGACATCTCCGCGCTATGAGGCAACGGTCGACTTCAACGTTGCTAATGGCACAATTATCAGAAGCGCTGGCACTTGGAGTGCCGATCTGATCGGGCAGGTCATACAAGTTGAAGGTAATTCCGTAAATGCGACAGAAGAGGGCCCGTTCTATACGGTGTCCAATGTGGTTGGGAACACGATCTTTATCGACAACTCACGGGTCGAGTTGCAAGCCAACGAAGTGTCGCAAACTGTTCATCTGTCATCAATCGCGCTTGATCCGCGCGGTGAAACCGCTGAGAGCGAAGTGTCCATTTCCGGGGGCAATACAATTACGCGCTCGGATGGTGACGACTTCTCTGGCTTTACAGTTGGCATGAAAGTCATTCTGGCTGGCGACGATGACATCGCCAACGATGGCGATACGCTGTTCACAATCCTGTCGGTAACGGCGAATGAGATTGTCCTAAGCGGTTCACCTGGTCTTGCTGACAAGACGGATATCGAGATTACGGTGGATCAGTTTGTCGAGCTTTATGCTCTGCAGATTCAGCTGCGCGAAGACCTTGATGTCCTTGCGACTGGTTCGTTTGAAACAACAGCGGGTGACGAAAGCTTTATTGGGTCCGAAGGTCCATTGGCGCTGACCAATGTCAATGTCGATGGCAACCTGCGCATTCGCGCGCAGGGCAATATCACCAACCATATTGGCTCAGGCGCGACAAATGTCACCAGCGACAACCTGTTGCTGGAAGCAGGAGCGGGTGGCGTTGGTGCGAGTGGCGCGGCCAACCGGATTTACATCGATCAGACCGACGGTTCGTCGCTGACTGCGCGTGGCGGCCTTGGGATCTACATTACCGAGAGAACGGGTGACATGAATGTCGCCACGATTTACTCGCAAAATGAAGATGTTGATCTTGTTGCCTATGGCTCGATCCTGGATTTCCAAGGGAATGAGTTCGTAAATATCGAAGGTGATAGTATCACGCTTCTGGCTGAAAATGGCAGTATCGGGACAAATACAAACGCCCTTGAAATCGAAGCTCGCGGGGATGCACCCTCGACGGAACTTGGTTTGCTGACAGCCACGGCGCATGGCGATATTGTGATCTTTGAACAGTTTGGCGATATGAACGTGCGCAACGTTCTGTCGGAAACCGGAGATGTACATCTTGAAGCCGCGTTGAGCATTCTGGATGCAGTCGATCTGAGCGATCCGACCAACCCAACCACAAGTGGTGAGGAGGCAGTCGGCACTGCGCAGCTGGAAGCTGACGTGCTGGCGGCAGGTGATGTGAAAGTAGTGGCGCGTCTTGGCTTTATCGGGGCGTTTGGCAATGAGTTGGACATCGATAGTCGTCGCAGCGGCTCTTCGGGTGTTGTCACCACTTTGAGTGAAGAAAACACTTATCTGATCGAGCAATCCGGCGACATGTATCTTGCTTCGGTAGGGGTGACATCGACTGATGCGCTTGCAACTGCCTATTTGACGGCAACTGTTGGCGGCATCTTTAATGGCGCGCCGGGTGGGGCTTCCAACGTCTCAAGTGGTCGTACGTTCCTGACGGCGCAGACCGACATCGGGACCGCACTTAATCCGTTGTTCACTGAAGTTGGGATGATTCAATCCATCTCGACGACCGGATCGACCTATGTGACCAACGAAGGTGCGTTGAATGTAGACGTGCTTGATGGGGGCGTGGGTGACGGACAATTCGCGGGTGGATCCGTGCAAACGGTCGCTTCCAGCCCAATCACAGTATCCAGCAACATTATCAGTGGCACCGGCATTGAGCTGTTCGCCGATGAGACAAAAGCTGCCGGGTTTGGCGATTACGACACGATCACAGTTCTGGCTGATGTTCTGGTTCAGGCCACAACCGGTGACATACTGTTTGATGCCGGTGATCACATCGTTGTCGAAGCGGCAACCTTGGCCGGATTGGCAGGCGTTCATGCCCTGGATGGGAATATTGAATTCCGCGCGGACTTTGATCGCGCCGATCTGGGCGATCTAGAAATCAACAGTGATGTTGCAGGTGGTCAAATCACAGTTCTGGGCACGGTTGATGCATCGCAAAGCATCACCATGACCACGCATGGTGACGACGACACTGTTACCTTGTCTGGTGTTGTTGATGCAGGTGGCAACTTTACTCTGAATACCGGCGAAGACGCGGATATTGTGGTCGTTGATGGCACTATCCTCTCCGGTGCGAACGTTGCGATCAATACTGGCGGTGGCGCGGATACACTGACCGTGTCCAATCAAGTAAATGCAGGCAATAACGCATCTATCAACACAGGTGCGCAGGCGGATTCCGTTACGATATCTGGAATTCTGTCTGCAGTTGCTGCGCTTACTCTTTCTACCGGTGATGGCGATGATGCTGTTGGTATTTCTGGCGTTGCAATCGCCGGCGGTGCTGCTTCGGTAAATTTGGGAGCGGACGAAGACCAGTTGGTCATTGGTGGCACTTTGGAAGCGGGTACGGCGCTGACCATCGATTCCGGAACGGTGCGTGACTTTGTGACAGTAACCGGTGATCTGGTTGCCGGAGAGTCAGTCGAATTATTGCTGGGAACGGGTAATGATCAACTCGTCGTGACAGGCGGCGTAACGGCGGGAACGACGATCACGGTGCATGGGAACGACGGCGACGATAGTGTTCTGTTTAAGGACATGCATGCCTTTACAGGAATTGCCAGTATCTATGGTGATGATGGTGACGATCAGGTTGAAGTGGTCCGTCTTCTGACTCAAGATCGGTCGACTGACAGTCTGCTGATTGATGGCGGAGCCGGGTCCGACGATGTGACGATCCAGTCTCACGGGTCAATTGCCGGGGTATCGGTCGATTACATCATTGATGTGTTCGACACAGGGCTTCCGGGGCAGGGCGCAGATACAATGGTTGTGGTCGGAACAGCTGACGAAGACTTCTTCCTCAGTCGCCGCAATTTCCTGGCAGTTCTTCACGGAACAACGGACGAAATCCGCGGTGATCTCGTGAGCCGTCCTGATACCGTTGAGCGGATCAATTATGACCGCAATATCAATGGCCGTGTAACGGCTCTTGGTATGGATGGAAATGACAACTTCGTTGCAGACGACAACAGCTCGATTATGACGTTTGACGGCGGTTCTGGTGACGATGATTTCCAGTTTGGCCAGCTGTTTGGCATCGAACCGATTGAGGGCAATAGCGGCATCGCAGTCGGCGATGGCATCGACACTGTACTCACGACGCGTGGCTATTTGTCAGGTGGAATTAGCTTTGCAACAGTTGCCTTTGGCGGCGAAGGCAATGACCGCTTTACTGTCTATTCTAACCGGGCTCAGGTGAAGCTTGAGGGTGAAGACGGAAATGATGACTTTATTGTGCGGGCCTTCCTTTTGGATAATGGTGAAAGCACGAGTCAGGAAGAAACCGAAATTCTTGGCGGTGACGGCGACGACAATATTCAGTACAACATCAACTCACCTGTTGATATCGACGGTGGCGCCGGATTTGATACCGTTATCGTGTTGGGCACCGAAGGCGATGACAACTTTGTGGTTTCGGAAGACGGCATTTTTGGCGCCGGATTGAACGTCAGGATTTCGAACACTGAAGAGGCCGTTGAAGTTGATGGCCTTGAAGGGGACGATACCTTCTTCATTCTTTCAACCGCTGCAGGTGCGGTAACTAACGTGATCGGTGGACTTGGCTCTGATACGTTCAATGTTACCGGCGACGTGACCGAACAAATCATCTCTTCCGATATCGAAGGTCGCTCTGGTCTGGTGAATCATCAGGTTGAGAGTGATGATGATGCTTATGACGAAACCTTTGTTGCTGGTTTGGGCACGACCATTGCTGATGCCAAGAAGGGCGCAGTTGTCATTAGCCAAGAAGGTGTTGGTGACAGCACTCCCGGCAAGTCCGTCGTGTCTGAGCTGGGTGGAGGAACAGAGGATATCTACACCGTGGCACTGGCCGCGGCTCCTGTGATTGGAACTGTCTACGTAACTGTTTCGGCTACCCGCGCTTCAACTGCTGACAAGGCACTGACCGTGCCTCGGATGACAGCAGGCACAGGCATCAGCTTTACTGCTGGCGGAACGGTTTTGACCCGTGATTCCGGTAGCTGGATCGATGAAGGCTTTGATCTTTATCAGTCGCTTGAACTCAATGATGTAGGCGACAATGATGGCGTTTACGAAATCGTGTCGGTTTCTGCTACGGAGATTGTTGTAGTCGAGACCTTTGCAACAACCGAAGGCAGCCTGACAACCGCATCTGTTCTGGGCCAGGAGGCGGAATCCGTCTTGATTTCGGCAGGCGGCGACTTCACGGATGCGCTGGTGCTTGAGTTCAACGCGAGCAACTGGAATATCGCGCAGACAGTTACTATTCGGGCTCAGGATGACGCTGCCGCTGAGGGTACGCGCAACGTTGTCATCAGTCATTCGGTCATGGCGGCAGAAGATGTCGTTACGGCGGATGGTGTAGCATTTGACGGAGCGCAGGTTCAGAACATCGTCGTGGAAGTCCGTGACGATGATCTGGCTGGTGTTGAAATTTCAGAAAGCGGCACCGAGACGCAAGTGCTTGAGGGGTCTGCAATAACCCAGATCACTGATACTTGGGACGTCGTTCTGACGAGAGCACCGGAAGACGGTGAAACGGTGACGATCACGTTGACGGATGATAGTAATTCTTCTGATCTGTCTTACAGCTCCAGCATTTTGACATTTGACGCCAGCAACTGGTCTGTTGCGCAAACTGTGACAGTTACGGCTGTTGCCAACGATGGAGTTGAAAACGAAGAACGTGTGATCGTGACGCATGCGGTTACCACAGACGGAACTGTTTATAGCAATGCGGCCGATGCAGAGGCCACGGTTGCCGTCATTGACGGCGATACTGCTGGAGTTCTGGTACGTGAAACGGATGGCGATACCATCATCATCGATAACGCCGGTGAAACGGATGACTATCTGATCCGCCTGACGCATGCGCCGACAGACGCGGTCACCGTGAACATATTTGACGATGGACAAAGCCGTATTGTCGCGGGCGGACGGGTGACAATGGCCACGCTTGCTGCTGAGACATTGGCGGTTGAGTTCGTGCACGTCTCGGAGGGCGCTGACTATATCACGCGAACCAGCGGTGATTGGGCGGCAGACGGGTTTGGCTCGGGGCAGACGCTGGATATTTCAGGTACAGCCGACAACGATGGGGCTGTTTTGATCGGTGGCGTTTCGGAAGACGGCCTGACATTGTTCCTGGCAGGTGGGGTTACTGTATCCAACGAGAACGCAGGTACCGCTGATCTTACAGTTGAAGCCGCCCAGATTACGTTTGATACAACCAACTGGTGGCAGGACGTCACAGTTGTTCTTGAGGCGGATGACACATTTGTCGCGGATGAAAATAGCTATGTGACCAAAGTGTTCGCCGCAGAAGAGCACACCACGTCGAAAGTGTTTGGTCCCTTGATCATCGACGGTGGCCCAACCACCGAACGCAGCCTGAGAACGGCTGTTATGCTGCCAACTGAAAGTGACCCCGGTCCGCTCGAGCTTGATCTGGATATTGACGAAAGCGAGCAGAACGATCGCGTGAATATCTTTAATGACACAGACGTTACCGGCGCAGCTGGGTTCATGACTACAACCACTTTGCCTGGCGGTGAAGAAGCCCTTTTGGTGAATGGTCTGGGTATGGGGACGGGAACCGTCGTGTTTGACGAAGGCGACGTCAACACTGGTGAAATCCTGGTGACCTATGCCGATGGTATCACGATGCGAACCGTGGAAATTGTCGACGTTCTTCTAGGTGAAGGCGATGATAACTTTACCGTGCTGGATACCAACAGATTCTCTGACAACACTGTGGATCTTCCTGTCACGGCCATTCATGGCGGCGGCGGCTCGGATACGATCACTGTCACTGGCGGAGCAGGACCTGAGTCACTCTTGGTGATCTACGGCGACACTGTGACCGATGGATCGCGCTATAACTATCTTGGCGCGGCACCAACCGGTGGCGGATTGGTATTTGACGGCTTGGATGCGCCTGAAAATCATGCTGACTTTATTGATGCTTCGGCTTTGACCTTTGACGGAACGGTGGGTGTCGGTCTGACGATCTATGGTGGTATCGGCAATGATACTATTCACGGAAGCCAGGCCGGTGATCATATTGCCGGTGGCGGTGGAGATGACAGTATCTTTGGCCACGGCGGCGCTGATCACATTTATGGTGACAACGGGTTTATTGTAGATTTGTACGCCCGCGAACTTGCGGTCGTCGATGTCCCGAACGCGACCCCTTCACTCGATAGTGCGGACACGCGCCTTCCTGGGGCTGATACCATTGATGGTGGTGATGGAAATGACATCATCCTGTCCGATCTGGGTGAGATAGTTCAGGTTGCAGGCACAATGCGGCTTGCAACAACCGGGCTGGTAAACCGCGTGGAAACCACTCAACCGATCTTTGGTGCAAGTGACCGGGTCATGACCGGATTGGGCAACGATATTGTTCTGGCCGGACTCGGCGATGACACAATCGAAGCCGCAGGCGGTGACAATGTTCTCCTTGGCGATCATGGATTTGCCACTTGGGCGACTGTGAATGAACAGGTTGAGCATATGACCCTTGTTCAAAGCCATTCCACCGCGGTGGGCGGCGATGACGAAATCAACGCCGCGGGAGGACATGATATCGTCGTTGGTGGCTTTGGTGCTGACCTGATTGATGCAGGTCAGGGCGACAATGTCGTCTTTGGTGACAACGCAATGATCGCGACCGGAAGCGGTGCTGCGAACCTGGGTGCGCTTCCGACCGAGTTGTTGGACATTTCGACTATGGATCCGTCTCTTGGCTCTGGTGACGTGATCACAACTGGCTTGGGTGAAGATATTGTTCTTGGTGGTGCCGGCGGTGACGAGATCAACACTGGCGATGCTGGATTGCTGGCTGGGCCCGATGGTGCTGATATTGTCATGGGTGATCATGGCTTTATCGCTTGGGTAAACGGAGCTGACAATTCGACCGATCTCGCCCGTCAGATCAGGTCCACGGATGTGAATGAAGGTGGCGATGATCTGATTTCAACGTCAGACGGAAATGACATTATTATCGGGGGTACTGGCGCTGACATTATCAATGCAGGAGCAGATAACGACCTGATCCTGGGCGATCACGCTAACATCTCGGGTGATATTGATGAGACAGCGATGCCGTTGGTCACGGGCACCCGTCCGTTTGACTATACCTCAATCTGGACTAGCGACATTGATGGCGGTGCTGGTGACTATATCGTTGCCGGTGCGGGTGATGACATGGTCCTGGGTCAATTTGGTGCTGACGTTATCTTTGGCAATGATGGAGATGACGACATCATCGGCGGTCATAATGTCGAACAAGATCAAAATGGTTCTGCGGCATTTGATGGTGGTGATGCGATTGACGCCGGTGCAGGAAACGATGTGGTCGTTGCAGACAACGGGCGAATTTATCGTTCCGGTGTCGACGCCGATGCGCGGATGCGCGCGTTGAGTGGCTCAGTCATCTATGGAACAACCGCGGGTGTCGATGATGGCCAGGCCCTGATTGATACGACTGCACAGGACAACGTTGATGGCATTGTGCAACGTGATATTGAAATCTTCGACCATTATGCCGGCGCCAACCCTGATGAATATGGAGCAGATTATGTGGCCGGCGGTGCCGACGATGATATATTGTTCGGCCAGATGGGAGACGACACTATTCAGGGCGATGGCAGCATTGATCTGGATGGGGATGGACTTGCGGACAATGATGCCTTGGACACAGATGCGTCTGCGGTAAATGCTCTGCGTGGCGTTGATCGTTTGTTGCAACTCTGGGCGTCTGTCGATGATTTTGCCGAGCCAGATGGTGATGGTGACGATTACATTGAAGGCAACGGTGGTGACGATGTGATCTTTGGCAACCTTGGTCAAGATGACATTATAGGTGGGTCTTCCACTTTGTTTATGGGGCTTCAGGGCGATAGCAGCCAGAGACCAGATGGCGAAGACCTGATCTTTGGCGGATCAGGTCTTGCGGCTGGCAGGAATGATCTCGGTGACGAAGGTGTAGATGGCCATGCGAGAGATGCCGATGTGATCATCGGTGACAATGGTGACATTTTACGTCTGGTTGGTACCAACGGGTCCAGCTCGGGCGACTACCTTGGCTTCAACTATGATAGCTACGGCGGCCAACGGATTATTGCACGGGCTGTCGTGCTTCAGGACTACACCGAAGGCGGTGAAGACTTTGACGCGGTCTCTGCTGCCGGTGACATTGGTGGGGCCGATGAAATCCACGGCGAAGCTGGAGATGACTCAATCTATGGTATGACCGGCAGCGATGCATTGTTTGGCGATGCTCAAAACGATGACATCATCGGCGGTTGGGGGCACGACTGGATCTCCGGCGGCACTGGAAACGATGGCGTCATCGGCGACGACGGCCGTATCATGACCAGCCGGAATTCGACGGATTATGGCGAAGAGCTGCATGGTGTTTCCGCTCTAGACGCTGTCGACGTTTTGGTCACAGCGCCTAACTCGTTCAATCTTCGCTACATCATTGATGTTGACCAACAGCTGACAAAATCTGTCAATATCACTCCGTTCTATCTTGATCCGGCTCAGAGCGATAAGCATTTCGCGCCGACAATGGCGGATGACGTGATCTTCGGTGGTTGGGGCGATGACTCGTTGCACGGTGCATCCGGAGATGACGCCATTTCCGGAGCAGAGGCACTGCCACTGTCTGAAACTCCAGAGAGTATGAATGGAATTGTCATCAGCTATGACACGCCGTTCAATCCGGGCGGTTTGCTTGGCTATGATGCCGTTACGCAGGAATTTGCACATTATGATGAGGACAATCCTCGTGCGAAGGTTACCACCACAAATGGTACTTTCTTTCTGAACTTTGATCACACAGAAGGCCCAGTTGACGCGCGTTCGACCAACGGCTTTGCGACCGATGGTGATGACGCCATCTTTGGTGGCTTTGGCAATGATGCCTTGGTCGGCGGTACAGGTCGCGACAGAATGTATGGTGGGTATGGAGACGACTGGCACAATGCGGATGACAACCTAGAAACACTGGGTGGCACAAATGATGGGACCGACACAGATATCTCCTACGAGGACTATGTCCTTGGTGGTGCAGGTCGCGATGTTTTGATCGCCAATACTGGCGGGGATCGCCTGCATGACTGGACCGGTGAATTCAATAGCTTCATCGTTCCGTTCAAGCCATTTGGTGCCCCTACCGTCAACAGATTGATGGCACCGTCGGCAATTGAGTTCTGGTACGATCTTGGACGCAGCGATGGTGCTGACCCGACGCGTGCCGCTGACAGCGGGACTGATCCCCTTCGCCATGGCGAGCCAGAAGGCGAAATGGGCATCGTTACACAACAGGATGATGATTGGGGTGACCAACACGGTGGTCCGGCGGATCCGCAGCCTGGGAATGGTCCGGCGAAGCGCGATGTGCGGGTCTCTTCAGCAACAGGTGGACACAACGATGCGAAGTCACCAACTGGCGACTATGGTGGAGTAGGGGTGATAGGTGCGCAAACTTTGCCAGCGACGGAGACAGATCCTGACCCACTTGGCGAAGATACCATAACTACGGCGGAGCGACCGACAATTGATGATTTTGTGAATGCCATTGAGAACAGCGAAATTGTTTTCGACATTCACAATAATTCTAAGAAGAATCAGAGCAAAGGATCCTATGTCTATGATGCAGACACCGGTGAATTCCTCCTGCAAACGTCATTCAGCAATCATCCAGATGCACCAACGAATTCGGCCTATGAAATGTTGGATGAAGACGGTGAGTTGTTTGCCTATGTTGACACCAATGGGGGACTCTGGATTATCGATGATATCCACGAAAATCCGGGTGGCTACGCGGATGATGAGGTTGACGATTGGGTGTTTCACTCTGATTACTGACCAGAGCTAAAATGTCGGGCTTCTATTGTTTATTTCACTTTGGAATTTTCTCTTTGGTGGTCTAGGCTTAGCTTTATCGGCGCCGGTGGCACCGTGGGAGATATCAGGGAAGGACGCGACGAATGGCCAACACCAAGGATGACTCTGAAGCTAGTCAGGATCGCAAGCAGTCAACTGTCGAATGGAATGACACAGCGATGCAGACGACTTTTGCGAATGTCGTCAATATTCAGGGTACCCGAGAGCAGGTCGAAGTGTTTTATGGAACAAATCGAACTTGGGATGTGAATAACGATGGGCCAGTTCGTGTTGATCTGACCAATCGGGTCATAATGACGCCATATGCTGCGAAACGCATGCATCAGATTTTGACCGGAGTATTACGTGAGTATGAAGCGCGTCATGGCGTTCTGAAAGTTGACGATAAGTGAGCGAAAGCACTCAAGCCACCGCTGAATCCTCGCAGCAGGTTACAATGCTTGAGGGCGGTCTGTGGCGTCAATTGACGCGCGCAATGGGATCTGAAGCTGCTGCCAAGTCATGGGCTCCGCTTATGTATTCGCAGATACAGCAGGCCGAATTGTGCTGTACGTTTATCAAAAACCCAGAAGATGGCCGCTTGAGAATGACGGCAAATTGGCCCGAAGCGCGTTTGGCGACTTCTGCAACGCTGGCAGCCGCCGAAGAGGCGGTTGCCGGAAATCATGGCGTGGTTCGGGGCTATAGCGAAGACACGTTTGGTGAGTTGGTGGCAATTGCTGCGCCGTTGGCGCTGGATGGCACGCCTTTGGGCGCAGTTGCCATTGAATTTCTACCGGAAAGTAATACCGATTTAAAGACTGCGATGCGGCAACTGCAATGGGGGGCCGCCTGGTTGCGGGATCATCTGCGGCGCGAAGAGGCTTTTGAGAAAACCGCCCGCTATGAGATGGCAATCGAAGCTCTGGGCACGGTTGTCACGGTGGCAGAAAACGAAGATATCGCCACGGCGGCAAGGGCGGCGGCCACAGATTTGGCGACGCGATTTGGATGTGATCGGGTTTCTATTGGGTTCCGTCGTTTGCGGGGCGTTGCTGTCACCGCAATTTCGCACTCTTCCCAGTTTGGCAAGCGCATGAACCTTGTGCGTCAATTAGGGGCCGCAATGGACGAAGCCGTAGATCAACGCGGCGTGGTGCTTTTTCCCAGTGACAACATTGAGCCTCCCCGCGCGACGCATCGTCATGAAAAGCTTGCTCAAAGTCATTCAATTGGCTGGGTGCTGACTGTCCCCCTTTTTGCATCTGATCGCTTTATTGGTGCGGTTGTTTTTGAACGGCCAACCCAAAAGCCATTTTCTCAAGACGAGACAGAATTACTGGAAGCCGTTTGTACGGTCATTGCACCTGTTCTTGAAGAAAAACGGCGAAATGATCGGTGGTTGGTCTCGAAGTTTTTCGAAATTCTTGGAAGTCACATCCGGCGCCTCGTTGGACCGGGGCGGTTCGGGCGAAAATTGTTTGTAATTGCTATCGCTGCGCTGGCCATTTTTTTCTGGTACGCAAAAGGGGAAGACCGCGTGGCCGCAAACGCGGTCGTAGAAGGAGAGCTACAACGCTCAATTGCTGCGCCTTTTGACAGCTACATCGCCGAGAGTTTTGCGCGGGCAGGTGACTATGTAGAAAAAGGCGACCTTTTAGTGCGACTGGATGATCGTGAATTGGCATTAGAAAGGTTGCGCATATCGAGCGTTCTACAACGTCAAAAAATCGAATTTGACCGTGCCCTGGCAGAGGGAAACCGTGCGCAATCCTCAATCTACCGCAACCAGATCAAGCAGTCAGAGACTGAGATTTCACTCGTGGACCAACAACTGGCACGGACGCGACTGACTGCGCCCTTTTCGGGATTGGTGACATCGGGAGATCTCTCTCAATCCATCGGATCAGCGGTTGAATTGGGGAGGGCGCTTTTGACGATTACCCCAACTGAGAACTACCGCATCGTCCTTGGAATTGATGAAGCGCGCATCGCCGATATTAAGCGAGGATTGGCGGGCAGTTTGCTTGTTACTGCTTTGCCTGAGGATAGCTTTGACATTCAGGTCACCAAAATCACACCCGTGGCCGAATACGGTGATGGTGCAACGACATTTCGGGTCGAAGCGTCTCTTGATGGCGAACACACCAGTCTGCAACCCGGCATGGAAGGGATCGCAAAAGTTGATATTGGTGAAAAACGTCTGATTGCGATTTGGACCCGGCCGATGGTGAACTGGGCCAAGTTGTGGGCGTGGCGCTGGCTGAATTGGGAATAGAGAGGGCGATCCATGGCTAACGCGTCTTTTCTGTCTCAGAACTGGTACCGGGTTGCTCCGTTACGTCCACGTTTGCGCAGCCATGTGGAAATTCACCGACAAAAATTTCGTGGACAGGTTTGGTACATCGTGCAGGATCTGCATTCAGGTAAGTATCATCGGATCAGCCCTGCAGGAAACTTTATTGTCAGCCTGATGGATGGTCGGCGCAGTATGCAATCGCTGTGGGAGGCGGCCTGTGACCGGTTCGAAGATGACCCTCCATCGCAACCCGATGTTATCGGGCTGTTGGCGCAGTTACATGCCTCTGACCTGATCGCCGGGGACGTACCACCTGACTTTGTCGAGATGGGGCAAAGATTTCACGATCAAAGCCAAAAAACCTTTCTCTCCAGATTGCGAAATCCATTGGCACTTCGGTTTCCATTGATGGACCCGGATGGGTTCCTGGATGCCACGAACTGGCTGGTGCGCCCAGTTTTTTCGGTTTGGGGATTTCTGGCCTGGTTGGCATTGGTGGTGACTGGGGTGACCCTTGCCGTCATGAACTGGCCTGAATTGACCGATAGTGTTGCGGACAAAATCCTGTCGGCAGAAAACCTATTCCTTATCGCGATTGCCTATCCAATGATCAAGGCTATCCACGAGTTGGGGCACGCGTATGCGACCAAGGCCTGGGGTGGTGAGGTTCATGAAGTAGGTTTCATGTTGTTGGTGTTGATCCCCGTCCCCTACGTAGATGCATCATCATCAGCGGCATTTCCCCAAAAGTCGCGACGCGCAGTCGTCGGCGGTGCGGGGATTATGTGCGAACTTGCTTTGGCAGCTATAGCGATGATTTTCTGGGTGAATGCAGAGCCGGGACTGGCGCGCGCCTTTGCGTTTAACATTATGCTGATTGGTGGTGTGTCCACCCTTTTGTTCAATGGAAACCCGTTGCTTCGGTTCGACGGCTATTTTGTTTTTGCTGACTTGATTGAAATTCCCAATCTGGGCCAACGTTCCAACAAATACTTTTGGTATCTGGTGAAAAAATATCTCCTGGGGATCAGGACTGCTGACAACCCGGTCACTGCAAAAGGCGAACGCGGTTGGTTTTTGTTTTACTCAGTGGCGGCCTTTTTGTATCGCGTGTCGATTTCCATTGGGATTTCATTGTTCATCGCCTCAAAACTGTTTTTCGTTGGTATTCTGTTGGCAATCTGGGCTTTGTCCAACGTATTCGTTTTCCCCGTTTTCAAGGGGCTTAAGTTTGTATTGACGTCCGGATCGTTACGCGGGCGCAGGGCGCGAGCGGTGACTTTGACGGCATTGATCATCGCTGTTCTTATGGGGGGAATAACTGCGTTCCCGGTTCCACATGCGACCATGGCGGGCGCGGTTGTATGGTTGGACGAGGATGAAATCCTGCGTGCCGGAACCGATGGGTTTATTTCTTCGGTCGGACAGGAAGACGGGCAGGTTGCGAAGGATGCAATCTTGATGAATATGTCCGACCCCATTTTGGATAGTCAGACGAAGCTTGCAGAAATTCGATTGCAGGAAATTCAGCTGCGTTTGGCAAGTGTTGTGACGCGGGATCTGGTTCAGAGCGAGCTTTTGCGCGCACAAGAGCGTCACCTCAAAGGGCGTTTGGCATTGTTTAACGAAAGAAAGAATGCCCTGGTGCTTCGGGCCGCGCGCAATGGGCGCGTGCTTATCCCAAATGCTCAAAACCTGAAGGGTCAAATGGTTCGAAAAGGCGCTGTAGTGGGCTATTTACTCAAAGGGCAAAACATGCGGCTTTTGGTGGCCGTTCCTGAGGATGAAGCAGACCTGGTGCGCAATGAACTTGAGACTGTGGATTTGCGCATGGCAGACCAGTTGGATCGCCCCATTCCGGCCCACATTGTATCTTCGGCGCCTGAAGGCCAACCTATTCTTCCATCACCTGCCCTGTCGACAACGGCAGGTGGCAGCATTGTTCTGGATCCTGCAGACCCCGAGCAGCGACGCACACTCGAAACACTGTTTCTTTTTCAGATTTCGCCCAATCACCCTTTGCCCACGACCTTTGTCGGTAGTCGTGCAATTGTGCGGTTCGGGCATGGCAATGAACCGCTGGGTCGCAGAATTTATCGCGGATTGCGTCAGTTGTTCCTGAGGCAGTTCAATGTTTGATGGCGAACAAACCAGCCTAATAACTCTGCCCCGCCTTGAAAGTTATGCGGAACGCCCGGACGAACAGGATACAAAGTTCGACAAATGGGGGGCCAGGGCGTCAGGTGTTTTCAAAGCGAAATTCAGTTCGTTGAGGGCGATCAGGTTAAGGCGGATATTGAAACACGTTAAGCGGCACGAAAAACGTCTTTCCGAAGAAAGTGACGCGAGCTTGAGGCAATTGGCCGAACATCTCAGGGTCAGTTTGCAACAGGCTGTTGTACAGCCTGAGTCGTCAATCGCCTGTGTCGGCGAGACCTTTGCGTTGGTCCGTGAGGTATCTTTCCGAACTCTTGGACTAAAACACTATGACGTTCAGGTGCTGGGAGCGTGGTCCATGCTCAAAGGGCAGATCGCTGAGATGCGCACAGGTGAGGGCAAAACACTTTGCGCGACGTTGGCCGCGGCCACGATGGCATTGGCGGGGCGTCCGGTGCATGTCATTACAGTGAATGATTATCTGGCACAGCGCGACGCCGAGCTTTTGCAGCCGCTTTACGATTTTCTGGGCTTGTCGGTCGGCGCCATCCTTGAAGGGCAGCAATACGAAGAGCGTCACGAGATCTATAAGAGTGATATCGTACATGGATCCAATAAAGAGATCGCCTTTGATTACTTGCGCGACAGGATGGAGTTGCGGAAAAGACCGGGGAATCTGCGTCGCAAAATAGAAAGCTTGTCCGAAGGCAATCTTGCGCCGGAATTGCGAATGAGAGGTTTACACTTTGCCATTGTCGATGAGGCTGACAGCGTCTTGATAGACGAAGCTCGAACGCCTTTGGTGATTTCGGGGCAGGTTGCAGATGGTGGACTGGTCGACGCCTCCATGTTGCGCACCGCAATGACTGTGGCAGAGCAACTTGAGGAAGGGGTTCACTATAAGATCCATCATAATGAATCCCGGGTTGAGATAACGGAAGACGGCGAGATCTTTCTCGAAACTGTTGGCGAGCGCAGCAAAGGGGCTTTTCGGGTTGCGGCCATCCGGGATCACGCGGTCATGCAAGCTTTGACGGCCATGCATCTGTTTCATCGGGACGCCGCCTATATCGTCCGCGACGGCAAGATTCAGATCGTTGACGAAAATACGGGTCGTGTCATGGAAGATCGCAGCTGGTCCGAAGGTTTGCACCAGCTGGTCGAAATCAAAGAGGACCTTGAACTGACCGAACCGCGCGAAACGTTGGGTCGGATTACATACCAACGATTTTTCAGAAGATACGAGTCCTTGGCCGGCATGACCGGTACGGCGCAAGATGCAGCCTGGGAATTTTGGTCCGTCTATGGACTGGCCATCGCAAGGATCCCGACAAATCGACCTGACGCACGTCGTTTCC
The DNA here is from genome assembly GCF_039969785.1 of Shimia sp. GTDB lineage: Bacteria > Pseudomonadota > Alphaproteobacteria > Rhodobacterales > Rhodobacteraceae > Shimia. The sequence goes on along the minus strand of NZ_JBDVNC010000015.1, from coordinate 6,101 downwards.
TGTCGGACCGGGTGTTTGGATCAGAAGAAAAGAAACTTCGGGCTATCACCAAACAGGTTTCGGCTCTAAACAAGAAAGGTGTTCCGGTCCTGCTTGGTACCCGAACTGTTGCGACCTCTGAAAAAATCAGCGAGCACCTTTCTGAAGTCGGCATTGCTCATCAGGTTCTGAGCGCGGCGCAGGACGCAGATGAAGCGCATATTGTCGAGCGCGCGGGTCATCACGGGACCGTCACTGTCGCGACAAATATGGCGGGCAGGGGGACCGACATCAAATTGGGCTCCGGTGTGTCCGACCTTGGGGGACTGCATGTGCTGCTCTCCGAGAGACATGACAGTCGGCGTGTTGACCGGCAATTGGAAGGCCGTTGCGGTCGCCAGGGGGATCCGGGCATCGTGCAGGCATTCTTGTCTCTTGATGATGATTTGATGCGACCCAAAAGCGCGCGCTTGCATCGTTGGGTGGCGCGCTCAACTCTTGTCTTTGCGCCAGCTGTGGCAGGGTTAATGATACGTTGGCGTCAAAAAACAATAGAGCGAGTTCATGGGAGAATGCGGCACGACTTGCTTGATGCGGACAGCAATCTCGGGAAATTACTCGCGTTCTCTGGTAAGCTAGAGTGATGATGGCTGAGGTTCTCGAAAATATTGAAGTGCGATCACGATTGTACGCAGGTCTTGTGGACATCGACCGCCCCTTACTTATTGAGCGGTCGGTGAAGTCAATCGGATCGGAGTTGCGATCCGGGCGATTTCTGATCAGTTTTCCAAGAACTGCGCTGGGTCCGGGACCCAGCAGAAAGTTTTCGGACATTTGTATGTCTCTGAATGCTCCCGAGGATGGGTTTTGCGATATCGACGCTTTGCAGGCAAAGGCTGACGTTATTCATTTTGGATACGAGCCAGAGGCAGGTGCTGAAATGTTGAAATGCTATCTGGAATTTACGACCCCTCTTAGGCAGCACCCCCAAATGAGATTTTTTGCTCTTAAATGGCGCCAAGATGGGGCATGGGCGCATTCAAAATATAAGTTATGCGAAGGCTTTGACATGGAAACGCGCAAAGCAATTCTGGAAACGCATATTGAGGCGGGGCCGCAATGCGATGTAATGGTCGGGTTTTCGGAACAGGTTGGTCAAGATGCGCCGTTCCTAGAGGTGACTGAACCGGGAAATCCACGGGTTTCAGTCGATTTAAACCTGACCAGCATGTCGAAACGCATTGGTGAATTGACCAACGCATTGCAGTTGTTATTGGGCAAGCAGGCGATCCCGTATTTGGAAGAATATCGTGACGACAAAGTTGGCCATGTCTCGGCAGGCATCGCCCGAGATCAGCGTGCGTTTTCGACTGTGTACCATGGTGCGGAATTCATGCACGGAGATTTGGCATGACGTGGTCCTTGTCCGAGCAAATCAGGTCGGCGTCACCTAACGATCCGTCGTTTGATTATTGCTTGTGGCCATATCGACCTCCACGTGAACCCATGTCTGACGGCTGGCAATCATCAGCTCTTTTATACCATTCGTTTGCCGTCGCCGGTGTGTCCGAAAAAATGGTTCGTTTCTGCAAGGCTCTGCAATTTTCCGTCGGACCCTTTAAGACGGTTTGGGGGGTTAAACACGCAAACGGCCGAATGAGCTGGGAATTCTATTTCTATGATTACGCGCGAATGGAGCGCAGTTTTTCAACGGCTGACTTTCGCGATCTTGCCAAAAACTACGTGACACTGGATGTTCCCGTTAACGACACACAGCCCTATTTTATGTTTTCAGTCGAGGTGGGGGCTGTGGAAATTGATCAGGGCGCGCCGGTTACGCAATTGGATTTGTACCTTGGAAACCCTGGCAGCGAAGTATCTTCAGGAATTTGTTATGGGCTAACCAATGCTGGGATGGAGATGCGTAACTTTTACTTTTTCTTCGATGCCTTGAAACATGCGCACGATATTCGTGAGAAAGTTGTTTCAAACGCTCACGTTCCATTGAACAAGCTAGACCTGAACGACATTATTTGGCCGAACATGACAGAAGCACAGACGATCGTTGTGGCGAACAAACGTCTGAATGACGGACTGTATTTCTCCAGAATCCCAGTTGAGAATCTTTTGTTGTTCATGAAACGGTTGGATTTTCCAGGCGAACTTCAAACGTTTGCATCTGCGAACGCGCATCGCTTTCAGCATGTATTGTTCGATGTGGGATACGATTATGATTTCAATCAGGATGATGGGGTAAGGTATTTGAAAGGCAGCTATTATGGGCTCCTCTGACATTCCTGAAAGCGATCCGGTTCTGGACGCGATTCAATTGGTCAATGTTGAAGGCGTCCGTGCCGGGGTAACAACTCCATTGCAACAGCAACGCGAACGGCCGCGTATTTCACTACGTGATCACGAGAAATACATCTCACTCACGATGGAGTTCAGGTGCAATCTTAAGTGTGTGCATTGTATGATCGAGGGCACGATGGATGATCTGCAACCGACTCCGGACCAGCTGTTCCAGCAGGTTTTGGAGGAACAACGCAGATCCAATCGGTGGCAAGGGTTAGTCCTGACAGGATCAGAGATTACCTTGCACCGGGATCTTCCCAAGATGGCGGAGCAAGCCAGGCGCGCAGGATTTGACCGGGTAAGAATTCAGACCCACGGGATGCGGCTCGGGAAAACGGAGTATGCGGATACCCTGCTTGATGCCGGCGTGAATGAGTTTTTCGTTTCAGTCGCCGGAGCAGGCGCGATCCAACACGACAAAATCACGCAGGTTCAAGGTGCGTGGGAGCGAATGCTGGCTGGCATGGAGCACCTAGATGGAAAGCCGGATGTAAAGCTCCTTACCAATACTGTTGTGACGTCTTTAAGCTTTCGGCAATTGCCAGAGATAGTCACTTTACTAGGCGATCTAAGAAGTTTGGTGCAAATGGAGTTTTGGAACTATTGGCCGATGTCGGAAACAGACGAAAAACAGCTCTGTGCCTCGAACATGGACACACTTCCATACCTGAGAGAGGCTATTCAACGAGCCCGTGACCTTGGTCGATACGTCGAGGTGAAGAACTTTCCTGAATGCTTGTTGACTGATTTTGGCGATGCAGTCGTGAATGCCCAACCTACTTTGGTTATCGACCCGGCATTCTGGAAAGAGTTTGACCGTAACGGCTTCTATCAGTGTCGCCATCAAGAACAATGCGCGTCGACGGAATGTCTTGGCCTCAACACAGCATATATCGAGAGGTTTGGCTGGGAATCCGAGATTTTGTCACCGATCTCGAAACAAACGAATGAAATGTCGAATGTTGAAGGCGAAAATATCTAAAACCTTGCAAACATGGATCAATATGGTTTGATGACAAGCGCGTTTCGACATAAGCTGATGTGCTTACAAAACTTTATCAACAATAAACAGACGGGGATATTTGGGTGACCAAACAATTGATGATCTATGAACGGGCTGTGCCAATTTCTTCCGAACGCCACAAAGACTGGTCAGTTCGCACCGGTGTGGATTTCAGCTTTGCTAAGAACGTAAATTCTGTTCCTTTGGTCGCTGCTGAATTCATTGCCGCGTGTCAGGACTATACGGTTGTTTTTGCAGGGGATGCAGAAACGGTGTTCCCAAGCATCATTCTGGGCATGCGAGATAGCGAAAACAATTATGTGGACGAAAACGGTGCTTGGACCGGAAGCTACATTCCTGCTTTTCTTAGACGGTATCCGTTTGTGTTCGCGTCTTCAGATGATAACCAAACATTTACGCTTTGCCTGGATGAAGAATTCGAAGGCTTCAACAAGGATGGTAAAGGGGAACGCATGTTCGATGCAGAAGGCAATCGGACACAATTTCTCGAATCCATGCTGGCGTTTGCCCAAGAATACCAAGCTTTGTTCCAGAGAACTCAACTGTTTTGCAAACGCCTGAAAGAACATGATCTTCTTGAGCCAGCACAGGCGCAGTTTAATTTGGCTGATGGCGAAAAAGCACAGCTATCTGGGTTTTTCACAATCAGTCGCGAAAAGCTCAAGGCGCTAGGCGCCGAGACGCTGGCTGAAATGGCCAAAACGGATGAGTTGGAACTTTGTTATGTTCACCTGAACTCGCTTAACAACCTGACACCAATGGCACGCCGGGTGGCCGCGAAACAGGCGGCAGAGACCGAAGATACCGCAGGCAAAGGCGCTGCAAAGACAAATTCCAAAGCGGATAACTAGGATATTTCGCTTATGAAGGTCGTCATTGTCGGAGGTGGTTCAGCGGGCTGGATCACCGCGGCAACCCTCGCTTCGAGGTTTGAAATCGGGGCTCATTCAGGGCTGGAAGTTACCGTCATCGCCTCGGCCAGCATACCGCGTATTGGGGTCGGAGAAGCCACGATACCAACAGTTCGCAACATGCTTCGTCGATTTGATTTGGACGAATCAGAGTTTATGCATCGATGTGATGCGACCTTCAAATACGGAATACAGTTTGAAGATTGGGCCGGTCTAGAAACTTGTTTCTTGCACCCTTTCGAGCGGATCAATACCCCCGACACGCGCAATATCACGAGCCGATGGGTTGCAGCAAAGAACCGTCAGAAATTTTCAGATTATGTGAGCGCACAAAGCCATGTAATTCGAAATAAACTTGCCCCTAGGTCAGTTGAAGCACCTGATTTTCAGGGAGAATTTCCATATGCCTATCACATGGATGCCGAACTTTTTGCCGACCTTTTACAGGAAAAAACCATGCAAAGAGGTGTTCAGTATGTAGAAGGGGAAGTGGCAGAAATCCGGCGTACGGACGGGGGAGCAATTGCCTGTTTGGAACTTGTAAATGGGCGAGCAATTGAGGCTGATTTCTTTGTGGATTGCACGGGTTTTGCTTCAATTCTCTCAAATGATGATGAAAATGAGTCAAATTGGGTCGATCAGTCTGGTTCTTTGCTTTGTGATCATGTTGTCACTCTGAGAGTTCCTGAAGACCCCGAAACCTTCGCGCCGGAAACCTTCACGATATCAAAGGCTCTTTCTGCTGGCTGGTGCTGGGAGATTGGCTTACGCAACAGAAAAGGTTTTGGATATGTCTATTCCTCAGCGTTTTTGAGTGCGGAAGATGCAGAGAAAGAGCTGCGCGCGCAACTTGACCTTCCAACGCTGGACGTTGATGTGAACCATTTGGAATTTCGGGTGGGGCGGGTAAAGGCCGCGTGGCAACAGAACGTCGTCGCAATCGGCCTTTCAGCCGGGTTTCTCGAACCTCTGGAATCAACAGGCTTGTTTTTGGCTGACTATGCGGCCCGATGCCTTTGTGAGATGTTTCCCACCCATTCAGGTGCTGTGTCTTCCCACGCCTTATCGACGCGATACAATCAATTGGTTTCGGAAATGCACGATGATATTTTTGATTTTATTACAATGCATTATCATGTTGCAAAGCGCCGAGATACGCAATTTTGGAAGGCGGCATCATCACGAGATAGATTAAGCGATCGCCTGAAGATGCTTCTAGGTATCTGGGATTTAAGACCCCCAAGTTTTTCTGACTTTTCTCTTCGATACTCTCCATTCACCCATCAGAACTACGAATATATTCTCCTCGGGTCTGGATGGGCTCCAGACAATATAACCATCGAAATTGACAATTTGGATGTGGCTTCCTCAGTTTTGAAAAGACAGGCCAATTTGAAAACAGGTTTACCGCTCCAAATTGATTTCTTGAAGGTGCCTTGTCAGAGCGATGGGGCGTTGTCAGACTAAACCGACTTGAGACGGGTAAAGCGGCTTCATAGCGTGCCGTCATGACCAAACGTTCTCCTTTTCGCTACTTCAAAACCAGCCCTGAGATATCCGCCTTGCGGTGATGATGTATGCCCGATTTCCGCTTTCGCTTAGAAACGTGGAGGATCTTCTGCATGAACGCGGCGTCGATGTGAGCCACGAAACGATCCGTTTTTGGTGGAACCGGTTTGGCCCATTGAGTTGCCCCCCGAGGCACCCTCATTCATAACGAGAGTTTGCGGGTATTGATTTCATAATCGTCGGTTTCGTTTTGGGCAAGCGCGTCGTGCGCGGAGCCCTCAAATTGCTCGAGCGCTCGACGCGCTTCAGCGGGTGTTTGGTTG
>NZ_JBDVNC010000014.1:0-118081 GCF_039969785.1 Shimia sp. | reverse complement strand
CAGATCCGAGGATAATGGCAGAGAATATCTGGCGGACAGGTTGACGGATAAACTCAATTTGATTGAGCGAAGATTTTTGCATCTTTTGCCTCCTGTGGCCTTCACCTATCTATAAATCGTGGTTTTCTCCTCGTCGAGAATAATATTCTAAAAAGTGAATACTTAGTCAGCTCTAAAGTATCTCAAGAGACGCAAGCGCGCGTGATCAGTTGGTCTTAACCTGCACTGCAATCTAACAAACGTCGGCTTGTTGAGAAGCACTGTGCATTTATGAGATTGGCTCACACGTTTTCTATCCCGCTTTGAGCGCCGCCTCGAAACCCTCGCGGTCCGCATTTATCTTCTCTAAGACATTGCGAAGTGCATAGGGCCTATCATCATGCAGCCCGCTCCAGATGATGATTTCGATCAGGATTGGGGCAAGGTCTCGCCCCTTTTGGGTTAGCGCATATATAAACGCGCGGCGGTTTTCCGGGTCACGGGATTTAAGCAATATCCCTTCGGCTTCCAGATGCTTGAGGCGCGCAATCAGAATGTTTGTCGCGATGCCTTCATCTGCCTCCAGAAACTCGCTGTAAGTGCGTTTTCCACGCAGCATGATCTCGCGGATGACCAGCAGGCTCCACCGATCTCCGAATGTATCGAGACCAAATGCTATGGGGCAACCGGTCTCTCGCTTTTTGATTTCTTTGCTCATTTGTAGGGTTCTAAAATTAAATGTTGCATTATGCAATACGTAAGTTTAAGAATCACGTATTGCATTTCGCAATATATATATCGAAAGGAACCGAACAATGCCACATATTCACGTAACAGCCCCGCAAAACGCCCTGAGCAAAGACCAACAGGACGCCCTTATGTCTAACCTGTCAAACGCCGTTCTAAAGGCGGAACGCGCGCCAATCGAAAGCGCTGGTGCGCAGTCTCTGGTCTGGGCGTATTGCTTCCCGCCAGGTGACGTCCAGTGAGGTCTCCTGGCGGGAAGCAACGCTCCTATGAACGATCCAGAATGCGACACTCCTCAGCATCCTGGTTCAACCCCTATGAGCCATCAAAGCGGTCGCATCTATGCCCGCTTAAGTGGGCGCTTGCGCTAAATTGGCCCAAATTGAACGAACGCCCTAGATCAAATCATCGACGGTTAAAGAGGAAACCCCTTGTTCCATTGAGGATGTCGCAGCGAAAGATTTACATAATCGCGATTTTCTTGTTTTTCGGGCCGATTTTGTCAACTTAATGTAAACATAGGGTAAACCTTAGAGGTCGAAAACAGGGCTAAATCACCCGATTTTGGGTTCTGAAGGTTTCCAACTGTTTTACTCATGTAAACATTAGGCTACCTATGTAAACGTCGTTCGTGGATCCGGCGAGGTGCCCCGATCCAGCCTTTCCTCGCCGGCAGGCATTTCCCGATTACCGTCACTCCCGCCGAGGCACACAGATACGTCTCAGAAGCTGCACGCGGCGCAAGGTAGGTCGTGGGTCGCGATCGTTGCTCACATCGCGTAGAAAGCGCAACCAGGCGCGCTCATTAGGTGTGAGGTCATCATTGTCATTCATCCTGCACCTATCTCCCGAAGATTGCTTTGATGGCTGTCTGAGATCTGCCGGTCAGCCGGGGATCCGTGTTATTTGAAGCCTCGCGGATCACCTGCAACCAGCCAAGTTCATTTTTGGTCACCGGTGTGTCAAAAACCTCCACGATGGCCTCTGCCGCTGTGTCACCCATCGCCTGCTCCATAGCCAGCCGCATCAGATAGGCAGGATCACACTCCAGAGCACGTGCCATCGACGGCACACGATCCATAGCCAGCTTGCTGGTGCCGTTTTTGATCATGGTCACCATGTTAGCGTTCGGAAAACCGGTTTCGCTCGCGATCTGTAACTGAGATTTCTTTGGTTTCAGCTCAAGCACACGGCGTTCGACATACTTGGCCAGCTTGGTGGTTTCATGTGGTTTCTTGTTCATCGCTATCCTCATAGATGTGACGCAGCTGCGCTGCTTGCATTCTTTATAGCGACGGCGTGTATGGGGATTTCGAGGGACATGCAGAACTCAAACGAATTGGTCTCCACCATGTTATGCAACTGATTTTGTTCCATTCTCAACTTGACCAAATGCGTCTCGCGTCCTCTAACTCTCCTATCGGCTCATTTTCTCTGAGGCATCTCCGTGGCATTCAAATTTGTTCACACAGCTGACATTCATCTCGACTCGCCCTTGAAATCACTTGCGCTACGTGACCCAGGTTTGGCAGAGTTGATCGGCAACGCCACTAGGACCGCACTGTCGCGCATTATCGATTTGTGCATTTCCGAGGAGGTTCACGCTTTGGTGATCGCCGGCGACCTTTACGATGGCAGCCAGACATCGATGAAGACGGCACGTTTTCTCGCTCAGGAGATGGAGCGACTGACAGCAAGTGGTATTCTCGCCTTCCTGATCCGAGGAAATCACGACGCCTCCTCCAAGATAACCCGTGAATTGGTTCTGCCAGACGCACTCAAGGTTTTCTCTGGCCGGGCTGAAACCCTTGAAGCAACGCTGAATGACCACGCCGTCGCTATCCACGGCATTTCATTTCGACTGCCCCATGCCCCGGAGAGCCTGCTGGGCCATTTCAACTCACCAGTTCCAAATGTATTTAATATTGGCATTTTGCATACAAGCCTGGACGGCGCCACCGGACACGACCCATACGCCCCATGTGCGCTCGCCGACTTGCAACAAACCGGGTATGACTATTGGGCATTAGGGCATATTCACAAACGCTCGGTTCATCCGGGGAAAACAACTGTGGTGATGCCCGGCATTCCACAAGGGCGCGATATAGGCGAAGCAGGACCAAAATCGGTAACTCTCGTCTCGGTGGATGATGACGGCATGGTCAGCCAGCAGGAACGGGAAGTGGCTGTCGCTCAGTTCGAACGGCTTGCAATCGATTGCAATGCAATCTCTGACTGGAGCGTGCTTGTGGATACTCTGAAACAGACACTGAAGACAGCGCGGCACGAATTTTTAGGCGAGAACCTGATCGTGCGACCAATACTCGTAGGGCAATCTTCCTTGGCTTGGCGCGCCAACAGGGATGCCGACCTGCTGCGCGGTGAGGCGCAACACATTGCAGAACAGATCGGAACCATTTGGATAGACAAGGTAGAGATCGCTTTGCAACCGGATGAGGGCATTAAACCTGGCGGCGCAGTGGGCGACATGATTGCCCTAGTGACGCAGGGCACCGCAAAAGCCGACGATCCCAGCGTGCAGGCCGAAATCGACCTTATCCTCAAGCATTTGCCGCGTGAATTGCGAGGATTCATCGGGGACAGCGAAGAGCAGGTTGCCGCCGCACTCGACGATGCGATGAAGCAAGGTGCAATGGATATACTCGCTCGCCTTGAAGAGGCGGAGGCTGAGTGATGCGCCTAAATTGTCTCGATCTGACCCGCTACGGAAAATTCACCGAACTGAGCCTGCCTTTTGGCACCAAGGAAAGCGGAAAACCCGATCTGCACGTGATCTACGGCGCCAATGAGGCCGGCAAATCTACGCTGCTTTCGGGCTGGCTCGACCTGTTGTTCCAGATCCCGGTGCGTAGCTCTATGGGTTTTCTGCACCCTTACTCTTCGATGAAGCTCGGTGCTGCGCTTGAGATTGACGGACGCATACACGACGTCATCAGGATCAAGAAACGCGGCCATTCTTTGCTGGATGCTCATGGCTCTCCGATCGGCGAGGCCTTGTTGCATGGCGGCTTGCGCGGCCTTGACCGGTCGTCTTATGCGGCAATGTTCTCTCTCAACCGGCAGACACTCGACGAGGGCGGCGAGAGCATCCTGGCCAGCGAAGGCGATCTGGGAGAGTTGCTGTTTCAAGCCAGCGCCGGGCTGAGCGATCTTACAACACAGCTCAGCACGTTGCGTGAGGAATCCATGGAGTTCCTGAACGCGACAGGACGCAAAGGGCGGCTGAAAGAGTTGCGGGCTGAATTTGACGAACTTGGTGTCCGGATAAAGGGTCTGGATACCGCCGCGCCAGAATTTGCCCGAATGGCAAAAGAGCGTGATGCAGCGCAGGCCATCTGGCAGAACGCCCGGAAAACGGCCGAAGCAGCACAGGCCAAACTTCTTGAGACCGAGCGATTATCAGGCGCATTACCGCTGGCCATTCGTCTAAAACGTTTCGATGGCAATATTGCTGATCTCGGAGACACGCCTGTTCCGCCTAAGGGCTGGCTCGAAGAGTTGGCGGCACTGGACCGCGCTGAAACGGAAATGGCAACACTCTTGGAGACCACGGCAAAGACGGTGAATGAACTTCAAGTCGATCTGGGCAGGATCCCGCAGGACAACGGCATTCTTGAAGCAAGCGATGCCATCGCGAGCACGGAAAACCTGAAATCCGCCTATGATACCGCATTGGTGGACCTGCCGAAGCGCGTGAAGGAACGGGATGCAGAGGACCACGCAATCCGAGACAGCCTTGCCCGTTTGGATCAGGCGGGTGTCGACCCTGCCACAGTGCTGCCGCAGGTCACCGTCTTGGGTCGCCTTCGCGGTCTGGTCGAACAACATTCCGGCGTCGCAACAAAACTGGCCAGTGCTGCCGAAGAACTGGAGCGCGCTCGGGTGGACGCTGAGCAGACCGCGCAGCGTCTGAACAAGGCCGGCGGAAGTGCGGCTGATTTGGGTGCGCTTGTTGGCCTGGTTCAAAACACCCGTCGTGATGATCCAGTTGGATCGCTCGATCGCTCGTTAGAAATGCTGGCCGACGTCGAAGCAGATTGGCAGGAAAGACTCATAGCACTTGCCCCATGGTCAGGAGATGGCACCGCAGCCGAAAGTCTGGTCCGCCCCAGCCGCTCTACTCTTGAACGCTTAGCGGCAGATTTGGAGAATGCGGCAAAAGAGACCCAGCGCGAGCGAGAAACGCTTGAGCGACTTGAAGAAGACGTCGTGCAGCGTGAATCTCGTCTGGCGGAAGCCGATGCCACGGCCACTATTACTCTGGAAGACGCGGCAAAGGTCCGGGCACGACGTGAGACGGAATGGGGCCATCATAGGGCCAAACTCAACAACGAAACTGCGGATCGCTTCGAAGAGGCGATGCGACTTGATGATCAGGTGGCCGCCACCATCACTGATCAGCGGACACGGGCGGAAATGGCACAAGAGTCCGAACGTGCTCTAATTGAAGCGAAGCGACTGGTCGATGCGGCGAAAACTCGTGTTAAGGAGGCTGAAACGCGACACGATGAGCTGGCCACCACCCTTGCTGGGATAGTGACGGGCATGTCCACACTCCTGCCCTCGGACATGAATATCGCACTATTTTTGGCGTGGCTGACAAAACTCGACCAAGCCCACGAAGCTTTGCGTAACCGTAGTGAAGCCCATCGCAAGGTCTCTGGCTGCAAACGCTCGGTTGACCGTGCACGTTCCGGGCTCTTGCTTGCACTGTCACAGGCTGGACGTGACTTGCCGGAGACAACTGACCTGACCCTCGTGCTGGAAACAGCGCAGTCGCTATTGGATCGCAAGACTAAGATCGAGGCCCTGAGTGAAGCAGATGTGATTGCACAGCAAGAACTGACGCGGCGCGCAAAATCCATGGACGAAGCCAAGGCGTCCATGGCTGAGTGGCAATCCGAATGGAAAGCGGCCTGTGCGGAAACCTGGATGGCGAAAACATTGCCCAATGTCTCAGTTATGCGCGCTGTCCTCGCAGAGTTGGATCAATTACGCCGCCACCACGACCGAGCAACCGAACTGGACCACCGCATCGCTGCAATGCAGACAGACAGCGACCAATTCAAGAATGCGGTCAACAGGCTGAGTGAACGTCTCGGCATAACCAAAGAAGGCCCAGCTCATGAGATGTGGCACGATATAAAGCAACGACTGCGATTGGCCGAAGTCAGTCAAAGCCAGCGCGCCGATCTTGAGAAGCGACTGGAAAATGCAACGCTGGCCCAAGCTGACCTCAATCGAAAGGCAAGAATCCATCGCACCAGAACGGAAGAGTTCGCAAGCTTTTTCCAAGTGGACACCTGGCAGCAGGCCCGTGAAGCACTGACTCGTGCCGGCGACCGCACTCTGCTGGTAAAAAGCCGCAATGAATGCGCTGCAGATCTGTGTGCCCAGATGCATGCCGGAAAGACTGAAGAAGCGCTGGAACGGCTGAAAGGGACCGATGAGATAGAATTGGAAGCACGTGCAGAGAGCCTTCGAACAGATTTGAAAACTCTGAGGTCAGATCAGGAAGAGGCGCACACGGGCTTTCGTAATGCCGAGGATGCCCTAGAGAATATCGGTGGCGATGAAGCCGTTGCCCGGCTTGAGGAGCAGCGCCAGACACTCCTTCTGGAGATGGAGGATGGCGCACGGCAAAACCTTCAACGACGGCTTGGCCTGCTTGCGGTCGATGCCGCACTCAGACAATATCGCGACACCCATCGCAGCGGCATGTTGGAACGCGCATCTGAGGCGTTTCGCGCCATGTCTCGCGGGCGCTATTCCGGCCTTGCCGCACAACCGGACGGCGCACGCGAGGTTCTCGTAGCACTGGCTGCAGAGGGCGGCTCCAAGGAAGCTGATCAGCTTTCTGACGGCACGCGCGCGCAGCTCTACCTGGCTCTAAGGATCGCGGGGTATCACGAGTTTGTTCGCAACAACGGACCAGTTCCATTTGTCGCGGATGACATAATGGAGAGCTTCGACGATGACCGTGCGGCTGAAGCGTTTGGGCTTTTGGCAAAGATGAGCGAAACCGGCCAGGTGATCTACCTGACGCACCATACCCATGTGTGTGATATTGCACAGAAAATTTGCCCAAGTGTGCGCATCCACGAGTTGCCGATTTGAATCACCTTTTAATCACTTTTGCAGACAAGCTCCCGCGGCCTGCACCCTAGCAGAACTCAACAGGCCCACTATTCTTCTCTCGGTCGCAACAGCCGTGGTCCCATCTTGCATGTAATAATTCAACCATTCCCTAACAGTGCGAATCCGCCAACATGCCATGGTAAATCCTCCACCCCGAGATACAAAGAAAAACGACCGCCAGTCATGATGGCGAACAGGGCAAAGGAATCGTTTAGCCCCTGTTTTACTAGAGCGACCAGCAGAAGTGACGCCTGAAGCGGGATTGTCCGTCGTCATTCTCATTTACCGGAAGCCAGACTTTCCAAATCAATCAGAATATCCGGATTGCTACCCTTGCCTTCCAACTCTTCACAGACTTGCTCAAGGATCCTGTGGTAGCGTTCCAAGCGCCCATCATGGAATTTGCGCTTGGACAAAAACATGGCCAATTCACGGGTGGCAGATGCTAAACGATCAGCAACTGGATCTTGGCCAACAACGAGTGCCCAGGGGTCGCGTAACCGCCAACGCAACAAACCGACCAGCAGGTAAGGGCCATAAATGTAGGCCGAAGTAAAATCTCGCCCGATTGCCTCGAGCACTTTCATTTCTGCAACTTCTGCTAGGAAATTGACTTCGCTGCGTTCCAGAAGCAACGGTGCACTGTCTGTGCGCGATAGCATAAATGCGGCGCAGGCGATCTGGTCCTTTTTCCACCTCTCCAAAGGAAGTGATAATAGGTGCCTGAAAGCGCGCTCTTGATGCTTCGGATCACGTGCTGTTCTTCCTATTCCCTGCAGCATGAGACCGCGTGATCCACCGGATTGTACAAAGGTATGATTTCCCGTTTGCGCCTCAGCTCCGTCTAACAGATGCGGCACGATCCATTCTGGGCACATATGGAAAAGCCAGGTCAGAAACCGTAGGGATTGGTTATCTCGTGTTCCTTCTCCTGCAAGTCGTTCATGGACGTCTTTTTCAGCGAGACTGATTGCGTCTTGAAGCAAATAATGCGCGGATTGAGGTAGCTCACTTGGAAATTCGCCATCACTCGAGAGAGCATACTCACCAAAAGAACGGCTTGACAGTTTCCCAGTCAGGGCCTTCCAGTCTGGTGCTGACATATCGAGCTCTCGCGCAAGTATATCTTCAAGCCCAGGCTTGTTGTCTTGCTCGAGCCAGGATCCCATCCCACCCGGCAAAACCAGTCGTTTTGGTACAGTGGGATTTTCCTGTTCCAGACTCTCTATGATCTCTTCCCAACTTTGGTCGAGCTCTGATGCGTTTTTCCAGTCCACGACCAAAGGACCAGAAAACGCGTCGGATATCGGCACCAATTGCAGATTCCAGCGAGAGCGACACAGGCGGAAGGTCGGGCAAAGACCGCTGCGGGGACAAAACCGAATGATGAGCAAAGCAATTAAATTAACGCGCCCTTTGAAATTTGAAACCGGTCACTTAACCTGAGCAAGCCAATGAACAGAGGCTTATCTATGACTGACAAACACGACGAAACAAACAGCTGGCAAACTTCCCAGCGATATCCCGATCCTTCCGTGATCTCGCTCGATCCGCGCTTTGATCGATACAGGTTGCCTTTGGCCGGGGTCGAGCGGTTGGCAACCGGCTGTCGCTGGTGCGAGGGGCCTGTGTGGTATGGTGATGGACGTTACCTTTTGTGGAGTGATATTCCAAACAACCGGATCATGCGCTGGGATGAAGTTACTGGGCTGTCATCCGCGTTTCGCCAACCATCGAATTTCGCGAATGGTCAAACACGCGATCGGCAGGGCCGCCTGATCACCTGCGAACATGGCGGGCGACGGGTGACACGCACGGAATATGACGGTTCCATAACGGTGTTGGCAGATAGCTATGACGGCAAAAGGCTCAATTCGCCTAATGACGTGATTGTCAAATCCGATGGCAGCATTTGGTTCACCGATCCGCCATTCGGCATACTTGGCAACTACGAAGGCCACCGAGCTGAACCCGAGCTGGGCCAAAACGTTTATCGGCTAGATCCCAACACAGGGGCGCTGAGCGTCGTTGCTGATGACATTTTTGGACCAAACGGGTTGGCTTTCAACCCCGACGAAACGGTCCTCTATATCGTGGAATCGCGGGGCGTACCGACGCGCAAGATCTTGGCCTATGACGTGGGCACGGACGGGGTCTCGATTCAGAACAAGCGCGTGATGATCGACGCCGGGCCGGGAACGCCAGACGGGTTCCGCGTAGATGTGGATGGCAATCTCTGGTGCGGTTGGGGCATGGGCGAGGCAGAGTTGGATGGAGTGATGATCTTCGCCCCGGACGGAACCTCCATCGGTCGCATTGCCTTGCCCGAACGCTGCGCCAACCTCTGCTTTGGAGGTCGTGCAAACAGTCGGCTTTTCATGGCTGCAAGCCATTCTGTCTACGCTCTTTATGTTAATATCGCCGGAGTGACGGGAGGTTGATTGCACTTCCGGCAATTCCCGCATGTATCTCAACCTGGAGCATTGCCTACCGTAAACACCTATCTCCATACCGCAACCGATGTACCTGAAACCCACCTCGCGGGCGTACTTTCAGGGCGCACGGGATGCCGGTCTTCTTGCCCACCCCATAGCCAATGATCCAGCGAATGACGTTTGACGGTTCTGAATTTCTGTTATCTGGATTGGCATACCCTTGCCGCTCATCGACGGTTTGAAGCCATGTTGGCGCAGGATCTTCTGGTAATCGTGCGAACAATATTGCGACCCACGATCCGTGCGATGGATGCAGTCCTTAGGTGGCGCACGGAACGCAATCGCCATCTTCAAAGCCCGGATTGCCAAGTCCCGTTTCATCCGATTGCTCACGGCCCAACCAATAACGCGGCTGGAATGCAGGTCCAGGATGACGCCGAGATACAACCAACCTTCTCACGCCCAGATATAGCTGAGGTCACCAGCCCACTTTTGGTTTGGGGCATCATCGTTGAAGTCGCGATCCAACAGGTTCGGCGCGATGTTGAACATGTGATCGTTATCGGTTGTGACTTTGTGTTTACGCGTTCGCACTACCGGGTTCAGAAAAACTGTGTTCGCCTTGCCAACGACGCGCTTATCGCCCAGTACGAAGGCCTTGCAGGTCGCGTCCGCCCATCCAAGCCGACCAATTGACTCATAGCGCCCAACGGGTGTCCAGCCGGCGATAAGCTCATTCAGCTGTCTGCGCGCGGGCGTTCCTCTGGCGATCTTGAGACCTTGGTCACAAAGGTCTGCGAGCACTTTGTTAAAGCCAAAGGTCAAGTCTTTTTCGAGAACGTAGCGGCGTCGCACGACGTCCTCGGGATTCACGAACTCAATGCAGCGGCTCCAACTCGCATGCTGGACATTTCGGCCACTGGCTACAACGGCCAGTGGCGAACACAGCCATTCCAATTCAACCTCACCATCCTTGCCGATAGTTTCCACGTAAATTCCCTCATGTGTAGCCGGCCTCGGTAGCGATCTGGAGCTGGGACTTCGTAGGTTTTAGCTCGAGCATCCTGCGTTCGATGTATTTTGCTAAAGGAGTTTCTTCGTGTGGTTTCTTGGTCATTTTCGCTCTCTCAAATGTGACACAGCGCGTGCTGCATGTCTCAAATATAGCGATATTGAAGTTGGGGATGCGTGGCGGGAAGTAATTTATTTTCAGTATTTTAACAAGGATTCAGCTCACGCCACTTGGCCGAATCCGTGTCCAATGTCAGTCTTTTGAGAGGGGACAACAGATTTTTTTGGGAATTTTCTGCATCCGACGTTTGGGTTGCTATAGTTAAAACATGCACGTCAATCTGGATACTCTGCAAGCCGCATATAGCAAGGCGGCCTTATTGGTTATTGAAGACCCGGTTTATCTGCCGGTCTTCGAGAGGATCGAGCGTGAAATCGCCCTTTTCAAAAACCAGGGCGACACAATCCAGCGCGCGAAGGCCATCGCCAGGCGCTAAAAGGCCGTCGCCTGAATGAGCCCCCGCAAGTGGTCCAGGCTCGCTCCCTTGCCATATCGTTCCCGATCTAGCGCATGCCCCATCAGATCGCGCCGGATGCGATCATCGAACCCTGCGGCCAGCATACGGTCCTCGAAGCTGTGACGTAGGCTGTAGAGTGTGTGCTTTGGAGTCTCCATCAAGCCATTTCCGCGCAGGAATTTATTCACTGTCGCTGACAAGCTGGCGGAACTGTCCCGATAGCGGGGGAAGCCGTCCGGGCAGGTACGTATGGCTTCCAGACTAACACCGCAGAGCGGTATCACCCGACGCGCATTGGCGCTCTTGAGCTGACGCTCGACAGGTTCAATGGATATATGCGGCACGCTCCCTTCAAGGTTTATCTGGTGACTCGTCAGAGCTGCGAGTTCGCTCGGTCGAGCACCTGTATTGATCATGGAGAGCAAAATGCAGCGCGCATCCTTGTTCAGTCCGTCCAAGGAGCCTGGCGCTAAGATCTTGCCACGGATCCAATCGTCCGAGAATGGAGGTCTCGCTGAGGCTTCACTTTCTTTGAAACTGAGATCGGACAGGGGAAGAAGCAAGTTCAACCGTTTCATTTTGTTAACTGTCTTCAGGACCTTCCCAAGATGGATAAGGTCCTTGTTCGCACTCCCGGGCGATAGGCCTTCATGCTGGAGCCGATCGAGCCACCAGGCGCGAAAGTCAAGCATGTCGTCGCCGGATATGGCCGAAATCGGTTTGTCGCCGACAACGCTAATGAATGTGCGAATGGCTTTTTTGTACGGATTCTCCCACTTGCGAACCTGATCCTTGCTCTTCCCAAGGGTCTTCTCCCGCGCCAAGTCCCAATAAAGCTCAAGGGCCCGGGTGACAGTGATCTCGGGCTCCCTGGCACCACCGAGAAGCGCTGCTGCCTCCTTCAAGTCAGGCTTGCCTTTGCGGACGGAGACTGCGTCGATCCGCTCTAGAAGTTGGTCAGTGGGCAGTGTTGCGACTCTGTCGACGCGCACGTACCGAAAGCTACGCGCCTCTGCCAGTTCACGAGCCGCTTCGAACCTTTGCTCCGCATCCGATGTGTCGCCGGCTAGCTTGGCCTCCCAGCCAGCGATCAACTGCTCCCACGCCGGGCCAGCCTTCACCTCTGCTTCGGACATGCTGTCCGTGTGCAAGGCCAGCCAGATGAACTTGCGCGCCTCGACGGATTCATACCTTTTGGGGACTCTTCTGTAGAGAGAAAGCTTTTTACCGCGGGGTTTGATCGCCATTCTTGCCTCACTGCTCGGTCAACAATGTAAAGCAGAATGTATAGCGATGTGTATAGCAAAATCGATGGATGAAACTAATCCTGACGCGCTAATTTTACTATTTCACGAATTATTACAAAGGCTTAATCTATTTTTACGCCGTTGATTGATGGCGGAGACGAAGGGATTCGAACCCTCGATACCGTTTCCGGTATACTCCCTTAGCAGGGGAGCGCCTTCGACCACTCGGCCACGTCTCCGCCGACGGGTATATCCTTGCTGGCAAAGGAAGTACAAGACCATTTTTGAGGAATATCGAACCAGATTTGACGAAATTCTTCTGGCTGCAAGAGGGGAGCTTCCCAAATTCCCACAAACCGACGCAGAACGGATGCCTGTAGGGAGAAGAAAACCCGTAACCAACTGAATATAAACAATAATGATTGCTTCGCGTCATCTTATTCATGCGTCGAACACGGGCAAAAAATATGCCACACCGGCTGTAATCTCCCCCGAAAGCTAGTCGCTTGGAGTTGGCTTAATCGCCCTGTGCTACTCTAGATCACTATGTGACCTCATAAGGACGTCCAGAATCATTTCGCCAGCGACGCCACCCAATACGATGTGCTGCATTTTCCCGAAATATGGCAGGTTCAAAATCACTATCATGCAATTGTTGTGTGGCACCTTGCTTTGCAGCCTCTTGACTACACCGACACCAAAGCGAGCACGCAGAAGGGTGCAAGACCGACTTTTGCCAAAAGCGATTGGGTTTCGGAGGCAACCGGCTGAATGATACTTTCATCACCATCGGTAACATTGACTCGCCTAATAATTCCGACATTCTGGTGCGCGACTTCAATCCGGCGATAACACGCCTTCTGGACATCAAATATGACCCATCCAATCATCATGGTCGCACCCAATGGGGCGCGGCGCGACAAGGCGGATCACCCTGCACTTCCCCTGACCTTGCCCGAAATCCTTCAAACTGCGCAGGCGTGCCATGCGGCAGGCGCGCAGGCGCTGCACCTGCATGTCCGCGACGACACAGGCACACATTCTCTGGACGCCGGGCGTTACCGCGAAGCGCTCGACGAACTTGCTCATAGCGTTCCCACCATGCGCGTTCAGATCACGACCGAGGCCGCAGGCATCTATGACGTGGCCCAACAGCTTGCCTGTCTGGAGCAGGTGCGTCCGGGCTGGGCGTCGATTTCAGTACGCGAAACCTTGCGCAACCCGGATCTGGCGCCGCGGATATACGCGGCCTGTGCCGACATGGGCTGCGACGTGCAGCACATCCTCTATGATACGGATGACATTGCCCTGCTTACACAGCTGATGGCGACCGGCATTGTGCGCCCGGATCAGTCCAGCGTTTTGTTTGTGCTGGGCCGCTACAGCGCGGGTCAAACCTCTAACCCGTCCGATCTTGATCCGTTTCTGAACGCGCTGCCTGACGTCGCAAACTGGATGCTCTGCGCCTTTGGGCCGCGCGAACATGCCTGTCTGGCACACGCCGCCCAAAAGGGCGGGAACCTGCGCGTCGGCTTTGAAAACAGCCTCGTGACGGCCGATGGGTCGCCGCACACCGACAATGCTGCCTCTGTGACATCTCTCATCCAACTGCTCGAAAGGCGCCGTTCATGAGCCACGTTTTCCCACGCCACTGCCACGCTTCTCTGCCCACCGCCACAGCGGGTGATGGGTGTTTTCTGATCGATGCTGACGGTAAGCGATACTTTGATGGTTCAGGCGGCGCGGCCGTGTCCTGCCTTGGTCATTCCAATGCCCGGGTCGCCGACGCCGTCAAAGCCCAGATCGACACGCTGGCCTTTGCCCATACCGGTTTCTTCACCTCAGATCCTGCCGAAGATCTCGCAGACCTGCTGATTGCAAACGCACCCGGCACACTAGATCGCGCCTATTTCGTCTCGGGCGGGTCCGAAGCAGTGGAAAGCGCGATCAAACTGGCCCGGCAGTACCATATCGAAAACGGTGAACCCCAACGCCGTCACTTGATTGCCCGCCGTCAAAGCTATCACGGCAATACGCTGGGGGCGCTTGCCGCGGGCGGCAATGAATGGCGCCGCCAGCAATTCTCGCCACTGCTTGTTGACGTTACACATATCGCCCCCTGTTTTGAATATGCCGACCGCCACGCCGACGAAACGCCTGACGCGTACGGGCAGCGCGTCGCGCAAGAGCTGGAAGACGAAATCCTGCGTCTTGGCCCGGATACCGTCATGGCGTTCATGGCCGAGCCGGTCGTCGGCGCGACTTTGGGCGCGGTTCCACCGGTCGAAGGCTACTATGCCCGTATTCGCGAAATCTGCGACCAGTATGGCGTGTTGCTGATACTGGACGAGGTCATGTGCGGCATGGGGCGCACCGGGCATCTCTTTGCCTGCGACGCCGAAGGCATCGCCCCCGACATCCTGACAACCGCCAAGGGTTTGGGCGCCGGGTATCAACCCATCGGCGCCATGCTCTGTACCCGCAAAATTTACGATGCGATTGCGTCAGGTACCGGGTTCTTTCAGCACGGCCACACCTATAATGGCCACCCGGTTGCTGCGGCGGCTGGTTTGGCGGTTCTGCGCGAACTGCTCGACAATGATCTTGTGGCACAGGTGCGCCAGCGGGGCACCTATCTGGAAACAGAACTCAGGCGCCGCTTTGGTCAGCACCCCCATATTGGCGACATTCGCGGACGCGGTCTGTTCTGGGGTCTGGAATTCGTATCCGACCGCGACACAAAACAGCCCTTTGACCCGGTACTGGGTCTGGCTGGCAGGCTCAAGAAAGCGGCGATTGGTCATGGGCTGATCTGTTATCCAATGCCCGGCACACGCGATGGCAGGCATGGCGATCACGTCATGCTGGCCCCGCCTTTCATCTCGACCGAGGCAGAACTGAACGGCGCGCTCGACAGCCTTGAGCGCGCCATCACCGATGTAATACCGACGTAATACCGACGCGTTGCCGAAGGCGGATTTTCACCTTTGGCAACGCCGTCTCAACCGTCGTTCTTTACTGGCGGGAACCGATAGAATTTGTCAGCAACGGTCCAATCCATGTGATTGCGCACATATTGCTGGCTCGCATCCGATGGCGGGTTGTAATCCCAATCCTCCCCAGCCCCGGCATCCATCGCCGCATGTAACGCACGGCGCGATTTCTGGGTGGCGATCACATTGTCGCGCAGCTTTTCGCTGTCCCACCGCGCGGCGACTTCTGCTGCAAACCCCTGAGAAACCTCGCTATATTCTGGATCACCTGCCAGATTGACCTTTTCCTGTGGGTCATTGGACAGATCGTAAAGCTGAGGTGGATCAGGGTCGCAATGGATGTATTTCAAGGCCCCACGCCGGATCATGAACACAGGCCACGGCGTCATCTCCGCGCAGTATTCACCGATGGCCTCGTCGACGGGATCATCTTCTCCTCGCGCTAGCGGCATCAGACTACGCCCATCGACAGGCTCTCCTAACACGGCATCGTCACCCCCCGCTATCTCTATGAAAGTAGGTAATAAATCCACCAGTGAACAGGCATTTGACGCCACGCCTTTGGCCACACCCGGCCCGGTTATGACCAAGGGAACCCGCGCCGAATGTTCAAAGAAATTCATCTTATACCAGAGCCCGCGCTCACCCAGCATGTCGCCATGATCCGCGGTGACAATCACAATCGTATTGTCCAGCTCTCCGATCTCTTCCAGCGTTTTGACAAGCAATCCGATCTTGCTGTCAAAATAGCTCACATTGGCCAGATACCCATGCCGTGCATTGCGAATTTCTTCTTTCGTCAAAGGCACATAGCTTGCCTCGATCCCATCCATGACCCGTCTTGAAAACGGGTCTTGCTGATCCGGTGTCAGCTCGAATTCTGGCAAATCAATATAGTCATCTGAATACAGATCCCACCATTCCGGTCGCGCTACATAGGGATCATGCGGGTGGATAAAGCTGGCAACCATCGCAAACGGGCTGTCATCACCCGTCGTTCGACTGCGGCCCACATCCATCAGCCACCGCCGCGCAGCAAAGCCAACCTCTTCGTCGTAATCGATCTGATACGTGGCCTGCGCCACACCGCTCTCCTTGACGGTCTGCATGTTGTGATACCACTTATCGATCCGCTCATCATGCGCTTCCCAATCCGGGGTCCACGCAAAATCTGACGGGTACACATCTGTTGTGACACGATCCTCAAAGCCGTGTTTCTGATCCGGCCCGACAAAATGCATCTTGCCCGACAAACAAGTACGATACCCTAACGCTTTGAGATAATGCGCAAATGTCGGTACTGAAGCACGAAATTCCGAGGCATTGTCATAAGCCGCGATCCGGCTGATATGCTGTCCGGACATGAACGAAAACCGCGACGGCGCGCATAACGGCGAGTTGCAATAGGCCGCGTCAAATCGCATGCCTTTACTGGCAAGCGCATCCAAATGCGGCGTTTTGGCAGTTCTGTGTCCGTAAGCACCACAAAAATGAGGCGCCAGTTGATCGGCCATGATGACCACGATATTGGGGCGTTTGGGCATGTGTTTTCTCCTGTGTGAACCAACGCAAAAATGAACCGCACGCCCCGGGGGGCGGTTCAAAATGCATCGGCTTGATCGCGGGATGACCCGTACAACAGGGCTCAGACATGCAGACCTTCAGGAAAAGTGAAACCACAATCAGATTGGGATATATCTCAGGGATCGGTCAAGCCGGTTCGCGGCACGCCAAATGGTCAAAAGCGACGCGTTAATCACCCGCTCCGGTTTACACAGCCCAAGCAACCACTTACGACCCTTCACAAAAATCTGTGCTAAAGTGATCTCAAATGACCATTTCAGGTGTTCATAAATGACAACGGACCCGTTTTACAAAGCCCATTGGCGCGACATCAATCCAACGCGCATGTCCACCTATCGCGACGGTTTCAAATGGAACAATAACGCCGAGCTTGTGTACCAAGGCGCCCAGATTGAAAATGGATTGATTGTTGGCGATTTTGGCTGCGGCCCCGGTTGGGTCGCGGCGGAATTTGCGCGTCGTGTCGGCCGCACAGGACAAGTGTATGCCTTTGACATAAATCCTGAATTTCTGGATATTGCCCGTGCCAACGCAAAGGATGCGGGTGTATCTGACTGGTTTCAGGCGCTGGAAAGTGACGGCGTTACGCTGCCGCTCGCAGACAATACGCTCGATTGCATCACCGCACGTAACACGCTGATGTATGTCGACGATCCGGCGGCCACGTTGCGCGAATTCTACCGGGTTCTGAAGCCGGGCGGGCGGGCGCATGTGATCGAAGGCGACTGGTACATGATGGTCGTGGAACCGGTCGACCATGATGACTGGCGCACCTTTGTCAAAGCGGCGTCGCATGCTTGCAAGAACGCCGACATGGGCCGCAAACTGCACCACGATTTTGCCGATACAGGCTTTCAGAACTTAGAAGTGTCCATCCACGCCGAACCAGATGTCGACGGTCGCCTGACCGGCATGATCCGCAACATGGCCAACTATGCGCTGGAAAGCGGCCATTTGTCAGAACCCGACATCGACAAAGTCTGGCAATGCATCAAATCGGCCCAGGCTGACCAGGCCTATCTCGCCACAGCCCCACAATTCATCGTGACTGGCGAAAAGTCAGAACGATGCTAGATCCGATTGATCCCGTTTTGGGAAATCGCATTAGGAGGCTCATCTGATATGAGCGCTGGCACAGCCATCTACCTTTTTCGGCATGGCGAAACCGAGTGGAATACACAAGGAAGAAGACAGGGCCACCTGGACTCTCCCTTAACAGAACGAGGTCGTGTTCAGGCCGTTGAGAATGCAAAACGACTGCAGCAACATCGCCCCAATTGTGAACAAATAGCCGTTTTCTCCAGCACACTTGGGCGAGCAAAACAAACCGCTTCGATTATGATCAAAGAGCTGGGCTTGCCTGCGGATGTCGTCATCAATGAACCTCGACTGATGGAATGCAGCTTTGGATCGTGGGAGGGACTAACCACAACCGAGATCAAAGAACGTTATCCGGAAGAATGGCACGCGCGGTCGTCTGACCGTTGGAACGTCCCGGCACCGGCCGGTGAGTCATATTCTGATGTACATGCGCGCGTGTCCGAATGGTATGCGGGTGTATCGCTTGCTGAAACAACCATAGTTGTGTGCCACGGCTTAACTTCGCGGGTGTTCCGCGGTATTTTTTTGGGGTTGTCCGAACAGGACATCTTTGACTTAAAAGAACCTCAAGATGGGTTCTTTGAACTGTCCAAAGGTACCGCTGATTTCGTTAATTAACATATACTAAGCGACAACCAACGCTGGCGTAGTACGTAGAACTTGACCAATGGGGCTTTTTTCATTTTTCATCGCTGCTCGAATTGGCAATTGTTCTGCCCGGGCCGGGACTCCTGTCGAAAAATGAATATCGCCCTGTCAAAAAGAACCATTATGCCGGTCACAGCCAGCCCGCAGATTGGGCAATTAGAGTGGAGGTTTTGGTGGAGCCTAGGAGGATCGAACTCCTGACCTCTACAATGCCATTGTAGCGCTCTCCCAGCTGAGCTAAGGCCCCAAAACCAGCAAGTTTCCTTGCTTGTGCGCGCCTATTTAGGCGCTCGCCGGGGCGGGATCAAGTGAAAAATCCCGCCCCGTCTGATTAATTTTCGTCGTCGTTTGCAGGCACGTCGGCGATCTCTTCCAACGGCACGTTATCGTCTTCTTCGTCGTCCAGAACATCATCTTCCAGTTCCAGATCCACGTTTTCATCATCTTCCAGAACAGCGTCAGAATCGCCGCCGTTCATGGCTTTTGCTTTCAGCGTTTCCGCATCCTCAGCATCAGCCGAAATCATCCGGCTTTTGCCGGCTTCAACTTCAACGACGTCTCCCGTATACGGGCTGACAATCGGGTTCTTGTTCAGGTCATAGAAACGCTTGCCAGTAGTTGGGCACACGCGCTTGACGCCCCATTCTTCTTTGGGCATGGGTGATCCCCTTTAATCGGTGTGAGTCTTGTCGACGGTCCGCGCCATCTGCCATAACAATGAGGGCGTGTCAAAGGGTACCGCGCCAGAACCGGCCAAGGAGCGTGCATGACGCAACATATCCTCTCCGGAGAACCGCCCCTGACGGTCTTTTTGCGCAAATCCGCCCGCGCCCGGCGGATTAGCCTGCGGGTGTCACGTTTGGATGGCAAGGTCACGCTCACTGTGCCCAATGGCGTTTCCGAGCGCGAAGCACTGGCTTTTGCACAGGAAAAACAAAGCTGGCTGCGTGCCCAGCAGGACAAAAGCCCGACAAGTGTTATTGTGTGCCCAGGCACGGCACTACCCGTCGCCGGGCGTATGCGCACGATCGTACCCGGCAAAGGCCGCCGCGTGGTGCTGGGGGACGACACGCTTGCGGTTCCGGGTACGGAACCCCGAATCGGCGCCCGCGCGCAGGGCTTTCTCAAGGAACTCGCCCGCCATCGTCTTTGCGAAGCTGTTGAGCATTACGAACAAACGCTGGGCCGCGCTCATTCCCGGCTCACCTTGCGTGACACCCGGTCGCGCTGGGGCTCGTGCTCCTCTGCCAAAGCGCTGATGTTTTCATGGCGGCTGATCATGGCCCCACCGGCCGTGCTCGACTATGTTGCAGCGCACGAGGTTGCGCATCTTGTGGAAATGAACCACGCCCCGGCCTTTTGGACCCTGGTCGAGCGGATTCACGGCCCCTATGATGCTCAGCGCCGCTGGTTGCGTGATCACGGACAAGATCTGCACAAATACCGGTTCACGCAAACTGACAAGCCGGATTGACCTTCCCGCACTTTGTGATCACATTTAACAAATGATGCATGTGACCCGCCAACCCCAAGACGCCGCCACCTCGGCCCATGATCGGGTCTACCGCACCCTGCGCACCCGGATCATGTACGGCAAACTCAGCCCGGGTCAGGCGCTCACCCTGCGCGGTATTGGCAAAGAATTCGACGTCTCTATGACCCCGGCCCGCGAAGCGGTGCGCCGTCTCGTGGCCGAAGGCGCGCTGTTTCTGTCCAATTCCGGGCGTGTATCCACCCCCGAACTGACCAGCGAACGGCTCGAAGAGCTGGCAGCGCTGCGTGCCTTGCTTGAGGTTGAACTGGCCAGCCGCGCCCTGCCCCGCGCGCATATGGCACTGATTGATCGCTTAACGTCGATCAACGGTGCGGTGGCCGATGCAGTGTCACGGCGTGATGCTGTGGCCTATATCCAGTCAAATCTCGAATTCCACCGCACGCTTTACCTGCGCGCTCAGGCGCCTGCGATGCTGGCCATGGCCGAAACCGTCTGGCTGCAACTGGGGCCAACCATGCGCGCGCTCTACGGCCGTTTACGTAAAACCGACCCACCCCATTTCCACCGCCTGATCATTGCCGCATTGCGCGCAGGCGACGAACCGGGCCTGCGCCTTGCAGTGCGCTCTGACGTGACACAGGGCCTGCGCCTGCTCGCCCGTTAACACGCCACGCGCCATTTTCATTTTGCCACAAATACTCCGGGGGAGTCGCCACAGGCGACGGGGGCCGCGCCCCCACAGGCTCAGCTTTGCTGAGCCACCGCTACCCTTGAGTGGGCCAGACGCGGTGTTCGTCGTCGATCACAAACGCATGCCGATGTTGACGCCCGCCATGCGCTTGCACATGCGGGTGATCCTCGGGCAAATCAGGATGGGCATGATCCAACACCTGCCCGGTTGAGCGCCACAAGGACAACGCCAGGGCGGTCCCGCCCGCCGCGATAATTCCCATCAACAGCATCGAAACCCAAAGCGCGCTCCAATACGCGACATAGCCGGCCAAAGGATAGGTAATCAGCCAGCATGCGTGACTCAGCGCAAACTGCGCCGTGAAAACGGCCGGTCGATCCTCGGCGTTTGCAGACCGGCGCAACAACCGGCCCGACGGCGTCAGGATCGCGGAATAAAGCGCACCAGAGACCGCCCACAGAAGCAGAAACGCCGGCCATTCCAGCACGCCAAACACACCAATCCAAATTCCATGGCCCACCGTCAACGCCGCCAGCGAGGATGACGCAAAGGCCATGACACGACGGTCCCTTACCCGGTCCAGAACCATCGGCAACACCAGCGCGACCACCATGCTGCCCGCGCCATACGCCGCCATCGCCAGCGCCAGCCCGGTCTCGTTTAGCCCATAGGATTCCCGCACCAACACCACCGTATTGACCAGCACAAAGGCACTGACCGCGGCGGCTCCCAGATTAAAAGCCAGTAGCCCGCGCAAACGTGGCGTGTTCAGGTAAATCCAGATCCCGCGCGTGACACGCTGATGAAACGGGCGCGAAACCGCATCTGATCGGCTGGGTATGTGCGCCCTGCGGATCAAAAGGATCGAGCCTGCAAACCCCAGCGCTGTCCCTACAAAAAGCCCGTGATAGCTCATCACCAAAAGCAATAAGCCCGCCAGCGCGGGCGACACCAGATTTTCCAGATCATAGGCCATTCGAGACAGCGAAAGCCCGCGCGTATAATCGGCCTCATCCTCCAGAATATCGGGAATGGTCGCCTGAAAGGTGGGCGTGAAAGTCGCTGACGCCGCCTGCAGAACAAAAATCAGGATGTAGACTTGCGTGACTGTTTCAACAAATGGCAGGCACAGCGCCACGCCAATACGGATAACATCCATCGCGATCAATACTGCGCGGCGCGGCATCCGGACCACCAGCGCGCCGGTGATTGGGGACAGCCCGACATAGGCGATCATCTTAATGGCATAGGCGGTGCCCAATACGGCCCCTGCCGCCGGTCCGGCCAGATCATAGGCCAGCAACCCCAACGCCACGGTCAGCAAACCAGTGCCCGCCAGGGCCACCACCTGTGCACCAAACAGATGCGCAAAATCAGGATGTTTCAGGACACGCCACATAGGGTTACCCTAGCGCCGAACCAGCGCCGGGCAAGAGTTTTCAGGCAGCCAGTCCGCTGGATCCAAGTTCCAGAAATTTCTCGCGCCGCGCTTTGATCAACTGCTTTGCATCCAGTTTTTCAATGTCTTTCAACATGGCCGCAATTGATCGGCCAACGGCTTCAATTGTCGCGCTGGGATCGCGGTGCGCGCCACCATTGGGCTCCTGAATGATCTGATCCGTCACGCCCAGTTTTTTCAGATCCTGCGCCGTCAGACGCAAAGCCTCGGCAGCCTCACGCATGCGTTCGGCATCTTTCCAAAGGATTGACGCACAGCCCTCGGGCGTGATCACCGAATAAACCGAGTGTTCCAGCATTGCGACCCGGTTGGCCGTGGCAAAGGCCACCGCACCGCCCGATCCGCCCTCGCCGATCACGACGGAAACCAGCGGCACACCAATCTGCAGGCATTTTTCTGTTGAACGCGCAATCGCCTCAGACTGGCCGCGCTCTTCGGCGCCCTTGCCCGGATAGGCACCCGGCGTGTCCACCAGCGTGACCACAGGCAGGCCAAACTTGTCGGCCAGTTCCATCAGCCGGATCGCCTTGCGATACCCCTCGGGGCGCGCCATGCCAAAATTCCGTTCGATCCGTGATTTCGTGTCAGTGCCTTTTTCATGGCCGATCACCATCACGGGGGTGTCGTTAAAACGGGCCAGTCCGCCCATCACTGCATGGTCATCGGCAAAGTTGCGATCACCGGCCAGTGGCGTGTATTCGCTGAACAAGGCGTCAATATAATCTTTGCAATGCGGACGCTCCGGGTGACGCGCCACCTGGCATTTGCGCCAGGGGGTCAGGTCTTTGTAGAGATCAACCAGCAAATCAGCCGCTTTACGGTCCAGCGCGGCGGCTTCGTCGGCCACATCCATCTCTTCGTTCTGGCGTGCCATCGCCCGTAATTCTTCGGCTTTGCCTTCAATTTCGGCGAGCGGTTTTTCGAAATCGAGATAGTTGGTCATCGGGGTCTCCGGGCTGCCATACGCCTTCGCTATATGACGCTGACGGCGCGTAATTGCAACGGGGCGCAAACAAGGAAGTCACACCCGTCTGTTCGCAGAGATTGCCCGTGTCTGACGGTCGGAACTCAGCGCTTTACCGTATTACCCGGCAACGGCGGGCATCACCACGGGATACAGCGACGCGACAAGCAAAGCCGCCATGCTCCAGTTAAAAAGGCGCAAGCGCGTCGGCGACGTCAGCAGGCGGCGCATTTGTTGGCCCAACACCGTCCAGCTGCTGACGCAAGGCAGATTAATCGCCCCAAAGACGGCGGCCACCAATCCAATGGCCCACAAGGACCGGTCGGGTGCATAAAGCGTGATCGCAGTCAGCGCCATTGTCCACGCCTTGGGGTTGACCCATTGAAACAGCGCGGCCTGCACAAACGTAATCGGTGTGCCGTCCTCTTGCGCACCACGCGGCGCACCTGCGCGGGCAATTTTCAGCGCCAGCCACAACAGATAGGCCACCGAAACGACTTTGAGCAGCGTATGCGCCACAGGGAATGCATCAAAGACCTGAATCAGGCCGAAGCCGACCAACAGGATCATCACCACAAATCCAATGCCAATGCCCAACATATGTGGAATGCTTCGGGCAAATCCAAAATTGGCACCCGATGCCATCAGCATCAGATTATTGGGGCCCGGAGTAATGGAAGACACAAAGGCAAACAGGATAAAGGCGAAAAGCAGGTCTTGGGTCATCGCTTGAGTTTGTCGGCAATTCGGACAATTTGGAAATGCAATTTTGTGACGCCTCGTTCACAAATCCTGAACATTTCGGATGTTGCAGTGACGGCGGGGCTCCCGCCCATCGTTGCGGCCTGCGGCCGCGCCTCTGGTTGGGCCCGGCGCCTTCGGCGCGTTTTGAGTATTTTTGGCAAAATGAAGACCGGGGCGCGTTTTAAGACTCTCGTCGAGCGAGACGTTGAGCGCGGGCACTAAAAACGGGGCGCGTGTGGCCCCGTTTTGCGGTGTCTTATGCGGTGTTTTAACCGGCTGCGATCAGTTCGGATTGGGCCACGATGACTTCGGCCTGTTTGATCGAGGCAATATCGACAAGGCGACCTTTGTAAACAGTCGCGCCTTCACCGTTTGCCTTGGCCTGCTCCATGGCCGCCAGAATCTCACGCGCTTCATTTACGGCCTCTTCAGACGGCGTAAAGACCTGGTTGGCGAGCGCAATTTGCTTGGGGTGAATCGCCCATTTGCCCACCATACCCAAGGTCGCCGAGCGTTTGGCCTGCGCGATATACCCATCGTCGTCCGAGAAATCGCCAAATGGCCCGTCGACCGGCAGAACCCCATGTGTCCGGCACGCCGCGACAATGGCGGCTTGTGCCCAATGCCAGGGGTCCGACCAATGCTTTTCACCGTCGCGCACCATGTAATAGTTTTCCTGCGTGCCGCCGATTCCGGTGGTTTGCATCCCCATGGATGCCGCAAAATCTGCAGCGCCAAGGCTCATCGCCTCAAGACGGGGTGACGCCGCTGCAATCGCTTCGACATGTGCGATACCGGCGGCAGATTCGATGATCACCTCAAAGGCAATAGGCTTTGTGCGCCCCTTGGCCCGTTCAATCGCCGTGACCAGCGCATCCACGGCGTAGATGTCTTCTGCGCAGCCCACTTTGGGGATCATGATCTGATCCAAACGGTCGCCCGCCTGTTCCAAAAGGTCGACAACATCACGGTACCAATAAGGCGTGTCCAATCCGTTGATGCGCACAGACAGGGTTTTCTTACCCCAATCGATGGAATTGATCGCCTCAATCGCATTGGCGCGCGCAACATCTTTGTCGGATGGGGCAACCGAGTCTTCGAGATCGATATTGATCACATCGGCGGCTGACACGGCCATCTTGGCGAACAGTTTGGTGTTTGAAGCGGGGCCGAACAATTGACACCGGTTGGGACGTGCCGGGGCGGCGGGCTGAATGCGAAAGCTCATGACGGCTCCTCTAGGTAAGGAAATTACGTTTTTTTCACGTAATGAGTTATTAAATTACGCACACGACTGCAAGCGGGATTTTGCACCTGCAGCGATTTTCGCTGCAACGCAGTGTCGCGCCATTTTGGACGAAAATTGATGATTTCTGAACCGTCCGCGAAAGAGCATACAGAATCGCCTGAGGAGATGTATCCTGTGCCGTATTCACCGTGCCGGGCCAAAGCCTCACAACTTTCTTCGAGGAATTTGCATATTACTGAAAGATAATTGCGTGCTTTGCACATTCCCAAGCAAGTTCGGCAGAAAATTGCGGCGCAACTGGAAGAAAATCGCGGAGACATGACAGGAGACCTGCGCGATGATCGAAACGCCGTATTTGCTTTTTCTGGGCGACGCGCCCGACCAACTGGCCGCCAAGGTGGCGATCGGTATCAAAGACTGGCGCCCTGAAAACGCCGTCGGACAGTTTCGTATGGAGGGTTGCAAGGCTGACCTTGGACTGACAGACATGTCATTGGACGAGGCGCGCAAGGCCGGTGCCAAAACGCTGGTGATTGGTGTGGCCAACCGCGGCGGCGTGATCAGCCAGGCGTGGAAAAAAGTGCTCGTCATGGCGCTGGAAGAGGGTTTTGATCTTGCTTCGGGCCTGCACAACCTTCTGAGCGAGGAACCAGATCTGGTTGCTGTGGCCGAAGCCTGTGGGCGCAGCCTGCACGATGTGCGCATTCCAGAGGTCGACTATCCCATTGCCAATGGCGTGAAACGCAAGGGCAAACGCTGTCTCGCGGTGGGCACGGATTGTTCGGTGGGCAAGATGTACACGGCCCTGTGCATGGACGCCGAAATGCGTGCGCGCGGTATGAAGTCAACCTTTCGCGCAACCGGGCAGACTGGCATCCTGATCACAGGCGATGGGGTGCCTTTGGATGCCGTGATCGCGGATTTCATGGCCGGATCTGTCGAATATCTGACCCCGGATAACGACGATGATCACTGGGACCATATCGAAGGACAGGGCAGCTTGTTCCATGTCTCATTCTCCGGTGTGACCATGGCGCTGATCCATGGCGGTCAACCGGATGCGTTGATCCTTGCTCATGAACCGACCCGCACGCATATGCGCGGTTTGCCGGAATACAAGCTACCTTCGCTCGCCAAATTGCGCGACACGGCGCTGGCATTGGCCCGGGTGGGCAATCCCGATTGTCAGGTGGTTGGCATTTCGGTGAACACGCAGAACATGGCCGAAGATGCAGCACTTGCCTATCTGGCCGAACTGGAGGCCGAAATGAATTTGCCAGCCACTGATCCGTTCCGGTTTGGCGCAGGCAAGCTGGTGGATGCGCTGGCAGCGGTATAAGCTCAGGACGCAGCGGTTAAGCACAAGAAGATGGGGGGTACCCTCCCTCTTCGAGGCATTTTGAGACCATCAATTAAGGGCAGGCCTTTGGACATCACCGTCACCCCCGACGTCTTTAAACTGGCACAAGTGTTTACCATTTCGCGCGGGTCCCGCACCCAGGCCGAGGTTTTGACCGTGCGCGTCACCCGGGACGGCGTGACGGGATGGGGCGAATGTGTGCCCTATGCCCGCTACGGCGAAACATTAGAAAATGTCACAGACATGATCCAGGGCGTGTCCGGGTCTGTGACACGCGACGCCCTGTATGATCTTCCAGCAGGTGCCGCACGCAACGCGCTGGACTGTGCGCTTTGGGATCTGGAAGCAAAATCGAAAGGACAGCGCGTGTGGGACCTGGCCGGACTGCCAGAACCGCAGCCGGAAATCACCGCCTATACATTGTCGCTGGACACGCCAGACGCGATGCAGGCGCAAGCTGCCAAAAACGCCTTTCGCCCGATCCTGAAAATCAAGCTCGGCACCCCCGATGACATGCCCCGCCTTGAGGCCGTGCGCGCCGGCGCGCCAAACGCCACCATAATTGTGGACGCCAATGAAGGCTGGAGCGCTGCTGTCTATGCCGATCTTGCGCCACACCTGGTGCGCCTTGGCGTGGCGTTGGTGGAACAACCCTTGCCCGCCAAAGATGATGACGCTTTGATTGGTCTGAACCGTCCGGTTCCGGTTTGCGCCGATGAAAGCTGTCACGATCGCGACAGCTTGGCCAAACTCAAGGGCAAATATGATGTGATCAATATCAAGCTCGACAAAACCGGCGGCCTGACCGAAGCGCTGCGCTTGCGAAAGGCGGCGCTGGAACAGGGATACAAGGTTATGGTTGGCTGCATGGTTGGCTCAAGCCTTGCCATGGCCCCCGCCACGCTGGTCGCGCAAGGCGTGATGTTCACTGACCTTGATGGCCCCCTTTTGCTGGCCGAAGACCGCGAGACACCTTTGTTATTTGACGCCCAAGGCGTTCACTCTCCGGCGGCCTCGCTCTGGGGCTAGGCGTATTTGCAGATCCTTTTTCAGGCCGTGATCTCTAGGAATTACACGTCAGCCGTCGCAATGATGGTCATTTCTCTGGCCATCCCAACCCATCGCCAAACGCAGCACAAAACAGGTCAAGCGCATACTTATTTGCACTCCAGTCTCGATATGCGACGCAAAGCCCAACATTTTGCAACCGACGCCTGCTATGCAGCAGCGCGCTGATCCTGTAGACCCCGTCCCAACATCGCCAGAACTCGAAAAGGAAGACCCAGCCCATGACCCGCACAGTTTATGTGAACGGCGCTTACCTGCCGGAAAACGAAGCCAGTATCTCGATCTTTGATCGCGGGTTTCTGATGGCAGACGCGGTTTACGAGGTCACATCCGTTCTCGACGGCAAACTGATCGATTTTGAAGGTCACGCCGTGCGCCTCAAACGCTCGCTGGACGAGCTGGATATGGCCGAGCCTTGCACCAAAGACGAATTGCTCGATATCCACCGCAAACTGGTGGCCGAGAACGACATTGTCGAAGGTCTTGTCTACCTTCAGGTCACCCGTGGTTCCGACGGCGACCGCGACTTTGCCTTCCCGTCCGAAGACACCCCGCCCAGCATTGTTCTGTTTACCCAGAACAAACCCGGCCTTGCGGACAGCCCGGCCTCCAAGAAGGGTGCCAAGATCATTTCGATCGAAGACATCCGCTGGGGGCGCCGCGACATTAAGACGGTACAGCTGCTCTATCCGTCCATGGGCAAAATGATGGCCAAGAAAGCCGGATGTGATGACGCGTGGATGGTCGAAGATGGCCATGTCACTGAAGGCACTTCCAACAACGCCTATTTCGTCAAGAACGGCAAGATCGTGACCCGCCCGCTCAGCACGGACATCCTGCATGGCATAACCCGCAAGGCGGTTCTGCGCCTCGCACAAGAAGCCCAGATGCAGGTCGAAGAGCGGCTTTTCACCATCGAAGAAGCCCAGGGCGCCGACGAAGCCTTTACCACCTCGGCCAGCGCGTTTGTCATGCCGGTTGTGGAAATCGACGGTGTTCAGCTGGGCGATGGCACGCCCGGCCCAATCGCAAAACGCCTGCGCGAGATCTACCTCGAAGAAAGCCGCAACGCGGCCATCTAAGGCATCCGGGTTCAGGGGGCAGGCGCCCCCGGCCTTTTGCAAAACCTGCAATGAACCGCGTTGAATAGTATTGGAACAATGAAATACCAGCGTCGGTCTTTCATTGCTCTCTAAATACTCAAAACCTATTCGTTCAACGAATCCAGACGTGCCCGCACACTCAGCCCGTGCGCCTCAAGGCTCTCTGAAACGGCCAACGTTTCCGCGGCAGGACCAATCGCGCGCAAAGCGCCCGGTGTCATCTTTGACAATGTGGTGCGCTTCAGGAAATCCATCACGCTCAAGCCTGACGAGAACCGGGCTGACCGCGCTGTTGGCAAAACATGGTTCGGGCCGCCGACATAATCCCCAATCGCTTCGGGAGTATATTGGCCCAGAAAAATCGCGCCCGCATGACGGATATCTGCCGACAAACCGTCCAGATCAGCCACGCACAGCTCAAGATGCTCCGGGGCCACACGATTTGACAGGGCCGCAGCCTCGGCCAGATCGGCCACAGTGATCACCGCGCCAAAGTCGCGCCAGCTCGCCCCGGCAATCTCGCGACGTTCCAGTGTTTCGAGGCGGGCATCAACCGCTTCGGCCACCGCGCGGCCAAATTCCGCGTCATCTGTGATCAGGATCGACTGCGCACTCTCGTCATGTTCCGCCTGCGACAGCAGGTCCAGCGCAATCCAGTCTGGTGTATTGTCCTTATCGGCAATCACCAATATTTCGGACGGTCCGGCAATCATGTCGATGCCAACCTTGCCAAACACCCGCCGCTTTGCCGCCGCAACAAACGCGTTGCCCGGCCCGGTGATCTTGTCGACCGGCGTAATCGTCTCGGTGCCATAGGCCAAAGCCGCTACAGCTTGCGCGCCGCCAATGCGGTAAATTTCGTCAACTCCGGCCAGCCGCGCCGCCAACAGCACCAGCGGATTGGCCACACCATCCGGCGTCGGCACCACGATTGCCAACCGGTCCACGCCAGCCACTTTGGCCGGGATCGCATTCATCAGCACAGAGGAAGGGTAAGACGCCAGCCCACCGGGCACATAAAGACCAGCAGCCGAAACCGCGCTCCAGCGCCAGCCCAGCGTGGCGCCATGCTCGTCCTGCCAGCTGGCATCCTCGGGCATCTGGCGCGCGTGATAGTCACGAATGCGCGCCGCCGCCAATTCCAGCGCGGTGCGATCTTCTGCGGTGACCTGATTGCAGTGGTCTTCGATTTCTTGCGGTGAAAAGGCCAGAGTTTCCGAGGTCAACTCCAACCGGTCGAATTTCGCCGTCAGTTCGATCACCGCCGCATCCCCCCGGTCGCGCACGTCGCTGATGATACCGGCGACGACAGCATCCACATCCGGGCTGTCTTCGCGCTTGGCACCCAGCAAGCTGACAAATCGGGTTTCGAAATCGGCATCGGCGGTGTTCAGGAACTGCGGCATCGGGGTCTCCTTTGTCGGCTGAATACCCAAGCCCGGGTCAGGCCGCAACCCGGACCGCGCGGCCCGTTAACCCAGGCGGGCATTCAAACCGGCACCGCCGCAATACCGACATGATACCGACGCGGCGCCGATATGCATTTCGTCGCAAAACAAGGGTGTTAACCTTTACCGGCCAATCAACACCACTATAGGCTCAATCGTCGTGGCTGGGCGTGTGCTTTGAAGGGGCCAGATAGGGGCGCGTCACATCCTTTAAAGTGACTTCCAACGCCTCAACAGACAATCGAATGCCACCATCCCCGGCAAGCGTCAGCACCACGTAACCGGCACCATCCTCTTGCGGTTCAAACCCAACCGACAGGATCGACAGGATCATATCCTCGTCGGACCGTTCGACACCCTGACTGGCAACCTTCAGAACATTGTCGATCACCAAAAGCGACTGCACGCGTTCAACCCTGCGCCCCAGACGCTCTGCCGCCTGAAGGTCCTCCCAGCGAAAGCGGTTCACCAAGAGCGCAAAGCGACGCTCCTTTGCCAGCCACTTCATTTCATTGGCTGGGAAAATCGCATCCTGCGCCAGCGCGGACAAGACCTTGAGGTCTTCGTCATCCAGCGCCCCAAGGTTCAGGGGCGCCTCGCGCCCGTCTTCAAACCGTGCGTCCTGCATTATGTTTCCTGTACTCTTTCAATATGGGCGCCAACATTGCCCAACTTATCCTCGACCCGTTCATAACCGCGATCAAGGTGATAGACACGGTTGACGATGGTCTCACCTTCGGCGGCCAACCCGGCCAGGATCAACGAAACACTGGCCCGCAGATCGGTCGCCATCACCGGAGCGCCTTTGAGTTGGTCAACTCCTTGCACCGTTGCTGTGCCGCCATGCACTTCGATCGAGGCCCCCATACGGATCAACTCAGGCGCATGCATAAAGCGGTTCTCGAAAATTTTCTCTTCCAATACAGATGTGCCTTCGGCGGTGCACAGCAACGCCATCATCTGTGCCTGCAGGTCAGTTGGAAAGCCCGGATACGGTTCGGTGGTGATATCCACCGCCTTCACCCGGCCATTTTTGCGCGCCACCTTCAACCCGGCTTTGGTCTCTTCGATGTCTATTCCGGCAGCATGCAACTTCTCTGCAAATGCCCCAACCAGATCAAGACGCCCGCCCAGCAGCTCAACTTCACCGCCGCAAAATGCCGGGGCCAACATATATGTGCCCAGCTCGATCCGGTCTGTCACCACAGGATGGGTCGCACCGTGCAGCCGATCCACGCCCTGAATGGTAATCTCAGATGTGCCATCCCCGTCAATCTCTGCCCCCATGCTGCGCAAACAAGTCGCAAGATCCACGATTTCCGGTTCGCGGGCAGCGTTTTTGATGACCGTGGTGCCTTTGGCCAAAGTCGCGGCCATCATGATATTCTCTGTCGCGCCAACGGACGCAAAGGCCAGCTCTACGATTGCACCTTTCAGCCCCTTGGGAGCCTTGGCGTGCAGATAGCCTTCTTTCAATTCGATCTCAGCCCCCAACGCCTCAAGCCCATGAATGTGCAAATCCATCGGACGCGCGCCAATTGCACACCCACCTGGCAGCGACACCACGGCTTGCCCCAGCCGGGCCAGCATCGGCCCCAACACAAGGTTCGAGGCGCGCATTTTGCGGACGATGTCATAATCCGCGATGTGGTTGTTCAGGTCGTGGCTCGACATGGCGACCACTTTTCCGTCTTGCAGGCTGGTCACTTCCGCCCCCAGCGACTGCAACAATAAACTCATTGTTTTGATGTCGCTCAGACGTGGCGCGTTAGTCAGCGTCAACGGCTCTTCGCTTAGCAACGTCGCCGGCATCAGTGTCAAACAGGCATTCTTAGCCCCGGCAATCGGGATTTGCCCGCTGAGCGGCCCGTTGCCTCGTACAATTATTGAATCCATCAGTCTTTGCCTTTGCTGCTGTCTGCCTCGGGTTGCCCCGGGATGTTGTCCGCACGCGCACGTGCCTGCGCCTTTCTTCGGCCCATGTTGGCTTTGAGCGCGGCCTTAAGACGGTCTTCGCGGGTCTGCGCCTTATTTGGCTTTGATTTGCGGGGCGATTTTTGTTCCATAGTCTTTCCATACATGAGGTACAAAAAAGCGTCCAGATTGGGGTTGCATGCTTTAGACTTTGTCGCTAAATCCGCGCAACGGCAGTTGCTGTGGTAGCTCAGTGGTAGAGCGCACCCTTGGTAAGGGTGAGGTCGGGAGTTCAATCCTCCCTCACAGCACCATCATTCCCAAAATTGGAATTCTGAAATCTGATTTCAATCTGCGCGCTACTGCGCCGTCTTGCCAGAGCCTTGCCAATTCAAAGATTCGGCCG
This sequence comes from Shimia sp., assembly GCF_039969785.1. Lineage (GTDB taxonomy): Bacteria > Pseudomonadota > Alphaproteobacteria > Rhodobacterales > Rhodobacteraceae > Shimia. The sequence goes on along the minus strand of NZ_JBDVNC010000014.1, from coordinate 85,758 downwards.
ACATCCGAGAACTCCAGATTGATTTTATACGTCGCAAGCTCTTGATTCGAATCGGGTTTGTTTTGCAATTCAGATCAATAATGGTGCATTTTCGCGTTTTGTTTCCTGTTCGCGACCAATCTTTCACCCAGCAGCAAACGAATGAACGAATGGTTAACGCTTCAATTTTCCGAACCCATTGGTTCCAACCCGGAAACGACGCTTGTCTCAAATTCCCAAGTTCTTAGTACGGGCAATGAAAAAAGGCAGAAATAAGGCATAGATTGGGCGCCTGCACCTGCCCTTTTTGCCAGTATTTCGCCACATTTGGGAAACAATGACCCTGCAAACCCTTGTAAAAAAGGCAAAGCTTCAAGTTACTAAAAGAGGCATTTTCGGCTCTTTTTTGTCAAATTCAGAATGTTTTTGTTTTCCCCGGCCTCACAATGGCTCATATTTACTTCACGTCCAACTGGGGGGCGGGAGTACTGGCTTGGGGCGGCCAATCAAAAACTGAAGCATCTTCGCGATGCCAATCTACCGCTGTGCGGACGTCACCGGAACTACCGTTCCGTGTGGGATGTTTCGAGCTGCCGGAGACATGGCGGCGATTAATTAAATGAGGTTAATTATGGCTGATCCTACTGGTCCCGGTATTGTGGACGGCACTTTGAATGACGACGATATGGACGTTGGTTTCTCCGACGCGGGTGTTGGCGGAGACGTTATTACTGAAGGCGACGACATAATCTCGTCGTCTGATGGCAATGACTCTGTTCAGGCAGGTGGTGGTGACGACACCGTATTTGGCGGCATGGGTGACGACACCTTGCGCGGCGGGTCGGACGATGACCTGATTATTTCCGACACATTGGGCCCCTATAACGGTACCGGCGAAGCAGGCGACGACCTGGTGGCCGGCGAAGGCGGAAATGACACAGTATTCGCCTCTGCTGGAAACGACACGATATACGGTGACTACGAGCCAGGTACAGAACCGGCGCCAATCGGTGGTGGTCGCGAGAGCTTCAACTGGAGCGATCTTGGCAGCCCATCAGACGGAGATCCGCTTGACGGCCCAATGACACAGAACACAGGTTCAGTAGAAGTTACCTACACGACCGGTGGAAACCACGGCGTCGACTCGACCTTTGAAACCGACCCACAACTGGTTACAGGGATCAACGGCGGTTCTGAGACAGTAAATCCAAACAGCTCTTTGGACTCGGACCTCGATCCGCGCGAAGCAGCCATTTACAATTTGGAATTCTCCGACCCTGTTGAAGATGTCCAGTTCCGTGTGAGCGACATCGACAACACGTCAGCCGTCAAAGTTTTGGCGTATGACGCAGAGGGCAATAGTATCGAAGTCAATCTGACTGCAACTGATACAACGTCTCTTCAGATTACCGACGTCGACGGTGTGCCAGGCAAAGAAGCTGCGATTTCTTTCGGCGGTGACGGCGAATCCGACGATCCGGACAACTCCGTGTTGTATGATATTCCGGGTCCAGTTGCTCGCATTGAAATCGTGCATCTCAATATTGGTGACGAAGTATCGGACGTGAATGTCTCTGACATTTTCTTCACGTCGCCTAACACAGCTGTCGACGAAGATGCTGACGATCTATTGATCGGTGGCGAAGGTGATGATGTAATCTATGGCCAGCAGGGCGACGATACAATCATCGGCATGACCGGCAACGACTACATGAGCGGTGGCGATGATCAGGACGTATTCGTTTACTTTGGCCCCGGCGACACGATTGACGGTAACGAAGGCGGCGTTGACTTTGACTCCATCTACATGCTGGATGTGGCTGAACGGGTAAATCCGGGCGGTGATCTGCGTGTTGATTATGATCCTGCAAACAGCGAAAACGGCACAATCACTTTCCTGGACGCAGAGGGCAATGAAACCGGTGTTACAACTTTCTACAACATCGAAAACATCGCTGATGAATCATCGGGCCCTCCCACTATTATTTGTTTCACACCGGGCACACGTATCCTGACACCTATGGGCGAAGTTCCTGTCGAAAACCTGCGCGCTGGCGACAAGGTTGTGACCCGCGACAACGGTCTCCAGGATATTTGCTGGTCGGGTAAAAAGCACCTGTCGGGCAAAGACCTGATGGCACGCCCACAGCTGCGTCCGATCCTGATCAAACAGGGTGCACTGGGTCCTAACCAGCCCGAGCGCGATATGATGGTGTCACCTAGCCACCGCATGTTGCTGGTGTCTCAGCAGGCTGAGTTGTTGTTTGACGAACGCGAGGTTCTCGTTGCCGCCAAGCACCTGACTCATCTGGACGGTGTTCTGCAAGTGGATACAGTTGGTGTCGATTACATCCACATCATGTGTGAAAATCACGAAGTATTGCTGGCCGATGGCGCATGGAGCGAGAGCTTTCAGCCTGGTGAGTATTCGATCAATGGCATCGACAATGATCAGCGTTCGGAAATCTTCGATCTGTTCCCAGCATTGCGTGAACGCGAAGGGCTTGAGGCCTATACTGCGGCACGCCACACTTTGAAGCGTCACGAGGCTCAGCTGATCGGCTGATCCGACGCGCACGTTTCGCTATGGGAAGGGGCGGCCTTAGGGCCGTCCTTTCTCGTTTCCAGGGGCGCAATTCTCTGCCGTTTTTGAATTCTCAACCTTGGACAATGTCGCTAAGTCTGTCACTCTTGGGACAGCGGTTACAAAATATCGCACTACAAAACCGCACCCCTAACAAAGCGGGCACAGGCATGAGCATATCCAGACGTCACTTCGCACTCGGCGCGGCCGCCCTTGGGCTGTCCGCCTGTACCAATCAGGTCTTAAAAGACCCTCAGCGCAGCACAGTTTCAATCGCGGGCCTGCCTGCGGATCTGAAACCCACCCCGAATGCCGGGTACGACGCGTGGGTCGCATCCTTTCGGGAACGCGCTGTTTCCAAAGGGATTTCGTCTGCGACCCTGTCGTCGGCTTTCCGCAATGCCGGGTATCTTCCTGGTGTGATCAAGCGCGACCGCAATCAGGCAGAATTCAAACGAAGCCTGGAAGACTACCTGTCCATCGCCGCCTCGGATGAACGCATCACAAAGGGGCGCGCTGCGTTTGGACGCCACCGCGCAACATTGACGGCGCTGGAAGGCACCTATGGAGTCGACGCCGAAATTATCTGCGCCATCTGGGGATTAGAGAGCTTTTACGGCGAACGACGCGGCGACGTGCCGGTGATTTCTGCCACCTCGACACTGGCTTATGACGGGCGTCGCGGCGCATTCTTCGAAAAGCAGCTCATCGCAGCGCTCCAAATCCTGCAAAGCGGCGACACCACGGCCAGTAAAATGACCGGAAGCTGGGCAGGCGCGATGGGTCATACACAGTTCATACCAACATCATATCAGGCGTTTGCGGTCGACTATACCGGTGACGGGCGACGTGACATCTGGGACGACGATCCAACGGATTCGCTCGCCTCAACAGCCGCCTACCTGAAGCGCAATGGTTGGACGCGGGGCGTGCGTTGGGGCGCCGAAAGCGGCCCCGGCGCGCCAGCGGGAAAAATCATTCAACCACAGGTCGGCGGGCCAAAGTTTGCTGTCACAAGCAACTTTAACGTCATCAAGCGTTACAACAATTCGGATTCCTATGCGATTGGTGTCGGACATCTGGCAGATCGCATCGGCGGCGGCGGCCCTTTGCGTGGGAGCTTTCCGCCTGACGAATACGGCCTGACCAAGAAAGACCGCATCGCGATGCAAGAAGCCCTGACAGCGCGCGGGTTTGATACTGGCGGCAGCGATGGTGTCATTGGCCCCAAAACCCGAGAAGCCATCACCAGCTATCAGGGGTCAACTGGCCAGCCGCAAACCGGCGACCCGTCCGTCTCTTTGTTGCGCTCGCTGGGTTAAGTCGTCACAGTTTTGGCGACACTTTAAGAGGAGCGCCAAATGCGAGGGATAAATTTTGAAACCTCTGCGTGACTGGGACGATGCATTTGCCAATATGGCCTATATTCCCGGATCAGAAAAACTGCCGGAAATCTGGGCACAGGATGGTGCTGTCTATCGCGAAAATGCAACGCGCATTGAGGAGGTCGCTTATGGCGATCACCCGCGCGAAAAACTTGATCTGGTCTGGCCAGATAGCGTGCCCAAAGGCCTTGCTGTTTTTGTACACGGCGGGTTTTGGGTCTATTTAGACAAATCCCACTGGTCACATTATGCCGAAGGCGCCCGCGCAAACGGCTGGGCTGTTTGTCTTCCCAGTTACACGTTGGCGCCCGAAGCACGTATCAGCGATATGACCCGTCAAATTTCTACCGCGCTTACAAAGGCCGCAACAATTGTGTCTGGCGAAATTCGGCTGGCAGGGCATTCCGCCGGTGGGCATCTGACCAGCCGCATGGTGTGTGCAGACACGCCGTTGTCTTCAGATGTTTCCAACCGGATCACACATACCTTGTCTATCAGTGGCTTGCATGATCTTCGCCCCTTGCTGAACACAAAACTGAACGAAGCCCTAAACCTGAATCTGGACGAAGCGACGACGGAAAGTGCCGTGCTTCAACGGCCAAACGGACGACCCCGCGTGACCGCTTGGGTCGGGGGTGGCGAGCGACCTGAATTCATCCGGCAATCTCAGATACTTGCTACGATGTGGGAGGGACTGGACGCTGACATCTCTTGCCAGATCGATATGCAACATGACCATTTTTCGGTTTTGGAAGGCCTGCGCGACCCAGACAGCCCGATCACGCAGGCATTTGTTGGAGAGCTCAAATGAGCGAAGGTTACGATCCGTCAGAAGACGGCGCTAAAATGTCCTTTGCCAAAGACATGAGTTATGTTGATTATCTATCGCTTGACCCCATTCTGGGCGTGCAAAACTGCCAATCAGATGCACATGACGAAATGCTGTTTATCATTCAGCATCAGACGTCAGAGCTGTGGATGCGCCTTGTCCTGCATGAATTATCAAGTGCCCGTGTGGCATTAGAACAGGGCAAATTTCCGCCCGCATTCAAAATGTTGACCCGCGTCGCGCGCATTTTTGAGCAACTGAATGGCGCATGGGACGTTTTGCGTACAATGACGCCCAGCGAATATACCCAGTTTCGCAACGCCCTTGGGTCTTCGTCGGGATTTCAGTCGCATCAGTATCGCCTGATCGAGTTTATCTTGGGCAACCGCAATCGCGCGATGATGAAAGTGCATGAACACCGCACCGACCTGCATGACATGCTGGAACAAGAGCTAAACCGGGCATCGCTCTATCATGTTGCGCTGGACAAATTGGCGACCGAAGTTGGGGTGACTTTTGACCCAAACGTCTTTCGAATGGACCAACCACACCAGGTTGATGATGCGATCATGGCCGCTTGGGCCACGGTTTATCAAAATCCGGAAGCCCACTGGACGCTCTATGAACTGGCGGAAAAACTGGTCGATCTGGAGGATTACTTTCGCCGGTGGCGCTTTAACCATGTGACAACTGTGGAACGAATCATCGGGTTTAAACGCGGGTCAGGCGGAACCTCCGGTGTGAAATACCTGCGTAAAATGCTTGAGGTTGAACTGTTCCCAGAGTTGTGGAGCGTAAGAGGAATGCTATGAACGACATCGCTGTAAAACTCCCGATCAAAGACCGCTTCATCCTTCCTGAAGGGATGATCTATCTCGATGGAAACTCGCTTGGCCCACTACCAAGAAACGTCGAAAGTGCCGTGTCCAATATGGTGACAGACCAATGGGGCGCGCATCTGATCAAGGGCTGGAATGTCGATGGCTGGATGGCCCAACCGATGCGCGTTGGCAATATGATTGCTAACCTGATCGGCGCGCCCCAAAACAGCATCACTATGGGCGATACCTTGTCTATCAAGGTATTTCAGGCCCTCGCCTCGTCCCTGAAAATGCGCCCCGACCGCAAGGTAATCTTGTCTGACAGCGGTAATTTTCCGTCCGATCTTTATATGGCCGAAGGTTTGATCAGACATCTGGATCAGGGGTACGAGTTACGGATCGTAGCGCCCGAAGACGTCCAGGCGGCAATGACTGAAGATGTGGCCGTCGCCATGATCACACAGATCGATTATCGCACGGGCCGGATGCACGACATGCAGGCCATCACCAAAGCCGCGCATGCCGCCGGAGCGGTGATGTTGTGGGATTTGGCGCATAGCGCGGGTGCCGTTCCCGTTGATCTGGCTCAATCCAATTGCGAATTCGCGGTGGGATGCAGTTATAAATACCTCAATGGTGGCCCCGGCGCGCCGGCATTCATTTACGTACGCCCCGATCTGGTTGGGACATTGTCACCGGCGCTGAGCGGCTGGTTAGGACATGACGCGCCCTTTGCCTTTGAACAGTCGTATCGCCCGGCCCCGGACATTGAGCGCATGCGCGTCGGTACGCCACCTGTTGTGCAACTGACCGCTCTGGAGGCAGCGTTAGAGGTTTGGGAGGGCGTCGACATGGCTGATCTGCGCACAGCCAGTCTTCACCTTTCGGAAGTGTTTATTGCAGAGGTCGAAGCGAAATGCCCTGAACTCACGCTTGCCAGCCCGCGCAATGGTGCAATTCGCGGTTCGCAAGTTTCGTTTGAATACGAAAACGGCTATGCCGCAATGCGCGCGCTGATTGCGCGTGACGTGATCGGTGATTTTCGGGCGCCAAACATCATGCGATTTGGCTTCACGCCGCTCTATCTGGACGAAGGTGATGTAATTCGCGCGGTCGAAATTCTGGCCGAGATTCTGGACACCAAAGCGTGGGATTGTGCTGAATTCAAAGCGGTCGCGCGGGTGACTTAAGTCCCAGCCGAACCAACGAACTCATGGCCATCAAAGCTCATGCCCCGCACAAACATCGGGCAGGCATCGGGCAAAAAAATGCGCCCCGGGCGGGGGCGCATCTTGTTGTCTAACTGGGATAATACCTTAGTTGGACGCCAGTTGTGCAGGCAGACGGAATGTCCAAAGTGTGCCGCCCTGGTTCAGGTAGTTGACCTTTTTGGCAACTTCACCACCCCAAAGTGGCACCGCGCCACCCCAACCAGAGATGACCGAGATGAACTGTTCGCCGTCCTGTTCCCAGGTGATCGGCTGACCAACGATTCCGGAGCCGGTCTGGAATGACCACAGCTCTTCGCCGGTTTCATCATCAAACGCGATAAAGCGACCTTCGGGTGTGCCAGTAAAGACCAAGCCACCAGCAGTAGTCATAACGCCAGCCCAAAGCGGAGCATCGTTCTTGTACTCCCACTTTGTTTCGCCGGTATCCGGATCAATCGCCTTCAAGCTACCAATATGATCGTCGTAGTTCGGCTTGATGGTAAAGCCCGAACCCAGATAGGCGGCGCCTTTCTTGTACGAAATCGGCTCGTTCCAGATGTCCATACCCCATTCGTTTGAGGGTACATAGAACAGACCAGTGTCAGGAGAATGCGCCATTGGCATCCAGTTTTTCCCACCAAGGAACGACGGCGAAGCAAAGACAACCTCGCCCTTTTTACCGTCGGCCGCGTCTGCTGGATTGCCCGGACGGTTCCCTTCGACAAAGATCGGGCGACCTGTGTCGTCGATACCTTCAGCCCAGGAAATGTCCTTAACGAATGGAACAGCGGACACAAACGCACCGTCTTCACGGTTCAGGACGTAAAAGAACCCGTTCCGGTCAGCAGTTGCGTAACGTTTGTTGCCTGAACGGTCTGTGTAAGCCACCACTTCGTTCACACCATCATAGTCCCAACCTTCGCGGGGTGTTGTCTGATAGTGCCATTTGATTTCGCCAGTGGCCGGATCGATGCCAATGCGCGAGGCGGCATAAAGGTTGTCGCCAGCATTGCCTTCGACCGGCGTGCCAGCATTTCGAAGGTGGCTGTTCCAAGGTGCAGGGTTACCCGCACCAAACACCAGGGTATCTGTGTCGGCGTCATACGATCCGCCAAGCCAAGTGGCGCCGCCACCCGTCTTCCACATGTCACCGGGCCAGGTTGCGTTCAGCGTGCCGGTCATGGTGCTTTCTTCGCCATTCAGCGTGCCCATGTGCCCTTCGATCACGGGGCGTTCCCACACAAGCTCTCCTGTTTCGGCATTGCGGGCCTGAACCGATCCAATGATGCCGAATTCGCCACCGGAATTGCCCGTCACAATAAGACCATTCACGATCAGCGGGGCAGCCGTGTAGCTGTAGCCAGCTTTGTAGTCGGCGATCTTTTTGTTCCAGACCACATCGCCAGTTTTGGCGTTCAGCGCGACGATTCGGGCATCCAACGTTCCAAAATAGACGTTCTCGCCATACAGAGCCGCACCACGGTTGATAACGTCGCAACAAGGCAGAATGCCTTCGGGCAGACGCGCGTCGTATTGCCAAAGTTCCTCACCAGTCTTTACGTCAATCGCATAAAGGCGCGAATAAGATCCGGTAATGTACATGACGCCGTCATGGACCAACGGCTGAGTTTCCTGACCGCGCTGTTTTTCACCGCCAAGCGAAAAAGCCCAGGCTGGAACCAGGTTTTTAACGTTATCTTTGTTCAGTGTGTCCAGTGGCGAGTGGCGTTGCAGATGCCGCCCCATCCCATTGGTAAGCACGTCCTCAGTTGAAGCCGTGTCGTTGAGCAGCATGTCTTCTGTGACTTCCGCGTTCGCTGATCCCGCGACCAGTAAAGCCGCTGATGCAGCCAGTACGAATCTGTTCATCTGGTTCCTCCCTTTGGTTCCATTAAGTCGCGCACCTGAGCCAGGGGCGCTCTCCGACCGAGGCAAATTATTGGCGCATTCCCCGCTCATGGGTATTGAACATTGGTCGTATGACATTTGGTCTCGTATCCATTCATTGTGAAATCAGGGGTGGTGACAGGTCTGAGCGCCCAAATTGAAAACCCCAAAGGGAGAGGATTATGAACTATCGTGTGGTTTTGTTTGCCATCGCTTTCGCACAGCCTGTCGCGGCTGAGGAGCGGCGCGTATACCTTGAAACAGATGATGGCACCCGCATCGATGTGGCGCAGGTCACTGTTACAGAGAACGGCCAGTTCGCTGTCGAAATGAACGACGCTTCGTTCACCGATCACTTTCTATCAATGCGCCCGTTCAAATGCATCGAAGGCCCAGACAAGCATTGGTGCCATGTGCCTTACCCTTATGAAAACAGGCGCAATATCTCGGCAGACCTAACCGATCTGGAATACGATTTTCTGTTCCTCTGGAAGGACAGCACAGAGTACGGAATCGATATGTGGAACGGTGTCTATTACAAGTTGTCACAGGACGGAAACGGGTTGACCGGCATTTTGCACGAGATGGACATGAACACATTATCTGCGCCCCCTGATCCCGGTGATTTGCGCCCAATCGCTGCAAAACACCTTCACGAAAGCGACCCGGACAGCCATTGGCTGCCCAGGTTGATCATCGACTGATCACTCGGTCAGAGTTTCCAGGTAAGCCAAAATGAAATCCTGAACTGTCATGTCTTCAATGCCGACATGGCGCATCTTGGTACCCGGCATAAACCCATCATTGTCTTCCATCCACGCCCGCAAGGCGGCTTTTGTCCAGACAATCCCAGAGTTTTGCAAAGCATCTGAATACTCGTAACCTTCCTCGTCCCCGGCGGGGCGTCCGATGATTCCGATCAGCTCCGGACCATATGAAGGATCCGACTTGTCATCCGAATGACAGCGGCGACACTGAATATCAAAAAGCGTTTGTCCGGCTTCGACTTTGATTTCCTGAAAGGCGCGGTTTGCGACTTTGGACTCGGCAAATGCCGGAGACATTGACCAGGAAACAGCGAGTAGCGTGCCAGCGAGAATAAATTTACGTCCCATAATGGGTCTCCGTGTGGTTTGAGTTCTGATACGTGTTCGCGGTTTTTGGTCTCGCGCTCTTGTACCAAAACAACGCTGGATATCGCGTTGTCCTTTGGTCGTATTTCTAAGGCGGGGCGGAATGGTATGATTTCTCAACACCGGGAGATGAACATGCTTACCCAGAAAATAGTCACAACACTTGCCACTGCTGTCGTGTCAGCCGTGCTTTCGACGTCTGCCATTGCAGAAACAACCGTACTGCGTGCTGCCGTGCTAAAATTCGGTACCGTCAACTGGGAGCTGAACACGATTCAGCACCACGGGCTGGACGACCAAAACGGATTTGAACTGGACGTTCAGGGCATGGCAGGAGGTTCTGCTGCCAAGGTCGCGTTTCAGGGTGGCGAAGCGGATGTCATTGTCTCCGACTGGCTTTGGGTGGCGCGCCAACGCGCGGCGGGTCATGACTATGTGTTTATTCCTTATTCCAAGGCGGTCGGCGGTGTGATGGTCGCCGCAGACAGCGATGCCCAATCTCTTACGGACCTCAAAGGCGCCAAGATAGGCATCGCAGGCGGCCCGTTGGACAAAAGCTGGCTGATACTTCAGGCCTATGCCGCGAAGAACCATGGCATGGATCTGGCCTCCGAGACTGAGCAGGTCTTTGGTGCGCCGCCGCTGATCTTTAAATCAGCGCTGTCTGGCGACGTTTCTGCGGCCATTAATTTCTGGCATTTTATGGCGAAAATGGATGCCTCGGGCATGCGCAAACTGATCGATATCGCAGATGCGGCGCGTGATCTGGGCCTTGATCCGGAAACACCGTTGCTGGGGTATGTCGTCAAGGGTGAGATGCTCAAAGACAACCCTGATCTGGTCAATGGTTTGGCGACGGCCTCTCGTATGGCAAAAGATATGCTGGCAAGCGACGACGCCGAATGGGACAGATTGCGCCCAAAGATGAATGCCAAATCAGATGCCCAGTTTACGGCGCTAAAGGCCGGTTTCCGCGCGGGCATCCCCGCCCCCGGCCCAGTTGATGAAAACGCTGCCGATCGTATGCTGGAACTCATGGTTGAACTTGGCGGTGAAAAGCTTTTGGGAACAGCCACGTCTTTGCCCGAGGGTACATTCCTGCAAAACGGCAGCTAAAGGTCCATAGGAATTGACCGGAACAGTAAACAACAACCTCGCACAGCGACCAGAGATTTTGTCGCTTGAGGTCCAGTCTCTGGTCTTTGCCGGCGCGCCTGTTCTCGGGGCCATTGATCTCAACATCCGGCAAAGTGAAACTGTCGCTCTTGTTGGTCCGTCTGGTATCGGAAAGACGTCGATATTGCGGATCATTGCCGGGTTGGAACGGCGTCATCGCGGCACGTGCAATATTTCCGGGACCGTCGCGATGGTTTTTCAGGAACCAACTTTGCTGCCCTGGCGCTCAGCACTGGACAACATCGTTATCGCGGCAGATGTCAGCCCGGAGATGGCATTGGCGGCACTCGACGACGTTGGCCTTGCGGATCGGAGTGATGACTTTCCCGCGCAGCTATCTCTGGGACAACAACGGCGGTTGTCACTGGCACGCGCCTTTGCTGTCAGACCAGACCTTTTGCTGATGGATGAACCGTTTGTGTCGCTCGACCCGGAACTGGTCGAGGACATGATGGCCCTGTTTGCCAAACTTCGCGCAGCACATCAGGTGACGACAATTCTTGTCACCCATGTGCGCCAGGAAGCTGAAAAGCTGGCCAGTCGCATTGTGTCGCTTGATGGCAGCCCCGCGCGAATAATCGGTGATATTCAGAATACCGGTGCGTATTTCCAGTTGTCAGCGTCTGGCGTGACCTCGTCCAAATCATAATCCGCGGATTGTAATCTCCGGGCGATCTCTAACCCGTCCTGCGCGGCCTCTTCGACGTATTGGCGCCCCAGCGTTTCGTTCTTGGCCACGCCATGTCCGCGCAACAGACCGATACCATAATTAAACTTTCCAACAGGATCACCCAGATCTGCGGCTTTCTTGTCCCATGCCGCAGAGGCATCCGGGTTGTAATCGCCCCCCAGCCCGTTGTTTTCCATCTGGCTCATCCACGTCATCGCACCGGTATAGCCAGCGCCAGCGCAATTCTTAAACAGCAGGCGCGCGGTGTCATGGTCGCCGGATTTGGTGATCGCATACCCCATCGAGCACAGAACCATTCCGGTCTCGCCCTCTTCGGCCTTTTGACGGAACGACTGCCAGGTCATCTCGTCCGGGTTCAATGTGCCAAGGTCAGCTGCCTCTTCAGAACTGGCCTGAGAAGCGATAATCATTAGAATTGGAATAATCTTTTTCATGAACGTTACCTTTCATAGCTTTCGAGACAACCCGGTACGCGCAGGATTATAACCCCAAAGCGCAGCAGCGGTAAAAATAAGTGTAACCAAGACGGTCCAAAGCAGTGCCTGACCATTGAAGCTTGCATATAAGGCAAACCGGATCAGCTCGACCGCGTGGGTAAAGGGGTTGAGCGCGCAGATGTCGTGCAAAAGCTCAGATGATTCCGCCATTTTCCATAGGGGATAAAGGGCAGATGACATGAAAAACATTGGGAAAATTACAAAGTTCATCACGCCGGCAAAGTTTTCAAGCTGTTTGATAAAGCTCGAAAGGAACAGCCCCAGCGCCCCCAACATCAGCCCCGACACCACCAACGCAGGCAAAACAGTGACATAACCCACAGGCGACATTGTAATCCCAAACATCGCCGCCACGGCCAAAAAGGCATAAACCTGCAACACCGAGATCATCGTTGATCCGACCAACTTGCAGAACAACAACCACCAGCGCGGCAATGGGCTGGTCAGCAAAAGCTTCATCGAGCCCATTTCCCGGTCGTAAACCAACGACAAAGAGGACTGCATTCCGTTGAACAACAGGATCATGCCACACAGCCCGGGCACGATATAGGTCTCGTAGGTAATGTACGTCTGATAGGGCGGGATAATGCTCAGCCCCAGCGCAGCGCGGAACCCGGCTGCAAACACCAATAACCAGACCAAGGGGCGCACCAGAGCCGCGATAAAGCGTTCTCTTTGATGGACAAACCGCAACGCTTCGCGGGCAACGATGGCCCGAAGAGATGTCAGATAGATCGTCATGAAACCTCGGCGCCTGTCAGGTTGAGGAAATGCGCCTGCAATGGCGTGTCCTGACATATGTCTGACGCAATACCGTCGGCCAGAACGCGCGCCTGATGCAGGATGATCAGCCGATCATCGGGCGCGACCTCGTCTGTCAGATGCGTCGCCCACAGAACCGTTGTCCCGTCGTCTGACATAGCATGCACATGGCCGGTGATCGCCTGACGCGCCGCAGCGTCCAGCCCGACCGTAGGTTCATCCAGCAACAGGACGGACGGGCGATGGATCAAAGCGCGGGCAATCTCTGTGCGCCGTTTGTGACCGCCGTTTAACGTACGCACCTTTTCCCTGGCGCGTTCACGCATCCCCAGCCGGTCAAGCGCGGCGTCGATGCGCGAGCTGGCGACGGATCCGGACAATCCATGCAGAGCCGCGAAATATTTTAGGTTTTGCCGCACCGTCAGGTCCAGATCCAGCGTGGTTTGCTGAAACACCACACCCAGTTGGGCCAAGGCCGCACGCGGCGTGTTTCCCAGGTCGTGACCTGCAACGGATATGCCCCCTTCAGGTGCGACCAGCAAACGTGTGAGCAGGCCGAAAAGCGTGGATTTACCGGCGCCGTTCGGGCCAAGCAGCGCACAAAACGCGCCCGGCTCGACGGCAAAGCCGACATCGTCCAGCGCCATTTTGGCGCCATATCGATAGCTGAGGTGTGAAACCTCGAGCCCGCTCATTTGATGGTGATGTCCAACCGCTGTGTCTCCCCGGTTGTGCCCGGAATTTTCAGATAATACTGTCCGGGTTTGATCGCGACAAAGCCTATTTCCATTTCGCCGGCTTCGTCAAATTCGACGCTGTCCAACCCCAGCGGGCGGATTTCCAGCCCTTCAACCACAATCTCGTCGATCCAGATTGCCCGAAAGAACTCCGGACCAACCAAAGCCAGTTCCTGTGACCCGTCACCCTGGATTTCAAACTCGTAATACCGTCCCGAGGTCAACGTCCATGGCGCGGATGAAATCGGCTCGCCTGCAGACAGGATGACGGGTGGCAAATCCTCTTTGTTTTTTCCAGACAGCAACCCGGCTGCGCCAAAGGATGGGCCGTCATCATCGCCGGCAAAACCGGGTGTTGCGGCAATTGTCAGCACAAGAAGGGCAGATCGTAACATGAGACTCTCCAGTCTAGGTGTCGTTAAAAGCTCGTCAGATTTCTAGTCATGTGATGCCGGGCGATAGGCCGCGCCCCATGGGAACCGGCCCACTTTGATCGATTTGATCGCCTTGCGTGCGTCAACATCAATCACCGTAACATCGCCCGAGACGCCGTTGGTTGTGAACAATTGGGTTTGATCCTCGTTAAACGCCATGTGCCAGACACGCCGTCCCACAAGAATGTAGTCTTCGACCTCATAAGTCTCGGAATTCACCACGGCGACGTGGTTGGATGGGCCCAGCGCCACAAATGCATGGCTGTCATTTTCTGTGAATTTGAACCCAACGGGCTGCACACGATCCGGGTGCACGCCCTGCACTTCAAATTCAATCTTGGCGATTTCGCTTTGGCTGTCGCTGTCAAATACCGTCAGCGTCCCGCCGATTTCGGAACTGACCCACATCTCGGCCCCATCCTTTGCAAATTCAGCATGGCGTGGGCGGCTATCGACAAGCGTATTGGCAAACAATTCTTGTGTCTCTGTATCGATCCAATGCGCCATATTTGTTGTTTCAGAAGTTGTAATGGCAATTTTCCCGTCTGGCGAGACAGCCATGCCCTCAGGTTCTACGCCTACGTCGATCTGCGCGATCACCTTGCGGCTTTGTGTATCTACAACCGTGGTGATCGCGTCATCTTCGTTTGCAATATAAAGATGGCGATCATTTGGATGCAGAACAAACTGTTCCGGATCCTCTCCGGATGGCAAGTCATGCAGAATTTTGCCGGTGTCAGGGTCCATGACCTGAACAGAATCGCTGTCAGATGCACAGATATAAACCCGGCTGAAATCCTTTGAAAAGGTGATCCCGCGCGGCCGTTCGCCGGTGTCGTAGGTTTGGATCACCTCCAGCGTGTCGGTTGAGATCACTGAAACCGTGTCGTCCTTTTCATTGGTGACCCAGATTTCACCAGCCGAAAGCGGTGTGGTCATCAGCAAGAGAGCTAAAGTCGCGCGTATCATTCAAAGGCCTTACATTTGCTTTCAGGGCGGTCGAGTCCCAGAGAATCCAATTCGTTGACGTGATGAAGAAACCCATCAAGCGGCGCAGAAGCCACAAGCGCACGCGGATGCACGATGGCAATTGGCTGGCGCAGTTGGCCGTTCCAGTCCCGGTAGGTCAACGGGCGACCCTTGAAACCAGCCAGCTCAAAGTCGTCTGAAAAGACAAAGTCGCGTACGTCGTAATAGTCAGCGCTGCTGGTCCTGGTGACGGCTTCACCAACCGTGCGCATCGCCGCCCAAGCCGCATAGTCCTGAGGTGCCATCGCCCGGCCATGCGCCTCTTTGAACCTCGACTGCAGCTGAGCCGCGCCCCATTGTTCAATCACTTGTGCCCATGTGACAGCCGTCAGCCCTTCGGACCCGACAACAGGCCGTGCCGCCCAGGTGTTATACAGGACATAACGCCCGAAATCATGAAGCTCATCAGCAAGGATCAAGGCATCGTAATCGCCAAACTCTTGTGTAAACAGCGGTATCTCCTGAGACGCCGTGCGCCGCATGTCCGCGTCAAAATTCCAGTTCTTTTCAGAGGAAAGCTTCAATCCGAACTTCGTCAAAGACCGTCGCATTGCCTCGGCATAGGCGGCGTCTTCTGCATTAGGTCCTGTGATCATGACCAAATCTGTCCAACGCTTTTTCACAAATACCTGAGCCAAAGCATCCGTGCGCATGGCATCAGATGGAAGGGTATGCAGCAAGTTCGCCCGACAGTTTGCGTCCCGGAGGCTGAGGTCTCCACTGGACGTATTGAACAACATCGCCGCCTGCGCCTCTGGTAGATCCGCGATGGCCAGCTGCACCTCTGATGGTGCTGATAGCACTAAATAAGGCGTTTCGGACAGTAATGCGCGCGCCGCTGCAATCGGGTCCTCGCCCAGCGCCACAAATTGTTCCGTGAAATTATAGCTTTGCCCAAGAAACTTGCCGGTCGTCTGATTGTCATCCAAACCCGTTCTGGCACCTGCGACGCCCAGGTCATCGGGGATCGCATCCAGGTTCGATAATGTCTTGGGCGCGGGTGTTTCCACCTTTAGATAGCCAATCGTCACCTGTGTCTCTGCAAGCGCAACGGCGGCAAAGATGGGCAGGCTCAGAAAAATCGCAACCACACGTCCAAACATCTGGAAACTCTAACCCCACCCCCACCAGCCACAATACGACTTTGGTCCGAACACAACCAAAGTCCAATACCGACGTCATGCTGCGTCGGTTTATAGAGAGACCTGAAACAAAACGTACCTGGCTCGGGAGAGGGCCGCGTTCGGAGGAGGTGTTATGAAATCATCAGTCTTGAATGGTCTGCTTTTGGCGACCGGAATGACCATTGCGTCAACCACTTTTGTCGGAGCCCATGGCGATGTGAAGCCACAAGCCGTGGACACTGCCGGACTTCCCGAGAATGGTGAGGAATGGCTGACAGAAAACCCGTACCGTACAGAAGCCGTTGGGCAAGACGTCTGGTTGAAAGCCGTTGAAATCGGCGCTTCTGGCTACAACCAGAATTGCGCGCGGTGCCACGGCTTAGAAGTTGTGTCCGGCGGCCTTGCACCGGATCTGCGCTTTCTTGAAGCCGAAGAATATGGTGACGAATGGTATGTTGAACGGTTTCGTGACGGGTACACCCAGAACGGCACCACCAAGATGCCCGCCTTCGGAGAGTTGCTGGGACAAGACGCTGCCTGGGCGATCCGAACTTACATCGAAACCAGACCTGACAGCGACGCCATGGAAGCAGTGGTTGACGAACTGAAGGAACTTCGTGACCTGATCGCGGGATATGCGGAAAATGCCACCGGTGCAGATGCCGACGCTCTGAAAGCCCGCCTGACCGTAATTTCCGAGAGCATCGAAACGCTGTCAGGGGCTCCGGTCGCAGATTCCGTCGCTTTCCGTGCTGCCAATTTGATCGACGGAACTCCAGAAGCGTACAGGGCAGCGGCGGAGACCTTGACTATCGGTCTTCCAGCTACACACTAGGCTGATGCGCGCCATAAAAAACCTTTCAATTGTCCTGGGCCTGCTCGTTGTCGGGCCGGCCCATGCTGCCGACCCATGTGCTGACCATGTTCCTCAGGACCGCCCTCAGAATGTCGGACGCGATGTGGTTGGTCAGGAGCTGGATGTTCTGCAGGATCAGGGCCATATGCTGTTCGCAGTGTACGAAGATTATGCGCCCTACAGTTGGGAAGAAAATGGCGTCCCTCGCGGCGTCGACATCGATATTGCCCGCCTGATTGCCCAAGACCTGAGCATTGAGGCACATTTTAACTTTGTGACAGCTGGCGAAAATCTGGATGCCGACCTGCGCAACAATATCTGGAAAGGGCCCCTGATCAACGGGCGCGTATCAAACGTGATGATGCGCGTGCCATATGACAGCGCCTTTAAATGCCGGATTGAGCAGGTTGTATTTACGGGGCAATACGCAACCGACTCCATCGCTATCGCCTTTGACAAGGCCAGCTATCCAGACGACAAACCCATCCCCGCGTATTTTCGCTATGACACTGTCGGGGTCGAGAATGACTCAATCTCGGATTTCTACCTGTCGTCATTCGCGAGTGGACAGGTCGGTAACAAAGTTCAGCGTTTTGGTGAAATGGCAGCGGCCATGTCGGCGCTGGCCGCTGGGGAAACCATGGCAGCAATGGGTCAATTGGGACAGCTGGAATATGGCAAGACCGATACCATCGAAATCCATCAACCCCCTCTGGCCGGGTTCGCGGTCAGCAAGTGGACCTTGGGTGTCGCTGTCAATTTTCGCTATCGTCCCTTGTCCTATGCCGTTGATGACACGATCAACGCTGCGCTTCAGGATGGTCGCATCGCGGAGATTTACGCTTCCTACGGTTTGACCTTTCAACCGCCCGAACGCTAAGGCGCGGTTGCTCTTTCAACTTAGCCAAGCGTCGTCACGTTCCCTTCGAAATCCACCAGCGTAATCTGGTGAATTTCGTTTGTTCCAACAAGCGTTTCGATCATGTCCTGATCCGCCAATGCTAAAGCGGTCGAGAAGGCGTCGGCAAAGACTGCCCTTTTCGCCACAACAGATACTGTCGACCATTTAGGTTGCTCGGAGCGATGCAGGATGTGGCCAGATTGTC
Source organism: Shimia sp. (assembly GCF_039969785.1). Taxonomy (GTDB): domain Bacteria; phylum Pseudomonadota; class Alphaproteobacteria; order Rhodobacterales; family Rhodobacteraceae; genus Shimia. The sequence goes on along the minus strand of NZ_JBDVNC010000014.1, from coordinate 67,517 downwards.
CAATCTGCGTCGTGGCAGGGCTGGACGTGGCAATCGCGGCATTGGTGATCGTTCTGGTACCCAAATGCCCATAGTCCGGATCACTCAGCCCAAGCCGCCAAGGCCCGCCAACCCCGCGGTATTCACCGATATTGACCAGCATCTCCGAAACCCCCAATGCGACGAGTGCATCAGACACAAGATCAGTGGCAAAGCCCTGTGCAATGCCATTAAACGTCAGCGACTGGTTGGGCTGCAGGGTGACAGAATTCTCGCCAAATCGCACCTGCCCCCAACCTTGGGACAGATCAGCTTCCGAGGCGTGTTTTCCGAGGGAAAGCGCCTGCCATAACGCCTGAACAGTCGGGTCAAACAGCCCTTGGGTCAACGTGTGAACCCGGTCAGCCTTGTGCATCAATGACAAAAACTTCGCGTCTGGTCGGGGCAATTGTTTTGTCCGGTTCAGCCGCACCAAAGCCGAAGCAGGATCATAGAGGCTAAAGAGTTTCTCGACCTCAGTGATGATCTCGCGTGCAGCGGCCAGCGCGGTTTCCGCCTGCTCACGTGAGCCATGGATAGTCAGGCTGACATCGGCGCCAAACGCCCGTCCCTGCCAGGAATGTGCGCGCGCGCCCTGCGGCGCGACGGCAAACGCTGCGCATACAGACAGAAAACGACGACGGGAAAGTTTCATTCTGCGGCCACCTTTAATCCGCGCCCACGTGCCGCCAAAACCTTGGGGACGCAAAGCGTGTCGCTGTCATGTATCGTGACACAGTCAAGACACTGGAAACATTCCGAATAAGTGATTTCTCCGGTTGGTTTGATGGCGCCATAGTTACACCTGACCTTACAAAGCTGACACGGTGATCCACATTCCTTGCGCCGTTCAATCCAGTCCCTGCCACGCACTAGACCGCCAATGGCCATGATCGCGCCCAACGGGCATACATAGCGGCAGAACCCCTTGAACAGCACCATCGACAACACCAGCAAACCAACCGCATAGGCCACATAATACCATTCACGCACAAAAAACGTGGTGATCGCGGTCTTGAATGGTTCCACTTCAATCGCCTTGTCGAGCCGGGCCGGGGCGACAAAGACCAGAACCAGCATGCTCGCCAGAACGACATATTTCAGCAGCTTCAACCGCTGATCCCAAATCGCCGACGGTTCGACCTGGGGAAGCCGCAGCAGGCGGCCAATATGATGCGTGAATTCCTGCAACGCCCCAAATGGGCACAGCCAGCCACAAAACAATCCGCGCCCCCACCCAACGAAACCAACAATCGTAACGCCCCAAATGGCCAGCGAGAAAGGATCATACAGCAGAAAGCTATATGTGCCGCCCTCAAGCGCTGTGCGCAAAATTGCCAAAGGTGTCGCGATAGACAACTGGCCCTGCCCCGACCAACCAATAAAGCCCGTGACAAAAGCCAGAATGCCCAATCGGATCGGCGTGAAAAACCGATGTCCCGCCAGACGGTTCAAACCCAGCCCAAGCAACGCGAGCAACCCAATCAGGAAAACGGCAAGGACAATCAAATCCGCTTGTCGGTTACGCAGGGCATCAACCCAAGGCGGCGCCGGCTTCACGACTTCGTTGCGAGAGAAAAATCTCTCCGGTGTGGAATGCGTGGTTTCAAGGGTGATTGACCCAATTGGAGGTTGAAACGACCCGTGCTTGCGCAGCACCTTGAGCTTGAAAATCCATTCTGAGGTTGGATCAAACCCCAATCTGCGATCAGTCCGCAATATCAAAGCAGCTCCGTCATGCAGCGCGTCCGGAACGGTTTCGTCCAGCTCAACAAAGATGTCGGAGTCCCGAAATGCGATAGGAAACCCACCTTGTTCAGCGCTGATCAGATCAGGCGCGGTGTTGCGCACGAATTCATCGGTCACAAGACCGTGCCGCGCGGTTTCGATCACCAGAACGGGTTCCGACGCGTCAGCAATTTCCATGAATGATTGCAGCTCTTCAAAGCCATCATCACTCAGCACCGCCCTGGCAATAGACGGCGGACCCAGATCGACTATCCACAGATCGACAAAGGTTCCCTCAGGATTTTCCTTGGCCTCTGGATCATCGTCTTCCCAAAGTGTGCCTTCAAAAAAGGTGTCGATTTCTGCGTTGCTCACGGTTCGGCGGGTCACGATCCCCTTGGCCAACAGATCATCCCAGGTCAGGTTTTCGACATAATCCGTATCTGGAAACGCGGCCGCACCTGTGGCTATGCCATTCATTTTCTGACGGGCGACTTGCAAAGCAGCCGCCAGAACGCTCTCATGGGCAATCCGCACGGATGCTGTACCCTTTGTTACCCCATCAAGATAAACCAGCGCCGAGCCGTCACCCCCAGCCCCATAGGGCGAACCCACCACAAGATTGTCTGAAATCGAGTGACCGCGGTATTGTTTGAAGAAGTCAAGGAACAGCTTTTCAGGAAGACCGGAGACAAAGATCGGTTCGTTGTGCGACAGCAGCTGAACGTCCAGAAACCGCCCCTCAAGATCAAGCACAACCAACAAATTTATTGGAGCACCGGAAAAACCCGGCAAAGGTGCAAGCGGCCCGGTTTCAAAGACATAACCTGCTTCGGCCCCACCCGAATTTAACAACTGATACACCCCAAGATCATCCAGCTGTTCGCCCAGCGACATGGGCGGTACGATCAACGGCGCCAGCGTCTCGCGCGGCGAAGGCTCAGCAAACACGCTAATCACAGACGCAATCCAACAGAATACGCCCAGCACCGCCGTAACAAAGGAAGACCTCAGAACCATTAGCCGAAACTATTCGGACCGATGCGTCCTGCCTATGCGACTAAGGTACGAAAGCTACCAGATTGCCATTTGACAGACCCGCCTTTCGTGGCAGCTTTGCTGCATGAACGATACAACGCCCACGCCGCATGGCTTTGTTGTTGCCGTATCACTGCTGGGGCTGGTCGCATTTTGGGCGCTCGCCGCGCGGATCGGCAATGACGCCACAGTGCTTCCCGGGCCGCTTTCAGTCTGGCAGCTGATCGTAGAAGAAGCGGCCTCAGGCGAGTTGTCACGTCACATGACGGCGACACTGTTTCGAGTCGCGTGCGCGTTTTTCCTCGCCATGGGATTTGGGTTGGTGATCGGCATCGTGCTGGGAACAAAGCCGATGCTCAATCGTTGGCTGGGCCCGTGGCTGGTGGTGCTTTTGAATGTTCCCGCGCTTGTGGTGATCGTCCTGTGTTATCTGTGGATCGGTTTGAACGAAGTGGCTGCAATCACCGCTGTTGCTCTGAACAAAACGGCGATGGTGGCGGTCACGATCCGCGAAGGCGTTCATGCAATGGACCCAAAGCTGAGCGAAATGGCGCGGTCGTTTCGCTTTGGCCCAGCGAAAAAGCTGCGCCACCTGATCCTGCCCCAGCTTTGGCCTTATGTCGCATCCAGCACCCGCAACGGGCTCGCGATCATATGGAAGATTGTTTTGGTGGTCGAGTTTCTCGGGCGCAGCAATGGGGTTGGCTTTCAAATTCACCTGTATTTCCAGTTATTTGAAATTGGATATGTGCTGGCCTATTCTCTGAGTTTCGTCGCATTGATGCTGCTCATCGAATACGGAATCGTAGGCGTGTTGGAAACACGCGCCACACGCTGGCGCCAACCAGCCTGATCAACACATAAACTGCGCCATCTGACATTGTGCGACCTTCAAATAGAAAGGCCCCCACAACTTGTTCTGCGGGGGCCAAATAACTTGTAGTCGATTATCTAAACGCAGGTTCTAGAAGAAACCCAGTTTGTTTGGGTTATAGCTCATCAGGATGTTCTTCGTCTGCTGATAGTGGTCCAGCATCATCTTGTGATTCTCGCGTCCAATGCCTGACTGCTTGTAACCACCAAACGCAGCGTGTGCCGGGTAGGCGTGATAGTTATTGACCCACACGCGACCAGCCTCGATGGCGCGCCCAAAGCGGTAACAGGTATTCGCATCGCGCGACCAAACGCCAGCACCAAGGCCGTACATCGTGTCATTTGCAATCGCGAGCGCCTCTTCTTCGTCCTTGAACGTTGTCACGGAAACAACCGGGCCAAAGATTTCTTCCTGGAACACGCGCATCTTGTTGTGACCCTTCAGGATGGTTGGCTGGACGTAATTGCCGCCCTCCAGCTCACCGCCCATAGGCGCCGCTGCGCCGCCAGTCAAAACCTCTGCACCTTCCTCGACACCAATCGTCAGGTAAGACAGAATTTTCTGCTGCTGTTCGACCGAAGCCTGTGCGCCAACCATCGTTTCGGGATCACGTGGGTCACCCTGTTTGATGGCCTTCACCCGGGCAATGGCCCGCTTGATGAACTCTTCATAGATGTCTTCCTGAATAAGCGCGCGGCTGGGGCACGTGCACACTTCGCCCTGGTTAAAGGCAAAAAGGACAAAGCCCTCGACAGCCTTATCCAAAAAGGCGTCGTCCTTGGCCATCACATCGGAAAAGAAGATGTTGGGGGACTTCCCGCCCAATTCCAACGTGACCGGGATCAGGTTTTCTGTAGCCGCCGCCATGATCTTTTTACCGGTTGCGGTTGAGCCGGTGAAAGCAATCTTGGCAATCCGCTTGGACGTTGCCAAAGCAACACCCACTTCGCCGCCAAAGCCGTTCACGATATTCAAAACGCCATCGGGCAACAGATCGGCAATCACTTCCATGAACACCAAAATGGCCGCGGGGGTCTGTTCGGCAGGTTTCAGGACAACACAGTTTCCTGCCGCCAGCGCCGGGGCCAGTTTCCAGGCCGCCATCAAAATCGAGAAATTCCAGGGGATAATCTGACCCACGACACCAAGAGGTTCATGGAAATGATAGGCAACCGTATCATTGTCGATCTCTGACATATTGCCTTCCTGACCGCGCAGGACACCTGCAAAATAGCGGAAATGGTCCGCAGCTAGCGGAATATCAGCCGCCATGGTTTCGCGGATTGGTTTGCCGTTGTCCCAAGTTTCCGCCTGAGCGATCAGCTCCAGATTTTCGTCAATCCGGTCGGCAATCTTGAGCAGAATGTTTGAGCGTTCTGCCGCCGCCGTCTTGCCCCAGGCGGCCTTGGCCGCGTGTGCTGCATCCAGAGCCAGCTCAATATCCGCACCATCCGAACGTGGGATTTCGTTGATCATAGCGCCAGTGATCGGTGTCACATTTTCAAAATACTGACCATTAACCGGGGGAACAAATTTCCCACCGATGAAGTTGTCGTAACGCAGTTTGAAAGGCGAGGTGTAGGTGCCAACCTCGGTATGGGTCATGTCATTCATTGTAAGTCCTCCAATAGGTCCGAACTCCTCCGTCCGGATTGCAAAGAGGAATGAAGCAGCATGTCAGGCATGTCACTTGGGGGGAATACGACGCCAACGTGGAACTGTCTCAGCAGTGAGACAGGTGTTGCTAGCTTTCATCCAAACCAAGCCGTTTCATGCGCCGGTAAAGGGTCGCGCGCCCGATTCCCAGCTGACGGGCAGCTTGACTTACGTTGCCTCCGGCCCGTGAAATTGCACGAACAACCGCCGCGCGTTCTGCTTTTTCAAAGCCGGTTGGTCCGTCTTCGCGCCCAAGCACATCAACGGCGGGGCGCGGCACAATCGTACCAACGGCATCCATGCCAAATATCCGGCGCGCCTCTCGTGTGGCGCCAATGACAAGATCGTACTCATCTATGGCCAGCAATGTCGACGCTTCGGCATCTTCGCTTTCAACCACAACAACACGCGCCTTTGGAAAGGCCGCACGAAAATTGGCTTCTTCAATGGCGCGGGCTGTTTGGGCAACCTGCGCCGCGATCAGCCGATTGAAAGTTTCGGTCTGGTCGGCCCGTGCCGATGAGACATCCAGCGCGGCCAGAACATGCCCGTCGCTGTCATAAATCGGCGAATCAATGCAACTCATTGCCGTATTGCGCGAGAAAAAGTGTTCGTCCTGATGGATTATCAACTGACGTTGTTCGGTCAGACATGTGCCAATCCCGTTGGTCCCTTCGCGTTCCTCGCTCCAGTCCGCCCCGGTGCTCAGACCCCATTCTCCAAAAACAGGCGCGTCAGCTTCGCTCAGGCGTTGATCCAGAATAACACCATCGGCATCGGTCAGGAAAACGCCACAACCCGACTGCCCGATGAGAGAGAAAAGCAAATCCATGCGCGGTCCGGTGACGGTCATGAATTTTTCCAATTCGGCACGACGGTGGTGCAATGCAGATTGGTCAATCCGCTCGGGCACCCGCATTTCGGCCGGATCAAGACCATGTTTGATCGCCGATCTGTTCCAGCTGGCTGCGACCCGCGACCGGGCGGCGGCAGAATGCGATTGGGTCGTCTCAAGAACTTTTTCGGCGTGCGAAATTTTGCGCATCTTGACGATTTCCAAACATCCATTTCGACCCTTATTCTATTGGTTCTTCCGCTAAATGGCAAAACGCCAAACGCCCGATTTACGCTGTCAGCCAGCAATCCGTGGTAGACATTAGTGGTAGATTTTGCCTCTCGTCGTCCTTCCCCGTCATTTCGGGAAAAATCTGTGCATGAAGCGGAAACGCATCGACTCAGGCCATCAACACTGCTGGCATTTCAAATACGAAGGGATAAATTGTTAGTTGACTCATCGTACGTAATTTACTTAACATGTGAATTATATGCAACAAGGATCCCGATGCCGCATTTCATCGTCGAATACTCTGCCAATCTGGAAAAGGCGCTGGATATGTCCGGGCTTTGCGAAACCATTCGCGCCTGCGCAGCCGGGATAGACACGTTCCCGACACCTGGTATTCGTGTGCGTGCCTTTCGCTGTGATCATTATGCGATCGCGAATGGCGACCCGAAACATGGGTTCATCGACATCTCAATCCGTCTGCGAGGCGGTCGACCAGATGACGTCAAGAAGGCCGCCACCGAACAGATTTTTAAGGCTGCGCGCGCCTTTGTTCAGCCGGTCATGGACACGCGCCCAATCGCTCTGTCGCTGGAAATGCGCGACATTGATCCAAACCTGTCGCCGAAAGCCGGTTCCATTCGCGACCACCTTTGAAAGATCGACAATCGAAAGGACAAGATCATGCCCATCCCTGCCCCGGTCCTTTATCCGCCGTTCAATATCGTCCGCCTGTCGCATGTAGAGTATCGCGTTCAAAACCTTGCGAAATCACGCGCCTTTTATGTCGATACACTTGGACTGCAGGTTACTGCGGAAGACGAAACCAGCATCCACCTGCGTGCACTCGAAGAACGAGGGCACCATTGCATTATCCTGAAACAGGCGGATACATCTGATGTCGGGGTCCTTGGGTTTAAGCTCTATGACGATCCGGACCTCGACAAAGCTGCCGATTGGTTTTCCGCCCGGGGTTTGCCCGTTGACTGGGTCGAACGCCCGCATATGGGGCGCACCCTGCTCACCCGCGACCCTTGGGGCATTCCGCTGGAGTTCTATGTAAAGATGGACCGGCTGGAGCCAATCCATCAGGCCTACAAACTGTATCGCGGTGTGCGTCCGCTGCGCATCGACCATTTCAACATGTTCTCAGCCAATGTCGACGCGTCGGTGGCTTTCTATACCGAGATGGGATTTCGAACGACCGAATACACCGAAGACGCGGACAGTGGCAAAGTCTGGGCCGCATGGATGCATCGCAAGGGTGGTGTGCATGATGTGGCGTTCACCAATGGACGAGGGCCACGTCTGCATCACACAGCGTTTTGGGTGCCAACGCCTATGGCAATCATTGACTTGCTGGATTTGATGGCGACCACCGGCTGGGTCGAAAACATCGAACGCGGCCCGGGACGACACGGGATTTCAAACGCGTTTTTCCTGTATGTTCTGGACCCTGACGGGCATCGGATTGAAATCTATTGTTCGGATTATCAAACCGTTGATCCGGACCTCGAACCGATCAAGTGGGACCTCAAAGACCCGCAGCGCCAGACCCTTTGGGGGGCCGCCGCACCGAAATCCTGGTTTGAACACGGGTCCGGCTTTGATGGCGCAATTGTAGAGGAACCTGCGCTCAGGGCGCAGCCTATTATTGCGCCGTAAGGCAGGTTTTTGAGTATTTTTGGCAATATGAAGCAGGGGGACAATATGAAATTTGCAAGTGTGACCGCAGGCGGACAGCAGCTTTATGGTGCGGTTGTGGATGACGGGTTTGTCGCCCTGTCGCCGGACTTCCCGGAGTGGCCAAGCCTGAAGGACGTGATTATTGCGGATGCGCTGGACCAATTAGAAGCTGCGGCACAAGGTCGGACGGCCACTCACAGCGATTTTGTCTATGACATTCCTTTGCCCAATGCCGAGCGTATTTTATGCGTTGGTGTGAATTTTCCAGACCGCAACGCAGAATACAAAGATGGCAGCAGCCAGCCAAAACACATGTCATTGTTTCCGCGTTTCTCCAGCGGGTTCACCGGACATGGACAAAACCTGATCCGGCCGCCGGAAAACCACACGCTGGATTATGAAGGCGAAGTGGTTGTGGTCATCGGCAAGGCAGGGCGCCGCATTCACGCCGATGACGCTTATGACCACATCGCAGCCTTGACCTTGTGCAACGAGGGAACCATTCGCGACTGGGTGCGCCATGCCAAGTTTAATGTAACGCAAGGCAAAAACTGGGACAAATCTGGCGCCATAGGCCCTTGGCTTGTGCCATTTCGCGATGCGGCCCAACTGGATGATGCGCGCATTGTGACACGTGTGAACGGTGAAGTGCGCCAGGACGATACGCTGAACCGGATGATGTTCCCGATCCGGGAAGAGATTGCCTATATCTCGACCTTTATGACGCTAAAACCGGGTGATATGATTGTGACCGGCACCCCCACCGGCGCCGGCGCGCGATTTGATCCGCCGGTTTATCTGAAACCGGGTGATATGGTTGAGGTTGAAGTGAACGGTATCGGTACTTTGTGCAACGGGGTTGAGGACGAAGTATGACGCCACAGGAACATCGTGACGCGGCCGCAAAATTGCACGCGGCCGAGAAAAGCCGGCAACAAACAGGTCTCTTGTCGATGTGTTACCCGGAGATGACGCTGGATGATGCCTACGCCATACAATCGGCTTTGATGACGGCCAAGCTGGCCGAAGGGCGCCGAGTGATTGGGTGGAAAATCGGTCTGACATCAAAAACGATGCAACGCGCGCTGAACATCGACATACCTGATAGTGGGGTGTTGTTTGATGATATGGTGTTTGAAAATGGTGCCCACATTCCGCAAGATCGCTTTATTCAGCCCCGCGTTGAGGCCGAAATCGCGTTTGTGATGAAAGCTCCATTGGGAGGCGGTCAGGTCACGCGCACGGACGTTCTGAACGCGACCGACTATGTTGCGCCCAGCCTGGAAATTCTGGACACGCGTATTCTGAGGCAGGATCCGAAGACTGGTAAAGCGCGCATCATTACAGACACGGTTTCAGACAACGCGGCAAACGCCGGTATTGTGTTGGGGGATGCGCGACATGCGCCGGACGTACATGATTTGCGATGGGTCGGCGCCATCGTCAGCCGGGACGATGAAGTGGAAGAAACCGGGTTGGGCGCGGGCGTGTTAAATGACCCTGTCGAAGGGATCGTTTGGCTGGCCCGGCGTATGCACACCTACGGACAGCAAATCGAGGCTGGACAAGTGATCCTGTCGGGGTCTTTCATCAGCCCCATTGAATGCCCGCCGGGCGCACGTATCCATGCCGACTTTGGCACGTTTGGTGCCGTGTCCTGCCAATTCTGAATAAAGGAGCCTGCGATGCCTGCCCCAAAGAACACGTTCAAAGCCGCCCTGGGCGAAAAGCGTCAGCTAATCGGGTGCTGGCTGTCGTCCGGAGAAGCAGCCATCGCTGAATTGATGGCGACCACCGGGTTTGACTGGTTGGTGATCGACGGCGAACATGGGCCAAACGACATTCGCAGCATTCGTGATCAACTGGTCGCCATTGCAGGTTCGGACAGCCACCCTGTCGTGCGTGTCCCGGTTGGTGAGCCCTGGGTGATCAAGCAAGCTCTGGATGCCGGGGCACAGACCATTTTGGTCCCCATGATCGACACTGCAGAGCATGCGCGGGAAACCCTGCGTGCGTGTCGCTATGCTCCGCAAGGTATCCGCGGAATGGGCGGCTCTGGCGCGCGCGTTACGGGATTTGGATCGACACCGGATTACGTCCAGACCGCGAATGATGAAATCTGTCTGGTTGTGCAGGTGGAAAGCCGCGCGGCGCTGAACAATCTTGACGACATCCTGGCAGTAGAAGGGGTTGATGGCGTGTTCATTGGCCCGGCTGACCTGTCCGCTGATATGGGGTTTCCCGGCAACGCAGGTGCGCCCGAAGTTGTAGATGCGATCGCCGCAGCAATTGGCAAAATCAATGCTTCAGACAAAGCGTCCGGCATCCTGACACTTACGTCAGCGAACATGACAACTTATGTGGATATGGGGGTCACCTTTGTAGCGGTCGGCATAGATACGATTGTATTGGCAAACGCAGCGCGCGCCTTGTCGGCTCACGCGAAGGCATTGATCAAATAGACACAAATCGGTTCCGTGCCAGTCAGGCAATTTGAACAGATCAGCTGCATTTCGTTTCCAACCCGATCCGACCCTGGTGGCAAGAGGAATATAGGCCGAGTTGGCAGCTGAAGTTCACTCTTCCCGCTTGAAGTCGCCCTGCCCCCGCATTTATTCTTGGGTAGACGCACAAAGAGGAGCCTTTTGTGGGGCAAATTGATCAGCTGTTCTGGGGATCCGTTGTACTCGGGGTCTGTGCGCTTATTCACGTTGGTATGCTGGTCGTCGGAATCCGTCTGATACAGGCACTTGGACACGCGTTAGACGGGCGCAGACCGTCCTTGCAGGTGGCCACATTTGTCAGCGGTGCATTTGCCGCCATGGTCCTTTCGCACACTATTCAGGTCTGGCTGTGGGCGGGCATTCTGATCTACATGGGCGCCTTCGACTTTTGGTATAACGCGCTCTACTTTGCGCTCGTGACCTACACAACCGTTGGATATGGCGACATTGTTCTGACCATTGACTACAGGGTTTTTGGCGCGTTTGCAGGCGTCACGGGCATTTTGTGCTTTGGAATTAGCACCGCGTTCCTCGTCTCGTTGATTGGGCGGCTCTTGCCAAAATCGCTGATGGGCACGGGCAATCATTGAACCAAACCGCAGGCAAGGCTATGTATTCATCATGTTAAAGATTGCTTACACCATGGCGCATGGGCGCGGCGAACTGGACTTGCTTTTGGCTGAGCTGGCGCTGCGATTGCAGGATCGTGGGCTTCAGACACGCGGTATTGTTCAGACGAATACAGGCTGCGAAACCGATCAGCGCTGCGACATGGATGTTCAGGTGTTGCCAGATGGGCCTATGATCCGCATCTCACAATACTTAGGAAAAGAGGCGCGTGGCTGTCGGCTTGATCCCGACGCAATGGCGACTGCTGTTGCCACGGTGGAACGTTCGCTGAGCACACCTTTCGACGTGTTCTTGTTAAACAAATTCGGCAAACAGGAAGCCGAGGGGCGCGGATTCCGCGATCTTCTGGCTGAAGCCGCCGCAGCGGGTGCCACGGTGATTGCCGGAACCAACCCGCTGAACGCTCAGGCTTTTGATGAATTTTCCGATGGTCAGGCAACCTGCGTTCCTGCCAACATAGACGACCTGCTGGCGTGGTATGAACAGATTAACGCAGCCTAGCCTTCTTTGCGGACGGCCATCTCACTTGGGATTTCGCCGTTGTTGGTCAACATGATCGCCAATGGGCGTGTGATCCGGAAAAACGACATGATTGTCATGATCCCGGATGTCAGGATCACCGACAGAATGGCGCCAATGGGCCCCCAGATCGCAGCCCACGCCGCCAGCGACACCATTACGATCACTGGGCTCAGGTTCATGGAACGCCCCATAAGGCGCGGTTCCCAAAAATAGCCAATGCCAAACTGTGCAATGCTTAGTGCGCCAAACAATCCCATCGCCTCGATTCCAAGGCCATATTTGCCAATCGCAAACAACATCGGCAAGGCCATCGCGATCCAGCTGCCGACATAGGGAATGTAGTTGAATACCGCCGTCAACACGGCAAAAAAGGCCGCGAATTCCACGCCAAACACTGTAAAGATAACCCAACAAATCCCGCCTAACACGGCATTAATCAAGGTCTTGGTGGTGAAATAGGTGCCGATCTGTTCCGTGATCAGATCAATCGTATGCCAAACGGTTTTACGCGCGTCCTGATCCGGTACAATCGCGGCGATTTTCCCCGAAATGCTTTCACGCTCTATCAGGAACAAGATAGCGTACAAAAACACCAGCGCCATGTAACCCGCTGAATAGCTGACAGAGTTCAGAGTATATCGGATCACCGATTGTAAATCGATATTGTCAAAAACCACCCGATCCAGCGATTGCCATGTCAGCTCAACTTCGTAGTCAAACCGCGCTGTCAAGTTTGCCAACGTGCCGGACAGAGACTCGGCATATTGCGGAACCGCCCGCACGACAGGTTCCAAATTGCGGGCAAAGAACCCAACTCCTACCATCAGCACGACAAACAAAACAATGGTTGTCATTGTCATGCGCAGCCAGCCGGGAATGACCCTCGAATAAAAAGGAATACGCTCCAGCTCCCGGGAAATGCCCGCCATCAGGAATGCCAAAAGCGCACCAAGAATAATGGGGATCAGGATCGGTTCGGCCACTTTCAGAAACCAACCCACAGCAACCGTTGCGATCACCGCAAGACTGACGGCTGAAATGCGTGTCGATGTTTCCAATCTGTTCAAAGCCATGTCTTTCCTGCGGGTGCGCGGTCATCCTATCTGCTTGCCACCTCTCGGCAAGCGGCGAATGCCCATTATCCAAATAGCGCACGGCGGATCAGGTTCAATCCGGCCAATGTCAGAATGACCAATGTCGCCTTGCGAAACGTCGTCTGATCGATGCGATTGTGAATGCGGCCACCAAACCACATGCCCAGAATTGCGGGTGGCAGCAGCATCGCCGAAAACAGCGCCGTTTCGCCGCGCAATACACCTGAGCCGATATGGGCAAAGAACAAAAGCACCGCGCCAAGCCCATAAATCACGCCCTGAACGCGGACCTGTTCCGTTTTTTCGGTATCAAGGGCCGTCAGGTAGGCCACTGTCGGCGGCCCCCAGACGCCCGAGACGCCCCCGATCAGGCCAGCAATGGCGCCGATGACGGCCTCAATGCGAAATGAAGGCCGGGCCAGGCGCAGATTCACACCCAAAAGCTGCATCGCGGCAAATATGGTCACCGGCAAACCGATCACCAACAGAAACGCGTTTTGCGGTAAAAGACGCACAAACTGGGCGCTGATCACCAATGTTATGGCGCCCACGATCAAAAAGGTGCGAAACCGCACAACTGAATTCATGGCGGCACGCGGCCCTTGTCGCAATGCCTGAAACCAGTTCGAAACAATCGTAGGCAGGATCAGCCCGGCCAGTGCCCATTCCGGCGACAGAAACGTGCTCAGCCCGGACACCAGAACCATCGGCATGCCAAAGCCCACCATCCCCTTGATCACCCCGGCAAAAACCGCAATTGCCAAAGACACAAAGAACAGCTCGGCGCCAAGGTTGGTCAGAATAGCATCCATACTTTGCTATAGGCTGAAATTTCCCGCCCGGCAAAGTAATGACGCGCAATAAACTATCAAAGCATCCGCAGCATTCGTATTTATGTTGCGCTGCACCTGCAAAAGAATTATGTCACACTGCAGAAAAACGAGGATTATGATTCATGGCACATGATGGACAGGACCTGACGATGACACATTCTGTGATTCTTCCCGATTTGCTGGCGTTGACCGGTGCGGCGGTTGCCCCGGTTGAGGCTATTCTGGACACCGCAAAACAGCGGGTGCGCGAGACTGTATCAGACAATGGTAAAGTTTCCGGAAAGCTGATCGAAGAAAACCAAACCGCCGCGCATGGCCTGTCCTGGCTGGCCACATACGCCCAGTCATTGCGCCAAATGCAGGCTTGGGCTGAACGGCTGAAGGCCGACGGCAAGTTCGGCGAGATGGAACAACTGATCCACCAGATCGCATTTGGCGAATATCTTTGGCAGATCTATGGCGGCATTTCGATGAGCCAGAACGAGATTGTGCGCCTGCAGGATCTGGGTTTGGGTCAGGAAGAAATGCGCGGCCTGATGGTACCCGAGGTGATGTCCTTGTGTGATCAGGGCAATACGCAGGCAGCTCGTATGCGGCTGGTAGAGCTGATGCAGGGCAACGCAGGCCACGCCACATTTGGCGCAAGCGGGCTTGACGAAGAGCTGGAGATGATCCGCGAACAATTCCGGCGCTATGCCGACGAACGCGTGATCCCGAATGCGCATGACTGGCATCTCAAAGACGAACTGATCCCGATGGAAATCATCGAGGAACTGGGCGAGATGGGCGTATTTGGCCTGACCATTCCCGAAGAATATGGCGGGCTTGGGCTGAGCAAAGCATCGATGGTGGTTGTGTCCGAAGAACTGTCACGTGGCTATATCGGCGTCGGTTCGCTGGGCACACGGTCCGAGATTGCCGCCGAGCTGATCGAAGGCGGTGGCACAGAGGCACAAAAGGAACATTGGTTGCCCAAACTGGCCTCGGCCGAAATCCTGCCGACGGCGGTGTTTACCGAACCAAATACCGGCTCTGATCTGGGCAGCCTGCGCACGCGCGCCGTCAAGAATGATGAGGGAAACTGGGATGTTACGGGCAATAAAACATGGATCACCCATGCTGCCCGCACCCATGTAATGACGCTTCTGGCCCGCACGGACCCCAACACGACAGACCACCGTGGCCTGTCGATGTTCCTGGCAGAAAAAACCCCCGGCGATGACGAAAACCCGTTCCCGACAGACGGCATGACTGGTGGCGAAATCGAGGTTCTGGGTTATCGTGGCATGAAGGAATACGAACTGGCGTTTGATGGCTTTAAGGTCAACAAAGACAACCTTCTGGGGGGTGTCGAAGGTCAGGGCTTTAAACAGTTGATGAAGACGTTTGAAGCCGCTCGTATCCAGACCGCAGCGCGTGCAATTGGTGTGGCGCAGAACGCGCTTGAGGTGGGCATGCAATACGCCCAGGATCGCAAGCAGTTTGGCAATTCTCTGATACATTTCCCCCGTGTGGCAGGCAAACTGGCGATGATGGCTGTTGAGATCATGATCGCCAGGCAGCTGACCTATTTCAGCGCCTGGGAAAAAGACAACGGCCATCGTTGTGATCTTGAGGCCGGTATGGCCAAGCTGCTGGGCGCCCGCGTGGCATGGGCCTGTGCAGACAACGCCTTGCAGATCCATGGTGGCAACGGGTTTGCGCTTGAGTATCAGGTTAGCCGTATCCTGTGTGATGCGCGTATTCTGAATATCTTTGAAGGTGCTGCCGAAATTCAGGCGCAGGTTATCGCCCGACGCCTTTTGGACTAAAGCTTTCTCTGAGACTTTTGAACGCCCCGCACATTGCAAATGGCAAGTGCGGGGCGTTTTTGGTTGTCAGGTAAGCGTAAGCTAACTCGTTGATCTACAGCCGAAATCGCGGGTCGGCACCGCGTCGGTATTCCATCGGTAATGCGTCAGCATGAAACGCGCCAAAACCCCGCCAACTGTTACAACTGCCCACAAGCATTGATATGTGTCCGGCGCGCCCATACTTAACTAGAAAGTTAAACAGGATGGTCAATATGCGCTCAATCACAATCACATACCAATATGACGGCGACGAACTGGTCTGGCAGCAGGCGATTGACGGGTTCGTCAATGCGCTTGACGCCGATCCGGACGCCGCCCGGTTTTCCTATCAGGTGGCCGTGGCTGACGACGGGGTGACGCGCATTCACTGGGGCAGATGGGACACCCCGGAAACGCTCGAACATGTCCATGCGCAGGCATATTTCAAAACTTTTGCAGCAAAAGTCACAGAATTCTCCGGCGGAGCGCGAAACGTGACCGGAGCTGACATTAAAACCCGCACCGCCAACTGGTAGTTTTGCAACGCTGCACTGCAGCGTGACAATGCTGCACTTGCATAATGCGGATAAGCTCCGTAATTCTGCGGGCATGTCAGCAATGCGTCTCACCCCTGATCTTTGGATCGCTGCCGGTTTCAAAGCCCTGTTGGACCAAGGTCCCGCAGCCCTTAAGGCCGAGCCATTGGCGCGCAGATTGAAGACGACCAAGGGGTCTTTCTACTGGCATTTCAAAGATGTACCTGCCTTTCACGGCGCCATGCTGGCGCAGTGGGAACAACAGGCGCTGACCGATATTGAAACCGCGCTGGCAGGCGACACCACCCCTACACAAAAGCTGCGCCACCTCAGCCAGATCGCCACCAATGGCGTAGATGATTCGGTACTTGGTGCGCGGCTGGAACCGGCGATCCGGGCATGGTCACACAACGACCCAGCTGTGGCCGCTGCCGTGGCGCGGGTAGATCAGTTGCGGCTGGATCAGCTGACCACAGCATTGTCCGAAAACGGCCTGTCCAACCCGGAATTGTCGCGCATTTTATATGCGGCCAATCTGGGCATGGCGGAATTGTCGCGTCGTGACGGTCAGACAAATGACAGCGCGCTTGGCACTCTGGTAGATTTGATTCTGGCGCTATACGATTAAGGCATGCGCCTGATTGCCCTTTTACTGATTTTCCCGCTGACCGCCTGCTGGCAGGATGAAACGCTTGCCGGATACGGTGCCGCCGATCAGTTTTGGCATCTGTATCAAGTTGATGGCAACACGATCAGCGAACCGATTGAGCTTGTCTTTCATTCCAACGGCACAGTTGAAGCGACGGCCCCCTGTCACACCATGACAGCACGTCAAAGCGCGCCCTACCCGTGGTTCGTGCTTGAGAATGTGGAGATCGCGCGCACAGATTGCACCGCCCCGTCCGGGCAAGCTGCGGTTCTCAATGAGCTCCAGAAGATGACCTTGTCCGAAGTATCCGGCGACCGTCTTATCCTGAGCAACGAGGCCGGGCGCGAGATGTTGTTTACGGCTGTCCAAGGCGACGGGTGAACAGGTCAACAAACCGGCCCCGGACCTCGGGCAATGGTTTGTGGCCCATTTCCGGCGCCAGCTTTTCCGTCAGAAAATAGCCCGTTGTTCGAAATGCCTGAGCAACTTCGTCATCCGGGGCGGCGCCTTGTCCCAACATGCAAGGCAGCAACGGCAATAACCGATCGGCCCACGCACCGGCGCCTTGTTCCGACACCGCGCGTCCGGATTTGGGCGACACATAGGACAGCCCGTCACGCGCGCCTGTAACAGCACATTGCGTCAGGTCCAGACCAAACCCCATATCTTCTAATAGCGCCATTTCCCATTGCAGATATGCCAGCGGCCACACCTCGTTCTGCCCCAGCAAATCCAGCAACGGTACGGTTCTGGCATAAAGTGCGGCGTGGGCTTCGCGCTCTGGTAGGCAAAAAGACAAAAGACCGGTGACTGTGTTCAACCCGGCCAAAGCCAACCGGTCAGAAAGCGCCGCAGCCCGGCTGCGCAAAGGTTCAACCGTAAAAGATCCGATATGTTCCTCAAGCCGCGCCCGCCACGCCACATCAAGCTGTCCACCGGGTTGCAGAATGGGCGTCATCTTGCGGCTGATCCCGCCGCGCACAACCCCCGCATGGCGTCCGTGACGTTCGGTGAACATCTCAAGGATCACCGACGTCTCGCCATGTTTACGAGTGCTGAGAACAATGCCCTGATCGCGCCAGTCCAACTCACCTGCCCTTTTGCACCAGTGAACCGTGCCACCGGGTGAATTGCCAGCAAATTCCGACGTCTGGGGTCAGTCGGACAACCCGGGTTCGTCCAAAAGATGCCGACCGTTGCGGTCTTCGACCTCGATCACCCAGGCATCCGGATCAAAGCTGCGCTGACGGGCCAACGACGTGTCGACATCGGCCTCGGCCCCTTCTGACAAAACAACCCAGCGCCGCTCCCCGGTCATCAGATCAAAGCTGCGTTGAAAGACCTGCGCCTGTCCGTCCAGTGTGTTGAGCTTGATCAGCACGGCACCCGCCGTGTTGTCGCCACGCGCCACGACAAAGGCAGGGATCGTCTCAATTCGCAGGCGCGCCAGATAAGCCTGTACCCAGAATTCAGCCGTTAACTTCATAGTAACCATCCCTGATCGAAGATGATCCAAAACCCAAGAGCAGGCACGTCCGAGGCAAGGAGATTTTTATGCAGCACCAATTTCAGACGCCCAAAGGGACACGAATTCTTGTGCTATTAATGCTGGCGTTGGTTGCGTTGGACTTTAGCTGGGCGATCGAGCCTGCACAAAAGCTGCCGTTGCGCATGGCCATCGGATTGTGCGGCATCGGTGCGGTGACGTGGTTCCTGATGGCGTTCATACGTTTCCGTCTTTGAAATCCAGCCCCATCTCGGAATAGCGTTCGGATTCTTCCAGCCAGTTGGGACGCACTTTGACCTGAAGGAACAGATGTACCTTACGGTCAAGGAATTCGGTCAGCTCCTCGCGGGCCGCCTTGGAAACGGCCTTGATGGTTTCACCTTTGTTGCCCAGCACAATGCCTTTGTGCCCGTCACGCATTACATAGATGATCTGATCCACCCGAGCGGAACCGTCTTTGCGTTCTTCCCAGCTCTCGGTTTCGACCGTCAGCTGATAAGGCAGTTCCTGATGCAGGCGCAGCGTCAGTTTTTCGCGGGTCATTTCAGCGGCGATCATGCGCATGGGCAAATCGGCAATCTGATCTTCGGGGTAAAGCCAGGGTCCCTCCGGAAGTTCTTGGGCCAGCCACTGGCGCAACATGTTGCAACCATGGCCTTTTTCGGCGGAAATCATAAACGTTTCGGCAAATGGGAACCGGTCGTTCAGGTCCTTGGTCAGCGACAACAGGACTTCGGATTTAACGCGGTCAATCTTGTTGATCGCCAGCGCGATTTTGCGCCCGGATTCGATTTGTTCCAACCGTTCCAGAATAACTTCGACACCTTCAGTGATACCGCGATGCGCCTCGATCATCAGAACGATGACATCGGCATCTGCAGCGCCCCCCCATGCGGCGGCGACCATTGCGCGGTCCAGACGACGACGCGGACGGAACAGCCCGGGCGTGTCGACAAACACCAGCTGGCTGTCGCCTTCCAGCGCCACACCGCGAATACGCGTGCGGGTGGTCTGAACTTTGTGTGTCACGATCGACACTTTCGCCCCCACCATCTGGTTGGTCAGCGTGGATTTGCCCGCATTGGGCTCTCCGATCAGGGCGACGAATCCGGCGCGTGTGGTCATTGTGATTTCCTGTTTAACAGAGTCATGCCTTTAGGGCATTTGCAGGCAAAGAGCCAGCGTCGGTTAGCGCGCCAATTCGGATTGATGGCTTAACCTTTGGACAATTGCGCCAGCAGCGCCTTGGCGGCGGCCTGTTCGGCCTTGCGTTTGGAATTGTCCGACGCCTGCGCGCGTGCGCCGTTGGTCAGCACAGCAGCAATGGTAAAAACCGGCGCATGATCCGGGCCTGAACGCTCCAGCAATTCGTAAGCGGGTGGTTTCAGGCCGCGTCCCTGCGCCCATTCCTGAAGGCTGGTTTTGGGATCGCGGGCATCGTCTTCGACGGTGTCCACCCGTTTGGCCCAAAGTCGTATGACAAGGTCGCGCGCGACCTCGAAACCGGCATCCTTGTAGACAGCGGCAATCACCGCCTCCATCGCATCGCCCAACAGCGCTTGTTTGCGCCGCCCACCCGACATCATTTCGGATCGGCCCAGCTTCAGGGCATCGCCCAATTCAATGTCACGGGCCACATCGGCGCAGGTTTCTTTGCGCACCAACGCGTTGAAACGCGGTGCTAGCTGGCCTTCGCTGGCACCTTCATCGCTGGCCAGCAACGCTTCGGCCATCACCAGCCCAAGCACCCGGTCGCCCAGAAACTCCAGCCGTTGATTGTCTTCGCGCGTGGGCGAAGACATCGATGAATGCGTCACCGCGCGCAGCAATAGCTCTGGGCGGGAAAATGTGTGCCCAAGCCGCGCTTCAAGCGCTTTTAGTTCGGCCGAAAGCTTCAATTGACGCCTTTGAAAAACCTGTCAGAACGCCATGTCCAGAACGCGAACATGGATGTACCAGCAGAGGAGAACATGATGCGATCTGCGCGACCAATCAGGTTTTCATAAGGCACATAGCCAACCCCACGCGCAGCTTGCGCGACGCGGCTGTCGGTAGAATTATCCCGGTTGTCACCCATGAAAAAGTAATGGCCGTCAGGCACGGTATAGATACCGGTATGGTCAGACTGCTGATTGCCGATATTGAGAATGGAATGCGCAACGCCATTGGGCAGAGTTTCGATCTGACGTGATTTCACACAAAGACCGCCAGCACCAACCGGGCCGTTTTCACAGCGCGGTGACAAGCGTTGTGGTCCCTGAGGGCCAGCGGTTTCTTCAAACATCCCGCCATCTTCCAACTTTACCGCGTCGCCATTGATGTGCAGAACACCGGCAATCATCTGAATCTTATCTCCCGGCAAGCCGGTCAGACGCTTGATGAAATCCAACCCGGTGACTGGGTGGCGGAAAACAACAACGTCACCGCGTTCGGGGTCTCCACCCAAAAGACGCGTGTTGTCACCATCCAACCAACCGCAAAGATCCTTGGCGTCGATATTGATGCCAACCGCCGGAATGCGAACGGACGGGCAGGACGCATAGGAATATCCATAGGTCATTTTGTTGACGAACAGGAAATCGCCGATCAATAGCGTGTCCTTCATCGAACCGGAGGGAATCCAGAAAGGCTGAAAAAACAGGGTGCGGAATACGCCTGCGATCAACAGGGCATAGACGACTGTTTTGATCGTCTCGACGACGCCGCCGTCTTTCTTGGCCGTTTCTGCCATGTGTTTGTCTCTCCGGTTGTGACGGGCGTTACATGAGGGGCTGGTGGCTGGGTGTCAACCCGACGTCTGTGCAGCCGGACGCGCCTCGATCACGACAAAGGCCTGCGCCCAGGGGTGATCGTCGGTCAGGGTGACGTGAATGATGGCGTCGTGTCCGTCCGGTGTCATCTCGGCCAGACGTTTTTCGGCCCAACCAGTGACGTGCATAACTGGCTGCCCGGTGCGCAGATTGCTGACGGACATGTCCTTCCAGCTAATGCCCATAGCCAGCCCGGTGCCCAGCGCCTTGGAACAGGCTTCTTTGGCGGCCCAGCGTTTGGCCAGCGTACCGGCCTCATCACGTCGTCGCGCTGCTTTGGCCAATTCGGTTTCGGTAAACACCCGGTTGCGAAACCGGTCGCCGAACCGTTCCAGCGTGCGTGTCACCCGTTCGATATTGGCGAGGTCTGTGCCGATACCAACGATCATTGCAGGCGTGCCGTCAGGATTTTAAAGCTGGCCAGTCCAAAAAACCCGGCAAAGGCCAGATCGAACCAGCGCTGCGCACGCGCATAGGCCCGAACGGTCCGTTCAGACGAAAACAGAAACGCGTAGCCGATGAAGATTGTGATCGATCCGACATAAAGCATGGCGAAATAGGCGAAAAGCGTGGCTGGCGTGGCATTGGCGGGCGCGACAATGGCATAAATCGCCCCCCAGCTCAGGATTGCCTTGGGGTTGGTCAAATGGATCGCTGCGCCTTTGGCAAAGAGCGCGCGAAACCCACCTGAAAATGGCGTGCCCAGTGCTGCTGTATCGCCGGGCGCGACGGCGCGTTTTACCGCCTTAAGCGCCAGCCAGCCCAAATAGGCCGCCCCAATATAGCGCAACAGTTCAAACACCCACGCATTGGCCAGCATCACGGCTGACAGGCCCAGCGCGGCGGCGATGCCCCAGCTGGCCGATCCGGCAAGAATACCCGTTGCAAAGGCCAGCGCAGGTCGGCGCCCGCTGGTCATCGCCGTTCCTGCAATGCCCATTGTGGCCGGCCCCGGAGAGCCCCCGGCCAGCAACCACGCCACCCAGATGGCGGCAAACTCGGGCGTGATCATGCCCGCGCCTCGTCCATAAGGCTGCGCATTTCGTGAATGGCGGGTTCAAGCCCGGTAAAGATCGCCTCTCCGATCAGGAAATGACCAATGTTCAGTTCCATGACCTCGGGCAGCGCTGCGATGGGCTTCACAGTGTCAAAGGTCAGCCCGTGCCCTGCATGGACCTCGAGCCCCAGAGAATGCGCAAAACTGGCCATTTTGGTCAGACGCCCCAATTCGGCATCGCGTTCCTCAAACCGGCCTTCAGCGTGAAAATCGCAATAGGCGCCGGTGTGCAACTCGATCACCTGTGCCCCGATCCGGTTGGCGGCTTCGATCTGGGCCGGGTCGGCAGCGATAAAGATCGACACGCGACACCCAACGTCCCGCAAAGGTGCAATGAAATGCGCCAGCTTGTTTTCTTCGCGCGCCACTTCCAGCCCGCCTTCGGTGGTTTTTTCTTCGCGCTTTTCGGGCACGATACACACCGCGTGGGGTTTGTGGCGCAGCGCCATGGCCTGCATTTCGTCGGTTGCCGCCATTTCAAAGTTCAACGGCACGCTCAGGCAGCCCATCAGCGCATCAATGTCGCCGTCCAGAATATGACGGCGATCTTCGCGCAGATGCGCCGTGATCCCATCGGCCCCTGCCTGTTCTGCCAAAAGCGCGGCCCGCGCCGGGTCAGGATAGGCGCTGCCGCGCGCATTACGGATTGTGGCCACATGGTCGATATTCACGCCCAGACGCAACATGATGACAGCCTCTCAAACTTGTTTCCCTGCGCGACCCTATGACGACAATCCCACCAAGAAAACCGCTTTCTTAGGACTTGTCGTTTTCGGCGGCTGCAGCGCGGGCGGCTTGTTGAATGGCCTTAGCCCGGGCCTTGGCAATCTTTTTCTTAATCCGGTTCGCCCGACGTTTCTGATAGGCCCGGATCAGGGGCACAGACAGGTAATAGACAACCGTCGCCGTGATAATGCCCGGAATGATGCCGCCAATCATGTAGGGGAAAAAGACCTCGTCATAGAAAATCTTAAGCCCGCGCCAGTCGGCGGAATGACCGTCAAAGATCGACCACAGATTATGCCACAGATCGGCAAACGCATTGGCGAATTTGGCGGTAAGCGATTGATGCGCGCCTTCGTGAAATTCCGTGCCCAACAGAAAGTGCCCGGTTTTCAGCGAGACAATGCCAATCGGCAGATAGGTCAGCGGATTGCCAAAGAAGGTGCCCAAGAGCGCCGCAAGCATATTGCCGGACACAAGACGTGCCAAAACGATTGCGACCACAAAATGCAGGCTGAAGAACGGTGTAAAGGTTGTGAACACGCCGCACCAGATTCCGCGCGCGATGAATTCCGGGCTTCCCGGCAGACGATGCAGACGGTGGCGCACGTAATAAAACGCCCGCTTCCATCCGCCACGCGGATAGAAGAATTCTGCAACGATCTTGTGGATCGGCCTTCTATCACGGCGTTTGAATACCACCGGGGTGCTTCCTTTGCTGATCAGGCGTCGCTTGGTACACGAGCCTTTTCTGGGTTCCGACAGCGTTCGATTTCTGCCACATCGGTTTCTGCCTCAAGCGCCATCATCAACCGGTGCAGGTGTTTTGCATCCCGCAAGTCGACGCTGACCAGAAGACGATAGTAATCCGGCTTGCGGTCTACGAACTCTAAGTCTGAAATATTGGCCCCGTGCTCTCCGATCAATGTGCAAATACGTCCCAGTACGCCGGCATCGTTGCCAATCGTGATCCAGATCTGAACCGTGTAGATCGGACGATGCTGTCCGGCATGCCAATGCAGGTCCATCCAGCGTTCTGGCTGGTCCTCATAATCGCTAAGCACGTCGCAATCGATTGCATGCACAACCACGCCTTTGCCGCGATAGGTGATGCCCACAATCCGCTCGCCGGGCAATGGTTGGCAACAGGGCGCACGCTGAACGCTTTGATCCGGAGACAGCCCGATCACCGCACGTTCTGTTGCAACTTCGTCGGTTTGCGCAGGCGCCAGATCAGGATAGACCGCTTGCAAAACTTCACTGGCGGTGATCTCGGCCGACCCCAGACGGGCCAGAACTTCGCCTTTATCCTTCAATCTCAGATGCTTGGCTGCAACATCAAGCGCCTTGTCGGTTGATTTCTTTCCGACATGTTCAAAGGCGGACCGCGCCAGTTCCGCGCCCAGTCGCACAAACCGTTCCCGATCCATCTCGCGCAATGCCCGGCGAATGGCGGTGCGTGCCTTGCCGGTGATTGCGATATCCAGCCACGTAGCCTGAGGAGTTTGACCCTCGGCGGTGATGACTTCGACGGACTGTCCGTTCTTGATACGGGTCCAAAGCGGCACGCGCTGGTGGTCGATCTTGGCCCCAACACAAGCATGGCCAATACGGGTGTGGATGGCGTAGGCAAAGTCAATCGGCGTGGCCCCACGCGGCAATTTGACCACCTCCCCTTTGGGGGTAAAACAGAACACCTGATCCGAATACATCTCAAGCTTGACCGCTTCGAGAAAATCTTCGTGATCTTCTTCGGCGTCAAACTGTTCGCTCAGCCCGCTAATCCATTTGACCGGATCAACCGCAAACGGGTTTTCGCCACGCACACCGTCTTTGTAGGACCAATGTGCGGCCACACCGGATTCGGCGACATCATGCATTTGCTGCGTGCGTATCTGCACCTCGACCCGGCGCCCGTTTCGCCCCGACACAGTCGTATGGATCGAGCGGTAACCGTTCGATTTGGGTTGACTGATATAATCTTTGAAACGCCCCGGCACCGCGCGCCAACGTTGATGGATCGCCCCCAACACCCGATAACAGTCTTCTTCATTCTGCGTGATAATGCGAAACCCGTAGATGTCGGAAAGCCGGGAAAACCCCTGATCCTTGGTCTGCATCTTGCGCCAGATCGAATAGGGCTTCTTGGCGCGTCCGGCAACCACGGCGTCGATCTCGTGTTTGCGCAGCTCTTTCTTCATATCCGTGGTGATGCGCTCGATCACGTCACCAGCTTCTTTTTGCAGCGTGATAAAGCGGCGGATGATGGATGCACGGCCCTCGGCATTCAGCACTTTGAACGCCAGGTCTTCCAATTCGTCGCGCATCCACTGCATCCCCATGCGCCCGGCCAGCGGAGCATAGATATCCATGGTTTCACGTGCTTTTTGCACCTGTTTGTCGCTGTGCATCGCGCGGATTGTGCGCATGTTGTGCAAGCGGTCGGCCAGCTTGACCAGAATGACCCGCAGGTCCTTGGACATGGCCATAAACAGCTTGCGGAAATTCTCGGCCTGTTTGGTTTCAGTCGAGCTGAGCTGAAGATTGGTCAGCTTGGTCACACCATCGACCAGCGCGGCCACCTCTTCGCCAAACATCGTGGCGACCTCTTCGTAAGAGGCGTTGGTGTCTTCGATTGTGTCGTGCAATAGGGCGGTGATAATCGTGGCATCGTCCAGATGCTGTCCCGCAAGGATCATCGCCACTTCGATGGGATGCGTGAAATACGCCTCGCCCGAACGGCGAAACTGACCATCATGCATGTCGCGGCCATAATTATAGGCCGCGCGAATCAATGCTTGATTAGACTTGGGGTTGTAGGCGCTTACGAGCTCGACAAGGTCGTCTGCCGGGATCATGAATGTACCTGTTTTGGGAGGGCCTCAGCCCTGGCCTTGCGCTTCCATCAGGGCACGCAGCAGTTTTTCTTCGGACATGTCGTCCTCGGCAGGCGCATCGCTTTCGGCACCCATCAACAACGCCATACGATCTTCTTCGGGCTCGTCCACTTCGATCTGAGACTGGTTAGACTCGATCAGACGTTCACGCAGTTCATCGGCGGTCTGGGTTTCTTCTGCAATTTCGCGCAGAGCGACCACAGGGTTCTTATCATTGTCACGATCCAGAGTGATCGGTGTGCCGGACGAGATTTCGCGCGCACGGTGTGACGCGAGCATGACCAGCTCAAAGCGGTTCTGAACCTTGTCGACGCAATCTTCTACGGTAACGCGGGCCATGGGGCACTCCAGTTTTGAAGGATCGGATAAGAAGACGTGTATGTAAGGGGGTTTGCGGACCTTGACAAGCACTGAATCAAAGCGAAATCAAAGCGTCCCGGTCCGATTGTGGCAATTGCGCATACAATTCTTCAAAAGTCCTGCCCAGAAGCGGGTGACGCCACCCCTGCGCGATGTCACAGAGAGGTCCAAGGACAAAGGCACGGTCCTGAACGCGGGGGTGCGGCAGAATCAGTTCACCGGGCGATTGCTGTATCTGCTCCTCGATAGGAAGCGCGCGCCAGGAAGCCTGAGTATCGCGGTCCGGTAGCACCTGCTCACCATAGGCGATCAGATCCAGATCCAGTGTCCGCATGCCCCAGCGCTGAACCCGCTCACGCCCAAATTCGGCTTCGATCTCATGCAATCGTTGTAACAATTCTCGGGCAGATAACGCCGTTTTAATACATACGGCAGCGTTTACATAGTCTGGCCCAGCACCTTCCGGAAAACTGGGTGTCTGAAAGAATCGGCTCACCGCACAAAGCTGAATTCCGTTGCGATTCAGGGATTTCAACGCGCAAGCCAGAGTTTGAATTGGGCTTCCTGACGTTGACGTAAGGTTTCCGCCCATTGCTAACAGTCCAAATTCGTTCACTTTTTGTTAACCTACTCTCACGTATTGATGCAAAAGGGCCGCCATTCCCTTGAAGGCACGCCAAAATTCATTACCCTATACGGCCTGTTGCGCCTGCACTCTATTACACTCACGGGACCTTTTAAGACGCGACAGAATTAGAAAGGGCATTATTTATGTTTTACAAGGACGAGCGGCTCGCGCTGTTCATTGATGGCTCGAATCTGTATGCCGCTGCGAAATCGCTCGGCTTCGATATCGATTATAAACTCCTCCGACAAGAATTCATGCGTCGCGGTAAACTACTTCGTGCATTCTACTACACCGCTCTGTTGGAGAATGACGAATACTCACCGATCCGCCCTTTGGTGGATTGGTTGCACTATAACGGCTTTACCATGGTGACCAAGCCGGCCAAGGAGTACACAGACTCCCAGGGCCGTCGCAAGGTCAAGGGGAACATGGATATTGAGCTGGCTGTAGATGCTATGGAGCTTGCTCCGTTCGTAGATCATGTCGTGCTGTTTTCGGGAGATGGGGATTTCCGGCCACTTGTGGCGAGTTTACAGCGCAAAGGTGTACGGGTTTCGGTGGTTTCGACCATTCGCAGCCAACCGCCTATGATCTCGGATGAGCTGCGGCGGCAAGCGGACAACTTTATCGAGCTTGATGGTCTGCGAGAAGTGATTGGACGCCCACCGCGTGATCCAATCCCGGAACGCGAACCAGAGGTCGAGTTCAGCGGAGAATAAACCTTAAAGCCGGGGCCATGTGCCCCGGTTTTTCGTTATGCCGATCCGGGTGCGGCGGTTGCGGGCAGCTCGCTCTGGACCACACCAGCCGAAAGCCTTACCTATACGGTCAACAGGTTATGAGGCCCCGATCAATGTCCAACCCTCCTCTTACGATCCACCTTGCTGCGCCGCGCGGTTTTTGCGCAGGCGTTGATCGCGCTATTAAGATTGTCGAAATGGCCCTGCAAAAATGGGGCGCGCCGGTCTATGTGCGCCACGAGATCGTGCACAACAAATTTGTCGTGGATGGCTTGCGTGCCAAGGGGGCTGTGTTTGTTGAAGAGCTGGAAGACTGCCCCAATGACCGCCCGGTGATCTTTTCCGCGCATGGCGTTGCGAAATCTGTGCCCGCGGAAGCGCAAAGCCGCGAGATGGTCTATGTTGATGCCACCTGCCCCTTGGTGAGCAAGGTGCATATCGAAGCCGAGCGCCATTCAGTCGCCGGGTTGCAGATCATCATGATCGGCCATGCGGGACACCCCGAAACCGTCGGCACCATGGGGCAATTGCCCGACGGAGAGGTGTTGTTGGTTGAAACCGAAGAGGATGTGGCCAACATAGACGTGCGCAATCCCGACAAGCTGGCGTTTGTCACGCAAACCACGCTGTCTGTGGATGACACGATTGGCATTGTGGCGGCGTTGCAATCCCGGTTTCCCAAGATTGTCGGCCCGCACAAGGAAGACATTTGTTACGCCACCACCAACCGGCAAGAGGCAGTCAAAGCGATTGCACCCTTGGTGGATGCCATTCTGGTGGTGGGCGCGCCAAATTCGTCCAACTCGCGCCGGCTGGTCGAAGTTGGCGCCAAAAATGGCTGCGCCTATTCGCAATTGGTCCAGCGCGACACCGAAATCGACTGGCGCGCACTTGAGGGTATCCGGTCGGTCGGCATCACTGCAGGGGCAAGCGCACCTGAAGTGCTGGTCAACGAAGTCATCGACGCCTTTCGCGCACGGTACGACGTGACGGTTGAGTTGGTGGAAACCGCCGTGGAACGCGTGAATTTTAAGGTGCCGCGCGTGCTGCGCGATATTGAACTGGAGGCCTGAGATGATTTCTGCACAGTTTTTGCTGACCGCACTGGTTGTGGTGATCGCGCCCGGAACAGGCGTGATTTACACTTTGGCGATGGGTCTGGGTCAGGGCAGACAAGCCGCATTTTGGGCGGCACTGGGGTGTACCTTTGGGATTTTACCGCATCTGGCGGCGGCCACGCTTGGGCTGGCGGCCGTGCTGCACACGTCGGCAGTCTTGTTCAACGTGGTGAAATTCGCCGGTGTGGCCTATCTGCTGTATCTGGCCTGGCAGGCTGTGCGCGCGGGCGGCGCCCTGTCCGTCAGCGCCGAACGACAGGCACAGCCGGGATTTGCCATTGCCCGCCGGGGCGCGCTGATCAACATTCTGAACCCGAAACTGTCTGTGTTCTTTCTGGCGCTGTTGCCGCCATTTCTGTCGGGCAACCCAGCCAGTGCAACGCTGGAAATGACGCTTTTAGGGGCAATCTTTATGGCGCTGACCTTTGCCGTCTTTGTGCTGTACGGCGTGTTCGCCGCCAAAGCGCGCGATCTGCTGCTGGGCAGCGCGTCGGTGATGCGGTGGATGAACCGGGGTTTTGCCGCCATCTTTGTAGCGCTGGCCGGACGCCTCGCGCTGGAGCGCGCATGAGTGACAAGGAAACGCTGGACGCCTATGCCAAGGCCGCGCGCGCATATGCGGATGGGTTTGCCAAACCCGAAGACACGTTTCACGATCCTGACTTTGAAGCCTTTGTTGCGCTGCTGCCGCCGGGTGGGCATGTGCTTGATCTGGGCTGTGGCCCCGGGCAATGGGCCGCGCGGATGGTCGAACGCGGGCTTGTCGTAACGGCCACGGATGCGTCGCCCGAAATGGCGGCGCTGGCGTTGCAGGACTTTGGCATTCCGGTCAAAGTCGCGCCTTTTGACGCCCTGACGGATAAGGGCGTTTTCGATGGTGTCTGGGCCAATTTCAGTTTGTTGCACGCGCCGCGCGCCGATTTCCCGGCGCATTTGCAGCGGGTGCATCAGGCCCTGAAACCGGGCGGTGCATTTCACATCGGGATGAAGCTGGGCGCTTCTGAAGGGCGCGATTACCTGGGGCGTTTCTACGCCTATTACGGCGAGAGGGAACTGTGTGATTTACTGGTGCAAGCCGGATTCACAATTAAGGGCACAAGGCGCGGAAATGGCAAAGGTTTGGCTGGTGGTGTCGAGACCTTTGTCATAATAACCGCGCATGCCTGATTTGTTTGCTTATACCGATGGTGCCTGCTCTGGAAATCCCGGCCCGGGAGGATGGGGTGTTCTGATGCGCGCCTGCCAGAACGACGAAGTTCTCAAAGAACGTGAACTGTCCGGCGGTGCCGCAGACACCACCAACAACAGGATGGAGTTGATGGCGGCCATCATGGCGCTGGAAACACTGGAAACATCCAGCACCATCACGGTCATCACTGACAGCGCCTATGTCAAAGACGGCATCACCAAATGGATACACGGCTGGAAACGCAACGGTTGGAAGAAAAAGGGCGGCTTGAAAAATGTCGAGCTATGGCAACGGCTTGACGCCGCCCAGGCGCGCCATAACGTGACGTGGGAATGGGTCAAAGGCCATGCCGGGCACCCGGAAAACGAACGCGCGGACGAACTCGCCCGCGCGGGAATGGCACCGTTTAAACCCTGACCAAAAGCGGCTCTCTATTCGGCCGCAATATTCGCAGAGTCGCTCTCGGCCCAGCGCTGTTGATAATCGGTCTGATACACTTTGTCAGAGCCGTCTCCGGCACCTTCCAGCGGTTTGCGCACAGCATAGGTCAGGATCACTGGCCCCTCAGGCAGTTTGCCCTGAAGACGTGGGCGTACACCGGTTTTGTTTGGGTTCGACGTCGTCACAACCCGGTAGGCAAACATCGGCAACATCGGCTGCAACGCACATTGCAGCACCTCATAGCCCAACGTCTTTTCCCAGAACCCATAGACCATTTCCGGAGTCAGCTGATAGAACCCGTGATTGATCCAGTTGTTGCAGGGCGAATGCCCGATCAGCACCCCGCCCGGTTTCAGCATCCGGTGAATGTTGCGATAGGCGGTGGGCAGGTCGAACACATGCTCACACGTGCCCCCGTCATAGACGACATCAAAGCGCCCCATCAGATCGTCTGGCAATTCCCCGGCAAGATCCTGAACGATGGTTGCGTCTTCAAACTCCGACACATCCATGCTGTCGACCTGATCAAAGCCGATCTTGCGAAAGAACGTCTCAGAATACAGGTCATCCGGGTTTTTGAGGTCATTCTCTGTCACGTCCGGATAGAGCCTGCCCAGGGTCTCGTCAAACAGCGCTGCCGAGCGTTTGCGCCGTTTGCCAATCCAGCGCTGGCGCCCCAGCATGACAAAGTTGCCACCTAATTTGTGTTCGGCCACAACGTCCATAATGCGAACAGCAAGCGTATCGGAAATAGCCATGATTTACCCTGTAACAATCTGATGTGGTGACGTGGCCTCAGGCGGCCTTGTCCAGTTCAACGCGTTTCGCCAGATTGGCGAGAAAGTTTTTGGCCAGCGGTTGGCGACGTGCTTTGGCCGCCATGGTTTGCGCCCATTCCACAGCCTTAAGATGCTGGCGTGCCACGGCCTCGTCCCGCAACAACAGCTCTTTGATGGCAAGCGCCTTGTCAAAACGATTGGCCAGCGACAGGTCTTCGACATCATTGCGGTCGAATTTGTTCCAGTAACCCAGATCGATCTTGCCATTCACGTGGTTGGCACGGCCCCGACGCTGTTTGTTCAGAAAGGAATCCATTGACCGCAAAGCATAGTGATTAAGCTGTGCAACCTCGTAGCCGTAATCCCAGTTCACATGCAGCGCGCCCTTGATATGACGGTCGTCAAACCGCGTTCCGCCCGGCGTGATCCAGTTGATCGGCGCGGCGTCCTGCTGAATGAACGGGCGGTGCACACCCATGCGATTGAACTTGGTTTTGTCGTTCTTAAAGAGGGTCTTAAAGAACCTGTGTTCGCCCTCGCGCCCCTGGGCCGGTTGCGTGCGGGTAAATTGGTGCGGCACCGGTGTGTCGACCATCCCCTGCACGCCATCATTGCCAAATATCCGCCACACCAGCGAAATCGCGTCAACGCCGGGGAACGCATCGATCAGCGCCTGAAACGTGCCGTTGCCGACGTTGATTTGCAGGTATTCATCGACGTCCGCGACAAAGATCCAGTCGGCTTCTCGCACGACCGTTTCATGTTCGCCCCACATCAATGCACTTTTGTGCGGGCCACGTCGCATGACCCGGTTAAACCGGTGATGCACTTCGCCCATGCGGTTGAGGTTGCGCAGGATCAGGTCTGTCTGATCGCTGCAATCATTTGTAAATACGACAATATCTGTCGCGCCCAAAGCCCGATAATGCGCCACCCAGTCGAGGATATAGGCCCCCTCGTCTTTCATGGTGGTCACAACAGTTACTTTCGGCGCGGCTGTATCGCCTCCGAATCCGAAGAAAGCCACTGGTCTGCTGCCTCATATATGCTCTGCGGCTCATTTGTCGGCCGCGTTTATGAGGTCAGCTTAGCGTGCCCGGCCCGCTATCGTCTACATTTTTAAGCAATTTTTAAGAGGTGTGCCCGTGCGGACGCATCTGTGGCTATTTTCTGAAATGTGTCGGCACGATAATCAATGCGCCAACAGACGCGACAATGGCGTTCAATCCGGGGCTGCCAAAGCCGATATGGAACATGCGGCTGACCATAAAAAACAGGAATGCACCGCCCACACAGATGATGATCGACGGAATGTACCCGTTATGTGTGAACCGGCTGCGTTCGGACGCATAGCCGATGATCCCGGCGATAATCACGGTTCCAAAGAAAGCAAAAAACATCGCGCGTCCCTTTTAGAGTGTGCGGCCCGTTTCCAGCGGAAAGCCGCGCAAGAAGGTTTCGCCATCCTGAGCGCCTTTGCCCGCGCGTTGCAAGCGCAACAATTGCACAGCCCCGTCACCGCAGGCCACGCTCAGCGTATCGTCCAGGAGCGTGCCGGGGGCCGCGTTGCCTGTTGTCAGGCGCGAGGCCAGCAGTTTCACGCGCTGTCCGTCAATCTCGGTCCAGGCACCGGGAAAGGGCGACAGCCCGCGAATTTTGCGGTCAACGTCAGCGGCAGAGGCCGTCCAGTCGATCCGCGCCTCGGATTTGTCGATTTTGTGGGCGTAAGTCACGCCCTCTGTGGGTTGGGTTTGCGGCGGCAGATCGTCAATCTGCGTCAACGCCTGCACAATCAGACCGGCCCCCATATCAGACAGACGATCATGCAATTGCGCTGTGGTTTCTTCGGTCCCAATGGGCGTTTCGGCGCGCAGCAGAACCGGACCCGTATCCAGCCCGGCCTCCATCTGCATGATGCAAATACCGGTTTCAGCGTCGCCTGCCATGATCGCCCGGTGAATGGGCGCAGCACCGCGCCAGCGCGGCAGCAGGCTGGCGTGAATGTTCAGACAGCCGCGCGTCGGGGCATCCAGAATGGCCTGCGACAGGATCAGCCCATAGGCGACCACCACCGCGATATCTGCGTTCAGGGCAGCGAATGCGGCCTGCTCTTCCGCGGATTTCAGCGAAACAGGATGGCGCACCTCAAGCCCCAAATCCACGGCACGCGCATGCACCGGCGTGGGGCGGTCTTTTTTGCCCCGCCCCGCCGGGCGCGGGGGCTGGCAATACACCGCGACAATGTCATGCTCTGCGGCGACCAAAGCATCCAGCACCGGAACCGAGAAATCGGGCGTTCCCATAAAGACAATTCGCATCGGCTTTCCTATCCCAGTTTACGCGCTTTGCGCAGCAGCATGTCGCGTTTCACCTTGCTCAGGTGATCAAAATACATACGGCCATTGATATGGTCGATCTGATGCTGCACCGACGTCGCCCAGAGCCCGACAAAGTCCTTTTCGACTGTCTCGCCGGTCTCATCCATATACCCAACCGTCACCGCGCGGGGGCGTTTGATAAGGGCCGACATGCCGGGCAGATTTGGGCTGGCCTCTGCGTGCGGGCGCAGCTGGACGCTGGCATGCAAAATCTCAGGGTTGGCCATACGCACCACCTGTCCCCGGTCTTCGCTGGCATCAACCACAGCCAGTCGCAGCATCACACCAATCTGGTTGGCGCCCATACCGACACCGGGCATTGCCTCCATCGTGTCGATCAGATCCCGCCAGACCTGACGCACCTGATCGGTAATTTCTGTGACCGGTTCAGCGGCGGTGCGCAGGCGTTTGTCAGGCCATTTCAGGCAGGGTTGTACAGTCATGGAGCCTCGTATCCGGCCAGCATGTCGGCCCTGTCTGTTTCACCGAGATGATCAAGTGTCACACGCCCGTCCAGATGATCAATTTCATGTTGGATACAGCGCGCTTCGAATCCATCGAAATCACGCATGTGCATGTCCCCACGCGCGTCGCGCCATGCCAGCGTGACTGCAACCGGGCGTTCCACCGGAACCATTAGACCCGGCAAGGACAGGCAGCCCTCTTCGATGCTTTCCACGCGGGTTTCGCGCACAGTGATGACAGGGTCCAAAAACGCCTCGGGTGATGGATCGCCGTCCTTCCAGCCGATATCCATGACAAACAAACGCCGCATCACGCCAACCTGTGGCGCTGCCAGCCCGCGCCCTTTGGCAGCGTACATCGTGTCAAACATATCGCGCACCAGCGCCTCGTGATCCTCTTCGCCCACCGGCGCGCAGGCCTGAGCCAAGCGTGCGTCGGGCCAGAAGACAATCGGCAGCGCGCTCATCCCCGGGCGCGCTCGCGTTTCATCTTTTGCGACTTGCGGGTCATCATTTGGCGCTTCATCGGCCCCAGATAATCGATGAAAAGTTTGCCGTTCAGGTGGTCAATCTCGTGCTGCACACACGTGGCCCAAAGCCCGCCAAAATCGCGTTCCTGCGGATTGCCGTTCAGATCGATCCACGCAACACGCACATCTGCGGGCCGGGTGACTTCGGCAAATTGTTCCGGGATCGACAGGCACCCTTCTTCATAGGTGTTCAGATCGTCAGAGCTATGCAGCAACTCGGGATTGAACATCACCAGCGGTTCGGGGTCTACGTCTTTGACGCAGTCCAGCACAATAAGCCGTTCCAACACGCCAACCTGCGGCGCCGCAAGGCCGATGCCGGGGGCGTCATACATGGATTGCAGCATATCGTCGGCCAGCGCACGACGTTCGTCTGACAGATCATCAACAGCATCGCAGATCTTTTTCAGCCGTGGATCGGGGTGGATAAGAATAGGTCTGATCATGGCCCCCATCTAGGACAACAAGAACCTCGGTGCAACGGGGTTGCACCTGTCCATGATCTGGCTAACGTGCATTTCGACCTGACAGGAGACTTTCATGGGTTTCGACTTTGACACCATCATCGAACGGCGCGGCACAAATTCCACAAAGTGGGACAAGATGGAGCGCCTTTACGGTGTTGCGCCTGAGGACGGGCTGGCCATGTGGACAGCCGATTCTGATTTCCGCACTGCGCCCTGCGTGATCGAGGCCGTGAAACGCGCGGCTGAACAAGGTGTGTTTGGCTATTCATGGGACCACCCGACCTATCGTGCGGCAATTCAGTGGTGGATGAAGACACGGCACAGCTGGGACATTGACACCGACTGGATTGTCACCACCCAAGGGCTGGGCAATGCGATAGCCATGTCGATCACAACATGGTCCGAACCGGGTGACGGTATCGTCTTTTTCAGCCCTGTTTATCACGAATTCACCCACAAGGTTAAAAAGACCGGGCGCCGTGTTGTCGAATGTCCGCTGGTGCGTGATGGCGATACCTATGTGATTGATTTTGACGATGCCCAAAGCCGCCTGAGCGGCGACGAACGTGTGCTTCTGTGGTGTTCGCCGCAAAACCCGTCAGGGCGCATCTGGACACCCAAGGAATTGCGCGCCGTGGCCGAATTTGCAGACCGCAATGATCTGATCCTTGTCTCAGACGAAGTGCATCATGATCTGGTGTATGCCGGTCATACTTTTGTGCCAATCGACGTGGCAGCGCCTGACTATCGGCATCGTACCGTTTCGCTGACCGCCGCCTCAAAGACATTCAACATCGCCGGACAGCGCACCGGCAACATGGTCATTCCCGATGCCAAGCTGCGCGGCGAGATGAAGACCGCATTGCAAAAGATCGATTACAGCCCAAGCACATTGGGGATCGATATGGTCACTGCAGCCTATTCGCCTGAAGGTGCGGAGTGGGTAGATGCGCAGATGCTGCATCTGGAAGGCAACCGGCAAGTGTTTGATAACGCGATGAATGCGATCCCCGGGGTGCACTCAATACCGCTGCAGGCCACCTTTCTGGCATGGGTGGATTTTTCCGGGACCGGCATGACCTATGACGAAATCAGCGCCCGGTTCCGCGATGACGCGCGGATCGCTGTGTCAGCTGGTCCGGGGTTTGGCGCAGGTGGCGAATTGTTCCAGCGCATAAATCTGGCAACCCAGCGTTCCCGTGTTCAGGACGCTGCCGACCGTCTGGTCGCGGCCTTTTCAGACCTGCAATAGAGATCGGTCAACGGGGGGCTCCCGCCCCTTTTGATCCGCAGCAAAGCTGCAGACAAAAGCGTTGGGCATGGCGCGCCGTTGGCGCGCGACCCCGACATTCGCAATGGGAGCCTAAGACCCGTCGGGCCGTTCGATCAGGCCCGCGGGTACAAATTCGCCCAGTTCGAAATCAACCGGCGGTCGGTCTGTCACAGCCGTCGCCCGCTTGAACTCGTAGCGCATCTCTCCGTCTTGCTCTTCAGACGCGACAATCAGGCATTGCAGGAAATGCCGCCCACCATCGTAGAGATCGACCAATCCGCGCAAATGCGGCGCGTCTTCGACATCCAGCGTAAATCCGTCCTCCTGAAACCGCAGCACCCGAAAACTGTGCTCTCCGGTCTCAACGCGCAGTTTATTGCGCCGTCTCATGGCTTTCTTTCGGGCTGCATCCAGCCCTGCCTGAATCTCAGGCGATATATATGTCGACATGTTCGCGTTCCATCCTTGCCCCAAGGGTCCCGTCAGTTGCAGATTCGGTCAAGCCGGGTTTGGCCAAATGCGCCCGGACTGTGCAGATACGCGCAAGTCATTTGCGCAGTGTTGCGTTTTCTCCGCAGTCTCGTCAGCGTATGTAACGCCAAGATGACAACAGGAGAGCATGATGGGACATCTGAAAGACGGCCAGTGGACAAATGCCCCAATCGGCTCGGAGTCTGCAGACGGTAAATTTGTGCGCTCAGCCGCCCAATTCCGCAACTGGATCACGGCAGATGGCAGCGCGGGCCCCAGCGGTCCGGACGGGTTTGTCGCGCAAAGCGGGCGCTATCATCTTTATGTCTCCTATGCCTGTCCCTGGGCGCATCGCACGTTGATCTTTCGGGAACTCAAAGGATTGCGGGATCACATCACGGTGTCGGCAGTGCATCCGGATATGATGACCGATGGCTGGACGTTTGAAACCGATGACGCCGGTGCGACCGGTGACACGCTTTATGACAGCAAATTCGCTTATGACATCTATACCCGCGCCGATCCGGGTTATTCAGGTCGGGTCACGGTGCCCATCCTTTGGGACAAACAGCGTCAGACCATTGTGTCAAACGAAAGCTCGGAAATCATCCGCATGTTCAACAGCGCATTTGATGGCATCACCGGAAATTCGCTGGATTTCTGGCCGACTGACATGCGTGACGCCATCGAAGTGGTCAACGAACGCATCTATCACACGCTGAACAATGGCGTTTACAAAAGCGGGTTTGCCGCCTCGCAAACGGCCTATGACGATGCGGTACTGCCGCTGTTTGAAACACTTGACTGGCTCGAAGAACGGTTGTCATCGCACCGATATTTGATGGGGGATCAGCTGACCGAGGCCGACTGGCGCCTGTTCACCACGTTGATCCGGTTTGATCCGGTCTACCACCTGCATTTTAAATGCAACCGCAATCGGGTCGTCGATTTTCCCAATCTGTGGGACTACACACGCGAGCTGTTTCAGATGCCGGGAATTCGCGACACGGTGAACCTGTCGCATATCGTGCGCCATTATCACTATAGTCACGAAAGTGTGAATCCGCACCGGATTATCCCGATCAACCCGGTGCTGGATTATGATGCCCCGCACGGGCGGGTTTAAAGCAGCGCGCTAGGACGCCTGTCGCGCATTACCGTAATGTTCAACCATCGCCGCCAGATCATCCGGCGGCGTGCCGGTCGGCATAAACGCACAGACATTGGCGCTATGGTTGAAAATCGATCCGTCTGAAAAGAACGTTGTGTTAGTGACAAACACGACCTGAACATCCGGATGGCGATACGCGGCAAAGTCCGACAACGCGAGAGCCGCGCCGTTTTCCAGGACAAGATCCAAGACCATCACGTCATAGACCTCGCTCTCCAACACAGTGACGGCCGCTGCATAAGACGTCACCAGATTGGCCTCAACCCCAAGGCGCTCCATATGGCTTTGCCATATTTTGCCAAGGTCATACTCGTTCTCAACGATCAACACGCGCATTAGTTTTCCCCCTGCCAATAGTGGCAATTTGCGCAAAATTTTCAATAAATGCTGGTGACACGAGTTTCCTAACGAATGGTTAACGATACATTAACAATTCCGTCGCAAGCGATCTCTTGCCATCAGGTTGGTTTTCCGCTTCAACGCGGTCACCTTTGGGAGAGTTCGCATGTCGGTTTTGCCACACCACGCTGTTTCGCCCCCACCCCGGGATCACGGGGGCGGGCTTGATGCTGCGATCCTGCGTTGGGGCGGAACGCGGGCGGATTGGCTTGATCTGTCGACCGGGATAAATCCAGTGCCTTACCCGGTGCCTGACCTGCCTGATTGGGCATGGGAGGCGTTACCGGACACAGGCGCACAATCTGCTTTGATTGAGGCCGCACGCAGCTTTTGGAACGTCCCGGACAAGGCTGCTATACTTGCCGCACCAGGCGCTTCGGCCCTGATTGCGCGCATTCCGCATCTGGTTCCCGCGGGCATTGTCGACATCCCGTCCCCGACCTACAACGAACACGCCGCATCCTTTGTCGCGCAAGGCTGGACCGTGTCCCAAGACACACCGCAGGCACGCGTTTTAGTGCATCCCAACAACCCAACGGGCCGTTTCTGGAGCGCTGCCGACATTACAGCGCCATTCACCATAATCGACGAAAGCTTCTGTGATATTGCGCCCGATCAAAGCCTGATCGCACAGGCCGCACAGCCCGGATGCGTGGTCCTGAAAAGCTTTGGCAAGTTCTGGGGGCTGGCCGGAATGCGTTTGGGCTTTGCCATCGGAGATCCGGCACTCATCGCGCGGCTTGCGGACATGACGGGTCCATGGGCTGTCTCTGGTCCTGCTTTGTCGATTGGCGCGGCAGCTCTGCAGGATCACACTTGGGCCAAGACCTGCCGATCCCGCCTGAGCCAGGACGCGGAACGGCTGGACAAGCTGTTTACCGCAAAGGGCGCGCGCGTGTCCGGAGGAACGTCCCTGTTTCGCCTCTACGAAGTTGATGCGGCTTCAGAGTGGCAGGAAAAGCTGGCTAAACGCCACATCTGGACCCGTATCTTTCCGTATTCAAAGACTTTTTTGCGCGTCGGCCTGCCCCATCCTGAACAATGGGCACAATTGGAGAGCGCGTTGTGAATACTGCCTGCATCCTCGCCTTAGCCATGGTTCTGGACGCGACCCTGGGCGAACCGGACTGGATCTGGCGCCGAGTGCCCCACCCCGCCGTTCTGATGGGACGCCTGATTGGCTGGGCTGAAACCCAGTTGAATTCCGGCTCGGCTAGGCGCCTGAACGGATGTCTTCTGATCGCTGCACTCGTGCTTGGCGGATGGGCTCTGGGCAACATCATATCGGCCTTGGGTTGGATACTTGAACTCTTGCTCGTGGCCATCCTTCTGGCGCAGAGGTCACTGGTGGATCATGTGCGTGCCGTCGGCGATGCCCTACGGATTTCGCTGGGTGACGGGCGTCGCGCCGTTGCGCGGATTGTCAGCCGGGACACCGCACATATGGATGCCAGCGCGGTCACGCGGTCTGCCATCGAATCCGCTGCAGAAAATATGAGCGACGGCGTCATCGCCCCGGCCTTCTGGTTCCTGATTGGCGGCTTGCCGGGCCTGCTGGTCTACAAAATCGTCAACACCGCTGACAGCATGATTGGCTATCGCACCCCGCGATTTGCTGCGTTCGGATGGGCCGCCGCGCGGCTGGATGACGTTCTGAACTGGGCGCCTGCCCGGCTGACTGCCCTGTTGATTGCGGCCACACATCACGGCCTGTCAGGGTGGAATGTGATCCGTTCAGATGCGAAACTGCACCGCTCTCCCAACGCGGGCTGGCCCGAGGCCGCTATGGCACGCGCACTTGATTCCGCCATCGCCGGACCCCGGGCTTATGACGGCACATTGCGCGACTTTCCATTTGTGAATCCAAACGGTCGCAAGGTATTGGGCCCGGACGATATCGACGCCGCCTGCACAGCTTTGTGGCGCAGCTGGACGGGGTTCCTCATTATTGTGATCATACTTTCTGTGTTCTGAGTGTTGCCCTGTGGCTGCTACCTGTTAACGTTTCCAAAATTTTCTTAAGAGGTTTGCTCAATGCGTTTTCTCTCCATTCTGGCCGCTCTGACACTTTCGGCAGGCACCGCAATTGCGTCGGTGCCCTGTGGCGGGTCATTCAACAGTTTCGTCAATGACCTTAAGAAAGAGGCCATGTCCAAAGGACATTCCAAGTCCAGCGTAGATCGTTTTTTCGGGGGCGTGCGCCAAGATCCTAAAACGATCAAGGCCGACCGGTCCCAGGGCGTGTTCCAGATGCCGTTCATCGACTTTTCGAAACGACTGATCAGCCAGAACCGTATTGACAATGGCCGCAAAAAGTCCCGGCAATATGACGCTGTGTTTGACCGGATCGAGCGTCAATACGGCGTGTCACGTGGCGTTTTGCTGGCATTTTGGGCGTTTGAAACCGATTACGGCGCCTTTCAGGGGAATTTCAACACACTGAATTCTCTAGTCACGCTGGCGCATGATTGCCGCCGCCCTGCCCTGTTTCGACCTCAGGTTTTTGCCGCACTGGAACTTTACGAAAGCGGCAATTTCAACCCGGCGAAAACCACCGGCGCTTGGGCCGGCGAAATTGGAATGGTTCAGATGTTGCCTGCAGACATCATCAGAAACGGCGTTGACGGCGATGGCGATGGCAAGGTCAGCCTGAAGACTTCTGCCCCTGACGCGTTGATGTCCGGTGGTAAAATGCTCAACCATTTGGGGTGGCGCGCCAATGAACCATGGTTGCAAGAGGTGGATGTGCCGCAAAACCTCGACTGGTCGAAATCTGGCCTGAACCACCAGATGAACGCGCG
Organism: Shimia sp.; assembly: GCF_039969785.1. Taxonomy (GTDB): domain Bacteria; phylum Pseudomonadota; class Alphaproteobacteria; order Rhodobacterales; family Rhodobacteraceae; genus Shimia. Next base: position 26,651 of record NZ_JBDVNC010000014.1, on the reverse strand, counting down.
CGACTGGGCCAGACTGGGCGTGAAACCGCGCGCTGGCAAATTGCCCAATCTACAAGCCTCGCTGTTGCTGCCCCAAGGGCGCAAAGGCCCTGCATTCCTCGCGTATCCCAACTACCGGGTTTATTTTGAGTGGAACAAAAGCTTTGTCTACGTGACCACCGCCGCTTATTTCGCCACCCGTCTCGAAGGCGCGCAACGGTATGACATTGGCAATCCTGATCCCGCCCTGTCTGGAAATCAGATGAAGCAGCTCCAGAAAAAGCTCAAGGCGCGCGGCCATGATGTTGGTAAGGTTGATGGCATTCTGGGCAAGCTAACTCGCGCCGCGGTGCAAAAAGAACAGATCCGTCTGGGCCTGCCCGCAGATGCATGGCCGACTAAAATTCTGTTGAACAAACTCTAAAACAACAAATCAGGTGGGGCGGCTTCGCCCTGCCTATCCCTTGGGGCGTATCGGAAACCGCTGCCCATCGGCCGTCAAAACCACCAGCTGCCCACCGTTTTCAACAATCATATCACAGCGTTCCACCCCGGTTACAAACGTCACACAGACCGTACTTTGCGCCGCTGTTTCCCAATAGCCAAACCACGTACCGCCGCCGCCATAGGTGTAGTTGTATTTGCCGTCCGCCTCATAAACTGACCGGCCCTGATCATAAAACACCAACGTCTGACCGGACAATCGCGCCGTTAATGCGTCTGCCTCAAACAGAACGTCACCATCGCGCGTCTTCCAATCCTGCGCCACCGCCGACGTTGCTGCAAATATTGCAAGAACCAAACATTTCTTCATGCTGCGCACCTCCTGCAGCCACCCTAGACCGCGCCCGGCACACAAACCCCTCACAATCAGGTGACCTGCACCTTCATTTTGCCAAAAATACTCCGGGGTGAATTGGACCGCAGGTCCAAGCGGGGCAGCGCCCCGAACGCGCTAGGCCACCAACGTCTCGGCCGCTTTCAGATCAACGGACACAAGCTGAGACACACCTTGCTCGGCCATCGTAACCCCAAACAGCCGGTCCATGCGCGCCATGGTCACGGCGTGGTGCGTGATGATCAGGAACCGCGTATTGGTGCGACGGCACATTTCGTCCAACAAGTCACAAAACCGGGTCACGTTGGCATCGTCCAGCGGAGCGTCGACCTCGTCCAGCACACAGATCGGCGCTGGATTGGCCAGAAACACCGCGAAAATCAGCGCCATCGCGGTCAGCGTCTGCTCTCCACCTGACAACAACGACAATGTCGACAGCTTTTTACCCGGTGGTTGACACATGATCTCCAGCCCGGCTTCCAACGGGTCGTCGCTTTCCACCAGAACCAGATTGGCCTCACCGCCGCCAAAGAGATGGCGGAACAATAGGGTAAAGTTGGAATTTACCTGTTCAAAGGCGGTCAGCAACCGTTCGCGCCCTTCCCGGTTCAGACTGGCGATCCCATTGCGCAAGGTCCGGATGGCCTCTTCCAGATCGGCTTTCTCGCTCACCAGCGTATCATGCTCGACCTGTACATCCTTTGCGTCTTCTTCGGCTCGCAGGTTCACGGCACCCAGGGAATCGCGTTGCCGTTTTAACCGGTTCACATCAGCTTCAATGGCGTGGGCGTCGGGCATCTGGTCCGGGTCGACCGCCAAACGTTCCAAAAGATCTGCCGGGCTGACCTCTTGCTCATCCATAATCCGTTCCGCAGCATAAGCGACAGTTTCACGGGCCGCGTCAGAGCGCGCCTCGGAACGCGCGCGGGCTTCGCGGGCTTCGCTGGCGGCGCGTTCGGCGTCCCGCTCAGCATGTTCCGCGCTGCGCAGCGCCGTTTCTGCCATGGCCAATGCCTCAGCCGCCGCACTCCGCCGCGTTTCTGCTTCCTCTATGGCTTCGCTCAGCTCTTCGCGTTTTGCCGCGATTTCTTCGGGGGCGGCACCGGCTTCGTGCAACTCTTCTTCGGAGATCTCCTTGCGCTCTGCCAACTCGCCCATGCGTTTTTCCGCTGTTTCCAACCGGTGGCGCCAGCCGGAAATCTCTTTGGTGACTTCCTGAGAGCGCTTCAGGCGCGCTTCACCCTCGCGGCGCACTTCGTCATGCACAGAGCGGCGCGACATCATCATGATCCGGGCGGCCTCAACCGTCATTTTGACGTCTTCGACCCCCTGACGGGCCGTCTCCAGATTGCCCAGATCCTGCATCGCGCGTTCGGCTTCCTGCAGTTGTGTGCGCGCAGCCAACGCGTCTTCTTCGTGGCGCGTCACGGCCAACCCCAGCGATTCCAACCGACCCTCGGCCAGATTGCGATCCGCTTCGGCCCGGCTGAGCGCCCGATTGGCATCCGCTACGGCCCGGTCGGCATCCCGGCGCGTGATGCGGGCGGCCTTGTCGATCTCGGACAAGTCCCGCAGCCGCATCTGCAAGGTTTCATGCGCCTGAACCGCGCCGTCCGTGCGCGCAGTGGCCTGCGCCATTGTCTGCTTTAATTCTTCCAGCCGGTTCAGTTGTTGCAACCGCAACGCCGCAGCACTTGGCGCGTCTTCGGCCCAGGCGCGATACCCGTCCCAGCGCCACAAATCGCCCTCAAGCGACACCAGCCGCTGGCCCGGTTTCAGCAAAGGTTGCAGCAGCGGGCCATCATCACCAGATACCAGACCAATCTGGCTCATCCGGCGCTCCAGCACTTCGGGCACCGACACATGCTGAACCAGCGACGTCACACCATCGGGCAAAGGTTGGTCCTGTGTATAGGGTGGCAAAACATACCAGCCCGACGGCCCGTCCTCGTCCACTTCGGGGGCACGCAGATCATCTGCCATCGCGGCGCCCAGCGCCTTTTCGAACCCTTGCTGAACCTGCAACCGGTCCAGAATTTGCCCGCCTTCAGCGGTGTCGCGTTCCAACAGTTTCGCCAGCGCCGTTGTCTCGGCGCGCAAGGCGTTCAACTCGCCCTCGGCTTCGGACCGTTCAGCGCGCGCGTCCGCCTCGCGCACCTGTGTTTCGGCGCGCTCTTCCTCGGTTTCGGCCAGACGTTCCTCGGCCGTTTCCGCGGCCTCAATGGCAACTTCTTCAGCTTCCTTCGCCAGATCCAGTTCTTCGGCGGCACGGGCCAGCGCCTCTTTTGAGCTGGCAACCGCTTCGCGCGCCTTTTCGCTCTCGCTCTCGCTTTTGGTCAGGGTCTTGCGGCTGTCATCCAGCATACGATGCGCTGACTGGTGCCGCGCCGCCAGACGCGCCACATCTTCGGTTAACTGGGACAGTTCCGATTCACGTTCCTGCAGCACACTGGCCGCCTCGCGCGCTTCATCGCTCGCCGCTTCGAGCCGTTCGCCGTGGCCTTCGCCCGCCTTGGCCAGCTCGCGCTGTTCCCACTCCAGACGCTCCATGGTTTCACCGGCATCCCGGTTCAGACCAGCTTCGCGTTCCATATCATGCGACAGCTGCACAATCCGATTTTTCAGTGTCTCGATAATCTGAAGCGCATGCGCTTCCTGGTCATTCAGCGAATCCCGCTGCACCTGAAGCCGTTGCAGCACAGCCGAGGCAATTGCCTCTTCTTCCCGCAACGCCGGCAAGGCATCGTCACGCTCGACCCGTTCTTTAGCTGCGGCGCGTGCGGCTGTTTCGGCCTGTGCAGCGGCGGTGGTACGGTTGCGCAATTCTTCTTCTGACGTCGCGCGGGCATCATCCGCTTCGCGCCAACGCCGATACAACAAAAGCCCCTCGGATTGGCGCAACTCTTCGCCAATTGCGCGATAGCGCGCAGCCTGCCGCGCCTGTCGGGCCAGTTGGGCAAGCTGGGTTGCCAGTTGCTCGATCACGTCATCGACCCGGGCCAGATTTGTTTCGGCGCCTTTCAGCTTTAGCTCCGCCTCGTGGCGTCGTTGATACAGCCCTGAAATCCCGGCGGCCTCTTCCAGAATGCGCCGCCGCGCCTTGGGTTTCGAGTTGATCAGCTCGGAAATCTGCCCCTGACGCACCAGCGCCGGAGAGTGCGCGCCGGTTGAGGCATCCGCGAACAACATCTGCACGTCGCGGGCACGTACATCTTTGGTGTTTACCTTGTATGCGCTGCCCACATCACGCGTGATGCGCCGAACAATCTCAAGCGCGTCATCATCGTTGAACCCCGCAGGCGCCAGGCGTTCCGAGTTGTCCAGCAACAGGTTTACTTCGGCAAAGTTGCGCGCTGATCGCGTCGCCGCGCCTGCGAAAATCACGTCTTCCATGCCGCCGCCACGCATTGCCGTGGGTCGGTTTTCCCCCATAACCCAGCGCAATGCCTCCAGCAGATTGGATTTGCCACAGCCGTTTGGACCCACAACACCGGTCAGACCATCAGCGATGATCAGATCGGTCGGATCGACAAAACTTTTGAAGCCATTCAGTCTGAGCTTGGAAAAACGCAAGGTGCGAGTGATCTCCTGATTCCGCGAGTCAGGAGAGTTTGCAAAGCCTGATGGCCCTGAGTCAACGCCTATCCACAGAATATGGCGGGACATCGCCACTTATCCACAAGATATTGATGGTGCAATTTTAAGCCTGCGACGTTCTGCTTGGCGTTTCGAGACCCCAACATGTCGGAATCCGTCTTGACCCGATGGCCCCTCACGGTCCAAACAGGAGAGGTACGGTTTCTGCGGGCATTTTTGTGCCCAATGATGAAATGGGAATGTGGAAGAGGCACCCGCCTTAGGCCACAGCCGCCCCCGCGACTGTAAGCGGCGAGCGCGCGTTCAAATCCACTGGGGGAGATACCCCGGGAAGGGAATGCACCGCGTCGACCCGTGAGCCAGGAGACCAGCCGTATGATTGAAGACCCATAGAAACCGCCCGTCGGGTGTGACGGGACAAGGAGAACAAAAAGATGACGACTAAGACTGCAAATATCGCCGCCGTCCGTTCAAATGGACTGGCCTTTATTCTGGCCATGACCGTTGGTGTGGCTCTGCTGACTGTTTCGGGCATGGCGCAAGCCACCGTGCTGCACGACGCCGCCCACGACCAGCGTCACGCAATGGCGTTCCCCTGCCACTAGGCAGACATTTGTCAATAAAATGACTAAAAATTTGCTGTCCAGCGCTGTGTTCGCTGGCCTGATAGCAGGGTTGATTGCCGCCCTGCTACAGTTCGTATTTGTCATCCCGCTTTTGCTGGAGGGCGAACTTTATGAATCCGGAACCCGGGTGCATTTTCTGGTCGACGGAATGACCCAGTCTGAAAAAGGCACACCGGGACTTGGCGGCGAATGGAGCCGTCATGCTATGACAGTTGCCTTCAATGTCGTGACCTACACCGGGTATGGCTTGCTGCTTGTGGCGGCCATGGGATTTGCACGTGATCGCACCGGACTGGCTGTTTCGGCCAAGAACGGTCTGATCTGGGGCCTTTGTGGGTTTATCGCGGTTCAACTGGCCCCTGCGGCTGGCCTGCCACCTGAATTGCCCGGCACACCAGCTGCCGAATTGGCACCGCGTCAGGTGTGGTGGATCGCAACCATTCTTGCCACCGCTGCCGGACTGGCGTTGATTGCGTTTGGGCGCGGCCTGCCTGCGCATGCGGCGGGCCTTGCGTTGATCCTGATCCCGCATCTGGTTGGCGCACCGCATCTGGACACGTATTTCGGGATTGCGCCGCCAGAGCTTTCGGCAGAATTTGCCACAATCTCAATGGGTGTGGCGATTGTTGGCTGGTGCCTGCTGGGATATTTCGCGGGCTTTTTCCTGCAACGCGGAGACAACTAAAGAAACAGAGGGGGCGTGACGTCAGATTGCTGGCACACGCCCCTTCAGACAAAATCGCAACCGCCCGGCAGGGCGCGCGTCCTCAATTACACCTCCCGGGGCATCGCGATAAAGAGTGAGCAACGCAATAACATCTTTCAGGTCCGAGCCGGGCCGCACCCCGGCAAACAGATAGGCCACCTTGCCCGGAGCACGCAGAGCCAAGGTCAGCGGTTCGTCGCACATGTTCAGGCAGCTCACCTCTTGCACTTCGAAATCAGCAACCCCGGCATCGCGCACAGCCGCCGCAAATTCCGCATCAATTGTCGCCCCGTCACCGGATGCGCATGTATTGCAAATAAAGACGGTATTGGTCATGGTGCGCCCTTCCGAAGTTAAATCTGGACTAAAGCCCGACGCGGTGCGACACAAGCACCCCATCATTTTCAAGAGGACACGGCATTGATCAAGAGCAAAGACCCTATCCGTATTGTTCCGGGCAATCCGCGTGATCGTCAGGCCACCGCCTTGTTGCAGGCCAGCCATGCGTTGATGCAATCACTGTTCAATCCCGAGGAAAACCACTTTCTGTCGATAGATGATTTGTGCGTGCCGGAAATCCGGTTTTTCATTGCCCGCCAAGGCGAAAAGACGCTGGGATGCGCCGCGCTGGCAAATCGCGGCGATTATGGTGAGATCAAATCCATGTTTGTCGACCCGGTCGCGCGTGGCAAAGGCGTTGCGCATAAGCTGATGCAACGCCTTAATGCCGAAGCGGTCGCCCAAGGTCTGGCGTCGCTGAAACTTGAAACCGGCAACAAACTGGCTCAGGCACACAGTCTGTATCGTGCCCATGGCTTTGTCGATTGCGGCCCGTTTGGCGCTTATGAAACCAATACCAGCTCTATCTTTATGACGCGGGATATCTCCTGATTTCCGCCTCTTGCGGCGTTGGTTCTAGCATTCCGCTTCAAGGTATCCGGTAGATCCCCCACTCGGCACCCAGACATCCACAACCTCACAATCCTGATAAAGCGGCACATAGCTGGCCAGGGGCGGTCGCTGTTTTGAGCCGTCACATTCCATGATTCCCAGAATGGACACCGCGTCGCCCCGGATCTCGACCACGTCGCACCCTGTAACAACCTCCATCGCGTACGCGGCCCGTTGACCAATGGGCCCCAGTCGTGGCGCGTATTGCGTGTTAACCCGCAAAGCTTCGGCCAGTCGCCCGCGCTGACGGACGTCAAAGGTGCTGCCATCGACCGTGATACGCGTCACTTCGGCAGCGCGAAAATACGGCGACGGGGCGTTGCACGCCGTCATAATCATACCCAAAATTAAGCTGATCCAGCGCATGGCGACACCATTTCATGCACCGGTTAAGAGCGCGTTAATCACGAAGCATCTCTCATGTGCGGCATTGTCACACATATATTCCATTTTCTGCATATATTATATATTCCATATGTAGAATGTATTGGAGCATCCTAATGACGACACTGACCAAACGACCCGCCGACAACTATTCGCCACTTTACTTTCTCGCCTCGCTTGGCGCGGGCGGATTGACCGTCACGTTTTTCATGTACCTGATGTTCTGGGTGCCTCACAAAGACAAACCCGTCCCCACGTTCGAGGACATTTCAGCGGCCTTTCAAACCGGTGATCTCCCGGTTCAGATCGCCATTGTGCTGGCCGTTTTGGGTATCGCCTTTTTTGCGGTGCTCAATGTCAAATCGCTGGTCTGGAACCTGACTGCTCTCTCAGGCTTTAAGAAAACCGGCGCGTATTTGAAGCTGACCCAATCCAACGCGGAATCTACGTTGCTGGCGATGCCTCTGGCGATGGCCATGACTGTGAACGCGCTGTTTATCGTTGGTCTTGTTTTCATTCCGGGGCTTTGGGGCATCATCGAATACCTGTTTCCGATCGCGCTGATCGCCTTTGCCTTGATCGCCGTGTTGGCGTTTCGCCTCATCGCCAGCTTCCTTGGGCGCGTTCTGTCCAGCGGGGGTGTGTTTGACGTGACTGCCAATAACAGCTTTGCCCAGATGCTGCCCGCCTTCTCGCTCTCGATGATTGCCGTCGGCTTTTCGGCCCCCGCCGCGATGAGCACCGCCACATCCACTGTCGGAATCTCGCTGGTGTTGTCGACCTTTCTCGGCACTGCAGCCATTGTCTATGCATTGATCGCCATCTTCACGGCCTTCAATTCGATGCTACACCACGGCACCGCCAAAGAGGCTGGTCCAACCCTGATGATCGTGGTGCCCATCCTGACCGTGCTGGGCATTATGTTTCTGCGTCAGAACCACGGGCTGCACACCACGTTCCAGGTGCACGGCACCACAGCAGAAACCCTGATGCTGCTTGCGCGTTTGCTGTCGGTTCAGGTGTTGTTCCTTGGTCTGGGGCTTTTGGTGCTGCGCCGACAGGGGTATTTCACCGATTACGTATTTGGCGCGCAAACCTCGCCCGGGTCTTATGCGCTGGTTTGTCCCGGTGTGGCGTTGTCGGTCATGACGCATTTCTTTGTGAACAAGGGGCTGGTGGGCGCAGGTATCATCGACAAATTTGGCACCGCCTATTGGTCTGTGACCGCCATCGCGTTGGTGGCACAAATGGCAATGATCGTTTTGGTCCTGAGACTGAACCGTCAACACTTTGGCAAGCCCGCATCGGGCGCAGCCGTACCGGCAGAATAAGCTTTCCTCTGCAAGAACCACCGGGGCGTCTTCGGACGCCCCGGTTTCGATAACAGGACCGACGCGATACCGACGTAATACCGACGTGTTGCCGATCCGCCTGAATTGGTCAGGTCATTGCCCCGCGCAGGACCTTGCCCAAACGGCGCATGCCCTCTTCGATCTGGTCGACATCCGGACTTGAGAAATTGAGCCGCAACGTATTTGTCCCCGATCCATCCGGAAAAAACGCTGCCCCGGGCACAAAGGCGACCTGTTCAGTACGCAACGCTTCGGCCAACAAATCGGCGCCGTTCAGACCTTTGGGCAAGGTCACCCAAACAAACATGCCGCCGTCGGGCCGCGTCCATTCCACGCCCTCGGGCATATGCCGTCCCAGCGCGCCCAGCATGGCGTCACGCCGTGCGCCATAGCTTTGTCGGACGGTCGCAACATGGTCGTCAAACATGCGGGTTGCGACGTCATGGATCACAATCTGGTTGATTGTGGGAGAGTGCAGATCACCGGCCTGTTTGGTCAGAACCAGTTGCTGGATAATCGGCTTGGCCGCCACCACCCATCCGACCCGCAATCCCGGCGACAAGGTCTTGGAAAAGCTGCCACAATAGATGGTCCGGCAATCCTCGATGTTTCCCTTGCGCGCGATTTCGAGCGCCAGAATAGGTGGGACGTCTTTGCCGTTATAGCGCAGTGCCTGGTATGCGGCGTCTTCGATCACGGCGCAATCAAGGTCGTCCGCGAGATCAAGGATATTTTCGCGCCCCTTTTGATCCACTGTTTCCCCGGTTGGGTTGCCAAAATCAGAGGAAAGATAGGCAAATTTGACTTGCCCGCCCGCCTTGTTCGCCTGTGCTGCATAGTCCTGAGAGCTGCGGTTTGCATTTATGTGCAGGCGGTCAAAACTGGGTTCATAGGCCCGAAACGCACCTAGCGCGCCCATGTAGGTGGGCCACCCCACAAGTGCTGTATCATTGGGGGACAAAAACAGTTTGCCCAGATAATCGAGCGCCTGTTGCGAACCAGAGGTTATCAGAATGTTATCAACATCGCAGGGCACGCCGATTTTGGCCATCTGAGCGACCAGCCACTGACGCAGTGGCAAGTACCCTTCGCTGACGGAATACTGCAAAGACGTCGATTGCGCCTCGGGGCTCAGCGCCCTAGCATAAGCGTCGGCAATGGCATCGGCAGGAAACAGATCGGGATCCGGGATGCCGCCTGCGAATGACAGAATTCCCGGCTGATCCAGAAGTTTCAACAGCTCGCGGATTTCAGATGCTTTCATCTGACCTGCTCGGCTGGCGAATATGTGCTCGAGACTCATGATCGATTCCCCCCTTTTTACGATGCTCAGAAATTACGCGGATTCGATTTTAAGTCAATAACACTGACCCAAGTGAAGGAATTTGTGATTGCCCCGCAGCCTTGCCCTTTGCTGTCAGGCGTGGTCAATTCATCTTACCAGTTACGCGAGGCCAACTATGCCATTTCAAAAAGTTCAGCCGGAAAAGCTCTCAACGTCCGTCGTTCGCCAGATCGAATTGCTAATCTTGCGTGGCATTTTACGCCCCGGTGAAAGGCTGCCCGCTGAACGAGAGTTGAGCGAACGGTTGGGCGTGTCCCGCCCGTCCCTTCGCGAAGCAATTTCATCTTTACAGGACAAAGGTTTACTAACCTCAAAGGCCGGGGCCGGTATCTTTGTAACAGATGTTCTGGGAGGCGCTTTTACGGGCGTCTTGGTTCAGCTTTTTGCGGCCCATGACGAAGCCGTTTTTGATTACATTTCGTTTCGCCGCGACATGGAAGGGCTGGCCGCCGAGCGCGCGGCAACGCTGGCATCCGCGACCGATTTGCAGGTCATTCAAACCGTTTTCAACAAGATGGAAGCCGCCCATTCAAAGAGAAATCCAACTGACGAAGCCCGCCTGGACGCCGATTTTCATTTGGCCATCATCGAAGCCAGCCATAATGTGATCATGCTGCATATGATGCGATCAATGTATCAGTTGCTGCGGGAAGGCGTGTTTTACAACCGCACCATCATGTTCAAACACCGTACCACCCGGTCAGAATTGCTTGAGCAACACCGCACCATCAATAACGCCTTACAGACTAGGGACGCGGAAGGCGCGCGTGCAGCTGTGGCCTCACATCTGGATTATGTGGAGCAAGCACTGTCGGACCACCAAAAATTCGAAAAGAACGAAGCCATCGCCCAACAGCGCTTTACCCACGAACTAAGCCGGTGAGGGTTCAGGACACTTTCATTACGATCTTTCCGATATGGCCGCTGCTTTCCATGCGGGCGTGGGCCTTGGCGGCATCAACCAGCGCAAATTCGCTATCCATAACGGGGGCGATCCGACCAGCATCCAGCAGAGGCCAGACCTGAGCGCGCAGCGCCTCTGCGATACGGGCCTTGGCCAGATCACTTTGAGGTCTCAGAGTTGACCCGGTGATTGTCAGGCGCCGCGTCATAAGGGGCGCGAAATTCAAATCCACCCGAGGCCCTTGCAGGAACGCGATCTGAACCAGCCGGCCATCTTCGGCAAGGGACTTGAGATTACGCGGAACATAGTCGCCGCCAACCATGTCGAGGATCAGATTGGCGCCGCCTTCGGCGCGCATCACGTCAACAAAATCCTCAGCCCGATAGTTGATGGCTTTTTCCGCGCCAAGCTGCTCGCAGGCGCGGCATTTCTCGTCTGATCCTGCTGTCGCGAATACCCGTGCACCCAGAACCCTGGCCAATTGAATGGCCGTGGTTCCAATGCCGCTTGATCCGCCGTGCACCAGAAAAATCTCGCCGGCTTGCAAATTGCCGCGCTGAAACACGTTGGACCACACGGTAAAAAATGTCTCTGGCAAACAGGCCGCTTCCTTGAGCCCCATGCCACGGGGAATGGGCAGGCAATGGGCGGCTGGGGTTAACGCGTATTCCGCATAGCCACCGCCGGGCAGCAAGGCGCACACTTCATCGCCTTCCGCCCAGTCCTGCACCCCTTCGCCCACAGCGGCGATGACACCGGATGCCTCCAGCCCGGGCAAGTCGGATGCGTTTGGTGGTGGCGCGTATAACCCGGCCCTTTGCAACGCGTCAGGGCGATTCACACCCGCATAGGCGATTTTCAACAGCACCTCGCCCGGCCCGGGTTGTGGGGTCATGCGTTGGGTTGGTTGCAACACATCCGGTCCGCCCGGCTTGGTTATCTCAATGGCTTGCATCGTTTGGGACATATGGCCTCCTGGGCGGGCTTGTTTCGTGCGAAATCAATAGCACCGGTATGCTGCGTGTGAACAGGGCGATTTGTTGCAGTTGGTCGGCGGCGGTTTTGACATGGATTGCGTCACTAGTAGTGCGCTGTGTAGCCGCCATCCACCGCCAGAACCTGTCCTGTCACATAGCTTGCGCCGGGAGATGCCAGAAACAGCACCGCATTCGCAAGCTCCCCGGGGTCTCCCCAACGCCCCAGCGCAGTGGCGGATTGTAACCGCGCGGCGATGGCCGGGTCTTTAGCGGCGGCCGCATTGGGCGCAGTGCGGAAAAAACCTGGTGCCACGGCATTCACGTTGATCCCTAACGGACCAAGTTCGGCGGCAAGTGCGCGGGTCATGCCATTGACCCCAGCCTTGGCCGATGAATAGGCGGCATCCCCTGATTGCGCGATCAAACCGGCGATTGAGCTGATGTTTACGATCCGACCATACCCAGCCGCTACCATTTGTTCCGAGGCACGCTGGCTTAGGCGAAAAGGAGCAATCAGATCGACATCCAGCAAGCGGCGCAAATCTTCGCGTGTAAATTCCGGTAGGTTTCGCCGGTCTCGCATCCCAACGTTATTCACAAGAATGCTAAGCCCGCCTGATGATTTAAGTGTGGCAAATGCTGTGTCTGCTGATGCTTCGTCAGTCACGTCAAAAGGTAACGGTGTCGCCTGCCCGCCTGCATCGTGAATACGTGCGACCGCCGCGGCACAGCGATCTGCGCTGCGGCTGTTCACCCAGACATGCGCACCAGCCAGCGACAGGGACATTGCGCTGGCAAACCCCAACCCGTCAGAAGCCCCGGTAACCAGTGCATTTTGTCCGTGCAGTGAAAAAGCTGTATCTGGCGTCATTGTGGCCTCGGCAATTTGGGAGCTTTCAGCATGAATGCTGATCGCAAAGTGTCAACCTTTGGAAACAGCACAACCTGCTTACTGTCGCATGACCATATGTTCGGCATGGATCGGTGCCTGTTGTCTCATCGGGAACACGCTGAACGACCGGAATAGCTTTGCTGCATTGCCGAAAGCCCGGGTCTGGGGTAGTCATGCCCAACCCAATAGCAAGAGACGGACCATGTCCCATATCAGCCACATTGAGATCGACGACCGCAACCTGCCGCCGCCCACGCCGGAGATAGAGCAGGAACGCAAGGTGGCGATGTTTGATCTGCTGGAAGACAACTCGTTTGATTTGCCAAAACGGGATGACCGGGCGGTTCCCGCCGGGCCCTATTCCGTGGAACTGGCCATCCGCGACAAACGTCTGGTGTTTGACGTCGAAGGTCAGAATGGCGAAAAAGCGGCTGAATTTCACCTGAGCCTGTCGCCATTTCGGCAGGTCGTTAAGGACTATTGGGCCATCTGCAAAAGCTATTTTGACGCGGTGAAGTCGTTGCCACCCAGCCAGATCGAAACAATCGATATGGCGCGGCGTGGCATCCATAACGAAGGCGCGCGCGTTTTGCAGGAACGGCTGGAAGGTAAAGCCGACGTGGACAACAGCACGGCAAGGCGCCTGTTTACATTGATCTGTGTCTTGCATTTCGGGGGCTGATCAGCGTGGGAACAGAGCTCCCTCAGTCGGTTCTATTTTGCTGCGATCATAATGCGGTGCGGTCACCGATGGCCGAAGGCATTATGAAAAAGCTGTACGGCATGGACGTTTATGTTCAGTCCGCCGGCATTCGCAATGATCTGGAAATCGACGGGTTCGCCATTTCTGTGTGTGACGAAATCGGTGTGGAACTGTCCCGCCATCGATCGCGCAGCTTTGAGGAAATGGAAAAGTGGGGCGACCAGTTGTCTTCGTTTGACCTTGTCGTCGCATTGACCCCTGCCAGCCGCCAAAAGGCCGAAGACCTGATCCAGTTCTACCATCTGGAATTGGAATACTGGCCGATTTCTGACCCATCGGGGACTGGCGAAAACCGGGAAACAAAGCTGGAAGCCTATCGTAAGTCGCGCGATGAAATTGTTGAGCATCTCGTTAAGCGGTGGGGCGGTTCGCAGCAAACCTAGGGTTTGGCCGGTTCCCTCTTTGACACTGGCCGCTATTGCGAACGGAAATACTCATAGGGTGGTGCCTTTGAAACCGAGATAAATCACCATGCAGCGATAGCCATGTCACATATCAGTGGCGCAACCGAAATTGCCCTTGTAAACCAGCGCCAATGGCCCCATTTAGGGGCATCCCGCGACTCTGGCGGGTGGCAGATAATATGGAGAGACCATGGCGAAGGAAGAACTTCTCGAATTTCCCGGTGTCGTAAAGGAACTCCTGCCGAATGCGACGTTTCGGGTCGAGTTGGAAAACGGCCATGAGATCATCGCACATACGGCAGGCAAGATGCGCAAAAATCGCATCCGTGTTCTGGCTGGCGACAAAGTCCAGGTGGAAATGACACCTTACGATCTGACCAAGGGTCGGATCAATTATCGCTTCAAGTAAGCGTTCTTGCGCGGGCAAAAAAAGCGAGGTCCGGGATGAAACTTATCCTTGGCTCAGGTAGCCCGCGCCGCCGCGAATTGCTGGCGCAAATTGGGGTGACGGCGGATGACATTCGCCCCCCTGATATCAACGAAGACCCCCTGAAAACTGAATTGCCGCGGGCATATTGCCAGCGTATCGCCCGTGAAAAGGCGATGGCCACGCGGGCGGATGCAGACGATATTGTGCTGTGCGCAGATACAACCGTTGCGTTGGGCCGTCGCATTCTGGGAAAGCCCAGCGATGCGGGCGAAGCGGCAGAGTTTCTGCTGTCCCTTTCGGGGCGCCGCCACCGGGTTATCACAGCAGTTGCCGTACGGCGCGGCGATCAAATCTGGGAACGAGACGTCGTCAGTGCCGTTAAGATGAAAAAACTCTCGAACCCGGAACTGAATGCCTATCTGGCAACCGGTGACTGGGAAGGCAAAGCAGGCGCTTATGCCATTCAGGGGCCGGCCGGGGTGCTCATCCCATGGATCAGTGGCTCTTTTACTGGCATTGTCGGATTGCCCGTCGCAGAAACCGCCAACCTGCTGCAGGCGGCGGGTTATCCACTTTATAAGGAACGCACATGAAGGGTCGCCAAATCATACTGGACCACATTCAGGGGCGCGAAGCCGCTGCGTTGATGGTCGACGGTCACCTGGATGACTTTCTGATTGATGGCGACGCGCCACGTCCGGGAACGATCTATCGTGCGATTGCTGACAGACCGGTTAAGGGACAGGGTGGCATGTTCCTGAAATCGCCGGACGGCACCGTGTTTTTACGGCAAGTCAAAGGCTTAGCCCCCGGACAGGCGCTGCTCGTTCAGGTGACCGGGTATTCGGAACCGGGAAAAGCGATCCCAGTCACGCAAAAGCTCTTGTTCAAAAGCCGATACGCGATTGTGACTCCAGAAGCACCCGGCCTGAACATCAGCCGCTCGATCCGCGATGAGGATGAACGCAATCGGTTGCTGGAAATCGCCCATGACATCGCTGGCGATACCAGCTTTGGCCTGATTTTGCGGTCCGCTTGTGATGCCGCGGAACGCGAAGACATCGCCGAAGACATCTCGGCCATGCTGAGCCTCGCTGACAAGGCAATGACAGAAAGCGAAGGTCCGGCAGCGACGATCGCCCAGGGCGATGGTCCTCACCTGACCGCGTGGCGCGACTGGTCAGACTCCGCAGAAATAGTGACCGAACAAGGCGGCTTCGAAGCCACGGGCGTGTTGGACACGTTAGAAGATGCACAGGGGCCGCATATCACCCTTGGAGGCGGCGCAGGCATGTTTGTCGAGCCCACCCGCGCACTAGTTGCGGTCGACATTAACACAGGCGGCGACACGTCTCCTGCGGCGGGCCTCAAGGCGAACATGGCCTCTGCCCGTTTGTTGCCAAGAGCATTGCGGGTCAGGGGCCTGGGCGGACAAATTGTGCTGGATCTGGCACCCATGCCCAAAAAGGAACGCCGCGCATTCGAAAGCGCGCTGCGTGCGGCGTTTCGCAAGGATGTGATCGATACGACGTTGGTCGGCTGGACGCCACTGGGCCACTACGAATTGCAACGCAAAAACGCGCGCCCTGCCCTTCGGGAGGTGCTGACGTGACGTGTCCGATCTGTCAGAAAGAAACCGTGCAAAAGTACCGCCCGTTCTGCTCTCAGCGCTGTGCCAATGTGGATCTGGGCAAGTGGTTGAATGGCGATTATTCGGTGCCATCGCATGAACCTGAAGACGTGGAATCCGCCCTAAATGAGATTGAACGCCAATCCCCGCGTTTGCACTGAGTTTTTTTGACGAATACCTCTGGACAGCCCGCCCACCCTGACATAGAACGCCCAAACCCGAACGCCAGTCGTTCACCCGTGCCCGGGTAGCTCAGGGGTAGAGCAGTGGATTGAAAATCCTCGTGTCGGTGGTTCGATTCCGCCCCCGGGCACCATTTATACTTGAAGTTATGATATTTTTCAAACGGTTAGCGCGATCCGTGCTTCACATATCCACCATTCTATCCACCAATGCGATTTCGCGGAGGCCACAGGGCGTTATTGATCTGTGATCCTGCATTATGATGGCCTCCCTGCCTTCGTCTCCGCCACCTACCTTTGTTTTTGTTGTGAAAAGTGAATGTGCGGATGGCTTACCCGCCATCCTGCCCGCCAAAAAAAGGAAAGGTCTGTTGAAAACGCTTTTCAGTATTTGGCGCTCTGTACGATATCCAGATGTTGAATGTCATTGATAACTGACCCGGTATTGTCACCGAGATTTGACCCGCTTTATTTATGTATCGGCGGCTATGCTTTGGTCAATATGGTGGCCTCCTTTGTGGTTTTCTTTGCAGCTTCTGAACTGGCCTTGAAGCGGTAGCTGTCGTTGCCTGTTTCGAGGATGTGGCATCGGTGTGTGAGCCGGTCGAGGAGTGCTGTTGTCATCTTTGCATCGCCGAAGACCTGAGCCCATTCACTGAAGCTGAGGTTTGTCGTGATGACGACGCTGGTGCGCTCATAGAGCTTGCTGAGAAGGTGGAACAGCAGTGCACCACCCGATGGGCTGAACGGTAGGTAACCAAGCTCGTCAAGAATGACCAAGTCGATTTTGGTGAGCATCTCAGCCATTTTCCCTGCTTTCCCAAGTGCCTTTTCCTGTTCCAATGCGTTGACGAGTTCGACGGTCGAGTAAAAGCGCACTTTGCGTCTGTGGTGCTCAATGGCCTGTACGCCGATAGCCGTGGCAACATGGCTTTTGCCGGTGCCGGGCCCACCAATTAGGACGACGTTTTCTGCGTTCTCAATAAACTCCCCACGATGCAGTTGTCGGACGGTGGCTTCATTGATGTCGCTCGACGCGAAGTCAAAGCCCGCGAGATCCTTGTAGGATGGAAAGCGCGCAACCTTGGTGTGATAGGCAATCGATCGCACCTCACGTTCTGCCATCTCTGCCTTGAGCAGTTGGGACAACATCGGAGTGGCGGCTTCAAACGCGGGCGCACCTTGTGCAACCAAGTCATCGACTGCGTGCGCCATGCCGTGCAGCTTCAGACTGCGCAGCATGATGACGATGGACGCTCCTGCTGGATCATGACGCATTGCGCTTCTCCTGTGTCTGCCTCAGATCGTCATAACGGTCCACGTTAGCCTTTGGGGCCGTTTCCAAAGCGAGGGCATCTGGTGGATCGATCTCTGGAAGGTCGGTCGGTTTGCGGTCAATCAACCTATGTAACAGGTTCAAGATATGCGTCTTGGTTGGCACCCCAGCTTCCAACGCCAGCTCAACTGCACGCAGCACAGCGCTTTCGTCGTGGTGTAGAACCAAGGACAGGATATCGACCATCTCGCGATCTCCACCTTCCTTACGCAGCATGTGGTTTTGCAATCGACAGAAGATGTCCGGCATCTCTGTAAACGGTGCACCATTGCGCAGGGCACCGGGCTTGCGTTGTATGACAGCCAAATAGTGCCGCCAGTCGTAGATGACCTTGCCTGGCTTACGATGAGAACGATCGATAATCCGGTCATGGATGCAAACAGTCTCGCCCTCTGCAACAAGGACAAGCTGTTCTGGATAAACATGCAGGCTCACGCGCCGGTTCGCAAAACTGGCTGGGACGCTGTAGCGGTTGCGCTCGAAGGTGATCAAACAGGTCGGAGACACGCGCTTGCTGTGCTCAACAAAGCCATCGAAGGCTGGCGGCAGAGTCATCAACGTTGGCCTCTCTGCGGCCCAAGCATCAGCGACTGTGCCGGGTAACGCGCGATGCGCGGTCTCGGACCAAAGGGCTATACAACGGTCTTCAAGCCACTGGTTCAACTCTTCCAGATCCTTGAAGACAGGCATAACCTGCCAAAGGCGGTTGCGCGCATCGCGGACGTTCTTCTCAACCTGACCCTTCTCCCAACCTGCTGCTGGATTGCAGAACTCAGGCTCAAAGACGTAATGGCTGGCCATCGCTTTGAAGCGCGCATTGACGTCGCGCTGTTTCCCGCGACCGACACGATCTACGGCCGTCTTCATATTGTCATAGATGCCTCGTCCCGGAACGCCGCCGAACACGCGGAATGCATGCCAGTGGGCATCGAACAACATCTCATGTGTCTGCAAAGGATAGGCACGCACAATAAAGGCGCGGCTGTGCGAGAGCTTCGTGTGCGCCACTTGCAGTTTAACACGTTCACCACCAATCGTGGCCCAGTCTTCGCTCCAATCAAATTGGAACGCTTCACCCGGTTGGAACACCAAAGGCACAAATGTCCCGCGTCCAGTCGTTTGTTCTGCGCGATGCCGATCAGCACGCCAAGCACGGGCAAAGGCTGCGACACGCTCATAAGACCCATCGTACCCGAGCTTAACCAGATCTTCATACATCAACTTAACGTTGCGCCGCTCTTTCCGAGATTTACGCGTCTGCGCCAAAAGCCATGCGGACAACCGATCCGCGTAAGGGTCCAGCTTGCTTGGCCTCGACGGAGTCTTGAACGACGGTTCGGCCGCGCCTTCACGCAGGTACTTCCGGATGGTGTTGCGAGACAAGCCCGTGCGCCGCGCAATCTCTCGTATCGGCATTTTATCACGCAATGCCCAGCGTCGAATGACACTCAAAAATCCCATGTCGATCACTCCAAATCTCCCTGAACAAAAACGTCAGGGCCATGTGTTCACATGGGTCAATTCTCAGTGACAATTTGGGGGGCTACCGGGTCAGTTCTCAATGACATTCAACATTCTTGCAGTTAAGCAGCAACCGTCCGCTGCCATCGGCTAGCGTCAAAGCGTTCTGCCCTTTATTGCGCTCAGGTTGACAAACCGGGCACGGTGCGGCCCCATAGCGTCGATACCACTTGCCGCCCAACTCCGTTGTCAGGGTGCGTGCGTTACTCATTAGCGCGCCCCCCATATCAACGTGGCAAGAGCATGTGCTTGGGCTTCTGTCAGGCCGTGAAGGCGACGCAGGTAAAGGATTTGCAAACGGTTCATGCAAAACCCCCTTCCACTCGAGCGCGCAACACATAACAGGCGTGAAACCCCGGATATGGTCCCTCGTGTGGCTCTGGCAGGGTTTCGATTTCCACACCGAAACTGCGAAGATTGTGAATGTAGGCGCTCCACCGGGGCGCGGGGTTTATGATCGGTGTGCAGCCCTTGCGCCCAGCACACATAAGCTGTTCCATCGCCCAACGATTGCGTCCCGCCAGTACTAAAGTGAATGATTCCCTGCCTTGAGGGGTGACGGTAAAAACCGCCCTGTTTGTTCTTGATGTCGTCATCCGATTGGACCTTTTGCCAATCGAGCGCATAAGATAGACTTCGGGTATTCCAACCCCCGATAGCTATATCCCCCGCGCCCGTGTTTCAGGGGCGCGGGGTGTCACGCGCTATTGGTTTCGCCGTTAATCCATGCTTCGATTTCGCAAGTATCCACGAAGGCAGCACGGGCAAGCTTGCGCTTGCGAATGTGCCCTTCGTTGTGCGCTTTGTCGAAGGTTGTGCGGCTTAGGCCATAGCGTTCAATCGCATCACCCAAACGGATGAGATGCTGATTTTCTGACATGGTTTACTTCTCCAGTGAGTCTGTAAACCGGAACCTGAATAAGTGCTTAAACGGGTATCATTTGCCGTTGTAAGGTAATCACATTTTAGCTGAGAGACACACTTGGGGGTTGCGAAACGCATTTTCTGAGTCCACATAATGTGAACAGCGAAGGTCGTGACCTTGGCGATGGAGGATGCAAAGGCTCGCAACAACAAGTGGGTCATTAGCTCAGACATTCAGAATTCCGGCCCCCTTTTTTGAAGGGTGTTTCGGTGTATGCAACGAAGCGGGCCGGTCGCCAAACTAGCCCCGCTTCGTTGCGGCTTTTTGCATATTAACGCAAAACAATCATAGCTATGCTTTTGCGGGTCTGGAAGGTGTCAGTCGCAATGTGGAGCACAAGAAGAATCTGTGCTTTCTGAGCGTTGCAAGGCCCTTATTTTATTGACGTTAACTGGCGTCAGGTGCAAGCAGGGGCGCTAACGGCACAAAATAATTTTCCCAGATTTTGCGGTCATGCCAAGCTAATGCCACTACAAATTGGGTCTGGTGCGAATCACCTTGCGTCACACTGCTGCACCTCGAATTGCCACAACTTCACCGCTTGCCCCGATGACGTGTTGCGCCCAGCGCTCTGCCAATAGGCGGCGTTCTTCAAGATAATCCGTGCGCAAGTAAGCGCGCGAAACCTTGGACCCGACCTTGTGCCCGATTGCCGTTTCTTTCACTTCCCATGATTGGTTGGTTTGTTCGTCCGCCCATGTCCTGAAACTGGACCGGAACCCGTGAGGGCGCGCTGTCATCCCCCGGCGCTTCATCAAGGTTGCCATCGTCATGTCGCTGATAACGCCTTTGCGCTGATCGGGAAAAAGCAACCCGTCGCGCGCTGTTTCCGTCGCGCGCTTGATCACCCGCAAAGCCTCTGGCGTAGGCGGAACGCGAAAATCCTCGGTCCTGCCTTCCTGTCCTTTCACCAAATACGCCGGGACCGTCCAAACATCGCCCTCGATTTGGTCAAGGTTCGCAAAGCGGATCGGCTTAGACCGCAATCCGCTTAGAATTAGCAACTGCAACGCCATGCCTGTTGTCCCGGATTCTTCAAGGCTTTGATAGAACGCTGGCACATCTTGCCAAGACATCGAAGGAATGGGTTTGGCCACATGCACCTGTCTGCCCAAAAGTTCCTTGGCATCGGCAACCGCCATTCGGTCAACTTCATAACCCTTGGCGCGGGCAAAGGACAAACACGCGTCTAAGCGTGTAATTGCCTTACGCGCCACGTCGGGTTGTTCGTGCCAGATGGGTCTGAGCGCCTTGGCAATCTCGTTGCCCGTGACTTCTTCAACGGGTTTTTGCCCCAGTTTGGGTAAGACATGAGTTTTCAGGGGGCTAAACCAACGCCCCGCCTTGCCACCATCCCTAAGTTGGCTTTTACGGGCTTCAAAGGCGAGTGGCGCAATCGTGGCCAGCAAGCGCGCCTTTCTTGCTTCTGGGTTCTTAGCCTCATACGCTATCTGAGTGGCCTTCTCAGCGTCCTTGCACGCCTCAATTGAGTTGCCCCCATCCTTAACGGTTGCTCGGTGCTTGTCGGCTTGCTTTCGCGCGTCGGCAAGCCGCCCATCGCGCTTCACCGGTCTGGGCCAGCCTTGGGCGTGTAGGCGCTGCACAAAGACATGAAACGCTTCTTTGTCCCACCTTCATTCGTATTGCCCTGTACACTTTTGCTAGACCGAGCGGCAAATTGGTGCCAAATCTTACTCCGTTTGGCGCGATCAATCGCTACCTAGAAAATGAAATCATCCACCGAATAGGCCAACCCTGCGCCGACATCGGTGAAGTTCACCCCATCGAGCAGGATCGAGTTCGCGCCCGCCACGATCCGCGCCGTGCCGCCTGCATCGTCGAGGTGGTTGGTGATCAGATCGTTGAAATCGGTGATCGCCGCGACGCCGGCAAGGTTGATCTTCTCGCCGTCTGCCGCCTCAAACCCAAAGATCGTGTCATTGCCAAAGCCGCTGGCAAAGACAAACCGGTCCAGCCCTGCGCCGCCGGTCATCTGGTCCTGACCCACGCCGCCGTTCAAGGTGTCGTTGCCAAGCCCGCCAAACAGCTGGTCTGCATTAGCGCCGCCCAACAACCGGTCAAACCCGACCCCGCCGCGCAGGATGTCATTACCTGCTTCGCCGAAAATGACATCGAACCCGCCACCGCCGTTCACGGTGTCATTTCCGTTGCCGCCAAACACCGTGTCGCGCCCCGCATCGCCGCCCTGCTCGTTGTCGTTGAACAGGTCAAAGCCGTTGCCCAGCCGGGCCTCGTCGCGCCCGTTGCCGCCAAGCACCGTGTCGTTGCCCAGCCCACCGAGCAGCGTGTCGGACCCGGCGCCGCCAAAGATTTCGTCAAAGCCGCCCCCGCCGAGGATCGAGTCATTGCCCGCTTCGCCCCGGAAATCATCCGCACCGGCTCCACCGTTGATCGTGTCATTGCCGTTGCCGCCGAACACCGTGTCGCGCCCGGCGTCACCGCCCTGGCCGTTGTCGTTGAACACGTCAAACCCATTGCCTAGCTGCGCCTCGTCGCGCCCGTCGCCGCCAAAGACCGTGTCGTTGCCCAGGCCACCCTGCAGCGTGTCGGACCCGGCGCCGCCAAAGATTTCGTCAAAGCCGCCCCCGCCGAGGATCGAGTCATTGCCCGCATCGCCTCGGAACTCGTCAAAGCCGCCGCCGCCATTGATCGTGTCGTTGCCATTGCCGCCAAACACCGTATCGCGACCGGCCTTGTCGCCCTGCGCGTTGTCGTTGAACACGTCCGCGCCGTCGCCAAGATTGGCCAGATCACGGCCGTTGCCGCCATCCACGATGTCGTTGCCCGCGCCCGAATTCAGCGTATCCGCGCCGCTGCCCCCCAACACGGTATCATCACCGGCACCGCCGTTCAGGAGATCGTTGCCTTGTTGACCTAAGAGAACATCGTTTCCTTCGCCACCGGAAAGTGAGTCATTTCCAACGCCACCGTATAGCGTGTCTTCGCCTAGTCTTCCTTCAAGGAGATCACTACCCTCACCACCAAATAACTCGTCATTGCCATCGCCGCCGAAAAGAGTGTCGTCACCCGCTCTCCCGTGAAACAGTACTGGTTGGTATTTAGCTTCAATTAAGTCATTCCCACCACCAGAATCGGCCACTCCTCCATTTTCCAAACTGATTTCGTTTGCGCCGTCGTCTCCAGCAACATTGCCTGCGTTACCCTTGACAGACACGTTTGGAACGTTAGGTCCAGCCGCGTAGGTGACAGGGCTGTCGCCAATGAATTCGACGTGCTCGATACCAGAGAATGCGTGGTGAAAGGCGCCGTTCTCATTTACATAAACGACACCTGTCAACGGATTTATGGTAAAGGTATAATTTGCAGTCGCCAGTCCAGTGTAGTCAATAATCAGTGTATCGTGACCCGAGCCTCCAACGATAGAGTCACCAAGTGACAAGAGCTGTACTGTGAATGTATCGTCGCCTTCACCACCAACAAGCGTGTCACGCCCCAACGCTCCGAACAGCGTGTCATTGCCTCCCAACCCGCTGAGATAGTTTGCCCCCGTCGTGCCATGAAGGGTGTCGCCAAACTGCGACCCTGTCAGATGCTCTATTCCAATATAGTTGTCTCCCGCAGAGCCGCCCGAGTTGGACCCGCTGTCCTGCAGATTGGCACTTACGAAAGTTGAGCTTGTCTCGTAGCTGACCCGATCGACGCCGAAAGCACCGTCGTCAAAGAAAAAGTCATTGCCCTGGCCGCCATAGTAGACATCGCTTCCATTGCCACCGAACAAAGCCGTCCGACCAGCGTTGCCAAATATCCGATCATTCCCTTCGCCGCCGTAAATTGCCACGGCGTTCTCTCCATCAAGTGTATCATCTCCATCGCTGCCGATGAGTTCTTCAACGTCTCGGATCGTGACGGTGGTCAAATCTACGCCTGTGACCATCCCTGAAAAATCGGCTGTGTCGTTACCGTCGCCACCATAGAGATCGTCAAGATCATCCGAAATGAGGAACGTGTCGTGACCGATGCTGCCGGCGAGTGTGTCATAACCGACGCCGCCGTTAATAACGTCGTCGCCTTCGCCGCCGTGGATCCAGTCGTCGTCATCGCCACCAAGGATTGTGTCATTTCCGGCAAAACCGGCAATCCAATCATAGTCGGCCCCGCCGATGATCTCTTCCGAGATATTGGAGCCAATGATGACATTTAGTCCGTCGCCTCCGGTTACCGCAGCGCGACCGTCAACGTTCAAAATGATTTCTTGCGCAGCGGTTCCTATGCCAGATGTGTTAACCTCGACCAGAACCCCGTCGACATAAAACTCAATGGCCTCGACATCGTAAATGTCGAGAGAAATGGTGTCGAAATATCGGGAATTGTCCGTGCCAAAATCGCCGTGCGGCGGGGAGATCTCCAAATAGCTCTGGAACAACCCCACATCCACCGCGAGGTCGGCGAGGTCATCAAGTGACGTATGCGCCAGAGAAACATGCATCTCGACAGTGTCCAGACCTGCCCCGCCGTAGAAATAGGTATTGTTCGCGCTGCCCGCGGCCTGCTCAAACCGATAGATTAGGCGATCGTTGCCTTCTTCACCGTAAAACTTGTCTTCTATTCCATTTAAGCGCGATGGGCTTGCATGAAATGTATCATCGCCAAACCCACCATAGGTACTTCCGTATCCGATATCGTCATGGAAAATATCATCCCCAGGACCAAGGTAGACCTGTCCAATAAATCCATCTGTTACAGTGAATATGTCGTTTCCCTGCCCCAAACGGTATTGCCCCGGGTTCGGCTGATCACCGTGAGAGGAGTCGACAACCAAAGTGTCATCGCCGGAGGTTCCGAACACGTCGGTGTAGGGGGTGGAAGAATGTTCGCGAATGGCCGCGGGCGTGTCGCGAGCCGGTAAATCGACGTACTGGCGGGAATATGTGTCACCTTGTTGGTCAAACAGGGTCAAATGGGCAATCTGCCGCACTTCGTAAGAGTTGGCAAAAACTTCTACGTTCGCAAATGTGATCGCCCCGTGTCCGGCCACCGAAACCACGATATCAGACTGCCAAGAGAGTAATTCACCCCGCGAGCCGTCTCGGTTTATTCGATAAGAGTTACTGTCCGCGATGACGTTTTCCGTGACTGAAAGGTCCCCGGCATCCACACCATCCGGCAGTGTTATTCGATTAAGATCATAGTGGATACGGGTTGGCTGCACATCGTAAAAAACATCATGTCCCCCCGCGTAAATGTAATCGATTGAATTTGCACCATGGATCGTGTCATCTCCAACGCCACTGGAGAAGGAAAAACCTCCTGAAATATAGTAGGTTTCGGGCGAACCATCATAATTCAGGTGAAGCGTGTCGCCAAAATCCGTGCCAACGATATAGTTCGCTCCGCGGTCACGTGCGAAATTCATGCCATGCGAACTGTCAGAGACAGAAAACCCCGCTGCATCGCGATCACCACTAGCCCTCAATGTGATTGCAGAGGACAGCCCCGAGAAATTCTGGCTGCTTTCCGAGGCTTCAATTTCAAGCTCAATGTCCAGGGTTTCGAAATAGATTTCGGGAGAATCGCCAGTTCCCCGCACCTCGATGACATCTATGCCCGATATTGTACTTCCATTGGCAAGGGTAATCAGACCATCCGCATCCACCAAAACATCCCTAGACCCCGAACCCGACCAGTAATAGTCTTCCACCGGGTCTCCGAGGATCAGCCTGTCATGGCGTCCAGACCCCGCGTCGAGTTGTACAAATGCTTCCTGCAACTGAGTCGCAAAGATGGTGTCATTCCCGCTGCCCAGCGTGATTTGCTCTACATTTGACAGGAAATCTTCAAAGCCCGCATCGCCGTTACGTGTAACCAAGATATCATCGCGTAAGGAAACGTAGCTGATCGGTTCGTCCCCTCCCATACCCCCGAGTTGCACCGTATAGGTGTCAGAGCCGCCATAGGTGATCTGGTCATGGCCCGCGTTGCCGTTGAAAAAATCATCGCCACCTGACGCAACAAGCGTGTCATTATAGGCGCTGCCATAGATATAGTCGTCGCCTTCGGCCCCTTGGAGACGGATCGCGCGATCATGTTCTGTTGCAAAGATTACATTGGCAAAACCGGGCACACCTTGAAGGTCGGCCTGGGCAGCAACGGGCATCAACCCGACATATTCGTCGGGTGTCCCGTAGGTTTGCCCCAGAAGCAGCTGGTGCCCTCCACCGAACTCACCGTAGATCGCATTGATCCCCACCTCGGGATTTGGCCCCGGATAGGCAAGTTCAAATATGATAGGGTTTTCAACTAGATCGCCGTCTTCGTCTGCCAGAAACAACACGACATCGTTGTCGTCACCGCGCGGAATGATGGCATGATTTCCACTTTGCCAACCGATCAACTCGGAAGGGTCGATATTGCCATACGCGGCAAAATCATAAAGCGCCTCGGCATCCCAGACGCTGGCAAACAGCTCTCCGTGATCGTCAGCGCCGATATCGTCCTGTCGCATCATATCAGCACGGACGATTTCGGCATCGCTGTCCACCAACAACGTCACCGCAGTATCGTAATCGCTGATCCCCGCATCGCCTTCGCCAAAGAACAATCCTTCTTCATAAAGACCGTCACCATGCACAAGGCGGATGTCGTAGGGATCAAGGTCCAACCCTTTGACCCATTTGTAGACGCCCAATATAATTGGCCCGCCGACATATTCGCCGACATATCTGCCAATCCCGTAGGCAAGCGAAGGGACAACTGAGAATGGTACAGATTCAAGCACCGTTCCCAGCAGAACTGTTCCCTCTACGAATTTATCCGAGGCCATCAACGCTGCGGGGATCGCTTGGACTAATGCATCTTCCCCAAGCTCAGCAAACCCTGGAACCAGCACGTTGCCAAGTTCATCGAGTAGATCCCCATCACGCCCAAGAG